>JALNLA010000001.1 GCA_023267975.1 Candidatus Terraquivivens ruidianensis
GGGCCATCAAATACTCGGCCAGCTTTGTTAGCTCGTTGGTGGCGTTGCTTATTATCACACCTCCGCCAGCTATTATCACGGGCTTCTCGGCGTTCATCAGAATCTCGGCAGCCTTCGATATGAGCTCCGGGTTTGGCTCTTGAACTTGTCCTGCCGGAGGGCATGATGCGTACTTTATCAGGCTCGGTTCATCCTTCCAGTAAGGCTCGACGTCTGCCTGGAATACATCTCTGGGAACGTCGATGAGAACAGGACCGGGTCTACCAGTAGACGCGATGTGATACGAGTCTATGAAAGTTTGAGCTAGCTTGGATGGGTCCTTGACGGTCACGGCGTACTTCGTAACGGGTAAGAGTATGCCCGTTATGTCTGTCTCCTGGAAGGCATCTGTTCCGAGTGAATCACGCGGAACCTGACCAGTGATCGCTATAACGGGCTGGCTGTCCATCATCGCATTAACTATGCCGGTCACGAGGTTCGTGGCACCTGGCCCCGAGGTTGCTACGGCTATCCCGGGCCTGCCCTTCACCCTCGCATAACCCTCTGCCGCGTGCGCCGCCTGCTGCTCGTGTCTCATAAGTATGGTCCTTACATTGCTGTCATGAAGCGTGTCGTAGAACGGTAGGATAGAGCCGCCAGGTATGCCGAAGACAACGTCTACGCCCTTGGATTCCATGGCCTTGACTAGAGCGTTGGCTGCCCTTACCATACGTCTTCACAGCTCCATAAAGAATCTAGAGATGATGGGGAAAGGTTGATATTAGAGGGTAGATGCTGGGCGAAGGCTTGTCCGCCCTTGTTTAGAGAACTTGGCGCACCGTTATCACCCTCATGCTTCGAGGTAGAATGGTACATTCCCATATTATAAAAACGTTTCATGAAAGCCTTCATGTTGCACCGCCTCCGACTGAGTACAGCATGGCCCTTTCGATGCCCGCTATTACGGCGGTTATTATAACGAAAGCTGGGTCATGTCCAACTGCCTCGCCAACGAACTCCGATGAGTCGTCGATCGTTAGCACCACTTCTGCTTCGCATGTTAAATCCGGCGAGTAAGACGTTGCATCGATTCTAAAGTCGATTAACTTGACGTTCATCTTACTCGATATGGCGTTCATAAGAGCTGAGAGGGATGCGATAGCCGGGCTATGTCCAAGGGACATAGCCGTAACGATCTCATCGCCTATTTCCAGAGATATACGTGCCGTAGCACCATTTGTATTCGACGTTACTTCGAGTTCCTTCAGAGATATTAACCGATTACCTTTCGACTTCCCTATAACCTCCTCGGCTATAGTCTTGAGTTCGGCATCCGGAACCCTCACACCCATGTCGCCAAGGGACTTGACCTTCTCCAGAACCTCCTTAGCCTTCGCCCTGTCCATGTAAAGACCATGCTCTTTGAGTAGGAAGTCTATGCTGTGTATGCCCGAGTGCTTTCCGACCACTATCTTCCTCCTTCTCCCGACGAGTCCCGGCGCTATTGGTTCGTAGGTCTCGGGAGAGCCGAGTATACCGTGTACGTGTATACCGCTCTCGTGTGCGAAGGCGTTCTCGCCGACGATTGCCTTATTCTTAGGAATCCACACCCCAGTGAGCTTTGCGACGAGCTTTGACGTCTTGTATATCTCTTGGAGGTTTATGCCGGTTTTCACGCCGTAGAGCGTATGTAACGCGACGACTATCTCCTCTAGGCTTGCATTGCCAGCCCTCTCGCCTATTCCGTTAACCGTCGCATGGATTATCTCTGCACCTGCTTCAACCGCTGAGAGTGAGTTTGCTACCGCCAGCCCCATGTCGTCGTGACAGTGGACCGCTATCGGCTTTCCCGTAAGCCTCTTTGCGGAGGATACAATCCTGCGAATCGCCGTCGGTACCGCGAAGCCAACGGTGTCAGGTATGTCGAGGCTATCCGCTCCAGTGTCGGCCGCAGTCTTCAGCGCCCTCATCAAGAAGTCGTACCCCGTCCTCGTTGCATCTTCGGCTGAGTAGTGGACGATGACCCCTCTCGACTTCGCATATTCTATGGCTTCAGATATCTTCTCTAAAGCCTGCTCTCTTGTCATTCTGAGCTTGTGCTTCAAGTGTATGTCAGAAGTTGCTAAGAATACATGGACCCACTCAACGCCCGCATCAACCGCAACGTCTATGTCGTTTTTCTCACACCTTGCCAAGGCGCATATCTTTGCCGAAAGACCGAGTTTGCATATCTCCGATACTGCCTTCCACTCGCCCCTTGAGGTTATCGGAAAGCCTGCCTCTATCACGTCAACGCCGAGCTTATCGAGCTGTATCGCTATCTCCATTTTTTCTTCTGGCGTCAGGGCAACGCCTGGTGTCTGCTCGCCATCCCTTAGAGTTGTGTCGAATATGCTGACCCTTTCGGGAAGGTTATAGTCCTCTGAGAGAATTTTTCTCCAGGCCACAGTCTAACACCTCAGAGAAGGAGTAAAACAAGATACAACTTGCAGGAGTTTCGAGAAGTTCTGATAGGCGTTGGCTCGAAAGTCTTTGTCAAGCTTATTCGAGTTGGCTCACTTTGCTCACCGACCGAGCTTTACGTTCTTTTGGTTAGATAATTGTATATAAACATTTTCTTGTCGAATTGGAAAGGGATTAGTTCGCTTCCTCCGAAAAAATTTCCTCGTAAGTGAACTAACCCACAGTCAACTTCGGAAAAGTGCGACCATGGTACCATGGGACTATACTTTAAGGGAAAAATTCTCGCTAGCATGAACCTAACCGAAAATGCTTAAATTTATAGGAAAAAGTGAGGCAGAACATGGCGTATGTCATAAGCGTGATACCCGGCGACGGTATAGGTCCAGTTATCGTAAGGTCGGCAAGGAAGGTATTGGAGGCCGTCTCCGAGGCTTATGGCTTTAAGCTGAGCTTCGTGGAGGCTTTAGCTGGCGATTCGGCTAAGAGGGATTTCGGCGAGCCCTTACCGAAGGACTCGCTCGATAAGATAGTTTCTTCTGATGCGTGTTTGAAGGGCCCCGTCGGTGAGACGGCAAAGGACGTGGTAGTATTCCTTAGGCAGAAGTTAGACCTTTATGCCAACATAAGACCCTTCAAGACGCTCCCGGGTGTGAGCTCTAAGTGGAAGGATGTAGACCTAGTTATAGTCAGGGAAAATACAGAAGATTTGTACAAATGCGTCGAGGATGTCGGCGAGGAGTATGCCGTCGCTTTGATGGTGTTAACCAAGAAGGCGTGCACGAGGATAGCGAAGGTTGCGTTCCAGATGGCTGAGGTCAGGAGGAAAAAGGTGACAGTCGTCCATAAAATAAACGTGTTGAGAAGCTTTGAGCTCTTCAGAACGGCAGCGCTCGGGGTCGCGAGGTCTTATCCATCCGTGACCGTAGAGGAGATGCTCGTCGACAATATGGCGTATCAGCTCGTGCTTAATCCGCAGAAGTTCGATGTAATACTCACGACGAACATGTTCGGCGACATACTGAGCGACGAGGCGGCCGGCATAGTCGGTAGCTTGGGCTTAGCCTACTCGGCCAATGTAGGAGACAATTTTGGTCTGTTTGAGCCAGTACACGGAACGGCACCCGACATAGACCCATCCTACGCAAACCCTCTGGCCCAAGTCATGGCGTCGAAGATGATGCTGGAGTGGCTCGGTAGGACGAAGGGCAACGCAGCCATGCTGGAAGCAGCAAAAGGCTTAGAGGGTGCTGTGCTCTCCTTGCTACGAAGCTCAGAGAACCTGACGCCTGACTTAGGCGGCAAGGCAACTACAGAAAACTTAACTAAGAAACTCGTTAATGTCTTGCTGAAAGGAAAAAGCACGTCATGATATTGTATCGTATATTAACAATTTTTTCTCTTCCAGTTTTTCCTTCAACTTCTGCACGGCCTCGTAGACCTCGCGCTCGTACTTGGCACCGGTACAGACGAGCTTACCGCTGGCGAACATGAGTATGACTACCTTAGGCTGCTCCATCCTGTATATCAGGCCGGGGAACTGCTCTGGCTCGTACATAACGTTCTCCAATTCTGCAGCAGCCTTCTCCAAGTCTATCCTGCCATGGAGGTCGACGCTTGCCACTATGTTCTGTATCTCTATCTGCGGCTCCTCCTTGATCAAGAAGCCCTCCTTCTTCAGAAGCTTAACGACCGTCTTGACGGCCTTGATGGACTCCTCCTCGCTCTCCGCTCCGGTGCAGACCATCTTACCGCTGCTGAATATCAGCGTGGCGGTCTTCGGCTTCTGAAGCCTGAACACGAGACCAGGGAACTGGGCCGGCTTGTACTCCACGTCCGGGAAGCTCCTCTGTATTTGGGACAGGTCAAGCCTCTGGAACAACGTCACGCTGGCCACAACGTTTTCTATCTTCACAGTTGGTTCGGGTCCCTTTAACATCATGGTTCTCCGTAGGTTATTATTTAAATACTATTTAAAAGTTCGGCTTATAAGTGTTTACTATATCTTTTTTAACAGATTCCATGATACCCTTCCAGTAATCCGACGGGAACGGGCTTAAATTCAGGCCGAATTCCGCCTCAAACTCCTTTATAAGGGCCTCCTTCACGGCCTCCATACTTGGAGACCTTTCCAACAGCTCCTCGATTGAAGTCATCACCTCAGGTTGCATGCCGCATGGTCTTATGCGTCTGAAATAACTCATGTCTGGGTTTACGTTTAAGGCAAAGCCGTGGAAGGTGACCCAGTTCCTGACGGCCACACCTATCGACGCTATCTTCTTTTCGCCGACCCAGACGCCCGGATAGCCTTCCTTGATGCCTGCCTCGACGCTGAACCTACGCAAGGTCTTGGTCAGAACGTTCTCCAGCTTGCGGACATACTGCTTGACTCCCAAACCCATGGCGCTCAAGTCTAATATCGGATAGCCGACGAGCTGACCGGGACCGTGGTAAGTAACACCACCACCTCTTTCGACCCTGAACACTGGCGCTCTTACCTCGATTATGTCGTCTACCGAGCCTCTCCTGCCTAACGTGAACACGTGGTCATGCTCCACGAGTACCAGAGTATCCGGAATCGTGGAAGAGGACCTTAGCTCTACAAGCTTAAGCTGAAACTTCCAAACAGGCTCGTATTTGTAGAGACCAAGGTCAACGAGTAAGCCTTTCTTCCCCATAAGCCCGCACCGTCCCCTCAGCGCCGAGTATGTTGATTCTTTAGACATTTAGTATATGTATCGCTTTCTTATTCACGGCGCTCGCGGCCTCCCCTATCGCCTCTGAAAACGTCGGATGGGGATGGATCACGTTATCCAAGTCCTCGACAGTTATGCCCATGGATATCGCGAGGGCCGCTTCACCAATGAGGTCCGTAGCTCCATGTCCAACTATCTGAACGCCAAGAACCTTGCCGCTGGACTTATCCGCCACAACCTTCACGAACCCTTCGGTATCGCCCGATGCACTCGCCCTTCCCAAAGCCGTGAACGGAAACTTACCGACAGACGTGTCTATGCCAGATACCCTCGCTTCCTCTTCTGACATACCTGCAATCGCGACCTCAGGGTCCGTGAACAGCGCGAGAGGTACTGGTGGAAATTTGAGGGAGGTTTTCCGACCAGCCATGGTCTCGGCAGCTATCAAGCCTTGCTTCGATGCTCTATGGGCAAGGAATGGGGGGCCAGTAACGTCGCCAGCTGCGAATACGCTATCCACGGAAGTCTTCATGCTAGAGTCAACAAGTACGAAGCCCTTCTTATCTAGCTCCACACCAAGTTCTGCTAACTTACCATTCTGGTATGGTGCTTTCTTGCCGACGGCTACGAGTACGCACTCCGCATCGATTGTCAGTGTCTCACCATTTCTGACAACATCTGCCGAGACATGCCCTTCACCGTGCCTGTACGCCGACACGTAGGAGTTTGTGTATGCTTCGATGCCAAACCTTTTCAGGTTCCTATGCACGAGCGTGACCACATCTTTACTGATTCCAGGGAGCAGCTGGTCCATTATCTCGACCACGCTGACCTTCGTGCCCAGCTTCGCAAAAGCCGTCCCTAACTCGAGACCTATCGCTCCGCCGCCGACTACTAGCATGCTCTTGGGTACAGTTTCCAAGTCGAGTAAGTCCTTTGGTCTGAGTATGCGCTTGCCATCGTATGGCATGGTTGGAAGGCCTGCATCGTCAGCACCCACTGCCCAAAGTACGCTCTCGGTTTTAATCGTCGCATCAGAACCTTCCATTCTAACCACGACCTCCTTAGGTGACTTCAACTCCGCGAAACCTTTGACTGCCTGAACGCCGTTTCCCTTAAGCAGGTAGGCTATGCCGTCCCTCAGCTTCGTGACTACTTTCCTCTTCCACTCTTGTGTCTGCTTCAGCTCCATAGATAGTCCTTGAAACTTTATACCAAATTTCTCAAGCTTTCCAGCTTTCCAATAAAGGTCGGCCACAGCTATGAGAGCCTTCGAAGGTATGCAGCCGTAATTGAGGCACTCACCACCTAAGTTGTCCTTTTCTACCAAAACGGTCTTTTTGTGTAGCTGGCTGAGTCTTATCGCCGCAACGTAGCCAGCGGGACCTCCACCTATGACCACCACATCAGCCTCCATAAGAATCACCTGCCAAGACCTTTTGGAAGAGCTCTGCGGCCATGTAAGAACTTCTTACGAGGGGGGCAGAGGCTACGCCCTTGAAGCCCAGCGAGAGGGCAACGTCCCTAAGCCTGTCGAAAGTTTCAGGACGAACGTACTCGACCACTGGTGCATGTCGCTTAGTAGGCCTGAGGTACTGCCCCAGAGTTAGGATGTCGACCCCAACAGACCTTAGGCCCACCATGGCCTCCATGATTTCCTGCTCGCTCTCGCCGAGGCCGAGCATCAAGGACGACTTAGTGTATATGCTGTTGTCCAGCTCTTTGATGGTCTTTAGAACGTTCAGAGATAGATGGTAATTCGCCCTTCTATCCCTGATGACGGGCGTCAGCCTTTTGACCGTCTCCAGATTGTGGCCTATGACGTCGGGCTTCGAGTGAACTACTATTTCGATTGCTTTTCTGTCTCCCCTAAAATCGGGTATGAGTGCCTCAACCCTCGCCTTCGGTCTCGTCCTCTTAATCGCTTTGACGGCATCGGCGAATATCCCAGCACCTCCGTCTTGTAAGTCATCCCTGCAGACAGAAGTTAGAACGACGTAATCCAGACCCAGCTCGCTCACGGCCATCGCTACCCTCTCTGGCTCGGTTTTATCAACAAACCCCATCGGGTTTCCTGCCTTGACTGCACAGAACCTGCACGAGCGCGTGCACACGTCGCCCAACAACATTATCGTTGCGGTCCCGCAACCCCAGCAGTCTGCGACGTTAGGACAGAGCGCCTCCTCGCATACAGTACTAAGACCTTTGCTCCTTAAAACGTGCCTTACGCGGTTGTAAAGGGGGCCTGAGGGTATCTTAGCCCTTATCCATCTGGGCTTGCCTTCTACTTGCATTCTTCTCATAATCCATGATCTCGCATTATTAATACTTAGCTCGTGAAAGTTCCCTTGTCTTGCACTACGGTTAAACTTATATGTATTTATGTATGGTTTTTGGCCAAGTCCGCTGAGGTCGTGTCAGAGGTACGTATCCATGCTCTATGAGAGGTCCGCGGGAGCCGTTGTGTTTTACTATGAGGACAAACATATCAAATATCTACTCTTACTTTACGGTGCTGGACATTGGGATTTTCCGAAGGGGAACATAGAGAAAGATGAGGAAGAGATTGAGACCGTGAGGAGGGAAATTTTTGAGGAGACAGGTATAAAAAACCTTGCGTTTATACCTAACTTTAAGCACGAGATAAGGTACTTTTACAAGAAAAAGGGCGGGCTCGTTCACAAAGAGGTCGTATTCTACTTGGTCAGGTCTTATGAGAAGGAGGTCACGCTATCCAGTGAACATAAGGACTATGTATGGTTAGATTATGAGGGGGCCCTGAGAAGGCTCACGTACAAGACTGCAAAGGATACGTTGATTAAGGCTCACAATTTCCTCATGTCTATGGATGAACGTCTATAAAATATTATTAACCACTACATTTTTGAAAGCATGAGGTTAATTCCTTAAGGGGATGGTCTTTGAAAAAGCTGGCTTTGCTGGTCCTCCTAATCTTGCTTGTCATCTCCTTAGTGCCAACGATTCATGCACAGCAAAACCTTTACGTCCACGTGGTGGATGCCGATGGTAGGCCGAGGGGCAACGTTGAGGTCAGGGTTATCAGAGAAGGGTTCAGTCGCATCTTCATAACGAACAGCACGGGTCATGCCGTATTCGTAGATTTGACAAGCGGCACGTATACCGTTGAAGCAATAATCAGGGATGTCGTGGTGGCACAAAAGGTTGTAGAGTTTCCGAGAGAATCGACAGTAGATCTCGTCCTTGCGATATCGTCCCTTGATGTAATCGTTCGAGATACAAAAGGAAATCCGGTTCAGGGTATAACGGTACGCATAAGGGATTCTGGTGGTCGCGTTAGCTTAAGCGAAGCTACCGATGATTTGGGTAGTGTAGCGTTCGCCGATTTACCCTACTCTTCACTCGAGGGCATAGGCAATTATACGGCAGAGGCTTTCGTGGACGGCATATCCGTTGCGATGTCGCAGTTCTCCGTACCGCAACAAACGCTGGTCAATCTCTCGGCGAAACTCGTGAACTTGAATGTCACGGTGACGAATATGGAGGGCAAAAGGGTCCAACAGGTAGACGTAACGATAAGGTCCGGGAACTTTAGCAGGAGCCTCACGGGAGCTGAGGGGTTCGTATCGTTCCAAAACATCCCATCGTCGGACTTGCTGCCTACGAATTCCTACACTATAGAGGTTACGAGAACGGTCCTCACGACTCCGATAACCATATACAAGGAAAACAGAAGCGTTCCCCACGATATGGCTCTGGACTTGATCGCGAACTTAGGCACGTTGAAGCTCAAGGTCGTGGATGAGGATGGAAAGCCTATTGAGGGCATGAGCGTGATGATAAGTCACGGGCTTCTTGCTAACTTTACCGTTTTGGAGACTGGTGCAGACGGTATTGCCACACTCTTTAACGCGCCCTTCTCGACACCACCGAGCAACGCAGGCGATTACACCCTAATGCTATTCAGGGGCAAGTCATACGTAGGAAAGCTCGTTACTAAGATGATGTCAGCCCTTGTCGAAGAAACGTTCGTCATGAAACTTTCTAGGACGGTGCTTGTGATAACGGATTATGGCGGTACGCCGCTTGCCGGCGTGTCGCTGAAGGCTAAAGACGTTATCTCGGGCGCTGAATATGAAGGAACCACTGAAGATGACGGAAGCGCAGAGCTGAGAATTTTGCCTGGTCCTCATGAGGTTGTATTCAGCTACATGGGAAGAACGGTACGTTCCAGCATCATGAATTTGGACGAGGGCACTATCGACGTAAGGCTGAGCTCCGTCAACTATCCCGTGACAGTTTCCATAGTTGACTCGCTCGGTACTTCGATAGGCGGTCTAAAGCTCCAGATGAGCTTTGACGGTAAAAACGTGTTCGACGATGTCGTTGATAGGGAGGGCGTAAAGTTGACCCTGCCATATCCCGGTGAGCTTGTCGTCTCTGTGTTCATGGAGGGGAGCCTCCTACAAAAACGCGTTTTCTCGTTAACAGGCCCCGAGGAGCTCAGGATAAGGATGAGCGACAAGGTCAACATAGGCGGGTTACTGGTAGATGCCGCGCCCATAGTTCAAGCCTTAACGCTCGCGGCCCTCGTCGCATCTTTGCTAGGTCTTTCGTACGTAGTGTTCAGCTGGCTGAGAGGCAAGACTCGGAAAGAGGCTTAGTTCTTCAGCAATACGCTGGAAGCTTGTTTGGAAACGTTATTAAGCCTGTGCTGTAAATTATTCCTACCGTGGCTCAAGGAATTTGTGAAACGCGTCAGACGTCTTTAGAAGATTGGGTGAGAGCTGTAGGAAAGACGCTATATCTGCTATCGTCGGCCTACGATGGCCAAGCGGGCAAAGCTTACCTTAAGATGCTTAACCCAGAAAAGGAAGAGGTGCTTATTCTTTACGATGAAAGCGGCCATAAGCCGTACTGCTACTCAAAGCTGAGCATAGATGAGCTCTCCAATAATCAGGAGCTGAGGGTTAGAGGAGCCGTAGGGTTTGTGAATGAAAAGAAGTACGACCTTTTACACGACCAAGAGATAACGCTGGTGAAGATCATCGCTAATGACCCACTGGCCGTGGGAGGGAGGGCTAACTCGATCAGGGAGCTCATTACAGCATGGGAGGCTGATATACCTTATCACCTCTGTTACCTCTACGACAAAGGCTTGATACCAGGCATGCCGTACACGGTTACCGACGGAAAGCTTACGATGGTAACGGCTAGCGACGAAACAGTTAACCAAATAATGGCCAAACAGTTTACCAGCGTAAGGGATGAAGACACGGATGAGGTTCGCAGGTGGCTCTCGATTCTGGAGGCGCAATACCCGAAGATAAAGCACGTTTCCCTAGACATAGAGGTCTTGGCACCAGTAACTACTAGGGTTCCCTCACCAACGAAGGCTGAAGACCCTGTCGTGGCAATCTCGTTCGTCGGCTCTGATGGTTTTAGAGCTGTCTTTTTGTTAAAGAAGGAAGGCTCTGTAGGCAACCCACATCATGAAGGCTTCGGAGTAAAGCTTTTCGAGGATGAAAAGGCGATGCTGGAAGAGGCATTCGGTATAATAGGCTCATACCCCTTAGTTGCCACGTTTAACGGTGACGATTTTGACCTGCCGTACTTGAGGAATAGGGGCGATAGGCTTGGCATACCCAAGGAGAAAAACCCAATAGTAATTAGCCGAGAGGGCGCAACGTTACGTAAAGGAATACATGTGGACCTATACAGGTTGTTCTTGAACA
Source organism: Candidatus Terraquivivens ruidianensis (assembly GCA_023267975.1). Taxonomy (GTDB): domain Archaea; phylum Thermoproteota; class Nitrososphaeria_A; order Caldarchaeales; family Wolframiiraptoraceae; genus Terraquivivens; species Terraquivivens ruidianensis. The sequence continues at coordinate 10,850 of JALNLA010000001.1, forward strand.
AGTCCATACAGGTATACGCATTTGACAACAAATATCGGGAGAACACGCTGGAAGCCATAGCGAGGGCTCTGGTGGGAAAGGGCAAGGTGGAGATAGAGAAGCCGATAAGCGAGCTGAGCTTAGAGGAGTTAGCGAGATACAGTTTCTGGGATGCTGCGCTGGTCCACGAGTTGCTGACAGCCAACGACTCGCTGCTGATTAAGTTGCTCATAATCTTGGCAAGGATAGGCAGGATGCCCATCGAGGACGTATGTAGGCATGGAGTTTCGGGCTGGATAAAGAGCCTGCTCTACTTCGAGCACAGGAGGAGAGGTTACCTGATACCGAGGCAAGACGAGCTGCTCCAAGAAAAGGGAGCGACTACGACGAAGGCCGTCATCGAGGGCAAGAAGTACAGGGGCGCCTTGGTTGCTGAGCCGATGGCGGGTGTGCACTTTGGGGTCACGGTCTTAGACTTCGCTAGCCTTTACCCTTCAGCCCTTAAGGAGTGGAACCTGAGCTACGAGACGGTAAGGTGCGTCCACGATGAGTGTAGGGATAACATCATCCCAGAGACTGGCCACTGGGTTTGCAAGAAGAGGCGTGGGCTCCAGAGCCTCCTGATAGGGGCGTTAAGGGACATAAGAATTAACTGGTATAAGCCTAAGAGCAGCGACAAGACGCTCAGACCAGAGGTAAGGAGCTGGTATGAGGTCGTCCAGCGTGCCCTGAAAGTCTTGCTTAATGCCAGCTACGGCGTATTTGGCTTCTCCAACTTCCAGCTATATTGCCCACCCGTGGCCGAGAGCACGGCGGCGATAGGAAGGCATGCGTTCACTAGAACCTTGAAGAAGGCTAAGGAGTTAGGAATCCATGTCGTCTACGGCGACACGGACTCTCTGTTCTTGAAGACAGACGACCCTAAGCTTATAGAAGAGCTCATCTCTTGGGCAAAGAATACGCTAAGGCTGGACCTCGAGGTTGACAAGGTTTACAGGTACGTGGTCTTCTCCACGAGGAAAAAGAACTATCTCGGCGTGACGACGAAAGAGGTCGTGGACGTCAAGGGCCTGACTGGAAAGAAGAGGCATATACCGATATTCATAAAGGAGGCATTCGACATGATGCTGGAAGAGTTCAAAAAGGTACAGAGCGAAGAGGATTTCGAGCAGGCGAGAGAGAATCTTCAGAATCTTTTGAGGGCTTGGTACTACAGGCTAAAAAACGGACAGTTCGAGTTAAAGGACCTGGCTTTCAGGGTCATGCTTTCTAGGATGCCCGAGAAGTACACGAAGACGACGCCTCAGCATGTGAAGGCTGCGAAGAAGTTAGAGGCCGTTGGTGTACAGCTGTCGGCCGGAGACATAATAAGCTTCGTTAAGACCAAGGATAAAGACGGCGTCAGGCCACTTCAGCTCGCGAGACCAGATCAAGTCGATGTTGATAAGTACATTGACTACATGAGGTCAACTTTCGAGCAGGTTCTGGACGCGCTGGGCATAGACTTCGATAAGATGGTTGGTGTCAGTAGTTTAGAGAGCTTTATGTAACACGATAAGCATTTGACGTTGCCCGTAAGTTCAAAACGTTAGCTTTTAATCTAAGGTTGCAACTATTGATGGAATTGGGGTAGACAGTATTTGGAGCGGGGGCCTGAGGACATAATCGAGGAAGTAAGGAACGACGTTGAGAGGGGCTCGGCAGAGCTTACGGCCAGGATAGTAGATGCCTTTATCGTCTTGGCTGATTCGAGGCGTGTAAACTCTGCCGAGGAGCTCAGGCATTCGGTCATCACGCTGGCACAGCAGATAGCAAGTTCTAGGCCTTCGATGTTCTCTTTGAGAAACATCTCGTTTGAGGTAGCGGCCAAGTTTGCAGAGGCTTCACGCTACACAGATAACCTTGATGTTCTCAAGGAACTCTTGAAGCAGATAGCTGCATCGGTGCTCGAGGAATACAGAGTTGCAACCGAAAGGCTTAGAAGGTTTGGGCGTGAGGTTCTTTCCAAGCTTAACAGCGTTGTAACGATAAGCTACAGCTCATCTGTGCTGGCGGTCATTAGGGAAGTTGGGAAAAAGGTTAAGGTTTGCGTAGCAGAGTCTAGACCTCTTTTCGAAGGTAGGAAGACTGTAGCCGTCCTAGCGGAGTTAGGAATAGATGTTGTGCTCACAACCGATGCTGCTATCGGTTCTACACTAAAAGAGTCGGATGCTGCGCTCGTAGGAGCAGATGCGATACTTGCGGATGGTTCGTTCGCTAACAAAGTCGGTACGTTCCAGTTGGCATGTACCTCCAAGTTCTTGGGAAAGCCGTTCTACGTCATCTCTACTACATGGAAAGCCCTCCCCACGTTGGAATATCCAGAGGAGGGGCACGACGTCGAAGAGGTCCTATCGCCCGTTACTCATCCTGACTTGCTTTCTACCTACAAGATAAGCGTGAGGAATCCATATTTCGAGGTAGTGCCCGCAGAACTTGTGACGGCTTACATAACGGAAGAAGGTATGTTGACGCCAAGCCAGATGGCCGAACTCATAGAGTCTAGATTCAGAAGATATAGGGAAATCGAAGAGGCAGTTTATGGGTGATGCGGGGGGCGTGTTGATTAGTTGATAAATGTCAAGAAGCTTGTCGTCGGGCCGCTATCGAGTAACGCATACGTTGTGTACGATTCTGATGCGAACGCAGGAATCATAGTCGATGCTGGTGGTGATGGAACTAAGATAGTGGCGTTAGTAAAAAGGTTAGACGTTAAGATTAGCCACCTATGCGGGACGCATGCACATTTTGACCACATCTTAGCAGCCAAGCAGGTTAAGGACGTTCTTAGCTGCGAATTTTTAATCCACAAGGATGACGTCTGGTTATTAGAACGAGCTCCTGAAAGTATAAAGAAGTACGTGGGAGACGATGTTCCGGAGATAGCCGAGCCGGACGGTTACCTGTACGAGGGTTATACACTGGAAGTCGGTCAGCATATCGTTAAGGTTCTGCACACTCCCGGACACACGCCGGGCAGCGTATCCATCGTGAGCGACGGGCTCGTGTTCACTGGCGACACACTCTTCGCTGGCACGGTGGGCAGGACGGATTTTCCCGGCGGCAACGCTGAACAACTAGCAGAGTCGTTATCCAAAAAGCTGATGTCGCTACCAGACGATTACGTGGTGTATCCTGGACATGGAAGGCCGACCACGATAGGTGCCGAAATGAAGAGCAACCCGTTCATAAAGATAGCCAAACGTTGAGCGGCTATGTTAAGTAGCTTAGAGGAGCTGGCAACGACGATAATCTCGTGTAAGAAATGTCCTAGGCTCGTCTTCTACAGGCAGTACGTGGCTGAAAATAGACCGAAGAGGTTTCTGAACGATGAGTACTGGGCAAAACCCATACCCGGATTCGGTGATTTCCATGCTAGGCTCTTAGTCGTCGGCCTTGCGCCAGCCGCACACGGAGGTAACAGAACTGGAAGGATGTTCACTGGCGATGGTTCCGCCGAGACTTTGATGAGGGCATTACATTCTGCAGGATACGCATCCCAACCTTATAGCATTCGTAAAGACGACGGGCTTAGGCTCGAAGACGCCTACCTCACGGCCGTCGTTAGGTGCGTTCCACCTAAGAACATGCCCTCGAGAGAAGAAATCGAAAACTGCTCAACGTACCTAAAAAGCGAGCTCTTCCTTCTTAAGAATGTAAGGGCGATGGTTGCACTCGGTATGGTCGCATTCAAGACTTGTGTGAGAATCTTGTCGGAGCTCGGCGTTAGGATACCGAGGCCTACACCAGAGTTTTCGCACGGTGCCGTTTACAGATTGGAGGGGGAGTACTTCAGTAGAGCAGCGCCCGTACTCATAGCATCCTACCACCCCAGCAGGCAAAACACGCAGACGGGTAGGTTGACACAGAGCATGCTGAACAAAGTATTCAAGAAGGCTAGGCGGTTGACGCTTGTCTGAACGTTTTGTTTTTATCATTGTTTATTTTAAATTGAAAACATTTTAATTGTGGCACGCACTCAAGGGCAGCACGAAATTGAGTAAGCTTACGTCCAAAGAGCCTGCCGCATTCTTGCGGTTGCTCAGCATCTCCACTTTCGTCATAGGCCTTGGCATATCCTCTGGTCTATACTTCATCCCGATACAGGCTGAGATTCTTGGTGCGTCTTACTTAGAGATAGGAGCGCTCGGCTTTATTAGGGCCTTGCCATACGTCTTCCTGCCCGCCCTCGTCGGACACTTCTTAGCGAGCGCCAACAAGACTAGGCTGTACTTGATTAGCCCTATAATGACTGTAATTTTTTACATGCTCGTCTCGCTGATTAGGAGCGTACATGAGATTATCGCCGCTCAGATTCTGATAGGTCTAGCGTTCGTCTTCTACTGGCCCGTGGGAGAAACGATGGTCGCTTCAAGTTCAACCGTTCAGAATAGAGTCAGAGCGTTTGCACTCTACAGTGTCTCGTGGAATGCTGGCTTTCTACTCGGACCAAGTATCGGAGGCTATGTGGCTGAGAAATTTGGCATACACGCTGCATTCTGGTTATCCTTAATCATATCAACGGTAGCGATACCGATGGTCCTTATGTTGAGACAACCAACCGTCTTAGAGCAGAAGGATTCGGATGAAAGGAGGGGAAACGGGAAGTTTTCCCTTCTTAGACTCGCTCCATTCTACAGCATGCTCGCCATCCAGTCGATGGTTTACGCAACGCTCCTAGTAATATTCCCTAACTATGCTTGGAGACTGGGAATAAGTGAGTTCTACGTCGGCACAATATTCACAGTCTTTTCTCTTGCTAGGTTATTGTCGTTTTTAGTAATAGGAAAGATGTTTAGGTCACCACCAAGGTTTGCCTTCACGATAGCATCAGTATTTTTTGCCATTCCTATGCTTCTGATAGCATACTTTCCGTCTTTGGTCGTTTTCTACGTCGCCGTTGCGATGTACGCTGCGATGCTGAGCTACTTCACATCTATACTCTTTAATGCGCTAACCTACAACACGCCTGCTGAAAGATACGGCTTTGTCGTCGGCGTATACGAGGGCATCTTCGGTCTCGGCTTTGCCTCAGGTCCGTTGGTGGCCGGATATGTATCCGAGGTCGTAGGCCTACGGGAAAGCTTCCTCCTTCAAGCCGTCATGGCTGCTACGATGGCATGCGTTGCAATTGCCTCAAGGGTCGAGAAGAGAAGCAATATAGGGGCTAACGTGTTTTGAGGTACAGAAAATCTTATTAATCGAATTAACAATTTTTTTCTTTGAGGTGCTATGGTAAAATTTGGTCTGCACCTAACCGTTTTACCCGTAGCGGATTTGGTGCGTGCAGGTGTGCTTGCCGAAAAGTATGGCTTCACATCCGCATGGGTTCCGGACCACTATACAGACATGCCACCTTCGGGTGACAAAGTTGACCCTTGGGTAACCCTCACGGCCATAGGTGTACAGACAAAGAACATGAGACTCGCAACGGATGTGACGGATGTAATCAGGGCACACCCGACAAAGGTTGCGCATATTACGGCCACACTCGACGAATTAACTGGCGGTAGAGCAATACTCGGGCTTGGAGCTGGCGAGGCAATGAACATAGCGGCCTACGGTATGCCATGGGAGGACCCAGAAACGAGGGTTTCGAGGTTAAAGGAAGCTATCCAAGTAATCAGGCTCTCATGGAAATCTAGCAGAGCTAGCCCGGTCAATTTTGAGGGAAGGTTCTACAGGCTTAAGAACGCTTGGATAGACCAAGTCCCAGTACAGAAGCCTGCCCCGCCTATCTACGTGGGCGCCTTAGGCTCTCCTAGGTCTCTCAGATTAGTAGGAGAAGTTGCTGATGGTTGGAAGCCTTGGCTTGCTACTCCGGAGCTCTACCAGAAAAGGCTGGAGATAATAAAGGATGCTGCAAAGAAAGCAGGAAGGGACTTCGAAGCTATAGATAAGATTGCCTTCATTTATACAGCAGTGACAGACGACCCAAGCATGAGAAAGGCTGCAGTTGACGCCATAAAGCCAGAGATTATAATGCTGACGCATAGAAAGACTTTGAAGGAACTTGGGTTTGAGGTGCCGATACCCGAGGTCGTAGATTACTCCTACCAGAGGGCACCACCTGTTGAGGAGGTTGTCGAGCAGCCGAGGAAGGCTGCCGAGGCCATGCCCGACAAAATAGCCGAGAAGTTCTTAGCCGTAGGCGCACCAGACGAGGTAATTGCTGGCATAGAGAAGTTCTTGAAGGCCGGAGCAAAGAACGTCGTCATAAAGGACCTAGTTGGCCTTTACGTAACGGGCGACGTCAGAAAGCTGGAAGAGCAGATAAAGCTCCTGGGCGAGAAAGTGCTACCTTACTTCAAGTAGAGATATCAGACCGTTTCTCCACTATTTTTTATTTTTGTATACGCCTTAATGCAACGCTATCTGGAAGAGAGCAACATGCCTCGATGGTCGGTTCTGGGATTGACGTATAGGGTACGGTGATCCTGTCGACCAAACCCTTACGCATTAACTCGCTTTCAAGGGTCTGCGTATAATTCCCCCTAACCCTCATGCAACCCAGCGCAAGCTCCGTGTTATCTAGCTTTTTCCTAGCGGTAGCGAAAAGATTCAGTAAATCGCTTATGGGCGGCGGTTTAACATGGGCCATGGGCGTACCTTCCATCGGCACCAGTATCAGAAATATTAAAACGTAAGGGTCGTACTCCCTCAGCACATCAATGGCCTCGTATTCCCAATAAACCTTACCGTAATCCGAGCCCACTGTTATGTGCGGCGAGATGTAACGTGGACCGTAGGTGTAAATCGTATCGAGCGCTTTCACCACATCATCCCTGCCCAATTTGGTGTGCATGACGTTCCTCAGAACACCTTCACTGAGAACGACATAGAATTCCGCTATATCTATCCCGGAGTCCCTTAGTTGGGTTGCACCGTCTTTATCTAAGATGCCGGGGTGTATACTGAGCGTTAGGCCTAATTCCTTCTTCACATACCTTATGACCTCAAGGTACGGCTCGAATGGCAGTTTACCGTCCTTGGTGAAGCCGCCGCTGAGCAGACATCCTACGCCGCCCCTTTCTTTTAACCTCTTACAGAAGGAAAGAAGCTTGTCGGGATTCTCTACTTGTACCATCGTCCTCAGGACAAGCCTGCGGCAGTAATCGCACTTCAGCTCACACTTACTGCCAGTTATGGACACGGTAGGATACTTCGGGTGGGGTACGTATACCTTAAGCACGGCACGCAAGCCTGCCTTCTATCTAAAAACCATTCCTAATGCGTTAAATTTTAACCTTCTATTCCTAAAGAAGACCTTCCACCTGAACTCGGAATATCGCTTCATGTCGATGTCCACAACTAGTATCTCTTCATCCTTACCTGCCTTCGCCCTTATCAGCCTTTCTTCCGTGAACATCTTTTCGCCGCTATAAGGCTTGACGATAAACTCGTCAATGCTCATGACGTCTTCGGGTATGACGATGATGCTGTGTCCTCCGTACCTAGGCTCCAACTCAAACCCGGCATAAACCAATTGTGGCTTAACCCATTCGGCCGTGTTAACACCTACAACGGGCATCCAGTTCTCCCAAGAGCGGACTAAAATTATACGATGCCAAAGAGATATCACGTTTGCATTCCAGTTTGAAACGACGAATACGATATCGGCTCCCATCATGGTCAAAATTGACATGGGCTCGGGATAGATTATCTCGGAGCATCTCAGGATACCTAATTTGCCATGAGTCGTATCGTGTAACGGTAGAGAATCTACGGATTCAAAAAGCCCTTCCTCGAACACCCAAAGGAGCGTCGTCTTGCCTTGCCTACCTATCACCTCGCCCTCGGGGCTTATGAGTATACACGTACTTCCATACTTACTGGCCTGAGTTTTTTGGAGCATCGTAGCTATGACGTAAGAATTTATCTCGCGGGCCTTTTTGCAGAGTTCCTTCTCGCCCGTTGAAGGGTATCCTTCCGGGAACGCAGCTATATCAACCTCCATCCTCGCTACATCATCAAGCAACTTTAGTGCCCTCGGCAGGTTCTTCTCGGTAAAGAGTCCATCAGAAGGCTTAGCCTGTATTGCGGCCACCCTAACCAAGCAACATCAACTAATTTTATTTTTAAAAAAACACTTATAAAATTTGAGTAAATTTATTACGAAGTAAGGACATAATACCAATAAACAGGTGTTGCATTATGGGAGTTCTACCGGGTCAGAAATTCGTATGGCTTAAGGCAAAAGGCGACACCAACGTACCGTCTGACTCCGTCAAGATAAACAACAAGTACTTGGCGTTACTTAAAGTGCCTGAAAAAGAGCTGGTAGAGATAGTGTACGAGGGCGAGCTTCTGTTCAAGGCCAGCGTCATATACAGCGCTGACGCGCAAAGGGGTTATGCATTTATAAACAAGAATAAAATGGTTGAGTTCAAAATACCAGAAGAAGAGGCACTCATTATAGCAGAGCCTAGGGAAAAAGCTGAGTCCGAGTGACGTTAGAGCTCCATTGAGGTTTGATAAGATTCTTGTATAGTAACACCACTTTCTTTAATTTCTTTTAAGAAAATCTCCGGGTCTATGCAACCTTCTGGAGCGAAGACACCTTTTGCCTTCACCTGACCGCGTCCTAACATTATAGCACCTATTACGGCAGATATGGCCGTGGCGAACTCGTGTCCAACGTCGGAGAATTTGTATACATACTTCGTTAAATTTCCACCCTTCTTTCCGCTGACCGCTATCCTCATCTCGAAGAGAGGCTCCGCGGCATCAAACTTGAAAAGCTCCATCGCAACATCCATCGGGAAAGATGCAAAGCGCGCCATGATGAAGTCCCTGGGCGATACCTTAAGGCCCTTAACGTTTATGGCCTCGAGCTGGGTTAGGCGTAACTTGTTGAGCATTCTGTAAATCTCGACAACTTCGCCGGGCACCATTCCGGCCTTGCATGTTACATTCTTTGCTTTTACGTATCTTGGAATCGTTACGGGCTCCGGATGTCCTATGTGGTAGACTTCCACGTTACCGAGCTCGAGAAAGTCCTGAACTTCCTTTCCGTCAAGCAAGGGCGTAACCTCCTTCCAATTTCCATTCTCGTAAGTCAGAACCTTTCCGCTGGTGACGTTGAACATGTGAGCGGTAACTGCTTCCGAGGCAACACCAGCGGCCGTCGTGAAAATCCAAGAGACATCTATATTTTCAACTTCATCAAGCTTCGATGCACCGTATCTCGCCAGAACGTTCGAAAGACCTGGTGTCGAGCCGAGGCCTATAACAACGCTAATGTTCTTCCTCTTTGCCTCCTCAAACAACGCCTTGTCCTCGAGAACCTCTTTGGAGGGTAGCGGGTCGTCCATTATATCTACAAAATTAACACCAGCATCAACCGCAGCCTTCACTATAGGCACGCCAAATTTGTAGTAGGGCCCTACGCAACCTACCACGACGTCTGCCTTCTGCATCTGGGCAATTAGCGACGGTCGGTCTGTCACGTCAACCTTCAGGGCTTTGGCCTTCTTTACTTTACTGGCAATCTTCTCGGCCTTGTCTACGAGTATGTCTCCCAAGATTACTTCATCCACGTCTGGGTATTTTACTAGGTGCTCAGCTACTTCAGAGCCGATTGTTCCTGCCCCACCCAGTATGAGTACGCGCATGGCCGTCACATAAAAATAAGGGAGTTGTTTTAAAGCGTTTTATACCATTTTGTCGACTTCTTCGATGGCTTTATCCAATATGTCAATAGCCCTGTCCACTTCGTCTTCAGTCACGACGAGGGTTGGCATTAGCGTTATATTGTTGGCGGCGAACGTCGAGACCAACAACCTCCTCTCAATACACTTGACAGCCACGACCTTGCTCGGTATCTTGACTGCTTCCTCATGCCAGAAGTAGAACCTATCCTGCGGGAATATCGGCTCCTTCGTCTCCTTATTCTTTACCAGCTCTATGCCCCATATGAGTCCCATGCCGCTTACGTTTCCTACGGATTTGTGCCTATCCTTGATACCTTTAAGCCCTTCCTCAAGCCTCTTGCCGATCTTCTTCGCATGGTCAGGTATGAGCTTCTCCTCCTTGTATACGGTCAGCGCAGCATAAGCTGCGGCCATGCCGAGCGGATGGGATGCGAACGTGCTCGCGTGCCACCACTTTCTCTCATCAAACCACTTGGCTAACTCCGGGCTGATGGCGACACCTCCTACGGGTATGTGAGAACCTGTTACACCTTTAGCGAAGGTAACGATGTCGGGCTTGATGTCCCAGTTCTGGTATCCGAACCAAGGCCCTGTTCTTCCGAAGCCGCAGATGACTTCGTCGTCTATCCAAAGAACCCCGAGCTCCTTAGTTATCTGTCTTAATTGTGGGTTGTACTCGGGCGGCGGAGCGAATACACCACAACTTCCCTGCACAACTTCGGTTATGACCGCCGCGACGTAAGGTTGATGGGCAAGTATCAATTCCTTGAGTACATTAATGCAGGCTAGCATTCCTTTCCTATCCTTGCAGTCAGGATATGTGTGTCCTATTGGACAACGATAGCAGTGGGGCGGCGGAGCTATTGCAGTATACGGAACTATTCCACCGACCGGTGTCTTAATCTCCGGCACCTCACCCGGCTTAGTTGGTGTTATTGCCAAGTCCCTCAGATACGGTATTATCGTGTTAGCCACTGCACCAGCAGTCCAACCGTGGTAGTCGTACCATCTGGTAACCACGTATGGTTTGCCTGTGTACACCCTAGCTATCATTAACGCATACTCGACGGCCTCGCTTCCGCTGTTCCCGAAGCCGACCCTGGCCATATCTCCCTTGAAGGCTTCCTCTATGAGGAATTTACAGACCTTTGGTCTCATCTGCTCTAAGAACCCACCCTCATATAGATAGCCGAAGTGGTCAGCATATTCCTTTATCGCCTGGGCTATCTTAGGATGATAGGCGCCTGCGTTCGCGCAGTGCAGAACCGACATGAAGTCCAGAATCTTAACGTTCTCCGAAGTTATCAGATAGGGCCCTTCTGTTCTCGCTATGGGCAACGGGGAATATTCCTTCGCGGTCGATATCGGCCTCAAAAAGTATTTCTTATCCAACTCTATTAACTCTTCCCAATTTACTTCTTCGGGTGGTGTTACAAATTTTGGCATACCACTCCTCCTCGGAATTATCATAAACCGTGAACGTATAAAAATCTTACGGAAAATTATAAAACAAATTAAAATGAAGACTCTGCTATCTACACACCGCGCCCTCTGATGCCGATGATGTATACTTTGCGTACCTTGCCAGCGCACCCTTCTTATACTTGGGCGCGGGCCTCTTCCAAGATGCAAGCCTTTTCTTTATCTCGTCTTCGTCGAGCTCGACATCCAACCTCTTCAGCTCCGCATCTACCTTTATCCAATCGCCGTCTCTAACTATCGCTATCGGTCCTCCCTCGAAAGCCTCAGGAGACACGTGTCCAACCATCAGACCTCTAGTAGCGCCCGAGAACCTACCGTCGGTCACTAAGGCCACGGATTCTCTCATGCCCCTACCCACTATCGCGGACGTAACGCTTAGCATCTCCCTCATGCCAGGACCTCCTTTTGGTCCCTCGTACCTTATCACGATAGTATCTCCATCTTTGATGTCTCCTTGCTTAACCGCGATGTAAGCATCTTCCTCACAATCGAAAACCCTTGCAGGTCCTTCATGCTTAAGTTTCTTTATCCCAGAAATCTTTACTACCGCACCCTCCGGTGCCAAGTTTCCCCTGAGAATTACTATACCTCCAGTTGGACGCACTGGATTCTCAATAGGCCTTATGATTCCTACGTTCTTAGGCTGGACAAACTCCCTCAGATTCTCCACCAAAGTCTTGCCCGTTATAGTGACGACAGAGCCATCGAGTAAGTCGGCATCGAGTAGCTTTTTCATTATGGCTGGAACACCGCCAGCGATATCTAAATCCTGCATTGCGTACTTTCCCCCTGGAATCAGCTCAACGAGTTGCGGCGTCCTGCTGCTTATTTCATCAAAGTCCTCGAGTGTCAGCTTCAGATCGAGTTCTTTGGCTATCGCCATTAAGTGTAGCACGGCATTCGTCGAGCCGCCTATCGCCGCATCGACAGCTATTGCGTTCCTGAAGGCTTCATAGGTCATGATGTCGCTGGGTTTCAGGTCGGTCTCCAGAGCTCTCATGACAACCTCACCGGTCTTCTCAGCCACGTATGCTCTCCTTACGTCAACAGCTGGTATCGTGGAGCTACCCGGTAGGCTCATTCCCAGGGCTTCTATCAGCACGGCCATGGTGTTAGCGGTGTAAAGGCCAGCGCAGGAGCCAGGTCCGGGACACGCGACGTTCTCAATCGCGCAAAGCTCTTCGAGCGTAAGCTGGCCTTTATGGTAAGCACCCAAAGCCTCGAAAACATTGCCTATCGCAAACCTTTTACCGTCACGCTCACCCATCAGCATAGGACCTCCATTTATGAAGACCGACGGGAGATTTAGCCTTGCTAGGGCCATCATCATGCCTGGCTCTATCTTGTCGCAGCTGGCCATCGCCACAACAGCGTCGTACCGATGTGCCATGACCATTAGCTCTACGGAATCCGCTATCACATCACGGCTCGGAAGGGATGCTCTCATGCCCTCGTGCGCCATCGCTATGCCGTCGCATATCGCTATTGTGTTAAACTCGAAGGGCATACCGCCTGCGCGTCTCACGCCTACCTTCACCCTCTCAGCCAACTTGTTTAAGTGTACGTGTCCAGGCACTATCTCGTTCCAGCTGTTCACAATAGCTACGAACGGTCTTGAGATTTCATCATCCGTTAAGCCCATGGCTTTAAGTAACGCCCTATGCGGTGCTCGCTCTACACCTTTTGATACTTGTTGGCTTCTGTGCTTTAACCTATCCCTGTCCAACACAAAAACCCTTCAGAACTAAGCTTTCTCAATTGATATAACGTTTGAGGGTGTTCTTGTAAGCCTGTTAAAGGCTACTTCGGCCATTATCTTACAACAACGTGCTATGAAACTGAAGCCCCAAACTATAGTCCTAAGGGACGATAGGAGTCTTCCATCATTTGCCATCAGCAGTATATCTTCAGCCAACCTGTTTTGGTGCTCTAACACGTGTAATATGCTCTTAAAGACGTCGTTTAACAGCTCTACATCGAGACTGAAGAGCGCCTTCATGGTCTTGCCAAAGAGTGTCTGGACCATCGTACCGAGCTCCTCTATCCTTTTAGTAATCTCAGGACCTATCCTGGTGGATGACTTTCTTAGAGAACTTAACTCTTTCGCAATATCCTCAATCATGTCACTTATATCTTCAAGTGCTTTTGCTATGAGCCTCGCACCTGCCGCATAGATTGGGCTGTCTATACCAAGACTCATGCCGAGGTGCCATCTACGTAACGCTAGAAACAACTGTCTGATTATTAAGAAGTACAGCTCATCCACTTTGCTCTCTTGTCTGACTATCTCCTCAACGTTCCCGAACGTGCCTTCGGGTATTGAAGAAACAACTTGGTTAAGCATTGACGTCACCATTACCTGCAACCTTTTCAGCAGACCTTCGATAGGAAATTTTGACGGGTCGATGAAGCTTTGGATGATTATCCTCCTGTAGGTCTGTTCTACTATCTCGAAGCCGGGTAACCTATCAACCGTTGCCTGCACTTCGTTAATAACGTTTGTCGTCAGGGCATTCGTCGAGGTTATCTTTACAACATCTGCTCCTTGCATGTATGCGCCTATTATCAGCCTCGTCAGCATGCCGTTAGAGCTACAAAGGTCGTAGTTGATGGTAAATTTGGTTTCTTCTGCCTTGACCTCGCCCACGTCTAGGCGCAAAGAGCCGTCCTCGTTCTCTATGAGCGTAACCCTATCTCCAACCTTTAAGCCCTTTTTTATCACCCACTTCTTAGGTAATGAGACTGTTAGGGTTGCGGCGCCTACCCTCTGTAGTTTCCTTATCTCAAGCATACCTTTTTTATATATACAAAAATTACTATATATAGATAATGTTTAATAATCGTAATTTTTACAATTTTTTGATAAAAATGAGCGCGATGAAAAAAGTCAGGAGAAGTTACGCAAACGGTTACAAGTACTGCTCAAGGTGTAGGGTGTACCATCTTACGGATAAGGTCAGGTGTCCTTATTGCGGGACCCTGCTGAGGAACTCGCCGAGGAAGAAGAAGCAGAGCAGCAACGAGAAGTACGTTGAGGTACCTGCCGAGATACTCCTGACCGTCTAACCTTAAGGTGTTTTTGAGTAACTTTAAGGTTATATCGCTGATGTTTCATCAAGCATCTATGGATGCCCATATAGATAGAGAATTCCTGATAAGCTTGGCTTCTGCGCTCGTGAGAATAAACACGGAGAACCCGCCCGGAAGGGAACTGGAGGCCGCCAGCTTTCTGGCAGAGCGGCTTGCGGACCTTGGTATAAAATCCACGGTAGATAGGCTGGATGGTGTTCGGGCGAACGCCGTCTGTATCTTAGAAGGTGGTGATGCAGGACCCACCCTGCTTTTCAATTCCCACCTCGATACCGTACCAGCCGGCGAGCGGGATGGGTGGCAGGTAGAACCTCTCGGCGGTTTTATTAAAGAAGATAGGTTATACGGCAGGGGTTCGGCCGATGCGAAGGGCTCAATCGCAGCTATGGCCGCAAGCCTGAAGGCCCTCATCGATGTTCGGGATAGGATAAGGGGTAAGGTTGTGCTGGCGGCAGTTGCTGACGAGGAGGTCGCTGGTATGGGTACTAAGGCACTCCTGTCAAAGTACGGCAAGTTTGACTTTGCGGTTGTAGGCGAGCCGACGGGCTTAAGGGTCTGCACAGCCCACAAGGGCAGGCTGGAGATAAAAGTCAGGATAAGGGGCAGGCCAGCGCATGCCAGCATGCCCCAAGAGGGGGTTAACGCCATACTTGCTGCTGCTTCTTATTGTAACGAGTTAGAGCAAATGGCTGATTCGCTATCGAGAACTAGGGGGCATCCTTTGGTTGGCAAGCCGACAGTGGCCGTTACCATGATAAGCGGTGGCATAAAGCCTAACGTTATCCCCGACGAGTGTGTGCTGACGGTAGATAGGAGGTTAATCCCTGGTGAGAGGCCTGATGCTGTGAAGATTTCTTTTGAGGAGCTGGCGTCTAAAGTGATGGCGACAAGACTTGGTACAGAGTTCTCGATCTCTATCGTGCAACACCACAGGGCTACCGAAGTCAGCACTTCTGAGCCAATAACACAGGTGGCCTTAGAGGCTGTTTCGAGGGTGCTTAAAGTTAAAGCGGAACCATATGGTCTTCCAGCCTACACAGACCTTGGGTGGATAGTCGCTGCTGGAACGCCTGGTGTTGTGCTAGGACCTGGTGAGCTTTCCCAAGCACACTCATACAACGAGAACGTGCCAATCAGCGAACTCGGGGCGGCTGCTGAAATTTACTACGAGATAGCCCTCAGGCTTTTGGGCAGGTAGGAACGGAATATTTTTTAAGTCATATCTTGATAAGCTACGTTTAACAAACCGATGGATGAGTATGGTCATGCTTATCTTTTACCGTAGAGTATGTTATAGTAGTATGCCTGAAATCGATAGCGCAGGCGGGGTTGATGTGGGGTTATGCCCGCTGCTTTCAGTAAGGTCTATCGGGGCTCTCGTATGAGTTTGATAGAATATTTCGACGAGCTTAAAAGGGCCAGCGAGCTCCTTAGGTCTTCAGCCAACAGGGTCCTCGTTATTCACCATGATGATGCCGATGGAATATGCTCGGCGGCGATTGCATTATTGGCCTTTGAGTCTTTAGGTATTAAGACAGACAGGGTTTGTGTCGAGAAGCTACATCCTACGATAGTATCTAAGATTCATAGTAGCGACTATGATGCTTACGTTTACACGGACATAGGCTCAGGAAAGGCCGAGCTAATAGAGAAATTAGCTGGAGATAAGCCCGTTGTAATCCTAGACCACCACGACCCCGTTATGGTTAGCAAGCCTAATGTTCTGAACCTAAACCCGGAACTTTACGGCTTTAGCGGTGAGAGGGACGTAAGCGGTGCGACCGCCACGTATCTTTTTGCGGATAAGCTTGCAGACGTTAAGCAACTTGCATGGGCAGCCGTCGTAGGTTCGGCGGAGCTTGGCGGAAGTTTAACGTCGTTGAACAGAATACCGCTCGAGCATGCAGTTAAGCTCGGCGATGTTGAGGTTAGAGAATCCGCAGGAAGGGAAAGGTATTATGTGATACCTTTCAGAGAGGTATGGGACAAATTATCGGCGAAGTTGACGATACTCGGGAGCGTAGGCTATTACGCTGATGGTCCCAAGAAGGCAGTGGACTCCTGTATCAGAAAGGAGTTGAACGAGGGCGAAATAGAGAGGCTAGAAGAATACAGAAAGCAGGTTTTCAGCAAGGTCATGGCCGAATTAAGGAGACATGGCATTGCTCATAGTGAGAAGATTCAGTGGTTCTCCGTCGGCGATAGCTTTGCAGGCATGGGAACCAAGGTCTTAGGAACGTTCACATCCATCTTGGCCTACCGAGGATTCGTTGACCAAAGAAAGTATCTCGTTGGTTTCATGAATTTCCCGCGAACAATTCCTGGACTGGGCGAGATAGAGGGTAACTGGACTAAGCTCTCCGCGAGGGCACCGAAATTGCTGGCAGAACTCATAAGCAAGGAGGCGGCGTCTTCCGTATCAAGGTTGATCGTAGAGGCGACAAGCTATGTCGGAGGGTATGGTGATGGGCATTCGACCGCTGCCTCGGGCTTGATACCTAGCGGTACTGAAGAGGATTTTTTGAAAAAAATGGAAGAACTTGCATAAATAAAAAGGTAATTTACTTTTTCTTCCTACATCCCGAGCGCTTTTTCTTTGAGCGCTTTTTGGCCTTAACCAATTCTGTTCAAATATTCATAGTAGGAATAAGTATATAACTTTTAACCATAGGTGATTACCACTTTCTTCTATCACCCTCTAGCAATCCTTTGCCTATGTGAATTCTATCTATGTGCTTCGAGAGCTCTTCTTCCGTGTCGAAGGATTGCTCACAGTAAGGGCATCGGTACTTTTTCTGTACCATACATTTTATTGCTATGCTTGAAGTGGTCTATAAAGCTATCTGCGTTTAAACATGAATATGCCACCAGCCTTGATTATCTCCATCACAAGCTCTGGTATGGGTCGCATGTTATAAACTTCAACCTTTGTCAGATTCCTAATAACACCTTTTAATACATCGACCTCTATTTCATCGTCGTCGGATAACTTCTCGTAAATTTTCTCATCTATCTCGATAGGTATGAGGTGGCCTCCGTCGATGGCATTTCTGTAGAATATTCTGGCAAAAGATTTTGCTAAGACTGCCTTGATGCCAGAGTATCTAAGGGCGATTGGTGCGTGTTCTCTGCTAGAGCCGCAACCAAAGTTCTTACCTGCAACGACGAAGTCTCCTGGCTTGACCTTCGTGACGAAGTTTGGGTCTATGCCCTCCATAGTGTGCTCGGCGAGCTTCTTTGGGTCCATCTCCTTTAGGAACCTTCCCGGTATTATACTGTCGGTATCCACATTATCGCCGTACTTATGGACGCGACCTCTCAATATCCCTTCCAAACTACTCACCCGCTTAGGTCTCTAGGGTCAGTTATCTTACCGGTTACGGCAGTTGCCGCAGCCGTTAAGGGCGATGCCAAGTATGTCCTGGATTCTCTGTCGCCCATCCTACCAGGAAAGTTCCTGTTGGTCGTCGAGATGCAAACCTCACCCTTCCTAAGCACTCCCATATGACCCCCGAAACAAAGACCACATGTCGGTGCGCCGACCAGGGCACCAGACTGTAGGAATATCTCTATCAGCCCTTCTCTTAGGGCTTGCATGTATATTCTTTGGGTTGCAGGAACTATCTCCGTCCTAACCTTCACCCTCCTCCCCTTCAGAACGCTTGCCGCCATCCTCAAATCCGTCAGTTTGCCTCCTGTACACGAGCCGATGTAGACCCTGTCAACTTCCACATCGCTGAGTTCCCTTGCAGATGATACGTTTCCAGGAGAATAAGGCTTTGCGACAAGAGGTTCGATGGTCATTGCATTTATCTCGTAAATCTCAGAGAATTCGGCATTCTCATCGCCGTAAACGGGCTTTAGCGGTGAGTCTGTCCTGCTCCTGAGATATTGAAGCAGGCGCTCGTCTGGCTCGATTATGGCATTCTTGGCTCCGGCCTCCGTCGACATGTTGGTTAGGGTAGCCCTCTCGTCTATATCCATTGCCTTGATAGCTGAGCCGGAAAACTGCATCGCCTTATAGTTGGCTCCGTCCGTTCCAATATCGCGTATTATGGCAAGCGACAAATCTTTAGCCGTAGAGTAAGACGGAAGCTCTCCGTCAACCCTGAACAACAGAGTTTCAGGGACTCTAAACCAAGTTTTTCCATGGACAAGCACGTATGCGATGTCTGTGTGGCCCAAGCCTGCGGCGAATGCGCCAACTACTCCCGTCGTATTCGTGTGCGAGTCCGTGCCTACGTACACTTCACCGGGCAAGACCAACGCTTCCTCGTAAGAAAGAGTATGGCAGATGCCGTACTGACCTATGCCGTATCTGAAGTGCTTGCGTATTCCGTACTTTTTGGCAAAATCTTCTAGTATCTTTATGTTTTCGGAAGATTGCCTATCTATTGGGGGGACAAAGTGGTCCTCGGCCAGCCACACCCTATCTGGGTCCCATATCTTGTTAACCTCACCTATGATGGGTTTCAATTCCTGAAATACCGTCCAGACACCTGGACCTCCGACGTCGTGCATCATAACTTTGTCAACGTTAGCGAATACCACGTCGCCTGGGCTTACGATACGCTTCTCGCTTGCCCTAGCCAGTATCTTCTCAGTAATCGTCATGCCCATCTTACAAACCTCCTTTTGAATGGTGAGCGTATGAACGACCTAGTTAAATTTTACCTTATTTCAAAAAAATTGGATGTAATCCGTCCTTTATTAGGACGGACTTCTCAGAACTTAAGCTGGGATATTGCCGACTTAACTGTTTCGACGCTCCTAAAGAATGCAGCCCTCTCTTCGTCATTTAAAGGAAGCTCTATGATTTTCTCAACACCGTTCTTACCGAGCATAGCTGGAACGACTAGGCAGACGTCTGATGCACCGTACTCTCCCTGCAAGTATGTTGAGACGGGCATGACGGCCTTTGTATCCTTCATGACGGCGTCCGCCATCTCGGCTACGCCCGCGCCAACGGCATGAGATGCTGACCACTTTTTCAGCTTTATGATCTCGGCTCCCATCTTCTTCGTGCGCTCGATTATCTGTTGGATTTTCTCCTTCGGAATTAAGGATTCTAACGGAACACCGCCAACGGTCGTAAAGCGGGGTAGAAGGACCATCGTGTCTCCATGCTCACCGATTATAGTCGTGTAAATTGTTGAGGCTGCGACACCCAACTCTTTGGCTATCAGGCTCTTGTATCTTGCAGTATCAAGCAAGCCGCTGAACCCGAATACCCTATTCCTCTCAAAACCCGTGGTCTTATATGCAAGGTATGTCATAGCGTCGAGTGGGTTTGTTACTATGATAACTTTTGAGTTAGGCGCATACTCCTTAATACCTTTCGAGACAGCT
This sequence comes from Candidatus Terraquivivens ruidianensis, assembly GCA_023267975.1. Classification (GTDB taxonomy): domain Archaea; phylum Thermoproteota; class Nitrososphaeria_A; order Caldarchaeales; family Wolframiiraptoraceae; genus Terraquivivens; species Terraquivivens ruidianensis. Next base: position 30,442 of record JALNLA010000001.1, read on the forward strand.
TTTATAACCTCTGAGTTCTTATGAAGGAGGTCCAGCCTACTCATGTCGGCCGTTCTTATGAATCCTGCGGGAACTATCACGAGTTCGGACCCGCTCATGTCCTTATAGTCATTCGAGCCCGAGACGTCTATGTCAATACCCATTGTGGTACACATGTGAGTTAGGTCTAAGGCCTCTCCTTGTGGCAAACCTTCAACTATGTCTATCAGCATGAGGTCGTCCAGTCCTTTGATAGCTAAATGAATCGCTATTGCGATGCCAACCCTTCCAGTACCTACTATCGTTATCATAGAGATGCAAATTTTTATATAACTATCTGTGTTAAAAAGTTTGCGTATTTGCATCGAGATTATTCATGGTTAAATAATCGCACTAAGTTTTTGAAGGTGGAAAAGGAATTGATAACGCAGGTTCAAAAAGGCGCGTACTTAATAGATACGATGGCGCTAGGTCTTAGGGAATTTGTCGCCGCATACCTTCTGGTTGATGAGAAGATAGCGTTAATCGATACGGGTTATGCCTCATCCCTCAATGTCATCTTATCCGACATCAGGAGAATAGGTTTAGAACCATCAGGGCTTGATTACATCGTAGTTACGCACGTTCATCTGGACCATGCTGGCGCTGCTGGCTCATTGGTAAAAAAAGCTACGAACGTAAAGGTACTCGCTCACCCAAAAAGTGTAAAGCACCTTATCAACCCTGCGAGACTCGTTTCTAGCGTGGAGGAGGTTTATGGCCAGATAGCAGCGGCTTCTTTTGGAAAAACCGAGCCCATCCCTCCCGAGCGTATATCAGGTGTTGAAGATGGTGTATGCATACCCTTGGGAAATATGCGGCTTAGGTTCGTTCACACACAAGGCCACGCACCCCATCACCTTTGCGTTTACGAAGAGACCAACGCTCTCCTATTTACGGGCGATTCTGTCTCAGGAACCTATCCAGACTTTCCCGTATTCGTGCCACCTTCCGTCCCACCAAGCTTCGATTTCCTTGGTTCGGTTAACGACCTTAGGCGTTTGATGGAGCTGGAGCCAAGGCTTTTGATGACGTCGCACTTCGGCGTTAGGCAGGCATCGAGGAGTATCCTCGAAAAGGAAATCTTCTTGCTGAATTGGTGGAGAGATTTAATTTCTTTTGAAAAGGAAAAGGGTGGCGACGTTGAGTCGATTACCGATACGGCCTGCGAGGCTTTAGCTAAAAGGTTCGGCGTAAACGTGAAGGAAGTACCGGGCTATGTGAGGTTGAACATAAAGTTGGCAGTCAAAGGTATGCTGGAGTATTTGGATAGGTTGGCTACTCAAGGCTGAGTATCTTGATGTCGCCTTCCTTCAAAAGGGCAGCGGCGGGCCTTATCCCATAGTACCTGCAGGAGAAGAGCGAGAGTAGCTTATTCCTGAACATGAGCCTGAACCCTTCGGGCTGGGGCTCATGCGCCCTTACGAGCGTAGTTAGCCCATTCTTCCTCAAGAAATTCTCCAAAACAGACGCGCCGAAAAACCTTATGCCCGGACCTCTGTAGCTAGGAGCAAAGGACTCGACGCTCTCGTCTGGGTCGTTCCATAGTACTTGAACGTATATGGGGTTTGTAGGGTCGTCATCGCCTTTGGGCAGTACCCTCAGCTGCTCTACGCTTTCCAAGCCCTCGGCTATACCTCCATGGAGGCACAGAATTTTTCCGTTGAGTAGCGTGCAAACTGGCATGTTAGAGAAGGCCTCGACGAAAAGTTCGTAGAGAGCTTGCGAGTACCTACTGAGCACTACGTCGTAGAATCCGTAGTATAGGTTAATGCTCCTTGACTCGTGGTTTCCCCTTAGTAAGACGAGTTTGGATGGGTTCTCCACCTTTGCGCTCAGTAGCATGGATATGCTTTCAAGCTGGTGAGGACCCCTGTCAACGTAGTCTCCTAAAAAAATTGAGGTTCTTACCTGACCGGATAGCTCCAGCGCCTTGACGACCGATTCCTTGTCACCATGCACGTCACCCACGATGATGCACTCGCCCTCAACTTCTAACACTTGGGGTTCGCTCTCGAATATCTCTGATGCTCTCTTGACGAGTCTCATAAGTTCCCTTTCGTCGAGTAGCCCGCCCATTCCGCAACCTTTAAGCCCTAACCTATCCTCAACGCGCCCTTCAGCAATTTTACGACCTCTGCCGGCGTGGAGGCAACCTTTACGCCGCACGCCTCAAAGGCCCTTATCTTGCTCTCGGCGTCACCAGCGCCCATAGAGATTATCGCGCCCGCATGTCCCATCCTCTTTCCCGGCGGCGCAGTCCTGCCCGCGACAAATGCCACGACTGGTTTCTCGTAGCTACACCTCTTTATGTACTCGGCGGCCCTTTCCTCCATGTCACCGCCTATCTCGCCTATGAGTACGACTGCTTTGGTCTCATCGTCTTCCCTGAACATCTCCAGCATGTCAATCATATTCATACCAGTGATTGGGTCGCCGCCGATGCCGACTGCTGTTGACTGGCCTAGCCCCGCCTTAGTTATAGCATGGGCCACTTCGTACGTCAAAGTACCACTCCTTGACGCTATCCCAACCTTACCCTTGGAGAACACATGGCCGGGCATTATGCCGACCTTTGACTCTCCCGGCGATATCACGCCCGGACAGTTGGGGCCGACTATGCAGACGCCCCTTAGCCTTGCGTACCTTATGAACTTCATGGAGTCGTGGATCGGTATGTGCTCCGTTATGAGCACCACAACCTCTATTCCTGCATCCACAGCTTCGTAAATCGCATCCGAGGCGAAAGCCGACGGTACGAATATGATTGAGGTATTAAGCTCGGGATGCTTGCTCACGGCGTCGTAGACCGAGTCGTAGACTGGGACGCCGTGGACGTTCTGGCCACCCTTTCCAGGGGTGACGCCGGCCAGCACCTTCGTACCGTAGTCCAGCATCGCCTTCGTGTGGAAGCTACCTTCCCTTCCAGTTATGCCCTGAACTACGACGTATGTATTCTTGTTTACCAGCACGGCCATCCCTACATCACCTTCGCAAGCTCGACGGCCTTCTTGGCCGCATCCTCCATGGAATCGAATGCGGATATGCCAGCGCTACTTAGTATCCTCTTTCCTTCCTCCTCGTTAGTTCCCATAAGCCTCACGACCAATCTCTTACCCTTACCGTAAGTTGCTAGAGCGTTCACGAGACCCTTGGCGACCTCATCGCACCTCGTTATCCCGCCTAGGACGTTGACAAACAGGACCTTCACGTTCGGGTGCTTTAAAAGTAAGGACGCGGCCTTCTCCACGATGTCGGCCCTAGCACCGCCGCCTATGTCCAAGAAGTTGGCCGGCCTTCCGCCGTATAGCTTAACGACGTCCATCGTCGCCATGGTCAGACCTGCACCGTTTCCGATTATGCCAATGTCACCATCGAGCTCGACGTAGCTAAAGCCATGCTTCTTCGCCTCTGCCTCGAATTCGCTCAATTCTGCGGATGCGCGTTCAGCGAACTCCTTCCTTCTGAATAGAGCGTTATCGTCTATTATGACCTTTGCATCGACCGGGACGAGCTTACCTTCTTTGTCCACCGCCAAGGGGTTTATCTCTGCAAGCTCGCAGTCAAGCTCCACGAATAGCTTGTAGAGGTTCAGGGTAATGTCTTGGAGCACTTTCTTCTGCTCATCGAAGAGACCCATGGACTCGACTATCCTCCTAACGTGATGGGCTTTTAAACCTACCAGCGGGTCCACGTATACTTTCACGATCTTCTCCGGAGATTTGGCCGCAAGTTCCTCGATGTCTATGCCTCCCTCCGAGGACGACAGTATCGATGCCGCACCGACCGACCTGTCTACTACGATGCTAAGGTAAAGCTCCCTCTCTATGTCCACGGCTCTGCTTACAAGCAAAGAGTTTACCTTCTCGCCCTTTATCTCCATGCCCAGTAGCTTCTTAGCAAGCTCGTATGCTTCTTGCGGGCTTTCGGCGAATTTTATGCCTCCTGCCTTACCCCTTCCTGCCACCAGCACCTGTGCCTTTAGGACGGCTTTGCCACCTAGTTTCTGGGCGATGTTCTTTGCGTCTTCCGGCGTTCTGGCTAAACCAAACTCCGGTACTGGGATGTTGTACAAGGAGAAGAGCTGCTTTGCCTCGTATTCGTATAGCTTCAACTTTTCTCACCATGCCATCCATAAGGGACGGTATAAACGTTATTTTTTAATGAATTTCTTTGAAATATGTCGCATTTTTGACGTAGTACTTATGGGGCGTGGAACGACCAAAGTTTAAAAACCATACGATACACCTTTCTAGCGGAATCTAATGAGCGAGTGGGGGAGGTTCTGGGTCAAGCTGCATTATTCCAGAACTGGCGAAGTAGTCGTGGCAGTCTGCGACGAGGAGCTTCTCGGTAAGAGAATAATTACGGACAAGGGTTTCGAGATAAAAGTTGACAACTCGTTTTACGGTGGTGTTCTGGTCGAGGGTGAGAGAGTTATCCATTACATAGAGCAGGCTACGATAGTAAACCTTTTGGGCGATAGGATTGTCGGCATGTTGATGAGTAAGGGGCTCATTCGTGAAGGGTCTGCGCTCAGAGTCGGCGGCATAATGCACGTGCAAATGTTCTACTAAAGACCAGATACTCATCGCACCCATTATTCTATACAGCACGTATGCTAGCTTAGCTGCCTCTTTACGGCCTCCTCCACTTCCCTTATGGACATGCCGGTTTCTCGTGCTATCATCCTGAGGTCCTCGAACTCCGGCTTCAAGACCAAGGGCTCGCCCCTACGAAGAAACGGCCTCTTAACCCTCACCTTAAAAGTTCTGCCGGCTACACGCACCTCAACCAAAGATTCTTCTCTCGTAGCCACAAACCTTCTAACGGTGTAGAACCTAACGCCTAGCGTGCCGAGCTCCTTCATTAGTATGTGCGTAAATTCTGTTTCGCGACCCTTCTTGGCCAGAACCCTGACCACGCTGGTAGGCCTGCCCTTCTTGCCGATTGCTGGTACGATGCTCACGTCCAAAGCGCCCTCGGATAGCAGCCTCTCTACGGCGTAAGCAAGCGATTCACCAGAAACATCATCGACGTTCGTCTCGAGCATGGTTATTTCCTCTACGTCTCCGTAAACATCCTGTTCTTGACCAATCAAGACACGCAACACGGATAAGCTCCCACCGTGCAGCATCGAGCCCGCTCCATAACCTATTCTTTCCACACTCATCGAGGGGTAAAACTGGACAGTCCTGTTTGACATGGAGGCCAAGAGCGCTACGCCGGTAGGTGTGGCCAACTCGCCCTCGACTGGGCCACCACTGAAAGGAATCCCAGAAGTCCTGAGGAGCTCTAAGGTAACTGGAGCAGGTATCGGGAAAACTCCATGGGACGACCTCAAGACTCCGCCACCTACGGCCACCCTAGTCGTTACTATCTTTTCCCTGCTCAAGCCAAGAGAATCTAAGGCCGCTGCCACGCCCACGATGTCCGCTACTGTGTCTGCCACTCCAAGCTCATGGAGATGTACGGATTCAAGAGGCTCGCCGTGGACGTTAGCCTCGGCCCTTGCTAGGAGGTCTATGGCGTTGATGGCGACAGTGGTAGCATCCTTGGACATCCCCAAGCTGAATACGCAGTTCTTAACGGCATCGAGCAATATGATGGCTGGCCTCGAAATAGCGGCATCCTCTACCTCAACCTTAACCCCTCTCGCCCTTAACTCATCAACGTACACTTCTTCTGACCTGAACGTTATCTTCTTGCAGCCGTCTAGGAATTTGGGAATGCTCTCGATGGCATGCTTGACAACCTCCTCGTCCGCACCAGCATCCAGCAAAGCGGCTAGGAGCATATCACCAGATACGCCGGAAACTGAGCAGTCAACGAGCATGAGCTTCAAGGCTCTCAACCTTCGAACTCTACCGCATTTCTCGTTATCTCGAGGTTGCAGGATTTGTGGTTTCTGCACCAATCCTCGCAACGCTCGGCGATGCTAACTTCGGAATAAACGAGACCACACTCTTCGCATATATAGTACGTCCCGATTTTTCCTTTACGCTCAAGCATTACGATTTTTACCATCCATCAACACCGAGCGCCACGCTTACTAATAAATTTCTATCATGTAGATAATGTCATGTATTCTTTAACTTAAAATCGACGATGGCGCCCTCCTCTGTCTCCTCGATGAGAGTTATCTCCGTCTTCAACCCCATCTCTTCGAAGATTATTCTCAGGTCGTCAAAGTAGTCATAGAAGCCGCAAGACATGCAGAAAGGCCCGGTAAATTCTACTCGGATTACCAAGTTATCGAACGAGATCAGATTGGCCTTAGCTTCAGGCGCCCTGTATTTGTTAAACTCATCTATGGAATTAAGTATTTTCTCTTTCACAGGTATACGTTACATACGGCCTGCTTTAAAAATTTAAAGCGCGTCCCGCATTCAAGGCTTCAGGAGTATCCTGCCGACCGATTCCTTCTGACGCATCCTTTCCATCGCATCATGAATTTTCTCAAGTGGATAGACTGTTATGATGGGCTTTAGCTTTCCTTCTGCCGTGAGCCTGAGTGCCTCTTCTAGATCATTCTTTGTTGCGGCTATCGTACCGGCTATAGAGTTCGCCTTTAGGATTATCAGCCCGAGCGGAACCTCGACAGAAGATACCGTTACGTTACCCACCACGACCATCCTACCGCCCCATGCCAAGCATCTCAGGCTCTTGCCGAAGGTAGGCTGGCCAACCGCTTCCAGCACTACGTCCACACCATCGCCTCCAGTAAGCTGCTTTACCTCATCGACCATCATATCGTCGGATAGTAGGACCTCGTCTGCTCCCGCATCCGATATCCGCTTGACCTTCTCCCTCGAGCTGGTTGCTGCCAATACTCTGCAGCCGAGGACCTTAGCGAGTTGAACCGCATGGATTCCTACGCCTCCCCCAGCTCCCGTTATCAGCACGGACTCGCCCTGCTTGACCCTTGCAACGTGTTTGAGGGCACGCAATAGCATACCCGTTACGCATGCCGCTATCGCCGCTCCCTCGGGCGTGACGCTGTCCGGTACCTTTATCAAGCTCCTCTCATGGGTCTTCACAATATTGGCGAACGAGCCGTTGATGTCCTCGCCGAACGTGAGCCTCTGCTTACATAGATTCTCATTTCCGGATTCACAGTATCTACACTTGCCGCAAGGAATGTACGTTAAGGACGCAACCCTGTCGCCGGGCTTGAAGCCCGTGACACCTTCGCCGATTGCGATTACCTTACCGGCTATCTCGTGGCCCAAGATTATCGGAAGCCTTGTCCTCGGAAAGTATCCCTCGACCGTTAGCAAGTCTCTGTAGCAGAGACCGGACATCTCGACCTCCAACAGAACCTCGCCAATGCTCAAAGACCAATCGGGCTCGAAGTCGACGATTTCTGGTGGCTCCTTAAATTTCTTGAGAAAAACTGCCCTCAATGACCATCGAGTAATTTTCTTAACGCGCTCGTATATATGTTGACCGATTATAATGTATTTATAGTGGCATCCTACTAAAGTTATGATATGGAAGAAACGCCTGGCTTGGCGTTCGCTCTCTCATTGGCGGCTGCTGTGCTGCTACTCCTGTTTGGCTTTGTTAGCCTTGTCGGCTTCACGGCCTGGACAGCCACTCGATGGTGTATGGGTATGATGTGCATGTGGGGCTGGTCGTGGCCGTGGGGTGCGGGATGGTATTATATTGTATTAATAAACATCGTGTCTGGAATCGTCGTGCTAATTGGTGCGCTTATGCTGTATTCCAGACCAAAGCAAGCGCACATGTGGGGTACTTTGGTGCTCGTATTCTCCATAGTCAGCCTAGTCGGCATGGGAGGTTTCATGATAGGTGCCATCCTGGGAATAGTCGGTGGTGCCCTAGCGATAGCTTGGAAGCCTACCGCCTAGCCGCCTTTCCCAAAAGTTCATAGGCAGCCGCTAAGACGCCATATAAGGCCTTAACCTTATCGTCCGAGCCTGCTATGAGTATGACATCGTCCTCTGACGGGTTAAAGGAGACCATAATCATCGAGGCAAAACCTGGTTGTTCCTTGCTAAGGTTACTAACGCCTGGCATCAAGAGACATCCTCCTTGCATAACGATTGCCATGGCCGCATCGGCGCCTGCCCTCACGGCGGCATCCCTTTCCTCCAGACCTATTTTCAAGAGGCGGGCCATGCCTTTCACCTTCACGCCGACGCTATAACGGTAGCTCCACGGCAACTTTCCAGTAAGCTCTACGAATTCGCCTATTCTCTTTCTCAGGACCTCGTAAAGCCTCCTACCCTTCTCGGTTAGGTTACAGCCTGAGCGGCTTACCTTGATTAGGTAGCGCTTCCTAAGCCTGCCAACAATAGTCCTGACGGTGCCCTCGCCCAGCCCAAGCTCCTCAGCGAACCTTTTCCTGCCCAAGCTACCCTTATCCCCCAAAATAAGGAGTGCCATGATAATGTGCGATGTTGTGAAGGATGGCGATGGGCCCGGTGCTTCTTCTTTAGCAAGCTGGCTTATCTGTTTGTGAACGCTCAGCACGCTAAAGAATTATGCTGACCCTGAATATAGATATTTAAAGCCACTAGTTCTTACGTTCAGACGGGATTTACTTCGTAACCCCATCCGCTGAAGCATGCATGCGATGCGCATCCCTAAGAGGCGTGGCCGAGTACTGTGCTGATCAGTCTTTTTTTATCAAGAGGCTCGAGGTCGTCCAGTCCTTGTCCGGTGCCGACGAAGATTATAGGCTTCCCCGTCATATAGCTGACGGATATGGCAGAGCCTCCTTTCATGTCGGCGTCCAGCTTTGCTAAAATGACATAATCTATACCGACGTACTCGTTGAACCTCTTAACCTGCTCGACGACGACGTTGCCTGCGAGCGCATCGCCAACGTATATCACCACGTCCGGGTTTGACACCCTCTTAATTTTCCTCATCTCCTCGAGGAGGTTCCTGTCAACCTCGGTCCTGCCGGCCGTGTCTATTAGAACCGTGCTGATTTTTGCAGCTTTTGCAGCTTCTATGGCGTCCAAAGCGACGGCTGCAGGGTCTCCGCCATACTTATGGCTTACAACCCTTACCCCAACCCTTTCGGCAAGGCCCTTCAGCTGCTCGATCGCTCCAGCCCTGTACGTGTCGCTGCATGCTATTATCGAGCTCAGCCCTTTAGACTTTAAGTAGTTTGAAACCTTTACGACACTCGTCGTCTTTCCGCCACCGTTCGGACCGACGAAGAGTACGACCGTAGGCTTACCCGAGCTGTAGTTAGACTTAACCAAGTTTATGAAGGAACTGTCCGGGTCGACCTCTGAGATTACCGAGCTAAGGCTCTCTTCTAAAACCTGCATGACGGCTTCTCTGCGCTCCGAGAATCTCGGAACCTTTATAGTCTTCAGACGTTCCACAACTTCTGCCGCCAACTTCTCTGCAACATCCACGGCCACGTCGTTGGAAATCAGCTGGAGCTTAAAACTCTCGACATGCTTCTCTATCTCGCTTTCCGAAAGCGTGGTCGTCTTTATCTTATCCGTAAGACTTGCAAATGCTTTCTTGATGCCCTCTAGCATTACTCAGTCCTCGCACTCTCTAAGAGCTTTCTCAGCTCTGCGGCCCTTGTTAGGTGTTCTTGTAGCCTTTGTATGTACGCTTCCCTCATGCGTATCAGATCATCCTTCCTCTTCAGTATTATCTGGTGGCCCTCTTCCACGGACTTGGTAACCACAACGCCAGCGCCCACACTCACCTCCATCTTCTCGGTTGAGGTTATAGTGCCGTGGACGAAGTTGCCACCACCTATCGGTATCAGGACCTCCATGCCGCCTTCAGCCTTCTTCATTTCCTCTATGAGGGATATGGCACTCTCGTGCTCCTTAAGCGCGGCATCAAGCGTCGCTATTCTGAGCTGGAACTCATTAACTATCTGCTCTATTATCTGAAGTTCCGCGAGCGCCCTAGCGACCTGCTCCTTCGTCGCCATCGCTTAGACCTCCAACAACGACACATAATTCGATTTACTCCTTGTTTTTAAATGTGTGCGAGAAGTTTAATCCCCATGGCTACGCTATGTAATAGAGTTTCTGCCTTGCATCCCGGAGGAGCGGTTTCCTCTTCACCATACCCTTACCTATCAGCAACGTTAAGGCTTGCCTCATCGTCCTGTCAGGCAACATGGTCTTCCTCACAAGCTCCCTATGCGTAAGGGGTCCCTCGTACTCGAGCGTTTTCAGGATTAGCTTGGCGCTTGGTGGTATCTTCAGGAGTTCCTCGGCGAGTTGGACTTTCTTCACCATCTTCTCTAAGACGTAGGAGCTACCCGGGAGCCTCACCAGTCGCGCTGGGACTTCGTGTTTCTCGACATCTACCTTGCTCTCGACTTTGAGTCTAATCGTGCCGTCTATGACCACCTCGCACCTTGCCCTCGAGTGTATGCCGTTTATGAGAACCCTAGAGTCGTCCGGCACTACGAGCGGCCTCCTCGTGACGTCTAAGGAGTTAACGGGCACTATCACGAACACCTTCGCCTTGTGAGCGACCATAGGTCCGCCGGCGGATAGCGCGTAGGCGCTCGAGCCCAGGGGTGTCGAGATCATCACGCCGTCGCTGTAATCCCTCCACACAATCTCGTTGTCTATCGTCAGCGTGTACTCCATTATGGTGGCGCTCTTCGAGGGGAAGATTGCGGCCTCATTCACGGCGGGCGGGACCTTTTTGCCGTCTACGGAGACGGAGAGCCTCGTGCTCTCCTCCACACTGTATCTCTTTTTTTGGATGCTCTCGAGCGCTTGCGGGAGGTCCTTTATGGATACCTCCGTTAAGAATCCCCTGGTCTCTGTTTCGCACACGCCGAGTACTGGCACATGCTTCGAACCGAGTTCATGGAAAGCCATTAGAACGTCGCTGTCCGTTCCTATGACGAGAGCGACGTCGTTGTTCGCATACTCAGCGTCGGCCAAGCTTTTTAGAGCTTTATACTCCATGTCGAGGGACTCTACGGTCGCGCAAACCTCCGCGGCCAACTTTTCTGACCTGCTGGGCATCCTAACGTAGAGCAAAGGTGCACACCTGGTTTTCAGCCATAGACGACTCTTAGGCCAGTCGTTATAAAAGCCTTACATTGCATGACCCTTAAGTACCTGTATTCCTGCATACTTTGCAGCTCTACCAAGCTCTTCCTCTATCCTGAGTAACTGATTATACTGGGCAGTCCTCTCGCTTCTGCATGGTGCACCAGTCTTTATTTGTCCTGCATTCAACCCAACCGCTATGTCCGCAAGCCACGTGTCCTCCGTCTGACCTGACCTTTCGGAGACTTGGACGGCATAGTTGTTCCTGAAAGAGAGCTGGGCCGTATCCAAGGCTTCGCTGAGTGTACCAACTTGGTTGACCTTCAATAGGAGGGCGTTCGCGGCCTTCATCATGATTCCCTTCTCCAGCCTCTTCACGTTGGTAACGAACAAGTCATCACCAATTATCTGAATCCCGAGCGTTCTCGTCAACTCGGCAAACCCTTCGAAGTCCTCCTGCTCCAGCGGGTCCTCGATAGACTTGAGTGGGTAAGCGGAGACCAGCTCCTCGTAAAAGTCCATGAGAGCCTCCCTGCTAACCTCCTTTCCCATCAACGTATATTTCTTCGTCTTTTCGTTGTAGAGATGGCTGGCGGCGATGTCCAACCCGAGTACGAACTTGCTCCCGTACCCAAGCTCCTCTATGACCTTCAGTTCAACTTCAAGAGCCTCCCTCGGGTCCTTCATACCCGGCGGCGTATATCCGCCTTCGTCGGCGACGTTCAAGGAATGCCGGCCCCATTTCTCAGCCAGCACCTTTCCGAGCTCATAGTAGACTTCCGTGCCCATCCTTATCGCATCGGAGAAGGACTTGGCTCCCACGGGCACTACCATGTGCTCCTGAAAGTCGAGTTCGGTTGCAGCCAGCTTTCCGCCGTTTATAAGGTTCATAAACGGTATGGGAAGTATGCGGGCGTTAGGCCCACCTATGTACCGATAGAGGGGAATGCCCAGCGCCTCGGCCGCAGCCTTTGCCACGGCAAGGGATACGCCAACTATCGCGTTGGCCCCCAGTTTCGATTTGTTCTCAGTTCCGTCAAGCTCGATGAGTAGCTCGTCGATTTCCCTTTGGTTTCTCACGTCCCTTCCCTTCAACGCGGGAGCTACGATTTCGTTCACGTTTCGAATAGCCTTAAGGACTCCCCTTCCCAGATACCTGCGCTCTCCGTCCCTAAGCTCGAGAGCCTCATGTTTACCAGTTGACCGACCGCTTGGGACCGATGCTCGGCCCAGAAAACCTCCTAACGTCAATACGTCAACCTCGACAGTCGGCTCTCCTCTACAGTCAAGGATTTCCCTCGCCCTAACTTCCTTTATTTTAAAGCGCTCCGACCTATCCCGACTCATAACCCATCGACCACTATCACGTTAAGGTCCGCAACGTTCGTTCCGGTCGGACCTGTGATAATGACATCCCCAAGCTCCTTTAGCACGTAAGATGATGAGTGCTTCATTAGGTTTTCATAGACATCTATCCCTTTTTCCTCCGCCCTATCTAACGTGTAGCCGTCAACTATTCCTCCAGCTACATCCGTTGGACCATCTGTACCATCAGTATCCATCGAGGCTAAGACTATTTTCTTGTTATTATGGATTTTTAGAGAGAAGCTTAGGGCGAGTTCTTGGCTCGGTCCTCCTTCACCAGATTGACTTGTAACCGTTACTGTCGTTTCACCGCCGGCGATAAGCACGCAAGGTGGTTTGATGGGTCTGTGCTTCTTCTCTACCTCTTTAGCGATGCTCGCCAAAACTATGCCAGCTTCCCGGCTCTCACCTTCCATCACGGTAGACAGAATGATGGAGTTAAGTCCCAGTTCCTCAGCCCTCCTCTTTGCGGCTTCACATGCAGTCTCGATGCTTGCCAACACCACGTCGTGAACCTTTAAGCGCTCAAAGTCTTTTGGCTTCGGTGTTTCCATGTTTTGAGTGTTCAACCCCATCTCGAGGTGCCTTCTTACGGAGTCAGGGACTTTTTCCCAAAGTCCATACTTCTTGAGAATACGTATGGAGTCAGGGAATGTCGTTGGGTCCGGAACTGTTGGACCCCATGGAAGACCAGCCACCTCATCGACAAGTATAAGGTTGATTACTTCGGCAGGGTGAGCGTAAATGGCGAGTCTCCCACCTTTTATGGCCGAGATGTGGTTTCTGACGGCGTTTATCTCGTCTATCGTAGCACCGCACTTCAGCAGCAAATCCGTCACCCTCTTTTTATCATCCAAGCTTATACCGTCGGCTGGTAAGGGCATTAGCGCAGAGCAACCGCCGGTTACGCCAACGAACACAAGGTCCCCATCCTGAGCACCCTTCGCTATCTCGACGACCTCCTTTGCTGCCTCCAATCCTGCCTCGTCGGGTATAGGATGACTTCCTTCCGCCACCTTTACCGTCTTGAGCTTGCGACCCTGTCCCCTCTTCTCTATCATCATCCCCGCGCTGATTCTGCTACCTAAGATGTCTTCTAAAGCTTCAGCTATCCTAACCGACCCCTTGCCAGCGCCCACCACGTATATGTTTCGAACCCTTGAGAGGTCGTACTTTAAGTGGCCGACGTTCAGCGTCTGACCCTCGACAAAAACAGTCCTTCTAACGAGTTCATAAGCATCTACGGCCACAAGAGCGTATTCAATTATATCTAGCGCAATGCTTCTTCCTTCTACATTACCATGAGAGAGCAGCACCTGCTTGTTTTTAATAACCACCATGCGTATTCCTTTTGACTTGGTTGCTGTATCTTTAAAAACGTTTTAGAGAAGTGGTAAATAGCGCACTTATCTAACCTTTGCCGGCAAGGAGAGGTTTCTGTCGGAGACGATTGACGGGTGATGGGGATCAACCATTATAACTTCGTACCATCTGTAGAGACCATCACTCGCCACCCAGTAAGCGCCGAGCGGGTAGAGGTTCGGATACCTCTTCTTAACCCTATTTATGGCCTCCTCCTTCATGGATACGTTGACCTTGTGCTTCACGACTCCGATGGCCTTCGGTCTTCTGCCAGACCTCGGCCTCAGCCTTGCAAACCCTCCCCTCCTCACCCTTACCCTAACGACCACGTAGCCCTGCTTGTCTCTGTAGCCGAGACTCCTCGCCCTATCGAGTCTCAACGGCTTGTCGACCCTTACGAGGGCAGGCTGCCTGCGCCACTCAATTACCCTCTTCTTCATGAGTTGCTTTAGCTCCTCCGGCTTCTCCCTCCAAAGCTTCGAGAGTTGTGCATACACGCCCGCCATGTCCGTAAACCCTTACCCAATTGTTTGTACGTTCGATGCCGGCCCCATTTAATAAGCTTATCAGCCGCTTCTACCATCGCATAGATTAGTTATGAAGGTTCTGAGCGTAACTGCTAGGGTCATATGCCATGCCACGGAGGATGAGAGGAAGGTGCTCAAGGCTCTCGAGAACATCTTGGGTGGCATAGAGGGAGGGAGCCTTAAGAGGGAGGGGCTAAGCGGCCATTACGGAGACCCCATAGTCCTTTTAACCTTAGAGTTAAAGGATGAGAACAGGACGAGAACCGTGCTGGAGAATCTGAAGAAGGGCTTGAGTATCGCCGAGAAGCTTATGCTGGCATCTGAGGCGTTCGAGGAGAAAGGACAGGAGGGCGTGCTCTACATAAGGCTTGACAAGCAAAGCGCATACCTCGGAAGGTTGAAGCTCTCGGAAAGGGACGCCGTAAGGCTTGAGCTTAGAATCGTCGGAAGCTTAGACGATTTGAGGCATGAGATGGGTGTTTAGTAGTGGGTAAAAGGGCGTTCGTTGACTTTTGGATAAGGCCTCGTGATGTCGATGTTGCAAAGAAGATGTGCGAAAGGGCGGTCAAGCTTGGATACTCGGCGTTAGTCGTCGAGGCGTCTAAACCAATGCTGGAAGAGTTAAAGAGCGACGTTAAGGGGTATGGTTTGGAGCTGTATAGCAAAGCCGTTGTATCCGTGAGGGCCAGGAGTGACGTGCTCGAGGCGGCAGTTAAGTTCAGACACAATCATGACGTGCTAACGATGCAGTGCTTGACTAGGGATGCGGCCTTAGTGGCCTTAAGGGATGGAAGGGTTGACACGGTCGCACTCAGGCCGAGCGATCTCATGACCTTCGATAGGCATATGCTATCCGTAACACGAAACTCCATAGAGCTTATGCTCGTAGATGCAATTTCCGATGTGGCTGCGCTCCAAAAGATGAGGAGTCTCGTGCGGTTTATTGATATAAAAGGGCTAAGTGTTGTCTTTTCTTCCTCTGCTTCTAGTCCCGTGGAGCAAAGGGGACCTTTTGAGGCCGCATGCCTCATCAACGCACTCGGTCTTAACTTTGAGCGTTCGCTCGATGCACTCTCAACAGTACCGTTAAACATACTGTTCAGAAACAGGGCCAAGCTCTCCGGTAAGATGGTACAAGAGGGCGTATGGTTTGTTGAGGGCTAAGCATCGGTATATTTTCGTGAAACCTTTCCCAGAGGACGTTAGGCTTGATAAATCTGATGTCTGGAAGGCGATACAATCGAGCCTCAGGTCTCTTGTCGGCACGTTGGGCTATGCGGATGCTAACCCGTATCTGATAAGAGTGCAAAAAAATTTGAATGGCCTCGTGATAAGATGCGATTCAAAGCAAGTTAGGACGCTGGTAGCCGCCATCGCCCTCATCAAAGACATCGGAGGGGAAAACGTCTCTCTGGATGTCATAAGAGTTTCGGGTACATTAAAGGCCATGCTTAAAAAATTAAAATACTAAAACAGCTGATTCTATTTTAGATGGTGATATGAGAATAGCCGTAGGAAGTGACGAGAGGACCAAGCTGACAGACTTCGTGATTGAAGAACTGAAGAGGCGGGGCCATACCGTTAAGCTTTGCGGCGCCCTTTCCAAGGACGTTGCTCCGTGGCCGGACGTTGCCATTGAGGTCGCTGAGAGCATTCTCAAGGGAGAGGTAGACGAAGGAATACTGTTCTGCTGGACTGGGACGGGTGTCACGATAGCGGCCAACAAGGTTCCAGGCATAAGGGCAGCCCTATGTAGCAGCAGCGAGATTGCTAAGGGCGCAAGGAAGTGGAACAAGCCTAATGTTCTGGCGATGAGTCTCTCTGAGACGACAGAGGAAGAGGCAAAAAAGATATTGGACGCATGGTTCTCGACAAACTTCGACCCTTCTGAGGAGGAGAATGTGAAGAAACTGGATGAGATAGAAAAGAAGTTTACAAGAAGGCCATGAAGGCTACCCCAGTTCTTTCAGCATAGAATCCACGCAGTATCTTGGAAACTCTGTCAGCATGGCCTTGTAGCGGGAATCGGGTATCAAGAGGCTGGATGCTATTTCTTTTGCCCTTGCTACATAATCTTTAATCTCTTTTATAAATACGCCATCCCTTTTTACGCTAAAGGAGACTTTTGGTAGGATTGCACGAAGATTGCCGGTCTTGGTCGCAACGTAAAGCTGTTTTACCGTCTCCTCGAATTGCCTGAGTATGAAGAGGGGAAGCTGTAGATGTCTCTTGCCCTTCATTATTTCAACATAATCGTCTGCCAGCTGGTAGGCCATACCAACCATCTCGCCGTACTCCTTCATCAGCTTCCTTACCTTCTCGTCAGAATGTGCAAGTACTGCGGCGCTCTCAGCCGCGGCTGCGAATAGCGCCGCGGTTTTCTCTCTAGCTATCCTCGTGTAAAGCTTTTTGGAGAACGGCTCTCCCGAAAATATCTCTTCCAGTACCCCGGTAGAGGCGTCGTTCCATGCTTTGAGGAATATCTTGGCAAGTTCGACTCCCTTATCGAGTGTCGTCTGGAATGCGAGGTTGATGATCCTATGTCCCTGTATGACAGCATTCGCTATCCCTATCTGCCTCCAGAGTGCTGGTCTACCCCTTCTCTCTACGTCGCCGTCGATTATGTCGTCGTGAATCAAGCTTGCGTTGTGTGCCAGCTCTAAGGCACAGGCAACGTCAAGCGCCGCATCCCTATCTTTACCCCCAAGGGCATCGTAAACGAGCATAAGCAACGTAGGCCTTAATCTCTTCCCGCCCGATAGTACATTGCTTATAACTATTCTGTCGCTCCTGTTCTTAATCTTCTCCAAGAGCTTCTTGTCTATCTCTGTCCTAGTTACTCTCATGTAATCGGTCAGGTCAGCCCATCCTAAGGCCTCCAAATTTTTGCAACCAGCCTTCTTCGATTCTAAATGCTGGAAGGCATAACTTCCTATTAAAGAATATTTCTAATCGCCGCTTATTTGGGGAGAAATACGGCTTTAAAGGTACTTGCTCAGCCTAGCCTCTATCTGCCTTTTCGGCACTGCGCCGATAATCACGTCAACCGGTTGCCCATCCTTGAAAATTATCAAAGTAGGTATGCTCATTATACCGAACTTTGCGGCAGTCGTCGGGTTCTCGTCCACGTTAAGCTTACCGAAGACTATCTTTCCTGCGTAATCCTTTGCGAGATCTTTGATGACTGGGGCGAGCATCCTACAAGGTGCACACCATTCTGCCCAGAAGTCTACAACAGCCAGCCTGTTGTTTGAGAGGAAGTCGCTAAAGTTTTCGTCAGTAAGCGTGACGGGTTCGGAGGGCACGGGTGCCCCAAAATCGCCCTTAGCTTCTGACACCCTCTTCATGAACTCAGCAAGCTTACGTTGCTTAATTTTTTCCAGCTCGTCTTCGTGCATGACAGTTTAACGCTAAATATCCCGTTAATAAACTATTCTCATTTCCACTGAAAAATCACTCCGATAGTTTGTACGTACCCTTCTCGGACGGGCGTGTCTTGAAAGTCGCTTCCACGTCGTACCCTAGTTCCTTTATGCGGTCTACAACGTAACCCAAAGCATTTTCTACTACCTGCGAGTGTCGTGATATGCTGTACCATAAAATTCTGGATGGTCCCGCACCGCTTATCGTCTCGGCGATGCCATATTTTTTAAATAAGTGAAGCTTCTCCTCTTCCAAGAATCGCCAATCTATGCCATTCCCGTACACTTGAGAATCAGCCCTGGCCTTCTCGACGACCGTATCCCATACTATGTTCTTCAGGATGCTTTCTACGTCACCCGTGACGAAGCCTGCGGACACTGCAGCGACTCTGGAAACGTTCCCGACCATATCGCTTTTATAGATGAGCGTAGGAACAGCCCTCCTCGCATCCTCCGTAGACTTCTTCTCTACGTTCGGAATTATAACGACAACGCCGAGGTCTGATGGTGGCTTAAAGCTATAAACATGCGGCATGCCGCTGACATAATCCCTCACCACAATGTTAAAACCTCCGCATACTGATGCAGATACGTTGTCCAAGTGCCCTTCTGGCTCACCGTACGATGCATAATGGACCAACTCGTCCTTTGATAGCGCTAGAGTAAGTAGCTCGTTCGCTGCAACGACAGCACCGGCAGCTTCTGCACCAGAAAGCCCAAGGCCCTTTCTCGGCGGTATGTCGACATGTACGACCATCTCAAACCCTTCATCGACGCCGTACTTGGCCATGAGTGCCCTGAGGGCCTTGCAACCAGAGTGAGCCTCTGGATTAGCACGGATAGCTTCTCCATATTTGCCTTTTAGCGTGAGCTTGATACCATCCCCGCCATTAGTCGATAGGTTTATCCTTAAAGACGGTTCCTTGAGCGCTATGGAAAGTACGTCGAAGCCTGGCCCAAGATTGGCAGAGCTGGAGGGAGCCCATACCGTTACAGCGTTTCGCCTTCTCATGCGCACGCATAATTGCTTGTGAGCAGTATCTAAGCATAACTACGGAGGCGTTTTAATGTGACAACTTTGTGCATTCAAAAGGGAAGTTTAAATTTATTTTGACTTAGAACGTTTTTTCTGAGATACGTTCCCAGTTTTGTGTTGAGCAAAAATGCGCACTAATTATTAAATACAATCAGTTTTTGTAACTACGCTAAGGTTGTGGGGTATGTGTCTTTGGCAGTAAGCAAACATACGAGTACCCGAGGTTCAAGAACGCATACACTAATTTGTCGCCCATTGAAGTTTTCACAAATCTAAGCGAGCATTATGAGCATGCGTATCTTATAGAGTTTGCAAATTCGAGGCATAGGACTGCTCGACAATGCTTAGTAGGCTTTGACCCTCTAAAGACTATCATACTCAAGGATGGCGAGTGCGTTATTAAATCGCCCGAAGATAGACTATACAAAATAACGTTTGAGCCTTTGCAAACCCTAAGAGAAGTCATAGGCCCAATACACCGCGATAATACGAGGCTAAGTTTTGCTGGGGGTGCTGTCGGCTACATATCCTATGATTTGGTCAGGTACTTAGAAAAGTTGCCTCAGAAAACCATCGACGATTATGAATTTCCAGATATGGAGTTCGGAGTATACCATGACGGATTATTATTCGATAAAAGGGACGGAAGGGTATACTACTATTATCTTGGAAAGGATAGGTTTGATGAGGTTGCACGTTTACTCGTGAAAAGACCTGCCCAGCAATTCCTTTCGCATACAGAGCTTAAACCCGACGTCAAAAAGGAATGGTTCATGCATATGGTAGAGACTGCTAAAGAATATATAACTAATGGTGATGTGTTCCAAGTTGTCCTGTCAAAGAAATATAGGTTTAACGTTGAAGGTAACGTTGTGGCGTTTTATTCGGTGTTACGTAGGCTCAACCCCTCTCCATATATGTACATCTTAAAGATGGGCAAGAGATACGTTGTTGGCTCTAGTCCAGAGGCGCTCGTTAAGGTCCATGACAATTTCGTCGAAACTCTGCCTATCGCTGGCACGAGACCGCGAGGAAATGACAGAATGTTAAGAAAGGATTTGCTTAGCGACCCGAAGGAGCTCGCGGAGCACATGATGCTCGTCGACCTTGCGAGGAATGACTTGGGCAAGGTTTCAAAATTCGGTAGCGTGCGGGTCTCGGAGCTGAAGAGAGTCTACGAATACAGTCACGTGCTGCACATAGTTTCAAGGGTCGTCGGCGAACTAAGGGAAGGCTGTGATTGCTACGATGCGCTTAGGGCTGTGTTTCCAGCGGGCACGGTAACGGGAGCACCAAAGGTTAGGGCGATGGAAATCATAGAGGAGTTGGAGCCTACGAGGAGGGGGCCATACGCTGGCTCGATAGGCTATGTATCCTTCAACGGCGACTCTAGCTTTGCGATAACGATTAGGACAATGTTCGTTAATGATGGTAGAGCTTGCATTCAAGCAGGTGCAGGTATAGTCGCAGAGTCGAAAGCGGAAAACGAATGGATGGAAACTGAGTACAAGCTTGCTCCGCTTATGGATGCATTGAAGATATCCAGCGGTGAAGGAAGATGAAGGTTCTTATCATAGATAACTACGATTCATTCGTTTACAACCTGGTCCAGTACATCGGCGAATTGGGCAGCAGACCCATTGTGTACAGAAACGATGAAATAACTTTAGAGCGTGCTAGAATGCTGGAGCCTGATAGGATAATCGTATCACCAGGCCCTGGACATCCCCAAGACCCGAAGTACGTCGGTTCATGTATCAAGATAATCAAAGAGCTAGGCCCTAAGATACCTACGCTCGGCGTTTGCTTAGGACATCAGAGCATAATCTACGCTTTTGGTGGTAAAATCGTAAGGGCAAAAAGGCTCATGCATGGAAAGACCAGCCTTATCAAGCACGATGGCATGGGTCTGTTCAGAAACGTCAGTAACCCTCTAAAGGTTGCCCGATACCACTCCCTCTGCGGGGATAAAGAGTCCCTGCCCCCATGCCTCATAATTACGGCTGAATCGATTGATGACTATGAAATCATGGGCGTTCGTCACGTAGAGTATCCCATAGAGGGCGTGCAGTTCCATCCCGAGTCTGTGATGAGTGAGGAAGGCAAGAAGATTCTGAAGAACTTCTTGGATGGTTTTTGATATGTTTGTAGAAATTCTTAGGAAGCTCGTTGAAGGTTACGACTTACGCTACGATGAAGCTGAGGGCGCTATGAGGTACATAATGGAGGGCAACGTTACTAACGCTCAGCTCGCAAGCTTTTTGACCGCCTTAAGGATAAAGGGTGAGACGACCATAGAGCTTACGGCTTTCGTAAAGGTTATGAAAGAATACTGTTGTAAGGTTAGACCTAAGATAAATGGAAGGCTTATAGATGTATGCGGAACTGGTAGCGATAGAATCAAAACCTTCAACATAAGCACGCTTGCGGCATTCGTGGTTGCTGGAGCAGGCGTCAAGGTAGCGAAGCATGGGAACAGGGCAGTATCTGGAAAGTGCGGCAGCGCCGATCTGCTCGAAATGTTTGGCTTAAGACTTGAGCAGGAGCCCAAATCGGTCGAAAGGGCTATCGAGGAGGTTGGCATAGGCTTCATGTATGCCCCGTATTTCCACCCGGCCATGAAGAACGCTCAGCAGGTAAGGAAGGAGATAGGGATAGGGACCGTGTTCAACCTTATCGGGCCGCTCGCTAACCCAGCTGACGTAAATGCTCAGCTCTTGGGTATGTACGATGGTAAGATGGTAAGCACGTTGGTATATGTGATGATGAACTTAGGATGCGAGGAGGCCTTTGTCGTACACGGTCTTGACGGTTTGGATGAGGTATCAATAATAGGTAAAACAAGGGTCGCATGGTTAAGGGATAAGGATGTCAGGATGCTCGAGTTGATGCCAAGAGATTTCGGTGTCGAGTCCTGCAGACAGGAAGACCTAGAAATCAAAACACGGGAGGAGGCGGTACAGGTAGCTTTCATGGTTCTAAACGGCAACAGCGGTCCTAAAAAGAATGCTGTTTTAGTTAACGCTGCTTTGGGCATGATCTTAGGAGGGCTGGCGGACAACTTTCTGGAAGGTATGGAGCAGGCGAAGGAATCTTTGGACAGTGGTAGGGCATACAAAAAGTTAAAAGAGTTAGTGAAGCTCAGCGGTGACCCATCCAAGCTCGAAAGTGTGGAGGAGATGTATGGCTAACTTCCTTAAAGTTTTGGTCGAAAAGGCTATCGACCATGCGAAGAGTGGTTACTATGATGTATCTTCTTCGGCAATATTTTCAAGATCTCAGAGTTTGAAGGATGCGATACTCGCTTGCAAGACCGTTCCCATCATAGCTGAACTGAAGCAGGCATCACCGACCATGGGAAAGCATGTTCATGGAGATGTCAAAGCCATGGCTAAGGCTATGGAACGCGGTGGAGCCATAGGCATATCGGTTTTGACGGAGCGTGAGTTCTTTGATGGCTCGTTAGAGAAGTTAAGGGTTGTCAGAGAAACCGTCAGCATACCTATACTTATGAAAGACATAATTGTTAGCGTCGTGCAACTGGAGGCGGCATCGAAGCTAGGAGCGAGCGCGGTCCTCTTAATCAAGAAAGTTTACGACCAAAGAATGTGTGAGGAAAATTTAGATGACATGATAAAAACGGCTCACTCGTTAGGTCTCGAGGTACTTTTAGAGACGCATACCGAAGAAGAGTTTCTTTCGGGCATGGATACGGAGGCGGACGTTCTAGGGATAAACAACCGTGACTTGGAGACGCTAAAGGTCGACCTTGGTGTTTCTGAACGCATACTTACAAACGTAAAAGTCAAGCGTAAACCGATTGTATGCGAGAGTGGCATAAACAGCCCTGCCCAGGTTATTCTCCTGAAAAATCTTGGCGCGGACGCTTTCTTGGTCGGGACGTTCATAATGACGTCCACGGATATCGAGGGAAGCGTAAGGGAGCTTGTGAGGGCTTATGACGTATGTCAGGGTTAAAATCTGCGGCATAACGCGCGAGCAAGACTTAGCGGATGCTGTTGATGCTGGTGCTGATGCTGTGGGGTTCGTCGTGGCCTCGCCACTCTCGCCGAGAAATTTGACCTATGAAAGGGCTAAGGAGTTAATAAAGAAGGTGCCCGTGTTCGTGGATAGCGTGGTAGTAACTGTTATGGCGGATGTTGACGAGCTACTCAGAGTTTGTAATCTGCTTAGACCTTCTGCGCTACAGATACACAGTAACAATCTTTTGAATGCTGAAAAATTGCGGGATACGTTCCCTGACATTAAGTTAATAAAGGCGATTAACGTCCGTGAAGTCTCTGATGTTGAATATTTGAAGGGTTCGCTCAACGAATTCGACGCCTTACTGCTCGATTCTCTCGCCGGAGGATACGGTGGTCAAGGTAAGGTCCACGACTGGAAGATAAGCAGAAGGGCCGTTGAGTATCTTTACCCTAAGCCCGTGATACTCGCTGGCGGTCTAACACCTGAAAATGTGGAGGATGCTGTACGGAGCGTGAGGCCTTATGCCGTCGACGTATCATCTGGCGTAGAAACTAGTCCGGGGATAAAGGACAAAAAGAAGATTTTTGAATTCGTAAAGAATGCAAGGTGGCGTTGAGGTCTGTTGAACATACAGGAAGTTACGAGAAAGAAGAAGTTTCTGATTGCTTACATGACTTTGGGGTATCCGACGCCTGACGCATTCATGGAATATTCTGACATACTAAAAAGTTCTGGTGCTGATATACTAGAGCTTGGCATACCACCGAAGATTGCTATCTATGATGGTACGAGCATAAGGCTATCTTACTGGAGGGTGAGGGAGCAGGGCATAGACAGGGATACGATGCTAGAAATCGCTGAAAGTGTTAGTGCAACAAAGATTCTTTTGTGCTATCTAAACACCGCCGGACGGTTGGCGGAGTTCATACACTCAGTCGCAAAGACTGGAGCTTCAGGTGCGCTCATACCGGATTTAGGCATGGTAGGTCCTGCGGCTTTAGAGGAATATACGAAAGCTTGCGATGCTGTACGTCTTGAAACGCTGTTCTTCGCAAACTATAATTATCCAGATAGCACGATCAAGATTATGGCGAGCTATAACCCTGCGTTCATCTATATCGGGCTATCCTCGATTACAGGCGAGGTAGCTTACATAGAGCCAGTTAAGTCCATTACGAGGGCTAGGGGGTTAATCGGCGGCATACCTTTGGCGGCTGGTTTCGGTATAAGGGACTCATCCTATGCGAAGACGTTAGCAAGTATGGTTGACGGAATAGTCGTAGGCAGCGAGCTCGTCAACATAATAGAAGAGAACGTCGCTACCGTCGCAAAGAGAAAGGTATCAGACTTTGTGATGTCGCTCAGGTCAGTTTTAGAGGATACATCCTAAAGCCTGATTCTCAAGAGCGCTTTGAGGGCCGCTCTTCCTGCCTTTTCAACATACGGCTTAAGGTACTCGGCATTTACCATAGGCGTCATCTCTGCCAAGTTATCGCTTATGAGAAGCACCGCACCCGTCTTGACACCGCGCAGCATGCCTAAGCCGAACAATGTAGCACATTCCATCTCGACGGATATGTAGCCTTTGCTTGACCATCTCTTGACGAACTCGGGGTCCTCGGCGTAGAATGCATCGCTGGAGAACACGGGGCCGATGTGGTACGTCAGCCCCTCCTCCTTCGCGGTGTTCACCAGCTCATTCATCACATCAAAGCTAGGAACGGGCGTTATATGAGCGTCGGGTATGTACTGCATGAGTGTTCCTCCTAGGTATGCTGCTCCCGTTGGTATGACGACTTCGCCGACTTTCATTTGTTTTAGAAAAGCCCCTGTCGTGCCAAGCCTAACGACGACCTTTGCGCCCAGCATGACGAGCTCCTCGAACACTATCGCAGACGACGGACCACCAACCCCATGACAAGAAATCGTTACTGGCGTGCCGTTGAAATAACCCGTGTATGTCAAGAAACCACGGTTCTCGTTGACGAGCTTTGCCCTTTCTAACATTCTAGAGAGCTGAACGACCCTGGCCGGGTCTCCTGCGACCACGACTCTCTCCGCTACCTCGCCCTTCATGGTTTTAATATGCTGCGGCTGACCTATCATGTCTATGTTTAATTGGATGGGTATATAAAAAATTCACTCGCGCATTTAACGTTGAGACGGAACGGTTTATAAAAGCTTTTGCGATGCGGCCATGATTTTTCTGCCTTGGAAGGAAACTCTTTAATAGACACATTTTTAGAGTTAATATTTAGGAGACGGGTTAACCTACATGAGCATGATGCTGGCTGACATTGAAGAGGAACTAAAGTTCTGCCAAGCCTCCGTGGAGAGTGGGAGTAGGCTTGAACTCGTGGTAGAGGTTCTCCAAGAGATAAGCTCAAAGCTGGAGGACTTGATGTTCAAGCAAAAGCTTACGGAAAGCGAGCTCGAGTTGGCTAAGAGCCTTTATCAAAAAGCAAGGCTGCTGTTGCATAGGGCTCAGGCCGTACTTAGCATGAGGGACAAAGAGCAGGAGAAGTTTCTCCCGAAAAGGGTTTAAAAATTTAATAAAGATTTTTTGGGATGCTGAGTGATGGCCATGGAGGACCTTCTAAATTATGCCGTTGATTATGCCATGAGGATGGGCGCTTCTTACGCAGAGGTAAGATATCAGTCGGATTCTTTCGAGGAATTCACGCTAAGGAACGGCGTGTCCGAGGCGCCCGCTTTCGGTACGAGTAGGGGTCTATCCGTACGGGTCATCGTTTCTGGCTCTATGGGGTTTGCGTCAACAAACTTGACCAAAAAAGCAGACGTAAGGGACATCGTTGGTAGGGCCATCACAGTCGCAAAAGCCTCATCAAAAGTTGTCAAGAACGCTATCAGAATGGTTGACGCGAAGTCCACGAGGGCAGAGTGTATAGTTAAACCCAGAGTAAAGCCCGAGTTCGTCGACCCCGATTCGAAGGTCGAGCTGCTTAAGGAGGTTGACGGGAGAAGCATCGCATCGGCTTCCCGCGGCGACGTAAAGTTTCCCATGAGGATGCTCAGCGTCGGCCACTGGATAGCCGAGAAGCATATAGTTACGTCTGAGGGGTCGAACGTCCATAGCCGCATACCAAGGGTCATGTTCTCCTACATGTTGACGGTGGCAAAGGCTGGAAAGGGAACGACTCAAAGATTCGAGAACATGGGCGAGTCCGGAGGCTGGGAAAGGGTTGAGAGATGGGTCCTTGATGAAAGGGTTCCGGAGGAGGTGGGCAAGCTCGCTAAAATTCTGACGGAGGCTGTAGAGCCACCTACGGACACGCTCGACGTCGTGCTAGGGCCTGAGCTTGTGGGAATAATATGTCACGAGTCTGCTGGACATCCTTTAGAAGCTGATAGGGTCTTAGGAAGGGAGGCAGCGCAGGGTGGCGAGACCTACGTAACCCGGGAGCTTATTGGCGAATACATAGGTTCGGAGCACGTTACCATCGTAGACGATCCGAGACTGCCGAACTCCTTTGGCTACTACCTTTATGATGACGAGTGCGTCGAGGCTAGGGAGAGGGTACTCATCGATAGGGGGAAGATAAACGAGCTACTGCATAACAGGGAGACCGCCGCTGAGTTTGACACGTTAAGCAACGGTTCCTCGAGGGCGAGCTTTTACGGCGTCGAGCCCATAGTACGTATGGCTAATACTTACATGAGACCTGGTGACTACTCGCTCGAGGAGTTGATAGAAGGTGTAAGGTACGGCGTCTACATAAGCTCTTACATGGAGTGGAACATCGATGATAGGAGATGGAACCAAAGGTACGTCGGGTTGGAGGCATACCTGATAAAGAACGGCAGACTCGAGTCCATGCTAAGAAACCCAACCATCGAGCTGACGACGAAGGGCCTTTATTCGTCCGTCGACGCCGTCGGTAAGGATATTAGGTTTTACGCAGGGTATTGTGGCAAGAGCGAGCCCATGCAGAGCATGCCGGTTTGGTTCGGCGGTCCGGCCATAAGGCTCAGGGGCATAAGGCTCGGCAGATCGCCCGTTTCTTAAGGTTTAAATAACGCCCGAGCATATATTGGAAAGGGTTCTCTGACAGAAAAAACAAAGTCCAGAGCCTCGGATAAGAGCCTACTTAAGACTCTTAAAAATCGTTGGCTTCTTTTCAAAAGACCCGAGTTTACTGCTCTGGCCAAGGTAGAGGCCGCGCTGCTAAGGGGCGCTAGGAGATACTTTGAGAGCCAAGGCTTCAACGAGGTCGTCGTGCCCCACATAACGAAAGCAACCGGCGCTTGCGAGAACATGGCGACGATGTTTGAGCTCGACTACTTTGGCAGGAAGGCGTACCTTTCCCAGACTGGTCAACTGTATTTAGAGGCTTTAGTGCCCTCCTTAGAGAAGGTTTGGTGCGTGATACATAGCTTCAGGGCTGAGCCAGACGTTGACGAGAGACATTTGACGGAGTTCACACTGGTGGAGTTCGAGTTTCTCGGAAACCTTGAGCGGCTCCTCGAACACATCGAAAACACGATAGCAAGCATGGTAAGCGAGGTCAAGCTTAGGTGTAGCGATTCGTTGGACATGCTCGGCATAGATGACGATGCGTTCGAGAAGGCCAAACCTCCGTACGTCAGGTTAACCTACACGAAAGCCGTCGAGCTACTCGGAGACCTTGGAGTTAAATGGGGCGACGACTTGAAGAGCTGGCACGAGAAGGAGCTCGTCAGAATGCTCGGCGATAGGCCTGTGTTAGTGACGCACTATCCCAAGGCCATAAAGTTCTTCAACATGCGGCAGAACGATTATGACCCCTATATCGTAAACAGCGTGGACCTACTCCTTCCGCACAGCGGTGAGGCTGTTGGTGGTGCAGAAAGGGAACATGAGTACGAGAGGCTGAGGCAAAGGTTGATGGAGTCGACGATGCTCAAGCAGTTATTAGAAAAGGGTGGCGACGTGAGCGACTTCGATTGGTACCTCGAGGTGTACAGGAATCAAGGAGGCAAACTTCACTCCGGAGCCGGTATAGGCCTTAATAGGGTGACGCAGTTCGTCCTCAGCGTAGACGATATAAGGGCCTCGACTCTGTATCCTATGAACAAAGAGATGGTGTACTGATGTCGTTCTTGAGAAGGTATGCCGAGCTTAGGAGACAAAAGGGTAGCATAATGTGCATCTCGCTGGATGTGAAGAGGAAAGGGGAATCAAGGAGGGAGTATGTTGAGAGGTTGGAGCAGCTCGTGAAGCGGACGGCGCCGTATGCCGTAGCCTTCAAAGTGAACGAGAACTACACCAGACACCTAAGCATAGAAGACCACCAAGAGATGACGCAACTTTGTAGGTCGCTCGGAACGTTGACCATATACGACTGCAAGCTTTCAGATATAACGAGTACGGTTACGACGGGTATCGGCATAGTTAAGGACATGGGCTACGACGGTCTCACGGTAAACCCGATATTCGGGAACCTCTACCAAATGACAGATGCAGCTCACGGCTTGGGACTTGCCGTGTTCTCTGTTACCCTGCCATCAAGCCCCGAGTCCATAAGGCTGTTCAAGTTAAACATCAACGGTAGAAGGCTTTTTGAAATCCTTGCTGAGGATGCAAGGGCTTCGAGAACGGACGGCCTCGTCGTCAGCGCAACGGAAACGGCTTCGGCAGACGACATAAGCACCATAAGGAACGCTGTTGGTGAGGAGCCCGTAATCCTTTTCCCAGGTATAGGTGCACAGAGCGGCGACTTGGAGAAGGCAATCGTTTATGGCGGCTGGAACGTATTATTAAATGTTGGCAGGTCCATAGTCGAGTCTCCTGAGCCAGAAAAAGCCGCTGCTGAATACAGAGGCACCTTAACCGATGCCTGGATACGCATAAACGCTGCCCAAGAGATGCTCAATACTCCCGGCGTCTATCGCTACTCGCCAGACAAGCCCTTCGTACTCTCGAGCGGAAAGGAAAGCGACTACTACGTAGACGTCAGAGCCCTTTATTCGTATCCAGAGCCGAGAGGCAGGATAGCCGAACTGATGCTGGTGAAGATAAGCTTGGAGGGAAACGTGGATGCTGACAAAGTGGCCACGACGGAGACGGCTGGCATACCCATAGCATCGATAGTCGCCGACAGGTTATGCAAGGGTCTAGTGTACGTCAGGCATAAGGAGAAGGGCTATGGTACTGGAAAAAGGGTCGAGGGCGTGGTGCAGCATGGCGAAAGTATAATTTGCATCGACGACCTAACTACGACGGGCGAGACCGCGGAGGCTTGTGTCAGAGCTGTGTCGGAGCTAGGTGGGAAAGTACTTACGTACTATGTCGTGTTCGACAGGGAAGAAGGTGCGGCGGAGAGGCTAAGGAGCGTCGGCGTGAGGTTGTGCTACCTTGCCAACACGTCCACGCTCAGAGGTCTCATGAGAAAAAAGACGCTTAAAGGCATAGATGACCGGAAAACCTATATGTAGACTCGGACACCGTCACCTTGGACATGTCTGGAGAGGACTTAGAACTCAAGAGAATACAGATGAGAAAGTTACGTCAATTGATGCAGGGCGTTCAGGAGGGTGAACAGCTTAAGAGGGTCGAGAAAGACCCGATGGAGAGGCTTAAGCCTTTCCTCGGCGATAGGGCGGAGGAGGTGCTTAACGCTGCCCTAGAGCAGTACCCTGAGCAAGCAAGGGGCATAATTAAAAAGCTGGTCGAGCTGGCAGAGAAGGGTGCCCTGCAGGGGAAGATTGATGGCGGGACGCTCTTCCAGCTATTCAGGAGGCTTGGCATGCGCGTGAGGCTTGAGACAGAAGTCCTGTTTTACAAGGAGGGCGAGTATAAAAGGCTCAGCGAGATGCTAAAATGAAGTTTAGGAAATTTTTAAATATAAGATTTGATTGCGGGCGCTTTAGGTGCACAACAAGTGTCTGAGAGTTTTGAAATACCCGAAGACCTACTCTATAGTAAGGACCATCAATGGATTAAGGTTATTAAGAAAAAGATTGCCGTAATAGGAATAACGGATTATGCGCAAAAGAAGCTGCGCGATATAATCTACCTTGAGCTGCCCACCACTAACCAGAAGCTGAAGCAAAAGGACACGCTCTGCACGATAGAATCCGTGAAAGTGGTATCGGAAATCTACACACCAGTTACCGGAAAGGTAGTCGAGGTGAATAGCAACCTGCTCAACAAGCCTGAGCTGATAAATGACTCGCCCTATGAAGAGGGTTGGATAGTGAAGATGGAGATTTCTGACCCGAGTGAGTTGGAAAAGCTAATGGACGCTGAAGAGTATAGGCGCTACATCGAGAGCTTGGAGGAAGAGGTAGAAAAGTCAGAAGAGTAATTCTTAAGAAGCTTTTATAGTCGGAAAGCGCCTAAGTTTTTGTGGAAGGGATAGAGCACCTTGTAAGGCCCCGTACCGTAGCCGTTGTGGGAGCTTCGAGGGAGTCGACGAAGATTGGCCACGTGATACTCAAGAATATAATCGAGAACGGTTTCCCGAGAGAGCGTGTCTTCCCAATCAACCCGAACGTCGATGAGGTACTTGGCCTCAAGTGTTACCCGAGCCTGAATGATGTTCCATCCAAGATCGACTTAGCGGTAATCGCAGTACCTGCTAACGTCGTCCCAAGAGTTATCGAGGATTGCGTCAGGAAGGGCGTGAAAGTTGCGGCCATCATATCTTCAGGCTTCAGAGAAGTCGGGAACGTCGAGGCCGAGATGAAGATTCTAGAAATCGCTAAGAGGGGCGGCGTGAGGATTTTAGGGCCTAACATAGTGGGCTTAATCGATACGGTAGTTAGTCTAAACGCAAGCTTCCTACCATACCTTCCAGACAAGGGAGAGATCGTCATGATATCCCAAAGCGGCGCCTTAGCGGCAGCTCTACTCACTTGGACGAAGTTAAAGAGCATAGGCCTCTTGGACATCATAAACTTAGGAAACAGGGCTGACGTGGACGAGTCCGACCTTATGGATTTCTTCTCTAAAGACCCCCACGCTAAGGCCATAGTGCTTTACTTGGAAGGGGTTGAGAACGGGAAGAAGTTTATGGAGGTTGCCAAGAGGGTTAGCAAGGAAAGGCCTATAGTCGTTCTAAAGGCGGGAAAGGGTGCGAGGGCTGCTGAGGCTGTAAAATCGCATACTGGCTCGCTGGCAGGCTCGGACGTCGCTTACGATGCCGTGTTCAAGCAGTGCGGTATCGTAAGGGCAAGTGACATACGGACGCTTTTCGACTATGCGCTGTCTTTGGCCATGCTACCAGACCCAAAAGGTGAGAACGTCGTGATACTGACGAACGGCGGTGGTGCGGGCGTTATGTGTGCTGACGCATGTGAGGAGCTAAAACTCCGTCTGATGGAAATTCCTGAGGACTTAGCGTCGGCTCTAAGGAAATGGATGCCGAGCTTCGGCTCAGTCTTCAACCCGATAGACCTAACAGGGATGGCCACGGAGAAGGAATACTACGGGTCCATCTCGGTTTTGCTGAACGACGAAAGGGTCCATGCGCTCATAACGCTTTTCTCGCATCCAGCCACCCTCAACCCCATGAACGTCGCCGAGGCCATAGCGAGCTGCGTAAGCGAAGTGGGAAAAAACAAGCCGGTCGTGGCCGCATTCATCGGCGGCAAGGAGTGCGATGACGCTATGAAGTTTCTCATAAAAAACGGCATACCTACCTTCGACACACCAGAAAGGGCGGTAGCGGCTCTCGCAACAAAGTATAGGTACATTTACTATAAAAATAGGCCAGCGGGCAAGCATCTTGAGATTAAGAGGGAAAAGGACAGCGCATACGAAATCATAGTAAGGGCCCTCAAGGAAGGGAGGAACCTTACGCAGTCCGAGTCGTGCGAGGTCGCAAGCTTCTACGGAATACCCACTCCAAAGAAATTTGTTGCAAAAAATTTAGAGGAAGCCCTCAGATTGGCAGATGACTTAGGATACCCGCTCGTCCTCGAGGTTGAATCTCCGGACATAGTTCACAAGACCGATGTGGGAGCGATAAAGCTCAACATAAGAGACAGGAGAGAGTTGGAGGATGCCTACGATGGGATTCTTAAATCCGTTAAGGAGAAAGCTCCAAATGCTAAGATAGAGGGCGTCGTGGTTAGGCCGTTCGTTAAAGAGGGAACGCAGGTTGCTGTGGGCATGCATAGGGACGAGGCTTTTGGGCCACTCGTTATGTTCGGCTCCGGAGGCGTTCTGGTAGAATTGTACAGAGACGTGTCCTTCAGGGTTGCTCCGCTCACGGATGTCGACATAGAGGAGATGATGAGAGAGACGAAAGTCTATCGGGTGCTGGAAGGTTTCAGAGGCGCTCCGAAGGACGCGAACTCCGTGAAGAATGTTTTGGCGGCGGTGAGCCAACTCGCGCTGGACTTTGACATTATAAGCGACGTCGATATAAACCCGCTATTCGTCTATGAGAGCGGCTGCATGGCCTTTGACGTAAAGATGCTGTTGAAGGGTGTCAAGCGGCATAGCAATTAGATTTTCATACGCTCTCGACAAACTAATATACTTCTGTCTCCCTCCTATTGTCAAATGGTTCTGGTGAAGGTTTACAGGATTTCCAGCACCAACGACCCTGAGACTGGTAGACCTGGAAGGATTGTGGAGCTGGTCGAGGTCAGACGACACGGTGATAGGACTAGTGCGCTCGCTGAGGATACTCTGATGTTGCAAAAGCTCATGCAGGGCGTGTTCCTTCAGATGCAGTCCATGGGCTTGCTACCCCACATGAGAGAGGTCGTTATACCAAAGATGACGTTGTTCCTTACAGAGGAGGAGTACGAGATGCTCAACGTGAAGCTCGAGGTGAACTATGTTTATGAGCTCCAATTCAAGGATGGAAAAATAACGTTCATTCCAGCCTAGAGTTGGCGTTTCTTCCTTTCAACCTAGACCTCACGTGTAAAACTCTTTGAATTATTACTAAGACGTTTATTGCTATCAACGCGGCGGAGAGGAGCATTATGGCGCGGGGAAGGAAGTATTCGGCTATGGATGCGGCGAAGAGTACGAGAATCCTCTCTGCCCTCTCGAAGAGCCCTACACCCTTCATCTCGACGCCAAGGCCCTCAGCCCTCGCCCTCGAGTAGCTCACCAAGTATGAAGATAACAGCAGGAGCATACCAAGCAGGACATCCATGAAGCCAGCAAGGGTCATACCGACGATTATCGCAGCATCCTCTATCCTGTCGAGCATGGAGTCAGTGAATGCACCAAAGGCGGTAACCTTACCCGATGCCCTCGCAACAGCACCGTCTATGGCGTCGAAGAACCCGGACACTAGTAGAACGACTGCGGCTAAGATTATCAGCTCGGGTACGTTGGCGGCTGCAAGGTAAAGGCCGGCCGATACTATGGCGAAGACGAGTCCAGACAAGCTTAGCGTGATAGGTTTTACACTGTGGCTAACCATGTAGCTGACAAGCCTGCCTGTCACCGCCTCGAAGAGTTTCCTTCCCTTTCCTCCCAACAGTGAGGCGTTTCCCAAAACGCATCACGTTGATGCCGTGTGTATCTTCTAATGGTTTAAAAGCTTGATTCGCACTACGTAAACTTTCATGCGCAAACGTACCCTAGGCTAATAATTACGCGTTATGTATTCTCTTGACTAATCTGAGTTCGGATTCAAACATGGGTAAAAGTTAGAATAGCAGAAACGATACATTTATATTTGGATGGATTATCCATCCAAATACCTATGCTGAAAAGGATAATCAAAAGAGATGGAAGAACCGTAGAGTTCGAAGAGACGAAGATAGTAGAGGCGATATGGAAGGCTATGCGCTCTACGGGTGAACGGGATAGGACTTTGGCTGAAAACGTTGCCAAGAAGGTTGTCAGCGCCCTTGAAGAAAAGTTCGGGCCTAACGGGACGCCTACCGTAGAACAGGTCCAAGACCTTATCGAGAGAGTTCTCGTAGATTGTGGCCATTACATGGTAGCAAGGGCTTATGTTCTTCATAGAGCCTTACATGCCCAAATAAGGGACCTTGTGGACGGGTATCTTGAAAAAAGGACTTGGCTCGTGAAAGAGAACGCAAACACGACCTATTCCCTTCAGGCTCTAAACTTTCACATATCTTCTCAAGTGATTTCAAGCTATTGGCTTCATAGGATATACTACAAAAGGAATCCTAGAATCGTTGAGGCACATTATAAAGGGGATTTTCACATCCATAACCTTGGCATATTAGGGCCGTACTGCGTCGGATGGGACCTCCAAGACCTCCTGCTTACGGGGTTTAAGGGCGTCAGGGGAAAAACCTGGTCCAACCCAGCAAAACATTTTAGGGTCGCACTCGGACAGGCCACGAACTTCATCTTCACATTGCAGGGCGAGGCGGCCGGTGCTCAAGCTTTCTCGAACTTTGATACGTTCCTAAGCCCCTTCATAAGGTACGATGGCTTAGATTATAAGACAGTTAAGCAGGCATTACAAGAATTCATCTTTAATATGAACGTTCCGACGCGGGTTGGCTTCCAAACACCATTTTCTAACATAACTTTAGACCTCACCATTCCGGAGTTCCTCGAGAATGAGCCGGTGGTGGTCGGTGGAGAGGTCAAGAATAATGTATATGGTGACTTTCAGGAAGAAATGGACATCTTTAACGTTGCGTTTGCTGAAGTAATGCTAGAAGGGGACGCCTCGGGGAGACCATTCACGTTTCCTATTCCGACGATTAATGTAACGAAGGATTTCAGATGGGAAAGCGCTCCTGTCAAAAAGATTTTTGGGACATGCGCAAAATACGGTCTACCATACTTTGCCAACTTCATAAACTCTGACATGAGGCCCGACGACGTACGCTCGATGTGTTGTCGCCTTAGGATAGACACGAAAGAATTAAGAAGGAGGGGAGGTGGGCTTTTCGGGTCAAACCCTCTCACGGGTTCTATCGGCGTAGTAACAATTAACATGCCGAGGATAGGATATCTTTCAAAGGATGAGACGAGGTTTTTTGAAATGCTCATGGACAGGATGTTACTGGCCAAGGAGGCCCTGGAGATCAAGAGAGAATGGCTTGAGAGGCTTATCGAGGATGGCTTGTATCCCTACTCGAAGTTTTATCTTAGAGAGGTTAAAGAAGCTTTCGGGAAATACTGGAAGAACCACTTTTCAACGATAGGGCTTGTTGGAATGAATGAGTGTTGCGTGAACCTCTTGGGATGTGGCATAGGGGATGCTGAGGGGTTAAGATTTGCGGAGAAAACTCTGGAGTTTATGAGGGGCGCGTTATTGGAATTTCAGGAAGATACGGGGAACTTGTACAACCTTGAGGCCACACCAGCCGAGTCTGCGGCGTATCGTTTGGCCAAAATCGATAAGAGCATATACCCGGACATATTTGTCGCGAACGACGGGGGGGCTAAAACAGCATCGGAACCTTATTACACGAACTCTTCACAACTACCAGTATACTATACGGATGACTTATGGCAAGCGCTGAGGTTGCAGGAACCACTTCAGACGAAATACACCGGCGGGACAGTCTTCCATATATGGCTTGGAGAAAGCTATCCCCCGGTAGAGTCCATAGCGGCCCTTGTTAGAAAAGTTTGCGAAAACTTTAGAATCCCCTATTTTACGATAAGTCCAACTTTTAGCGTGTGTGAAGAGCACGGCTATATGAGCGGCAGGGTAATCGCCTGTCCAAAATGCGGAAGGTCTTCGGAAATCTATTCCAGAATCGTCGGCTACCTTAGGCCGGTTGACCAATGGAATATGGGGAAACAGGAGGAGTTTAGGCAGAGGAGGACATTTGACAGGACAGCTTTAGAGGATGGGGAAGGAGCCGCGTGAGGATAGGAGGATTCCAAAAAGTAAGCTTGGTGGAGTATCCTGGAAAAGTTTCAACCGTAGTCTTTACCGTAGGATGCAACTTCAGGTGTCCATTCTGCTACGTACCATGGCTCGTCATCCCGGATGAAGTTAAGGAGGTAAGGAAAGATGAGGTCCTCAGTTATATTAAAAGGAGAGCAGGATTAATTGATGCCGTGGTGGTAACTGGCGGAGAGCCGACGTTGCAGGAAAGCCTGCCGGATTTTTTTAGGGAGGTAAGGCGCATAGGCCTACTTACCGGGATAGAGACGAACGGGAGCAATTTCTTCATGCTGGAGAAGTTGGTCAGAGAAAGGCTCGTTGATTACGTCGCGATGGACATAAAGACAGCGCTTGAGTACGAGAAGTATAAGAAGGTCACGGGAAGCATTCTAACGAGAGAGTTGTTCGAGAACGTGAAAAGGTCCCTTAGCTTGCTCATGGAATCAGGAATTTCGTACGAATTTAGGACGACGTTGGTGAAAGAGTATCATACAAAAGAAGACATAATCGAAATATGCAAAAGCATCGAGGGGGCAAAAATCTACTATCTACAAAACTTGCAACCTACAAAAAGGCTTCTGGGTGGAGAGAAACTCACACCGTTTAGCGAGGAAGAAATCGAGGGGTTGCTCACGGAAGGTAGAAGGTACGTAAACATCGTTTACAGAAGAGGATACGTTTGAAGGAAGGCCTTGCTTTTAATATAAAAGCTTTGACGTAACCGTTTACAAATTCACGATATACATGCGAAATGAGTACTCCCAACCAAATCAGGGTCATCATTTAAATACATGGGCTAGTCGCTATCCATGAAGTAAAGGTGCCCTACGTGAAAGAAAGCGAGCTCGAGAAATTGAGGAACGATGTGTTGGAAACCACTAAGGAAATCCTCAGGCTCGTCGCAAAACGGCAGACCCTTTGTACCGAGATAGGTAAGCTGAAGCAGATGAAGGGTTTGAGTGTCGAGGACCCGAGCGTCGAGAGAACGTTAAGGGAGGCTATGGTTAAGGAGGCTATGAGTCTTGGCGTAGAGAAGGATTTTGCGCAGAGGCTGACGACGTTACTCATCGAGGAGTGCACGAAGGTCCAACCAAAGCCGCCAGAGAGGAAGGTCCTTACGCATAGGGACATAGCCAGGATGGCGGAGGCTCTCGAGAAGCAAGGCGTCAAGGTCATCAGGATGGACGTAGGCGAGCCTGACTTCAGGGCGCCGAGCGTCGTCGTGGAGAGGGCCTACCAAGAGATGAAGGCAGGAAGGTCAAGGTACACGGAGCCGAAGGGAAAGCAGGAGCTGAGGCAGGCAATCGCTGATTATGTGAAGATGAAGTTCGGCGCGGATATAAAGGCAGACCAGGCGATAGCCACGGTAGGCGGTGCGTTTGGCGTGTACCTAGCCCTTGCATCTACGATATCTCCGGGCGACGAGGTAGTGGTCATCGACCCATCGTGGCCAATTTACAAGCCCTGCGTCAAGTACGTCGGCGGAAGGCCCATCGTTTTGGAGACGCAGTTGGGTGATGGATGGGAGCCAAACCTCGACGAGCTTAACGAAAAGATAAGCGCGGCCACGAAGGCCGTAATCCTGAACTATCCGTGCAACCCAACGGGCAAGGCCTTGGGTAGGAAGACGTTCAAGGGTATAGTGGAGATAGCGCAGGACAGGAAGCTGACGCTGATAAGCGACGAGGTTTATGCGGACTACAACTTCACAGGCTCGGAGCACAACACGGTCCTTAACTATCCGGACGTGAGCCACGTTCTTATCTCGTCCTTCTCCAAGAGCTGGGGCATGACGGGCTTTAGGGTTGGTTTCGTCATCTCTGACCTCGACAGGACGAACAGGATGGCCGCCATACAATCCATGCTCATAACGTGCATCCCAGAGTTCATACAGTATGCATCCATCGAGGCGCTGAAGTGCTTGGAGGAGGCAAAGAGAAACTCCGAGGTAATGAGGGAGAGGGCTGAGGCGGTGTGTAAGGCCCTTGAGCCCTTACCCGTGTCGTTCTACAAGCCAGACGGTGCGATGTACGTCTTTCCACGAATTGACGTGGAAGGCATAGATGGTTCGGAGTTTGCCGTGAAGCTCTTAGAGAAGAAGAACGTAAGCGTGGCGCCCGGAGGCGCATTCGGCAACTACTTCAACTACTTCAGGATATCGCTCGGACAGCCAAAAGATAGCTTGGTCGAGGGTGTGAAGAGAATAGGCGAGTTCCTGTCCTGAGTCGACGGTCGTATAAGAGCAGGCGGCGAGTCTTCCTAGGGAAAGTTATTTAGTTTAATTCTTCTTTAAGTGTTGAAAATAGATGAAGGTGGCGGTTATCGGAGCAGGAAAGATGGGTGGCTGGTTCGCCAACTATTTTTGTAAAAGGAGGTACGAGATAAAAATTTTCGATAAGAACCCAAGTGCCGCATCCAGGTTGGCAAGGAAAATTGGGGCAACTATGGGTAGAAGCATTAAGGACGTCGTACATGATGCAGACGTTACACTAGTGGCCGTTCCACCGGACGTTACGGCATCAGTAGTCGGTGAAGCTTTAGGGTATGCAAAACAGGGAGGCGTGGTAATAGAGGTCTCGTCCCTGAAGGCGCATGTCGTTACGTCGCTGAAGAGGTTAAAGCATACACGTGTGAGGCTACTTTCTGTCCACCCGCTATTTGGGCCAGGCGCAAGCAGCATGAAGGGAAGGGTCGTCGCCTTGATTCCGATTAAGAGCAGAAGTTCTGAGCTGCGCATAGCAAAAAGCCTGTTCGGCGATGCAAAAATCGTCGCCGTAGACTGGAGGACGCACGACAAGGTTATGGCATACGCACTTTCCTTATCGCATGCTCTGGCAATCTCGCTCGTTTTTGCTACTGATAGTGAGATGTTAAATAAGCTGAAGAGGCTCTCGGGAACAACTTTCAGGTTACAGATGCTATCAGCAGCAACCTCGCTATCGGAGAGTCCAGAGTTCATGGCCTCAGCGTTCAAGATGAACCCCTATGCGTTCCGAGTCCTCTTGTCTTACAAGAGAAAGCTCAACGAGCTTCTCAGGATTATCAGCAAAGGCGATGTAAGGAAGCTTGAAAGAATCTTCAAGGAATGCAGGGCTAAAGTTGGGCCAAGGCTTTACGGAGAAGCGTATGAGTTTCTTGAGGGAAGCTCCCGGTCTAGATGACTGAGTCTATTGCCTCCCTGATCTCGCGGGTTGCCGCTGCTGAGTCCGATGTGCTTGTTCAAGGGATGTAAAGTCCAGAGCAACCTGGAGTATCGGCCTCATGCCTCTAGCACAACCACCTTCGTATCCCTTTCGACAGCTATCTCCAGCTCGCCGAAGACGTTCCGCCTGACCCTGACCCAGCGCAGCTGAACCCTCTTGCCTATCGGCACGGAATCTATCTCCCTCGCCTTGGACCTCCACGCAGAGCAGAGCATCGTAGTCTCGCCGTCCCTCAGCCAGAAGCTTGTCTTCTCAGCCTTACCGAACCTTGTCTCCACGGCTCCCAGCGGAGTCTTCGTATGGAGTATCCCTTCGACTATTATCTCGGACTCCTCGCCGCTTATATCTGCTAGCTTCCTCCTTCTATCGACCATCGGTATCTTCTTTGCATCCTCATCGGCTACTGCCATTATCCCGTATTCTGATGTCACAATGGTCTTCCTGCCATTCCTCTCCGATACGAAACCTTTGGCGAGACGAATCACGTCGCCTTCCTTAACGTCGACATTGGACAGCGAGCGGCTCGAAAGCCTGTAAACCCATACACCGTCGGAGACAACGAGTGTTATGAGCTCCGGCTCCTTGATGACGTCGAGCACCTTGAGGGGCTTGTTGCTCATCAACCTCTTGGACTCTGCCATTAGCCTTGATAGGTCCAGCTTGCTCTTGGCCGCCTTGGCGATGCACGTCCTCATAGTCGTCTGGAGCTGGCCTCCTCTGAACCTGACGTCCGTCAGCATCAACTCGGTTCCTGGTGGAGTGCTCGTTATCAGCTCCACTTTGTCCCTCCACGCTACCAAGACAGCCTCGCCGCCCTCGTCGGCCAAGAGCGCCTCCACTAAGTTTACTGTACCGGACTTCGTCTGTATAGACTTCGGCTCGCCAACCATTATAAGCGTGCCCTTCACGTCAAAGGTTCCAGCTACCGAGACTCCGCTTACGGGAACGAAGAAGCTCTCGACCTGCGGCAGGATGCCCGAATCTTCGACGATGTTTACCGAGCTGTTCTTCCCTAGCTGTATCTCGGGTTTACCGTCAAAGCCGCTTCTCGTATAGGCATGCATTATCGTGATGGTCATGCCAGGAGAGAGACCTATCGTCGCCAGCTCTTCCGCCTTCTGCTCCCATGCGACGGTTGAAGCTTTGCCGGTTTCGTCACCGACCTTCATCCTTAGGATGGCTCTGCCGTTCAGCTTGACGAGGGGCGAGACAGCTATAACTCTAACATAGAGCGAGATGTCGTTCAGCCCTGAGACCAGCGAGGATACTTTCGTGAACTCGCTCGTATCGAGCGGTGACGTAGAACCTCCGGATATCTTGAGAGCTCCTAACTCGTCCGCTACCAGTAGCAGCGCTCCGAGTCTACTCAGCATTGGCGAACTCTTCAGCTTCTCCTCAACTTTTTTCTCTAATTCCTCCTCGGAAAGCTCCGGTCTACTTTTCAGTATCCTCTTGACAAAATCCTTGTGCTCGGCCATTAGTCCTTGCCTTCCATTAGAGCGTGCATACGGCTAAATAAATGCTTCTAAGAGCCGCTTGAACTTTAACGCGTCCTCGGCCATCGAAACGTTGTTAAACAGCACGTAGCATGCATCCCTATCCTCTGACTCCTCTACGACCATCTGCCTCAGCTTGGCCAGGTCATCATCGGTGTACCTGTACGAATAGTTCACCTCGCCACTCCCTATACCGTGTAGCCTCGTGTAGAACCATCTATGCTTGTGGACAGGCCTCCAGCGGAACACGTCCGTCACGTGTATCAGGCCGTGCTTCTCGCAGAGCTCCTTGACTGCGTCGGGCTTCTCGCGCCAGCTGCCCCTTGGCTCCCAGCCTACCTCGAAGCCCTCGCGCCGTATATCGCCGAAGAACTTGTCAGCGTTCTCGAAGTTCTTCTCGGCGTAGCCGAACGAGGAGGGCGTTTGTATCACGACTACTGCCGCCCCGATAGCCTTCGCCACCTCGACCGTCTTGCTCCAAGCCTCGAAGTTCTCCTTCGTGGGCTTCAGGTTCCCATAATTTTCTTTCATACCCTCCGGAACCTTAATGCCGGCTCTCCTCCAAGTCGGGCTGCTCGGAGGGTGCGTTATCGCCTGCCAAGCCTTCATGCTAAAGACAAAGTCCCTCGGTGCCGATTCCCTCCATTTTCTTGCGGTATCCGGCTTGGGTAGCTTGTAGAAGGTCTCCTGTAACTCTATAGTTTTGAGGCTGCTGTAATAGGCCTGCTTGCCTCCCTTTATGGCCCAGCCGCAACAGCCGACCAGAGTACGGATTCCCATACCGGTTTTTGTGGTACATTTAGTCTTAAAAATCATATGGGCCCGCTGGGACTCGAACCCAGGACCTACAGGTTATGAGCCTCGGCCAAACCACTGCCGCTCTAACCATGCTGAGCTACGGGCCCGCATGCGGTTCTAACGGTAACTTCGGAATTCGTCTATTAAAATATTTATACCCTAAAATTAAAGATTTAATCGTGTTCTGCTTTGGCCAGGAAACTAACTCCTGAAGAGCAACCTTGGTGTATAGATAAGACTACTAAGCAGGTGCTCATCAGCAAAGGCCTCGAGAACGTATGCATGGATAAGAGTACTATATGCTTCATAGACGGGTTCCACAGTAAGCTGTACTACAGGGGTTACAGCATCGAGGATTTGGCGAAAAACTGCACGTATGAGGAGGTGGTTTACCTAATACTTCAGGGTAAGCTACCCACAAGGAAGGAGCTGAGCGATTTCGGCGGCTGGATGAAGGAGGAAAGGGAAATACCGGGGCAGGTCGTCGAGTTGCTCCGCAAAATCCCAAAGGACATAGAGCCCATGGAGATGCTCAGAACCGCCGTATCTTATCTTGGAAACCTGGAGCCCGGCAGGTACGACATGAGTAGGGACGGTATGTACAGGAAGACCATAAGGCTGATTTCCAAGATGCCGACCATAGTAGCTTATTGGTATAGGATTAAGAACGGTTTGGACTTGGTCGAGCCTGACCCGAGGCTCAACCACGCCGAGAACTTCCTCTACATGTTGCACGGCAAGAGGCAGGAAGAGCTTTTGAATAGGGCTATGGACGTTTCCATGATTCTGTATGCGGAGCATGAGATGAATGCATCCGCCTTCACGGCAGTCGTCATCGCGTCAACGCTGAGCGATTACTACAGCGCAATCGTAGGAGCCATAGGAGCCTTGAGGGGGCCTCTTCACGGATACGCGAACGTAGAGGCCATGCGGCAGTTCGACGAGATAGGAAGTCCGGAGAACGTGGACAGCTGGTATAGTGAGAATATCCTAACCGGCAAGAGGAGGGTAATGGGCGCAGGTCACAGGGTTTACAAGAGCTACGACCCTAGGGCTAAGATATTCAGGGATTATGCGAAGATTTTTGCTGATAAGTACGGTGGAAGGGCCAAGAACTATTACGACCTCGCTTACAAGCTTGAGACCCTCGTGATGACGCAGCTCTGTGAGCCAAAGAACATATGCACGAACTGCGACTTCTGGGCTGGCATATGCTACTACGCTATGGGCATACCGACTGACCTATACTGCGCGGTGTTCGCCGCGGCAAGGACTGTCGGATGGTCTGCACACATCATAGAGTACACGGCGGACAACAGGATTCTAAGGCCAAGGCTCTACTACGACGGCGAGGTTGAGAAGGAGTTCGTACCGATCGATAAAAGAACCTAACCATATCGCCTAAAACCCTTTATTTTTTTACGTCTTGTTAAGCCTGCGAGCTAAACTACTGCATCCTCAACTATCTCGGCCACCGAGTAATCTTCGAGTCTCCACAGCTTCTGCAGCAACCTCTTCCTCTGAGCTTCTGGCATGATGCCGGCCGTAAGCTCGTGGAACCTCTTCTCCAGCTCGGCGTCCGACATGGGATTCTTGGGGTGGCCCTTCGCATAGTCTACCTGCTCCGTGAACTTCCTGCCGTTCTTTGTAACGACTGTCATCCTGTTGGGGAACGCAGCCGGATACATGCGGTCAAGCTCTGGGTCAACCCTAACCTCCATCTTCTTCATTAGGGACAGGACTGTGGGGTTCCTTACATCGCCGTAGTGCTCAAACCTTATAGGTCCCCAAACGAGCGCTGCAGCAGCAATCCACATGAGTGAGTGGTCTGCCGTCTCCTTCGTGTGCGGGTCCCACTTCTCAGGGTCTTTCG
Source organism: Candidatus Terraquivivens ruidianensis (assembly GCA_023267975.1). Lineage (GTDB taxonomy): Archaea > Thermoproteota > Nitrososphaeria_A > Caldarchaeales > Wolframiiraptoraceae > Terraquivivens > Terraquivivens ruidianensis. Next base: position 73,359 of record JALNLA010000001.1, read on the forward strand.
GACCTATGATGTCGTAAGCCGTTTGGAACGTATCGATGATTATTTTCTCGATATCCTCTGGCTTGAGCTCTTCCCTCAGCTTTAGAGCCGCCTCAACTGCCGTCTGCGCATGGTATTCTACAGGATACGGCTTTATGTATGTGTCAAGAATTCTTCTGGGCGGCCTCTTTTCTGCCAACGGTGCGAGGACGCTCGCATCGAAGTCTCCGTGTAGAAGTTGTTTTATGAAACCCATCTCTCCCTCGAACGGCTTGAAAGGTCCTGTGAAACCTTCCGCCGCCAGCAAGGATGCGAAGACCGCGTTCCTCGTAGAGTTCGCCGCTGCGGCACCTTTCCACATGCTTAGCTCTCCAACCCTCGTCTGCCTCATCGACGCATGCGGGACTGCGTATATCGCGAGGGCATGCTGAGTCTTTTCGACGTCCAGACTGAGGAGCTTACCGGACACCAAGGCGCTACCTACCCCGAGGAAGTTCACGTGGTCCCATCCCTTCTTTCTTAAGCTTCCACCGTCGCAGAGCGTCACGGAAGCTTCGTACCCTATCGCTATGGCCGCTATCGCATCCTTCCCGGACGAGCAGAGGGCATCGCCCAACCCGAGTGCGGCGGCTATCATGTCACTCGGGTGCAACGGCTCCTTCGAGAGATAGGTATCGTTGTAGTCATGGTAGCGTATCATAACACCATCCACGAACGAAGCCCAGTCGGGCGATGCTCTATATCTCGTCCCGATTAATCGTCCGCCCCATGTCGTTACATACCGTGATGCGGCGCGGCGCGCCATAACGACTGGCTCCGCATTATAGGCGGCGAAGGCCACGGCGAGCGAGTCTATAACCCTCCGCTTCGCCTCGCGGGCAGTCTCTCCCGGAACGTCTTCATACTCAATCTCGCATGCATACTCTCCCAAAATCTTCGTTATCCTGTCCATGCTAAGCTTGTCCCCCTTCAACCTCTTGAGATATCTTCCTGTCGAACTCTTCGTATTCGTGATAACCTATCAAATCGTAAAGCTCCTTACGTGTGAACATTCTGGGCACCAGAGCCTCTTGGGTTCCGTGCTGCATTATCAAGCTCAAAGCTTCCCTCGCGGATGCCATCATCATTCTAAGCATCGTGACCGGATATATAACAAATTTGTAGCCCATCTCCTCGAGCTTTCTTGCGGGTATCAGCGGAGACTTTCCGAACTCTGTCATGTTCACGAGCAAAGGCGCCCTGACCCTCCTGGAGAATTCCCTGAATTCTTCCTCCGACTCTAAGGCCTCGGGGAATATCACGTCGGCGCCTACGTCTAGGTAAAGCTTCGCCCTCTCGATTGCATCCTCAAAGCCAGTCACACCTCTCGCATCGGTTCTGGCTATTATCACGAAGTCGGAATTCTGTCTAGCCTCGGCGGCCGTCCTGACCTTCTTGGCCATCTCGACCGACGAGATAAGACCCTTGCCCGCCAAGTGCCCGCATTTTTTCGGAAGTACTTGGTCCTCCAGCTGAACGGCAGCAGCTCCTGCCCTCTCCATCTCCCTCACGGCCCTCGCGACGTTTAACGCCTCGCCGTATCCGGTGTCTATGTCAACGATTACGGGTATGCTGACGGCGTCGGTTATGTACTTCACGGCCCTTGCTACCTCGTCCATCGTTATGAGGCCTATGTCCGGAAGGCCGAGCGATGCGGTAAAGGCGGCTCCTGAGAAATAGACGGCCTTGAACCCCATACTCTCGGCCATCATGGCTAATAGGGCGTTGAAGACTCCTGGAACCAGAACTATTCCTGGCCTCCTCAGCTCCTTACGCAACGCTCCGGCTGGCTCAGACACCTTGCGCCTCAGAAGGGTCGCATGTCCTATATACATTTCACCCTAATGGTTAAGACGCTCATCAACGCTTAAATCTTTAACGAGGCCAGGGGAAAAGAAGTTAAATTGGGCCGCAATTCGTGCTTTATTGAGCCATGCGTAAGATTGCCGTAGTCGGGCTTGGTGTGGCAGGCTCCTATCTCGTCTCCAGGCTGGCGCATGACTACAAGGTCGTCGGATTCGAGAGGTGCAGCTACGCAGATTGCTACCCGCCCTGCGCGTGGGCTACATCCAGCAACGAGATGCGGAGGCTCCTCTTGCCCGTCGGCCTGAACTTCGAGGACTACGTGTTTTACAAAGGTAAAGAAATGTGTGTTGACCTTGGAGGTCCACGCTTCTGGATAAAGCTCAAGGGCCTATGCACGTTCGACAAGCTCTCACTTGAGAGGGACATGGTGGACGGTCACGATGCGAGGTTCGGCGTTCACGTCAGGAGTGCCGAGCAGTTTAAGGACGACTACGACCTAATAGTCGACTCTACAGGATTCCCGAGGACATTGCTCCCAAAAATCGGCAAAGAATACATAGTCCACACGTTGGAATACAAAGTGAAGTACAGCAAGATGCCCATAGACGACTTCTACATAAGGCCGATGAGGGCCGGCTATCTCTGGTTCTTCCCGCTCGGCGATTCCTATGCCCATGTTGGCTGCGGCGACTGCTTCGGAAGGCAGAGGTACTTCTTGGACGCTTTCATGCGGGAACACGGAGGCGAGGTAGTCAAAAGGACGGGCAGGCCGCTCAGAATAACGCCTCCATCCATGTGCCAGCCTTACTACGTGGGAAAGGTAGTTGGTATCGGCGAAAGCGTAGGAACGGTTTTCTCCGTGCTGGGCGAGGGCATAATACCGAGCCTCCAGTGCGCCGAGATTTTCTTGAAGAATGCACAAGACCCAGAGGCGTACACCGCTGAGCTCCTGAGAAAGTTTTCACCGTACAAGGAAGTGTTCGATGTCGTCGCAGACAAGATACGCGGCAGGTTCAGCTTCATCAAAGACTTTCCGAGGCTGCTCGGCGTCTTCCGCTACATGAAGCGTGAGGAGGAGCGCTTCGGCATAGAGGTTAGGATGACGGACATCGTCAAGATATTCTTCTCCAAGGCAACGAGCAGCAAAGGATAGACAGTTTTGCGTCTCAGGTTAAATTTATAAGCAGGAGGGCACCCTCCCTCATACAGGTGGTTCTGTTTGCCAGATGAGTGGGATGAATTTTTCAGGAGGCTCAGGCGCTTCCCCTTCGGCTTCTTCGAGAGGTATTGGGAGGACTTTTTCAGAGAATTCGAAGAAGAGTTCAGGAGAATGGAGGAGATGGTTCCGAGGGAACTCGTGAAGGAGAGGAGGACGGACAGGGGCGTAGAGAAAATCTTCGGGCCGTTCGTTTACGGTTACTCTATCACGATAGGGCCTGACGGGAAACCTATCATAAGGGAGTTCGGCAACATAAGACCTAGGCTCGGTAGAAGGCCCTTAGAGCTCAGGGGCGAGAGGGAGCCTTTGGTCGATGTGATACCTGAGGAAAACACGGTAAGGGTTGTGGCCGAGCTACCGGGCGTCGACAAGAACGACATACAGCTGAACGTTACGGAAAAGACTCTGACGATAAAGGTGGATACGCCCGAGAGGAAGTACTACAAGGAGGTTGAGCTCCCCGAGGAGGTCGAGTCTGAGGGCGCAAAGGCCACCTACAAGAACGGCGTCCTAGAGGTAGTACTCAACAAGAAGAAGTTAAAGGCGAAGGGCGTCAGCCTCAGGGTGGAATAAGTACGCGTTGTTGTATGGTTGCGTCACTCCGTTTCAACGCATAGTCATCTTTATACCCCGCAATACGATTGCGTATGCATGTTACCGCTGGAGGTTGAGAAGGTCTGACAGATTTACATAAATACGAAGTTCAGCTCAGATGCTATGAGTAGCTCGCGTTGATTATCTTTACTCCCTCCGTTTCTATCGTCTTTATCCACATCGAGCCTCTTATGTTGCCGTACTCTTTCTTTGAAAATATATGCAACTCTGCTCTTGGTATCTTGAGGTGCTTCATCAAACGCTTATACACGAGGTCGTTATCGGACTTTTCGTCATCGTAAACAACTAAGATGTCTACGTCACTGGCTACGGTGTAGATTTTCTTGGCGTAAGATCCGAAAAGGACTACCATCTCTATCCCAAGCTCATCCTTCAGCCCATTAACAACCTCTCTTATTCTCTCAAGAATTTCTTCCTGACTAAATTTTGGATAGAATATCCTTACAGAGCCTGAGGATTTCCTCTGCATATCCAATCATCCTCTCTGCCTCCATCCTTGTATACCTTCTTCTTGGGGACGAGGACGGATGGGCGTTCGGATACCTTGTCGGAATGTAAGCCTTGTCAAGTTCCAGCGCATAATCTATCAGCTTCTCGTTTACGTTTAACCTTTCCTTTAGGTTTACGAGGAGGTCGTAGACGGAATGCCCCCATGCTTCCGCACCCATCTTTTGAAAAACAGCCTTTAATGCCTTCTCGGCGGACTGCTGAGCCGAGAAGCATGCCCAATCATAAAATCCGTACTCCACGTCGTTCTTAGCATGCTTAAGATCCCATTCTGCCTGGTCTAGCCAGTCTTTGCTTCTCTCGACCACACCTTAGGACGTTCATCTATAGGTAATAAGCCTTTAAAAATATCTAACCAGAGGGACAGCGATGCGTCTGTCCATATCCTAAAGATCAAATCCTTAACCCAGAGACAGAAAACAAAATTTTTAACTTTTTAAAGGTAGCCTCGCTAAGCTTTACCGGATTATTTTATAAGTTACTTGTTAAAATGTTTATAATGAGCTTGGGGGCGGTATCGCAGGACGGATTATGAAGGTTAAGCTCCCGCCGGAATGGGGAGCCAAGCCGGTATCGAGGGACGCGAAGATACTGGGGGGCATAGACTACTTCGTACTATGGTCGAGCCTAGGCGTCGGGCTGCTCGTCCTTTTGGCCGGCTCGCTATTGGAGGGGCTCTCGTTCTTCGAGGTGCTTTTTGTATCCCTGCTGGGCTCCGTGATAGGAAGCATCATGCTGGCGCTTCCGGGAGTCGTGGGCAGCAAATACGGCGTGCCCACGATGGTGAGCCTCAGGCCAGTCCTCGGCATTAAAGCATCCTACTTTCCGACCGTCCTGAACGTAGCACAGCTGATAGGCTGGACCGCATTCGAGTTTATGATAATGGCGCAGGCTGCCACGCTGCTAACCTCTAACTTACTCGGTCAGGCATCGTATAGCTTCTGGGTCATCTTCTTCGGAGTTTGGTGCATGCTCCTTGCCCTAGGTGGACCCTTGGTCGTAGTGAGGAAGTGGCTGGAGAGGGTTGCGATATGGTTAGTCTACGGCTCCACGGTCTGGATAACCTACCATGCGTTCAGCTCCGGCGACTTTTGGAGCTGGGCACTTTACCACGGCGATAGCTCTGTCCCCCTGCTCCTAGCTTTAGACCTCGTCATAGCTATGCCGATATCTTGGTGGCCACTGGTATCCGACTACAGCAGGTTTGCTAATAGACCTCGCTCAGCTTTCCTCGGGACCGTTGCTGGCTTTACCATGTCCAACACATGGTTCTACGTTCTGGGAGCTGCGCTCGTCGTGCTCTTGGGCATAAGGGATGTCGTGGCATCCATAGCGCTCCTCTTCTTTGGAGGAGTGGCCTTGATACTCATACTCGTCGATGAGACTGACAACTGCTTCGCCGACATCTACTCGTCAGCCGTATCGTTCCAGAACATCTTCCCGAAGACCAAGCAGTGGAAGTTCGTCATCCTCGTGGCCGGCATAGGGGTCGCGCTCGCCATGAGCCTTCCTATTGCAGAATACGAGAGCTTCCTGCTTATGATAGGCGCCCTGTTCGTCCCGCTCCTCGGCGTTGCCTCCGCTGAGTTCTTCGTGAACAGGGGCCGCTCATCTATCGTGCTGGAAGAGTTCTACGAGAAGGCTAGGGCCGTAAGGCCGGAGAACATGCTGGCTTGGATTTTTGGCATAGCGACGTACGTCGCGGTTGTTAGCTTCGTGCCAGAATTGGGTGCGAGCCTTCCTTCCTTTGCGGCATCCTTCCTCGTATCGGTCGCGGTAAACCGTCTTAAGGGAGCTCGTTAATTCAGAGATTAAGCTCCTTGATTCCTGAAGAGCTAGAGCGGCGATATCGTGATACCAGCCCCACCTTTGCTAGCATAGACAGCCAGGGCCATGCTCCAAAACACGTCGTCGTGCGTGCCTTCCTGATGGTAAAACTTTATACTGCCCTCCTTGGTCAAGGCGTATTTCTCGACGTTAAGCTCGGCGATTATTCTCCTCACCAGCTCGCTGTCTTCGGGGTATGGTATGTGAAAGCTCGAAGTGCCAGTCCATTTGCCCTTCGAGTCTTGCTCACAGTTCTCTTGCATCTTTTGTTTTAGATAACCTGCTATCTCAACTTTCTTCGGCCCTGTAAGAACTACACCCTCTAAGTTGGATATGCCCGAACCGAGCATGTCCTCGACGACGTACTCGCCGACTCCGCTCTGGTCAACTAAAATTTTATAGGGCGAGTGCAATCTTTCTGAAAGCACCTTCACGTAGCCTATGACAGCAGAGTACGGCGTCTCGAGCGGCCAAATCTTTACGTGCCTGACATAAAGCTCATCGCCGACTTTTTCAACGACTGTAAGAACTGAGTAGTCAACTTTCTTGCCTAGGTCTAGGCCCATGTAGAACTCGCCCGTGTGATATTCCTCAAAATCCCAGAACTGCTCGTCGGCATCTAGGCAACAGTTTATCAAGTCTTGCGTTAGCCAGCTCCCCTCATCCGAGACGAACTCGACCTCGTACTCACGCTTGAAAAAGTTCATGTCTTTAGTCTGCATCTCGCTCTCGATGAAGCTCATGGGTATGACACTCTCGGCCACGGCCTCGCGCCAAGTCCAAACCTGATGACTCCACTCTGGCGCGACTCTCGGGTCTTTGAAGATGCGATAGAAGTAGTTGTTCGTGCCCCATGGCGTCGAACATGCTATCAGCTGGGCGCCCCTCTCCCAGCGCGTTGCTAGCATAGGCTTCAAAACACCCTCAAATAGCTCCTCGTCGTCAGGAATGAAGGCCGCTTCGTCGACAAGTATGTAGTCGCATGTCTCGCCCCTCAAGCGTTCGAGGGCATAAGGAAATGCCTCGGCCTCGCTCCCGTTCGTGAACCTAACCTTCGTCTTCAGCTCCTCGAGAACCCATGCCCGTCGGACAACGGGGTCTAGCGTCGCCAAGTGCTCCTTGACCTTTCGGAAGGATGTCTTAGACTGTCTGAAGCTGGGAGCGGCGTAGAGGGCTTTTGAGCTGGGATGCGTTATGCAGAAAAGGATGGTCTTGACGGCTAGCGCATAGGATTTACCGCTTTGTCTAGCGCCCCTTACCGCGATTCGCTTCGACTGGTCCGCTATCAGCTTGAGCTGGTAGGACGTCGGCTTGAACTTCAAGAAAATTTTGCAAAAATTCTCCGGTTCTTTCAATTCGTCGATTGAATGGCCCTTAATTCGCTGGTATAGCATACTGACCGCCTCAAGCTCGGCTTGGTCTCTGGGCGCTATCCTACGGAGCATATGCTCAGCCATCTGGGGTATGCCGGCTATGGCCACAAGCGCCTCAGCCACGTACTCTAACGTTGCCCTATGCTTCTCTAAAACCTCCCGCTGCTTTAGCTCGGCTAATACCTGCCACCACTTCCTCCAGCTTCTGGGTTGCGTCCGCCACATGATTCACGCTATGTAGCTTAGGCTTTTCGAGAAGCAAACCGGACAGTAGTCGTTGTAAGCCTTAGTGAAGTGTCCCTCGATGTCGGAGTGGCCGCATTTCAGGTAGTAGGCTGAGCGATGGCCGCAGTCAACACCGCAGAAGCACCTGTCGAAGACTACGCCGTCGAAGCCTTCTTCTATCCAGAACCTGACGCTCTCGACGACCTCCGAGGACCTCTCGTCCATTCTCTTCGACGGAAGCCTTACGGTCTTCATGATGATAGGCTTCTGCTCATCACCCTTCACGCGTCTCACCTCCTTCGGAGCGCATAAGGGGCACCTCATCACCCTTTGCGGCTATCTTTGCCAGGGCTTTCTGCGCCTCCTCTGCCACTACCTCGAACCTTGCTTTCTGGCTTAGCTTAAAAAACCTTACCACGAGTTCAAGAAACTTCTGACCGTTCTTCATGTCACCATCCTCGAAGCAGTGCCTCGCCATCTCGTAACACTCTTCCGCAAGCTCCCTTGCTACGGCATCATGGTCGAGCCAGCTCACTACATGCACGAACCTTCGCTGCATAAGCTCGGCCTCCTTCTGGGCTTTCAGGGCACGTTTTAGCAAAATCTGCTTGATTTCATGCTGCAGTTGTTTGTCCCGCTTAAGGCCGAGCTTCCTCAGGCGCCTATAAAGCTCCTTAAAGTGCCTGTACTCGTGCTCGACGTATCCTTTCTGGTCGCCAGCCAAATAGTTACGAACGTCGGGAAAAAATTTTTTCCTGCGTTCGTAACTAACATCAAACTTCTTTGCTATTGCTCTGACGCGACTCATGGCTTTCTCGGAGCCTTCGCCATAAACTTCCTCTGCTACTTCTTTCGTACCTTTCCCTTGCTTGAGCAATTCCACTACGCGCTTCTCTATCCCTTTACCCTTCCTGTCCATGGCCGTCCTCCTCGGGCTCAAGCTCTACGACCGTCAGGACCCATACCCTGCCGCATCTGCTGCACCTCATCAGATAACACTCCTCGTTCACGTCCTTGATGTCTAGGGTTTGGCCGCATGCCTCGCACCTAAACTCGATGGTCGTCATAACCTTCTACGCTCCAGCAAAGCTTCCATCAGGCTACCGAAACCCCATCCGGACAAGAAAACCCCGAGTTGCCACAGCCCCTCCGTCCTCCCTGTCAGAAGCAGGTATATCGCAGTAGCGGCGAAGGCAGAGGATATGAGCGCATAATAGTCTTGGCGGCCGACATAAACCCTTAACCTACCGAGCCTTATGGCTATCCTAGCACTTTTTTGGGGTAGTTGCCTTCTCCTCATGCTTAGCACCTTCGGGCTTTGCTTTCAGGAGAATTACGCTGACGCTCTCGAAGCTTCCGTCCTTAGTGTATACCTTGAGGGACTTGAGCGCCTCCCTCTCAACTAGCTTTACCACCTTCCTGAGTAGCACGAGAGGTATGGATGTCCAAGTTTCCATGTCGCCGCTCCTCTCGGTTACGATTATGATGTGTGGAACGTGAAACTTCTCATCCTTCAGCACGCCCATGAATTGGCCGACTGTTTCCGTTATCGTCGCTATTGGAATTTCGTTCATGTTTACGTCCGTCGGGACCTTCGATATCGTTGCGGCGTCAAACCAAACGACCTTCACCCAATCACCCTTCTTAAGCCTCTTTAACTCCTTTTCAAACCCCATCATTTTGTAGCACCAGCTAAGCCGAAATACCTAAACCTTGAACGGTAGATTTCTACGAGCTTCTCGCATCTCGCCATGAGCTCCCTTGCCCTTTCGGTATCCTTCCTGTCGAAAAGGAAGAGGGCTGCAGCGCAATCCGCCGCCGCTTCCATCAGTATTCTAGGCGGGTCGCCCAACGGCATCTCAACATAACCGTGCAGCATCGCCTCCAAGAATGCGTCGGCTGCCTGCAACTTGCTGTCTATGTCCGTGCCGTAAACGTTTTCGAACTCTGACCTCTCGCTCGGGTTCGGAACCAAACGCTCTACAACCATACTTCTTGAGCCGTAGGTCACGTGTTTGACCACTTGACAAGCAAAAGATAAACAAAGCCGACCGAGCGTACTCTCCGAGCCTCTGTCGGCTAATCTAATTTATAACCTGCAACCGCAAAATTTCAGATGTCAACGATAGAAAGGTTCAACACCGTCGAGAAAGCGCTTGTTGATATAGCTAAGAGCGTACAGGGCATCCAGAGCGTGTCCGTCGCTGAGCACTCAGGCGTTGACGTGTTCCCGCGCATCCACGTATGGGCTAGGAGGGGGAGGAGCCAAGACCTGAAGGTCAGCGGCACTAAGAGACAGCACAGATGGACTTTCGAGTACGTGATAGAGACGATGGGTGGCGAGCCGAGGAAGAGTTACGAGGAAGCGAAGCGTATCCACTGGGCGATTTACGACACCATCATGGCAGACAGAACTCTGGGAATAAAGGAGTTCACGGTCTTTGCACATCCAAGCGCCGAGTTCGAGAGGGTTGAGGGAAGAGCTGGGACTGGAGACTACGGCCACATGTGGATTCAGAGGGTCGAGGTGGAGCTGGAGGCATGAGGGTAAAGCACTTTCTCTTGCTATTGGCGTCGGTGCTGTCCTTCATCGCAGGCTCGCTTACAACGGCTTTCTACATTCAGCCAAAGGTCTTCGCCGAGTCTGTCGTGAAAACGATTGCATGGCCGACAAACGTCCTGCCTGAGTATCTAAGGGGTATGACGACCTCGTTCGTCGAGTGGCACTACAGCACCGTTTCCAACCCTACGGTCGCGTGGGCTTTCGGGATTCTGACCGTCTTCTCCGCTTGCGTCATGTCATACGCAGCTTGGAGGCTGGCCTTCGTCTCACGTAATTTCAGGAGGGCGGCCCTCGCTGCCGGTGGTGGATATGCTACGACAGCACTTGCTTTAGTCGGCCTTAGCGGAGAGTTCAGGAAGGCCAAGATTATCTTCGTCCCCCTTGCGGCCATCCTTTTCGTCCTCGTGCTCATAGGCTTGGTTTTGATGAGGTTCGCCGACAGGGCTGCGCATCCTCGGAGAACGGGGGCGCAGAAGCCCGAAAGGGTGAGGAGGTTGAGTAAAGAATGAATTGGGAAGACTACGTGGTCCTGTTAACGGGTCTGGCGAGCTTCTTCGCTGCAGTATCCGAGGTCGAGTCGAGGCTCGCCATCGTGCCGATAGTCTTGGGCGCTATCGTCAAGGCCATCAAGGACATCAGAGCCGAGCTCGAAAAGAGGGGTAAGTAGTCATGGTGAGGGGTTTAGGGGTCGGTAAGGAGACGACGTTCGGTACACCTGTCGTCGCATCGAAATGGTACAACATTGTGCGCGAAAACCTGGCGACTCGTAAGACGATTTTATTTGACGAAGACACTGTCGGGAGCAGGCAACTCATAAGGGCTGCAAGGGGAGCTGAGCGCGTCGAGGGAAGCGTGGAGCTTTACCTGAACTCGCAGGAAATCGGCCACCTGTTGCTTTCGTGCCTCGGCAGCGTGACGACGACGGGCACTGGACCGTACACGCATACGTTTTCTATCGCTAATTCTCTACCATCGCTGACTTTGCGGAGTATTATGGACGATGTGAAAGAGAAAATTGTCACGGGCGCGCTCGTGAACAATTTGGAGATAGCATCGACGGTAGGAAAGGCGAGGGTAACGGCTAACATCATAGCAAGACAGGAGACGCTTGGAACAGCAAGCATACCAAGCTTCACGGCTCAGGATGACTTCGTGCATGGTGAAGTGACCATTACAATCGCTGGTGTAACAAAGAAACCAAGGCGATTGAGTTTGAGAATAGCAAATAACCTCGAGCCGGTCGAAGTTCTTGGTGATTACTATCCGACGAAGATCGTGCCACGAAAGCTCAGCGTAACTGGTTCGTTTGAATTAGACTTCGAGAGCGACGTTGAGTATCAGGACTTCTTAAACTTGACTTCGCGGGACTTAAACATCGTTTTCGAGAAGGGTGATCATAGCATACAGTTTGACATCGACAAGTTTTACTACACACGTGCCGAGGTTGAAGTACGCGGTCGCGAGCTACTCGTGGCCGGTTTTGACTTCACGGCCGTTAAGCCGGAGGCGCAGGACGCGGTCAAGGTCGTGCTAGTGAACGGCGACGCGAGTTATTAGCCAAGGTGAATTGGGCTTGAAGGTCGAGGTCGATGGTGTCGAGTACGAGGTGAGGACGTCGCCGAAAGCATGGCCATTACTCGCGTTAATTGACGACTTGCGGCTGAACGCGCCGAAAACCCTCGAGGATGCGGATAAACGTGGCGAGTTACTCGAAAGAGCGTTAGAAAAGCTGATGGAAAATTGCATCTCGCCCAAACCTCCGCGTGAACTTTGGCTTAGATTCTTGACGATAATCAATTTAGTGGACGCTACTGCGATTCGTGAGGCGTCCGAGTTCTTCGACTCGTTTCGTCGACGCCCTGATACGCAGTCCCGAGGCTGAGCAGAAGATGCTGCTGGCTGCAGCCGTCGCCTACGAGTTCCACGTCAGGCCGAGCGCTGTGCTGCGCGGTTCGCTGTACGACATGTTACTCGACCTCAGGCTCGCTGAACTTTATCAAAAGCATCAGCATCATCGGAGACGAGGGGAAGATGAGGGTTGAAATAGACGTTAAGGGTCTCGACGTGGTCGTCCAGAAGCTTAGCCCTGATACTCCGCTCGCTCTACTCGAGAAGGTCGTTTCCGAGGCCGCTTGTCTCGTAAATGACAGGATCAGGCAATTCGTTCCCGTGCGGACGGGTAGATTACTTGAGACTACGCGAATGGAGAAAATTTCGCCCTTGCATATCGATGTTGTAAGCGGCGGCCCTCAAGCGCCGTATGCACCCTTTGTCGCCTACGGCACGAGACCACATATCATCGAGCCCGTAAGGGCCAGAGCGCTGCGTTTCGAGGTCGACGGTACAACAGTATTCGCCAAGAGGGTGATGCACCCGGGCTATGCAGGCTATCCGTATCCAAAGTTGGCCATAGAATATGCCATTGAGGATTTCAAGCAATTTTTGAAAGAGGAGGTTGCGGAGGTATTCCATAAATGAGCGAGTTCGAGATAAGAATCCCGATACGTGCAACCGACGAGGCCTCGCCAGCCTTCAAGGACGTAACGTCGGCAATCATCGAGATGCGCAAGGGCAGCGAGAAGGCACGTGAGGAATTCGACAAACTACACAGGTTGGTTTATGAAGAGAGCAGGATAATAAGGGTGCTGAAGGAGGAGGCATGGGGCGCTGGCCTGACTTTCAACGCCTACAAAGATACGCTCAGCAAGTTCGGCAGCGTAATGAGCAGTATCAACAGCATCATGACGCAGTGGAACACGTTGCAAACGAGGCTGAACACCGCCCAGATAGCCCTAAATCAAGCCCAAGAAGAGTACAACGATGCGGTTCGTGAATTCGGGCCGAACAGCGAGCAGGCAAGGAGGGCGCTCGAGAAATTAGAAGAGGCTCAAAGAAAGATGAGACAAGCGCAAACCGAAGCGAGCATCCAGATGTTCACGCTGGGCGCCAACGCCATAAACCTCGTTCCGAGATTCATGGAACTTTACAAATCGCTCAGTATGCTCGCAGCCGTCAAGAGGATAGCGGCGGCATCGGCGACAGAATTGGCGACAGCACAGGCAACGTCGGGTGCGGCGGGTGCGGCGTCGGTCGCGGGTCATATGGCGGCGGCAGGCAGCATAACAGCAGTCGGCTCGGCCGCTCAGGCGGCATCTTTCCCGCTCGCGCTGTTTAAAGCCCTGCTCAGCCCTGCTGGTCTGGCCATAGTGGTAGGTACGATAGCGGCCATCGGCACCGCTTTTGCATCATTGAGCATGCAGACAGGTGGCGCAACGCAAAGCCTTGAAAGATTCAACACGACAGCTATGACAACATCGGGCGCTATCGCTACGGCATCGACCGCAATCGGCGGGCTGAGCGCGTCCTTCAAAGAGTGGGGCATAACGACGGAGGAGGCCTTAACAAAAACAACGAAAAACATAGCGATGGTTCAAGGGCAATTTGTCGAGCAAATGAAAGAAGAAATAACGGGTTACAAAACTATAGTCCACGAGGGCGTTTATGGAACTTGGGAAGTTACGAGAGCACAAGTCGGTTGGACTCTAAGGGATTTAGGCAGCCAACACTCGCAAACCTTCAAGGCGATGAATGAGGAGGCACAAACTTATGGACAAATTTTAGAACAAATTGCATACAAAGCCGAGAGGGAGATGGAGAAAATAATCGGCGAGATGAAAAAAGCCGAGTGGGAAATCGAGAACATGAAGCGAAAATATACGTATGCCGGCGTGCAAGTGTATGGTGTAGAGGCGCAAATGATTGCTGAGGGAAAGTATGAGGAGCTGGGGAGGTTGCGAAGGGCGGGTAGTGCTGAAGGATGGTTCTCTACGGGCGGTTATGTTTCGTATGAGGGCCTGCTCATGGCTGGCGGCTCACTTGAGCAGAGAAGAGAGTGGCTCGAAAAAGAAATCGCATTCTGGAAACAAGAGAAGGAGAAACGGGAAAGGTTGGTTGCCGAGGCAATTGCACAAGGAAGGACCACAGTCACGCTTACGAATCAATTTGGCGAGACAATCACGCGAACGGTAGAAGACATAACAGACTCGATTAAATGGATAGGGGAATACATAGCAGAACATGAGCGCTATCTCGAGCAGGTTTTTAAAGAAATGGCATTTAGGGAAACAAAAGCAAGAGCGGAAGAAGCTGTAGCTGGGGCCGCGAAAGCCTACGGTGTTAGTTATGCCGAGCTGAAGAAAGCGATAGAGTCGGCCGTAGAGATCGAGACCGCGGGCATCTATCCAAAGGTGTACGTCGCCAAGACGAGTGAGGGTGAGCTGAAGCTGGTCACGCCCGAGGCTGCAGAAAAATTCGGCTGGGAAATTGTAAAGATTCCCGCAGCTCAGCACGGCGGCGTATTCACAAAGCCGACCTTGACGCTGATAGCGGAGAAAGAGCCCGAGGCCGTTATACCGCTCAGTAAGAGCGTAGCGTTCAGCGCTGAACCCACGATAGTCATCGAGCACCTCGAAATCAAGGTCGAGGACGGACGGGATGCCGCCAGAAAGCTGCTTGATGAGCTGAGCAGGCTTGCGTATCTTCGTGGCGAGGTGACGGCATGAGCTTTCCGACGCTCCAACTATTCATAAAAAACCATGCAGGCGAATGGGTAGACGTTACGCCGAAGGTCGGCGACTTGGATGTCGTGATGAAGTGGGGCAGAGAGGTCGAGGAACTTTCGTTCAGCCTCGACATGGCAGGTACGGAGACCGACATAGCGACTTTCCAGAGCGGTAGGGAAGTTCAGCTTAAGGTAGACGGTGTAACTAAATTTGCAGGCATAATAACAGACTATAAACCGAGTGTAAAGCTAAATTCTCGAAGAGTCGCGTGCGTCGCAACGAGTTATCTAAGCCTGCTCGAAAGCGTCGAGGTCACAAAAAAGTATCCACCGACCGATGTCAGCAAAGTCATCAAGGATATAGCCTCGGCTGTCTCGGGGATAACGACCGACGGCGTAGAGACCACCAGCATCACGCTTGCCCCAGAGTTTAAGCATACTTCAGGGCTGAAGGCCTGCTTGGATATGGCCGAGAAGGCCGGATGTGTTTTGAGGATGACGCCACAGAAAGACTTGCAACTTAAGCCTCGTGGTTTCGGCAACAACCTCTTAGCCAACCCGAGTTTTGAGAACGAAACTGCATGGTCGCTTGTTCAATACTCTGGCACACCATCAGTCTCTTTTGACCCGTGGGGGGCGAGGTCAGGGGAGAAGTGCGTCCGTGTCGAAGGGAACTCATCGGCCGATGAGGGCGGCGCGCAACAGATCATCGATGTCGAGGCGGGTAAGCGTTACCGATTCTCTATGTTTGCCAAGGGCACGAATGCTGGGAAGCTCGTGGTCATATGGCTTGACTCGAACTACAGCGAGATATCGAGTATTGTAGAAACGAAAGCGCTTTCCTCAAACTATCAGGAAATTGTTCTGGATGCTGTGGCTCCCTCGAACGCCGCAAAGGCAAAGGTTTCGGCGAGGGGGTCGGGCCAGGGTGTAGCACGCATCGACGATGTGTATGCCATCAAAGTTCATGAACTAATCGACACGAAAAACGTCATCGAGGCCAGCAAAGAGGAGCAGGACTACCTGCGACGTAATAAGGTCACGGTCGTAGGCGGATGGTACGGGGGCGAGCAAATCATGGCCGTGGCCGAGGAACCGCCCGGTGACAAACCTCTTACGATATACGATTTTTCAATAACGAATCAGGCCGATGCCGAGAAACTCGCCAGACAGAAGCTAGAACAACTGAAGGTTACGCCCGTCAAGCTTGAGATTCTGGTCGATGGTGATGCGGACATCGAGCCGGGCGACTATGCTTATGTCAAAATTGATTGGTTAGACGTGAACGGTTATTACGTCATCGAGAGTGTTGAGCATAGTTTTGGAAAAAGGATTTTTAAATCCAAACTAAATCTCGTAAACCCTGAATTCATAGTAAAGGAATATCTCGAGAACCTCTCTGAATCAATTAAAAAACTCGAGCGGCCCGAGAAGTTAGGAGAGTCCCAACTCCTCATGCAAAACATCAGGACAATCAGGCTCGACAACAGGCCTCCGATTGTCATACAGAACGCAACAAACGTAGAGCATGATGAGGATGGTTACGTCGTCTTGGCTGGCGGAGCGACGGTGGGCAGCTTTGAGGTCTCATGCTACCCGAGCGCGCAATTGTTCCGTAGGTGGAAACGTTTGGTAATCGATTACGATGTTGGTGAGGGGGATGTCGTCATGAAGCTGCTGAGGGCTGACGGCTCGGTTGCCGAGGAAATTTCGCCGGAGAGTCTCGGGGCATGGGAGTTTCCGTATTTTCCCGAGGTGAGGGGAGGGTTAACGGAACAGAATGCAGATGAATGGTTGGCCGTAAACGGAGATTTGGGCTATTGGGATAACGGTCGGCATAGCGTCAGGGTTACTTCAACAACCACGCCCTTTGGCATGATCTACCCGAAGACGAAGGACTTGGCCCTCGACCTGAGCGGATACCTGCTCTGTCAGTTCTGGCTCTATGTCGATGAGCAGGCTCTTGTAAAAATTCGGCTCCATATGGATGATGCAAACTATCTTGAGCGGCCATTCGTAGCCGAGGGAGGCTGGGCGCTTTACAGCTTTCTGTTGAGGGGCTTCGATGCCATAGGAAGTCCGAGCCTTGCGAGCATAAACTACATCGCATTACTCTTCGAGTCGCCAGCCACGCAAGCAGCCATAGATATAGAGTATCTTTTCATGCGTTATGTTCAGGAGCAGCTCAAGCTCAAATTCGAACTCAGCAGAGTAGACACGATGAAAAAATCTCCAAAAATCAAGATGGTGAGGTGGGTATGGGAGGTGGGTGGATAAGGAATGCCCGAAACGATGACGTACACAAAGCTTGAGACCCAACCTATCTTAGTGCCGTACGGCCAGCTAAAACCATTCGAGGTGCCGACTGAAGCGAGTAGTATAACCGAGTGGAGTGGTATTTCGCAAAACGTTTCCCACATCGAGCAGACAAGTAGCAACACTGACACATTAGTCTATTACAAAAATTATGCCGCTCAAGACTTTACGATATCACCAAGCGACTCCCAGGCCAGGGTCATCACCACACTCGCATGGTATGGCCGAAAAGTGGGCTCGCCACCCGGCGCGCTTATCGTCGAACTGAGAGAAACGTCGTATAAGCTTGAACGAAGCGTAAAGATAGACGTCACGACGGGCGCGCAAGAAAATCGAAAATTTTACGGTTCATGTCAGTACTTTACGCGTGATGAAAGCGCGGGTAGCTCGGGTTGGAATCTTGGCTACGTCATGTTGCGGATGAGAAAAGTCGGGACACCACCATCCACAAAAATGAGGGTTGAGCTATGGAGTCAGGACAGAACTACAAAGCTTGCCGAGTCGGAACTTATCAGTACTAATGTTTTAACCGACCAGTTTCAAGATATATATTTCAATTTTCCAACGAAGCCCTCGCTCTCAGCAAATACATCTTACCGTTTCAAGATAGTTTATGAAAACTGTCCAGCTGGCGGTGATGAAGGCAACTGCGTGGAAGTCCTTATTGTGAGATATGGTAGCGGCGACGCTAGACGAGCGTATTATACAAACGATTGCGGAACGAGTTGGAGCGAGCTGAGGGGAAGCAATAACGACCCCGCAACGTTGTACCTAAAAGCTGGCGAAAACGCCGACGTTTACGTACCGACGTCGAAAGTTTTAGCCTCAGTGTCATGGTCGGCCTCGGAAATTGGCACAACTGATGCTTGGTACCAAAAATCGCTCAGTAATCCCGTTATAGTCACTTCAGAAAAACATTACGCTTTAGTTTTCAAGCAAGACGTTTATCTCGGCGACGGATCAAACTATTACGTTGTCCGAAAACAATCGGGAAATCCCTACGCCGGCGGCTTCCAGATGAAAAGTAGCGACGCAGGAAATACTTGGAGCGTTGAGGGGTTGGCAAGCGGTATTTCCAGCACGTATGACTTAGCGTTCAAAATCCTTGGCGATTTAGCTACTAAAATCTACGAAAATACTGTAAATCTGGCCGAGGTCGGTAGCAAAACTCCAGCCACCGGCAGACTCAACATAACCGTAAGGGCGAGGGCGGCCACGGGCACGATAAAACTTTTCGGCGTCGCAGGCTCGGCGCAAGGAGCGGCCACAACGACGAGCACTTCACTCATAGAAATTGTAGTCCTCGCAAAGGAGACGGACATACCTGAGCAAACAAACAACCTTACGTGGCAAGTCTGGGCTAACGGCTCCGGCCTCGCCGACAAATATGTTGTTCAACGCTATTCATACTTCTCTAAGAAAGACATTACGCCTAAAGATTTCGGTGCGGCGGAGCTTTTCCTGGCGGGCTATAGGCTACCGCCGAATTCGGCGTTCATGATTAACGACGACGCGGGTAACGTATACAGCAACGATGGGACGAGTGAAGTAACGCAACGCATAGGCGATGCTTTCAACGTTAGCGTGAGAAAAATAAGCATCATAAATGGTACGCCAACGATAGAGTTACTGAAGGTGGTATAATGTGGAAAAACGAGTAAAAATTATCAAACTCGATGAAAAAGCGCTCTCAGACGTAGGGATGACTATGACCGAGATATTTTACATGCTCAGCCTTAGCCCTGAGAGCCATGCGGCTGGCGGCATAACGAGGCATGCGAATGGCGAGGTAGAAATATGTTTGGCCGAGACGGATATCGACAAACTCGAAAGCATCAAGCAGATACTCGGCGAGCCGAAAGTGGTCGAGGAAAAGAGAGTCACGAGCAAACCGCCGCCTCCATCGCCTACCGCTGAGTTGGAGCTGGCCGAAATCACGGCGGATAAAGAAGTCGAGTGTCCGTTCTGCCACGCGAAATTGAGGCTTAAGCCCAAAGCATCACAAAAGGCGGACGTTCAAGATGGTTCTGCTTAGAGTTAGCTGTCCGCTCGTTAAGCCGCTGAGAACCTTCAAAATTAACAAAGCATTCAAGACTAAAACGGAGGTAACTAAGCGCACTATAGCAGTCTCGGATGCGTTCGGGATAGGCGTGGATGACGAAAAATTCTTCCCAGTCTTCAGGAATTTCGTCATCGACGTGAATCCGGGCGACGTAGTGTATATCACGGGCGAAAGCGGCGGCGGAAAGAGCGTCCTGCTAACTGAGCTGGCCAAGCAGCTTCAAGAGCATGAAGAGTTTGCGCCCGTGATAACGGATAGGGCGTTAGAAATCGACCCGAATGAAATCCTGATACACGGCATAGGTAAAGATGTGACGGGGGCGATAGAAATTCTGAGCTTCGTAGGCTTAAACGAGGCTTTCCTGTTTCTCAGACGTTACAAAGAGCTGAGCGACGGCCAGAAGTACAGGTATAGGCTTGCCAAAGCCTTCTGGAAAGGCGCAAAAACCCTCGTTTTCGACGAATTTTGTGCCACTTTGGACAGAACTACTGCAAAAGTCGTTGCCTATTTAGCCCAAAAGTTCTGCCGAAAGCGTGGCATGACCCTTATAGTTGCCACGACCCATACGGATTTGCTCGAGGACTTAAACCCAAGCATCCATGTGGTGAAGAAATTTGGAGTCGATGTTGACGTAACGTATTTCAAGCCAGAGCCAAGGCCCTGTAGCCTGCTCAAAGAGGTTGTAATCTCCAAGGGCACCACAGACGACTACAAGAGGCTTGAGATGTTCCACTACAAGGGAAGCAGACCGGTCGGCATAACCGATGTTTTCAAAGCCGAAATACATGGTGATCTGGCGGGCATAATAGTGTACAATACGTCATACTTCGATTTGAAGCCGAGAAACATAGCGCTCCCGCACCTCGTGGAAATACGAAGGCATGTCGGCCTCAAGTCTTTAACAGAATACGTGAATAAAAACTTCAGAAGAATCGCAAGGGTCGTAGTCGCACCCAAGTACCGTGGCATAGGTTTGGGTGTTAAGCTTGTCAAAGAGACCATGCCTTTGGTCGGCGTCCCTTATGTCGAGACGTTGGCCGTCATGGCGAAATACAACCCGTTTTTTGAGCATGCCGGAATGAAAGAAGTGGTTTATGAGAGAGAATACGATAAAAGGCAACAAAAAGTGCTGGAGTTTTTGGAGAGTATGGGGCTCAACGTCGAGCTCGCCAAGAGCAGGAAAAAGAACCTATCTTGGCTCAGGACGCTGAGCAGTAAGCAGGTTAAAGACGTGGCAAAGGTCGTCGAAACTCTCGTTTGTGAAAGATTCACGAAACCGCGTTTAGCCAAAAAGCTAAGGGAGGGTAAATTTTCGCTCGAGGATTTGGCGGAGGCAATTGCGCAATTCAAGACGAAGCCGAAGTATTATATATGGAAGAATCCAAGCTTTATCGGGTTTCCCGAGCCCCTTGTGCAAGAGGTGTTAAGTTTCTGAGGGTCGTAAAGCTGGTGTTGACCTTTGCTCTTTTGGCCTGCTCGATATACCTTATAGCGTTTGCCATTTTCAGCGTACCAAAATGGCAGCCCGTGGAGCAAACGACGCCCATAGTCCAAGCCGGAGTGTGTTCTGGAGAGGCCCTCTGCATCGTGGGGAAGGTTACGGCCGTCATAGATGGTGACACGTTGGAGATTGACGGTACAAGAATAAGGCTTGCTCTAGTGAATACGCCTGAAAAGGGTGAGCCAGGTTATGCGGAGGCTAAGGAGTTCACGAAGAGGGCGTGTGCCGTCGGAGTTTCCGCAGTAGCGGACCAGGACGATGGCCAACCGTACGACAGGTACGGCAGGGTCGTCGCCAAGGTAACGTGTGAAGGTGTGAACTTGAATGCAGCATTATTGGAAAACGGTCATGCAAAGATTCTTACGGTTTACTGCTCGAAGAGCGAGTTCAGGACGGAGTGGTGGGCGAGAAGTTATGGTTGCGGGTAAGCTGGGGTATGAAGTTAACCCTTCGTCGCCTCTTCGAGGTCGTACTCCATATCCTTGGCTAATTCCTTCTTTATCTTGTCGGCTCCTTCTCCACTTCCCGATGCCTTGTTGAGCGTCTTGTCTATCTCCTTTTCGATTGGATCCCTTGAGCTGGCAAACTTTTTCGGCCACTTCGCCTTTAACCACTCTTCGTAGCCAGCCCACTTGAATGGTCCATACAGACCTTGTGCCACATCCAGCCTATCTCTCTGAGCACCTCCGAGCCACATCTGAACAATCTTGAAATCCCTATAGTATTTCTCGAGGTCCATCTCGAACACGTAACCATACGAGCCCATGAGTTCCATGGCTTTGTTAGCGCAGAACATGGCAGCCTCGCCAGCGAAGGAGCGTGCCGTTGAAAATTTCGCGGTCATGTGAGGGCTCCAAAGCTCGCCGTATATCTCTGGGTGCATGACCTGCCAAGTAACCGACAGATAATACTGCCTAGCCAAGTCGACCATCCTGTACATATCAGCCAGAATGGACGCGAAGTATGACCTCTCTCTGACGGGCTTTCCTGCAATCTGTCTGCTCTTGGTCCACTCAAGGGCAATTTCTAAGCATGCCGTTGCAATTCCCGTGAGCCTTGCTGCGGCGGCCAATCTGCCTGCCCCAATAACGTATCCATGAATTATTTTAGCGCCGTTCCCCGGCTTAACGTCAACTCTGTACTTAGCTGGAACCTTAACGTTTTCGTACCATATCTCGACGTTCTCGTCGGTCATACAGAGCCCGCACTTTTTGTAAGGCAAGCCAAACTTAACACCCTCGACGTTGTACGGATGGTACACCATACCCGCCGCATCCTCGCCCCTGCTTGGGTCCTCGGTCACGACAACCCAGTACCCGAGGTGCCCAGCAAACTTATCTGGCCATTTTTCGTGCCACTTATCCCAATACGATGGGTCTGCGGCCGGTCCAGGCCAAATCTTGTGTCCGTTCAATACCCAGAAATCTCCTTCCTTTTTAGCGATTACTGTGTTTAAGCACCTCAACTCTAGGGCCGGGTCTTCTATGTTCGCACCGCCTTCGGGCTCGCTGATGTTTACGCATGAGATGTACGGAGTATTGTCAGTCAGCTTGGGCGCGAACTCTTTGAGCAAATCTTCCCTAACTTGCACCCTGTTGTACATGAACGACACTATCCAATGCGTTTTGCCTACCAAGGTCGCTAACCCGACGTCGCCCCGGGATAGCTCTTCGTTGATCATGTACCTGACTATCGGCGATAGAGCCAGACCGCCATACTCGCTAGGTAAGTTTGAGATGGTTAACCCTAGCTGATGACATTTGTGATACAGCTCGAACAGTGTCTTGTGCGCCAATTCCTCGTCGCGGTGCCACCCACCCTCTAAATTCTGTCTGTTAGGTAAGACTTCCCTGTCGACGAACTCTCGTATCCTTTTAGCCATTATAACCTCTTCTTCGGTGCAAAAACATCTAGGATACTTGTGCTCCGGCGTTAAAAGGAGGTAATTCGCCTCGGTCGACATGACTCTCACTTAAATTTTTGTGCAAAATTATAAAGCTTACGTTAGTATGTTAAATGGTACTCTCATAAGTTTGAAGGCCTTCAAAGTAATTTATACGGAGACCGTGTTATGCTGTCAATGACTTGTAGCTAAGCGAGTGAAGCCCGAAATCCTCTACCATTATCCTACTTACGGATGCGCTAAAGCTTTGCTGTCTTCTCCCTGAAGCTGAAGGCTGGCGATACCGAAGTTACGGCCAGGGAGCTGAACAGCAACATTGCGGCAGGTATGTAAATGCTCCAGACGAAGTTGCCGGTTAGGTCCCTCAGTAGACCCGTGAGCCAAGGAGATATCAGCGACCCGGTAAAGTGTATGCCATTCATCAGACCGAAGGCCGTTCCGTGAAGCCTGCTGGGAACCATCTCCTGCAACATGGCGTAGAGCGGGGCTACAAAACCCCAGTAGAGTAGACTGATCACCGCGTAAAACGCTATCAGCAAGATCGGGTTCGAGTTTATGGACAGAGCGTAACCGAACAAGAATAAGAATACCGACATGATGGTTATATCTAAGACGGTTATCAGCTTCCTCCTCACACCCTTCTTTTTCAGGGCATCACTCAGGTAGCCCATGGATATTAGGCTTGGAACCGCCGCCATCCCTATGATGGATGCCAGCAGCGACGATGTAGTAATATCACCTATGCCCATCTCCATGAACATCGTCGGAGCCCATGTGGCTAAGACCCAGAAGGCATATATGCACGGTATGCCAGCAAGGCACACGAACAAGAAGTCCCTATTTCTAAGTAGCTCCGAGAACGATCTCAGGCTGTCGTTTCCATTCGAAGGCGTACCCTTGAGTACTATAAACATCATGATAGAGACGATGAAGGAAGGTATCGCAAAGAGCACGAACATCCACCTCCATCCCATCAACGACGTTATCAGGCCACCTAGGTACATACCTAGGACAGTTCCAAGACCTATGCCTATGAAGGATATACCTTGGCTTATCCCCGCGCTACCTTTCGGTGTATACGCCGCGACCGTGGGCCGGTCGTTACCGAAGTACAAGCCCTGAACGACGCCGGTTACCATCCTTGCCGCTAGGAACTGATGGAAACTGTTCACGAAGGCAGTAAAGATAGATATCAAGCCCCACAGCGCGCTGGATAGACTTAGCACGAGCCTCCGACCAAACCTATCGCCTATCCATCCAGAAGGAAACTGTGCTGGAAGGTAGGCGTAGAAGTATGCAGTAACAAGAAGGCCTGCCTCTGTGTACGAAAGGTTAAACTCGTGTTTTATGTTCGCCAAGGCAGATGAGGGTGCCATTCTTATTATGTATATAGATATCCATCCAAGTATCATGACCAACCATACAGTGTGATAACGTTTCCAGCCATGCATTTTAAAGTACTCCGACTACCATCGAGTATATAGGTTTGATAAAGATCGATGATCCATGGTGCATGTCTTCATCAGCCTTGTGCTATGCTTGATAAGACCGTGTAAAGCAGTTACTTCGGCTTCGTCATCCAGCATTTGTACCCAGCCAACCTTCATCCTATAATTCCGTATAATTTAATAACGCTCGTGCTTCCTACTTTGGAGACTAAAGCTATAATTATTACTATTTGAGTAGGAAAAGATCTAAAAAACTTCAACCTATTCCAAATCCATTATAATAAGAATGGGTAGGGATTGTTCGACCTATTTGGTTATCTACCGGCGTGTTTTATCTGGTCTTATTTCTATCCAGTATCTTGATATGTCTTTATAGAAAGCATTGTTTAACTTTTTCTTTAATTCATAAGGTGTTAGTGGAATTATGTCGAAGCCTAGCTCTTGCGGAAGCATTCTTCTTACAAATTCAACTCTATCTATAAACTTCATGTTCTCAAATGTCCTCGATATGATTACTACGTCGATATCACTATCAACTATGTGGTCTCCTCTAGCATAGCTACCAAAGAGGTATACGGTGGCTTCTAGCTCTTCAGCAACATCTTTAAGAATTTCTAAAATCTTTTTACGAGCCTCTAATAATTTTTGTGACCTCATATACAACAACCTCGGCAACTTCTATAGCTTCTATAGCCAGCTCCTTAGAAAGTTCTTCATGAGGCCTCTCAATACCTGCGTTAGGATATCTGGCCTGCGTGTAATAAGCTGATAACCTTGCAAGCCCACCTTCACTAACTTTAAGCTTTACAACCTCTTTAATCATCCTATAGAGCTTGACGAGGTCATGTCCACGTGGATACTCACCGATAACGTGTATAACTAGAGCCTTTAAAGCTTTCTCAGCAGCTTGCTGAGCTGCAAAACAAGCCCAACTATAATCACCTATCTCCAAGCTCTTCTTAGCATGCTTTAAATCAGCTTCAGAGCTATCAAGCCAATCTACAACCTCATCTCTCACAGACGTAAATCATCAACCCCCCATACATAGTGACGTAAGCATAGTTAAAATCTTATACCTCATGCTCTAAACTTCATAGCATTACAAAACCATACATGGTTATAATATCACTGCCCTTAATTGAAGTTAAGGGTGTAATGGATGATAAAGTCAGTAAAACCTTCGTTCGGTCCTAAATGCAAATTCTAACCACATATTAAGGCGAATTAATAATTCCTTAGTGGAGAATAATAATTTGAAAAGGGGTGTCTCTGGTCGGCGCAGTTATTCGATGCAACTCACTTTTACGCCCTCGTTTGATGCTGTTCTAGCCTGAATACTATCGGCCGTCAGGAGCGCAGAGTTCTTAGCCTTAGAATAGACGATATATAGCGCATCGTAGACCGTGGTTCCTTTCTCAAGTGCGAATCTGACGGCCTCGTCAACGTATGCGGCCTCGCTCTCAACTTTCAAAGCGGCTCCGCAGAGGGTCTTTAGTGCCAGTAAGATCGAGTCAACCTCCTCAAGACCCATCTCGCCACGCCTATACCTCTTCAGCACGGCGTTACACGTCTCTTTGATGACCATGTCGATCGAGAGCGTTCCTTCCTTAAGCGCCTCCTCAACCACTTGCCAGCCGGGTTCCTTCAGCAAGAATTTAGTTAAGGCCGAGGCATCAATGACTATCACGGTCCTCCCTCACCAGCTGCGTCGCCGTACCTATAGTAGCTGGCTTCACTTTCTCGAGAAGCTTGACGGCCTCTTCAACGGCCTGCTTTCTTTCCAGCTCCTCTAGCTTCGCTATTATGGCCCTCCTAATCTCCTCCGGCCAGTCAACGACGCCCTTATACTTCTTCATCCTCTCCTTAATCGATTTGTGAACTTTAACGCTGATGACGGACATCTTAGGTATACCAATAGGGTATACCTATTATAAATATTTTTTGGTAAACCAGCTAACAACCACATTCATACCATCTTCGATATAATGGTTCACCCGAATGCCCTCACAGCTTGCGGTTAACAAACGTTTGGCGCTGATGTGACACAGGATAGAGGAAATCAATTGATAGTCCTATGAATGCTTAGAAAAACATTATTAATCTGGGAATAGATAGTGCGGTGATATGGGTAAGATTAGACCCGTAGAGGTATCTGAACAAGTTTTGGAAGATTATATTATGGAGAACCCCGATGATGTTGAGGAAGATTTTAAGGTGGTGGATAAGCAATGGCCCACTGACAGCGGTCCTCTAGATATTCTTGGAGTGGATGGCGAGGGGATCCTCGTCATCATTGAACTGAAGGCTAAAGAAGATGATGGGCAGTTAATACAAGGTTTAAGGTATTATGATTACGTTGCATCTAACATTGCAAGTATAGTAAAACACTTAGAAAATAGGCATATTCCTGTCTCAGAGGAGGAACCTAGGCTTATGTTAATAGCACCTTCCTTTTCTCGAACGCTGGTGAGAGTTGCCAAGTATGTTGATGTAGATTTGGATTTAAAGGAATATCAGGCATTCAAACTACCCTCAAATGAGATAGAGATTGTTTTTAAGAGTATTGAAATAGAGGAGAGAAAAGAGCCGAAGATATATCCAACCTTAGAGGAGAAACTAAACATCATAGAGAAAGAAGATATGCGAGATTTGGCAAGGAGCTTCTTAGAAGAATTAAAAAACTTGGATGTGAGCTAAAAATGGTTCATGATGAATGGATAAGCTTAAAGTACGCTGGAAAAAGGGTCGCAACCATAGGGTGCAAAAAGAAATTTTTCGTAATTGAGGCACCAACAGAAAAAGGTTGGAAAAGGTTTAGAATACAGACTAAATTAGACTATGAAAACTATCTTAACGCGTTGAAAGAAAGAATGAAAAGTATCGGAGGTTTCCAGACAGGTACGTGACCTTAATCTCATCAGCAAGCACATACCAACAATCTTGACGTCTAGGTCTACTTATTACTAGGAGGGCTACATTAAGAAGAATTCCTGAAGATTACGTTACTCATACCGTAAAGCCTCGATAGGTGTTAACTTTGCAGCCCTCCATGCGGGCAATAGTCCTGCCAAGATACCTATCAACACAGCAAGTAGTAAAGTAGTTATGATTAACTCAGGCGTAATTATAGGACTCACAGATAGCTGAGGCTGTCCGAGGCCGGCAGACATACCGTACTGTCGAGTCCCTACCGTGCTGGCAGGTGCGCCTGTCATCCCGAGTCCACCTCTGAAAAAGTACATCACCATGTATGAGCCTACAGAGCCGACGGATATTCCAATTAAACCACCTATCAGGCCTATCATCATGGATTCCATGATGAATAGCAGCATGACGTCTTTGGTCTTGAAGCCAAGAGCTTTTAGCAGACCTATCTCCCTAACCCTCTCCGTTACCGAGGTGAACATCGTCGTCATTATACCTAAAAAAGCAACGATTAAGGACATGGATGCTATCGACCCCATAAACGTGCTCACAGAGTTCATTATCGAGCTGACAGACTCTGTAATTGTACTTATGCTGACTACTCTTATCCCTTCGCCGTACCTCTCTACGATTGCATTTTGGATAATTTCCACCATCTCAACGCTTTCTGCCTTTATAAATAGCCCGGAGTAGCTCTTTCTTCCTGTTAGCAACTCACCAACCTTAACGGGTACGAATATGGAGACGTCTGGGTTTAAGAAGAATCCCTGGCCATAGTATGTGAGAGTTCCCTTAACCAGGAAGCTTCTGGAGGAGCTAGTCTGTGTACCTCCCGAGAGTCTCGTGGTCGTTATAACTAGCGAGTCTCCAACTTTAATGCTTGGCATGGAGGGGTCAGTCGGGTTAGCAACGCTAAAACCTACAATACAAGAACTTCCAGAATTCGTTGATAGCGTATCAGTGCCCTCAACCAAAGATATTCCTGGAAACATCTTCTCCAAATTATAGAAATCTAGTGCTATCACGGTGTAGGAGGCAGGCTCTATGGTTACTGACTTCCCCCCAATCCTAACCTCCCCAGAGGCTATTGAGTAATAAGGTATGATGTCCCTAACACCTTCTATTGATAGCATCTCCCTCACCATTTTGTCGTCAATGTTCACAGAGGTCCTTCCAAAGCCGCCGGTTATGAGGAGCGTTTCCACACCCATCTTTGATATCTGAGAGGATATTGAGTGGCTCAGTCCTTGTGTCGCTGATATTAGGGAAACTATGACGGCAGGACCTATGACAACACCAAGTATCGTAAGTATCGTCCTCAGCTTCCTATCCCTTAACGCCATGATAGCCAGATGAACAATATCAAGAAGCTTCAAGGTCCTTTCCCTTCTTTAACATAGAGAGCTTCTTTCTGTATCTGATAAGCAGAACAGCTTGCACCACTATAACTACAACGAACACGATGGGCAGAATGTACCCTAGCCCGGCGAGGGGCGATGTCTGTTGTGTCATAGGTCTTGTAATTAGTGTTGTTACCGGTAGTTGTTGTCCTTCTACAACTCTAATATTAATGGGGCTCGTAATCTTGTGTAATTCACCATAACTGTCTTGGTAAGTTACTACTAGGCTTATGTTATAGGCCCCTGGACTAGCATCCTTTGCAACATCTAAGGATACGCTGAAGGATACTGTCGCATAGGGGTCTATGTCTCCTATGTAATAGTTAGAGAGGGATGTTATGACGAAGGGCTTTCCAGCAAAAACACTTACATCGCTTACCTTTGCGGTTGTACCTCCTCTGTTTAATATCTCACCTACTATGTCTATCGTATCCCCAGCTGAGAATCTTTCTTTACTGATCTCTAAAGATTTGAACGTAAGATCTATTGTTCCCTTAGCGATGAAGCTTAGTGGTAAAGTTTCTTCTTTTCTCATACCATAAGAATTCCTGTATTCTACGTTCAGTTTAGCTTGGTAAATTGTCTCTTGAGCTGATGGCGATACAATTAAGACAAATTTTATAGTTGCAACATCTCCGGGATTAAGATTATCAAAGAACTCCGACGTGGTATTAGATAACACGCTAATGGGTAAACCGGATACATCCAAAGATGCCTTAAGGGATGGTATAGGTTCATCGTTCAGATTCTGTATCTTAACGAGTGCCTCATTCTTCATTCCAATTCTTAACGGGTTCCCTTCGACCCATACTGCTAAGCCCTTTGTGCTTTTCTCTATGATGGTTACTATTAGGTTTCGCGTCTCGGTGTATAAGTTACCCTTTATATCCTTGTATGATATCGTGAGAGATATTGGGTAGGTGCCTTCAGAGGTAATAGGAGAAACTTGTAAGAGCGGTGATAGTTCTAACTTTTCACCAGCTGGCAAGTATGGGGTCTTAAAGATCTCTCCTGATAGCACAGTTATCTGTTGTGTGCTTGGGGAGAACTTAATCTCTAAGCTGGAGAAGGGCGCAGTACCGTTATTTATTAACGATACCCTTGGACTGATTGTTGAACCAGGACTTGACGTTGGGTGTTCCATATATATGAATAGCTCGCCCTTACCCTCAAGGACTACGGGTATCTGGATAACCTGGGTCTTTTTAGTTCCCCAGTGGTTATAGTACTCAAGTTGAAGGAGCGCCGTGTAAGTACCAAGCACAGCATCTTCCGCTACGTTAACATTAAACCTTAGCGTGAGGGGGCTGTTTGGCTGAACTGTTCCACTTATGAAAGCCCTTGCCTCGCTACCTCCGGTTGCGTTTGTGAATGGCCAGCTTAGCATAAGCCTTCCAACAACATCGGACATCAAGTTCTGCGATGGGTTATGGAGTGTGATAGCTAAGCTCATACCTCTTGAGCCAGGTCCTGCCGATGCCTTCAGACCATCACTTTCCCAAGAAACATCAATAACATCCAATGCTGGAAGTTGCCAGACCTTTATCTTTATCGGTATGCTGATCGTGTATCTTGGTGTATCCCAAGTTCCACACTTGTAGTAGTTGACAGCTAGTATGGCATCATAAACCCCTGGCTCAACATGCTCGTCTATGTTTAACCTAAACTGCATCGTTATCGCACTACCAAAGGGAAGGGAGCCCGCATAATAACTCATAGCTTCATCGGATTCCGTAACGCTTCTGAATGGGTACTCTTTAAATGGGTAACCCCTTAGAGTTGCAGTTATGCCGCACATAACGAAGTCGCTCTCTAGCTTATCTGGTATCCTCATATTCTGGATTGTGATGCTCAATCTTGCATCTTTATCACCTGGAGTAGCTATCCAAGGGTCGCTTGGAGTCCCCCAAAGAACCTCCACTACTTCTACGTATGCTCCCTCGACAGCTACGACTGATATTGAAGCGATTATTGCAAGGCACAATATTACATAAGTAACAAAAGCATATCTCTTATCCACTAATCAGCACCTCCTCCCTTTCAATCACACCGTCCCTAAGTCGGATTATCCTCTTTGTCTGGTATGCGACCTCGGGGTTATGTGTAACAACTACTATGGTTCTTCCCTCCTTGTTTAGATTCTTAAAAATTTCAATGATTACATTTGCGCTCTTAGAATCAAGATTACCCGTCGGCTCATCGGCAAGCATTATTTTCGGATCCGAAACAATGGCCCTGGCTATTGCAACCCTCTGCTGCTCGCCGCCGCTCAACTGCGGCGGCTTTGAGTCAGCCTTATGCTCCAGCCCGACCTTCTTGATGGCCTCTAAAACTTTTTCTCTCCTCTCACCTGTGGGCAGACCTCTTACTATCAATGGAAGTTCCACGTTCTTCATGATGCTCATTCTTGGTAGTAGATTGTACATTTGAAAGACAAAGCCTATCTTCCTGTTCCTAAGGTCTGCCAGCTGGTTGTCATCTAACGTCGAGATGTCTATTCCGTCTATTATCACCTGGCCGCTCGTCGGTCTATCCAAGGCACCGAGCACGTTCAAAAGCGTAGACTTTCCGCTCCCTGATGGCCCAACTATTGCTACAAAGTCTTCGTCAAAGAACTTCAGGCTTATACCTCTTAGGGCCGGCACCTCAATTGGACCGGCCCTATAAACCTTTACTAACGATCTTGTCTCGATAACAGGTTTATCCGTCATCAGGCTTTGACCCTTCAGGATTCTTAAAAATTTTTTCCAAAGTTCTTTCAGAATCTTCTAGGAGAACGACACCTAAGATCACTATAGAGGGGCATTTATAAGGCAGCAGTTATATCATGAGCATAATAAAATTATTATTAAGTTGAATGATTCAATTTAGTTAAGTGCTACTGAAGGGCCCGTGGCGCAGAATGGACAGCGCACCGGCCTTCTAAGTCGGGGGTCGCGGGTTCGAATCCCGCCGGGCCCGCTCATACTTCCGGTCCAAATTACCTCTGAGTTTCCTAAGTGGAACAATAGAAACCAGCTTAAGAACGTGAGGGTTGTGTAGAATATAGCGCGCAAACCGACTTCTAAGCCTTCCACCACTCAAACGCCAAATATGTGACCTTTCTATCCAGCAGGTTCGGAACCGCTATGACGAAGTGCTTCCTGACTGTCGTTGCCAACCTACCTGCCCTTATCAGCTCGGCGGCCGAGAGCTCATCATCCTCCAGTTTGACTTGGACTATGAAGGGCGCATGCTCTATGCCCGGGCCATGCTTGTATACCGCGAAGTCGCTCCCGAACTTTATTCCCGGTGTGACCACGAACCCCTTATCCCTCAAATCCTTATACACCAAGTACTTCTCCTCGAACCTCTCGTAGCTCTTCCTTCCGTACTCCATCAGCTCCTCCAACTTCATCAAAGAGTCGCCCTTTTTGACGTTGATTATTCCTTTCTCCACTAAGTAAACGGCCTCTATCACGTCAAGAACCAGCGGCGCATCAAAATCAAAGGTCTTGGGCTTGGGTATGCCGAGCGGCTTTCCGTAGTAACCCAGCTTGTAGAGCTCCCTTCCCTTCTCCACATCCCATACTATTATGTTGTCTTGAACTAAGTCAGCAGTTATCCTATCTGGGCTACTCAAAACCTACACCAATTAGAATATAGTGAGCGAAAGCGTCCTTAACGTTTCAACGGATTCTTCAGCTTTGTCTGCTATATCCTCGAGCATGGATACTATTTCATTTATGAGAAACATATGGCCTACCTTCATATCGCTCTGAAGAATCATCAGGCTCAGGTTCCTGTATATGTCGTCTATGCTCCTTTCTGCGTTATCTATTTCTGTAACCTTCTTCATGAAAGTCTCTGAATCGAGTGCAACGCTCAACAACGCTTCTCTTAACTTGCTGATGATTGACTGAACCGCCTCGCCCAGATGGAGTATTCCTTTGAATATCTCCCTATTTATCTTGAACTTAATTTTTACCAAGCTTACAAGCCTGTACGCTATTCCTTCGGACATATCAGCAATTTTGTCAAGGCCGCTCATCAATCTTAAGAAATCTTCCCTGTTTGTTAGGAGTGCTCCTACATTCGCAACTTCCTTTTCCATCATCCTTCTAATATTCCGCTCCTCCTCGTCAAGTTTTAGGATAGCATCGTATTTAGATTCTATGTCTTTAAGGGGGGCCTCATTCATAACATCTTCTATCATCACGAGTACTGCCCTGAACATGTCCATAACCTTTCGGATTTGGTCTTGCAGTAGCGAGAGTAGCCTAGCGCCATATTCTTCTTCCCTATCTCTTGGCAGAGTCATGTTAACCACTTTGATGGTAATGATTATTATTTTAAACCTTTTCTTTTCTGACGAAACTTTAGCGTCTTAACTTTTCTGTGAGGTATCCTTTAAGGTCTTTGATGGGGACCCTTTTCTGACCCATGGTGTCCCTTTCCCTGACCGTAACAGTTTCATCCTCCATCGTTTGGTAGTCTACGGTTACGCAGAACGGTGTGCCTATCTCATCCTGCCTCCTGTAGCGCCTACCTATGGAGCCACTCTCATCGTAAACCGTGTCAAAATCCAGCCTTAGAGCCTCGTAAACCTCCCGCGCTTTTTTGTCTAAATTGTCCTTGGTAACGAGCGGGAAGATAGCTACTTGGACCGGTGCCAACGTAGGTGGAAGCTTTAGGACAGTCCTTTCGCTTTCTTTCATGTAACTATGCTCCAGTATGCAGAAGAGACTTCTATCGACGCCCATAGAAAGCTCGAATATATGTGGTATTATTTTCTCTCCGTCGTCATAAACACTCAAATCCTGACCACTGACTCTGGAGTGGCCAGAGAGGTCATAGTCCGTCCTGTTGTTGCACGCAACTAGCTCTATCCATCCAATGCCGGTTAATACCTCTACATCCCATGCTTCCTTCGCATAGAAGGCCTTTTCCTCGTCGCTCAGTTGTCTTAGCCTGAATCGCTCCATATCGATACCTACGACTTGATAGAAGTGTTGTATGAGGGCAAGGTAGTAGGCTACGAGCATGCTCGATATGAGACCGGTCTCGACGCTTTCCTTACATGACGCTGCAATAATTTTATCCTCATCCAAAGGTTTCAGCTTTAAAACGTAATTCTCGTACTCGCGTGCCTTTTGAAAATCGTTTGCCTTCTTTGGGTTAAAGAAGACCTCGATCTCGGCTTGGTAAAACTCCCTAAGCCTTATCAAAGACTGTCTGGGCGATATCTCGTTCCTGAAACTCTTGCCATACTGCGCAATCGCAAACGGAAGTTTCTTCCTCATCGTTTTGTAAATCCTGAGGAAATCGACAAATATACTCTGGCAAGTTTCTGGTCTAAGGTAACACTCGTCGCCCGATGCGCCAACGTTTACTTTGAACATCATGTTAAACTTTGAAACTTTGTCGAGCTTACCTTTGCAGTTTGGACAGACGACGTTGTGTTCTGAGATGATTCTGTCCATTTCTTTTGTATCCAGCCTTTCGGGTACTGAGAGCTTTAGAACTTCTTCGAGTAGCTTATCGGCCCTGAAGATGGCGTTACATACTGTGCACTTTGTTATCGGGTCCGTAAAACTCTCAAGATGCCCGGAGGCTACGAATACCCTTTTCGGCATTATCTGGGAGCCGTCTATCTCTACCATTTCGTCCCTTCTAATCAACTCCCTTCGCCAAGCCTCTATGTACTTGTTCTTCATCGAAACAGCCAACGGCCCGTATTCATAGAAACCTGCTGGCGCATCGCTGTATATCTCCGAGGACGGGAAGAAGAAGTTTCGTTCAAGTGCCAACTTAATTATCTCGTCGTATAACGACATCCTTGACTCCCTATCGCCTAAGATATGGGTGCGATAGCCAGTCGATATAAAGGTTTATCTGAGCACGGGCTTCTTGCAACTTGGACACGTACCGTTTAGGTTTACCCAGAGGTCGATGCAACCTTTGTGGAATAATGTCTGGCAGTTGCTGCACATTGAGGTAGTCTCTGGGTCCAGCTCTTGGTAGCATATCCCGCAGATGGCGCCAGGGGGTATCTCAGTTGCGTGCGTTAGTTCAACAGCTTCCTCAACAATCGGAGCTGGGGCCCCAGGATAATAGGGTCCAGTATGAGGTATTACCTCAACCCTAATAGGCGTGGCTATTATCGTGACAGCGGGGACCATCATCGCTATCGCTGAAAGATAGGACATGAATATTCCTATTCCCAAATGCCCCTCTGCCTGTAGCGCGGGTATTATCATGAAATGCGCATAAGCTGGCGATGCTATCGCAAGAAGAGCTCCAACGAGTGTGGTGGCTCCGATGAGCCATCTTGCCGTCGTTATATTCGAGAACTTCGAAGACAGCAATAGCGCAACTCCGCAAACTATACCACCGCCGATTGACATGTAGAGGGATTCGGCAATGACGTACCCCTCTATGGAAGTCGTTGTTATCGTGTCCGATATCACGATGTACCAGGACATGAGCAGCGTGAGGATGTGGACTGCGCCGATTCCAGCAGTGATTAATGCCAGTTTAAAAAACCTCCCTATTACGGCTTGGGATGAAACTTCCAAACCCGCCACTCAACCTTCTGTTAAGTTTCTCTATACTAAACGTTGTATAAATGCTTATCCAGCCTCCCACTTATGTATATTTTTATACAAGTTTTGCACGAACCTCTGTGAGCTAAAATGGGTTTTCTGGGAGGAAAGTCCAAAGAAGAGGTCTTCAATGAATTTAGAAGAGAGCTAGAGGAGCTCAGGCTCCAGCTTGAGGAGAAAATAGACAAAAAGATTGGTGCGCTCGAAAGAGCACTTAGTGAGGTCTCAGAAAACGTTAAGGAACTTATGAAGGAAAGGGCATTCCCAGAAGAGTTTCTGCTAAGCGTGAACAAAGCAGCTGAAAAGGCGGAAAATGTTGTTAGGGAGCTGAGAGTTACGAAGGAATACCGAGAATGGTTTGATTCTATTAAGGACGGTCTTAACGACGTTTTGGAGCTACTTTCACGGGAGAGGGCCATGCTTAGGGAGGATGTGGAGAGGTTGGTTAAAGAGAGGAGCGACCTTGAGACCCTTAAAAACGAATTGAAGAAGTGGAGGGCAGACCTTGATGAGAGGGAGCAGAGGCTTTCAGCCTTTAGCGAGCGTGTTAGGGAGCTTGAAGAAAGGAAGAATAGAGTTGAGATGGAGCTTAGGGAGCTATCCCAGCGTTATTTAGTGTCGTTGGAGGATATGTTGCATAGGGTTAACGAAGAAGTGGGTAAGATAAATCGGATGTTTAAGCTAAAGGAGATAAGGCTTGAGAGGATTGTAAAGAGAGAGAGGGAACTTTCGGATGCTTTAATGAAGGTAAAGGAGCGTGAAGAATTGTCGCATGAATTAGAAAAGAGGGTAAAGGAGATGAACGAAGAGGTCTCTAAGTTAGAGAGAAAGAGGGCAGAGCTGTCAAACGATATAAACGAGCTTATGGAGCGTAAGGCAAGTTTAGAAAAGCTGGTGGGAGAGCTCAGGAGGGCTATACTTACTCCCTAATCTTTTCTAAGTGTTTTCTCCAAAGTTTCGATTAAGCTATTAAAGGCCTCTATGAGAGAGTCTATATGCGCGAGTATCTGGTCCTGACCCTTCTCCAAAGCCGCTAACCTACTTTCCAGCCTGTTCAATAGGTCGGTGCTCGGTATTTTATTTTCGAGCGATTGGACTTTAGTCGAAAGTTCTTCGGTGTCCTCATGAATCATGGAAATTGCTTCAGCTAATTTCTTAACCGTGTTGAGTGATGCCACTTTTCCCCCGGGCGTATCCACGTACTCTAAATCTATTACAAATTCTTCTTCCTCGCTCATAACACCACCTCCAGTACTGGCCTCTTACATATTGGGCAGGCGTTCCTTATGCTTAGCCAATTATCAAAACATGTCTTATGACCTACGGCACCGCAGTGGGGGCACGTTATTGTCGCCGCACCCTCATCAATCTCAGAAGTGCAAATTGGGCACATCTTACTTACCGTCTTAGCTTTTACCCAGATCCACTTGCCTATGCAAACTTCACGCCCTATCACTACTCTCAACAAAACTCACCCTTATGGCTATCGGCACGTACCGCCTGCTTGTGTGAATATACAAAATGTCGTCGCTTTTAATGTTTATCTCCGACAGCTTTTGTTCGTCTTTTAATATCCATTTTTTATACTGGATTTCAGGGTCCGGGATGCTGAATAAGGAGCTTACCTTCTCCTTCAGGCTCCATACACAATCCTCGAGGCTAACGGTCACCTCGATGGGTTTCCCTTGTATGACGTCGCCGCAAACGAAGCAATCCTCTCTCCTTTTCAGCGCAACTTTCGTTAACCTTTGTGAAATACCGTCGTATACGATGAGGTGCTTTGTTATCTTACCGATGCTTCCACCGTGTAGTATCTTTAGCACCTCTAAAGATGCTAGGCCTGCGATGACTGATGCTCCACCCTGAATCGCTGGTAGCTTAGGTTTCAGCAAATCCCTTAGTCGGATTATCTCCTCAGAAATCTTGCTACCTTCTCTTTGAAGCCTATCTATTGGGGCATACTTCAGGTCGTAAATCGTTTTTATACCCATAGAAAACAGCTCCTTGACCAGCTCAAACGGTATCTCAATTTCGTTTTTCTTTAAATCCTCAGCAAGGTCCTCGGGCTTACGCCTTTTAAGGGTGCATTCGGCTAACTGCGTATCCTTAGGAATCAGGGTATCGCCATGACATTCGAGACACGCAGTTTCTCCTGGTATTATAACTTGCACGTTGCCATAAAGACCCTCGATTGCTGTATCAACGAGTGGCTTTTTGAGCTCAACGGCAAGCGAATTAAGCCATCTCCTCGTAGCCCAGTTGTCTAGACAAGAGCAAAAAACATCTACATCCTTTAGCGTCGATTCATCAAACTTCCTCAGGTCCTCATAATAAGCATCAATCTTAACGTATGGGTTTATCCTCTGGAGCTTCTCTTTGGCCACAGCGGCTTTAGGTGAACCTATATCAGAGTCATCGAACAGCATTTGACGGTTAAGGTTCGAGAGTTCCACCACGTCGTTGTCAACTAAGATTAACTTGCCGATTCCCGCAAGGCAAAGGTTCTTTGCTACCTCGCAACCCGTTGCACCCACACCTGCTATCAAGATTGTTGAGTTTAAGACCTTCCGCTGGTCCCAGCCGCTAATCCTTATCTGTCTATCATATCTTTCCAGTAGATACGGCTCCATTTACAGCTTGAAGGCTTGTTTGAACGATATAATAATGTTTAGGCCGAAATTTAAAAATGGACGTGCCAAAGCTACGGAGATGTTAGGGGTTAGATAGGGCATAATCATCATGAAAACGTTAAAAACTCAAGTGCGCTATAATCTGACATGATTAGCTGGACGATAGATAACAGGCCGTCTTATACCGTGCTGAAGGTGAAGTTAGACCCTGGTGATTCTGTGACGTCAGAGGGTGGAGCGATGATGGCGATGAAGGGTGACGTTGAAGTCAAGACGTCCACAGGTGGTATGAGGGGTGCAATACTAAGAGGGCTCGCAGGCGGCGAGTCCCTATTTTTGAATACATTCTCGACAAGGACAGGTGGTGAAATCTGGCTTGTTCCACCAATGCCTGGAGATGTGGAATACATACCCCTTAACAATGAGGGCTACCTGATTCAGGACACCTCATACTTGGCGCATCACGGCGACGTAAAAGTGAGCGTTGGGTGGATGGGAGTAAAGGGCGTGCTGGCCGAGGGGCAATTTGTGTGGTTGAGTGTAAAGGGAACTGGAGGTGTGTGGGTAAACTCATTTGGTGCAATCGAAAAAGTCGAGCTACAACCTCACGAGAAGGTGAGTGTGGATAATTTCCACTTCGTAGCCATGCCGGAGAACACCAAGTGGAGCGTGAGGAAGTTCGGCGGCTGGAAGAGCTTTCTTCTGGGAGGTGAGGGCATAATATTTGACGTCGAAGGTCCGACAAGAATCTACCTTCAGACACGAGTACTCCCGCTGTTTGCAGAACTCTTGGCACCATACCTCCCCAGACAGAGATGAAAACTGTTTTTAACGACTCAGAACATAGAATTTTTAACTACATTCGCCACCTTAGCTTTTTCTCAAAGACCTTATCTGGAGTTGCGTATAACTGTATGTAATACTTAACCCTATTCAAAAAAACGTCTGGCCTATATTTCATTTCGTAAGCGGCTATCGAGTTAAGCGGGTCGTCCGGGTTCGGGTTGGCCAGTAGATTTTGGAGCGACTCGATGATGTTTACGAGGTATAGCCCTGGCCTCCAGTCGTCTTTGAATATAGACTCGCATATCTTAGCAGGAACTTCGTCTGTGAAGTTAGGATGCCATATCCTCGTATGCCAAATTACGTTTGGCGGCGTGTACGGATACGACCTCGGTATCTTTATCTCTATCTTAAAGTATCCACCCTCGTAGTACCCAGAGCCCACGATTATGCCCGCATAGTGTGTCAGGTCACCATCAACTATATCGAATAAGGGGGGGTCGCGCTCTTGTATCAGCCTATACTCTACGGCTAGCCTCTTATTCCATAAAGATTCAGGTAACTCTGAGTAGGCCTCCAGAGACGCCCACCCCCAACAGTTCTTGTTATGATGACTAATTTGTCACCGTCCGATACCCCTATATTGGCGAGCGTCTCCGTTTCTTTCAAAGCCCTGCCCTTGTACGTTAAGTGCGTGGTATCTGGCGGGAGTTTCTTAATTGCGCAAACCTTCGTCTTCACCGCTCCTATAGTTGCGTTTGGTGAGACTTCTAACTCTAGCGGACTGCCGCCGCCGACTGCAGGTATAACCTTGATTTTCATAAACCGTTACCCCTATCGGCATTTTATTCGTAGTGTATTTAAATATTAACTTTTAAAACGGACAGGAATTACGTACAGACAACGCTGGGAATATCCGTATATTTTGGGGATAGTTGCCTACGGAGGCTGTTTGATAGCTTTGCTGACAATCTCAAACGTTAATTAATATGGTTTAGGCATTAGTGTGTAGGTTCCATGAGAGCACGAATTTATCCCTTAGCGCTCGGCAAGATACTTCACCATTCTATCAGCAACATTAATCAAGAAGTTGCAGGATTAATGGTAGGAAAAGTCGTATCTGATGTCGTTGAGGTTTGGGATACGGTCACAGGCTCTCAACAAAACTCACCTGCGTACGTTAAGCTTGAAGAGAGCGTTATGGCCTTGGTTGCCGAGGTTCTATTGGAAAACCTTCCAGACCTGTACATAGTCGGCTGGTATCATTCGCATCCTGGTCTAAACGTCTTCATGTCACCCATAGATATCGAGACGCAAAGAACCTACCAGGCCATGTTCCCTAAGGCCATAGCGTTAGTGATAGACCCCGTGCAATTTAGCGTTAGTTGGAAGATTTCAGACCTTAAGATTGGCGTGTTTAGGATAGATAAAAATAAGGGGATAGTGCCTGTAAGATTCACACTCGGTTTACAACGACGCAAGGTCCTAGAAAGCACGTTAATCGGTCTCCAAACTCTTGATTTAATGCCCAAAGGACCCGATGTTAAGGATGAGGAGCTAGTAAAGGTTAGCGCTACTGAAAAAACTGATAACATCGATTATATAGTAAAGTTTTTTAGTAGAGCCAAAAAACTCTTACCAGGAAAAAAGGATAGAAGTAGAGGTGTGGATTCTTCAAAGGTCAGGTTTAATCAGGAGGAGTTATAATGCCAAAAAAGATAGTCATCAAGTTTAAAGAGGAAAAAGCGCCGAGGGATGTATTAGAGGAGGTCCCTCAGTTAGAACCTGAGGCTAGCGTTACAGAAACAGAGGTAAGGGTACAAACAAAACCATCTGAGATTGTCACACCATCCAAGGGTGTCGAGGCTTCGATAATCAAAGAGGCTTTTGACGGGTATGATGCGCTAATGGCAAAGATACAAGAAGTGAAGGTACGGGAACAGATATTCCAAAAAATGTTTCTAGAGCAGGACATCAGCATTACGACCGTTAAAGAGATACTTGCAAGGTGGAATACGGCAAGGGACCAAATAGTTAATGAGGCGGCATCTTTAATTGAAAAAGTTAACGAGGCTAAAAGTAAACTGGAAAGTGAGTTTTCAAAGATTGAAACGGATTTATGCATCTCGGTCGTTGAATTGGACACGCTAAAGTATAAAGAAAGTTCGAATGTGCCCGTACCTCAAGAGCTTAAAGCAGGTTTAGAGGCAAAGATTACGATTCTTAGGCAAGAACTTTCCGAGAAGAAAAAGAAAATAGGAGAATTGGAGGAGATGGTTAGAATGCTCTCTGAGTTGCCGAAAAAAATCCATTCCTTAACGTCGTACACTGAGCTCGCCGATAAACTCTACGAGGAGTTAAAGGAAAAGCACGGTACAAAGTTTGGTCCTAGGGTTGACGAGGCTTTGCAGAAGAACATAGAGACCGTCATGCAATCTAAGGGCATACCGAGGGAGTATGCTATAATACTTATTTGGAGGGAAGTCCAAGCTTCCGCTACCAGCTGATGTATATAGCCATAAGTAGCGGCTTTACCTTTTAATTCAACTTTTAATGAATAAATACAAGAGTAAGAACCAAAAGCAACCATCAACTTTATTTAATAAAGGTATGATGGACGAAAAAGATTGGAAAATATTAAATGAATTAATCGAGGATGCGAGCCAGAGCATCTCTGAGCTTGCAATAAAGCTTAGCCTGCCGAGGACGACGGTTCAAGAAAGGGTAAAGAAGTTAAAGAGTAAGGAAATAATTAAGAAATTTACCGTGATACCGAATTACTCGAAGCTCGGTAAGCCAGCGACGGCGTTCGTGTTGATATCCTTTCTTCCGGGCGCAAACATTTCCCAGAAAAAGCTTGCCGAATACATAGCAACGCTGCCCGGCGTCCATGAAGTTCACCTCATATCCGGAGAGTGGGATATACTTTTGAAGGTGAGGGGGGAGTCGATACAGTCAATAGGTGAACTTGTCATAGATAAGCTTAGGGCTATTGAAGGTGTAGGGAAGAGTATGACGTGCGCATCGTTCCTTACGATTAAGGAGGAGGTCTGATAGGGTGTGAAAGTTCTAATCTGTCCTATATGCAAAAGCGAGAAAGTTAGTTTATATTTAGGTGGATATGCGGGAATGTTGTATCAGTGCACCTCCTGCAGCTATGTTGGGCCCGTAGTGATCGAGGTGAATGACTTGGATACGTTAAAGGAGCTTGAGGAGTTGTCCAAAGAGACAGCAAACGGTTCAGTTGAAGAAGAGTATGTTGACGAATGTGAGAAAATGCCCGCTAAGAAGACGAGGCGTGGAGGTTTCAAATAACTTAAAGTTTAAACAACCCATATTTTATAAAATAAGTGAGGTGGATTTGCGAGAATACGCTCCTACCGGCATAGAGGGGGTCGACCTCATGCTGGAGGGGTACGGTATACCGAGGGGATACGTGGTACTGGTCCTCGGTTCGCCAGGTTGCGGTAAGACGACGCTCGGCGTCCAATTTCTTTATAATGGCGTTGTTAAGTTTAACGAAAACGGGATTTTGGTCCTTCTTGAGGAAGACCCTGAGATGCTCAAGTCCAATATGCTGAGGTTTGGCTGGGATTTGTACAGGTTAGAGAAGGAGAACAGAATTGCCATAATTGATGCTTCACCGATACGTTTTATAACGAAAGGCATCAAATTGGGCGAGACAACCATTGGTAGCAGAGAATTCCAGCTCTTATCCCTAATAGAAAAGATAAAAAAGGAGAGTGAGAGGTTAAACGCTAAAAGGCTTGTTATAGACTCGCTCTCTACTTTCACGTTACAGTATCCAAAAGAAGTGGAAAGGAGGGGGGCTGTCCTCAACTTGATTCAAGGCATCGCCTCAACCGGCTGCACAACGTTGTTGATTTCGGAGCTCGTAGGCTCGTCAACCGAAAGAAAGTACCAAATCGAAGAGTATCTTGCTCATGGTGTGATACTTTTGCAGAGGTTGCTCAGAGCTGGTGGGGTCGTTCATGCTTTCATGATCGAGAAAATGAGAAAGGTGAATCATGATGTTCAACCAAGACCGTTTAAGATAACCCAAAATGGAATCGTCGTATTTCCCTCAGAGGTCATTTTTTGATATGCTTATGGGTGGTTTGTCATTTATATAAGACTAAAATTTTAATGTAGAGAGGATGTCCCCTGAAACTTCAGAGCCAAAGCACGGGGTCTTTACGGTAATTATACCTAAGGACCGGATAGGCGTGTTAATAGGTGTCAACGGTTCCGTGAAGGAGACGATAGAAGAGAGGCTAGGTGTAAAACTCACGGTCGATAGCAAGGATGGTGTAGTTTCGATAGAGCTGGCGAAGTCTCCTAACGAAGGTGGAGACCCAGCTGCCCTCTTCAAGGCCCGTGACGTTGTAGTTGCTATAGGAAGGGGGTTCTCGCCAGATAGGGCATTTAAGCTCTTCGAGGAGGATACCGTTCTGAGCATCATCCATTTAGAAGATTTTGTCGGTAGAAATGCGAGTAACTTAGTTAGAGTTAAGGCTAGGCTTATAGGAACGGGAGGGAAAACGAGGAAAATAATCGAGGAAAATGCTCATGTGTTAGTATCGATATACGGCGATACCGTGGCAATGATAGGCGACCCTCAGGACGTTGAGGCTGCTAAGGAGGCTGTGATAAGGCTGATAACCGGCTCGCCCCACAGCGCAGTATACAAAATGCTTGACGAGTATGCTCGGAGGAGGAAGATGGGAAAGCTTGTGCCCAGATTTAAAATGTGATGGGACTGCGAGGGAAAGATAAAATAGGTGCTCTGCACAAACTGTGTAGCAAGCTTACATAGAAGTTGCAATTCATGCTTAAGAAAAGGTGATAAAGGCTTGGCAGAGGTAAAGTTCGAGAAGATATCGCCTGCCGACTTCTTCTACCGCAATAGGGACATAGCCGGATTCACAAATCCCAGCCGTTCTCTTTACACATCCATC
This sequence comes from Candidatus Terraquivivens ruidianensis, assembly GCA_023267975.1. Taxonomy (GTDB): domain Archaea; phylum Thermoproteota; class Nitrososphaeria_A; order Caldarchaeales; family Wolframiiraptoraceae; genus Terraquivivens; species Terraquivivens ruidianensis. The sequence goes on from JALNLA010000001.1 coordinate 116,583, forward strand.
AGAGAGCTCGTAGAGAACTCGCTCGACGCTTGTGAGGTGGGCAGGATTTTGCCCGAGATAATTGTTGAACTACGGGAGGTTGGTGAAGGTAGTTCCGAAGATGTTAGAGTGTTTAGGTTAAGAGTTAAGGACAACGGAATAGGTGTTGATGCGGAACACATACCGCATGCATTCGCAACAGTATTTTACGGAAGCAAATATGGGTATCGCCAATCGCGTGGAACTTTTGGGCTCGGTGGTACGATGGCGCTATTGTATGGTCAGATTACAACAAACAAACCCGTAACTGTCATCTCTTGCACAGACAACGACGTTCATGAATTCGTTTTAAGGATAGATATCGTCGAGAACAAACCTATAGTGCTCGACCACAAAGTTCATGAAAACAGCAACAATTGGAGGGGCACGATAATAGATTATTATCTGGAGGCGGATTACACCAATAGCAAGGCGAAGATAGTCGAGTATTTCAGAAACACGGCCATGGCGAATCCAAGTGCATCTTTAATGTTTATCGACCCTAAAGGTAGGCTATACTACTTCCCAAGAATCGCCGAAAAGGTTCCAGAGCCTCCGAAGGAGGCATTACCGCATCCCGTGGGGGTCGATGTGGAAACGATGAAGCGACTGATATCCGGGACAAAGTCCGAGACGCTCCTATCTTTTTTGACAAGCAACTTCCAGCGTGTTGGTCCTAAAACTGCGAAAGAGGTTCTAGAATCAGCTACCCTTTCACCGACAATAAACCCAAAAGAATTAAACCATGAGCAGCTTACGGCACTCGTAGAGGCCATCAAAAGATACAAAAAGTTCAGAGCACCAGACCCGACACCTCTGAGTCCAATAGGCAGGGATCTACTCGAGGCAGGTATTAAAGCGATACTGATGCCAGAGTTCCTCTACGTAGTCCAGAGGCCACCACAATCTTACTCCGGCTTTCCGTTTATAGTTGAGGCTGCAGTAGCGTATGGTGGTAAGATGCAACCGAGTGAAGACATACGAATATACAGGTTTGCGAACAAAATACCACTTATCTATGACGAGAGAGCGGATGTTGTTTGGAAGGTAGTATCCGAGAGAATCGATTGGAGCAACTACAACGTCCCGAAAGGTGCGCCGCTGGCTGTAGTCACACATATATGCTCTTTGAAAGTGCCCTACAAGACCGTAGGTAAGGAGGCGATAGCTGATAGGCCAGAAATCGAACACGAACTGACGATCGCAATAAGGGAGTGCGCCAGGGTGCTGAAGCACTATCTCATAAAGGTTGAGAGGCGTGCTATCACGATGAAGAAGTTGAACATATATGCTAAGTACCTTCCGAAGATAGCAAGATTTTCAGCAGAACTCATAGACAGAAAGGAGCCACCAGACATTACGAAACTTTTAGAAAAGATAGGCGTTACGCCTGAAATTCTAGAAAAGATAAAACTCGAGGAGCAGGAGGGCGCAATATAAGGGTGTTTAAGATTTTATCCACCCAATTACCTCTTCGGGAGACCTAACGCTAACGCCCTTTTTCTCGAAAAATTTTGTAATGTTTCTTACATCTCTTTCTAAAAATACTTCAGCCAGAGGGTGTGAGGTATGGACCGCTTGGGATAAATCTATGAAGTAAATTGACAAGGTGTCTGTAACGAATACATTGTATTGACTCATGTCCGCATGTATTAGGTCTGCTTTCTGGTAAAGTTTCTTCATATTTTCGATTATCAGCGGATAGACCTTTCCGTAATCGCTCAGCTCTAAATTAGCTTCTTCCAACGTCGGATATCTGATTCCTTCTTTTCCTAGAAATTGCATGCCCAGAACGTTATTCTCCACAAAGTATGGTTTTGGCACCGGAACCTCAGCCTCGTACGCCTTCTTTAGATTTCCAAATTCACGCTTTGCCCAAAGGTAAACGAAGTCCTTAAAATCGCTCGGAATTCTCTTGAACCGTGGGTCGTGCACTACGTAAGTCATTCTGGTTTTCTTAAACTCTGCGCTGGTTATCAAGTATATCTTCACGGCTACGAGTCCCTCCGGACCTTTTGCAAGGTATATCCTTGACTCTTTTCCGGCGCTAATTACACCATAGAACTCTGACAGCATACCAGCATTCATCAAGTCATAGATCGTCATGAGCGTAAGTCTATCAAAAACTTCTTCTAGAACTTCGTCCAGTTCTGACCTTTTATGTAAGTATCTTTGCTCCTTGTCTGCCTTAAACTCTTTTCTCCTAAGCTTCTTCTCGACCTTATCAGAACTCAGGGCAAGCCTCACCATATGTGGAACTTTATCCGGCCTCTATCTTAGCTTTGAGAAAATCAGGCAGGACGTCCTGCTTGGCCAACTCTATGGCTTGATTTTTCGTAAACCTCCAGAAAATGTCTCCCCTATTCTGTTGAAACTCCCAAGGGCTAACCAGCACGAGGTCTCCTTCCTTAATCCAGATTCTCCTTTTCAACTGCCCCCTTATCCTACACAACCTTTGCTTTCCATCCGAGCACTCTACTAAAGCCCTATCGTATCCATACATCTTTGTGACGACTCCGTAAACGTCCCCAGGCCCAGGCTTCACGGACTCTTCCAAGACGTCAGACTCGGATACTATCTTCCTTTTACCCATACCGCTACCTCCCTAAGTTAAGAATCTAATAAACGTTAGCCGGGCGATTGTCGGGCTAAACTCTATTAGGAACGTATACGGCTTCTAGTGAAGGGCGTAGGATAGATTTGGAGATAAACGTACTAAAGAGTGGCGTCACGGCCAAGTCGTTGGTCGCAGCGCTTCCTGGTATGGGCAATGTGGGAGGCATTGCAGCAACGTACCTTATAGAAGAGCTGAAGATGGAGCCAGTAGTGGAGATACTGGACTACATGCCACCTTACGTTATTCACAGGAATTCCATAATTGGGTTTGAAAGATTTTCTTTCAAGCTGTACTGGGGTGGAGGAGATTTTGCTGTATTTACTGGATTTTATCAACCTCAGGACCCTCACGTGCTGTACGAGTTATGTAATGATTTGCTCGATTTAGCGGTCAGCTTGAATGTTAAAAGAATATACACGTTAGGAGCAGCGCATACCGGCATATCAGCACCAGAGCCAAGGGTTTTTTATGCAGTAACCGACGCTAGGCTTAGCGAGGAGATAGAATCTTATGGAGCCCAGCAAATGAGGGGTGAGGGGTACATAACTGGCTTTAACGGTCTATTGCTTGGATTGGCGGCACGACGCAACATCGAGGGCGTGTGCTTCCTCGGAGAGATAGAAAGGCCCGATGTAGCACAACCTAAGGCTTCAAGAGAAGTGCTGAAAAGACTCTCCGCCGCTTTAAGGCTCGAGCATCTAGACTACACGAAGCTCGATGAGCAAGTAAGAAAGGTTGAAATTTACATCAATTCACTCAAAAGGAGTGAAGAGCTCAGACAGCCAAGGACTGGGATGGACATGCCACCGGGCGTTATGTGAGGTGTTTTTATGAACGCTGTTATCAAGAATCTTGAAGAGTGTATCGAGTTTCCTAAGGAGGGAATACTGAGCAAGGTCATTATGAAAGTAAAGGGCATACAATGCACGCTATTTTGCATGTCTAAGGGGACAGAGATATCGGAACACACTTCGCTGAAAAACGCGTCCCTGATCGTCCTAAAGGGTAAGGGTCTTATGAGCGTAGCTGGTGAAGAAACCATACTAAAACCGAGTGTCTTCATACACATGCCCGCAAACACATCGCATGCCCTAAAAGCCGACGACGACTTGGCTTTCCTTCTAATCTTGACCGAGTAGTAAAGAAGTGCAACAATTTATATAACATAAGAAAAATAGCGGTATGTGAATGGATGTGAATGAGTCCTTAGTTTATATCGATGGAAAATTTTACCCGAAATCCGAGGCCAAGATCTCCGTCTACGACCACGGTCTACTTTACGGGGACGGCGTCTTCGAAGGCATAAGAGTTTATAACGGTGTAGTGTTCTTACTGAAGGAGCACATAGAAAGACTGTACAATTCGGCGAAGTTCATCAAGCTTAATATACCCATTTCAAAGGAAGAGATGACGGCCGCCGTCGTCGAGACCGTCAGAAGAAATAACGCTAGGAATTCCTACATTAGACTTCTCGTGACCAGGGGCGTGGGTGACTTGGGTCTAGACCCTAGAAAGTGTCCTAAGGCAAGCATAATAATCATAGTTGAGCAGATACAGCTGGTGGGTGGAGCCGCCAAGGAGAGGGGCATATCCACGATTATAGCGTCAACGAGAAGAGATTCTGTCTCAGCGACCACGCACGAAGTTAAGTCGTTAAACTATCTTAACAGCATACTCGCAAAGCTGGAGGCCAACGAGGCTGGTGTAGATATGGCCATCATGCTCGATAGTAGGGGATTCGTTTCGGAGGCCGAGGCGGCAAACATCTTCATCGTCAAGAATAGCGTTATAGCCACGCCGCCGTCAACAGCAGGCATCTTAGATGGTGTGACGAGAAGAAGAATTATAAGGCTGATACATGAACTCGGAATGAATGTCGTAGAAAGGGACATAACACCCTTCGAGCTGATTACTGCGGAAGAGGTTTTTTTGACTGGGACGGGCGCGGAAATACTGCCAGTCACTAAGATAAATGGCATACAAATTGGAGATGGTTTACCTGGGCCGATAACTAGAAAGGTCATGCAAGAATTTGAGAAATTAGTAAAAAGTGGAAAAGAAGGTGTGAGGGTTCCGTTTGACTGACTGCGTAAATTTCTAAATTTTATTTTTATGTATAAGCCCTTTCACACAAAACACTTTTTAATGAACAGTTAACACATTAACTTTGATGAGGACTTGTGTAGAGTTCGAGAATGCTTTAAGGGCCGCAGAAGAGTTCATAAGCTCTAGGACCTTAGAGCCCGTAAAAAACCAAATACAGTATGTCAGGCTCTACGCGAGTGCTTTTAGAAGCTTAGACGTTTATAGACCCATAATGGGCTCAATTCAAGAGATGATGGAAAGGGATGGGTTGAAAGGATGCGAGCGGGATGTCAAAACGGTTCTCAAGGGACTTGCTTTGTTATACACCGCAAGATACCATCAACTATATCATGACCACAGGATTTTCCCAACATTCTATCAGTACGTTCAGGCCATAAACCTTGTCGAGGAAGGGTTAGCCTCTGCAAAGAGCAGCTGCGCTACCTTAAAAAACGTCTACGAAGGTTTTATGGATGCCGTCGAGCAGATCACGTTAGGGAATGGGATATACGTAATTAATTGGAAGAATGTCCCAAAATATCACTTCACGCTTTACAAAAAAGTTGGATTACAGATTGCTAGACTGATAGCCAGCGAGCTTATAGGTCTTTACGTCGTTAAGGTAAAGGATGAGGCCCCGCTTCATTACCATCATTTTCTTGACGAACACCACTTTTTACCAGAGCGCGTAGATGGGCTGCATTACCTTGACGGCAAGGTATCTGGAACTACGCAGACCGATATCCTCTACATAAAGAAGGGGCAAGTTCATGGTTTTAAAAACAAAGAGGGGCGTGAGGTTGCATTCCTATTCGTATGCGGCTCTGAGGAAACCGGACCATGGGATTTCGTTCAAGATATAGAGTTGGTTAAGAAAGAATTTCCTGATAAAGCTTTTAGCAACATCGATGAGATCGGTGGAAGGGACTTGCATAAGACCCTAGAAGGGGTCAGGACCCTCAGGCAAAATTTCTACGAGAGGCTCTCGCCGAACTACATGCGCCTGTTCCATGATATTGCCAAGTTTCACGGAGAATACATGCCGCCCAATAAGGATAAAGAGCTGATATGCTTCGTTGTCGAAGGCAACGGTACAGTTGAGGTCGAAGGTAGGAGTTGCGATATAAAACCAGGAGATTCTTTCCTGCTCCCTTCCCAGATGAGAGCAAAAATCTCAAGCCCTTCCATGATACTCTATCAATTTGGCTATGGGTAAAGGCAGGGAGTAGTATAATACCCCTACTCATCTAAAAGAGAAGGCTTTTATCCGATTGATTCTCACTAACTTTCATGAACGCCTCTGAAGAAGTACTGGAGGATTTTAAGAGAGCCTGGATAGAGTTCGAGGTGGAGGAGACCAATCGGGGTTTCCTATCCCACTTAGCTGCTTACGTGATAGTCAATGTTTTCTTGGTATTCATAAACCTCTATACATATCCTACAGCAATATGGTTTGTATGGCCTTTGCTCGGCTGGGGCATCGGACTCGCCTTTCACTTTGTCTTCTCGCGGAAGAGGTTTATCGTAGCTGAGTGTGAGAAGAAAGCTGCCATGGTAGAGATGAAAATGAGGACGAAAAAGCGATGAATTGACGAGGCCTGCCAAATGCACGTTTATTAAGTAGAGAAGGTTAAAGCTCGATGAAAGGGAGGCGGCTGGCCTTTTGTGTCGGTTAGACGACGCAATCCATGGGCTCAAGCCAACTACAACGCACGTTATCTCAGAGCCTACGATAAACCTCTGAAACTCGTCGGCAATACACCCCTTTGTAGGCTTGAAAAGGTACCCGCAAAACATGGTATAAAGGACGGAGTTAAGATATACGCTAAGCTTGAGTTTTTTAATCCAGGAGGTTCCGTCAAGGATAGGGCTGCACTGAACATAATTTTAAGCGCCATAAGGGATGGAAACTTAACGCCCGACAAGACGATCCTCGATGCCACTTCCGGTAACACAGGAGTCTCTTACTCGATGATCTCTGCGGCCCTCGGCTATAAATGTAAGATGCTAGTCCCAGCGAACGCCAATGCTAAGAAAGTCGCTATCATGAAGGCTTATGGGGCCGAAGTTGTATTTACAGACCCCGTGGACGGGATAGATGGCGCAATTAAAAAAGCCCGTGAAATATACGAGCAAGACCCGAGGGCATACTTCTACGCAAACCAGTACGACAACGATGCAAACTGGCTGGCCCATTATAGGACGACGGGCCCTGAGATAATCAGACAAACGAGGGGAAGATTAACGCATTTCATCGCCGGTGTCGGGACGTCTGGAACGTTCATGGGCGTTGGAAGAAGGCTGAAGGAATTCAACCCAAGCATAAAGCTCGTGGAGGTTCAGCCAGACTCAGGCTTTCATGGGATTGAGGGGTTAAAGCACATGGGTACAAGCATCAGGCCGAAGATATATGACGAGAACTTCAGCGACGTACGTATGAGCGTATCTACCATCGAAGCTTACGAAATGGTTAAAGAGCTTGCAAAAGTTGAAGGGGTGCTCGTCGGCATATCGTCCGGTGCTGCGCTTTCTGCAGCCCTAAAGATAGCAAAGGAGCTGGGAAGGGGACTGTTGGTGGTCATATTCCCAGACGGAGGGGAGAAGTACCTTGAAGAGCGTTTCTGGAGAGAGGAGCTCCAGGCCCAGCCCTTATAGTGCTTTTCGCATTCTAATACGTCTTCCTTACCACTATCTCAGCGTAACCATCGCGCTCGAATATACCTATTAACTCATGACCCATTTTTCTTACCCAAAGAGGTATATCCTGCTTTGAGGTGCTGTCCGATGCGTAAACGGAAACAACATCGCCAACGTCAACCTCCCTTATCGTCTTCACCAACTCTATCAAAGGACCTGGGCAGAAGCTACCCCTTGCATCGACAACCCTATTCACTTTTATTTCTCCTGACATACATCGTACCCTGAAACGGTAACAAATCATATAACTTTGTTATTTAAATATTTCATGTGACGATTATATATCGGTACGACCTCTTTGGTGACGGGTTGACGCTCGTAATAAGCAAATCCGAGCTGGATGAGATAATCAGGCACGCTTTGGAGACGTATCCCGAAGAGTGCTGCGGGCTCTTGGTAGGAAGAAAGGACGGCGGAAGGAGTGTCGTCGCTAAAGTTGTCAGGAGCAAAAACGCCTACATAGGAGATAGGAGAAGGAGATACGTAGTCGACCCGTTAGACATATACAATGTAGAGAAGGATGCTGAGAAGCAAGGGTTAATGCTGATTGGCGTATACCACTCCCACCCCAACTATCCTGCAAGACCATCGGCCTACGATGCGGAGGTCGCTTGGCCCTCCATAAGGTATCTTATAGTGTCCATATATGATGGAAAGCCTGAGAAGGTTACCGTGTGGCTTTTTAACGAGAAGAATAAGGAGTTTCTTGAAGAGAGCATGGTCGTTCTTTAAATTTCTTAAAAGTATTAGATTTTTCACCGTTGAAAATTGTGGAAAACTTATTTCTCTCACCAAATCCTGGAATAATCTGATGAGCGGTATACCGATTTCGCTTGGCTTCGGCGCCATGCGCATCATTCTTTCAAACTCGCAACCAAGAGCGTTAATGAAGAAGAGTTTGGAGAAATGTAATAGATGCGGCAAGAGACCCATAGACATATTTTTCGATGAATGTTTGGGGATTAAGCAAAAGAAGTGCATCATGTGTGCATCGATTGTTTCTGCGCTTAAATTTTTTACTTTTGTTACTTTGAAGGTACTGAACTCCAACCAGGATTCGTTAGTCAAAGCTTTAAGCGTGCCGTACTGGAGAAAAGGGCTGACGTCGGCTGTAAAGGGTTTAGCGTGGTTCGGTGCAACGAAACCTTTTGTCACGGGTTCACCACTCTTTGTTGTCTGGAACTTTACGAATAGATGCAACCTAAGATGCAAGCATTGTTACCAAAACGCCAGTGCAAGCTTACCAACGGAGCTTACAACAAGCGAGGCGCTCCGTGTTGTTAAGGAACTTTCGGATGCGGACGTTTCCTCTATTGCTTTTTCAGGAGGAGAGCCGCTCATCAGGCAGGATTTCTTCAAGGTTGCAGGTAGCGCAAAAGATAGTGGGATGTATGTGACGGTCGCATCAAATGGCACGCTCATAACAAAGGAGGTCGCTAAGAGGCTTGCCAAAACCATACATTACGTAGAAATAAGCTTAGACAGTATAAATCCAAAAACGCATGACGAGTTTAGGGGAGTTCCTAGTAGCTGGGATAGGGCAGTTTCCGCAATCAAATACTTGAAGGAAGAGGGCGTTACGGTAGGTGTCGCTACAACCGTAACCAAACACAATATATCGGAGGTGCAAAAAATGGTCGACTTCGTAGAGGAGCTTGGTGTTGAGTATTTCATATGCTTTAATTTCATACCGACGGGTAGGGCTATAGAAATCGTTAAAGATGATCCATCGCCGTCTGAAAGGGAGGAGTTTATGAAGTTTCTATACAAGAGGCTGGTTCTCAACATGCTTCAAAATAAGAGACTAAAACTCTACACGACGGCGCCCCAGTTTGCGAGGGTTGGACTCGAGGCGATGGAAGAAGTCATGAGAGAGGTTTATACGATTGGCCCAACAGTTCCATGCGTTGAGCCAGTAATACCTACAACGCATTACGCAAACATCCCTGGCATAACACCCGGGGTTGCGGAGTTTATTGGTGGTTGTGGCGCAGGTAGAGTTTATGCGGCGATAAGTCCAGAGGGCGATGTCCAGCCATGCGTTTTCATGCCCATAAAGCTTGGCAACCTGAGACATGAAAAATTCGAGGAAATATGGCTCAATTCAAGCATTCTTAACGAACTGAGGGACAGAAGTAAGCTGAAGGATGGGTGCGGGACGTGTTTGTATAAGTTCGTTTGCGGAGGCTGTAGGGCCAGGGCCTACGGATATTTCGGAGACTATCTGATGCCTGATCCGGGCTGCATCAAGAGGATTTACGAAAGGCCGATTCATGCGTTACAGCTTCAAGGTATGGCAAAACGTTAAAACATGATGAAAGCCGGCTTGCCAGCACGTGGCCCTCGCCTGGGCTCTCGCACCAGACTACCTCCACGCGATGGGGGCTTAGCTTCCGGGTTCGGAATGGGTCCGGGCGTTTCCCTCCCATCTATGGCCGGCAAGCCAGCTCTATCTTATTAAATCCTTTCTAAAAAGTTTTTATGCAGCATTCTCCAAAAAAGAAAGACCTTTATCCGTTACTCTGTATTTGAAGGGCTTACCTGTCCTAACAACGAGACCCTTCACGTAAAGGCTCTTTAAAATCCTAGACACGTGCTCACGACTTCTGTTAAGTTTAGCGCTAAGTTCAGAGGACGAGGATGGCCCCTCGGTTTTCAGGAGTTCCAGCACCCTGTAGCACGTCTGGTTGAAGTCTTCCTCTGCAGCTACTTTCTCAGGAGCATTAGCTATGTTATCTAACTCGCTCAACCTATTTTCTATCTTACTGAGTGTTTCCTTTATCTTTGCTAATTCGTCGGCAACCGTACAGTAATGGCCGGGGCTTGACAATACCTTTTGGGGAGTCCTAGCCCTACGGAGTAGGATGTAGAATATTACGGTCTGCGCGATGAATAACGTTACAAAAACGAGGGTTAGAATGTCCAACCTACTTTCTCGCCTCTGTAAGCTTGAGTAACAGACTAGCTATCGCTTCAGGGTCCCTATTGTTTAAAGTCTCGGAGACCTGTAAGAACCAAGAGTACGTCGGCAACTCGAGTAAACCGAGGTAGCCCAACAGCAAGACCGTGTAGAGTGCCTTTACCACGTTGTCCATCGCTTGCTTCTTAGTCCTCAAGAAAGAGCCCTTCGAGACCCCACGGAGCTTTGCTTTCTCTTCCACTACGAGCTTTATGCCTCTGCTCTCGAGTACAAGGTCTATTAGCAAAGTCTCAAGTTGCTTCTTAGTAAGGGAGCATCTCTCGCTGAGTAATTTGAATATGATGTCATTCTCCCATTGCTTCATCTCATTGAGGAACGTAGCATCCAATTGCATCACCTAGTTTACGCTTTTGTAAACCGGAACTATAAATGTGGAATTAATAAATTTCTCATAACAACAAACCCCGTAATCCTACAGTATTACGGTGCTTTGATGTTACGTGACGTCATCACCTCCGCCATATGTACTTCGCCTCTGTCATCCTGTGAACTTTTGTAAGTGCAGTCGGTGTAGCTATCTTAGACTCTGTTATGGGCCATATCATGGGACGTTCGGTTGATGCTATGTGACGTCACAGTCGTATTTCAAAAACCTTTGTCTGAAGTTCTCGGTTTTGTTATCAATACTCGTTTTTGAAAAATTAAGGCTACACCAACTCTTATTCTCGTTTGTCGCAACAACTCTGACATAGCTCCAACTATGATGTTGTAGGATGGGCTGAGCCTACATACCAAGCAGGATTGAATACTCCAACAATATATGGGACATATCCGTATATTATGATTTTGCCCAGAAAAGCCTCGTAGGAGCCACGGCTCTACGATTGACAGTTTTGTAAACCTGACCTTCATCTTAAATTTGGGGTAGATGTATACTTGAACGTAATCATCTGAGGCGTAAGGGGCTTGGCCAACAAAAAAATCCGAATAAATCAGCCCGTAATTGATGAGGCAGAGGTGGAGGAGGTCTCCAAGCTCCTCAGGACGGGGATGCTCACTACGTGGCACGGCAGCGGTGAGAAGGCCGGTGAGTTTGAAAGAAGGTTCGCTTCATACGTAGGCGTCGAGTATGCAATCGCCGTAAACTCTGGAACCGCAGCCCTTCATGCGGCCCTTGCGGCATGCGGCATAGGATATGGTGACGATGTCATAGTACCTGCGATGACTTTTGTGGCCACAGCCAACGTCGTGCTCATCCAAGGCGCTAGGCCTGTATTCGTGGACGTGGCCCCCGAAACGCTTTGCATGGACCCCGAAAAGTTCCAAAATGCAATAACGGAAAATACGAAGGCGGTAATACCTGTACATGTCTATGGATGCCCTGCCGAGATGGATGCCATAATGGATATCGCCGAGGATAAAGGCCTAATCGTCATCGAGGATGCCGCCCAAGCACATGGGGCAATCTACAAAGGTAGAAAGGCCGGTAGCATTGGCCATATAGGCTGCTTCAGCTTCTTCGCCAGCAAGAACATGACGACCGGTGAGGGCGGTATGATAACCACCAACGACGCCGAGTATGCTAGGAGGTGTAGACTCTTCAGGACGCATGGTCAAGAAGAGGCACACATGGCCGTGATGCCAGGATTAAACTACAGGATGACGGAGTTCGAGGCTGCCATAGGCATTGTACAGCTCTCGAAGTTGGACAGATTAAATGACATTAGGACGAGGAATGCAAATATCTTAGGGGGTTATCTTAAAGGCATACCCGCTATCGTCACACCAACTTTTCCTTTCTACATCAAGCCATCACACTACGTCTACACGATAAGAGTCAAGGGTGGGCTTAAAAAGTCGAGAGATGCACTCCAGAAGTATCTCGTGGAGAATGGCATCGAGGCGGCCGTTTACTGGCCGAATCCCGTTCACCTGCACCCGCTCTACATGGGACTCTACGGCTATCAGAGGGGTTCACTGCCCGTGTCCGAGGAGGCTTCGGACGAGGTACTCTCTTTACCAGTGCATCCCAAAGTGAGTGACGAGGACTTACGCTACATGGCTGAAAAAATCAGGGAGTTTTTCTCGAGTGACTTTTAGCGTCGCTCCACAACTATTTTTCCATCCTCTATCCTTACCCAGTCGCCACTTTTAAATTTGCTAGTGTCAATACAATCAACCGTGGGTATATCGCTTATTATCGCACCAACGGCAACTATAGGCTCGCACCTCTGGTTTATTATCGCCGATGGTGCCATGCCCTTTCTCTTTAATCTGTAGATTATGTAAGAGCCAACCGTCGAGCCCTTTCCGTGTGGAAAGATGAGGACTTTCCCCGCTATGTTCTTCCCCTCTAACTCGTGGCCCCTTTCCCTAATTATCCCAGTGTCGGGGTCAACGCCTCCGTAGAAGGATATCGGTTGCGATGAAACTAGCGCCTCACCTTCAGCCCTTCCTCTTTTTATGACCCTACCTTTCAGCTCTAAGATGTCATTCATATTGTCGCTTCCCTGATGCACTCTTCTGTCGACATCAACCTTACGCATAAATTGTTTAAGTTCCTCGAATACCATGCTCCTTTAGCTGAGTTCGTAGCAACGACTGTTACGCCCAAATCCTTTACGGGCGCGACTATGGGGCACGTATCACATAGAATCGTGCCACCAGCAACCTCTATAACCTGCGTTACGCCTAGCCTATCTGCCTCTAGCTTAACGCTCCTAGAACAGCATAGCCAGAGCTTCTTTCTAACCTTTTTTCCACTCAAAGCCGACGCAATCCCTTTAAGCTCCGTGAGCGAGAGATGGGGACAGCCGAGAAATATCAGGTCCGGATTCGCTTCGGTAGCGTACTCCTCTTTGACGTTCATTATGTCCGATTCCGTTATCGTAAGTTTCTCCACAGCTTTGTCTGCAGACCGCTCAGCCTCCGGTGTTATGCCCTCCACATGAAACATGGGCACGCCACCGACGCTGGCCAACGCTGCGCCTAACGCCTTTAATTCATCTGGCTCAGCATGAAGGATTCCCTTAAAAAGCGGTATACCGTCACCGACGATTCTTCCGACGATGATGCCAAGGCAAGCAAACTCAAAATCTCCTTTTGGTTGCTGCACCCTAACCTCTACTGTCGGCCGACGGTTTTCCTCAAAGTGCAGGCCGTAGAGGGGTGTCCTACCGGTTATCGCCGCCGCCAGAGCGCTTATCCCGCTCTCCCTATTCGTCCTAGCACCTATGACGGAATTTGCGTAAACCACGGCCGAGCTCTCACCCCATGCGATGTGGTCACCCATTCTCGGCTCGTTGCCGACAAAGTATGGCGTGCACGTACAAGTTATCTCGATACCCATCCTACTGTAAACGTCTATCACCCTTAGCTGATTCTCCACGAACTCTTTGTCGATGTTCATCGTGCTCCACCTTTCTAGGTCCATGCCTGCGGGGTTGAGCGTCGTCTTTACAAGAACCTTGCCGTCCGACGCGAGTTCTTCCAAAAACCCTAGCCCATCCTCACCTACGTTGGCGTACGATACGCCTGACACGTGGGCACTAGTTATCGGGACTAACCTCTCGGCGTCGTAAATTTTTCCAAGCGCTACAAGTATCTCCATAGCCTTTTGCGCAGCGTATCCGAGCTCGCCAATTAGCATGCGCTCCTCTTCTTTTGAAAGATACATTTTAATTACACCAATGGACGATGCGTGTCTTCAGCTAATTTATGTAGTCCTCAATCTTTATACTTTCCTCTCCCGGTATCTTAGCCTTTCTAAAGAGCTTCGGGTCAGCGTCTAAACATAGCGTGGCATCTATTCCGGCCTTGCATGTCTTCCGAGTATATTGGTCGGCGGACGGGTCCAAAGAGGAACCGTACTCGTTGGGCTTAAGCACTAAGCACTTGTCCAGCTGGACTCTTGTCGCCAACGCCCATTCCAGCTCAATCGGGTCGTCGATGTCTATGTCTTCGTCAACGACGATTACGTGCTTCAGGCTGCCGTGTCCCCTAAATGCTGCCTCTATGGCTTTTCTACCATCATCCTCATGTCTTTTCCTTATCTTAATGGCAGCGTGAAGCCACTTACAACCACCGGGCGTTAACCTGACGTCCAAGCACTCGCAGACCTTTCCAACCTCCTTGTATATCGTCGCCTCCCTCGGTGTGCCCATCAAGGTTCTGTGCTCGCTGCCCGCCAGTAATATTGCTTGGAAGATTGGGTCATGTCTCATCGTCAAGCACTCTATCTCGATGACCCTCTGCTTCCTCACGACATCGTAGGTGCCTGTTATGTCAAATATTGGACCCTCATCAACCCATTCGTCTGTTACAACGCCCTCCATCACAACCTCACAATCTGCGGGCACGAGTAACTCGTTCGTCACACACCTCGTGTACCTCATCTTTCTTAACGAGTTGGCTATGTCCAACTCGCTGAGACCTATCTTCCAAGTAACGGCCGCCGCTATCATGAAGGCAGGATGGTTTCCGAAAGTTATCGCCACGTTTCTATTGCCCCTGCGTATGAACTCGTCAAGATGTCTTGGAAGTATCCTGGCGACGACCCTGTTCTTACCTATCAGCATTAGTCTGTGGAAGCTGGCGTTGAACCCGTACTCCTTGTCATGGGCTATGATTATGCTGGCGGTTGCGTAGGGCCCACCGTCGTGCTGGCCAAAAATCAGGAAGGGCAACTTTGTCAGGTCAGGGTTTCGGTCGACTACTTGTTGGCACGGTGCATCCTCGACGATTTCGCCCTTGCTTGGGTTTTCTATGGCATCGTTCAGCTTCCTGAGTATAGCATCCTCGTCTACACCCAAGGCTTTTGCAAGAATCCTTCTATTGCCGCAAACGTTTGCCGCCAACTTGAATCCATCGTGTTCCTTAATCTTGTGAAAGAGCATCGGCTTTCCGTCGAGCTTCTTCATTATTGCGGCTGCCTCGAACTTCGTCGATACAGGCCTCACGATGTTAACGAGCTCTCCTGCCCTCTTAAGCTCATTCAGGAAATCCCTCATTTTCCCCACCTTTTGTATAAATCGTGCTCGATTCCAAGGATTTCCAGCACCCTCCCGACTATGAAATCAATAAGGTCTTGGATAGTCTTCGGTGAGTGGTAAAACGTTAGGACCGGCGGTAGCACAACGGCGCCTGCCCTAGTTGCCTTAAGCATGTTGACGATGTATGGTTCGGCTAAAGGCGTTTCACGCGGTACTAGGATTAGTTTCCTTCTCTGCTTAATAGAGACGAGTGCTGCCCTTACGATCAAGTTTTCTTCCATGCCGTTAGCGATGGCGGCAAGCGTCTTCATGGAGCACGGAACGACCACCATACCATCAACGAAGAAAGAGCCGCTCGAGAGCGGAGCTTCGAGCTCATCTTCCCGAAAAATCTTGTCCGCATATGACTTTACCTTCTTGAGGTCCGCTTCGGCCTGAACGAGGGCTTCGCCGTTCTTGGAGAGAATCAAGTAAATTTGGTGCTTACCTGCCTTCAAAACCTCCAGTAACCTCTCCGCTATAGGCGCACCTGATGCTCCCGTTATCGCTACGATAATCCTCATGCAGCTATTCTCGGTGAGGCCAGCTAATAAACCTGATAAAGTTCATGCTGTGAGCTCTGACGATAGGGCTGCTTCTCCCTTCCTCGTAAGTACATAGACTTTCTTTTTCCTTTCCGACGGGCCTCTTTCGTTTGCAATCATTACCATGCCCGCAGCCGTCAGCTCCTGTAAATGCTGGTACATGGAAGGCAACGTGATGGACAGACCGAATTCCTGTGTGAGGGCTTTCCATAAAAGATATCCATGGCTCGGATGCCTTTGCAAAATTTTTAGTATTAGGCGCTTTGTCCTTCCTAATCGGCTGTCTAATGAGGATGCAAGAACGAGCGCTATAGGGGCCTCCACGGCTGAGCGTTTTATCAGACCCTTGATGGTCGCTGGGTCCTTCAAACCTGCACCCGTTATTATACATACGACTCTGTCAGACCTTTCTACTATTCCATCTTCCAAAGCAACCTTAAGGGCTGCTACTGTTGAGGCAGCGGCAGGTTCGGCAAAGATTCCCTCACACTTGGCCAAGAGCCTCGTGGCCTCTAGTATTCTCTTCTCTGATACTGCTAGAGCGCAACCGTTCGATTCCCTTAGGGCTTTCAGACAGAGTTCTCCTAGCATGGGTTGTCTGACCGCTATGTCATGGAACGTCATCCCAAGCTCCTTAGACTTAACAGGTTTGTCGAGGTTCTTTCTGAGCGCATCGACTATAGGCGAGCAACCTTTGGCCTGAACGCCCAGCATCCTTGAATGTGTATCATCTATAAGCCCGATATTGTTCAACTCCCTCAGAGCTTTCCATACCATCGATAGGTGTCCGCCCTCGCCAACAGGTACGATGAAGAATTCAGGAGGGGCCCAGCCAAGCTGCTCGCAAACCTCGTACCCAGTGGTTTTTATCCCTTCGAGAAAGAACGGGCTCGTCACGGATATTACGTACCATCCCTTATACGGACGCTCCAGTATCCTGATGGCATCGTCGTATGTTTTAACAAAGCTTATCTCAGCACCGCAAACGATGGCCTGATAAAGCTTCCCTAACTCGATACCTAACGTCGTGTAAATCGTGCAACCTAAACCTGCCTTCGCTGAGTATGCAGCAGCCGAAGCACCTAAGTTTCCCCTGCTCGCGCACTTGACGCCACGGTAGCCCCTGTTCTTCGCCCTCGTGACTTCGACGGAAACTCCCCTGTCTAAGAAAGAGCCAGTAGGGTTTATTGTCTCGTTCTTCAGATACAAGTTCCTGATTCCAAGCTCCTCTCCCAACCTTTCAGCCTTCTGAAGGAAGGTGCCGCCCTCGCCCAAGGACACGATAAGGTCGCTCTCCATGAGTGGTAGAAAGAACGAATACTTCCACATACTCGGAGGAGTTTTTGCGAGTTTTTCCCTACTTACGACGAACGAGAGTTGGTCGTAATCGTAATCGATAAGTGCTTGGCTGCCGCAGCTTGGGCAGCGTATCGGGTTTTCTATCCCTTCGATACGTCTACCACATCCTGTGCATGAAAGCCTAAATTTCACGTAGCCTATATGTAGGTTGAAACTTATATATTTTGTTTTCCGAAATTTTTGTATGCAACGCCGCAGCATAATCGTCGCAAAGCTCGCAGTCTTTACGTCGCTGGTTGCCGTTGCCACGATGATCTTATCCATCTACGTACCGGCTACCAGAGGCTACTTCAATTTGGGCGAAACGATGATATACTTCACGGCCCTCGTGGTAGGGCCTGGGATAGCCGCGTTTGCCGGCGGCGTAGGTTCTATGCTGGCCGACTTGGTACTAGGCTACTATTACTATGCTCCCGCAACGCTCCTCATAAAGGCAGCTGAGGGTGCACTTGTCGGTTACCTTGTCAGAAAAGTCCCGAAGAAGGGCGGATGGCAGCTTGCGGTGGCGTCTTATGCGCTCGTCGCCGGATATTTTATGCTCATACTTCTGATAGGAATTACGCTGTTCGTCGGAGAAATCGAGGTCTCTATACTCCCAGTTGGTGAGAGTGCACAATCCTTCATTTTCACGGTTGCGCCCTATTCATGGATTGGTCTGGCAGCCTTAGCGGTAGCCACGCCGGTCTACTTTGTCGTTAAAGAAAGGGGGCACGAGGGTTGGTTGATACTTTCCCTACTCCTCGGTGGACTTCTTATGGTCTTGGGATACTTTGTGTACGAGCAGTTCTTCTTGGGCGTCGCTGCCCTGGTCGAGATACCCGTGAACCTCGGACAGTCGATAATAGGTACGGCGGTCGCGATACCGCTTTACAAAGCATTCAGAAGATTGTACCGAACTGCTTAAGTTTTTGCTCTTCTATGAGGGCTGGATGTGGTGATTTACGCTTTTGCTTTTTACGATTAACTTGATATGGTATTCCTGTAGCGGCTTAATTACAAAGGAGCTCTTCTTTATCTTCTCAATTGCCTTGACAGCGGCCTGGGCTGCCGCCACGGTTGTTATGTAGGGTACTTTACGTTCTACCGCGACCCTCCTTATTTGGAATTCATCGTCTTTAGAACCTTTGCCCTTTGGAACGTTTATGATAAGGTCTATTTTATCAGACTTTATGTAGTCGAGTACGTTTGGACGACCTTCACCAACTTTCGGGATTACTTTAACATCTACGCCCGCGGCAACAAGTACCTCCGCAGTCCCCTTAGTAGCCAAAATGTTTAGGCCCAATTCTCTCAGTTTCTTAGCTACTGGGACTATGTGTGCCTTCTCGTCGCTCCTCACGCTTATGAAGACGTTCCCTCCGGTTGGTAGACGTGTATCCGCCGCCAGCTCGGCTTTATAGTATGCCATGCCAAAGTCCTCATTCATTCCCATCACCTCACCCGTCGACTTCATCTCAGGGCCTAGCACCACATCCACTCCAGGTAGCTTTGCGAAGGGGAACACCGCCTCCTTCACCGCTATATGGTCTATCTCTGCTGCTTCTCCTAGGCCAAACTCACTGAGGCGATGACCTACCATAAGCTTCGCGGCAATCTTTGCCAGCGGCACGCCCGTAGCCTTGCTGACGAACGGTACTGTCCTAGAGGCTCGGGGGTTGGCTTCGAACACGTACACTTTCCCGTCCTTTATCGCAAACTGAACGTTTATCAGACCTACCACGTGGAGTTCCTTCGCTATTCTGCGCGTGTAGTCCTTCATGGTCTCAATCGTTTCTTTGTCGAGGCTGTAGGGCGGTAGGACGCACGCAGCATCTCCTGAATGTACCCCTGCTTCCTCTATGTGTTCCATGATGCCACCTATATACACGTCGTTTCCATCAGAGATAGCGTCGATTTCAGCTTCTATGGCATCCTCTAAGAACTTATCTATCAAGACCGGATGCTCCGGCGAAACCTTTATCGCCTCTTTCACATACTTGATTAGGGATTCTTCGTCGTATACGATCTCCATGGCCCTTCCTCCGAGAACGTAAGATGGTCTCACCAGCACAGGATAGCCAAGCTTTTTGGCAACCTCCTTTGCTTCCTCTATGCTCATGGCCGTTCCGTAAGGTGGTTGAGGTATCCCGAGCTTCTCCATGACCTCGGTAAACCTCTTTCTGTCTTCTGCCCTGTCTATATCGTCTGGAGTCGTTCCGAGAATCCTGACTCCTTGTTTCTCCAGCGGTATGGCCAAGTTTAGAGGAGTTTGGCCTCCAAGTTGGACGATGACACCTTCGGGCTTTTCTTTCTCGACTATGTTCATTACGTCCTCGAATGTCAGAGGCTCGAAAAACAGCTTATCTGGGATGTCGAAGTCCGTGCTTACGGTTTCAGGGTTGCAGTTCACCATTATAACTTCGTAGCCATCATCCTTCAGCGCCTTGACGGCGTGCACGCAGCAATAGTCAAACTCAATCCCCTGCCCTATCCTATTGGGCCCTGAGCCGAGTACGACTACTTTCTTCTTTTTGGTTTTCTGTATCTCGTCCTCATCCTCGTAGCAGGAGTAGTAGTACGGCGTCTGCGCCTCGAATTCGGCTGCGCACGTGTCTACCATCTTATAGACAGGCACCATGCCCACCCTCTTCCTAAGTTCCCTGACGGTGAGCTCGTCAGTCCCCAACAAATACGCTATTTGCCTATCCGAGAATCCGAGCCTCTTAGCCTTGCGAAGCAGCTCCCTTGGAATCGTTTTGACCGTGTGTTTTGAGAGCTCATCCTCCATATCGACTATGTTCTTAATCTTCTGGATGAACCACCTATCGATTTTTGTAAGCTCATAAATCTGGTCGATGTTCATGCCGAGCTTTATCGCATGCCTGATGTAGAATACCCGATTATGTGTGGGAATTCTGAGATAATCGCGGATGGACCTCACGTCAGGCATCTCCTCGTCCTTCCCATCGGCTCCCAAACCGTACCTCCCAATCTCCAGCGACCTTATGGCCTTCTGCAAAGCCTCCTCGAAGGTACGACCTATTGCCATCACCTCGCCGACGGATTTCATCTGCGTCGTCAGCGTTTTGTCAGCATCGGGGAACTTGTCGAAAGGCCATCTGGGAACTTTAACCACGACGTAGTCTATCGTTGGCTCGAAGGACGCTGGTGTCTTCTTAGTTATATCGTTTGGAATCTCGTCGAGTGTCAGCCCTATGGCAAGCTTTGCTGCTATCTTCGCTATAGGAAATCCTGTCGCCTTTGACGCTAACGCCGAACTCCTAGAAACCCTCGGGTTTATCTCTATGGCCATGAAACGGCCGTTTTCTGGGTGTACAGCGAACTGTATGTTCGAGCCACCCGTTTCGACGCCTATCTCGCGTATGATTTTTATGGCCGCGTTCCTTAAAACTTGGTATTCCTTATCCGTTAACGTTTGGGCTGGCGCGACCGTTATGCTGTCACCCGTGTGTATGCCCATCGGGTCCATGTTCTCTATCGAGCAGATAATCACGACGTTATCCGCTAAGTCCCTCATGACCTCGAGCTCATACTCTTTCCACCCGACGAGGGATTCGTCAATTATAACTTGCCCTATACGGCTGTAAGTTAAGCCCCTAGCGACTATCCGTTCTAGCTCTTCTCTGTTGTATGCCACTCCACCACCAGTTCCGCCTAAGGTGTATGCTGGCCTGATAACGACTGGATATCCCAACTCGTTGGCTATCTCGATCGCTTCCTCAACCGAGTATGCCGGAAAGCTTCTCGGAACAGGAAGGCTTATCCTTTCCATGGCCTCTTTGAAAAGTATTCGGTCCTCTCCCTTCTTTATGGCCTCCAGTTTTGCTCCGATGAGCTCAACGCCGTACTCATCCAAAATGCCCCTTTCTGCAAGCTCAGCTGCTATGTTCAGGCCGGTCTGGCCTCCGAGCGTTGGGAGCAGGGCGTCAGGTAGTTCTTTTTTAATTATTTCCGCAACAACCTCAGGGGTTAACGGTTCGATGTATATCCTATCAGCCATCTCAGGGTCGGTCATGATTGTTGCTGGGTTCGAGTTCACCAACACGACCTCGTAGCCCTCCTCTTTAAGCGCCTTGCAGGCTTGGCTTCCTGAGTAATCGAACTCGCATGCCTGTCCAATCACAATAGGACCGGAGCCAATAATCATGATTTTACGTATATCTTCACGCTTTGGCATGCTCAATCATACTCCTTCATCGTTTTTACAAAATCGTCAAAGAAGAAGTACGTGTCATGGGGTCCAGGACCTCCTTCGGGATGGTACTGAACGGACTTTATTGGTAGCTCTTTGTGTCTCACACCTTCAACGGTGTGGTCGTTTAGGTTAATCTGCGTAAGAACCAGTCCAGCGTCATTGAGGGATTCTTTGGTAACCGCGAAACCATGGTTTTGGGTTGATATGAAGACCCTTCCGGTCTCGAAATCCTTTACTGGTTGGTTTGCACCCCTATGACCGAACTTCAGCTTGAACGTCTTTGCACCAAAGGCTAACGATATTATCTGATGCCCGAGGCAGATGCCAAAAAGAACTACCTTTCCTGCCAGCTCCTTCGCGGTACTTATGGTCTCCTTGACCCTAATTGGGTCTCCAGGACCGTTCGATATCAAAACTCCGTCGGGGTCGTAATCGAGTATATTTTTGGCTGGAGTGTTGTAAGGTACGAGAATTATGTTTGCGTTTTCCCTGAGAAGCCTTATTATACTCCACTTAACTCCGCAGTCGATCAAAACGACGTTCAAGTCTCGGCCACCCTTTATAAACGTCGGTTTAGAGACTGAAACTTTGTTTACGAGGTCCAGCTCGGTTATTGCTGGCTGTGCCCTCGTCTTCTCAATCATTTCATCAACGTTAGGTTCGTCGTTACCCTCGTAGACTATAAGCGTACTTTTCATCGTTCCATAAATCCTGATTTTTTTCGTAAGCATCCGTGTATCGACACCTTGAATTCCCGGAACATTATACTCCTCTAAAAATTCCGATAGAGGCTTCTCCGAGCGCCAGTTGCTCGGCGTCTCGCATAACTCCCTAACCACGAACCCCTCTACCTTTATTCCGTCGGACTCGTAGTCCTCATTACAAACACCGTAATTCCCGATGAGCGGGTAAGTCATCATCAAAATCTGTCCGGCATATGATGGGTCCGTTAATGCCTCCACGTAACCAGTCATTCCGGTATTAAAAACCAGCTCACCCATCGCTTCGCCTAAAGCTCCAAAACCCTCACCACGTAGAACTGTTCCGTCCTCGAGTACCAACAGAGCCTTTTTCCCATTATGCTGCATCATCCCTCACCTCAGACGACGAGTTTAGAAGTTGCCATTTCGTTTGAATCACGCCGTTTTATTCCCAAAAGAACGGCACATAATATATATTATGTCCGATTTTGGTAAAATGGGGACAAAAATGTACCAAAATAGGTCAATAGCCCAAGTCGTCAGACACTTAATCGATGTCGACGTCTCGCTTCAAGATAGCCTCCAGAGGGGCTACGCAAACTTATCGGCTATGGCGAGGCTTCTGAAACCTAGCGTTGAGAGGTTGGTCGGAAATAAGGTTAGCTTGGACACGATAATTACGACGTTAAAAAGGCTAAGGGGAACTTACAGCATAATACCATTTAACGTCGCGTACATTATAGCAAAGAGTACAGTCAACGTCAGGACTGATGTAGCAAGGCTTTCGTTGAAGAGGGCTCCCGATCTTCTTAAAGCCTCAAGGGGCATCGTGTCCAGATACCAAAAAGGGTTCGTTCAGGTTCTCGAGGGGCTCTCTACGATTACGCTAGTGTACGACAGCAGTCTGCATGAAAAGATAGCTTCAAGATTCCTTTCGAAGGATATAATCTACGAGGACGCGAACATGGCCGCAATAATAGTAAAGAGTCCGAGGGAAATATCCAGCACACCTGGATGCATAGCAACAATCCTTCAACAGATATCGAGGAGGGGCGTAAACGTTGACGAGATAATTAGCTGCTATACGGATACCATAATCGTGATTAAGCCCAGCGATGTCGGAAGGGCATTCGAGTCGTTGACAGAATTGATAACACTTTGCAGGGAAATCGTCTCTAAAGCTTCACCATAAGGTTATGGAGATTCTTCAGCCTCGGCGTCACCCATCTCTGAACGTAAAGGCCTGAGCAACCTATATTTGACCTGGCTTCCCCCTCCGACCCTCTCAAGCACGCCCCTATTGGCTAAGCGTGAAAGATACGTTGAGGCCGTGCTCAGGCTTATAGGCTCTCTGTACTCAGCCTCGTAGAGCCTCTGGATTTCTTTTGAGGAAAAGTAATTAAACGGGAAATACCGCTCGATGAGTCTAATGACCTTAACCAGCTTGCTCCCTTCGACCGCCTGCGGTTGGGTGACCTCAGCGCCGCCGTAAAGCTCGATGAAGTCGGCGAGCTGGATTATCTTGTCTTTCGTGAGTCTACCCTCAAATATCAGCGTAACCTTATCGCCGCTCTCGTCGAAAAGCTCCAGCCTGATTCTACGCCTGTTGAAGCTCATGAGGCGAGTGTTCAATCGCATGGAGGGTAATAACTCTTCATAATGAGAACGTTCTTTATGCTTTACACATCATACCGTCGTCTTGTCAAAATATTCACGCTGGCCATGTCTAAAAATTACCAAGATGACCGCCATAAAGTTTTGGCCATCGTTCGACTACTTCTCTAACCTTATCTCCTTCAGCACATCGTCTTCCCAGATAAACCTGCACCTTGGCTTCGCGTCCAATTGCTTACCGATCTTCTGAATGACGGCACCTACTATGAGCGGGAGGGCTATCGTCGCGTCGCAATAAACTTCCGCCTTATGCGCTTCAGTCGAATATTTACCCCATGAGACTGCCTCTGAAAGCGTGCTACCGCTAAGCCCGCCCCACTTCGGGTCGTCGGTCGTTATGAGTATGCCGTACTCGTGCCCGAGGCGCATGTCAGCCTTGGCCGGCCTTTTTAGCAGAACCTCTGCTATGACGGGTATCTGCTGTCCATAATTCCGCGGGACTCCACCGCCGACTATTATTATGCCAGTTTTCTTCGCCTTCGCAAATATTTGAAATATCTCATAGTTGTCCCTGATGGGGTCTATCCTAAATCTCTCCTTGCCACGCTCTTGCTCGTAACGTTTTGTGAGCGCTATGCCTAGGTCGCTGTCGTTTAGTGCGGGACAGAATATGGGTACGCCCAGCTCTGCCGCTAAACCTACAAATGACTCATGGTTTTTGAGCTCCTTTCCAAGCTCGAAAACGAATTCGCGGCTCGAGCAGGTCTTATTTCCTATTCTATCTATGACTTTGAAGACCACATCCTGCTCCTTCCAGAAACCATCCTCTTGGAGGAATGTGTCATAAATCCTGCATATCCCCATCTTTCTCAACTCCTCGTCATCGACGTATGGTGACCCTTTGTAGTGAGAGAAGCCAAGGCTCTCGACTACGTCATGCGTCACATTCGCGCCGGTCGATATTATAACGTCCACCATCTTTCTCTTCATCATCTCGTTCAGTGTGCCCTTCATGCCAGCAGGAATCATCGCGCCCGCGAGCGTCAGGAAGACTATCGGCCTGTCGGGGTCTGTCTGCATGAACTCTAATACGCGGAAAGCGCTGTAGAGGTTTCTGCTTTGGTAGGAAGTGTATTTGAACTGCTCGACCAGTCCCACGAGGTTAATGCTTTCATCAAGTCTGATGGGCCTAATGGGTTCATGAAGGTAGTGGTGTTTGTTCATTTACTTCATTATATTTTACGAGAAATTTTGATTTAAATATTTTGCAATCGTTGCTTCTTTGGATAGCCACTTTTGCACCAGCTCCATCCACGTTTTCTATTAATGTCATACATAACTACTTAGATTTAAGAAATCCTTATACATTACGATACACTAAGCTTACTTGATGTCGTTCAGGATGCGCTTACCCAACGCAGAGTACTTCGCAGACCTCATCAAGGCGATATCTGCGGTCGTCGAGGAAGGGACATTTGTCGTTGATGAGAACTCCATAAAGATGGTCTCGATGGACCCTGCGCATATATCCCTGGTCGACTTTAGGCTGGATAAGGGTGCGGCTGAAGAATATGTATACTCTGAGCCCATGAATATAACAGTTAGCGTAACCGAGCTCCTGAAGTTCTTGAAGAGGGCCAAGAAAGGTGAGGGCATAACCATATCCTATGAAAGCGACAAGAAGAGATTGACAATCGTATTGGTTGACGCAGCTAGCTCAAAAGAGAGGAGCTTTAGCATGAGTGCCTTGGAGCCTGTAGCGTCTAGGACAGCCGTTCCGAATCTGACGTTTGAGGCGACTGCAAGGGTTAGCACGGATGCTCTGGTTGACGCAATAGAGGACAGTAGCTTAGTAAGCGATTATGTTAAGTTTTCCATAAGCCCTGACGCTGTTACCCTTTCGGCCAAAGGCGATGTTGGCGCCGCGCAAATAAAGCTGAGTAAAGCTGGTGCAAACGTCTATGAAATAAAGGCTGACAAAGAGGTATGGGCAAACTTCAGCATAAACTATGTCGAGAAAATACTCAAAGCTGCCAAAACCCTATCTGACGAAATTACGATCGAGCTCTCGACGAACAAGCCCATCAGGCTTGAGTTTCCTATCCCATCAGGGAAGTTAGGTTATTTAGTGGCTCCGAGGATAGAAAGTGCCTAGCCTCCATCTGCTAATCAGTCCACGCCGTGTAAAAGGCCCATGGACTCTTTAGCTTCAGGTTTATGGATTAGAGCCGTACCGCTTCTCGCTTATGTCTTGCAGCACCTTCCTGGCGGTATGTCAACACCGTGGGGGCATTTCCTCGGGTGGTTCAGGAACTTGCAGAGGGCCTCAGCCAGCTCTTCCGTCATATGATGCTCCACGCCGCACACTACCCTTTCGTCGGCCACTATCCCAAGGTGCTTCTCCATCAAGACTTCGAGTAGCCTGGCGTTCCTCAAAATCCTACTCGCAATACTATCTCCTAATCCGGTCAGTTTAACCCCGGACCTCCTTCCGTAAGACACGTATCCTTCATGCTCGAGCTTCGATAACATCTGAACTACGCTCGATGATGCAACTCCGAGCTTCTTCGCTAAGCTTATCACCCTGACAGGGTCTTCACCAGACTCGTTCAGAAGCTTTATGGCCTTAAGGTACATTTCCGCATGTTCCCTTGGCGTAGTCTCTATGTACAGGGTTTCGCGAAGAGGTTGTTCTTTCTTTTCCACGAGGTTAGCATAGAATCCGTTATTAATAAAATTATAGAGGGCAGTGTTTATGGAGCGAAGATTAAATAATACTTTGGATTCTCATTTATCATGAAGGCATTCATTCTTGGGTCCGTAAGCACGAGGAGTGCGCTCGTGGACAGCTTAAGGGCGGCAAGGAGTTCAAGTCTCGTAAAGGAGGCTTACTTGATATGGGGACCATACGACATGTTGTGTAAAGTGGAGGTTTCATCGTTGGGGCAGCTGAACACCGTGCTGGACTTACTTCATGACAGTGAAGTTGTCGACACCAACACCTTAATAGTAAATGAGGAGGGCGGGCTGACGTTTGAGGTAGAAGATGTCAACAAGATAAAGAAGTGCGCATACATATTCATGAAGCTGAGAAGGCCGGCAGCACCAAGGTTGTGGGATAGTTTCCTGAAAGGTATAGAGGATGTCACGGAGGCTCACCAACTCTTCGGCATGTACGATGTCGTTATTTCTGTGAGGGAGGAGGCGAGGGAAGAGTATTTTGAGAGGGTCTTTAAGAGGCTTTGGCTCCTCACCGAAGTTAACCTTACGTCAACGCACACGTGTTTTACACTCAAAGTCTAAAAGCTGACAGAAAGCTTAACTTTTGGCGAGCTGACCGTGTTGGGTGAGGGGCCGTAGTCTAGCATGGTATGATTCGCGGCTCGGGCCCGCGAGGTCCTGGGTTCGAATCCCAGCGGCCCCATTGACAGCGTGTAAGCTTATAACGAGCGCCGCAAACAAAGTTAAGGGCTCATGTTTTCGAACAGCCTAGATGAGTGGCTCAAGCACGAGCTTAAGATGCTTAACATGTCGTTGCCCGCCCATACCATCCCCCTCAGCGTCCTCTTAAGTTCGGACGAGCCTTGTGTCAAGACTTTGGGTGGAGCGATGCACTACTTTGACAGACGAGAGCTGGAAGAGTTCAGGAAAATTCTTCCAGAAGGGTTTGACGTATCCCTTCCGTTAATCTTCATCAGGCGAAGGGAGTTGGGAGAAGGGGTCTACATAATTAAGGGCGAGAAGAGGGAGGCGGAGGCATTTAGACTGGCGCTAGGTCTGTCCAGCATACATAAGGTTACTGAAGGATATTACACGTACAAACCTTTCGTTATCGAATTTCTGAGGAGGTAC
The DNA here is from genome assembly GCA_023267975.1 of Candidatus Terraquivivens ruidianensis. Lineage (GTDB taxonomy): Archaea > Thermoproteota > Nitrososphaeria_A > Caldarchaeales > Wolframiiraptoraceae > Terraquivivens > Terraquivivens ruidianensis. Next base: position 144,216 of record JALNLA010000001.1, read on the forward strand.
AAGACACTCGGTGTTGTGGGCATATACTAACCTGCAAAAACGACAAAAGCGTCCACAATTCTAAACATTTTAGGGGAAAGGGTCTGCTTAACCCCTTTGTAGGTTTCGTGGGCAAAGAGGGCGCTGACGCGATAGGAGTAACCTTAAGGATGCTTAAGGCCGCAAGCTACCAATGGCCGAGCCTAACCCTATGGCTGAATGGAGATTTTTTCCGTATAAATAGAGTTGATGAACTAAGCCGCTTAACATTAAGGGGGGATATGTGTCTCTGTTCTGCCAACCCATCAATTTTCCAAGACTTTGTCATGGCGCTTGACGGTGAAATCTATAACCTTGGAGGCGATTATGGAATTAGGGAATTATTTACTCTGCTAGATGAGGATTTGGAAAACCTTCGAGAGCCAAGCAAAATGAAGAGCATAGATGGAAACTATGCGTTTGCTATAATGCATGAAGAGGGCGCTGTGCTTGCAAGGGACCCTATAGGAATCAGGCCGCTTTACGTCGCATCGGATGGTAGAGGCTATGCATTCGCAACGGAGCAGAAGACGCTTCTAGCAGCAAACTTTCAGGGAATTAGGTCGCTCAAGCCAGGCCACGTCGCTTTTATGGATAAAGGTAGTTTGCAAGAGTTTGAGGTTTACGGTCTATTGGAGGAGCTCCGGACGCTCCAACCCTTTACCGAATCATCTCAGGAAGTTGCATCGATTTTGTTGGAGAGCCTGAGCTGCGCCGTTGCGAAAGCGATAAAAGGAAAGGATGCTGGCGTGCTGTTTTCAGGTGGGCTTGACAGCTCTATCCTAGCAAAACTCTCGAGCGATTTAGGTGCGAGGCCGAGGCTTCTATGCGTCGGTCTTCCAATGTCTAAGGATGTTTTAAGGGCAAAAAGGGTTGCTGAGCAGCTTGGGCTGGACCTCCACGTACGTGAGCTGAATGAGAAAGAAATCGAGGAAGTATTGCCGAGCATCGTTCACATCGTAGAGAGGCCTAACCCGCTTGATGTTTCCATAGCCACCCCGCTGTACTTTGCCTTGAAGGAGGCCATAGAGGCAGGTTTAAATCTTACCTTGGTGGGTCAGGGTGCTGATGAGTTATTCGCTGGTTACAAGCGATACGAAAAGATTCTAGAACGGGGCGGTTATGAGTCTCTTAAAGATGAGCTGCTAAAGGACGTTTCCCAGCTATACGAGAAAAACTTGGAACGGGACTACAACTTGTACCTTGTAAGCTCCGTTGAACCGGTCTACCCGTATCTTGATGTTGCGGTTATCAGGTGTGCCTTCAGAATACCTGTCAAGGAAAAGTTAAAGACAGATGCCAGGGGCTATTCACGGAAGTACATCCTAAGGGTCGTGGCTAAGATGCTCGGCCTGCCTGACGAGATTGTCAGTATGCCAAAGTCAGCAGTTCAGTATGGTTCCGGTGTTTGGAGAGTAGCAAGGCGAGCATTAAAGAGGGCGCGGGATTGATGTATTTGTGAATTCTTTCCGTATATCTATACGGAAGATGTGCACTAATATAAAGCGTAAACCGTTAAATTCAGCATTAGGTACACGCGTAACTGTGAACTTAGGTAGTCTGTTCAAACGTAAAAAACCACAACAACCTCCTCCAAAACCCTTGAGGGATAAGCTAAACGAGGTTACCATGAGGCTTACGCTCATAAGTGAGAGAATTAAGCAAAGGCAAAATCAATACTCAGCTAGAAGTAAAGAGTTGTTCGATGCATGCGTCAAGGCTTTAATGAGTAGCGAAAAGGACAAGGCAATAGTATACGCAAACGAGCTATCAAACATGAGGAAGACGATGAGTACGGTTATGAAGAGCCAGTTTTCCATCGAGGGGTTAGTCAACAGGCTTCAAACGATTAACGACGTATCTGAACTTCGTGAGGTCATATTGCCGATTAAGGGTGTGCTTGACGAGCTTAGGGGCCAACTCTCGGGAATACTGCCGAATGCTTCAAAGAGCATACGTGAGGTAGAAGAGGCGGTGGAGGACGCTATATATGGAATAGGAACCGTCAGCGATACTATCGTCGAACCGAGTGTCTCTGACGAAGAGGTGAAAAAGATACTGATGGAGGCTAGCGAAGTGGCTGCCCAAAGATTAAAAAACGAAAAAATGGAAGATTTAAACGAGGCATTGTCCTACCGTTGAGATCTTCATATAAAAATCCTCGCATGATATAAATATTGGTTTATTACGAAAACCTGACGAGAAAATTGCTGGTGGACGCCCACTCCCATCTTTACGAGTTTAAAAACCCTGAAAGGTTTAGGAACATAGCCATAATTGTGGTCGCGGAGGACTACCATACAAGCTTAGAGGCACTAAGGTTGGGTGAGAGTCTAGATAACGTGTCTCCCTCTGTAGGAATCCACCCTTGGAAACTTTTAGAGGTTAGTGATGACGAAGTTAAAGAAGTTTGTAGGCTAATTGGTAGAGGGGGCGTCAAGTGTATCGGTGAGGTTGGCCTCGACAAGCGCCATGCCAAAGCGTCTTTCGAAAGACAGATGGAAGTATTTGATACTTTTGCGAGGCTTGCGTTTGAATATTCGCTACCGATGAACCTGCACTGTCTTGATGCTTGGCAGAAAACTTTAGACATACTTCTTAAAAGGGACGTGTCCAGGGCGCTCTTCCACTGGTACACCGGTCCGCTGGATTTGTTAGAAAAGATATCATCGGTAGGTTACTTTGTATCAATAAACCCAATGGGTGCTATTCAGAAGAGGCACAGAGAGGTTGCACGGTTGACGGATATACGTTCGATATTAACGGAGAGTGATGGCCCATACGTGTACAGGGGCGTACGACTTGAGCCTCCGATGGTAGAGAATTCTCTGACCGTTATAGCCGAGGCGAGGGGAATGTATAGAGAGGTTGTCGAGGAAAGGGTCGCTGAAAACTTCAGAAAGTTTTTAGGAACTTAGTTACATATGTTAAGCTAAATATATATAAATTTAGGGTATGCTGTACGTACTATATAAAAATATGCTAAAATCAACATTAAATATCTGAAAATTTTCGTTTTGGCGAGGTTCTGTACGTGCAGCTTGACAGACTTGTTTGGAGGATTGGAGGCGCACAGGGCTCCGGTGTTGACTTAGCTGCAAATGTATTCGCAAGAGCCTGCGCGATGGGCGGCCTTAACGTTTTCGGCACCCGTGAATATTATTCAAACATAAAAGGCATGCATAGCTATTTTACAGTTGTAGCCTCCGATAAGCAAGTCAGAGCGCACTCAAACAACGTTCACCTGCTTTCATCGTTCGATGCCGAGACTGTCGTGAGACATGCCCTAAGCGTGGTACCGAATGGTGGAATAATATTCGACCCGTCTGTCGTAGAAGAAGACATAAAGAAGATACCGACCATGGAGCGCGAGTACGTTAAGAGAGTTTTAAAAATGCTCAAGTCCGAGGGACTGGGCGAGAATGTTAAAGATGTGCTGGAGTTGGTGAAGAAACGCGATGTCGTCCAAATTCCTTTACCCTATTTAGACCTCCTTAAGGAAATATCGAGGCTGGTAGCAGAACCGCAAATCAGCATTCTGATGAGAATGGTCAACATCATGGCAGTCTCAGCAGCTTTTAGCTTATTAAGGTACGACTTCGAATTTCTTTCAAAATCCATAGATGCAACTTTTAAGGAGAGGGAAAGGATAGCAAAGATGAACGTTAAAGCTGCTGAATATGTCTACGATTACGTACAGCAGACGCACGGAAATGCCCTGAAGCTTAGCTTATTACCAACGAGAAGCTCGGAAAATAGAATTCTTATATCAGGAACGACTTCTGTCGCCCTTGGAAAGATAGCGGGAGGTGTAAGGTTTCAGTCATACTATCCCATAACACCTGCCGCAGATGAGAGCGTGTATTTGGAGGACAGTGAAGTATTCGAGCTGAAGTCCGAGGCTGAGGTCGAGAGTTCCATCATGGGCAAGAGCGGTTCCATAATAGTCTTTCAGACGGAGGATGAAATAGCCGCTATAACTTCAGCTACCGGCGCTGCCCTGACGGGTACGAGGGCCTCGACGGCAACCTCAGGGCCTGGGTTTTCGTTGATGGTTGAGGGATTAAGCTGGGCGGGCATGAACGAAGTACCGGTTGTCGTAACGTTATACCAAAGGGGAGGGCCTAGTACTGGCCTACCTACGAGACACGAGCAGGCCGATTTGCTGTTCGCCATGTACGGCGGCCATGGTGAGTTTCCCCGCATAGTGTTTGCGTCGGGCGATATAGAAGAGGCCTTCTACGATGCTGTATTGGTGCAAAACTACGCTGAAAGATACCAGCTCCCAGTCGTACACATACTTGACAAAGCCCTAGCTAACAGCGTTATGACTTGTAGGAGTTTCGACCCGTCGAAGGTTTTAATCGAAAGAGGACAGTTCGTGAGCGAAAAGGACCTAGGTGGAGAATACCTGAGGTTTAAGTTTACAGAATCTGGCATATCGCCCATGGCTAGGCTCGGCGAGAAGGGCACGATATTCTGGAACACTGGAGACGAGCACGACGAATACGGCCACATCACTGAGGATCCTTTACTTAGGGATACCATGATGGAAAAAAGGATGAGGAAGTTGGATACGGCAGCTAAAGAGATTCCTGACGAGCAGAAGCTAAAGATATTCGGCGAAGACTCTGCACCAAACATCGTGGTTAGTTGGGGTTCACCGAAGGGCGCAATACTCGATTCTCTCGACCTACTTAATAAAGAAGGTGTGGAAGTATGTTACGTTCAGGTCAAAATGATGAGACCATTTCCAACAAAAACTATGGGGAGGATTCTTTCAGGTGCGAAAAAGATAGTGGATGTTGAAAACAACTACTCTGGACAGCTGGGAAAGATTATTAAATCAGAGCTAGGCATAGAGCCTAGCCATTATGTTTTGAAGTACAACGGGAGGCCCATATCGAACGAGGAGGCTTTCCACGGTATAATGTCCGCTGTTAAAGAAGATAAGAGGCGCATTGTGTTGAGAGGGGGTATATGAGTTTGTCTTACACGTATAAGAGTGGAGTACATATCGATTGGTGTCCGGGTTGCGGTGACTTTGGCATACTCTCAGCCATACAGATGGCCTTATCGGAGATGAAGGTCGAGCCGCATAGGGTAGCAGTATTCTCGGGCATAGGATGTTCGAGCAAAACACCGCATTATATTAACGCATACGGAATTCACACAATCCATGGTAGACCGCTTCCATATGCCATAGGTGCAAAGCTTGCCAATCCAAATCTGGTAGTGTTGGTGGTCAGCGGTGACGGGGATATGTTAAGCATAGGGGCTGGCCATTTCGTGTCGGCGGGTAGGAGAAACGTCGACCTAACATGCGTAGTATTTGACAACGGTGTTTATGGATTGACAAAGGGACAGGCGTCGCCTACTTTAAGGAGGGGTATCAAAACCAAGGCGCTTCCAAAACCCAACATAAACGATGCCGTTAACCCGATTGCGCTTGCAATCATCTCAGGGTATACCTTTGTAGCAAGAGGCTATGCATTCGATATAAAACACCTTAAAGATTTGTTGAAGCAGGCCATTCAGCATAAGGGCACTTCTTTGGTGGATGTGCTCCAACCATGCCCAAGCTACAACGACATAATGACAAAAGAATGGTATGCTGGCGAAGACAGAGCAGACCCTGCCACGGGCAAGTCAATTCCGAGGATTTATAAGCTTGAAGATTCGGGCTTCGACCCAGTGGTTCATAACCCTGACGAGAAGGAGGTAGCGCAGAAAATGTGCAACGCCATAGCGAAGTCTTTAGAGTGGGGAGATAGGATACCAATAGGTGTCTTCTACCAGAATCCCCACGTCCCGACTTACGAGGAGAGGTTGACTTCAAGGATACCCAACTACCGTCAGTATCCACCAGCATTACAGAAGATTGCCGACGAAAGCATGCACCCAATCGTAGACCTTAAAAAGCTCATGGAAAGGTTTAAACTCGAATAACCATTTAATCTTCGGATAAGGTGTTAGATTTTATGAGAGTCGCAAGCTATGAGATAGGTGACGAAAGGGATTACGGCATAGTCTTAAACGGTAAACTTGTGAGGAGGAGTGCGTTAGATATCAAGCTTCCAGAGAACATCGTTGACCTTATAGCAGAAAAGGCACTTGTGGAGGCGCTTAAGAGGGACGTACAAAAATTTCAAAAATATGCCGACCCCTTGGATAAATTCCATCTTCTGCCACCGATTCCGAGTCCAGGTAAGCTCATCTGCTTGGGTTTAAATTACATCGACCATGCCGAGGAGCAGGGCGTGAAACCACCCGCCGAGCCGATAATATTCTTCAAGCCCAAGACGAGCCTTACGGGACCATACGATGACATAGTTTATCCGAAGATAGTTAAACAACTCGACTACGAGGGCGAGTTGGTCGTCGTCATAGGCAAGCGTGGCAAGAATATCCGTGAGGAGGATGCGATGGAATACGTCTTCGGTTACACAGTAATGAACGATGTTTCGGCGAGGGACATACAGTTTGGTGATAAACAATGGACTCGCGGAAAAAGCTTTGATACTTTTGCTCCATGCGGTCCTTGGATTGTCACCAAGGATGAAGTCTCCGACCCGCATAGGCTTAGGATACTCACCAAAGTGAATGATGAAGTAAGGCAAAACTCGTCAACGGCCAACATGGTGTTCAAAATACCTCGAATAGTATCCTCCATGAGTATGGTCATGACCCTTGAGCCGGGCGATATGATATCAACGGGTACTCCGGCTGGTGTTGGATACTTCATGAGGCCCAAGCCTGAGCTATTGTCCGTCGGAGACGTTGTCGAGATATCGATAGAAAACGTAGGAACGATTAGGAACAGAGTCGTTGGTGAGCGTTAGGGTGAGAAAAGGTCTACTGTCATCCTTGGCTTCGCAACGGATATATTAACTACCATTTCGGAGATATCTGCACTATATTCCGAGATCCTTTTCACGTTGTTGAGTACCGACCTCACCAAGATTGCGAGCGGTACGTTATGTTTTGAATACAAGAGTTGTATCTCGATGTCCTCTATCCTCTTTGCCAAGTCGTAAGCCCTAATTATAACGTCGTTCGCAAGCTTAATGCTTCCTTTCAATAAGGCTGAAAGGGCATCGTTGAACAGCGCGTTGGAAAGCTTACCGACCTCCTCGATAGTTTCTATAACATTGAAATCGTGAGGCTTTGATGTGTCTACTAGTTTAGCTATAGCCAGCGCATGGTCTGCTGCCCTCTCTATACTCTTGGCGACGAGCATGTATCCAAGACAGTCCTGCTTGCTGGAAAGCCCTAAAGAGACGAGTATGATGGGGTTAGAAATTGCTAGGTTTAACTGCCTTACTATAAAGTGGTACAGCCTGTCGACCTCGTCATCCCTTATAACTATCTCTTGGGCCAGGGACCTATCGCCTTCTGCGAAGGCCGCGAGCGCCTCTTTTTGCATGGCAGAGGCTATCTTGCCCATCCTTTCGATCGCATTCTTTAACGGAAGGTTTGCATGGATCGGAAGACACATCGTTGTTATATCTATCGAAGATTCCTCAACTATCTCCACGCCCACGAGCCATCGCCTGATGCTCTCCTTAACCTTTTGAGCAAGCTCGGGCAAGGGTCTCTCGAACCTTATCCTGATAGTTTCGTAACCCGCTAGGTAGTAGGATATGTAGGCCCTAATGATTTCGTCTGCCGTGGCTTGGGAAGAGGTTTCTATGCATGCTTCGTTGGGAGGGCCTTTTTTATAGGGCATAACGAAGAGCGTGCCATCGGGTTGCGGCACCATGAGCACTTCATCAAGCTTTTTCAAACCGACTGACTTTACCCATTCCTTTGGCAGTGAAACTATTAGCGTCGAGCCTCCAGACAGCTGGATTTTTCTGAGGTATGCTTGTTCCATACCATAAGGAACATCTATATTTCACTATATATATCTTTACTCCAATATATTTTGGAGTCATAATCTATATATATGGCAAAGCCTTTGTCGGCCGACGAGGTAAAAGGCATGCGTAAACAGGGCATCTCAAAAACTATGGCCTTGGGTTCCGCAATCGCAGTCGTCGTGCTCGTCACCTTAGTGGCGCTAGTCATGTTAGGAGGGGTACTGACACCTACACCAACTCCAACAACCCCAACGCCGACGATTCAATGGCCAGAAAAGCTCTTGGGTGGTGGAGCTACTTTCGTTAATCCGTTGATGCAGAAATGGGCCTACGAGTTCAAGCAGGAGAGAGGCCTTTTCGGTGTTGACTATCAGAGCATAGGTAGCGGACAGGGAATAGCAAAGCTTAAAGAACAAGCCGTGGACTTCGCGGCCAGCGATTCTCCACTAAAGGGGAGCGAATGGGAGGAGCTGAAGAACGTTAGGGGAGGCGTTATACAGATGCCTATAACTATAGGCTCAGTTGTCGCGATATTCAACATACCAGGCGTGGACGAGCTCAAGCTCTCGCAAGAGGTTCTCCTGAAGATCTTCGATGGAGGCATAAAGAAATGGAACAACCCCCAATTGGTGGAACTTAACCCGCAGCTTAGGAACGTAGACAAAGATATAGTCGTTGTCTACAGGGCGGACAGGAGCGGAACGACCTTCGTCTGGACGGATTTTTTGGAAAAGGTTAGCGGGGGAAAGTTTCCGAGGGACCTATCATTCAAGCTTCCGGACGAAGAGGCCGATAAGGCACGCTTCATAGGCGCTAAGGGTAACGAGGGCGTCACCGAGGCCGTGAGGAATACGCAGTATAGCATAGGATACGTGGAGTTGTCGTATGCTACGCTGAGCGGGTTAGCCCATGCTATGGTACAAAATAAAGTTGGCAACTTTGTGAAGGCGTCCATGGAAAGCGTAACGGAGGCAGTCAAGTCCATCATCGAGCACGTGAAGTTGCCAGACCCTCTTGATGACTGGAGCACCATTTCATTAATTAAGTTCGAGCCATCAAGCTCAGGTGCCTACCCTATCGTGAGTTTCAGCTACGTCATGCTATACGTTGAGAATTCACCTGAAAAGGCGGCGGCCTTGCATGAGTTCCTAACATGGGTGTATCAAAAAGGACAGAAATACGTCGCCGACGTACCTGGCTATATCCCTCTGCCGGATAATGCCGTGCAGATCGGCCTGAAGGGAGTTTCCTACATAAAGGCGACATGAAGGTTGGTGGGCCCACATGGCCGTAGTAAGAAAATCTATCTTTATTTTTCTTGGAAGTTTCGCCTTATTTTTAGTCCTCATCCTACCGTTCTACTTCTTCGGTGAACTTTACGGTGCTTCTGAGTTCTTTTCAAAGTTCTCTTTTCTGGATTTTATTTTGGGTCAAGAGTGGAGCTTACCTGAGCAGAAATACGGTGCGCTTCAAGCTGTTTACGGCACCCTGATGACGGCAGGTTTGGCACTGCTGATCACTACACCCATAAGCATAGCGGCGGCAGTAGCCATGTCTGAATTGCTACCCGAATGGTTGTCGGAAAGGCTAGGGATAATTGTCGACATGATAGCGGCGATTCCGAGCGTCGTAATAGGGCTTTGGGGGGTCTTGAGCTTGGGGCCATTCCTCTCCAACACTCTTTACAGGTTCTTGGTAGAAAATTTGGGCTTCTTACCAATATTCCAAGCCAAGACGTTGACGGCGTATAACAAGCTGACCGCGGCGCTCATGCTCGGCTACATGATAATGCCTTTCGCCGTGTCTGTCATAAAGGAAAACCTACGCCTAGTGCCCATGGAGATAAAAGAGGCGGCGTATGCACTCGGGCTCACCAAATGGGAAGTCGTACGTATTACGTTAAGTTATATCAAGCCAGGAATATTTGCGGCGCTCATGTTGGCGCTTGGAAGAGCGGTAGCAGAGGCCGTGGCTGTTTCCATGGTAATAGGCAACACATGCAGCTTTTCGGTCTCCCTATTGGAGCCAGCGTGCACATTAACCACGCTCATAATCAACAACTTTGCCGAGGCGACGGGTACTGAAGGCGCAGCCCTTATAGGGCTTGGTTTGGTCCTCTTCGTGATTTCGATTTCAATTGTCCTCGTGTCCAGATTGATATACAATAAGTTCTTTGGAGGGTATATGAGATGAACTTGAAAAAGCTCAGGGACACACTTTACACAAGTTTGGCATACCTGTCCCTTTTGCTGCTGATCATTCCACTAACTTGGATATTTTTTGAATGTATCATGAAAGGAGGGTACTACATCGTCAGCAGACCCGTTGAGTTCTTCATGGACATAGGCAGGCCGCCAGGCGTCGAGGGTGGTGGTATAGGACACGCAATACAGGGCTCCCTCTATATGTTGGGCCTGGCACTCTTGGTAGGTGTGCCGGTGGGTGTGTTCGCTGGCATATACTTGGCCGAGCGTAAGAACAGCCCTATAGCCAAGGCGGCCCGTTTCATGAGCGATATCTTGGTCGAGTTTCCCACGATACTTGTTGGCATCGTCACATACATATTCTTGGTGTCGAAAGTTACTGGTATACTGGCAACAGGTCCAGCAGCCTTCGCTGCATCGTTCGCGCTAGCCCTAATCATGATACCCATAGTTGCTAGGAGCGTCGAGACAGCATTCCTGACTATACCGAACGAGATTAGGGAGGGCGCGTATGCCCTTGGCCTTTTGGACAGGCAGACCATCTTCCGCATACTCCTGCCCGCGGTTAGGGCCGGCGTTGTTACCGCCATACTGATAGGACTTGCGAAGATAGCCGGGGAGTCCGCGCCCATAATAGTCAGCAACGGTGTCAGCAACTTCTGGTTCAGCAGGTGGACCGAGCCGGCGGCCTCCATGCCGGTCCTTATATACGTCTACGGGTTATCACCCTTCAAAGAGTGGCAAACCCAAGCATGGGCAGCATCCCTGCTACTCCTGCTACTAATAATGGGAGTTGGATTTTTAGCTAGGCGGTTTACTAAGAAATTGTGGGCAGGTGCGTAGAGTTTGTTGGATAACGTAGCCGTCAGCGTGAAGGACTTGCATGTCAGCATAGATAAAAAAGAGATACTTAAGGGCATTAGCATAGACTTCCCGAGACACGCCGTTACTGCCATAATAGGACCATCCGGCAGCGGAAAGACTATGCTGTTAAGAAGCATCAACAGACTTATCGAACTATTGCCAAATGTAAAGGTTTCAGGGAAAATCTGGGTCAGGATAGAAAACAAATTCCATGAAGCCTACGTGCTCGACCCACATTACCTGAGACGAAAGGTGGGCTATGTATTCCAGAAGCCCAACCCGTTTCCCCATCTCTCAATCTTAAAAAACATGACTATCGGGCCTATGCTGAACGGAATAGCTAAGGGTAAGGAAAGCTTAGAGAGGCTGGCGGAGGAAAAGCTGAGGGAAGCCGGACTGTGGGACGAGGTAAAGGAGAGGTTGAACGATGCGGCATGGAGGTTGAGCGGTGGCCAGCAACAGAGGCTTTGTATTGCAAGGGCCCTTGCGCTCGAGCCAGAGATTATACTTTTTGACGAGCCGACGACTGGTCTTGACCTATACAACACAAAGAGAATAGAGGAGCTCATGGTCCGACTGAAGGAGAAGTACACGATTATAGCCGTTACGCACAGCGTCGACCAAGCTGGTAGAATAGCCGACTTTATAGCGTTTATTTACAACGGTAAACTGATAGAGTTCGGCTCAACTGCCTCCGTACTCAAATCTCCAACTAATGAGTTGACGGAGTTATTCATAACGGGCAAGGTTCTGGATGGTGTAAAAGTTTGAAGAGGCTTTTGGATGATTGGTTAGAAAAACTCACCAATATGATCTTGGACATGGCATCGATTAGTAGCAAGGTCGTCGAGATGGCTATCGATAGTTATGTAAGTGGGCGCGACGTTTCCAAAGATGTGTTTCAGACATCCCATCAGTTGCGTATTTTGGAGGATGAAACAGTAGAGCTAGGCATGGAGTTAATCGCCAGGTACCAACCCGTCGCAAGCGACCTTCGTTATATCCGCTCATGTATGGAGATAGCATATGGCTTCTTAAGATACGGTAGATATGCTTACGACATATCCCAGGTCCTCAGCATGTTCGGTGATTTGAGCGAATGTGAGAAAGAAATAATCCAAGAAACGGGTAAAAAAGTATGTGAGATGATACGCATAAGCGTAATTGCCTTCAAAAACAAAGACATTGAACTAGCTAAAAAATTAGAGCTAATGGATGACGAAGTTGACAAGGCTTACATAGGTTTTGTTAAACATGCCATTGAGAGACCCACGTCCGGAAAGAAGTGCGATATTGCCATAACGCTGATCTTGCGTTACTTGGAGAGAATAGCTGACCATGCCACCTATATAGGTGAGTCTGTAGAGTACATCATAACCGGCGAAAGACCTATCAGACGATAAGCCACCACTACTTCGGCTAGCTAGGCCCTACGTGTCCTATGCTTGTTTGGACGATTACTGTCTTAAGGCCAGCGTCTTCCAGCACTTTCTTTACACGCAACATCTCGCCATGGTTTGGTCTCCTGATGCTTCGCCTCCTAAAACTGGGAAAGTAGTCCAGTACGGTTACCTGAATTCTCGGGTCGATTGACGCTATAATCTCACCTATCTCGACAAGTTCTTCGAAGCCCATCCAAGCAGCGTTATATGCTATACCAACTCCGAGGTAAACACTTTCAGAATATTTTTCAAATACGTACTTCACAGCCGACCAAGACCTCTCAAAATATTCCCTTGCGCGTTCCACATCCTTTAAGCCAGTTATCTTCATGTAAGTTTCTAACCTTCCAGCCTTTGGCTCTATTCCTATGGTATTACATCCTGCTTCCACAAGCTCGTCCACGTAGTCTTGCGTCAAAATCGTTCCGTTGCTATCGAGGTGTAACCTAAAGCCGCTACCCAAGCGCTTTAGTTCTTTGAAGAAGTTTATGAGCCATCTTCTGTTAAGGGTAGGCTCCCCTCCACTTATAGCCAGCCCTTTGGTCCTATACAACTTGCCGCAAACTGCTAATATCCTAGCTGCTTCAGACGGTGAAACTGCACCCGAAGAGTTGTCATAAGTTATGCGCCAATTCTGGCATTGAGGGCATCTCAGATTGCATCCAGCGGTCCATATGGCAGCCTCGACGTAGGATGCCCTACCTACTTCCCACCATGGTGTTGCTTTGCCTCCAACCAAGTGCGGCTCTGGCCCGTGGATTATCCTCAAGGGCTCAATTTTCTCAACGTCAAGCACAACCTCCATACCATCTCTGACAGGCGTTATGCATGTCCTTTCGAGTGCACCGTCTATTATGACTGCGCATGCCCAGCACCCTCCTATGCCACAAGGGACTGCGATACCTTTCTTCCAAGGTTCTGAAAAGACAAACCCCGATAGCTTTAATGCTTCTTTAAGCGTTATTCCTGAGGGGACGGCGTACTTAACACCATCTATTTTAATAGTTACGTATTTCGAAGGGCGCATAACCTCTAAAATCTTCTTGGCCTCGTAGGGGCAGGCGTAGTAGCAGGATAGACATCCGGAGCATTCGTTTCGGCTACGACAAACGTTAACTTCTCTGCAAAAACCACAATCCATGCATTTTGCTGCATCGGTGATGACAGCATTCCTTGTTAACAATGCGCCTTATATGAAACTTCTTAATGTCTTTAAATAAATCCTTTGTTGCATATATCCCGCAGAATTCTTAGGACCTTATCCCTGCTTAGCAACAAGTAATCCCTGTCCATTGAGTGAACCTCTAACGTGATGCTTCCGTCGTACCCTAAACCTTTAAGTTCGGATAGAACTTCTTGCCAACGTATCCTACCCACACCTATCGGCAGATGTAAGTCTCCCGAGCCGAAGTTATCGCTTAGGTGAACGTGACCTATCCTACTACCAAGCGCCCTTATGAACTTCGTTAACGCTTCGCCGTCACCATGGTAGTTCGTGAATGCGTGACCTATATCAAGCGTGGCCTTCATTTTCTTTGAATCAAGTAGCCAGAGTAGTTCGCTAAGCTTCGCAGCCTTGTCGTCCGTGTTCTCCAGCATAACCACTATCCCATACCCTTCTGCTTTCTCTTTTATTTCATCCAAGCTTAACGAGAAGGTTTTGAGCATCTCGTCCCGATTTTCATCGAAGTATTTCGAGGGCAGCCCCTCAGCAAACTCTGCATGCACAACTATCTTGATTGCGTCTAAAGCCCTTGCCACTTCTATGACCTTTAACATCTCTGAAACATAGCAAGCCCTTACACTTGGGTAGGGATGACTGGGGTGGAAATACCAAGGCATGTGGCATACGATATCTAGCCCATTTTTCCTGAGTGTGCCCCTTATCTCTTTGCATAGGGGTAACAGTTTTTCTGGCATGGTCTCAGGATACTCAGCCGTTATCTCTAAAAAATCGAATTCGTTATTTATGGCAAATTCGACTTCGTTTAGTATCGGTAGCCAAGGATTGTTCATGAGACCCATAATCATACTTTCAGCAAATCCTAAGGTAGCCTAAAATCATTTTTAACTGAAAAACTTTAGCTTTGCTGACATATCGGCCAAGTTTACAAGTACAGCAGTTCCAACCGTCGGGTTAAGGCCAGCGCTTTGTTGGAACGACGTTTGTTCCTGCCAGCATCCCGAGTTTATGAGTAGCACGCCCTTGTAGGACTTAACCCCGGCCACGTGCACATGGCCCGTGCAAAGTATGTCGGGCACGTCCTCAATAACCAAGGGGTCGCTATCGAGTGGCAGGATGGGTGTATTCTGACCATAACATGGTGCCAGATGTCTGACATGTAGCATGGCTTCGAGGACGTTGCCTATATTCTCGCGTAACGTACTATACGAAACACTTGGTAACATCTGGATTAGGTCATCAAGACTTTGGCCATGGTATAGATGCAGGAGCCTATCTCCGATTAAAATTTTTGCGGGGTTTCCGACAAACTTTAGCTTACGCTCGTTTTCTAGGATTTTTTTGTAAACCTCTGGAACTGGGGGTTGAGGTAGCGCTTTCCTAACAGGCTCATGGTTACCGGGTAAATATACGAGCTCGATGTGCTTGGGGACTTCTGTTAAAATTTTAGCCGCTATACTGAATTGCTCGTTTACCGATATAACCTCGAGCTCCTTTTCCTGCCCAGGATATACGCCTACGCCGTCTACCAGATCTCCGCATAGAACTATGCACCCTATCCTTTTGACCTCACCGTCCCTGCTCCTGTTTATCCAATCAAGAAAGGACTCGAACAAATCTTTTCGGAAATTTTTGCTTCCGATGTGAACGTCAGATATGAGGCACACATACATGTCGGGCCCTGACGATGGCCGCTTTTGGTTTATTGGAACATCTGGCTGTATGATGTCTTGAACGAGGATTGTATCGTTGACCTTTCTCAGCCTCATACCCACCACACAGTCAACCAGCACCATCTCAGCTTTTGCTAGAACATCCCCGGTCTTCTTTGGAACCAAAACTGTTGCGCTTGCTGAAGGATCTTCGCATTTCAGCAAGAGAGCCTTCTCCGTGTCCCTTCTATCCAAAACCATAACTGCGGCAGGAGCGTCTTGATCTTTCTTCATCTTTATGATTTCAGATAAAGGTATGAATTTGATACCTCTATCTTCAAGTATTTTCCTGAGCTTCATGTAACGACTATGGAAGTACCTGTAGAATTCTTCAAGATGTCCTTCAATCATGACGTCCTCAGGGTAATGTTGGATGACTTGGACCTCAGGATATGCGTACGTAGGAGGCTCCTCTTCACGTACAGGCGTGTATTCCTGTAATTTTCTCGTCTGCTGAACGACCGACCCTATAAGCTCTGCATCGAGTACCATGCGGTACGGGTCCATCTTCCTTACATAATCTATCACAGTGTTCAGCGTCCCGATAGGGTCTTCCGATGTCCTCAAGATTTTTAGGGCTTCCTCAGTTAGATGATAGCCATTCTTTAAGGCCGTTAGGATTATTTTTCTATCGTTGTTTAAAATCACCAACTAAGCTTCTGACCTTATATTGAAAAAGAACATTTATATGTTGTGTTTTTTGAGAGAGGTGGGTACGTACCCTAACATGTTCGAGAGTACTTCGTCCTTCTCAAAGACGCCCACGACTTCGTCCAAGGGTAATGTGAGGAATACCTTTCTGGTTCTGCCGTACCTCCCGAGACTTACGAGCTCGCAATCCAATACCCCCAGCATGTTTAGCTCTGACAGTAGGCTACTTGTCCTTCTATCTGTCAGAGGCTCCATGCCGAGTAGCTCGCATAACTCTTTGTAGACCGTGTATAGGGTTCCTGAGGTTATCTCGTTTCCGTTTTTCATTGCTAACACTACGGAAAGTAAAACTAGCTTACTATGTAAGGGAAGGGATGATAGCGCCTCGAAGACCCTTCCTCTCTCGATTATTCCTTGGGCTACCCTCACGTGTTTTTCCTCGACCTTCTGAGTTCCAGCCCTCTCTGCTACCTCGCCAGCCACCCTCAGTAAGTCTAGGGCTCTCCTAGCATCGCCGTGCTCTGCGGCCGCAAGCGCGGCGCATAACATCACTATATCTTGAGAAACAGCGCCGTCATTAAAGGCAAGGGCGGCCCTCTCGCTCAGGATGTCCACAAGCTCGGAGGCTGTATATGGATGAAAGACTATCTCCTCTTCGCTTAGGCTACTCAGGACCCTAGGGTCGAGCATCTCCTTAAACATTAAGTCGTTTGATACACCGACGAGTGCGACCTGCCCGCCATCAAGGGACTCGTTAACCCTTGTGAGTTCATAAAGTAAATCATCACCAAAATTTTTGATAAGGATGTCGACTTCGTCTAAACAAACTATAACCATTAAGTTGGATGAAGAAAGATTGGACACAAACCTGTTGAATACTTCAGCCTTCGATAGACCCGTGAATGGTACTTTTTGCCCTATCGCCGTACAAAGCTCTGCTAACACCCTATACTCCGTACCAACCATTCGGCAGTTGATGTAAACGAATTTTAAAGGTAAATTATTACGGATCGTCTCTTCGTTAAAACGTTTAAACGTATGCTTAACCACAGCCGTCTTGCCCGTGCCTGTTTTACCATATATGAAGACGTTCGATGGTCTGGCGTTGTTAAACGATGGGGCGAGTATTTCACCCAGCTGCCTGATGTGTTCCCATCTATGTGGTAGGTTGTTGGGTAGGTAGTCCGACCTCAGAACATTCCTATTCTTAAACAATCCTTTTTTAGATGATGTGGATATAAGGTCAGATAATGGATCTAGCCGAACACCCCATTCCTTCCATTGGAAGTTTGATTCTCTGTTCATTATCATTCATCTCTTCTTTTTGAATAAAGCGTTATTCTCTGTATGGTTATAAGGTATTTTATGAAAAAATTTCTTGGTTTATTTTTTTCAATAAAAAATTCTAACATTATTAAACATCGAACCCATCAAAGACCGAGGGTTGGAAACTCCAACTTCCATGAGAAACCAAGGGGTGTACCCCCTTACATCGAAACCTTGGAAAAAAGTAAAACTTTACAAATTGAGAATGGATAAAAGTCCAAACAACTAATAAGTTTGTTTTCCAGCGATTTTTTACTAAAAATACCCATATACTTATCGTTCACAGTTAACAACCTTGGCTTTAAACACCCCTCCATTTCTCATGGAAAGTGAACGAGTACGTAAGAAGATATCTTTGAAGGTTTGTGAAGAAAGTAGTGAATTAAGAATTACATAAATCGAGAACAACTTTAAGCACTCTAAATGATAAACTTTACTCATTTAATGGAAGAAAACCTATCAGCAATTAGTTGGAATAATCAAAGATTGGCGAAGCGGGCACCCATCGCGGACACAACTCCTACAAAAATCGGGTTCACATAATGTTAATGTATACTATCCGATACTCAGAGCTTACATACAAATAGATTATATCCATATTACAAAGTAATTTTATACAGGACCCAAAACTTCACAGGCTATTTACGTAACTTCTCTTTTAAACTTTCACTCTGTGAAAGGACCCCTAAGAGGGCAGAAAGCGTATCCGCTACGTTTTTTATATCTGAGGGTTCCGTAAGCCTTGAAAGGAGGCCGGAAAGTTGCTCCAGTTTTTCGGCGACAACGGTGCTCAAATTGTTTAGGGTGTAGGGCAGCATAGCACCCACAACTTCCGAATTTTCCCTTATTTTAACAACCTTTTTATTACACTTTAAGCACCACAGTTCCCCCTTCACCTCAAAAATCGGGCTTGAGCACACGGGGCATATCTCAGGCGTCAGCTTTGCACCAGACTTTAGGGCTTGGGACATGCGCTGAATGTCCTCATCCTTCATACTCATGCCTTACTCATTAAATACCATCGGATGAGTGTATTTAACCGTTAAATTACCAAAATTTAAACAACCTGAAGAGCACGGAAACATAACTCTTTACTCTTTCAGGCCTAAACGAGTTTGACGTCTCATCTATCTCCCTTATTTCATCATCATTCAACTTCCATCCAACGGCGCCGGCGTTCATTTCTACATGGACGGGTCTTTTCGCACCCGGTATCGCAACGACAGTAGGCTCCTTTGTTAACCAATTGAGGGCCACTTGCGATATATGCTTCCCCCGCCGCTCGGCAATAACACGCAAGTTCTCGAGGATCTTACTCGCTCTTTTCAGGTTTTCAGGTGAAAATAAAATATCGAACCGTCTCAGAAGGTCTTTAGGAACATTTCCGGGTGCATATTTCCCAGTCAGTATGCCCTTAGCCAAAGGACTATAGGCTATGATCGTAATCTTTTCCCGTCTAGCATAAGGTAGCAAGTCCCTTTCGATTTTTCTATTTAACAAATTATATTCTACTTGGTTTGAAACGATTTCTTCCGAGGAGAGTGCCTCCTGCGCCGTCTTTAATCGACTGAGTGAAAAGTTGCTGACGCCTATACACTTCACCTTCCCCTCCTTGACCAGTCTCTCCATAGCCCTCATCGTTTGCTTTATGGGAACAAAGGGATTAGGCCAATGTACCTGGTAAAGGTCTATCGCGTCAACTCTTAACCTCCTAAGACTCCTCTCGGCCGCTTTAATAACTCTGTCATATGAAAGGTTGCTGACCCATACTTTTGTGGCTAAAAAGACCTCTTCTCTCCTATCCGCTATGGCCCTTCCAACGACCTCTTCGGATTTTCCCTCGCCATAGACTTCTGCGGTATCTATGAGGTTAATTCCTAACTCTATGGCCCGATGAATCGTAGCTATAGCATCGGACTCGTTATAATCTTTACTCCATCCCCAGAGCCTCGTCCCTATTTGCCAAGTACCGAGTCCTATCGCAGAGACCCTAAAACCACTTTTACCCAGCTCGACGTATTCCATGCTCGTTTCTTAAAATTATAAACAAACACTAATTAAATACCTTAATCTCACACCGTCCTAAAAATTCCTAAGAGGAGAGGCATCATGAGAAAGCCCCTCTTGAAGGGTTTGGGTTTTGGCATAACCTCTGGGGTGATAACTGCTCTGGGGTTATTGATAGGTCTCATATCCGGGACGCACTCCAAGTTGGCGGTCATAGGCGGTATATTGGCGTTGGCCGTTGCTGACTCCCTATCGGATGCGGTAGGAATTCATATCTCAGAAGAGGCGGAGAATGAGCACGGAGCTAAGGAGATATGGGAAGCCTCGACCTTTACACTACTATCAAAGTTTGGACTTACGGTCAGTTTTATCGTACCAGTTCTGCTTTTTAACTTACAAGAAGCAATTTACTGGAGTATAGCGTGGGGTCTTATCACGCTCACAGCATTCAGCGCACACATGGCTAAGTCGCAGGGTAAGAGTGTACTTAAAGTTGTAGGAGAGCATGTCATGATAGCGGCCTTGGTCATAGTGCTGGCCCACGTTGTAGGCTCAGCAATATACGAAGCACTCGGCTAAAGCTAAAAACTTTTAAACAGTAAGCTTTTCCTCATACATGAAGCTGGGGCGGCCTACTTAGACCAAGATGTAGTGGTTGACGGTAACCTGATAACCAGCAGGGCATGGCCTGACTTACTTGCTATAATACGTGAATTCATAAGAAGTAAGTTGATTCCTTAAATTTTTATTCATCATTACCTCAACGTATCTTTTATCGAACAACTCTCCACCCGCATTTCTTTACACGTTAAATCTCGCTTTTTCATATTCCTAAGCGCCCAAACTTTACGAGATAATCTGTTATAACGTTTTGGTTTACTTCTATCCATAATTTATTTAGACAATTTTTAGATTTGACATCATATACATCATTGTTCGCTATAAAATCACTTTTAGTTATTCCACCATTTTATGCTTTCTTTATATTGTCTTATATCCTCCTCTTTTGCTGGCTTTCTAAATATGAAAAGATGCTCGTAATAGAGCAAGTAGAAATCCATATAGTATTTTTTATTTTTGTCTATGTTTACCCAACATTCATCTGCTACTTTTGTTAACCCTCCCCATTTTTCCCGCGTTGTTTTAGTTTTCCATTGATATTTTATCACATCTTCTCTGAGGATGAAACCGGCCTCAAGGAAGGCCTGCATTGTTCTGAAGGCGATTGGAACATGGTGCCTTCGTCTTCTCGTATCTCCTACAAGTATTGCGCAAAACCTTCCCGGTTTTAATACTCTATAGCTTTCCTTCGCTATTTCTCTCATTCCATTTATGTATTCATTAACACTATGCATTGTTGATAGGTCTCCTGGTATTCTATCATTTTTGTTATAATGTATGATGCTTGCATATGGTGGATGTGTAGCTATAAGGTCAATAGATTCATCCTCAATTAAATTGAGGTTTCTTGCGTCTCCAATGTATGTTTTTATTTTAGTCTTAGGAAAATTAGGGTCAAGCGGGTTGTATTCAAAGTTTAGCCTATCAAGTGTGAGCATAATGCAGTTGATGTTTATGTCGACTCCGATGGCGTCTCTCCCGAGGAGCTTGCATTCTATTAGGGTTGTTCCTGAACCACACATTTGGTCTAAAACTGTTTCACCAGGTTTTGAGTATCTGAGTATTATGTTTCTTGCCATTTGAGGTGGCCAATTTCCTCTGAAATTTCCTTGATGTGTCGCCCATGTTCCTCTTTCCGGAAAAGACCAAACATTTGTGGTTTCAAGCTCGAAGTTTTTGGGTTGAAACTCTTTGATTTTTTTAGGTTTTCCAATCTTAATCTTTACATTTTCTATTGTTACTTCGTCATGAGTTTTTACGAATTCTTCGTAGTCTTTATAGGTTATTTCTTTCATGCTCATGTATCTTTCAGACATTCTTAACACCTTTGCTGTTTTTCCGTATCCAATCACGAATCGCTTCTTCAACGGCCTTTTTCAAAAATCCTTTTTTAGCCTCAAATTTTTCCACAGCCACCCTTCTCAATTCCCTTTCAAGGTTATCATCTATCTCAAGGTTTATTTTTCCCATCTTAATCAACTATAGATATCTTCCTTTCTACATTTAAAGTATTCTTGGCAATATTTAAACAAAAAGAGCTAATCCTTACGAAAAAGCAATGAATATGCTTGACGCGTCCAAAATCTTACGAAGTCTGCAACTTGGTCAACGCGTGGAAATGTATAGAGGTGTAAGAGGAACCATCGTTTCAGCAACTCGCACAGACAAAATTTGCCCACATGACTTCGCTGTCGGTTTAAAGACTCCTGGTAGAGATGAATTTTATCCTACACATATTCGCCTGTTATTTGACTTATACTTAAAGCGGCTTTCCAACGAAAAAGAGTCTCATCAACTTTTTTGTAAACTTGAAAAAGTCTATGATGGAGATGATCCAGAGCTTTTGGCTCCTGAAGTCCTGAAGCTAGGTTTTCCGATGAAATTAGATGATTCTGACATTAACTTGTATTATGCACAACTCTTAATGATTGAGCAGGATTTTAATTACGGACCACAAGGATGTAAAAAGTCAAGGTTGAATCCTCCAAGGGAGTTTTTAATGCGCTTCATTAGATGGGTTGCCTCCGGAGACGAAGAAGTAGATAAAATAATTTTCTGTGCCGTTCGCAATAAGCCGCCACCTTCCAAATATGCCACACGACTCATTTAAGTTTACATATTGTTAAGAGTTATATCAATATCAACGATGGAAATGCACATCGATTAAGATGTTAAGCGCATGAGAGCAGGGAGCTAAACGAGCGTTAAGGCGATTAAAGAGGCTATAGTTACGGCAGCCGCAGGCAGCATGTACCTATAAGCGCTTGTGATGTTGGTTTTTAGGTACTCTGCCGTGAAAACAAGGCAAAGGTGGAACGGTGAAACTGTGTAACCTATAAACGCGGAGCCGTAAATTAGAGCAACGTCATGTACAGTTAGTACCATTCCGGCTGCAAATGTAGCAAATGAGAGAGCAATGGCCCCGGATATCGAAGCTAACACGTAACCTAAAAAGAACGGAAGCAACATTTCAAAGATGAGCGGTGGAAACATAAGGCCGAGCATGCTAATCGATGCTGGCACGTTGGTGCTTGTAATGAGCCCCTTTAACAACATGGCAGCGTAGAGCACGAGTGCTATGGTTAACGTCCTCTTATCCATGAACGATTTTAGGACGCTCGTCCCCCTTGGCTTACCTATCAGCAACAGGCTAATTATGCCGATCAAAGTTCCTAGAGCTATACCGTACAATCCCATGTTAAGAATTATGGCTAAAATTGTAGCTACTGCGACTGCTAACATGAAGGGAACAAGCGACATCCCACTCGAGCGCCGTCCAACAAGCCTTACCTCCGTCTGTCCCCTCTTTCTCATAAGCAACGGATACCCACACACAAACATTACAAACATCGACGGAAGCAAAAACACTATCAGGCTTGAAAGATTAATGGAGGCTAAGGCAGCCGTCAATATGAGCGCATCGTTGATTGGACACGCAAAAAGTAACGTATGTCTGTACCATACGTTTATGAAAATTTTCTCGCTCTTATTTAACTCAAGGTCGTTACCAATCATATTAACAAAGGGCGCAGAGAGAAGGGCACCGCCCGCTATAGGTAGAAGGCCTAGGAATGAAGGAATTGTTATTGCAAGAAGCTTAAGGTTTCGAACCTTTGATACAATGTAAGACTGAGCTTCGTCGATCAACTTGGTGGCGGAATAGAGATTTACGAAGAAAACAATCTCTATTGCGACTACTATCAGCAAAACTGTCGTTTCATTAACAAGCGTTAAAAACATTATACTGAGCACTTTCTGAATTGGTTGTGTCATGAAACCAAAGAATAAAGTGCCCAAAAACAAGGATATGCCGATGTTAGTCTTAAAGAGAACAATCGCAATGAGAATCGCTACGAGCGCTCCAATCAAGAAGATTAATTGCTCCACACGTTCAACTCCTTTGTCTTCTGCCGTTTTTTAAAAGCCTTAAGTTAAGAGTTTTTCCAACTTTGAATCGAGGGACAATAACGCCGACTTTGACCATATCACAAGCCTTGCAGGTCTCGCTCCTGGTGCCAAATGTAACACGCTCAAATCGCCCAGTTTGGTAAAGCCAACGCCGGGAAGGCTTGAAATCGCCTTTGCTACGCCCCTGTCATTTAAACAGACTATTAACGGACCGACTCTGTGTTTGTACCTTCTACCCCTCATCTTCCCCTTTCCAGCCCTGATTTTCTCCCTTTCACACCTCTCCAACTCCTCCTTAAGACCAAGCCTCTCTAAGAATCCCCTTAACTCCTTCGTTTTACTGATGCTCTCTATATCGTCCGTAACGACTATCGGAAGCCTTAAACCATCAGGAAGTTTATGGCCCCTTGACCTTACTGTCTCGGGTATGGCCGTGAACGCAATCGCTGACAGCAAGGATGCGAGCTTCTCCTTCCTGTTCAACTTCTTGTGGATTTTCTTCTCAGGTTTTGGTGGGTGCGTGGGTCTGCCGCCGACGGCAGAAGGTACAAATCCACCCGCCGTCGATTTTCCTGTACCAGCGCCTCTGATCCTGGCTATCCTCGCCATACCGTAGCCCGGACCCCAAGACTCCACAGAGTACTTATGAGCAGAGGCCTTTGAAGCACCCTTAGGCTGAAGTACATGCGTCATTAGATGAACGTATGCTCTCTTAACAATGTCCTCACGCGGCGGTGCATCGAAGACCCTTGGCAACTCCACCAACTCAACCTCCTTACACTCGAGGTTCAGTACTGGAACCTTAGGTCTTTGTCCCTTTTGAGACGTTAGCAGGTAAGACGTTATGCTCATGCTATCACACCTGTATCAATGTAATGCGAGGAGGCTCATGATGGGTGGGCGGTCTCGCCGCAACCCTTAACACGATGGGCCTTTTCGGCGTACCGGGAACACTCCCTTCTAAGACTATTGCGCTACTACGCACTATACCAAACTTATGAAAGCCGCCTTTCGGTGTAAGCTTGGGTCCATCGTTTTCCAACTTGAGCACTCTCTTGTTGAACTCCGTCCTGCGGTGGAATCCCGTTTGTCCTGACCTGGGCGAGGTGTACATTACGTACGCTGGCTTCCAAGGCCCGATAGCGCCGACACCTCTTCTCGTCTTTCTGGATTTCCTAGGCAGTATCTTGACACCGTATCTTTTGACGACACCTTGGAATCCCAGCCCGGTTGTGACGGCGATTACATCCACAAACTCGCCCTCTCGGAATACTTCAAACGGCGATAACTCCTTACCAAGCTTTGAGAGGGCATAGTCCAAACATTTTTGGACGTCGTCGCCACCGACCTTCACCTCGAGTATATCGGGTTTTTTCTTAGGAAGCTTGACGAATTTAGGTTGGGACGCTATTATCAGCCTAACCTCTGATACTTCCTTCCTGAACTCTCCTATACGGCCCAGCTTCTCGTCTTCGTTGGACCTGAGCGTAACTATCTTTCTGTCAATCTCGGAAGGAAGGTTCTTGCTCCATATCTTCGTCAGCTCTACCAACCTCCCCCCCTCATCTTTGTAGAGGACTATGCCCGCGACTATCGCTGATGGTGCCGAGAGTATCGTTGCGACTTTCTGTATCTCGATCCCCTGCGTCGGAGAGCTGGGGGTCGTGTCCACGTAGTAAACCGAAGTTACGCCAGATTTGTATGCCAAAAAGCCCAAAGGTCTTGGCTCTCCCTTATAATCGGGCCAATACTTTACCTTAGGCACTAAATGTCTAGCTCTGCCCCTAGGCAGGAATGCCAGCGAGCCCCTCCTTGGTGCAGACTGCTTTCTATGGCCCATCTTCTAGCACCGGGTCGTTCGCTAATGAAAGTCTTGACAGATAACACAGCAAAAAGGGCAAGATAAATACTTTCTATCAATCTTCACCCCTCAAAGGATGCCTAGGGTCTTCTTTGACTATGCCCAGCACTAAATGCGTGAGCGTCCTTTCAACGTATGGTATCGAGAGGAGCCACTTCACAAACTTGTTAAGCTCCCCTCTACTCTTGAACCTCGCTACTATTATGGAGTCCGTCTCACCCGTCACGTCATATACGCCGCTTACGTTCGGCCTCTCGGCCACTTGGCGCTGAACCTCTATCAGCTTTCCCTTAGAGATGGTCAGCTCTATTATGGCTGTGATCTCGTAGCCCAACTTCTCATAGTCCACGAGGGTCGTGTAACCCTTAATGACGCCCTCCTTCTCTAAAGCTGTCACCCTCGAAGCCACGGTCGCAACCGA
This sequence comes from Candidatus Terraquivivens ruidianensis, assembly GCA_023267975.1. Taxonomy (GTDB): domain Archaea; phylum Thermoproteota; class Nitrososphaeria_A; order Caldarchaeales; family Wolframiiraptoraceae; genus Terraquivivens; species Terraquivivens ruidianensis. The sequence goes on from JALNLA010000001.1 coordinate 169,796, forward strand.
TATTCCAAGCTTCTTCGCTATGCTCCTGTAGGATGCCCTTCCATCCTTAACCAGTTCACGGATTATTGCCAAATCTATGCTATCCAGCATACATGATGCCTAGAATCCTAGCTCTTGCTTGTTATAAAAGTCTTAGTAGAAAACCAAAATCCTACCTGTCTAGGGAAATGGATTGTAAGTGATGGGCTTGTCGGAACATAAACCGGAACTATTGCTAAAATTCCTTGAGTACGTTTATGCGTTGAAGGGGATAAGAAGAAAGGGTTGGACAAAAAGGGGTATTCCAAGGGTCGAATCGGTTGCAGACCACACTTTTAGTCTCGCTTTGCTGTCTATGGTATTGGCCGACATGAAAGGTCTTGACACGGAGAAGGCGATTAGAATGGCGTTGCTCCATGACCTTTGCGAGCCGGTAACCGGTGACTTGACGCCGAAAGATAGGGCTAAGCTTGGCATCGAAAAGTCCATAGAGGAAGAATACAGAGCGATTGAACTCGTCCTTTCGTCCTTACCGCCAGAACTTACCAAAAATTACCTCGACTTATGGAAGGCATACATTACTGGGTCTACGGCCGAGGCGAAACTCGTAAGGGAGCTGGACTGTCTCGAGAGGGCCATACAGGCCGTCAGGTATGCGAAGAATACCCGCCTCAAGAAGGCTCTAAAGCCCTTTTGGGAGGAATTTTTAAAGACCTCGCAAGACGTCTTTCTTCGTAGCATAATGCAACACGTTATCAAGGATTAAAGAGCAACGTATGCCTTCTTCGCCCCCTCCTTTTGAGCCGAAAGAATCCGTGTTTAAATAGAGCTCTCAAGTTAGAATAGAGTGATGGATCTTCTGCTTAGTCTCGAGATGATAGCGAAGTATCCGTTCACGAAAGCGGCCAAGGAGTACGTCTCATCCCTCCGCATAGATGTAGAAAGTTTAGGGAGCCCTGAATTCTCTCGCATTTACGAGAGGGCGAAGTTTAGGGTCGAGGAGGCGTTGGAGAAAGGTGGTAGGTCATACGAGATCGGCGATGCAAGGGCCATCATGGATAGAGACTTGGAGGTCGAGCTTCTATCATTTCCCCTAGCCCTATTCATGGTCGCAGCCCTTGATGACGATTTCGCATCAAGAAGGTTTGGGCTGGCCGAAGCCATCAGGGCCGAGACTCTCCTATCGAACGAGAGGCCAGAAGTAATCGAGGCCTTAGCTACGGAAGAGCTGGGTCTTGACCTGAAGAAAGTGAAGAAGAGACTCGACAAGGATTACGAACTCGCGATACATTTCACGGATTACCTTAAAGAAGCCTCTAAGTTTAACGCAAAGGAATGGAAACTCGTCAACAGGTATCTAGAAAATGGTTACGTTTACATAACTCAAAGAGAGCTAGCCAGGTTGATGAGGAGCTCAATCGAACGGTACGTATTAGCAAGAATAAAAGCAATCGGAAATGTGAGACCACCAGAGTATATGCAAGAGTTCATCAAGGAGCAGAAGGATAAGTTACTCGCAAGGAAGTATAAGATAGAGAAGCTCGCCTCTGGTATATCGCCAGACAGCTGGCCGCCATGCATGAAGGCACTTCACCAAAGCCTCACGAAGGGCGAAAGCTTGTCCCATTTTGCCAACTTTGCACTCGCATCGTTTTTACTTAACGTGGGTATGAGCGTGGACGACGTCGTGAGCGTTTATGCCAACAGAAGTGACTTTGACGAAAGGGTTGCGAGATATCAGATCGAACACATAGCGGGCATGAAGGGCAGTAGGACAAAGTACACAACGCCGTCATGCGGCACGATGCAGACGCATGGTTTATGCATCGAGCAAGGCAGGCTTTGTGGTGGAGTAAAGAATCCGCTGTCTTACGTCAGGAGATTCGGGCGGTTCAAACCTAAAGCTACCAATAGTTAAACTATGTCTACTCTTTTAATACACTCGCTATTTTGTCAGCCAGCTTTAGCAACCTCTCATGCTCACCCTTTCCCATAATTTCCTTCTCAACCTTCTCGAAGTTCTCCATGAGAAATATCTCATCATCCTTCTCAGTCATGAGCTCGTCGGCTATCTTGAATAGTATGTTGTCCTCTTTCATTATGTGCTGGCTTAGCATATTCGCATAGGCCTGCGCGTTTTCGGCTATGACCTCCGCTGCCTCGAGTGAACCCTCTCTGTAACTCGGGAGTGCCTCGACAATAGCCTTCCTGTAGCTCCTGCCCAGCTCGTGCTCGTATAGCATAACACCTATCGGCCCACCTTCTTTGGGAACACCCTTCTGCTCCATCCATTTGAAGAGCACCCTTTCCTCCTTTCCGTGGTGGCACTTGTCGGCGAAGTTTCCCATGAAGTCCGCTATTTCCTCTATAAGGTACGGGTCAACCCTTTTGCGTTCTGAGAGCGCTCGCCCGACCCACCCCATCGTTGCTATTACTTTCTCTATCGCCCTGTGCTCGCTTTTTAATACCTCTGTTGGTGTACTCATGCACGTTCAGCTATAATGCTGTTATATTAGTTTTATATTAAATTAAAATAGCCGTCAGCCGTCGAACTTCTTGTTGAAACTCAAAGCTGCTCCAAGGCTACCAAGGCTATATGGCCCTGAAAAAGTTAAGGAGATTTCAAGGGATTTCTCTGGCGGTTACTTGCTGCTGATTGGGCTATCCAGAGCAGTTAGGGTAGCTTTCGGCTCTGCGGGCACGATACTCCTGAAGCCAGGCTACTACGTCTACGCAGGCTCGGCCATCGGGAAAGCTGGATGGAGACTCCTTCGTCATGTAGGCCCTTTCAGAAGAAGACCCCATTGGCACGTAGACCGACTTCTGAACAAACGGGCCGCAAAGGTTTTAGCGATAGGTATTCTACCGTCTAAAAGGAGAACGGAATGTGCGCTTTCGCACGGGGTATCCCTGATGGCAGACTATAGTTTGGTCGGCGTGGGCTCGACTGACTGCGACTGTCCATCTCATCTACATTACTTCAAAAAGAGGTCCGAGGCTGTGGCAGCCATCAAAAAAGCCATCATTAGAGCAAAGGTAGGCCATTAGACTTCATGCTCCAAAAACTTTTTGTCCCAAAATTCATCTTGAATGTTTGGTTGATGGGTATGGGGTCGGAGGTTGAGCCGCGTATAGAGCTCGTGAAGGGTGATATAACTGATTTGGATACGGATGCTATAGTTAACGCTGCCAACAGCAGCCTGAAGATGGGAGGCGGAGTGGCCGGTGCTATACTCAGAAAAGGAGGCTACGAAATTCAAAGAGAGTGTGACAAGATAGGTTACTGCCCTGTAGGTGGTGCGGTTATTACAGGAGCAGGTAAGTTGAAGGCTAACTACGTGATACACGCTGTTGGTCCAAGATACGGCGAGGGCGATGAGGATAGGAAGCTGAAAGATGCGACACTCAACAGCCTCAGGCTGGCGGAACAGTATGGCCTGAAGAGTATAGCCTTTCCAGCGATATCGACTGGAATATTCGGTTTCCCGAAGGACAGGTGCGCCAGAATTATGGTGCCGACAGTAGCTGAGTTCTTAGAAAAGGAGGCAAAGAGTCTCAAGAGGATAGTCTTCTGCCTTTACGATGAAGAGACCTACAGAATCTTCGAGAAAGTGTTAGAAGGGGTTAGAGCGAAGAAGTGATGTTAGTTACCTTCTTGCTAGGTCAGTTATCAGCTCCCTATGCTGCTTCATCATATCATAAAGCATGCTTACGGCAGTCCAGGGTAGAAGCCTCAGCCTCTCTTTTATCCTAACAAACGCTCCCCTGATGCGTGGTGTAACCAGCTTCTCAGCCCTTAAGATATCCCCCTCGTCTTCCAATACGAGGTAAAGCTGCTCCGGCCCCCACATATCGTAAGCATGTGAGAGGCTTGAGAGAGCATGGTCAACGTTCTTACTTAACTCTACCTCGAATACTTTCATAGGCCTGTGCTCTTCATAATCTCTCCAAGTTACATCATAGCGATATGTGCCATCAGGACTCCACTCTTCGGTTTTTGATACAAAGCCCAGCATATCTCCGATTTCCTTCAGCATAGATTTTAGCTCATCATGGGTAGGTCTCTTAACTTCCCGCCTCTCTTCAGGAGGTAGTTGTGGTCTTTTAGCCGTCATCTCATTTGCTATTAACTCGTAATCTTCTGCGCTTATGGGCCTTCCATGGTTAGCTGGCCCTCCTTGCGTTCCCATTAAACGGAGCCAAAAGTAATTCACATTCAAAAAACTTAACCTATCTTTTAAAAGCCGAACGTCAACCTCGCCGAGCTTAACCATCTGAAGCCTAACCTCATAAGGGTATAGTTTTTTCTCCTCTCTACGCTCGTCAGCCCATCTCAGCTCATTCGTTCTATGCCACTCACTCGTGACTTTAAAAATACCGCCGAAAATTCCCCTACCAACTACGTAGAAGACTATATCATCACCTTCCTTAACCTTCTCTGTGGCAATTTTAGAGTACGTGGCCCAGATTTGCTCCCTTTTTACTATGTCCCAGTTCTCTTCAGATACAGGCCATACCCAATAACTAACCATTTCTGTTGGCGTATGATGCCGCCAAACTATTTATGCGTTATCCCGCTTACATTTTCGGTTTTGCATGTCTTAGTAAGCAGTATAACTAAAAATAAATGTAGGGGAGTTATGTGCTACAAAACCTTAGACAGTCTTTTCTCTGCATTACTCCAATTTACTATGTTCCACCATGCATCTATGTATGCCTTCCTATCGTTCTTATACTGAAGGTAGTAAGCATGCTCGAAAGTGTCGAGAACCAAGAGCGGAACGGCGCCGGGCACGAGCTGGTTGTTGTGCTTCTCAATCTGCAAGATTATCAGCCTATCGCCCTCAGAGTCGTAGGCCAAGAGGCCCCAGCCTGAACCCTCGGCCGTTGCGGCCACCGAGCTTAATTGTGCCTTAAAACTTTCGAAGCCGCCTAGGTCTTTATCGATTCTGTCAGCCAAGACGCCGCCTGGCTTTCCGCCACCCTTCGGGCTCATGTTCTCCCAATAGATTGAGTGAAGTATGTGGCCCGACAGGTTGAACGATAAGTCGCGGGCTACGGCTTTGAAGTCTATCGTCTCGCCAGTCGCCCTTGCTTTCTCCAACTTTTCGACGGCTGCGTTTGCACCATTCACGTAGGCTAGGTGGTGTTTATCATGGTGAACCCTCAATATTTCTTCCGACAAGTGAGGCTCGAGGGCATTGTAGGGGTACGGTAGCTCTGGAAGGATATATTTTTTAACCATAACTCTATTATAATTTTAATGTATTTTAAGTCTTTCTCTACACAAAGAAGTGGATTCTTACGTTCTTTCTGCCTATTGGCCCTAGCCAGCGATTAATGCGCCCTCGAGGCCGACTCAACTATCCTACGTATCTCCTCGTTTAGCGTAGCCGGTAGACCGAATATGCTTACGTCCATGAATCCCCTAACGAGGAGAGCCTCAGCCTCTTCCTCGGAGAATCCCCTAGCCATTAGGTATTCTATCTGCTCCTTCGCGATTTTTCCGATAGCGGCCTCGTGGGTCAGCTCGACGCCCCTTACTTCTGCGTCCAGCCTCGGGATGGCATGTATCGAAGCCCTATCCGAAAGCAGCAAACCTCTGCACTCAATATGCCCTTTGCTATCATCACTCCTTCCGACGAGCAGGCCCCTTAAGTAAGCCTGGGCACTATCCGTAGCTATCGCCCTTGACACTATCTCCCCCCGCGAGCCTTTACCGTCGAGCACTATCTTCGTGCCCACATCGATGTAACTCCCATCCCTAACATAGAGAATAGAGTTGAACCTAGCCTTGGCACCTTCTCCTATGCAGTACGCTACTGGATACATCTGCAGACTCCTGACAGGACTTAGGCAGACATAGTTGCTGACGAACGTCGCACCTTCTTCGACTAAGATGGCAGTCCTAGGTCTAGCGTCAAACTCAGAAGCCCAGTTATGTACCATAGTGAAGGTCAGCTTTGCGCCCCGTTTGACGTAAATCTCCGTGATGCCGACATGGAGACCTCGGCTGACACTCGGGTGGATAGTACAACCGGTGATTATCTGTGCATCGGAGCCCGACTCGGCGACTATGACGTTGTGGACATTCTGGTTGAACTTGTCGGTCGAGATGAATAGGCATGCTTGGAGAGGGAACGTCAGCTTTTGGCCTTCGAGAATCCTGACGAAGTAACCATCATCCCAATCCTTATCGGCGAGCTCTGTAAATTCGTCCGCTCCCCTGTCGGTGAGTCGCCAGAAGTAATCTTTAAGCCATTCATGCCGTTGGAGCGCCTGCCTCATGCCTATTATCTCGAGCTTGCCCCCAAAAATCCTCTTAATCCCATGAAATATAGGTACGTCGTCTATTTGGAAGTATGTTCCAGACCTATTCTCCTCATCGAGCCTTACGCCGACCTGAAGGGAGCGCTCGGTCACATCGCTGGGAAGACTCGTGAGAGGGCAGGGAGTCCACCTCTTAACGCCTCTAATAAACTCTCGTATGTTTGGTGCTGGAACTTTATCTTCCTGCGATACGTTCATGAAGCTCCCTCTTGCCCATCAGGAGACACTTTTCGCACCAACCATAACCTTCGTGGAGTATCTGTGTAAGAATGCTGAGCGGGTTGCCCGAGCAAGCTATCGTTCCGTTTATTATAACGTGGCCCTTACTTACGTTCAGGTAGCGGAGAATGTAACCCGTGTGCGTTATCAGTATACCGGTGCTCTCAGCTAAGTAGTTGTTCAGGACCTTTCCAATTCTCTCAAGGTTCTCGACATCGACACCCGAGTCCGGCTCGTCGATTAGCGCAAAATCTGGCCTTTGGGCGAACAGCTGGAGCATCTCTGAGAGCTTCACCTCACCTCCAGAGAAGTCAACGTTTAGGTCCCGGTCGAGAAATTCGTGTTTTAGGCTCAGCGCCCTGATAAGGTTTTCTAATCCATCCCTCGACTGACCGAGAAAACTGTTCAGGATGTCTTTGAGCTTGACGCCCCTAAGCGCTGGCGGACTCTGGAAGACGACGCCCATGCCAAGCTTTACCCTCTCGTTTATAGGCATATCCGTGATGTCTTTCTCCTTGAAGTATATCCTGCCCTTGACGACCTTGTAATTGGAGAAGCCGAGGATTGTCTTGATCAAAGTAGACTTTCCTGAACCGTTAGGGCCGAAGAGGACGTGCGTCTCTCCTTTAGGAACTTCTAGCGTAAGGTCTTTTATGATAGTCTTACCGGTGGTCTCGACCGTTAAATCCTCAACCCGTAGCATGACGTTAGCACCCGACTCGATGCTACCTTCATTATTAAGTACATAACACGCTTAATATACCCTTTATCGGGTAACCCCGGCCTAAAGGCTTGTTTGATACGGGCTGGGTTAGTTTCTTGTCACGTATCCTTGAATTAGTTACGTTTGCACTGCAGAAAAAATTCCGCATAATGGCAACTAAACTTGGATAAGAATGAGAAGAGGAGGTGCTGGTACCATGGTACCCTAAGACATTCTTACCGCTAGGCTGTTTATTTCTTGGCCCCTGTACCCAAACTCTCCCTTATCCTTGAAGGGCCTCTTAATGCTGTGCTTAAAGCCCTTTCTTGGCGGGTGCAGCCTGAAGAAAGGCCTCAGTCCCTTTTCCTTCAGTTGCGATAGTGTAACTTCCCCAGAGAATATCTTCTCGGCCAACTCATCGATTGAGTTGAAGCCTAGGGCTTTAACGCGCTCATCGTCGAGCCTCTTTCCACCATCCAACTCTCCCTTCTTCACCAAGAGCCTTTTCACGGTCTCTAACGTGGGCTCACCCCACGTTACGTAGCGTTGAACCTTTCTTAACATACCAAGGGAGCTTGACGTGTTTCTGACAATCGTGGCATAGTTGGCCCTCGGCAGATTCAACATCCTAAGCGTTGACAGCACTTCCTTGCTTGCTCCGACTGAGCCCCTTACCCTCACCGCTAAGAACGTATTCAGGCTTACGTCCAAAAGCATGCACCCCTAAAGCGTCTTCCAAAGGGACGGTAAAACTATCTTGTTCGTGTTCTTGAGGGCCATGTACGTTGCACCGACCACGGAGAGCGTAGTCCTAGTCTCCCCATAACTCCTAGTCCAGCAGTCCTTTATGCCTGCCATATCTAAGACAGCCTTCTGCATATCGCCCGCCACGATGCCTAAGCCTCTTGGAGCAGGAATCAATGTTATCTTCACACTCCCATACTTCCCCTCAACTTTTGTCTCGAGGCTATGTGGCTCGTTGCATGCGCACTCCCAGCTTCCGCACCCTCTCCTTACTGGGATTATATTGAGTTTTGCCTGATTTATCGCCTTCTCTATGGCCGGTACAATATGGACAGATTTCCCCGTTCCTATTCCAACGTATCCGTCCTTATTACCCACCACGACGACTGCTTTGTACCTCCTCTTCTCACCTGCATCCGTCTGCTTTTGGACTAGCTTTATGTCCAAGACTTCTTGCTCTAGATTCGGCAGAAGTATATCGACTATCTGAGGCTCCGTTATCTTATAATGGTTTGAAAAGATTTCGTCTATGGATGTTATCTTCCCATCTCGCACAAGCCTACCGAGTTCCGTCTTGGGTACCCATTCCGTCTCGCTCACTTTGACCCCTCCAAGAGGATTTTCTGCTTAATCTCTTCTACGTGTGCCTCAAGCCTCGAATAAGCTTCCTTGTCGACTTTTGTAAAAGTTTTCATAAAAGGCTCTTGGGGAATCTTCTCAAAATACTGCCTTATGTGTGCGCCCTTAAGACGTTCTTCAGAAGGGAGTACTTCCTCACTAACTGGTACCTCGATACCAGCGTCTATTACGCCTTTGATGACGGCATATAGTCTGGATGCTTTTGAAAAGAGACCTAAGTCTGCTATAAGCTCCCTCACGCCCAAGGCCTTTATCCTCGTGCCTACAAGGACTCCTGTCAGGTAAGCCGCTGGTGTATTCTTCAACCCTCCCCTCCAACCCAATTTCCTAAGCTCCTTAGATATGGCCGTTACCAAAGTCCTATCACCGCCAGATAGGCTCTGGACCGCTTGGACGATTATGTATCTGTTCGTCCTTCTAATAACCAATCTTGGCAAGCCGGACTTTATCAGCTTTAATCTTTTCCTGTAATTCGTTAAAACCATGCGTCTTCTTTTTGGAGGGGTACGCTTAAGCAGGGCCGCGGATGCGCACATTTACACGAAAACCCTCCTTAGCAGCTTGTTCTGCTTTAAGTAGTCCATCATGGCGTTCACGGACTTGAAGACCCCGCTCTTTACCATTTTGTAAACCTTCCGGTAAACGCCTTCCTCGAGCATCTTCGAGTCCCTGAGCTTTTTCAGGGCTTTCCGCTGTGCCCTAACCTTAAACATCCACTGCGCCTTTCTCGGAACTATGGAGTGTTTTCCGCCCTTTCTGCTACCGGGTCCCTTACGCTTTTTCCTTTCGCGCAACCTCCCCTTGCTTATACCCTTCTCCTGAAGTTTGTATATTGCGCCATCCTCTATTAGCCGTTTTATTTCTTCTCTGGATATTGCTGCCTCTATCTCATCAAGCTTTTCCTCATCAAACCTAACCCTGCTTTCACCGCATTTCAAAAGTTCTGCTGCTAACCTCTTCTGAAGTGTAAGGCTCACTCCTCTCCCTCCTTAAACTGTGGTGGTGGATTCAGGACTTTTATTCCCCTTTCGCGCGCGGCCTCTGCTATACGCACTTTCTTTAACCTTCCAACGTTAGCCGCAATCCTTATGGCCTGCCTACTCGGGTCTATGCCCTCCAAGTCCTCTGGTCTACTGACTAAGACTTCCTTGAAACCAGATGGATGCAAGCCTCTGAAGTCCTTATCACCTCTGTAGCCTACTTTAACGAGGGGTGGCGCACCACTCTTTTGTAACCTCATCCTACTATCTTTTCCCCTCGGCCTTCGCCATACCTCATCAAGTCGCTTATACCTCCAGCTCTCTTGTCTGACAAACTTTGGTCTTTCCTTTCTCTGCTCTATCACGCGCTTCGGTACCTTCACAGCCGCTTTCTTCGTGATTATTGTCCTCTCAGCTGAGGCCGTCGTTTCTTCCTGAGGTTTAGACGATTCATCGTTCAAGCCTCAATCCCCTCAACCTTCTGGTATACGTATATACCATCAAGGAACTTCCTTGGGTCCTTTTTCTTGGTACGTGTAGCCTTTTCTATATTTGTGGCGGTTTGTCCAACTGCATGCTTATCTATGCCCGATACTATCACATCATCGCCTTTCACGACGACCTTAGTATTGCCGACAATCTTCGCACGCCTTTTGTACTTCTCGCCTATGAAGTTCTCGATTATCACCTCATTTCCTGATACCTTCACGCTTATGGGGAAGTGTGAAGCGACAACCTTCATTTTATATGTGAAGCCCCTCGTAACGCCCGTTATCATGTTTCTAATGATGGATACGGCTGTGCCTATTATTCCCCTCCCCCTCCTTTTATTATCTGGGGCTCTCACTACTATCTCTTTATCATTCTCTAGGAATAGCTCTATGCCCATGTGCGAAAAGTCGTACTCGTTTGAACCCAACTTTCCTGAAACCTTAAGCTTAAAGCCTTCCAAGCTCACCTTCACGTCCTCAGGTACCCGTATCTTTTCCTCAAGACTTTCCGCCTTAATAGACATAACCAAGCAGCCTTCCTCCTATCCCGAGAGACTTTGCCTCGATATGAGATATAACTCCTTTCGGTGTAGTTATTATCAGAATACCGATTCCCTTGCCTGGTAGGTATCGCTTCTCCCACTCCTCAAACCCATCTTTTCGAACGCTATAATGGGGCTTTATCGGGGCTGACCTGTTAATCCTACCGAGAAGCTGTATCCTGAATTTTCCACCCCTACCGTCTTCTACGTATTCAAACGCACCTACGTAGCCATGTCTTTGGAGCACTTTCAGTACGTTCGCAATAAGCTTTGAAGCCGGATAGATACACTCCCTGTTTCTGGCCATTTCATTATTCTGTATTGTTGTGAAAAGACCTGAAATTAAGTCGTGTCTCGTCACAAAACTCACCTCACTCGTAAACCTTGAAGCCCATCTCAAGAGCCACCTCGTTTATGCAACGTCTGCATAGATAGAGCTTGTACTTCCTTATCACACCGTCCGTGGTACCGCAACGCCTACACTTCACAACACCTTTCCCAAATTTTCTGTTCTTCGGTGGTTTATGCCTCATACTCCTCACCCGCTATCTTGACGTTAAAAACTTGTTTAACGTACTCCATTGTCTCCTCCGGCGTTATCCTGTGACTCTTGCCCACGTTAGACTTTGCCCTCCTTCTCAACGAAACTCTAAGGCCGGGTCTCGAGATATGCACGCAGACGTCCATGCCAATCGTTCCGAGCGCAGGGTCGTACTTTGTGCCGGGAATATCCAGATGTTCCTTAATTCCGAAAGAAAAATTACCGTTAGAATCGAAGCTAGATGCCTTAAGCGTATTGTTAACGGCCTTCAGTACCTTAGTTAAAAATTCGATGGCCTTTTGCCTTCTTAGTGTAACCCTAAGGGCTATGGGCTCCCCTTTATGAATTCCGAACCCCTTAACGGTCTTCTTTGCCTTTCTAGTCTGCGGCCTTTGACCTGTCAGACTCTCGAGTATCTTGGCCGCCCTCTCCAACTTAGCCCCACTTTCGCCTACTGAGCAATTAACAGTAACTTTCTCTATTCTCAGCTGTCTCATTACGTTGTTGGTTTCTAACAGGCTCATGCCAAGGTCACCATAGGAGCACCCTCACCGACTACCATGATGTATGAAAGGAGTGTTGTTACTTTACCGTCCTTGGTGTCGAGGGTAGCAGTCGGTTTAGATGGATAAGCGACATCCTTCCTAACCTCGATTATTTTACCATGTCTACCCTCTTCCGGCCCCCTAATTATAAGAGCGTAATTCCCCTCAGAAAGTTTTAGGTGTTTGGTTATGTTCTTCTCAGGGAACGATATAAGCAAAGAATCTCCAGTCTTATACGATAAGACATCAGCACTAACTTCCTTAAATCTGAAGTTATTACCATCATGAAGTGTTATTTGAAGATGCCCATCGTTCACGTGCATCTTTCTGATAATTTTACAGATTTTCAGCTTAGCCTCATCTTCTTGTATTTTGACTAAACTGAGGCCTTTTCTATAAGCTGGTACAATACGAAAATGTTCACCAGTTTCAGGTAGCGAGACGATGTCCATGAGACCGATAGGAAACTTATGATCTCTCACGACCCTCCAGTCTACGAGTACTTTTCTTTCCTTAATTATCTTCTTGGCCTCAACCATCGTCTCTGCGTATTTGATATGGTCCCTTAGCAATACGCTAATGGGTATGCAACTATCAATCGGATGAGGGCCTGGAGACGGTTTGGCAACAAATTTGGCGGCTTTTATGGGTACGTCAAAATGCCGCGGAGCTGCAAACCTCTTCAAGTGACTCATGCCGTTCTATCCTCCCTTAGTCTGTTTAGCCTCTAAGGCCTGTTTTCTATACTTATCCTCAAGGTTCAGCGATGTTATGATCACGTTTGATGCATGTATAGGTCTAGGCTTAACACGACCGTCAGCCCTCTTTATCGTGACGTTTTCAACATACACTGCCTGCTTTTCCCTATTGACACCCGTCACTTTACCCTCAATACCCTTAAACTCCCCTACGAGTATCTTAACAGTATCGCCCTTTCTTACAGGGAACGACCTCCTACCGTACTTCTCCCTAAGTTCAGGAGAAAGATGGGCCGACATGAGCTTAGAAAACCTATGATGAGGAGCATTATACACGTACTTCCTTTGTTTTCCGGGTTTCTTCGATAAAACCTTCACCCAACCTCACCTACACTATAATACTGGCGGCATTTGCTATTCTCGGCCACCTCTCGGCTGCCTCTTTCGCCACTGGGCCCTTTATTTCCGTGCCCTTAAGTCCACCGTCTGGCGTCATCAGGACAGCGGCCGTATCTTCAAAGAATATCCAAGTACCATCTGACCTTCTGTAAGGCTTTTTTTGTCTTATAATGACTGCCTGCGTCACCTTCTTCCTAAGGTCTATGGGTCCTTTCGCAACGGTAACAGAGACTAGGTCACCTACACACGCGGCAGGTTGACGTCTCAGCCTGCCTTTATAACCATGCACCTGCACTATCCTTAGCACACGTGCCCCTGTGTTGTCTGCACATGTGATATGAGCACCGACGTTTATTGTCCTAGGTATGTTCGGCCTCCTTTCAAGCACGCCCACAGCGGCAACTGCCCTAGACTTCTTAGCCAACCTTACCACCTCCTAGCCTTTCTATAACTACGAAGCTGACGGTTTTGCTGATAGGTCTACATTCGGCTATTTTCACTAAATCACCTGGCCGAGCCTCTATACATGGTGGGCAATGGGCTGATATGTTGCTCTTTCTTCTCTCGTACCGTCTGTACTTCTTCACGTATTTCAGATAATCCCTCCTCACAACTATGGTGTCCTTCATCTTTTTCTTGTAAACAGTACCTGTAAGAACGATTCCCCTAACCTTCAGGTGACCGTGAAACGGACATAACTGGTCATCGCACACCCTCTCAGGAGGCTTTACTTGAATGCCTATGTTCTTTACACTCACCACTTCCTCACCACCTTTTTCAACCTGTCCTCAGGTCTCCCGAGTAGAACTGTCCCGTCAACCTTAACACATGAGCCATCCGGAAGCTTGAACGAGAACATGCACGCGGTCTTCGGAAAAAGTCGCTTTCCTTTAGGTGATTGCACATCGAGCATATTCTTGGTTTCACCTACGACGATTCCAGAGAACTTCGGTTGCTTTCCATGCTTCCATTCCACATCAACTTTTAGACCTAGCAACTCATGCCTTGTAACATTTTTTGCCGTAAGCTCAACGGGTAGCTGCATGTCTCCTCATCCTCCTTTCCCTAAGTATGGTGAGTATTCGGGCAATCCTCCTCCTAATATTACGTACTCTTGCTGGCTTCTCGACCGCTCCACCCGCCGCTACCTTGGTCATAAGGTCCCTATACTCCACTCTAAGGCTCTCGAGTTCCTTCAACAGTTCCTCGTCGTTCATGTCTCTTAATTCCTTAAGCTCCTTGATCACCTTCTTTCACCGGGCCCTCTACCTGCTTGGACTGATGAATCTTGACCTCTTCTGGTAAGGGCGTGTCTGGAGGATATATAGAGACCTTTATGCCATGAAGGCCCGTCTTGAGTAAAACGCTCGCCATTCCCCTTTTAACGTACTTCTCTGCAGGCTCGCCAGACTTTGGCATGATTCCCTCGCTGTACTTCTCGCCCCTTGCTCTAGCCGAGGTCAACTTTCCACTAATCTCTATCTCAACACCCCTCGCACCGGCGTCCATGATTCTCTTTAGTGCCCAGAAGGCCACGCGTCTATACCTTGCACCCCTCTCAATAGCTGATGCTATACGTTGAGCCATGACGTAAGGGTTAAGCTCCGGGATTTCTACTTCGGCGACGGTTACCTGCGGATTCTCGACACCAAATCTACTCTCTAGCACGCTGGATACCTCCTTTATGACGCGCCCCCTAGGTCCTATGACGCGTCCTGGCCTCATAGCATATATAGTAACCCTTGTGCCGATTGGTGTAAATGCTATGTCAACGCCGCCAAAGATTGCGTCCTTAAGCTCCTCCCTCAGATACTCTTCTATTTCATGCTTTTGGATGCTTGTTTTAAGTAACTTTTTGATTGCCGACATCGACTACGTCGCCTCACCTATTACTTCTATATGAACAAGCGTTTTGAAATACGGTGAAGACCTGCCGAACGCTCTCTCGATATACTTCCTCATAATCCTGCCTTTGTGGGCAGCTGCATGAATTATCTTAACGCTCTCGGGCGATAGGCCCTTAAACTCCGCATTCGCCTCCAAACTCTCCAACAACTTTAACATTCTACGGGCAATCTTGACGGGATATCCACCGGGCCCGTTTGCGGCCCGTTTATGGCCCCGCTTCTTACTGTAGCGTTTATAAGGAATCACACGTCTCCCATTAATAACATCTTCCATAAGCCGCTTTGCTTCATCCAGCCTTAAGCCTACAATCGCTCTGCAAACTTCCCTCGAAAATTTTGGAGAGAGGTCTGCCTCTCTGAGGCTAGCCTTGACCGTCCTGTCCGGGTCCAGTCCTTGAATCGAGTATCCCCATTCTGGCATAACTCGTGCTAGTTGCCCTAGCTGAACGTGGTAGTAATAAACCTTTTTAGCGCAAAAACGTTAGAAAGCGGCCTTTTACCCAGAAAGGGTCTTAGGATGCCGAAAAACGTTTTTAGCAGCCTGCTGTACCTAAATTGAGAAATAATGCCACCTCACAAAAGGGTCTTACAGCTCACTGGCGGCGGCTCATATGCGATAACTCTCCCGAAGAGTTGGGTTAAGAGGCTGGATATCGCAGAGGGTGCTACACTCAGCATCGATGTGTTAGAGGACGGCTCTCTGCTTATAACGCCCGAGGGCAGGCAGCCTACTAGGAACCCAACCGAAATAATAATAAAAGATAGCCCGGCGGTCGTGAGGGACATAGTCGGCGGTTATCTGATGGGCTTTAACACGATTAAGTTAAAATCGTTAAAGCCATTCAAGAGCGAGACGGTTAGTGAAATAAGAAAATGTGTAAGGAGGCTTGCTGGGGCCGAGATAATCGAAGAGTTACCTGACAGCATAGAAATCCAGATATTGCTCGACCCCGAAGCCATAACTCCAGATAAGGTTCTAAGACGCATGAGCTCACTCGTCAGCAGCATGGTGTCAGATTCTTTAACATCGGTCATGAATGGTGATTTGAACCTAGCCGAGAAGAGTTTGCAACGTGATGAGGAAGTTGACAGACACTACTTCACGCTCGTTAGGATAGTACGACTTGCAGTAAGGGACCCAGAGATTGCTAGGAAAGTGGAGCTCTCTCAACTCAGGCTAATGGACTTCAGGCTCGTTGCAAAATTTCTTGAAGATAGTGGTGACCATGCCGCCTTGATATCTATAGATGTCATAAAAAACAAAGGTCCACAAATACCCGAAAATCTGCTAAGTACTTTCAAGCAACTGAGTAACAACATCACAAAAACCGGCATGGAATCAATAGAGGCTTTTCTCTCAGAGGACGTCTCTTTGGCTCTCAAGGTCTTAGAAAACAGGAGCGAGTACAGCAAGCTCTATGAAATGGTACTTTCCTCCCTGAATTATGTGCCCTATGAAATTCGAAACTATATGACAAAGATCATCTTAAACATTGATAGAATAAATGAGAACAACATAGACATCACTGAGCTGGCAGCTCCAATAACTGTCAAAAGCTTATTATGAGCTCGCAGCAAACCATCATAATACATCAACAGGAAATCTTAAATTCTACAGATAATAGTCTTTATGACAATGATAACGATAAAATGGCTCGGTCATGCAGCATTTGAGATTAAAATGGCTGATAAAATAATTCTAATCGACCCCTTCTTGAGGGATAACCCTCAGGCAGCGATAAAGCCTGACGAAATCCAGAAGGTTGACGCAATAGTGGTAACGCATAATCACTTTGACCATTTTGCTGATGCCGTCGAGATAGCCAAGAAGCACGGTGCCAACATTATCGCGGTCTACGAGACTGCTAATGCGGCAGCAGAGCAGGGTGTTGAGAAGACTGTAGGGCTTAACGTCGGCGGTACGGTGAAGTTGGACGGGCTGTCCATTACCTTAACGCCCGCTTTCCACTCGTACACATCAAACCCATCTGGTGTTGTGTTATCTGACGGTAAGGTATCGGTTTACCATGCTGGTGACACTTCACTCTTTGGCGACATGAGGTTGATTGGTCAACTATACAAACCTCGCGTGGCACTCCTGCCGATCGGAGGCTTTTACACAATGGGCCCGTTAGAAGCAGCTATGGCCGTAGCGCTGATAAAACCTAAGGTCGTAATACCGCATCACTATGGAGCGTTTGACATAATAAAGCAGGACCCGGAGGAATTCGCAAAACTTGTACGAAGAAAGACAAAAGGTGTAAAGGTTGTGACATTGAAGCCCGGCGAATCTTACGAATTCTAAAAATATGCTATGACGTGGAAGTAAATACCTCATATTTTTTACGTCCTGAAGATTCTTACTACATGAACAGCTCTGTAACGTATGATTTAGCGTAATCCTTTAATTTTTCTGAAACCCCCTCAATCATGGAAGGTAATGACTCGTGAGCCTCTCTCATGAGATAGACAAAGACGTCTACGACATCACTATAGTCGGCGGCGGACCAGCTGGCCTATTTGCTGCCTTCTATTCTGGTATCAGGAACATGAAAACAAAACTAATCGAGGCATCCCCTCACCTTGGCGGTCAACTTGCAACTCTTTATCCTGACAAGTATATATACGATGTGCCCGGCTACGTAAAGATACCTGCACAGGAGTTAGTTAAGAAGTTAGAAGAACAGGCTTTGCAATTTAACCCAACTGTAATATTAAACGAGAAGGTTATCGCTTTAAGACGTTTAGAGGAAAAACTCATAGAGCTAGAAACCACGAAAGGGCTTCATTACAGCAAAACCGTTTTGCTTGCAACTGGTGCGGGTGCAATATCCATGAAGAAACTCGGAATACCGAGCATCGAGAGGTTTGAGGGAAAGGGCGTTTACTACTCGGTCACAAATAAGTGGGCATTTAGGGGCAAAAAGGTTATGATAGTCGGCGGCGGTGATTCCGCCATTGATTGGGCATTAAATCTAAAAGACATAGCGTCCGAAGTAATGCTCGCTCATCGTAGGGCGGTCTTTAGGGCACAAGAAGCAAAAGTGATGGAAATCTTTCACTCGGATGTCCGTATGCTTATTCCTTATATTGTAAAGGATGCGCATGGCACAGAAAAATTAGAGACCGTTACGCTGATTAATACGGAAACAGGCGAAGAAATTACTTTAGAGGTTGATGCCCTCATACCGCAAATTGGTTATGAAATGGATAACTCGCTTTATAGGAGTTGGGGACTTGACGTGGATGAGCGTGGTGTAAGGGTGAACGGAAGGATGGAAACTAATATACCTGGTGTCTTTGCAGCAGGAGACATAGCAAGCCCAATAGACTCTATCAAATTAAACTTAATAACCATAGGCTTCTCGCAGGCCATAATAGCCGTCAATTGCGCTAAGCATTACGTAGACCCAAGCGCCCCCGTATTCCCAGGGCATACTGCCAAGTTGAGGTTGTGAGGTCTAAAACAAATCAACATAATGCGGAACACGTAAAATTTATTTAAAACAAACAAGGCTTTAATCAAACAATTAGGGCTGACATATGAAGGTATCAGGGTATCTTGTAGGTCCGCAACCACGCTCGGAGGTGCTCATGAAAGCCTACAGAGACCATAAGAAAGGCAAGCTCACCAAGCAAGCTCTAGAGGGGCTGGTAAGAAAAGAGGCTGAGGAAGTCGTTAAGATTCAATTGGAAAACGAGCTCACTGTGATTACAGATGGTATGCTAAACTGGCATGACCTTCTAAGACCGTTTGCGGAAAGGCTGAACGGCATAGAAGTTGGTGGCCTTGCAAGATGGTTCGACAACAACGCATTCTACAAGCAGCCTGTGATTGTTGGAAGAGTTGAGAGGATGAAGCCCATACTTGAACAGATGCTTTTTTACGACCTAATACCGCCCAAAAGGCTTAAGGTAATAGTTCCCGACCCATATACGTTTTCAAAACTTTCCGTCAACAAAATTTATAGAAAATTTGAAGACTTGGTTTACGACGTGGCCGAAGCGATGGCGGAAGAGATTCGCACGTTATCAGCCACACACGTTCAGTTGACAGCGCCTAGCTTAGTTTATGAAAAACTTCCTAAAAAAGAAATCGAGTTAGCAATGGAAGCCATCGACATAATAAGGAGAAGGTATGACGGTGTACTTTGCATCCATACGTGCTTTGGAAGGATTGGTAATGTTATGCCAGAACTTTTAGATTTTCCAGTCGATGTAATCGGTGTAGACATGACGGTTACGCCCTTCAAAGATTTGAAGGAGTATGCCCTCACAAAAATTTTAGGGATAGGTTGCGTTGACGCTCGAAATACGATAATCGAGACCCCCGATGAAATCGCTTCAGCTGTTATGAAGGTCCTGTCGGAAACTTCGGTCAAACAAATATACATAAGCCCGAGTTCCGGGCTAGAGTTTTTACCCCATAACGTGGCAAACGTAAAAATAAGGAGCATAGGTAACGCCCTCAAACTTCTGAAGGAGGTGTAGCTTATGACCGAGAGGTTATTTTCAACGCAGGAAGTCGGAAGTCTTTCTAAAGCGCCTTTCCTAAGGAAGAGTCTTTCCGAGGAACACATAAGAACCTCAAGGGATTGGGCTATCCGCATCGGCGTAGAAGGTTTTGAAGATTTGATATCTCAACTTAAGCCTGGCATACAAAGCGATGAGAAGCTGAAAAGCCTAGAGGATTGGGCAGCGCTATATGGTATAAGGTTTCATGAATCGGCAGGGCTAGACATCGTTTACGACGGCGAGCAGAGAAGGGTCGAGATGTATGAGTATCCATTAATGCACGTGAAGGGCTTCAAATTCGTAGGTTATATTAAAGTTTGGGACTCAGAAATTTTCAAGAAGGCGGCAGTCTTCGATAAACCATCACTAATAAAACCTTATCACATCGAGGAGTTTGAGTTTGCTAAGAAGAAGGCAAGACGTGCACTCAAGGTTCCAATAACGGGACCCTATACGCTGGCAGATTGGTCTTTTGATGAGTATTATGCAAAAAGAAAGTTAGACGTTGACGAACCTCTCGAAAGGAGAAGGATTAATAAACGCGACATGGTACTCGACCTTGCGAAAGAAATTATAAGGCCAAACTTAGAAGCTCTCATAAGGGCTGGGGCCAAAAGGATTCAAATAGACGAACCTGCTGCTACGACAAAGCCTAATGAGGTTGACATCTTTGTGGAAGGGTTCAACGAAGCCGTGAAGGGTCTTGATTGTGCTTTCTCCGTTCACATATGTTATAGCGACTATAGACTCCTCTTTCCATACATACTGGACCTTAAGGCTGAGCATATATCAATCGAGTGTGCAAATAGGGACACGAAGATGTACGGTAGAGATGAGGGCTCTAGACCTGGATACTCTATGCTAAAATTGTTTAAGGAGTATGGAACGAAGATAAAGGTGGCGCCCGGTGTGATAGATGTGCACACGGACTTTATAGAGTCGCCGGAACTTGTGAGGGATAGGTTGTTGTACGCGGCCAAGCTACTGGATGACCCAGCCAAGATAATAGCGTCAAACGACTGCGGCTTGAGAACTAGAACGTGGGAAGTCGCCTACGAGAAAGAGAGGGCTCTAGTAGCAGGCGCGGAACTAGCCAGGAAAGAATTTGAATAACAGCATTTACGGCCATTCGCATCGTTTGATAGAATTTAAAGTGGCCTCTATTCCTTTTTAGTAGCAGCTTTGACCTCTTTCTTCGATACTCCGACTGCAGTGCCTGTCCTACCCGTGGTTCTAGTTCTTTGTCCTCTCACCTTGAGACCTAAGGAATGTCTGACGCCCCTCCAGGATTTTATCGTAATCTCCCTCCTTATGTCCTCCTTAATTGCAAAATCTAAGTCTGCACCCAATAGATGCTTTTTTTCTACTAAAGCTGGACTGTTCCTGTTTATCATCCAGTCTGGTATGCCGTGCTCTAAGGGGTTCTTCACAACAGCCTCTATGCGCTGAAGTTGCTGCTCCGTTAGATAACCTATCCTCGTCTCAGGGTCAAGCCCTAGGACTCTTGCGATGATGTAGCTGAGGTTTGTTCCTATGCCCTTCACTTTGGCGAGAGCATATGGTAGCTTAAGCGAGCCGTCTATATCCGTGCCCAGTATTCTGACAACGTATCTGAATTCTCCCGACATCTCCCGAGCATCCAAATCCTTTGCCCATATAAAAACATATGGAGATGCAATAAAGGGATAGCATTAAATTTGATGGGTACGTAACCCTTTTTAACCAGTTTTGGGCATTTAATGACGGAGCATCCATGGCGATAGTTGGCATTGAGTGGATAATCATCATAATAATCGTGGTGATATTCCTTATATGGGGTCCGAGCAAGATACCCGAGCTGGCGAAGTCGTTGGGTAGGGCCAAGAAAGAGTTTCAGAAGGCTGTGAAGGAAGCCGAGGAGATTAAGGAGCAGGCAACCTCGACCGTAGACGTTCAAGAGTTGAAGAAAGACATCGACATGCTGATGGACATGGCTAAAAAGCTAGGCGTACCGACTGAAGGGAGGACAAGGACGGAGATATACAACGACGTGATGGCAAAGCTCGGAAAGAGTGCCTAACAACGAAGCTTATAACCTCCATCAACACCCTCTGGCTAAATCACAAGTAAGCTTTATATCAGAAACTTTGCTTGTACTTAAAAGCTCATGTAAACCTAAATATGGTTTTTGACGGCAGAAATCCTGCTAATGGCAACTATATATGGCAGCATTTTAAATGACCCATCAGGTGTTGAAGGAAAATGCCTAAAGTGAAGAAGATCAGTGAAGTCGTAGACATCCTCAAACATAAGGATAGTATAAGAAACGTTGGTATCATAGCCCATACCTAAGGAGACGCTACAATCCTTAGGGGGTAAGTAGACCACGGAAAGACAACCACGACGGACAGCCTTCTAGCGGCAGCAGGGCTGCTCTCACCATCTTTGGCCGGAAAGGCGTTAGCTTTAGACTATCTCGAAGAAGAGCAGCAACGTCAGATGACAATCAAGGCAGCAAACATCAGCCTCTACTATGAGATGGACTCGAAGCCTTACATAATAAATCTCATAGATACCCCTGGACACGTCGACTTCTCTGGAAGGGTCACAAGGGCTTTGAGAGCAATAGACGGTGCAGTCGTTGTAGTAGACGCCGTCGAGGGCGTCATGACGCAGACGGAGACTGTTATACGTCAAGCTGTAGGAGAGAGAGTTAAGCCAGTTCTATACATAAACAAAATCGACAGGCTGGTTAAGGAGCTGAAGCTAACTCCTGAAAAGATTCAGGAGACGCTAGGTAGGATAATCATGGATGTTAACAGATTGATAGAGATGTACGCCGAGCCGGAGTTTAGGGACAAATGGAAGGTTAGCATGGCTGCTGGCAGTGTGGCGATAGGCAGTGCGAAGGATAGATGGGGATTCACTTTACGACAAGCCCAGAAGAAGGGCATAAAGTTCGTTGACGTAATCAACGCGTTTGCAAGGGATGACGTGGAGTGGCTCAGGGAAAATACACCATTACATGAAGCAATTCTTGAGATGATAATAAACCACCATCCGCCTCCACATGTAGCCCAAAAGTATAGAATACCAAAGATATGGAAGGGGCCGATAGACAGCGAGGTCGGTAGGGCCATGATGGAGTGCGATGAGAACGGTCCTACGGTGATGGCCGTGACAGACGTGAAGGTTGACCCACAAGCTGGTGTTGTGGCAACAGGAAGGTTGTTCAGCGGTAATATAAACGAGGGCAACATGCTGTTACTGGTTGGAAGGAACATCACGGAGAGGGTTCAACAGGTTGCAGTCTATATGGGGCCTTCAAGGGAGATAGTCGGTAGCCTGCCCGCTGGTAATATACCCGCACTCTTAGGTATAGAAAACGCGAGAGCAGGTGACACTCTTGCAACTGTAGAAACGATTCCATTCGAAACGTTAAAGTATGTGTCGGAACCAGTTGTGACGATATCGATAGAACCGAAACATAGTAAGGATTTACCGAAGCTTGTCGACTTCTTAAACAAGCTGAGCATAGAAGACCCAACGCTGGTCACGACGGTAAGGCCCGAGACCGGTGAGTATTTGATAAGCGGCATGGGAACGTTGCATCTTGAGATTGCTCTCACATGGATAGGAAAGGCAGGTCTGGAGGTCGTCCCAAGCAAACCGATAATACTCTACAGGGAAGCGATCCAGAAGGTGGGAAGAGTCTTCGAGGGTAAGTCGCCGAATAGACATAACAGGATATACATCAAGGCAGAGCCGCTGGAACCCGAGATAATCGACTTGATAAGGTCAGGTGAGCTATACGACGAGATGGACAGGAAGCAGGTGGCGAAGATACTGCGAGACCATGGATGGGATGCCGAGGAGGCTAGGAACGTTTGGTGCATCGACCCGAAGGGTAACATACTCGTCGACATGACAAAAGGAGCCCAGTACCTTCACGAATCCAAGATGATGATAATAGGCGGCTTCCAAAGGGTAGTTTCAGAAGGACCACTCGCTGGTGAGGCCATGAGGGGGGTAAAGGCAGTTCTGGTTAACGTAGAATTACACGAAGACCCCGTGCATAGAGGTTATGCCCAAATAGCGCCAGCGACGTGGAGAAGCCTCTACGCTAGCATACTAAGCGCCGACCCAGTACTCCTAGAACCCATCCTGAAGCTGGAGGCAAAAGTATCGCCAGAATTCATGGGTGCTGTGACGAGCGTCATGAGTTCAAAGAGAGGAAAGGTTTTAGATGTTAAGCAATCTGAGTACATAACGATAATCCAAGGCGAGATTCCGGCGGCTGAGACCTTTGACCTGAGTGAGGTTATGAGGAGTGTGACGATGGGTAAGGCCTTCTGGGCGACTGAGTTTTCTTCTTGGAAACCCGTTCCAGCCTCGATAAGGGACAGAGTTATAGCGGAGATAAGGAAGAGGAAGGGCCTTCCACCAGAGATACCTACAATATCCAGTTTCGTGGAGCAAGAGTAATGCCTGATGATTTCCTAGTGTTATTTGTAGGCTTATTAACATTTTATCTAAACTGACAGTGAAACTACGTGGTACATCATATCACCAGTACCTTTCCATAGGCCTCTAGGTCTAGGAATCCATGACCGCTTATATTCGCCACGATAACTCTTTCATCACCTGTTGCCTTGGCTTTTAAAGCCTCGTCCACCATGGCCCTGATGGCATAAGAGGACTCGGGCGCTGGGATGAACCCCTCCGCTTGGATGAACATCCTTGCCGCCTCGAAGACTGCTTTTTCATCCTTCGGATAGGCTATCGCTTCAACTAACCCCTTATCCCTAAGGTAGCTTATAATGGGTGCGGCCATGTGGTATCTTAGCCCCTCGGCCCATATGCTCGGCATCTTGAACTCATGTGTCAAGCTGTATCCTTTAATCCTAGGGAGTATCTGGGCTGCATCTGGAAAATCATACTGATATGTTCCTTTAACTAGGTTTGGAGCCGCCTCTGACTGGGCTGCCAAAAACTTTATTTTTTTCTTTACTTCTCCCCTTAGGACTTTTCCGACCATAGGCAATACGAATCCTCCGAAGTTACTTCCTCCTCCAAGGCATCCGATCATCACGTCAGGCACCACGTCCACAACTTCCAACTGCTTCGTTACCTCAAGTCCTATGATCGTCTGATGGAGTAAGACGTAGTTTAAGACACTTCCGACGACGTACGTCGTGTCTGGATTTTTAAGAGAATCTTCGGCAGCCTCTGAAATAGCTATCCCCAATGTACCTTTGTTGTCAGGTCCTCCTTTTAGAAGCCTTCTTCCATACTCCGTCTTCTCGGACGGGGATGCAAGTACCTCCGCTCCGTACAACCTCATAAGCCGTCTTCTTTCAGGCTTCCACTCATAAGCCTCTCTAACCCAGTACACGGTTGACCTAAGATTCATCAGAGATGCGGCATAAGCCACGGCGGTACCCCATTGACCAGCGCCCGTCTCAGTTACAACCCTGCTGTACCCAGCATTGGCCGCATAATACACTTGGGCGAGGGCGGTATTTACTTTATGGCTACCGGTAGGAGATAAGTCCTCTCTTTTATAGTACAGACGCGCTGGAGTCTTAAGCCTCTTCTCCAAACCTACTGCCCTGTGGAGAGGCCTGGGTCTCCCTGCTCTCAGATAGAGTTCCCTGACTTCTTCTGGAATCTTAATCAGACGTTCAGCAGAAGACTCCTGCTTAATACATTCTTGGAGAATTATATCCCCTAACCTCTCTAGTCTTCCATCTTCGTTCAAGGGCTCGGGAAGTATCTCGGGAAGATCTGCTAATACATTATACCAATGCTTTGGAAGGTCATCAACTGAAAGCGTAATCTGAATGCTGTCCCGCATCACCAAATCGCTGAATTTGTATAAATGGATATTAATCTACTTTTAGGGCATTCAAATTCGCACCCCCCGTTTTAATTCTTCAGTCGCCATATTATGAGCGGCAAGAATTGGTGACGGTAACCAGTCATCTGTTAACTTTTTAACAATTTCTACGGCCATGTTTAGGGATATTTTATGGCCAACGCTGACGTACACGTTCTTGGAGACCACCTCACCAATCACATCATCATCCAACGTCACGACCCTTCTTCCATGCGCTGTTTTAACTTGGCCGCAAAGGAGCTTCTTCGCCACACCTATCGTTGGTTTATCCAACACAATGCCAACGTAGCATGCAATCCCAAACTTTCTAGGGTGAAGCCTTCCATTACCATCGACGAGAAGCACGTCAAAATCGCTCTTTAAACTCTTAACGGCATTGATCATGGGAGGTGCCTCACGAAGGAATAGAAGACCTGGAATATAGGCGCGCTGAACTATGCATCTGTACTTGCCCACCTCAATTATGTTACCATCTTGGTCCTGCACGACGGCGGCGGCGACGGCATGTTGGCCAGAGTAAGCGACATCAACTCCGCAGAATAGTTTGTACTCTTTTAAGAAATCAAACTCTGAGACCATGTCTGCCATCTTCAGCTGAAGCTTAACCGCCGCCTCATACGATAACGACTCAATACTCCAAAGATACGCCGACTCCTCCATGACCTCCGTTACTATAGCTTATTTAAGCCATCTATATGAATGAGACAGCACCTTCGCCTTTCAAGGACCCTATAGATAGAATACGGAATCGGATACCCGTACTGTTACAGCTTTTAGAATGCATAAGTGGGGCCTAACCGCACCATTAAACCCCTTAAATATTGCTTAAATTAGGCGTTAAAATTTTTTATTAATGTTCTTAAAGCAGATGTAGATTTATATTAAACATTATAAAATCCATCTTAAAGAATTTGAGGTAGTGGAGCTAAAAATTGTCACGTCATAAAGCGTCCAATTCCAATGTAGAGATCCTGTACGACGTTCCAAGGATGGAAGAAAAGTTGATAGTCAGAGCGCTAACAAACTTGGGAATAAAACCTAAACTAACAACCGTTAAGGAGAAACCTCTCTTTTTCAAAGAGGAGA
Organism: Candidatus Terraquivivens ruidianensis; assembly: GCA_023267975.1. Classification (GTDB taxonomy): domain Archaea; phylum Thermoproteota; class Nitrososphaeria_A; order Caldarchaeales; family Wolframiiraptoraceae; genus Terraquivivens; species Terraquivivens ruidianensis. Next base: position 195,992 of record JALNLA010000001.1, read on the forward strand.
CGCCGAGCGTATGTTTGGTTAGGCCTATGTCTATGTACAGGGCAGCGTACTCGGCAGCCGTAAGGGAGTCCTCTGGAAGTTTTACAATAAACAGCTCCGAAACCATAATCTTTTGCGGCGACAAGGTGCTGACGCTCGCCAAGCTGGCATCGGCTGGGTTAAAGATACCGAAAAGCATAGTAGCGCTGACCATACAATCTGCGGAAGAGGCATACAAATTGATGGGGTTACCGTTGGTCGATAAGCCTCCAATCGGTGGATGGGGTAGGCTGGTCTCCCTCATATCGGATGAGGCTGCTTACAGGAGTCTCTTAGAGCACCGCGAGATGATGACGAGTCAGCAACTTAAGACGCACATAATCCAAGAATACATAAAGACGCCTGGAAGGGACGTAAGGATAATAGTTTTAGACAATGAAGTCTTGGGTGCTATGTACAGGTACAAGCAGGAAAACGAGTGGAGGTCAAACGTCGCACTCGGAGCAAAGGCGGTAGGTTTCAAGCCAGATGAAGAGTTGACCGAACTTTGCATAAAAGCTGCAAACGCTGTTAAGGGCGTATTCGTGTCCGTAGATGTACTCGAATCGGATGGGTACTTTTTGAATGAGGTAAACGGCGTACCAGAGTTTAAAGCTTTCATAGAAGCGACTAAAAGAAACGTAGCAATAGATTTGGCTGAGTATGTGGTCAAGGTGCTCAAGCGATGACGGTTAAGGTGTCAGTAATAGGTGCCTCGGGTTACACCGGAGGTGAGCTTCTTAGGCTACTGGCAAACCATGAGAAGATAGAGCTGACTTGCGCAACATCGAGGGAGTATGCAGGAAAGCCCTTAACGACAGTCCATCCAAACTTGAGGGGCTTCTTCTCTGGCATGAAGTTCTCAGATGTGAACTTGGACAAGATTTCTTCAAACTCTGACCTAGTGTTCGTGAACACGCCCGCTGGTACGTCAGTAAACTATACGCCGAAATTGCTCGAAATAGGCTTAAAGGTCATCGACCTAAGCCCCGACTTTAGGCTAAAGAAGCTGGAGGACTATGAGCTGTGGTACGAGATGAAGCATCCTAAACCTGAGCTACTCAAAGAGGCGGTATTCGGTCTACCAGAACTCCACAGGAAAGAGATAGCCTCCGCAAAGCTCGTAGCCTGCCCTGGTTGCAACTCGACAGCCGCCCTACTTTCCCTCATACCTGCTGTTAAATCTCGCATCATAGACCTGGATCATGTAGCCATTGACGTTAAGGTTGGAAGCAGCGAGGCAGGAAGAATACCAACAGCTGGCACGCACCATCCAGAAAGGGCCAACGTGATAAGACCATACGAGGCATCGGGTCATAGACATGTAGCCGAGGTAGAACAAGAGCTTTCACAAATAGCTGGTAGGGAATTAAAGATAGCGTTCGTCCCACATGCCGTCGGAAGCGTAAGAGGCGCGCTGGCAACTTCACACGTTTGGCTTGTCGACCCAAACATGGAGGAACAGGATGTATGGAAAGTTTACGCTGCTGAGTATGGAAAGGAGCCCTTCGTCAGAATCGTTAGGGGTAAGCCATACCAATATCCTGACCCAAAGCACATCATAGGCAGCAACTTTGCGGACGTAGGTTTTGCTATCGAGAAAAGGGTTGGTAGAGCCGCTTTGATGGCCGCTATCGATAACTTGGTAAAGGGCGCGGCAGGTCAGGCCATACAATGTATGAATATAATGCTAGGGCTTGACGAGAAAACTGGTCTGAACTTTCCAGCACTTAGACCTGCTTAACAGAAAAATATATTACTAAAAATTAATAACTACTATGACGTGTATCTAATGAGGCGTAATGAAAGTATTTCGAACGATAGATGGGAAAGGTAAAATTAGCACGTACGTTCAGAAAGACGATAAAATCTTCAGAGTAGCAGATGAGCCGTTAAGTGTTCTGATAATCTTCAAAAAAGAAGGTAAGATGAACCTCTACGAGAAAATAGGTCTAAGTATGGAAGAACTACTCAAGAAGGAGAGGTTAATCATTCCCTATGAGCCTCCAGAAATATGGGGCGCAGGTATAGTTTACGAAAGGGCTAGGGTTAGATATACCGAAGAGGATGTCGCGATGATTAAAGGTGAGAGCATTTACGAAATAGCCTACGTATCTGAGAGGCCTGAGCTATTCTTAAAAGATATCGATGGGAGACGCTCTGTTGGACACGAGGACTTCATTAATATCCGAAGCGACTCTGCCTGGACGCTACCCGAGCCTGAGCTGGGTGTTGTGTTAGATACGGACGGGTCGATTCTTGGTTATACCGTATGTAACGATGTGACAGCACGTGACATCGAGGCTCAGAACCCTCTCTACTTGCCACAGGCAAAAATCTATAAAGGTTGCTTTTCCTTCGGTCCGTTTATAACGACCCCTGATGAAGTTGCAGACCCGCATAATCTCGTTATAAAAATGAGAATTTTCAGGAATGGTAACTTAATATTCGTTGGTGAAACGAGCACCTCAAAAATGAAGAAGAGAATAGAAACTATAGTCACGTATTTGCTGAGAGATAACGTCGTACCTCCCGGGACGTTGCTATCAACGGGCACTGGTATAATTCCGGGCAAGGATATACAGCTTAAAGATAACGACAGAGTAGAAATCTACATAGAAAAAATAGGAACTTTGGTGAATTATGTAAGAAAATTTAAATGATGTTTGAAGCAGCCCCTTAACCCTTACATGAAAGAATGCTGTTTAACGCTTGCCTCACAACCTCAACGTTAGAACGATAAGTCCTTGTCAAATCAAATATATCGTAACCTATTGATACAAACTTAAAGCCCCTCTTGATGGCCTCTACGGCGTTATTAACGGAAAGAGCAGCCATTCCGGGCGCAACGCCTTTCTTTTCACATGAATCCAAAACTTTCTCGATGGCTGATTTAAATTTTGGATGTTCGAAATTTCCGAACGTTCCCAAATTTGCAGATAAATCATATGGTCCTATGAACGCTACGTTGATACCATTGACCGAAAGTATTTCATCGATGTTATCAATCGCATCTTCTGTCTCGATTTGTACAATTACCATAACTTCATCCCTAACGCCTTTAAAATATTCATCGTTTGGCTCTAATCCGTAATATACGGCCCTCCTAGGTCCAAAGCCTCTGATGCCCTGCGGTGGATACGTTACGGCTTTGATAACTGCCTCAGCCTCTTCACGAGTGTTAACCCATGGAACCATAATACCGTATGCACCCACGTCCAGAACCTTTTTGATGATCACAAAGTCATTCCATGGGACCCTAACGATTGGGACGGTATCGGTGCCGTTAGTCGCGGGCAAAAGTCTTTGGACATCGTTTATCTCCAAAGAACCGTGCTCCATATCGAATAAAAGCCAATCGAGGCCAACTCTAGATAATGCCTCAATAACGTCTATGCTATTAATCGTAACCCAAGTACCTATGGTTGGCTTACCCTCACGTAACAATCGCTTAACTTTATTTCTAAACATATCGCACATCACTATTAAATTGGATGTCCTAACACGCATGTCTATTCGTTAGAAATTTATAAGTTTTTGAGGTAGTGGATGAGAACGTCGTCAACTATCCGTATCTATAGAGGTTGAATCATTCTCTTCAAAAAAGGAAATATATGATCATAGATGATGTTTTTACGGGCCTGTGAGAGCTATGATAGTAGTCAAAGCTGGCGGAAGAACTCTGACCCAGAATAGGGATAAGATACTAAACAGCATAGCCTTGAGGGCAAACAGGGGAATAATCTTTGTGCACGGGGGTGGCGACATAGTCTCAGAATATTCTAAGAGGATGGGTATAGAGCCTAAATTTGTTACATCACCACAGGGCATAAGGAGTAGGTATACCGACGAGGAGGAGATGGAGGTCTACAACATGGTGATGTCAGGTAAGCTGAACAAAGAGATAGTTTCGTATCTTGAAAAGCAGGGTGTCAAAGCTGTTGGTATAAGCGGCGTTGATGCTTGTGTACTAAGAGCCGAGAGAAAGAAGAAAATAGTTGTACTCGATGAACGTGGAAGGAAGAGGATTATAGACGGTGGTTACACTGGAACGATAGTTTCTGTGAACGCTGAATTGCCCCAAACGCTTATAGAGCAAGGATACGTCGTGGTACTCTCCCCAGTCGCCATAGGTACCGAGGGCGAACTCCTTAACGTTGATGGTGACCAAGCTGCTGCGGCAGTAGCAAGGGCCCTAAGGGTCGAAATCCTAGTAATACTGACAGATGTGGACGGTCTGATTTTAGACGGCCAACTCATACGTGAGATAACACCTAGAGAGGCACGGGAACTCTTACCCAGAATAGGCTCCGGTATGAACAGGAAGGTTATGCTAGCGGCCGAGACGGTCGAGGCAGGGGTTGAGCGCTGCATCATTTGCTCAGGGCTTACTGAGGAACCTCTCTTGGCGGTCGAGCACGAATACGGCACAGTGATAAGGATGCACGGTTTTTAGCAATTGTAGAACTCAGTTACGGCTTATGTCGAAAATATGTCCGAACATCGTAGTTTTAATCCGAAATATAGCCCCTTATACGCCAAATTAAAACATTTATATTACATATAACTACGAAAAATGTAGTAGTGATGCGGTGCTCAAGTCATGGTAAAGCTTACGTGTCCGATATGTGGCGGTAAGCTGGATATACCCGAAGATTCGTTATCGGGAGAGCTATTCGAGCATGAAGAGTGTGGTGCTCACCTCGAACTTATCATAAGCGAAGGAAAGTTTGAACTAAAACTGGCCGAGGAGATAGCCGAAGACTGGGGACAGTGAAACTCGGTTGAGGATTGGACTGGCCTATGACCTCTTAAGATGGGAAGAGAAAGCTCTTGCGTATGCCGTCAAGGACCTAGGTTATACACTCGAGCTTATCCATATTCCAGAATCCATCTTTTGCGTTACGAAACCTGACACCAAGGAGCTTGATATAGTATTTGAAAGATGCGTAAGCTTCTACAAGGCATTAGCCTCCTCGCTTATGTTGCAGGAGCAAGGGATAACCGTCGTGAACAGCTTTGACGTGATAAGGAACTGCGGCGATAAGATGTTTACGACGGCGATGCTGGCAAAGAAAGGCATACCCGTTCCAAAGACTATAATAGCATTCGACAAAGAAAGGGCACTCAATGCTGCAAAGAAGATCGGCTACCCTGTCGTGGTAAAGCCTATACACGGAAGCTGGGGTAGGATGATAGCTAAAGCCGATGACGAATCCTCATTGTTAGATATACTCGATTTTAGGGAGAACATGCCCTCTCCCCACTTCCAGATACACTATATCCAAGAGTTCGTCAGGAAGCCCGGAAGGGACATAAGGGCATACTACGTGTGGGGAGAAGTCCCTGTTGCCATTTACAGGGTGAGCCAGAATTGGAAGACAAACACCGCCCTTGGCGCAAGGGCAGAGCCAGCTAACTTGGACGGAAGTGTGAAGGAATTGGTCATAAAGGCAGGTGAAGCGTTAGGCGGCGGTGTTTTGGGTGTGGACTTAATGGAGGCCGAAGATGGCAAAATAATGGTGTCTGAAGTGAACGCCGTGGTTGAGTTCAAGAACACCGTTAGGGTTACAGGTTACGACCTACCTCGCAAGATAATATCTTCAACCGTAGAAGCACTAAAGGCATGAATACTATAGATAAAAGTTTAAGGATAATACCGTTCGCCAAACCACGACTTCTTAGGTTATCGAGAGCTTATGGACAGTACGTATGGGATGAAACGGGAAGGAAATATTTAGATTGCCACACAGGACATGGTGTTGCCTTTCTCGGTCATAGGAATCCCAAGATAGTAGAAAGCATAAAGCGTCAGATGGAACTCATTATGACGGCTACGCCAGCTTTCCAGACGGACATCGCCGACGAGGTTCTATCGAAGCTTTCGAGGATAATCCCAGGTGACATGGATTACGTATTCTTTCTAAACAGCGGGAGCGAGGCCGTTGAGCTGGCGATGAAGATTGCACGTAAGGTAACTGGAAGGAAACGCTTCATAGCCTTCAGGAATTCCTTTCATGGTAGGACAATGGGCGCTTTATCCGTCACTTGGAATCCAAAGTATAGAGAAGGTTACGACCCGTTCCCATGGGAGACGAAGTTCATTCCTTACAACGATATTGATGCAGTAACATCGACGGTGGACGAAAGCGTTGCGGCCGTGTTATTCGAACCTGTCCAAGGCGAAGGTGGATTAACGCATGCTACACAGGAGTTTGCGAGAACTTTAACGGAAGTTTGTGAAAATACTGGTGCGTCTCTTATAGTTGATGAGGTTCAAGCAGGCTTCGGCAGGACTGGCAAGGTATGGGCACACGAGCACCTGAATATAAGGCCAGACATTCTGGTTGCGGGTAAGTCGATGGGCGGAGGTTTTCCAGTAAGCATGGTAGTGGTTAAGGCCTCAATAGGTGAGCGGCTACGCGAGGGCGAGCACGGCTCGACACACGGCGGAAATCCGCTGGCCCTAGCGGCCATATCAGGAGGCATAGATATTTTAATTAACGACTCCGTCCCATTAAAAAGTTCACTTTCGGGAGAGAAGTTATCAGCAGAACTAAAAAAAATAGTGGAATGCTGCACTCATGTAACACGTGAGGTTAAGGGGAAGGGGCTTATGTTAGGAATAGAGCTAAGATTCAATCCAGACGAGGTCATACGTGAGTTGCAAATGAAAGGGTTGTTGTGCCTTAAGGCTGGGACCTCAGTCTTAAGACTACTACCATCCTACTTGATAAATGATGATGACATAAAGTTTTGCTCAGAGCTGATCAACGAAGTTTTATCGGCTTGGAAGCCTGAAAAGGGAGGTTCTTAAACGTGACCTCTATTAACGAAGCAAGGGACATACTTCTTCGAATTTTAGACGCGTATACTCCCTCTGGTGAAGAGTGGAGACTCCATGAGCAGCTTTATGAGATATGTTCACGTCTAGGTTACGAGAGTTATGGTGTAGACGATGTAGGCAGCTTTATAGCAGAGTACGGCTCCGGCAAGACCATTCTGCTTGCTGGTCACATGGATACCGTTCCGGGCAGACTTGAGGTAAAAGCCTCGAACGATGAGGTCTGGGGTAGGGGTGCTGTTGATGCGAAGGGGGCACTCACGGCCATGCTGATAGGTGCCGCCAAGGCTAAGAGCAGTGTTAAAGGTGTTAGGGTTGTTGTAGCATGCCTTGTTGATGAAGAAAGGGAGGGCAAGGGCGCAAACCATCTAGTAAATTCTGGCTTTAAGGCTGACCACATAATAATCGGTGAACCTACTGGGACTACTGGTGTTGCAATAGGTTATAGGGGAAGCGTTACCGTTAGGGTTAGCACATCAGCAAGCGGTGGTCATAGCAGCGCACCTTACATGGGAGAATCGGCACTCGAAAAATTCTTTACTCTATGGGAAGAGATAAAGCATAACTTCTCAGGCAGGGGTTATGAAGAGACATCTGCATGCATAACTGTTTTAGAAGCTGGAGACTGGCCGACGAAGCTTCCAGAATTTGCAAGAGCTGTTATTAACATAAGGATTCCGCATACTATTCTCTCGAAACAAATCTTGAGCAAATTAGAAGAGCTGTGCTGGGAACATGGCTGCGAGCTTTCGGTGTTGGAAAGGACAGAACCTGTCAAAGTTAGCCTGTCCAGCCCGGTCCCAAGGTCTTTGATTAGGAGCATACTGAAGATGGGTCTGAAACCAAAGGCCGTAATGAAGACTGGAACGAGTGACATGAACGTAATGTACCGGATATCGTCGGATATAGCCGCTTATGGACCTGGAGATTCTCTTTTGGCGCATACGACGCTAGAGAAAATATCCGTAAAAGATGTTTTGACGGCGGTAGAAGTTTACAAGAATTGCATAATCGAGCTTGCATCTACCAGCCAAGCGTAATACTCGAGCATTTATGCACAAGACTTTTTAGAAGGAGCGCCCCTCCGTTAATGGGTTAGCGGGTTTCTCATGAAGGTGACTCGGATGCATAGAAGAGGCAGAATCGAACACGAGTTTGACATAGATGCTGCCAAATACACTTCCTCGCTCCACTTCGATAAGGAGATATTGGAAAGCGTGATTTTGGTAAATATAGCGCACGTAAGGTTGCTGGAAAAGGCAGGCATCATCCCGTCAGAGCTGGCCGAGAAAGCAGAAAGGTATCTTCAAGAGATGCTAGCGAAGCCACCAAGCCTGGACGACCCAAGGTACGAGGATGTGCATATGGTGATCGAAGCAGAACTGACGAAATATGTGCCCCAAATAGGCGCATCGCTTGCTCTTGGTAAGAGCAGGAATGATGCGGTTGTTACGGCCATAAAGCTTAGACTTAAAGAAAGACTTTTGAGCTTTCACAAAAATTGCTTAACGTTTTGCGACGCCGTGTTAAGAAAAGCGCTGGCAGAATCTGAGACCATATTTCCTGTTTATACACACTTACAGAGGGCCGCACCAGCAACGTTTGGATTCGTTATGCATTCTTATGCCGTCAGGCTCATCAAGGCGCTCCAACATTTAAAGGTGGTCTACGAGTTATCTGACGAGTCACCGCTTGGTTCAGCAGCTGTTGCAGGAACTAGCGTACCTCTAGACAGGGAATATTCAGCCTCGCTCCTGGGTTTCAGCAGAATAAGCCAAAATGCGCTTGAGTCCACAACATCAAGGGACTTTATAATCGCAGCACTCTCATGCTTAACGTTGATTGCCCTCATACTGTCTTCTCTATCTGAAGAGTTAGTGATTTTTAGCTCAGAAGAGTTTGCCCTCATAGAGTTTCCCGAGGAGTTCTCGGCTACAAGCAGCATCATGCCCCAAAAACGTAACCCAGTGGTCGTAGAAATCTCAAGAACGAAGCTTGCAGAGCTATTGGGTCTATTAACATCCACTACTGTGATGGCTGCGAGGCAGGCCAGTGGTTACAGCCTTGACCTCCAACAGATAACGCCAAAGCTATGGCAGGCACTCGAAATTATGGAAGAAACCTTACATATGATGACAAAACTCATACCAAGCTTAAAAATCAATAAAGATAGATGCATGGCAGCATGCAGCCCACCAACTGGTATTGTAGAGGTTGCGAATTACCTTTCCCTAAAGCATAAGATACCTTTCCGTGATGCACACGCATTTGCTGGTAGAATTAGTAGGCTTTTATATGAGGGAGGCCTTAATGAAAACTTACTCCAAAAAACTAAAGCAGAATTTAACACAAATATCCCCCTCACCCTTGACGAGCTCATGAATTTAATGGAACCAAAGAGAGTCGTTCACTCCTACATGACGGTCGGCTCAGCAAACCCAGAGTTGGTAAGGCACGCCGTAAAGGATAGCATGATGAACCTCGAAGAGGAAAAAAGATGGGTGCGAAACAAAATGGTAAATCTTGAATATGCCTTGAATAAGCTAAAAGGGCAAAGTTGTCTGCGAAAAACGAACAATTCGAAATAAAAACCGTTGAAGATTTATTAATAACCTAATTGGTTCCAGATTTAGATTTGGTATAATGTCTATATTTTTGGAGGAATGTCAAGGATGACCGATAAAGCTAAACTCTCAGAGCAGGAGAGAGCCCAGGCGTTCTCACCCAGTAAACATGTTTTTGTTCCAAAACATGAGATAATGACGAAGGAAGAAGTAGAGGAGCTGTTGAAGAAATACCGTATAAAACCGCAACAGCTTCCTTATATTCTGGTTTCGGACCCGGTTGTCAAGGAAATCGGCGCAAAGCCGGGCGACGTTATAAAGATTATAAGACAGACAGAAATTGCTGGAAGAACTGTTTATTACAGGCTGGTTGTGAGGGAGTAAGTGATGCAGAAAGATCACAAGCTCACTACGGATGAGCTTTGGTACGTTGCCAAGAGCTTCATAGAAGAGGAGGGGCTCGTTCAGCATCACATCAGGTCATATAACTATTTCATCAGAAAGGGTCTACAAGAGCTTGTCAATTCTTTGGATGTGCAAGAGATTAAGACGAAGCATGGGACGCTAACCTTCAAATTTGGAGCGATAGAAATAGATAAACCACGAATTATTGAGATAGATGGCACAATTAACGAGAACATAACGCCTGCTGAGTGTCGACTCAGGAAGCTCACATACGCTGCACCGTTGTATGCCAAGATGAACTTGTACTTGGATGGGAGGCTACTGTCTTCGGAGCGTGTGGAGGTTGGAATAATACCGGTGATGGTGAAGAGCGACATATGCCCTCTATCAAAGATGACCCATGACGAGCTATTGGCCATAGGCGAGGACCCCATGGACCCAGGAGGCTATTTCATAATCAACGGCTCAGAGCGTGTAATAGTTGCCATAGAGGATTTAGCGCCCAACAAGATACTCGTAACCGAAAAGGACGTCGGCGGTAAGCCACAGTACGCAGCCGTCGTACTCTCTTCAGCATTCGGTAGACAGGCTAAGGTCGAGGTTACGTACAAGGATGGCGGACCGATAAGGATATTCTTCTCAAGAATTTACAAAGGCATACCGGCTATAATTCTCCTCAGAGCTTTAGGCATGACAAACGACAGGGAAATCGTGAACTTCATATCGCCAGTGAAGGAGGTTCAGGAACTTCTGGAGCTTCCCTTTAAAGAAGCAGAAGGGATAGAGACCGTTGACGACGCTCTAAAATACATAGGTAACAAGATAGCGTTTGGGTATGCTGAGGAGTACAGGATACAAAGGGCTGAGCAGCTGATAGATAACGTTCTACTGCCGCACATCGGGACGGACAAGGCATCGAGATATCTTAAGGCGATATTCTTATGCGAGATGATAGGCAGGGTATTAGAGACCAGCTTAGGTCTTAGGAAGCCCAGCGATAAGGACCATTATGCCAACAAACGTGTGAAGCTAGCTACACCTTTACTGATGGAGCTCTACAGAATGGCATTCTTGAAGCTCATCAGGGATGTAAGATATCAGCTGGAGAGGTTGCTGGCCATAAGGCAGCCGACGTCCATATCGACGTTTGTTAGACCAGGAATAGTTGCGGACTTTGTTAAGCATGCATTCGCGACTGGAAACTGGCCTGGCGGTAGGGTCGGCGTAACTCAACTGCTGAACAGAACCAACTATCTGGCAACGCTGAGCCACTTAAGGAGGGTGCAATCGCCCTTAAGCAGGAGCCAGCCACACTTCGAGGCAAGGGACCTTCATGGAACTCACTGGGGCAGGATATGTCCTGCCGAGACGCCCGAAGGCAGCAACTGTGGCCTGGTTAAGAATTTAGCACTCTCAGCAGAATTTTCATTTCCGATGAATAAACGTGAAGTTCTGGATAAGCTCTACGTACTTGGAGTTATGCCTTTAAGCGAGGCCATAACTCGAAAAAAATTCCTGTCCGCAAAAGTGTTCGTTGATGGATTGTTGGTAGGTTTCCATCCTAATGGGCAGGAACTCGTTACGGAACTCAGAAACCTGAGAAGGAATGGCGAGATAAATAACAATATGAATGTTGCGCTGTATAACTACAAACATATGCAAGAGGTCTGGATAAACACCGATGAAGGTAGAGTCAGAAGACCCTTAATAATTGTTGAGAAGGAAGTACCAAGATTAAACCGCAACCACATAGAAGCCATAAAGAATAGAATATCCAGATTCAGAGACTTTGTTTCCATGGGCATCATCGAATTCTTGGATGCGGAAGAAGAGGAGAATGCGTACGTCGCCTTAACGCCGGATACCATCACACCTGAGCATACACACTTGGAAATATCTCCCTACATAACGCTCGGAACTGTCACTTCAATAATCCCATATGCTGGACACAACCAATCTCCAAGGAATGTTTACGAGGGTGCTATGGCCAAACAGGCCTTGGGCTTCTTCGCCTCGAATTACGAGATAAGGACAGACTCTAAGATGCACCTACTGGTCTATCCCCAGAAACCTCTCGTTACAACCAAATCTATTGAGTTGATAGGTCTTAACAGCAGACCAATAGGCCAGAACATGGTCGTCGCAATATTATCAGCTCAAGGTTATAACATGGAGGATGCTGTTGTACTTAACAAGTCATCTGTTGAGAGAGGCCTTGGCCTCTCTCTCAGCTACAGGACGTATGAGGTGGAGTCGAGACAATACCTCGGAGGCCAGAAAGATAAGTTTGGGATACCCGAACCCAACATAAGAGGTTACAAGGGTGAGCAATACTATAGAGTATTGGATGCGGATGGGTTAGCCCATATAGAATCTGACGTGAGCGGAAATATGGTAATAGTCGGTGTCATGAGTCCGCCGAGGTTCATAGAAGAGTACACACGTATGCCAGCAAGGGAAATGGTGTGGAGGGACGCGTCCGAAGTAGTTAGACAGTCCGAGAGTGGCGTCGTCGACCATATATTCATAACTAGAACGGATGAGGGCAACAAACTCGTAAAGGCAAGGGTAAGGAGTACGTGTTTCGTTGAGATAGGCGACAAGTTTTCATCGAGGCATGGGCAGAAGGGGGTCGTAGGTGCGCTCTTCCCGCAAGAGGACATGCCCTACACGGAGGACGGCATAGTACCTGACCTTATAATAAACCCACATGCATTCCCGTCAAGAATGACTATCGGTCAACTTATCGAGAGCATAGCAGGAAAGGTCGCGGCTATAAAGGCTGAGCCAGTTGATGGGACGCCGTTCTTTGGCAAGAAGCTTGAAGAGTTAAAGGCAGAACTTGAAGCATTGGGTTTCAAAAGCTCAGGAACATCAATCATGTACGATGGTGTAACTGGTAAGAAATTCGAAGCGGAAATCTTTATCGGTGTAGTTTACTATCAGAGATTACATCACCTCGTCAGGGACAAAATACATGCGAGAGCACGTGGACAGGTACAGATGCTGACTCGGCAGCCGACTGAGGGAAGAGCTAGGGGTGGTGGTCTGAAGTTTGGAGAGATGGAGCGTGACTGCTTAGTTGCGCATGGAGCTGCTTATCTACTCTTGGATAGGCTACTCGAGCAGTCTGATAAATATACTGCATACTTCTGCGAAAAGTGTGGCTTGCCAGCATACTATGACCTCAAACAGGAGCGTACCGTTTGTAGAGTATGCGGAAAGGAGGCGAGCATAAAGCCCATTGTTATGTCATATGCATTTTACCTTCTATTAAACGAGCTGCTAAGCATGAACATCTATCCAAAGGTAAAGTTGGAGGAGTTGGTGTAACATGTCTTACAGAGGTTCCGTGGCAGCCATAAAATTCGGCATACTCTCACCGGACCTCATCAGGAAGATGTCCGTGGCCGAGATACAAAACCCCGATACGTACGGTGACGATGGTCTCCCGATACCGACTGGTGTGATGGACCCAAGGCTGGGAACCTTGGAACCTGGCCAGCGTTGTAAGACATGTGGCAACACTTACCTTGGATGCCCAGGACACTTCGGACATATAGAGTTGCCAGTTCCTGTTATACATGTTGGGTTTGTTAAAACTATACATACGCTTTTAAAAGCTACCTGTAGGTCGTGTGGTAGGATACTTCTGGATGACGAACAGATAAAGAACTTCAGAGAAGAGTTGGAAACGGAGAAACAATCCGGAAGACCATACAGGCACATTTACTTTAAAATAATACAAAAGGCTACTTCGGTGCAGACATGTCCGCATTGCGGTGAGAAGCAGGTAAGGATTGAGCTAGAGAAGCCAACGACTTTTATAGAGGCGACAGAGTCGGAGCTGGTAAGACTTCCCGCTAGTGTGGTCAGAACTAGGCTTGAGAGAATACCTAATGACGACTTAGTGTTGCTGGATATAGACCCCACGAGCGTAAGACCAGAATGGATGGTGCTTACGGTCTTACCCGTGCCCCCCGTATATGTAAGGCCATCCATTACGCTTGAATCTGGCTTTAGGTCAGAAGACGACCTAACACACAAGCTGGTAGACATACTTAGAGTCGCCCAGAGGCTTCGAGAAAATATAGCAGCAGGGTCGCCTTCACCAGTCATAATGGAATTATCTGACCTTCTCCAGTACCATGTAACTACCTATATTAATAACGAGGCGGTCGGGACATCACCATCCGTTCATAGGTCTGGTCGTGTACTAAAGACATTAGCGCAGAGGCTGAAAGGCAAAGAAGGCAGGTTCAGGCTAAACCTTTCCGGTAAGAGGGTTGACTTCTCGGCTAGGACGGTCATATCCCCAGACCCTAACCTAGGGATAAATGAGGTCGGCGTTCCCTTGGAGGTAGCGATGCAGCTTACCGTACCGGAAAAGGTTAACGCTTGGAATATCGAAAGGTTAAGAGAATATGTAAGGAATGGCCCGGACAAGTATCCGGGTGCCAAATACATAATCAGACCAGATGGTAGGACCATCAGGCTAAAGCTTGCGCATGATTTGAATGAACTAGCAAACGCTCTGGAACCCGGATACGTGGTCGAGCGACACCTCATTGACGGAGACATCGTCCTGTTTAATAGGCAACCATCACTTCATAGGATGTCAATAATGGCCCATATAGTAAAGGTCCTTCCCTACAAGACGTTCCGTCTTAACCTTGCAGTTTGCACACCATACAACGCGGACTTCGACGGTGACGAGATGAACTTACACGTTCCGCAGAGCGAGGAAGCTCAAACTGAGGCTAAGATACTGCTCTTAGTACAGAACAACATAATATCTCCACGTCACGGTGCTCCCATAATCGGAGCTATCAGGGACTTCCTCACAGCTACATACCTACTAACAAAAGATGACACGTTGCTCAACTTAAAAGAGGTATCCTATCTACTCTCAGCGATAGGATACGATGGCGAGTTGCCGGAACCCGTAGTAAGTAAGCCGCAACCGCTATGGAACGGCAAGCAGATATTCAGCCTACTGCTTCCAAAAGACTTCAACCATAAATTCAGATCCAGCCTCGCACCTGAAGAGACCGTCGTGATACAAGACGGCAAGCTTGTAAAGGGTGTGATAGATAAGAATGGTATAGGTGTAGAAAAAGCAAACAACATAATCCATAGGCTAGTAAGGGATTACGGATATGATGTAGCCAGGAACTTCCTAGACAGGGTAGTGAAACTTGCTAATACTTACTTACGTATCAGGGGCTTCACGTTCACTATAGATGACTTAATGATAACGCCTGAGGTTTACCGAGAAATATCCAAACTTTTTGTAAAGATGGACGAGGAGTTCATTAAACTTAGAACGGATTACGAGAAGGGTAAGTCTCCCGTCTATCCCGGTGAAACTCCTGAGCAAGCGTTCGAGTCTGCCGTCCTATCCTTACTATCAAAAACTAGGGATATGGCTGGCAAGGTTGTAAGGCAGCATATACCGCCCTCAAACAATGCCGTGATTATGATAAAGACTGGAGCAAGGGGTACCTCGCTTAACATTGACCAGATGATAGCGGTCGTCGGTCAGCAGGCCGTCAGAAGGGAAAGGATAAAGAGGGGCTATACAGATAGAGTTCTGAGCTTCTTCAAGTCAGGGGACTTATCACCCAGAGCTAAAGGTTTCGTTTATAACTCATTCATGAGCGGCCTAGACCCAATAGAATTCTTCTTCCACATGGTAGGTGGGAGGGATGGGCTAGTTGATACGGCGGTGAGGACTCAGCAGAGCGGTTATATGCAACGCCGACTTATAAATGCTCTAGAATCGTTATACGTAGAGTATGATGGCACGGTAAGGACAACAGATGAAAAAAGAATAATCCAATTCCAGTATGGTGAAGATGGCGTTGACCCAGCTAAGAGCGAACATGGACAACCAGTTAACCCAGCAGTAGTCGTGGAGAGGTTGATGAGCTGTTTACCAGCCGATAAACCTGCCTCCCGTGATTATCTAGTATCTAAGGCTGAATGGTAT
The DNA here is from genome assembly GCA_023267975.1 of Candidatus Terraquivivens ruidianensis. Lineage (GTDB taxonomy): Archaea > Thermoproteota > Nitrososphaeria_A > Caldarchaeales > Wolframiiraptoraceae > Terraquivivens > Terraquivivens ruidianensis. The sequence goes on from JALNLA010000001.1 coordinate 211,815, forward strand.
AAAAAACTTATACCCGAAAAGATTGTTGAGGAGTTAGTAAATGTACTTACAAAGGCAAAGGCCTCAGAGCGCTTAGTTGACAACTCATTCGAAGAGGCATACAGGATTTACCTGAGCTCTCGGGTAGAGCCTGGTGACTCTGTGGGTATTGTAACGGCCCAGTCAATAGGAGAGCCGGGAACCCAGCTTACACTCAGAACGTTTCATTTTGCGGGCGTTAGGGAGCAGAGTATACTGCTTGGTTTGCCAAGGTTAATCGAGATTGTTGATGCCCGTAAGACCCCCTCTACACCTATAATGAGGATATACCTTCAGAAGGATTTTGCAAAAGATAGGGCCAAAGCACAAAAGATTGCAAACCAGATACAGCACACGGCTTTCAAAGACATAGTTTCTGAAGTCACAATAAACTATAAGCGTGGTGCTTTGACTGTTAAGTTGGATATGGATGCGATGCATGAAAGGGGTGTCACGTTAAATGATGTGAAGAATGCCCTGAAAGCCTACAAGCCAGAAGTAAAAGATACGGACACGATCATCTTAAAACCATCCGAAGACGCGGTGCAGGCACTTGAAAAGGTTAGGGATAAAATTCTACTGGACGATAAAATGACAGTCAAAGGAATCAAAAGAATAACGAAGGCTATAGTCTCACAAGAGGGCGATGAATATATAATCCTCACGGAGGGCTCAAACTTAAGGGAAGTAATGAAGATGCCCGGTGTTGATGCCACTAGGGTTATCACGAACGACATACACGAAGTTGCAGAAGTCTTAGGGATAGAGGCTGCGAGGAACGCCATAATAAACGAGGCGAAGAATGTGCTTCGTGAGCAGGGGCTAGACGTTGACGTTAGGCACCTTACACTATTAGCAGATATGATGACTGTTAGCGGCAGCGTGAAGCAAGTAGGTAGGCATGGTGTGATTAAGCTGAAGGAGAGCGTGCTGGCCAGAGCTGCCTTTGAGATAAGCGTCCAAGTTCTGCTTGATGCAGCAACTAGAGGTGAGGTAGATTACTTAAAGGGTAACGTTGAGAGGATACTTATGGGGAAGGAGATACCAATAGGCACAGGAATGGTCTCGCTCTTGATGCTTCACCAAGCGGGACCATCAAATAACAGATCTGGTGATAGAGATGAACGTAAGGAAGGAGCTTGAGGTAATAAGCAGAACAGGGAAGGTAATTATTGGATTTAGACAATCTTATTTATCGCTGTTAAACGGCAAGTCTAAACTCGTGCTGTTGGCAAAGAACTGTCCGCCAGATTTAGAAAAGAGAATCTACATGGCTTCTAAGATGGTAGGTGTACCAACGATTAAGACGGAATTGAGCTCAAACGAGATGGGCTACGTCCTTGGAAAACCATTTAGGGTTTCAACGCTCTCCATATTAGACCCTGGTAGTTCAAACATGCTCGAGGAGGTTGCACCAGAAGTTGAGTGAAGGGTTCAAGCTTACAGAAAAAGAGATGAAATACATATCGTTATTTGAGGCAGCGACTGGTGTAACGGCCATAGACTGTGTTGAGACTGGCGACTTAGTGGTATTCGTTATAAGGGAAGGCGACCTGAAGAAGGTTCTGAGTAAGGGTGGCAGCAAAATACAGGAATTCTCCAGGATAATCAAGAAACGCGTCAAGGTAATCGAGCTCTCAGAAGATCCTAGTAAATTCGTCAAGAATGCCTTTATGCCAGCTAAGCTGTCAGGCCCCGTCAGGATAGCCTCAAGACCCGACGGCAAAAAGATAGCTATTGCCTCAGTAGAGCCAAAGGACAAGGGGCTTGCCATCGGCAAGAATGGCAAGACCATAGAGCTAGTCAGACTTCTAGCCAAAAGGCATTATAGTATAGACCATGTTACCGTCCAGTAAAGCGGTTATATTGCGTCATCACCCCTCATTGGTAGGTTTCTATTTTACAGTCTCGGGGTCGCAACTGAAGCTGGGATGTAAGATAGGTTTAATGAAAGTTATACCTAAAAAGACTTTAAAGCTCGCATTAATTTAAGTAAAACGAATGTCAACGTGGTATGCCACCTTCAAGAAACTTACACTTATAAATGTAGTGGTAGCGTGCTTATGGACGCTTATTATGGTGCTTCCCATACAACCATTTCCGACGATTCTGAGAATAATCGTTGGTGGTGGTCCAGGGACGTGGCTCATACTAGGCTACATCTTATACCTAGTTGTGGGGTTCGCTGGGCATCTTGGATTCTCGTATCTTTACTACCTCATCGAAAAAGTTGAATATAGAAAAGTCAACGGACTGTTAGCGGGTTTAAATATAATCACGATGTATATTGGGATAACAGGAGCTAGTTTCATGCTAGCTATTGCTGGCATACTAGGTGGATATGCATCAACGATACTCCATTCATCGTCTGAGGAGGTACGTCTAATCCTAGAACCATTCGTTAACCCTATCCGAATACTATCAATTGTGGCTATTATAGGAGTGCTCCTCGGGATAGCGGCGCTTTACCTTTCAAAGAGAACTTAACAACATGAATCTTTATTTTGAATATTTTTAAAATAATCATGGCTAGGCTAATTGATGATACCAATAACGCTACCATGAAAACTATGAGCGCGTTTAGGTCACTAAGGGAGTCGCTCCAACGTTCCCAGCTAGGCGAGTAGTACCAAACAGCTTTTCCGTCAGGTGTAAAATACATTGAGATATAAGAAGGCACATGTACAATCCCCCCAACTTGGAACAAAGGGCTCCGATCAAACACCATTCCGTCACCGACGTACCATCTACCAGTAACCTGAACGCCATTAAGTAGTATATTATGAAGTGTCATGTTTTCCATATGCTCGAACACGCTCTCAGTCGTTGTGTAAGATTCTAGAGCGATTATTTCCTGCTCGCCCGGCATGAAAACAGCGCTACCGTCGTTAAGCATATCAGCTACCCTACAATCTCCCGTGTTAAGGTTACAGACCCTTTCCATCCACACAATACTCGGTCCAATGTTGTTTGAGTAAATAGACATGGATATAGCATCGCCCGGTTTCATAGTTGGTCCGCTCTTAATAGAAATTGGGACGTAACTTTTTTCTACTGAAACAACTTCCGCTATGTACATGCTGTAGACAAACCACAGATTCTCTTCGGGATAGAGTCCGGCAGCAACCTGTACGATGTTCCCTGATTTTGTCATGGCGCTCAAGATGACGTAAATCGTCCCATCCGTCTGATTTATCTTAGGTAATGTCACGACGACTGTTACGTTGTTAACTTTATCCCAGCGAACCGTTGAACCATTTTCTAGTGACCCCCCATCCGGGACTATTAGACCAAGTCCCCAACTATACCCTGTCTCTGGAGCATCCCACGAAGCGGCGGCGGATGAACTTATTGGAACGGTGTTTGTAAAGATGCTTAAGCTTATCAACGCTAACCATGTAATGAGGGCTAGTGAGCTGGCTTGCATCGATACCTTCAGATTCCATTTAGTTACGGCTTTATACCCTTTTATCGTTTAATGTGCTCCCTAAAAAATAGGAAAAGAAGGTTAAGTCTTCTTGGCCCATGCGATTAGGTATCCCAGACCGCCCAGCAATACACCGACCGCAAGGATTATTATGAAAATCGAAATCCACGTCGGATAGCCAAGAGGGATTCCGTAAAACACGTTCACGTGTACTTGGCCAGGATTCCATCCTTTGCCGCCTACTTCTGGTGGAAGCATCGCAGCTCCTCCCAGATATCCGCCGATCATTAACAACCATGTGGCACCTATGACTCCGACATTCATTAAGACGAGATGTAGCCATGCTAGCATGTTTGCCGCACCCGTGTAAGGTTTTCTGAGTGTAGACTCTATATGGTGATAGAATAGTGCCGTTACCGCCACTCCAATCACTCCGACTATGAGGTATGTTGTGTAACCCACCGTAAACCAGTTGCCAGCGCTGCCGAAAGCTATGACCCTTGATACCTCAGGCTTCAGCCAGAATATTTGACCTAAGACGAAATATGCGGTTAATGCTGTTGCTAAAGCGCCTTGGAATATCGCCGCGACAACGAATCTAGAGGCCCATTTACTCTCGCTCATACTTTTCCCCTTCTTTCTTAACAGTGTTATATAAAACCTTTTAATAAATATTTTTAATGATGTATTCATAGCTCTTTCCATCATTTATAATAAGCCGCTCCATGTCCGTGATGGGAATGGCCACAATTAATTTAACATTCAGCAGGCCCGAGAAAAGAGAAGAGTTTTTAAGTTGCTTACCGGACATCCATTTTCAGTCGAGGATGGGTCATGGGTAATGGGCTGTTTGCAGCGAGGAAGCTTGTCCAAAATAGGAAGAAGTTTAAGTGGAGTCAGCGAGAATACCGCATTAGGATGCTCCAGCTTAAGCTAAAGACCGACCCGCTCGAAGGTGCACCCATGGCCCGTGGCATAGTCCTACAAAAGATTGGGATAGAATCCAGGCAACCGAACTCAGCCGTTAGGAAGGCCGTCAGAGTTCAGTTGATTAAGAACGGCAAGGTCGTCTCGGCATTTCTGCCAGGAGATGGTGCGCTAAACGTTGTTGATGAACACGATGAAGTGATAATCAGCGGCATAGGCGGCTCGATGGGCAAAAGCTACGGCGACCTTCCAGGTGTTAGATACAAAGTAGAGTTGGTGAACGGAGTTCCGCTTAACCTGTTAATTACTGGTGAGGCTAAAAAGCCGAAGAGGTGACTATCTTGATAGGCTTTAAAGTATTCGGTAAATGGGATACGGATGGTATTGAGATAAAAGACCCAGGCCTACAGCGATACATTTGCCTTAAACCAACGTTGCACTCCGGCGGAAGACACGAGCACAGGAGGTTCGGGAAAGCTCAGGTTAGCATAGTTGAACGTCTTGCAAACATGTTCATGAGACCCGGGAGGAATGGTGGAAAGAAGTCCAAAGCTCTTAAAATAGTTCGTAACGCTCTAGAGATAATTTACCTGAGAACTGGTACGAATCCCGTGGAGGTCTTGGTGAGGGCGCTCGAAAATGCCGCACCAAGAGAGGACGTAACAAGGCTCAGCTACGGAGGTATCGTATACTTTAAAGCCGTTGATATATCGCCCCAGAGGAGGTTAGACTTGGCACTCAGATATATAACCACGGCGGCCCGCGATGCTAGCTTCAAGAGCAGGAAAACGGTGGATGAGTGTTTAGCCGACGAAATAATATTGGCATCACAAAATGACAGCAAAAGTTATGCCATTAAGAAGAAGTTCGAACTGGAGAGGGTTGCTTTATCGTCAAGATAAGACATACCTCCACATCATGCATAAAAGTTTTAAAAACAAGCCCCTACAAGCTTATATATACCCAATCCAGAAACGATGAACGTAAGTAGTAAGCGGTGGAAGTAGAATGTCTACCAAACCACACCTAAACTTGGTAGTCATCGGGCATGTGGACCATGGGAAGTCAACAACGATGGGCCATCTACTGTATAAATTGGGCGCCATCGACGAAAGGACTATTCAGACATATGAGGAAGAGGCGAAAAAGCTCGGAAAGGAGACGTTTAAGTATGCATGGGTGCTTGACAGGATTAAGGAGGAGCGAGAAAGAGGGCTGACGATAGACCTTGCGTTCCAAAGATTCGAGACTAAGAAATATTACTATACGTTAATTGACGCTCCTGGTCACAGGGACTTCGTGAAGAACATGATAACTGGAGCAAGTCAGGCTGACGTCGCCGTCTTAGTCGTTTCTGCAAAGAAAGGTGAGTATGAGGTAGGGATAGCACACGGCGGACAGACGAGGGAACATGCTTTCTTAGCGTTTATGCTGGGCATAAAACAACTGGTTGTTGCAATTAACAAGATGGATGATAGCACGGTCAATTGGTCCCAGGCCAGGTACAATGAGGTAAAGCAAGGTGTACAGGACTTGCTAAAGCTAATCGGTTACGACCCCTCAAAGATAAACTTCATACCGATATCTGGATGGTTAGGTGACAACCTAGTAGAACGGAGTAAAAACCTTCCATGGTACAATGGACCGACTTTACTAGAGGCTTTAGACGCGTTCCAAGAGCCGCCGAAGCCTATTGACAAGCCTTTGAGAATCCCGTTACAGGCGGTTTACTCTATTAAGGGTATAGGAACGGTACCCGTCGGGAGAGTCGAGACGGGCGTCCTGAAGCCTGGTGATACAGTTGTTATCATGCCACCTAACGTAAAGGCTGAGGTCAAGAGTATAGAGATGCACCACCAACCTTTACAGCAGGCAGTACCTGGCGACAACATAGGCTTTAACCTAAAGGGTGTAGAGAGAACCCAGCTTGCGAGGGGCATGGTTGCCAGCCATCCAGATAGTCCATGTAGTGTAGCGAAAGAGTTTCTTGGTCAGATAGTAGTGATATACCATCCGACAGCTATAGCTGCCGGTTATACGCCGGTCATGCACGTACACACGGCACAGGTGGCCGTAAAGTTTGTTGAACTTGTATCAAAAATCGACCCAAGGACTGGACAAGTTGTGGAGAAGAACCCCCAATTCCTGAAGACGGGAGACATAGCGCTCGTGAAGCTTATGCCGTTACAGCCGACAGCACTCGAACCTTACTCTCAATTCCCTGAGCTGGGTAGGTTCGCCATCAGAGACAGCGGTATGACTATAGCTGCTGGTATCGTTAAGGAGATAACCCAGAAGGCTTAACCACCGATAAAGTAGGGGCAGCATCCTGATGCCTCAGATGATACGTGTTAAGCTTACGAGTACCGACTTGGAGAAGTTGGATAAGGTCTGCGAAGAGATAAAAGATATAGCGGATAAGACGGGCACGAAGATCTCCGGCCCCATACCCCTACCTAAAAAAAGGCTGACTCTTCCAGTCAGGAAATCTCCATGTGGCGAAGGAACGAAGACTTGGCGTAAGCATGAGTTGAGGATTCATAGAAGATTAATAGATATGAGTATAAGCGACCAAAGAGTTCTTCGACAAATAATGAGGATTCAGATACCAGATGAAGTAAGTGTTGAAATGACCGTCAAGTAAAAACTATACAAATCCCATAACCTTATTTACGAAGAACGAAAAGTAAAGCAGCGAAAAGCTAACCATTGCAGCGCTCTGCCATTTGACGTTTTTAGCGTAAGATATGCCAGCGATCATTAAAATGGTAGTTATGCCTTGCGATATTAATAAGAGCACGTCCCTAACTATGAAGTAGTTGCCGGTACCTGGAGATGGTATCGCGTTAAGTTTAAAGAGCCTATCTATCGTTACGACCCCAGGCAGTATCGAAAGAGGTAAAAGTGAAAGTAGCAAACACAACAGGAACTTGACGTGTTCTGCGTAGTTGTTCTTTAACCAACTCTTTATGGAAGGCAGAAACTCTCTTCCGCTAGGGACCCTAAAAGTTTTCACCCTACCTGCGGCGACCCAACTCATGATCGAAGTGTAAACGTATATGATAAGGATGCTGATAAGAAAATTTGCTCCAAATTCCAGAATGGTAAAGCGAGGCTTGTCCAGCACATGGAGTATAAAAGGAATAAACTTTGCATAGATCATTAAGGCACTAATAACCGATATCGAGAGTAATGGAAGGAAGACTCTCATGGCCATACTCTCATAAATCGGGGTAAAAAGATTGAGTGGAAAGAATATGCTTGAGAGTATAGTGAATAGTTTTCCGGGTGGCTCCTTACTAAGTAACCCCTCGGGCCCCGCCTGCTCCGTTAAAGCCTTGTAAACTTTCTGCCCCTCCGGAGTCAGCGTATAGTTCCTCTTCTGGTCCTGTTGAACTAGCCCCCCAAGCTGGCGCAAGTTGTAGTAGAGTGAGCCCGTGCTTATTCCCAGCTTATCGCGGAGGGCTGTGGCGCTTATCTTGCCCGCCTCACCTATGGCCAAGATTATCTTACGTCTACTCTTGTGCCTGAGGAGCCACATTAGGTCTTCTTCCAACTTTTAATACCCTCCGCGCATTTAGGTTAAGGTCGTTATAATAATATAAATATTAATGGGTAGATTGACCTTTAGTACATAAACAGTTTAAACGTGCTTTTAAGGTACATCGTTCACTAAAAACAGCAGGACATGAACCAGAATACTACATAGATATGCTTAAAGCGTTACGCGTGTACTAAATGCTGGAAAGAAATGCCGCAAACTCAAAAGAAGGAAGCACTCGAATGGGTAGAGGATAGTGTGGTTTTTAGGGGTATAATAAGGCGAAGCGGAAACAGTTTGGCCATAACGATTCCCGCCGAACTCCTTCAACGATTTCTTTTGAAAGAGGGCCAAGAGTTCGTTATGCTGGGAATGAGTCGGCTCAAGCCTGAGTTTGAGGGTGCCCTCCAGATTTACTTGGGTTATTTTATCATTTACGAGAAAGCATTCGGGATTGCTCTAACGCTCTCAGTTGATGAGAGGCTCGGCGAGATTTTAAAAACTCTTGAACAAATTAGCGCAAAGCACGGTGCGACCAAGTGTACGAAACGCATGCTTGAAGACGGTAAGTTGGGGTTCAGGGCGGTATTCGGTATGATAACTGATGAAGGCTTTAAAAGGTTAAGGACGAAGGAGGACGTGGAATCTATAATGACGGAGATGTTAGCCGAGCTACTCAGCGTAGGCGTAAAAGTCGAATCGTCTAGCATCTTTGAGGAGATAATCGAGTGGAGGAACTTAGACCCATCCTTGATATCTAAGCTTCCGCATAAGGCAGTAGAAATGGTAAGATGGAAGTGGGAGATATAGCGAACGAAATTCATAGGTTGGAGAAGGGTAAACCTTGAGGATTTATGCAGACCTACATATCCACAGTTATTATTCTGGCGCAACCTCAAGGAACATGAACTTGGAAGAAATTGCTCGGTATGCTACGATAAAGGGTTTAGGGTTGCTGGGAACAGGTGATGCCTTCCATCCGGGATGGTTTAATGAACTAAGCGAGCGCTTAGAAGAGTTGGACGGTACAGGAATCTATAGACTGAAGTTTTCCGAAAACTCAGTTTACTTCATCTTCCAAACCGAGGTGGCCACTGTGCATCGTTACAAAGAAAAGGTCAGAAAGATACATCATGTAATCCTCATACCCTCGAAGGAAGTGTCTGCGCAGCTTGCGGATAGGCTCTCGACATGCGGTGACTTAGCATCTGACGGCAGACCAGTCCTTACGATAACGCCTGCGGAACTTTTCGACATAATTTTAGAAACCGAAAGGAGAAGCTTGATGTTTCCAGCTCATGCTTGGACACCATGGTGGTCCGTTTTCGGAAGTTTCAGCGGTGTGGATTCTTTAGAGGAAGCTTACGAGGACAGAGCTAAGAATGTTTGTGCTTTGGAGACTGGGCTGAGTAGTGACCCTCCCATGAACTGGAGAGTTAGCAGCTTAGACAGACTAACGTTGATAAGCGCTAGCGACGCGCATAGCCCCTATCCTTTTAGGCTTGGAAGGGAGGCCGTAGTGTTCGAGCTGGGCAGACTAACCTACGATGAGATTGCGGATGCTATTAGAAAGAAGGACAGAAATAGGATAACTATGACGATAGAGGTTCCACCAGCTTACGGCAAGTACCACTGGTCAGGGCACAGGAACTGTAATGTTGGTCCCATATCACCAGAAAATGCAAAGAGCATTGGCTATAAGTGTGCGGTTTGTGGTAGAAAATTAACGAAAGGCGTTGACGATAGGGTTAACGAACTTGCAGATAGGCCTCCGGGTTATATTCCAGAAGACTCGATAGGTTTCAAGTATGCACTACCTCTTCAGGAGCTCATAGCGGTCTCAGAAGGTATAAGTCCGGAATCTGAACAGAGGTTATTGTCCAGCAAGGTTTGGAAGGAGTACAGTAGACTAATATCGCTCTTAGGCAACGAGTTCAAGATAATGTTTGAGACGTCAGAGGAGGAGCTAAAGGGCGCGATGGGGCCCCAGCTGACAAACCTCATTATGGCGGTGAGGCGGAACGAGATCAGGATAATTCCAGGGTTTGACGGTGTGTACGGTCGAATAATCTTTGGTGTAGAAGGAAATGTGGGTGAGCGAAAGCACACCAGCAAGAGGCTGGAAGAGTTTTTCTGAGACCGAAATAGGTCATAAGAATATCTGACGAAGTAGAAAATGTTTTGTTATTATTTCAACTCTAAGAACTTTAACGCGTTTTTCCACAATATTCCTTCAATTTCCTCATCGGTTAGGGTCGGCCATCCTGTCCTCTCCGCAATCTGATTGACTTTGTCTCTGATAATTTCTACCAAGTTCTTCCGAGGGCCAAAAAGAGGATAATCACTGCCGAACATCAACTTGTGTATCACACCGTACTCCTTTGCTTTAACAAGATTCCATGTAAGAATAGTTGGTCTGACCATGGCACTCACATCCATGTACATATTCGGTGCCTTCCGCACTAACAAAAGCGCCTCTTCTGTCCACGGGAATGCCATATGGGATACGCACATCTTCAGCTTAGGAAAATCCATCACAACGTCTTCTAAATACATAGGATGACCGTACTTCATACATGCGGCGGTGCTTCCGACTGCAGCCGAGTGAAACATCACAGGAACATTCAGTTCTAAGGCTTTTTCGTAGAATGGATATGCCCTTCTGTCGTTGGGAAAGAAGAAGTTGTAAACCGGTAGGAACTTCAGACCCCTGAACCCATATTTAGTAACTGCCGTCTCAAATTCTAAGAGACCCCTCGCGTTGAACTCATTTCTACTGTCTATGGGTTGCACGCATGAAAAGCCTATGAGTCTATCTGGATTGCTCTTAACAAAATTGTAAACATGTTCATCGGGTACAAGGGTTGATGTTGAATAGTGAACAAACCCCATAACTACTGATACATTAACACCCGCCTCATCCATGTCTGCCAAAAATTTATCCTCGATAGGGAAATATCGTAAAACCGATCTCAGGGGATCTCCTACAAGATGTGCATATGAATCAAACCACTCCTGACTCCACTGCTTAGGAAACTCTCCTATATGAGCATGTACATCTATTATCATATCCATACCTAAGAATTCAATATATCATTTAGTTAAATTTTAAGCTTTAAAACCAGGGTGGCTAACTACCATAAAATATACATGCACGGCCTGATGGGTTAGTCAGTGGGCCCGTAGCCTAGCAAGGATAGGGCGCTGGCCTCCGGAGCCAGTATTGCCTGGGTTCGAATCCCAGCGGGCCCGTAGCTGTTAACATAAGGAAACAGATGACATACTGCCTTAACGATGCTAACGCATCTTATCTATAAAGCACGACGACTGCGTACTGCTCGACGTAAATTCTGCCGAAGCCCGGAAACTCATACCAGCGACCTGGGACAATCTCCTCATAGTTCTCGTTCCACCAAACGGCATCCGTCTGGGCCTCGACATAAACGACCCCTTCAGCGCAGGCTATGGCGTTAAACGCATGGTTGAATTTCTTTCCCCCCGCGTCATGTCCGAAGACGGCAACGACCCCCATATCCCAGCCCCTCAGCTTGGCGTGAAACGATAGCATTGTGGCGAAATCTCCACAAACGAAATCAGGATCTCTGTATTGTATGATGTTGGTCGGGTCTTCCTTCAACCATGCCTTAAGCTCGTCTATCGTGGGCACGTTTTCGTTTTCAAGCGGTTTGTAAAGTATGTCGTAAAGTGTATCGTACTCACGCTCCATCTGCCTGTATTTACGCACAAGTTCAACGTAAGAAGCGTTAAGGACCTTAAACTCTGTCAAAATTGATGTGTAATTTGCGTTTAAAGATGCGTAGTCCATCATAAGCCTCACATACGTTGATTGGAGTTCGTTGTAGTGTTTCATGAGTGACTGATAAGATACGTTAAGTTCATCGTAGCTAGTGAGGAGCGAAGAGTAATCCATTGAAAGCTTCTCATACTGCAGAAGTAGTTTTGAAAGAAACTCCTCGAGCTGTTTATTCGTAGACAGAACGTCGGCTAGAGATACATAAAGGAACGCTACTGAAAGTACGGAAACGACGCAGAGAATGGAAAGGACGATTAACGCCTTCTTCAACAAGCACGACCCCCTTTACTTCCCACTCAGGCCTTTAATAAGCCCGTCTCTATTAGTAAGTTCAATCCTTTTTTGGTTATGCGTTATTAATAAGGCGCTTATGTATATAAGTTGGATATAGGATAAGGGTGATAGAGCAATTGCGTATAGCTATATTTGAGGACGAGGTCTATCAGAACTTCTTTCCTTTAACGTTAACAAGGCCTGCATACGAGCTGGTGGTTGGCACGTCAACGATTAGAGAAAAGATAGTTAAGAGCGTTGCGAATTCAGGAAAAGCAATGTTTTTTTGTAGAAAGTATCTTGAAAATGTTCTAAGGGAGAGATTGCCGAATAATTATGTAAACGATTTCTCAACGATAGACGAGGACGTTCTTCTAATTAACGGCCTGGCCATTGCGGACGAAAGTCTGAATGATGTGTTACGAAAGCTTTCGAGACCCGGCATGGTTGCTATGCAAAAAGGGAGGATTGTGGCAGCCTATGTTAAGTGCAAATCCTTGGAGCACTCAGAAATCCAAGCGGCGATAACTTCAGCCGACAACATAACGGAGTCCATTTTAAAAATCGCATCTGAAAAATTAAATGCTGACGAAGTCTGTCTGTTAAAATATCCGTGGGAACTAATAGAACTCAACCCTAAGCTAATCGCGGCAGAGCTTAAAGGAATTGGGAAGAAAAAGTGGAAAGATGAAACGGTCTCTTCTGTAACGATATACGGAAGTAAAAAGGACGTATTCATAGCCAAGGGCGCTTTCCTCGAGAATGGCACGGTTCTTGACGTAAGGGATGGGCCCATATACATCGGCGAGAATACCTACGTTCAGTCCCAGACGCGAATATCTGGTCCGGCTTACATAGGCAAAGATTGCATAATATTCGGGGGACAGATCAGAGAGGGTTGTAGCATAGGCGATGTTTGTAGGATAGGCGGTGAGGTCGAGAAATCAATTTTCCATGGATATTCTAACAAGAGGCATTACGGCTTCATCGGCCACTCTTACGTAGGCGAGTGGGTAAATCTTGGTGCTGGGACGACCAACTCAAACCTAAAGAATACTTACGGAATGATAAGAATGGACGTTGGAGGACAGGTGCGCGACACTGGTAGCATATTCGTTGGCATATTCGTCGGCGACCACGTGAAAACTGCCGTCGGTACGTATGTATTCAGCGGAAAGAAGATCGGTATCTCCAGCCATCTATACGGCATGGTACCAGAGGACGTCCCGTCTTTTACAGTTTATGCGAGGACACTCGGTGCTAAGCCAACCGAAATTTACCTCGAATCAGCTATAGAGACTGCTCGGAGATTAATGCGTCGCAGAAATGTTCAACTCTCTGAGGCATACGAGGATATGCTCAAAAGATTGTTCGAACTCACTGAGCAAGAACGGAGCAAGGCCAGCGTCGTAAAAGGTAAATTTTCGATTTAGTTGCTTACCGTTTTACAGTATCAATCTAGCTCTGGAGCAGTCCATCCCAGAAATCTAATTCGTACTGTTGGATAGCCCTAGCCACGAACTTATACCTTTCCAAATTCTTATATCTATCTGCTATGATTTCTGCACTTCTCTCTAGCATGTCGAACGGACCTGCGAATAATTCGAACAACCTAATGGACTTTAGACCTAAGGATTTGGCGAACGCACTCAGCCTCTTCACGTTCTCACCCCATACCGGCAGATTAACGACCATGGCTACCGCTGCATCGCCAGGCGTACCGTACAGGGCCAGCCATGAAAGGAAATGAGTGTAGCCTACGACCCTTGGAGATACCTTGGCATAGTCAAACTTTATGCTCAGCTCGTTGGCAAGCTCTTCGAGGGCTTTAAACGCTTCGTAATCACCGTCCACAAGAATCTTAAAGAAGCTGCACTCGTCCTTCTCCCTAGACCTTGACAGTATGAACGAGAGAGCTCTCATGTCATGCGGTATTATGTAAAGCTGGTTCTCCACGAACCCCCTCAGCACTTTCTCCGTCGGCTGTAGCACAGCAGGATGATTGAGTATCCTCTCGTTCAACTCCCTTAGCTCTTTTCTGAGAGTCTTTACTATATCGGCCATACTTCTTCACTGTATGCTGCTGTCCAGAACATGTATTCATACTTTGTTGCAAGTTCAAAGCCAGGCCATAAGCACTCGGAATCGATGCTCAAGGAGTCCACGGCGTCCCTTAGGTCTTTAACTATCTTCTTGTAGGGCTCGCTGAGGTATACCGATGCCCACTTCCTATATACCCCGACAGGGTTCTGGTCTAACTTTTCCTTATGTCTTTCGGCTATCTCCTCGTAACTCCAAAAGCATGGAAGTAGCGTCGCCATCAGTGTCCAATAGTCGGACGAGTAGGCCGTCGCGATTAGAAAGTTCATGTAGGCCACGTTCGTTGGGTTCGGTTGAACTCTTAACACGTCCTCAACCGTAAGACCTAACTCTGAGAGTAGCCTTACATAATTCGCCATCTCTTCAGTCACGGTTCCGTAGGCTAGCTCCAAGGCAATTTTGGCATGGTTAATGTCTGGTGCCTTAGCTGCAACTATGCTGAAAACTTTAACCATCGTGACCAAGTAGTTAAAGTCTTGGATGACATAGTACCTGAACTTTGACAGTGGAAGTCTACCCGAATATAGCTCCAATACAAATGGATGGTCAAGGACCTTACTCCAGATTGGCTCAGCCCTACGCCTTAAAATTTCCGAGCACCTCATATACATCCCGTAGCCTGTCACTACGTAATCTTAAGTTCAAACCCATAAATACGGATTATCCATCTATTATTTTACACGTCATGCAAAGTTTATATTATAGTATAGAGTTACAATTTGGACAAGGAGATAAATTTTTGGTAAGCAAGAAAGCTTTTTCTAAAACCGTAGCTGTAATTGCTATAGTTGTGATAATTATAGCAGTTGCGGCGGCCGCCTATTTCCTTATACCAAAAACTATTCCTCCAACGCAACCTCCTACCCCAACACCAACGCCCACGCCCTCTCCAACCCCTACACCCACGCCTACCCCTACAAAACCTGTGCTTAACTTCCGAGTTGGAGCATACAGCGAGTATCTTGTAAAAACTCTTACAGATGAAGGAATGGTGGAGCTGACGTATAAAATGAGCGTTGATGGAGAAGAATCATACGGTGGCAAAAACTGCTGGATATTAACCTTAACCTACGTTCAGGAAGAGACTAAGATGATAATATATGTATGGATTAACAAAATCGAGTACGAAGTCGTTCACATACTCATGCGGATGTATGAGAATGATAAATTGATTATGGAGCAAGAGCTCGACCCCGAGGAAGCCGCTCAGAATTTGCCCCACCCTGTCGATTTACAATATATTACGAGCTATGAAACCTTAACAGTTAGGGCAGGCACTTTCGTGAATTGTCTTAGGGTTGAGACAGAGAAAGAAGGTGTTCTTTCGAAAGTGTGGGTGCATGAGAGGGTGCCGATATTCGGGGTTGTTAAAGCAGAGATATTCGAGGACGGCAAGCTGATGTCGTCGATGGAGCTAATATCCTACGGCGGCTAAAACATTTTTTATTTTTTGTGTAGTTTTCGAGAGCTATCTAAAATTCTACCGCATCCCGAATCAGTTCAAGTTATAAAAATGAAATGGATAGTCTTAGTGATGATAAAGGGGAATAGCCGTCTCTTAAAAGGCTAAAGGCTAAGAAGATTACGTATATTTTGATGGACGAAGCTTCGTTGGCGGTGGTTGCTAAGAAGCGTATGGCTGATACAGTCAAGCGTAGGCTTGCATCTCTCGGAATTTTAAGAACGTCCATGAAAGTGTTTTCGGACGATAAGTACGTTTACTTTCCAGTCAAGCGAGTACCAAATCCCGATGAATTACCGGAGCTGATAACGGGCGATGCACTCATTCAAGAAGCTAATTTCGATAAACTTGTACCTAAGCCAAAGACCCTGAAAGAAGCCATGATGGGTGTTTTAGATGAGAAACTCATGGAGCTTGTTCCAAGGTCTTTCGACATTATAGGCAACGTAGCAATCCTCGAGCTGAATGAGGGGCTAAGACCGTTCGCTAAGGATATCGCATCCGCACTGAAACTCGTCCATAAGCACGTCGACACGGTACTCCTCAAAACAGGTCCTTCAACCGGAGAATACAGGATTAGGCCGTATGATGTCATAGCTGGCTCCGGAAACACGTTGACAGAGCATAGAGAGCATGGATGCAAATACAGACTTGACGTAAGGGAGGTCTTCTTCACGCCGAGGCTTTCTGGCGAAAGGTTGAGGGTCGCATCTCAAGTTAGACCTAACGAATGCGTGGCAGACATGTTCGCAGGCGTAGGTCCTTTCTCGATAACGATTGCGAGAATGCAGCCCAGTTGCAAGATATATGCATTTGAGATAAACCCTACGGCCTACAAGTTCCTTGAAGAGAACATCAAGCTGAATAAGGTTGAGGATAGGGTTACGGCAATATTCGGAGACGTTAGACATAATTATAGGATTTTAGAAAAAAAGGCCAACAGGTTGGTGATGAATCTTCCATTCTCTGCGGATAAGTATCTCGATGTGGCGATAAGGCTGGCTGCGCCATCGGGCGCCATCGTACATTTTTATGGCGCTGCACAAGATGAGAATGCAGTAGAGACTGTCAAGGTTAACGTCAGTTCGATCATAAACTCACTAGGCTTCAATGCTAAATTCCTCTGGGCTAAAGAACTAAAGGAAGTAGCTCCGAGGAAAGTTGTGGTCGCTTTGGATATTGCCATATCTATGCGTTAAAGCTAATATTTATGAAAAAATCGTAAATTACTCAGCGATGGGTCTGGCAAAACTGGCTAAGGTCTCCATAATCGCACCGAAGGCAGATATCGAAGACGTCGTTAAGGAGCTTTTCAAGTTTGGAGATTTCCATCCAATAGAGCAGGAGCACGAATCTATTGACAAAAACTTGGAAGAGATGTTAGACAGAGTTAAGAGAATTGAGTTGGCACTTGACACGATAGTTAACGATTTCGGTATAAAGTCGGAGATTGGCGTCATTGATTCCATAATAAAGGGCATCAAGATTGAGCGGCATAGAATCGAGGCCGAGGACGTGAAGGGACTTGTGGACGCGTTAGAGTTCGAGGCAAGACCGATTGTATCGGAGCTAAAGGAGCTATCCTCAAAAATTGATACGATAACAAAAGAGGTGCAAAAAGATGAAGCGCTCCTCGCGGCGCTACAGCTCCTAAAAGACTTGCGTATAGCACCATCATCCCTCTCAGCTTTGAAGAGGGTGTATGCAGTCTTTGCCGTTGTGTCGATTAGGGACCTTCAGGAGATAAAGAGAAGCCTCCCGGAGGTCGCGACACTTCATATTGCCCTAACCAAGACCTTAAGCGCCGCCCTCTTCGTGGCATCATCTAAGGATGTGGAGAGGGTCGAAAGGGTTCTTAAGGGCTTCGGTGTAAAGCCGTTCGCCATTCCAGAGTGGCTGCCCGGAACAATCCCTGAGGCATACGCAGCCGTCGAATCTAAGTTGGCTGAGCTTAACGCAGAGCTGTCTGATGCTAAACAAAAGCTGAATTTTGCGTTGGAAACGTCAAAGGAAAAGATTCTATCGCTGAGGGAGGGCGCGAGCATACTTAAAGATTCGTTAGAAAGGTTAAAGACTACGAGTAGGCTAAAGAGGTTTGCCTCAATCGAGGGTTATGTGCCCTACGAAAAAAGTGAGGAGCTGGTCAAAAGGTTTGATGGAAAATATCCTGTTTATGTTTCTGAAGTGGAGGCGATACACATGGATGAGCACGGTACAACCTATAACGAAAACCCGCCCACGCTGCTACAAAACAAGGGCCTCATGAAGGCCTTCGAGAACGTTACGAATATACAGGGGTTGCCCGGCCACGGCGAAATAGATCCGACGCCCTTCGTTGCACTCTTTTTCTCTATCTTCTATGGTATAATGTTCGCTGACCTCGGTCAGGGACTCGTACTCATGCTTTTCGGACTTTTCATGAGGATGAGGACCAAAGGTAGGCTGAGGGATTGGGGTATGCTTTTGGCCATGCTTGGTTTGTCGTCTAGCGTTGCCGGCTTCCTGCTGGGTGAGTGCTTCGGCTTCAAACTATCCGGCTGGGGCATAGCCTCACCAGAACTCGTACATTTGGTAGAGGAGCATGCCGGTGTCAAGGAGCTTAATCTGGCAGCAGTCCAGAAGCTCCTACAGTTCACGATAATGCTCGGAATCGTGCACCTTACTCTTGGTTACTCCCTCAGCGCCTACAGACTCATCAAGAACCGAGAATACTTGGAGGCGTTTGCCTCCAAAATTCCGACGATAGCTATGTATGTCTTCGGCGTGTTCTTTGCCCTCGCATTCTTCGGCGCCGGAGGTGTTACGCAGATGTTAACGTCCCAAAACCCAGCACCCTTCATAGGCCTTCCATCTTCACTCGTTGGAACGATTGGTATGGCAGGCGGTATCGCGAGCATTTTTGTCCTAATCTTAGGAAGACCCGTTGCAAACTTGTTAACCCGAAAGTGTGGTGGCTTCGTGGGTGCCGCCGGTATGGGTCTGCTCGAGGTCTTGGAGAACATAATACACTTCCTATCAAACACGATATCTTACGCTAGGCTCACGATACTCCTGCTTGTCCATATCGCTCTCTTAATGCTCTTGAATAACGTTTGGCATGCGCTTGGGCTGATGTCCCTGCCGATACTTGTGATAGGAAACTTGGGCATAATGGCCTTAGAGGGTCTAATAGTCTTCATACAATCCTTAAGGCTCCACCTATACGAGTTCTTCACAAAATTCTTCGAGGGTGGTGGCAAGCCCTTTAAGGGTTTAAGGCCTGAGACGACCTACGTTGACATAAGAATAAAGTGAGCTTTATGTCGAATGTATTTCTTTTAAGGCAGCAATGAATTTCTTCGTCAACTTTTCCCAATTAAATGTCACTTCAGCCAGCCTAATTGCATTTTGCTCCAGTTTTGACCTAAGTTGCTCGTCTTTCAGTAGTTGAATGATTGCCTCTGCCAGCTGCACATGGTCTCTTGGTTTAACGATTATTGCAGCATCACTAAAAGCCCGCTTGATTCCACCAACGTTTGTCGCGACAACAGGCTTACCAGCAGCTATATAATCAAAAATCTTCGTCGTAAGGACAGTCACGTAAGGCGAGTTCGGTGCTGGTGGTGCTACGGCAACCTCCGCAGCTGCAAAGTAGTCAGGCAATTCTTCGTATGGAACAGTACCGAGGAAAATCCCAGCATCGCCAACCTCTTTTTCCATGAGATTCCTTAACGGGCCGTTTCCGAGAAATAGCACAATGGCGTCGGGAATTTTCCGCTTTATAATCGGTGCAGCTTTCGCGAGATACTGCGCCCCGTGATAAGGTTCCATGCCTCCGGCATATACTACAATCCTTTTCCCGTCCAAGCCTAGCTTCTTTAAGACTTTCATCGGGTCGCCTCTCTTGAAGACTTCACGGTTTGCTCCGTAAGGCACTACAACGATGCGTCTTGCACCCATGGCCCTGAGGTAAGGCATCAGAGAGTAGTCTAAGGCGATTATAAGATCGCTAGTGGATATCGCCAGCTTCTCGAGCAGTCTTCCAAACTTCACGAGCCAGCGGCTCCCCCATGTCCCCCGCTCTACCTTAAGCTCAGTCGAGGAATCTACAACATATATGACAGATTTTCTACCTGTAAGAAGCTTAACCGCTACCCCAATCAGCCCCGTGAACGGCTCTCTGCAGACCGCTATAGCGCCCCTGATGAACAGGGCGATGAGGAGCGCGCTAAGAAAGTACGAGAGAAACATTAACCTTCTTATTGGTATTACGGGCGCTATGTGTCTCTTAACACCGTCTTTTTTAGCGAACTCCCTTACCTGAAGAGGATGCGACTTGATTATCGCATCAACCTCGATACCCTGTTTGACCATATGTCTAGCGAACTGAATCATCTGGGGCCCAAGTTCTCCCTCATGGGAAATTATGCAGACGCGCATCCGTTGACACTCTCCACGACTAAAGCCGGGAGATTCTTGCTTCTAAGGTTCTCATCGGTCTGTTGTTCATTACCCTTTTAGGCTCCCACATCATCCCATTCCACCTTAGAAGCAAAGGGTGTGCCACCACCCTGTTAACCTCGCCTCCGTAGAGGCGAGCTATATTTAATACGCCCACAGCGTCTCTATGGGCTTCCAGTCCGCACTTATAACATTTGAACAACCTTCCTTTATTGGTCACGTTTTTTGAACGACATCTTAGGCATGTACTCGATGTTTCATATTCGCTTTCTTCGATAACTTCTATTCCATATTCCTCTGCCTTCTCTTTGATCCTTCTGATTATGTAGTTGAAGCTCCAAAAGTTGTTTATTATTGCGTTTATCTTTGTACTACTATGATTATTATTCCTTATGTCCTTGATTTTCCCAATGACTATCTTCGATATACCCAATACGTATACATTTTCGACTATGGTTTTTATTATAGCATTTACAGCATGTCTGAACTTTCGCAGTCTAATCCTATATAGCTTTCTAAGTCCTCTAGATGTTTTACGCTTATTCACCTTAGCTAACCTACTTTGTTCTTTCGCTATCTTCCTCGTCCAGTACCACCAATCTGCCAATAACGTCCTTCCAGAGTATGCTATTGGTTGTCTTAAACCTTCAAACCATACTGTCGCTAGGTTTATTACACCTAAATCTATGTAGAGGGGCTTATTGCCTCCTCTAATGGGAGGCTTCTCAATTTTAACCGTCATAAAGCCCCTCCATACTTTATCCGTATCGTCGTAGATTATTTCAAGCCTTCCTTTTCTCCCATGCCACTTTAGTTCACCCTTATACTTTAATTTAAGTCCTTTTGGAAGGTAGATGTATTCCTCATCGAACTTGTAGCAATCGTTTCTTATGATGATTCTAAGCTTTCTTCTGCCGCTCCTCTTCCAATATCTTGGCATTGAAATCTTAGCGATGTACGGTGGAAGCCTTCCTTTCATCTCTAACTTCTTTAAGGCTAGGAAGCTTCTCCAAGCCTCGTTATTCTTGTTTATGATTTGCTGTGCCGTTGCTGAACCTATGATTGGAGCGTATTTCTCGTATAAATGCTTAGGATGCCAAGAGAACTTCTTATAGCGTATGTAGGCTTGCCTGCGCTCGAAGTTCAGTTCATTCCATAATCTGGCGCAGTTGTCCGCCAGCTTCCTAAGGCTTGGATGGTCGTTTACTGTGAACGTGTTCGTCCTTTCCACGCTTCAATCAGCCTCTTAATCACGTCGTCATATGTTTCTCTATAATGCACCTTCAACCGCTTAAGCTCCTCTATGGTGTCCTTTTTAATCCTCACGGACATGGACTCCATATCTACCACAATAAACCACAATAGTGGTATCAAGTATATAAACCTTATCGACAACTCATCCCACGGTTAAAACCGTAGGCTTTCTTGTCGAATTAAGTATGGTAAGAAATAACGTAAAAGGTACCTTATAGCCTAAACTCGATAAGGACATCATAAGAAGATTGTATCGAGTATCATCATCACGACGAAGCCTATGAGAAAGCCAAACGTGGCCTCTAACTCATGGCCCCGCCTGTGACTCTCTGGAATCATTTCATCACTCACCACATAAACCATAGCGCCCGCTGCGAAGGCTAAAGCCAGCGGAAGGGCCTGGCTCATGAAGGTGATAGTTAAAACACCTATGATGCCTCCAACAGGCTCAGCTAGACCAGTAAGTAGCGCATAGAAGGATGCCCTTGCTTTCCTTAAACCTACGCCCATTAACGGAAAGGCTATCGCCATACCCTCAGGGATGTTCTGCAGGGCTATAGCCACGGCGATTGTCGTGGCCAACGTTAAGTCTCCTGAACCAAAGCCAACGCCGACCGCAAGCCCCTCTGGAAAATTATGTATAGTTACCGCAAGTATCATGAGGCTCACCGTAGATAGTGTACTCCTCGGACCTTCTATGCCCTTTAGGATATGGGTATGAGGTACATATTTGTCTAAGATATAAACAAATACGCTTCCAAATACAAAACCTATTACGGCGACGAATGCGCCTCCCGCATCTATCGCAGGGATAAGTAGGCTGAACACCGAAGCTGCTATCATAACGCCGCCAGCGAAACCTAACGCTGAATCGGTTACCTTATGCGATACCTGCTTGAAGAACAACACGGGCACGGCACCTATTCCAGTCGCCAAGCCAACGATGAGGCTTGCCAAAATTCCCAGTTGTATTAGCTCAACTTGTAACACCATGCAACAATCACTCATATATTATTATACTTTACCCAAGGCTTCGCCTAAGCTTGGCGGCCATAACCAACGCTCGCTTAGCTTCATCCACTTTACCTTCGGAGAACAGAATTATGAAGTCGTTCGTGCTATTTTCATGCCTCTTTGTAACAGAGTTATTGGCCCCTACCCTTAAACCTATTACCTCTTCTGCTACTTTAACATCCTTGACTAATAATGGAAGTGCAAGCTCTACGAATTCTTTATCAAACGCTCTACTCTCATGGATGGTATCTATATTCCTCCACGAAAAAAATTCTGCAGCAACTTTCAGGTCTTCCTTTATGTTCTTATATGCATCCAGCAGCGCACGCTGCTCCCCCTCTCTTAGGGTTCCAAAGACTCTCAGTCCTATAAATTCAGGCGGCAAGCCCAAAGAATAGAGAGAAGCTGTGAATGGTATGGCCCTCGGCATAGGTACATCACCTATCATCCTACTATAACCGAATAGACCTACATGCAGTCTTCTGGCCCTCCTTGCCGGCACAAGCCTTGATATTCTCTCGATAGTTTTAGCAGCATGTGCCAAAAACTCATAGTACGCGTCCTTAAACTTGGACGCAACAGATAAAAGCGTCTGCTCCAATTGCGAGAAGTCATCAATCTCGCCATTTGGTAAGTTTCTGTTTAGATACTCGACAACCATCTTCACGTCGTTCTCAGGGTAGTCGTACTTGAGCCCACACTGTATGGTAACGGTATTCACGCCTTTATACTCTTCAACAAAGTTTGCTAGATTGCTTGGTGAAAGATGGCCTCTGAAGGGTAAGCTGCCAACACCGATTATAGGATAGATATCTACGCGCTCCTTTTCGATAAGCTCCCTGATTTTGGAGAGCGCGACCTTTACCAGAATTACGGATGACACGAGCCCGTAATGAAGGGCCGGGTCGGACCTGGCGAGGAAGACGCGTAGATATTTCGGAGAAGTCGCCTCTAAAAGCTTAAAAAGCAAACTGTCTAAACTTACTAAGCTTGACCACTCCTCGAATAGAGGTATTACGTTTATGGATCTTGGTCGAATCTCGCCTACCAGTTCTGCTAGCGTAACATCTGGAAAGTCAACCCTTACATTCTCTATGCCGACCACAGCCTCGGAATACGTCCTTAACACCCTTACTACATCCTTATGACTACTAGCGAAAGGTAGTATGACTTCAAAGACCGGTGCATGTTCCCCGTCCCCATAAAACTGTCTGGCCACGTCAAAATGTTTAGGTATGGCCTGAAGTGTTTCGAGGAATACTTTCTTCTCTACCTTTTCCAGCATCGGGTTTGGAATCCTATATGTGAGGAATATGTCCCTACCGAGAACCTTTTCTTTAAAGAAGCTAGGATAACTCGTCAGAAGCTTCCTGACGACATGCGGGTCTATGTCCTTTCCCTCAGAGTCCCACATAACCTCTTGGCAACCTAGGGTGCTATAGGCATAGTATGCCTCGTAGACCTCCTTCTCACCCTCTATTACATCCGAGTCGCACCAAGGAGGAATAGAAGCGTTATCAGGATGTTGCGTTGACATTGTTTTTGGTATCAGTCTTTGCTCACTCAAGTCGTCCAACCCCATTCCTTATCCCTTTTAACGTTATCTCAACCTTGGAAAGATTAGTTGGCGGGCCCGGTGGGATTCGGACCCACGACCTATGGGTTACTCCGTTTAATCATACTTAAGAGCCCACCGCTTTAGGCGAAACCCCTACCTGGCTGAGCTACGGGCCCCGATTCTGATGCTCTAAATACCTCAATTATAAACTTATCCGAAATATGTGAATACGGATTATCCGAGATTAGCCTTTGGGTCCAAGATGTATATATCGCCCCCTCTTGATTTTGCAATGGGCACGTATGGTTCTAGTCTTGCTTGAGTTTAAGGGACTCGGTAGTGTTAAGGCTGAGTTTGTTGGGTCGCTAAATCCCAAAACGGTTACCGCTATCTTGAAAAGGCTGCCCATAGAATCTAAGGCGATGAGGTGGGGAGACGAGGTGTACTTTGAGACACCCGTGTCAGTCGGCGAAGAAAATACAAAAACCATCATGGAAGTCGGTGAGCTAGCTTACTGGCCACCAGGAAGGGCCATAGCGATATTCTTTGGCCCTACGCCCGTCAGCCGGTCGGGTGAGCCACGTGCATATAGTCCCTGCAACCCTATAGGTAAAGTCGTTGAAGGGTTTGATGTTCTTAAGAAGGTGAAGAGTGGAATGCCCGTGAAGGTCATGATGTTGCGTGAGGGCACATGAGCGACGAAGCTTACGAGAAGGCCGTAGAGAGCAAACTCATCTACAAGGGCAGGTTATTTAATGTAAGGGTTGACAAGGTATCAACATCGTGGGGCAAATCGACCATCAGGGAGATAGTTGAGCATCCAGGCGCAGTCGTCATAATCCCGTTGCTCGATAGGGGGTCGGTCGTTTTGGTTAGGCAATATAGACACGCAGTTGGAAAGACTCTTTTGGAATTACCTGCCGGAACGATAGAGGCTGGAGAGGACCCTGAAAAATGCGCATACAGAGAGCTTGAGGAGGAGACGGGTTTTGTCGCGGGCAGGATGGAGAAATTGATGACGCTCTATCTAGCGCCTGGTTACAGTACGGAGAAGGTCCATCTTTACATGGCCTCCGACCTAAAAAGGGTAGGCCAGAAGCTAGAGCCTGATGAAAAAATAAAGGTTGCAATTCTAAAGATGGACGACGTCATAGATATGATTGTGGATGGTGAAATAGAGGATGCCAAGACCGTTGCGGGTATACTGCTACTGACGAGACTTATCTCTTAAAATGGTCCCATCCTTTATACTCAATCGGTATGCGTTTTCCTTCCCAGATGGCAGTTATGCCCTCTGACTCATGAACCACCCTGCCAATCTTTATCAACCTTCCATTGACAGAGGTCAGCGCTTTCTTGACTACTTCAAGGTCATCACGGCTGACAGTAAACACCAGCTCATACTCTTCGCCGCCATAAAATACTAACTCGAAGGTATCCAACCCATGCCTCTCAGCAAACTTTCTGGCCGCTTCATCGACTGGAGGTGCGGTCACTTCAAAGCCCACACGGCTTTGCTTGGCCAATTCGTAAAGAGATATGGCTAATCCGTCACTGGAATCTATGCATGATGTTGCATATTTTGCTAAAACCACGCCCTCTCTAATTCTAGCCATCGGTCTCAGAGTTGCGCGTTTCAACGATTCATCTACATCTTCAACACCTTTCAGTAGAGCATAAAGGCCAGCTGCGGAGCGGCCAAAGAGCCCAGTCGTCACCAAGATATCTCCGACACATGCGTCGCTTCTCGACACGACCCTTTCTGCCGAACCTATGCCGGTGCAGGATACGATTATCTCCTGAGCTTCGTTGGTATCGCCACCAGTTATTGCGCCACCGTAATAATGTGCAGCGTTCTCTAAACCACTCCACAATGCCTCAAAATCCTCGAGACGCATGTCTCTAGGAAGGCCAAGCGAAATTAGGTACATCACGGGTGTCGCACCCTTAGCTGCAAGGTCGCTCACCACCATCGTCAGGGCCTTCCAGCCAACACTCTCCATATCCATACCGGGCGGAACATCCGTTGATTCTACCAGCATATCAGTGGATACGACAAGCTTTCCCGTAAACCCAATCGCTACAGCATCATCACCTTTTGGAAGCATGTGCTGTGGACCCAAGGTTATCCTCGAGAGTATCCGTTCAACAAGACCTTTCTCACCAATATCCTGAAGCTTCCTGAACAAGTCAGGTCAACCATCAAGAATCTTATTTACCGAGTTATAACGTTGATTTCCATTAAAAACCAATTCACCTAGTCTTAAACAATCTGGCCAGCATGGTTTTAATGCACCACTTAAAGAATCTCCAGAACTCGGTCTTGCCAAGCTTAGACTTTCCTCCAAGCCTTGGCATGAAGACAAACGGATACTCTACAACCCTGAACCCGTTCTTTGCCAACTCGTAAATTATCTGGACTTGAAAAACATAGCCAGAGTCTAGACCATCAAGTTTAAGATGCCTTAGTGCCTCAGCTTTGTACAGCCTATAACCAGACGTCATATCCTTCAGCTTAATACCCGTCGCCAACCTCGCCAGCAAGTTAGCGCCCTTGCTTACCAAAGTTCTGCTGGAAGACCCCCGCCCCCAACTTCCGCCTTCCACGTACCTCGATGCCACGACACAATCAGCACCGCTTTTCATTAGAAAGTCGAGCATGAGGGGAATCTTTTCAGGTGGATGCGAACCATCTGCATCCATCTCCGCCAAATATTCAACGTCCAGCTTTTCCAGCGCTAAGGCAAAACCGTCCTTGTAAGCGGAGCCAAGCCCTAACTTTCGTGGTCTCCTTATAACTACGATTTTGCCGTACTTATCTTTAATAGATTCAACCACATCTGCCGTACCGTCTGGACTGTTATCGTCAACTACGATAACCCAGCCGTTTATGTTACCGCTTGAGAAAGTTGTGAAAGTTAATTCTAAGACGGTGCCTATGTTCCCCGCCTCGTTATATGTTGGTATGACCACCGCGACATTTCGTTCTGTCAACCCCATCACGACCGCTCAGGCTTAAGTTTAAGAATATCCGCCCATTCGAACAATATAGTGAGAATACTGCTAAATTAATAAATTTCCATATTAAGTGCGTTAAACGGGCCCCGGTAGCTCAGCCCGGTCGGAGCGGCCGCCTCGTAAGCGGCATGTCGCGGGTTCGAATCCCGCCCGGGGCTTTATCCAAAAACCTCAAAATCCCTAATTCGGGTCGTATGTCTCATAATATACTTAGAATTCTTGTTTTTGTTATCATAAATTGGCTCAATCCGACCTCACCCAAACATGGTAAGAGTTTTCAAGCATGTTTAATCGTCACTAAGATACAGGTCCAACCCATCTTCTAGGAGCTTAGAAGCTTCTTCACTTTGTTCTTCGGAATGCCCGTGGCCTCCGAGATCTTCTCTAAGTCTTTCAATTCCATTTCCTTGGCAGCATACTCTACTACCTGTTTCTCCGCTAGTGCCCTGAACTTCTTCACTACGTTACGCGGAATGAATATCCCCTTGACCTCGATTAGGTCTCGTATTCCATCGAAAAAGGTTATTCCAATATAGGATCGCATGATTCCATATTGCTCGATTATTTCCTCCACTATCCTGTCCCAGTTGAGCGGCCTCCCCCTTCCACGTATTATAAGTTCCGCATCCATCAGATCTCGGAGTCTTCCGGTTAACAGCTTCAATAATACGGAGTCCTCGTCTGAGGCTACTACGAGAATGAGATTCCCGTATTCCCTCATCTCTCCAACCCTTAGCATAGACTCTGTAACCGTGACCTTGCCGAATATCTTATCGAGAAACACCTCGACTCTGGGATACTCTCCGTCCGAGTAAACCCTTGGAACACCCCCTTCCAAGGAACCTTCATTCGGGTCTCCCACCAGCTTATAGCCCATCAACCTCAATGCTTTATCCAAGTAGGCCAGATCTCCGCGACTCCTCACAGCTAGATCTATGTCCACCGTCGCAGCCTTGTAGCCTCGAAGCATCATGGCGGCTCCTCCAAACAGGTATGCCTTGACCCGATTATCCAACGCTCTTCCAAGTCTCGTGAAGAAATCCTCTGAAATGGGTGCAGGCTCAAGCTGCCTAATATTAATACCGTAAGTTTCAGCATATCCAAGCAGCTCTCTCCTTGGCATGAAGAGTTCGGGCTTATCCAAAGACAGTCCCCTGACATATCGATCCATATCGTAGACTGTTTTCCTCAGCTCACTGGATGGGTCAAGCTTGTTTGCGAGAGCTATCAGCTTACCTTCATCTATACTGCCTTCGAGCAGAAGCTTAGCGTATAGTAGCACGGCTTTAGTCCTATCGTCCGCGTTCTTGGAAACCTTCAGGGCATGCAACAAAACCTCCTCCGGTGAGAGCTTCCGCGGAGGAACCACATAGTAGTATTCTTTTCCACCAGATAGTCCTATGCCGTATACCCCAAACGCCGTGAAGGCCGTCGGCTCTCCCTCTTCCGCACTAAGCGGCTTAACTGTCCTGACCAGCGAGTGTGTGTTCAGCCGCACGACCTCCTCGAATTTCAAGCTGGCCTTCCTCACGATCTTCGCAAACTGGATTATAACGTATCTTAAAACTGGGTCGCCTATGAGCTGGTATCCGCGCTCGCTTCTCCGGATTACTTGGGGAAATCTCCTGATGACCCTGTAGACCGTTTCCCTCTCAACCCCAAGCCTTTTCGCGATATCCGCTACTGTCGCAGGTTCTATCATGGCATCCAGTACCACCGGGCTTATCCCGGAGAGGATTTTTCCAAGCGGGTATTTTTCTGCCAAGGTCGCGATCGCGGAAGAGGTGATCGCGTCCATGCGATGTCTCCCATGTTCATCAAGATGGGCTAGGCCGAGCCCCCTAACCTCCTCCAAGAGCATCTTCGCCTCTGTTACTGGCACCCCGAGCTCCTTCGAGACCTCAAGCGGAGAGCTCATGCCCCTAGATACCAGAATCAGCGTGTCGACGACCTTCCCCCTGAGCCCAATTTTAGTAGACATCAACGTCATTTATGATCAAATATTATTTAAATATTTTACAAAATATTTAAATAGTGTTGGAAAAATGTGGACTTTGAGTCTACGAAAATTCAGCTTAGCGACACATGGTACAGTCTCAAGAACCGCCGGCTCCGTTCCTAAAGACATATCCTCAGAAATTCACGCCTTTAATATAGTAGGCGAGAGCGTGTTCAAGGGGTCGAGGGGCCCATCTACCCATGGGTGACCTGCAAGCTTAACTAATCGGCTTAGTCATCGGTAGATGGGGTGCGGCCATCGAATTCTGTCAGCAAATAAAAGAAAAATTTTTCCTGCATGCTGACAGAATTGTAAGCCTTAAATAAGAATCATTATGGGTGCGAATTCCGCCCATGGCTCATATCTTTCATCCAACGCTTAGAGCCCATCGGTTATTATACGTTTGATGCTATGGCCCTCTTAGGTATGATTTTTATTATGATAGATTCGCCCTCCTCTATAGGGGCCATCCTTTCGTACTGTTTGTACTTTCTATAAAGCAGACGCCTTGCGTATGCAAACTCTTCACCGCCCTCACAAAGTTCGGCGGTACCTTGAATCATGAGGCTTTTTAATCGGTTCCAATTTTCATAGTATACATCGATGAGTAACGTAGCTGATGGGTTCTTCTTCAGATTCTTAACCTTTTTAGAGTTAGCCTCCGTTCCTATGTATATTGCCCTACCATCAAAGGCATAGCATATCGGAACTAAGTGAACTGTACCATCTTCGGATACCGTCCCGAGCCTTCCAACTCTCTGCCTTTTAAGAAAATTCACGCGCTTGCGCTTTAATTCTAACAAAGTTGGTTTTACACCTAACATATGTTCATGCAAACAAAATATATTTAAAACCATCGTAAGGGCTTGACATGATGCTTAGTGAAAGAGAGCTGGAAAGATACGACAGGCAGATTAAGCTGCCAAACTTCGGCATAGAAGGTCAAAGGAAGCTGAAGGCTGCAAAGGTACTTGTTGCAGGAGTAGGAGGTCTTGGTACGTCATCGGCTCTCTACCTTGCAGCAGCGGGTGTGGGCAGGCTTATGTTGGTTGATAAAGAAACGATCGAACTCAGCAACTTGAATCGTCAAATTCTTTACACCACATATGACCTAGGAAAGCCAAAGGCAAAGGTTGCGGCCGAGAAGTTAAGCTCCCTAAATCCCGAGATATCGGTAGAGGCTTTGACGGTTGAGATAAACGAAGAGAATGCGCCCGATATAGTAAAGGGATGCGACGTCGTGGTAGACGGTCAGGATAACTACAGGACCAGATATGCACTAAATGACGCATGCATTATGCATAGGATACCCTTCGTTCATGCCTCCGTGTATGCATACGAGGGCAGACTAATAACGATTCTACCAGGCAAAGGGCCCTGTTACAGATGCATCGTGCCTGCACCGCCGCCGGAAGAGGAAAGGTTACCAATTCTTGGCACGATTCCAGGAACTATCTCAACGTTACAAGCCACAGAGGTAATTAAAATCGTACTTGGCATAGGAGAACTTTGCGTGGAAAGAATGATTGTATACGATGCCCTTAAGATGGTATTCTATGAGATAAAAATTGAAAGAAATCCTGAATGTTCTTCATGCGGCTCTCTTTGAAAATGTTTATAAACGTCAACGTTAAAAATCATGCTGTGAATCAATATGCCAAAGGCATTTGTCTTAGTGAACACCGAGATACCCCTTGCACAATAAAGGGGCTCGAGAGGTTCTGAGGAAGAGGTAGTTAACGAGCTAAGAAAGATAGACGCCGTTAAGGAAGCATTCATCGTCTACGGTGTTTATGACGTGATAGTAAAGGTCGAGGCAGATAGCATGGACAAGCTTAAGGAGATAGTTTCATGGAAGATAAGAAGACTGGATAAAGTTAGGAGCACGCTCACGATGCTCGTGATCAGTGAGTGATTCGCATCGCTTAAAAATGAGAAATCCATTAAAGTCTGCTTACGTCGTTTTAAATGGGCTTGGTTAGCGTAAGGGTTTATGGTGGAGCTGGCGAGATAGGTGGTAACAAGATACTCATAAACACGAAAGAGACAAAAATTTTCTTGGACTTCGGCACGAGCTTTACGAGAAAGAGAAGGTTTTACGGCGGTTTCATAAAGGTAAAGAGGTTTAGGATACTTGAGGAGTACGCTCTGACAGGAATACTCCCAGAGCTACCTGGCATATACCGAGAGGATTTACTCGGAAATCTAACCCACATGAATACTAACGAACCACTCGTCGACGCATGCATAATCACGCATGCCCACTTAGACCACTGTGGGCATGCATCATTCCTTAGGTCAGACATCAAGCTCTATGTCGGAGCTACGGCAGCTATCTTGCTGGAAGCAAGAGAAGATACCAAGATGGGTAAAGAGCCAGAAGACCAGATAGTCCAAATGAAGGATTACAGGGACGGAAGGGTATTCAAGAGACAAATGGATACCTTCTCGACAGGTAAGCAACTCAAGATAGGAGACGTAAATGCGGTTCCGATACATGTGGATCATTCGACACCATCATCTTACGGTCTCGTACTGGAAATGGACGAAGCCCGCATTGCATATACAGGCGACTTTCGGTTGCATGGTCCTATGCGCAAGATGACTGAGGACTTCATAGAGCGTACGTCGAGAGAAGACGTGGACTCGCTGATAATAGAGGGGACGAGAATAAACGACCCCCTAATCCATTCTGAAGAAAGCGTGATGCTTAGTATGATAAGCTCTTTGAGAGATGCTCAAGGAAAGGCTGCCGTTGCGCTAATAGGTCCTCTTGACTTTGACAGGCTAAGAAGCTTAATGTCTGCTGCCGAGCATATGGGCAGAGAATTGGTGCTATCGCCAAAATTGGCCTACGTTGTCGACCGCCTTGCAAAAAGGGCAACAAACATCCAAGTACCAGAGCTTAGGAGTAAGGTGCTATCGGTTTACTTGGAGCCAAGCGGTTCTGGTGGATACAAGCCTAAAAAAGATTATCGTGGTTGGTTAAGGAAGTTCTTATGCGAGTGTCAGGATATCGGCGTACGACTTATAACGCCAGAAAGCTTGGCTAAGCAAATGGGCAAGTACATCTTCACATTATGTCAGACTGAGGACTTGCCAGAACTTATCTCCATCAAACCGGAGCCAGGTTCGATATTCTTATTCTCATCTAGCGAGCCTCATAACGAGGAGCAGGAGATAGAGAGGGAGAGGGTAATCAACTGGTTGGAGCTTTTTAACATGCGGCCCGTATATGCTCATGCTTCGGGTCATGCGTCGCAGGGAGAGGTAATCAGCACGATTGAGAAGATTTCGCCGAGGACAATAATCCCCGTGCACACAGAATACCCTGAAATGTTTCGAAAGTTACTTGAGAGGCATGGTATAAAATCTAAAGTTATAGAGCCAGCAACATCTCAAGAAATCGTCATTTAACAAAACGTAATACCTATAGCCTGTTATATATATTACCGAACGTACTACATGGCCGTTGGGCTGAGAAACGCTCTTTTACTGCCTCTGAACCAGCATTAGCGAGCGAAAATGGCTAGGGAACTCATAATAGTTGAGTCGAAGGTAAGGCAGTTGCTGCCGGAGGGCATAAGGCTCGCATCGGACGCTCTAGAAGGACTCGATCAAGTGGTCAGAGAAGCCATCAAAAAAGCAGTCGAAAGGTGTCAGGCCAACGGTCGCAAGACGTTGATAAAAGAGGACTTCTGAGCGACGAAACCGACGGGTTGGCAAAGCCGCCATAAGGCCCGAAAGCATAGTTTGTTACATCCTCAGCATTTTTTTCAGCTAATTGTTTGTGGTGGATTGTAT
This sequence comes from Candidatus Terraquivivens ruidianensis, assembly GCA_023267975.1. Lineage (GTDB taxonomy): Archaea > Thermoproteota > Nitrososphaeria_A > Caldarchaeales > Wolframiiraptoraceae > Terraquivivens > Terraquivivens ruidianensis. The sequence goes on from JALNLA010000001.1 coordinate 244,464, forward strand.
ACACGGAGCTACGCTGCTGTCACATGGCCCGTTTTCTGAACTTACTCTACTGGCCTAAACCTCGGCTTTAATTTCTCCAGAATTGAAGGTAGGGTTGTGTACTCCATCTCGGATTCCTGAAGCCTCGCTGGCTGAAACTCGCCCATCGTCCTAAGATAGACGGCCATCTCGGATGCAAACCTTCGTGAGTAATCGAAGAACGGGTCTTCGAACATATCTGCGGGCTCCTTTCCATCAACACCAACGAGCTTTCCGTTGGAAATTTGCCAACCCATGGCTATCACTCTGGGCGGCCCGTCAAAGTACGAGACTACATTTTGACCCTTTTTGAAAGATACGGGCATAAGTGGTCCTATATGTGAACCACGCATCCAGCCGCTTACAAGTGTCGGAACTGCAAAGGCGCTGAGTACCTCGCCGACGGCAGGCATGCCTGCCTGACACCTTACTATCATGACAGGGTCATCCTTACCCACGTACCTTCCAGCGATAAGGCTCAACCTCGTCGTGCTGGTCGCTGCCACCTGCTCTCTATCAGTAGCTCTCAAGACCCTTGCGATAACGTACCGATTCGTTGTTCCGATCAGACCAATCAAGTCGTACAACTCTTCGGGCATTTTCAGCTCAACGGATTTTGACTCGATAAGGTCCAGCACCTCGAAGATGAACCCCCCATGCATACTCGGGTCGATCACTAGACCTGCCGTATTGTCCGGCGATGCGAATATCCTATACAGCGGTATGTTCCAAGCACCGGGCTCCGTCTTGTCCGCGGCGAAGACTATTATAGGCTCTGACTTTCTCTCCTCGAATTCCATCTCCGCAACCCCTGGGCCCAAGCCTTTGATGTTTCCGCTGAAGGCATCGCTCAGTAAGTCTTGTCCTGCGGCATATAGCTTCATGGGCCTCGATATCTTCTCAGTTATCTCGCGAAACGTATCCCACGCAAGACCATGTATCTTGGGATTATTCGGACCCTTGTTGTGCGTCATGACGAGTATTATATCATCGCCGCAGTGGGTTACGTAGCCGCTGTTTATCAGCCCCTCTTCCTCAGCATCGAGAAGCTTCCGTTTTGCATACTCTACCATAGCGGTGTGGGGTTTGTAGTGGCCCACAACACTCCCGATGTCTGCCTTTATAACTGATACAGTTATCTTTGGCAGATTACACCACCACGCCCTCTAAACTATTCTTTCGTTGGAAGTATTTATTGTCTTCTGTCAAATGTTAGAAAATCTTTGATGAATCCCGTCGTCGTACTCTCGATATTTTAGGATAATAGGACACCAGTCTCTCTCGGGACAGTATCCTAGGAGCTTACATTTTTCGCCCATCATCGAACCTATGAGTTCGTTAACTTTAGACACAGCAGTCCAAAGTCTGTATGCTATACCCCTCTCCTCATGCTGGGCGTAGCTACATGTCCTCGTAGCAACGAATCCAATAGGGTAGAGCAGATTAAAACCATCGTACAGCCTGACCGCATAAACCTTCACAGCTTGGGGGATTATGTATACGGCTGATGCAGGCGAAGCACCGGAAGCGACAAGCTCCTCGTAAGTCCTTAAGGCCATGCTGGCAGCATTCAAGAACTGCTCCCGCATGCTAGCATTCCTGTTAATCGTCGGCGGAACTACAACCCACTTCTCAACATCCTTTAAAGCTCTGCGCACGGCCGTGTATATGGATTCGACGGCTGTCGGCACGGTTCTATGTCTGATGGCTTGATGGTATGCTGCGAGCGACATGGGCTCCAGCATGGTGGCATGTATCAGGTGGCTAAGCGGTCCTAAGTTTTCCATCTTTGCATACTCGCTTATACACGATAGAACGCTCTCACCGCCTATTGTCCTGAAGTCGAGCAGTTTAGGCTCGGAAGGCAAGCCGCTTTCCGTTGCAATCTTAGTAACAACATCTTCATTCTTGAATGGATTTGAGAGAGGATATGTAGTAAGCTCACCATTAAACTTCATCCTTGCTCTAAAGAGGACAGGAGATACTTGAGAAAGTATGCTACTTATTTTGTTTGCCAGAACTTTGACCTCATCCGGAATGAGTTCGGGTGATTTAGCCTCAAGGCCGAGCTTGATTAACGGAATCATGGCTTCAAGGGTTGTGCTAACAAAGACCGAGGTTTTAACACCGAGCGGTAGGATGTAACGTGCATCTTCCATTGGTATGCCTTCCTTGCAGAATCGCGAGTAGACATCGAAGCACGCTTTAATAGAATCCTGATACGCGCTCCCTAAACCTTTCACATTTATCTCCTTGGGACATAGAAGGTAACTCGCCTCAACCTTTTTCCTTCTTTGCGACTCCTGAAGGTAAGAGCCGAAGCGTGCCGCCACAAGAAGCATGGAGCCTATCCTACTGCAGCTCCTGACCTCAAGCTGGACAAAGACGCTGGTTGATAGCGACGCGTGACCCCTTTTCGTGGATTCACCGTGCAGCTTTGAAGCGAACTTTTCTAAATCCTTCCCTCCCTCGAGAAGACTCTGCAATCTTTCCTCAAGCGATATGCCCCCAAAGGTTCCAGCACCTTCCAACGCAATAAATAGATCCGGCTCCAGGACTACGGTCTTCTGACCTATCGATACTTTGCCTCTAGGTCCGTACGAATAGAGGTAAACCTCCAAATCCTCGGGTCTCTGCAACCTTCTTCCCACCTTTTTATGCTCGAAGTTAATAAAAAGCTTACCAAAGCCTGCTAAACTTATTTTGAAATTACGACGTGCTTATCTATTTAGAACGAAGGACATATAACTATCTGTCAAAGAGTATTACATGATATGAGCGGAATAAGAAAACCTGAAGACATACTGCGTGAAAGGTTTGGGGACGTGCCGACACTCGGACAAATTCAGCCAAGACCGTTGTTACCGTCTGACATAGAGCTACTCGTAAGGGAGGTTCAGACACTTAAGGCCGAGGTCGTGAAGATAAAAGCTGCCCTAAAGAAGCATGGCATTGATGTGGACTAAGGAGTCATGTCGGTAGCTCTGGCTTAAGTATCCTAACTAGAGGTCTAAGCCTCAAGAAGATTAAACGGAGAACGTTCAGGTCATCCTTACAGTGCATCTCTATCCGTTTAACTGCAACCCTATCGCCCTTCATCGCCTTAACGTAAAGTCCGGGGACGTCCTGACCTAGCGTTGTGACGTCCTTTCTTATCCCAAGAAACTTTGATACATGAAAGAGGTCCGTCCTGCTGAGCTTGAGGTTGTTTCTGACGAGCTCAGCCATATCGAGATGGTAGGCAGAAAGCAAAGACTCTACCTTCAGACCATGCTTTATTATTCTTGAAACTAAGAATGGTATGTCGAAACTCTTTCCATTCCATGTGACTATTATGTGATACTGCTCAAGCCTTCCAAGTAGTTCTTTGAGCTTATCTTTCTCCAGCTCCGGCCTATTCACGGATATATAGCTAAACCTTCCGTTGTCCTCCATGAGGCCAGCCCCGACAATTATTCCTACGTCTGCCTCCAATGACGTAGCCTCAACGTCAAGGAAGCAAATCTTTGGTCCGGCCTTCTCACGTTTTTGCAAAATGCTGCACCAGTCATAAATTCTATGTCATAGATTAAAAAGGTTATCTAAGTAAGACCAAGGTCCTAGGAACCATGTCTTTGCTCGTACCATGCCACCCTTAACGTACCTATCTTAACATCGGTAAACTCACGTAACGTCTTCATAAGAATCATGGTCTTGCTAAGTGGAGGCTCCGGAAGTCTGTGTCCGTAATTGTCGTACCCTACATATACAAAAGCAGGCCCTATGTCCCTTAACGCTCGGATAAAACGGTCGTCGAAGTCAATAATAGGTTCCACGACTACTCCTTTATAGGGATGCTTCAGCAACCTCATCGCCTCAAGCCTTTCGTAAGGCTTTGGGGCTCGTGACAATCCATAATCACGGTTGGACTCTATGGTCGCGGCCAGCACGACATTCCCTGGAAACTCATTCTCAAGTCGCAAATATCGACTAGGGTTCTTCGTAAGGAACATGAAGTATGCTTGCGACTGTCGTCTAACTATGTCGAGTACACTCCGTATCCATTCTTCTGGAACCCACTCGCCGAAAAGGTCGCCCATATTGCACACGAATATCATAGCGTTTCTCTTGAAACGCTGGTTAAGCCTCTGAGGAAGGAACGTCGGTTTGAATGCGTTGCTGGCGTAAGGTTCTACACCCATCGCCTCAAGCCTTCTAGCCAATCTTCTAGCCCAGCAATAAATACACTGATGATTACACCCTGTAATAGGATTCCAAGTACCCGTTATCTCACCAAACGTCCTCTGATGATATGTGTCTACCCCAGTCACTATACGTCCTCAGCTCTTATAAAGATTGACGTGTTTTTATTGTTTGCGAATTCAACATGAGAGGGTACTGTAAAAGTATAAGTAGCGATAGCATTTGCATGCTCAAGGTGAAGGATGTTGTCGAAGCGACTCGACTTCCCCGTTATCGTCATCAATTTCAAGACATATATCGAGTCGTTGGGCAATAGAGGTATGAAGATTGCAAATGCTGCAGAGCGTGTTTCCAACGAGACGGGCGTATGTATGTGTGTAGCACCACAGTTCACGGACCTTAAAAGCATAGCCAGCGCCGTTAGCATTCCAGTCTTTGCCCAGCATGTTGACCCGTACTCGCCGGGCAGCTATACTGGCTCGGTATCTGTTGAGGCTCTCAAGGATGCAGGCGTCGTCGGTTCGATTCTTAATCATTCCGAGAAGAGACTACAGCTGACGAGTATATCCACTGCCGTGAAGATGCTGAAAAATGCTGGCCTGTTATCCTTAGTGTGTGCGGACGATGTTGAGCCTGCTATGGCTGTGGCCGCCTTGAATCCTACGATGCTCGCGGTGGAACCCCCTGAGCTGATTGGAACAGGTATACCTGTCTCAAAAGCGAAGCCTGAGATAGTATCAGAAAGTGTTAGACAGATACGCAGCATAAACAAAGAGGTAAAAGTCCTATGTGGTGCTGGCATAACCACAGGAGATGATGTTCGTAAGGCGATTGAGTTGGGCTCCGACGGTGTACTGCTTGCCAGCGGCGTCGTAAAAGCAAAGGACCCATATACCGTGATGAAGGAGATGGCTGAAGCGGCGCTCAGCCTCCGCTAGACTCCACGATTATCTGGAGGCACTCGCCCCTGCTGTTATATGCCGCAATGCAACTCTTGTTTGAGTAGGGTGCTACTACTATAATTAACACCTTGCCTATCATGTTGTTAAGGTCCTCAACCGACGGTATCGGTATTCCAGACGGATGGGAATGGGCAACGCCGACTAAGGAGAAGTCCATGGGCAGCATATCTAACCTGAACTCAGAGAATCCTTTGCCGTATACTGAGGCAGGTGCCAACAAGACCTCCTCTAGGACAATATCCTGTTCAACCTCCCTGCCCCTAAGGAGGACTATAGCTTCGTTTGGGTGAAGATGCCTAGAAATCTCTAAAAGCGCAACCAGAACATCCTTTTTAAGTACAACCCTCTTCATAAACTGCTAGACCTTAAACGTAGACCGACAGATAAGGATTTAAAAATCCTTAACACTCATGCATAGGCTTAGGGTTGGAGGAAGACGGTATGACCGTAGCGTCGACCATGATTAATAAGTTCACAAACTTTAGCAACTGGTTTGACGAATTGGTGTTCCAAGCTAGGATAGCCGACAGCAGGTTTCCGGTCAAGGGCTTTATAGTCTATCTCGAGAATGGTATGTTCATCCTCGAAATGATAAAGAAGAGGCTGGAAGAGCTTCTTGTTGAGACTGGACACAAGAGTATGATGTTCCCCCTCGTAACTACCGACGAGCTTTTTGCCAAAGAGGCGGAACATATAAAGGGCTTCTCTTCCGAAGTCTTCATCATAGAGCGGGCTGGCGATAAACCGTTAGAAAAGAAGCTAATAATACGTCCGACGTCCGAAACGATAATGTATCCTATGTTTAAGCTTTGGATAAGATCACACGCAGACCTCCCGCTTAAGGTTCACCAAACAGTAAATGTTTACAGGTACGAAACGAAGGCAACACGGCCTCTATACAGGGCAAGGGAGTTTCCGTGGAACGAAGGTCACACTGCGCATGCTACTGCCGCGGATGCGGAGCAGCAGGTGAGAGAAGCGATAGAGATATACTCCAAAGTCCTCAAGGAGCTTGGTATAAGCTATCTTCTATTGAAGAGGCCAGATTTTGATAAGTTCGCTGGTGCAAAGTACTCGATAGCTTTTGACGCTTGGAATCCAGACGGTAAGGTCAACCAAGTGGCCACGGTTCACAACCTCGGTAGGAACTTCTCGAAGGTGTTCGAGATAGAGTTTGAGCAGAAGGACGGTAGCAGGGCATTAGTGTACCAACTCTGCTATGGCTTTGGTCTTAGTAGAGTTCTAGCTGCCGTCATTTCACAACATGGTGACGATAAGGGTTGCGTTTTTCCTCCCAGCATTGCGCCAGTTCAGGTAGTCATAGTACCCATACCCTTTAAAGGATACGAGGAAGCCATAGCATCATATTGTAAGAAAATTCATGAAAAGCTAGCACGAATATACAGGTGTGTGATGGACGATAGAGAAGATGTCACGCCTGGTGAAAAGTTCTACCATTGGGAAATGCTTGGCGTGCCGATGAGGGTTGAGGTAGGCCCGAAAGAAGTTTCGAGCAATAAGGTTACGCTCTTTAGGAGAGATACCTTAGAGAGGGTTGAGGTGGATTTAGAGGATATCGAGACCCAAGTTGAAGAACTCATGGCAAAGATATTCGCATCTCTAAGAGAAAGGAGTGCTAGAATGATGGAGCGATTGATAGTTGAGGCTCAGACTCCAGATGAGGTAAAAAAGGCTTTATCAGAAAGAAAGATAGCAAGGGTTGAGTGGTGCGGTAAGGAAGACTGTGCCCTAAAACTCAAAGAGTATGCTGGAGGCGAGGTAAGGGGCAGTAGGTTCGATATAGCAGAGGTGCCACAAAAGAGCTGCATAGTTTGCGGTGAGAAGGCTCAGGAGGTCGTCTACGTGGCCAAGGCATACTGACCTTAAGTTATATAGGTATCCAAATGACGAAGTCTCTTGGCAGGGTGCGGGTGAGTACTGAAAAGCTCCATCAGGATGCTTGGTTTTTCTGACTTAATCCGTTCTACAAGAGCATCTATGTCGGTGTAACCTCTGACAGTTACCTCAGGGTCTGCTATGAACAGTGCTTTCATCTGGGTATAAGAGGCAACCTTTTCCTTGCGAATCTTTCCCGATACGTTCATTATTCTGGCCAGGCCCCTCTGAAGGTTCTTTGCACCATTCTGCACAGATATCGCGGCATGCGAGTCAGCATAATATTCTCTCAACCTGCTAAAGTAGAATACGAAGAGGTTAAAGATGAAGCTTAGAACCATCAGACCTGCTCCGATGAGCACCAAGAGCGCACCACCGCCTCCCCTTTGGTCCCTAGACATACTACCGAGCCAGCCGGAGTAGTAAAGTATGTGTCCGAGGTAATATATCAGCGCGGGTATTATGCTTATGACCATCATGAACATGACGTCCTTATGCTTTACGTGGCCTAGCTCGTGTCCTACGACCGCCTCAACTTCTTCACGAGGCAACGTGGATAGGAGACCCTTAGTGACCGCCACGAAATTACCCGTAATCGGGCTACCGTAAGCGAAGGCGTTAGGCAAATCTATCTCTGCTAGCATAAGCCTCGGCTTTACATCGAGCCCGCTTACGGCCGAGATCTTTGATACGGCCTCATGGAGCCAAGGATACTCATGCGCTTCGAGAGGTCTGACCCTATATATGGCGTTAATTATGTAGGGCGCGATTAACCACTGTAGTATATGGAATGCAACCACTATACCGAGTATCGTGTATATGCCAAATGGAACCTCAAGCCAACTTAAAATCAGCACAAGAATAAGCGTTGCTAAGCCGGTTATAACAGCCAGCGTACTCAACATAGCAAGCCTTAATTTTATAAGCGACATGCCTGCCTTAGGCATCATAGAAGACGCACCGATTTCAAACAGACTAAATCCCTCTAAAAAACCTTTACCCAAATTAATTTAAGGATACGGCCTCCTTTCTTCCCTAGCCCTCACCTTCAGGATGCCGTAATGTATTGCACAACTGATGCAGAGGTTCTTTGTTATTACGTTCTCGGCAAGGTATGTGCCCTGCTGCTTTAACTCTTTAGCAAGGTCTTTGCTCACGAGCGATACCCTCCTCGTAACTCTCTGAATCTTGCTCCTAGGTACGTAAGCGCCGCAGTTGTCGCACTGCACCATCGGCTCCTTGCCCTTTGCGCCTTTGGCCCTACCTCTACTCTTACGCTTGAAAGGCATAGCCTACTCCTCACTGTATCAAAGCTCAGCGGTTATATAAAATGTTAACCGGACTTGAGCTTGCCCATCGCGTCACCTCTACACGTTCTTTACGCCCATGACGGCTATTTTGTGCTAAAGTAAACGTTTTAACCCCCGTTAATTACTTCTCTAAGCTAGCAGAATGGGCAGATGGAAGGCTGAATACGGTTGAAAGTCAGGAGAGTTCAATGGTATGCCAATTAGTTTAAAGGAAAGGATAGAGATGCTCAGGCAAGGCATCCTCCACCGCTATGTGATACCTGCCTTAGAAGAGAGGGGTTTTATGGTGAGTAATTGGAAGAGACCGCAGAGCCTTGAGGACATGGTGTTAAGGGAGGAGGGCTGGGTCCCTCTGTACACCCAGTTTACGACGTGGGAAACTTATTGCAGGGATAGCCCTCTATACGTTTATTTTAATACTTTCTATGGGGATGTTTACGAAAAAGCTTACAAGATATGCTTCGTCGAGTTCATAATAAACGCGCTGAGTTTTCCTCTTAAGAAGAGTCTCGTTGGAATTTTTACGAGACTTAACGTAAAGGACGGTTACTACTGGAAGACTAGAATGCCTATAGACCTATCTTTTCCGGACGTTTACGTCAACGAGATAGACAGCAAGTATAGCGAACTAACGTTACTCATGTCCCACGAAGGTGTTATAGAAGAACTCGCGAACGTTAATAAATCAAAAACAGAGAGGAGGGTTACCTGACGACTCTGAGCACTAAGACCGTGTTGGTGTTCCTCACACCATCTATTTTCCTTATCTCTTCAATACACTTGTTTAACCCGGCTACATTGTTAGCGGAGACTATGGCGGCTACATCGTATTCACCGGTCAACTCATAAACACTCTCAATACCGTCTAAGGCGGCAAGCTTTTCGCTCACAAGTGGTGTTGGCATCCCAGGGTCCACCGTGATAAAGGTTATTGCCCTCACAGCATGCCCTTTCTCAACTTCTATAGTGAACCTGGTTATCACGTTGTTCTTAATTAAATTCTTTACACGTCGTCTGACAGCACCCTCTGAAAGCCCCAGCTCCTTACCTATCTCCACGAAAGGTTTTCTTGCGTCTCTTTTTAATATCTCGAGTATCCTATTATCAATTTCGTCCATGCAAAAATTTTTATTTACACCATTCGTTAAATACTTTACGGAAACCATTAATGAAGAATATTAAGAAATTGACCAAAAACAATAAAACGTTTTTAAACAGCCTTTTTATACAAGGCATGGTTTCTTTGGAGGGATGTGTCGTGAGAGTAGCGTTAGCCTATAGCGGCGGTCTCGATACGACTGTGATAATTAAATGGCTCCAAGAGAAGTATGGCGCAGAGGTTATAACTGTAACAGTAAACGTCGGCCAAGAGGAAGATTTTGGTGCGATAGCTGAACGCGCAAAGCTGAGCGGTGCATTAAAGCATTACTATATAGATGCAAGAGAGAAGTTTGCAAATGAGTTCATAGCGAGGGCCATTAAGGCTAACGCTCTATATGAGGGAGAGTACCCGCTAACCGCTGCCCTTAGCAGGCCCTTGATAGCTGAGGAGACGGTTAAGGTGGCGCTAAAGGAGAACGCCGACGCGGTAGCCCATGGGTGTACTGGAAAAGGCAATGACCAAATAAGGTTTGAGACAACGTTCGCAGCGCTCGCGCCCGGGATAAAGATACTAGCGCCTGTGAGGGAGTGGAATATGAGCAGGGATGAAGAGATAGAGTATGCGCTATCCAGGAAGCTACCGATACACCCCAAGAAAAGCAGGTTCAGCGTTGACGAGAACTTGTGGGGAAGGTCGATAGAGGCGGCTGAGCTGGAAGACCCATGGCTTGAACCACCGCAGGAGGCCTTCAAGCTTGTTGCGCCTTTAGATAAAGCTCCGGACAAAGCTGAAGAGGTCACAATAGGTTTTGAGAAAGGCGTACCTGTTTCGCTAGATGGCGAGAAGTTGCCTTTGACGGATATAATAAGGCGCTTGAACCAAATCGGCGGAAAACACGGCTTCGGTATAGTTGACCACGTAGAGGATAGGGTCGTGGGAATAAAATCAAGGGAGGTATATGAAGTCCCGGCCGCGCTCATGCTAATCAAGGCTCACGCCGACTTGGAGAAGATGACATTAGGCGGAAGGCATCTGATGTTTAAGCAGATGATCGACAGGCAGTGGTGTTACATGGTCTACGCTGGCTTATGGGTTGACCCACTAATGGATTCGCTTAACGCTTTCATAGACACCTCGCAGGAAAACGTCACTGGCGATGTAAGGATAAAGTTGCATAAAGGCTCTGCTAGGATTGTTGGGAGAAGGGCTGAAAAACCTGTATACTCGGTAGCCATGGCAACGTACTCACGCGAGAGCACTTTTGATCAGAAGATGGCCGAGGGCTTCGTGAGAATATGGGGGCTAGAGACAGTCCTAGGCCGAGCGGCGCTGCAAAAGAAGGAGTAAAAGTCAGGTTATATGATGCGAACCATAGCTTTTTAACTCATATACTAGCGAACGTTCTTTCCCCAAGGATAAACTTGAAACCCCTCGGTCTGTTCTTCTCATGCTCTATTATCGTGGTATAGTTGCCGATTATACTGTCAACTATTCTCCTGTTACATTCTATGACAACGTTATTCATTATTATGCTATTCTCTATCTCCGCGCTGACTATTCTTGTTCCGTCGCCTATGGACGTATAAGGGCCTATGTAGACGTTTGGGCCTATCTCACAATTGCGACCTACTATAACAGGCCCTCTTATGGTGCTGTTTTTATGTACTACGGTCCCTTCTTCGATGACTACGTTGCCCGTTATCACTACTCCATCCTCCAAGCTTCCCTTAGTATAGGGCTCGAGCTCTTGTAGAACGAGCTGGTTGGCCTCAAGTAGGTCTTCTGGCTTGCCCGTATCCTTCCACCATCCTTCAACAAAGTTAACGTCTACTCTCTTCTTCATGTCAATGAGCGTCTGTATAGCATCCGTTATCTCTAGCTCGCCCCTCCAAGAAGGCTTAATCCTTCTACATGCTTCAAATATGGAAGCATTAAAAACGTAAACACCAACCAAAGCAAGATTACTTCTCGGCTGCTTTGGCTTCTCTACAAGCCTGACAACCTTTCCATTCCCCATCTCCACGACGCCGAACCTTTGCGGCTCCTTTGTCGGCGTTACGCCTATCACGCCATCGCTTTGGTTTTTCTCAAAAAGTTCCACGAACGATTTAATCCCCTGCTTAAGCAGGTTATCACCAAGGTAGACGACGAAATTCTCATCATGGAGAAAGTCCTCAGATATTAAGATGGCATGAGCTATACCAAGCGGCTCCGGTTGGTGTATGTATGTAACTTTCAGGCCGAACTTGGACCCGTCGCCTACGGCCTCCACGATGCCCTCTTTTATCGGCCCAAGTATTATCCCGACTTCCTTTATGCCGACCTTTGCTAGATTCTCAAGCCCGTAAAAGAGTATCGGCTTGTTGGCAATGGGAAGAAGGTGTTTGTTACCAGTAAATGTAAGAGGCCTCAGCCTAGTTCCATGCCCTCCTGCTAGGAGCAGACCCTTCACACAGTAGCGCCCCCTGCTTTTAATTCATAAAGGTTATGGATAAGCATGTTAAGACCGATTTCTAACGTTATTGGTTTTTCTTTTAAAATTTGTAATGCTTTTGAAACATCGAGCGATGAATCCTCTGGCCTTTTTGCATCGAGCTTAAGCTCCGAGAGAGGTGTTGGGTCGATTAGGGCTTTGTCTAGATTAAGCAACTCGGCTACCTTTACGGCCACCTCCAGCCTAGATGCCCTAGTACTGCCTGACAGGTGTATTATGCCCTGCATGTCACGCTCTACAACCTCTAGGAGCATCCTACAGAAGTTCGGAACATATGTAGGTGATGTAAATTGGTTGTACGCAACCTTAACACTCTCACCTTTAGCGAGCCTTTCTATTACGTATTCAGGAAAGGTCTTTTTCATCTTATGGATGCCATACGGTGTGCTAAGCCTTGCGATACACCATCTCTCAGCAAATTTCTTTACCGCAACTTCACCCTTGAGCTTTGATAGGCCGTAAGCGTTTATCGGATTTGGCTCATCGGTCTCTCTGTACATCCCTTTCACTCCGTCAAACACGTAATCCGTTGATATGTATATAAGGAACGCCCCCCTCCTTTTTGCTTGTAAGGCTATCTGTGCTGTTGCATCCGAGTTTACCCTGAAGGCCAGCTCCGGATTCCTTTCGCATAAATCAACATCCGTGAGCGCGGCCGTATGGATAACAACCTCAGGTCTAGACTTCTCATAAGCAGATTCTATGCTTAATGCATCAAGTAGGTCAAGCTTTACGGGAATGCCAACATCGACACTGGTTTCATGCTCGGCTGCATAAACATCATGCCCCATCTTAACGGCCTCCAGACAAAGCCGTCCGCCTATCAAGCCAGAACCACCAGTCACGAGCAACCTCAAGCTTACCACCTGAGCTTCCAAGGCATCGGGTGAAGCGTCTTCTCATCCGCTAAAGGCCTCCACCACCATTCATTATCCATGTACCATCTTATGGTCTTCCTTAAAGCCTCTAAAAAGCTATGCCTTGGCGCCCATCCTAACTCGCGCCTTATGAGCGAAGAGTCAAGCGAATATCTGACATCGTGCCCAGGTCTGTCCTCGACATGCTCTATAAGGTCCATGGGTTTATCCATTATTTTCAGAATTTGCTTTACAACCTCTAAGTTGTTGATCTCATTACCTGCTGAGATGTTGTATACCCTTCCGGCTTTTGCCTTTAGAAGAGCCAACTCTATTGCTTCTACATGGTCTTCCACGTATATCCAATCCCTCACCTGTCTGCCGCTACCGTAAACAGGTATCTTCAGGCCGAGGGCTGCTCTGATTATCGTCTTAGGTATAAGCTTCTCTGGGTGTTGGTAGGGGCCAAAGTTGTTGGTAGACCTGGTAATCATGGTGTTAAGCCCATAAGTTCTGTTATATGCCATCACCAGACAATCGGCCGCCGCCTTCGTTGCTGAGTACGGGCTGCTAGGTCTGAATGCATCGTCTTCATTGAATGATTTATCGTCTGGAGCATCACCGTAAATCTCATCGGTCGAAACTTGCATGAAGAGACCAACTTCGCTACGTCTACATGCCTCAAGCAAGTTGAAAGTACCTAACACGTTCGTTTCCACGAAAGGTCTGGGGTTCGATATGCTCCTGTCGACATGCGTCTCCGCTGCGACGTTAATGACGACATCCACATCCCTAACTAACCTAAATACGAGTTCCGAATCTCTTATGTCACCGTAGACAAAAGCATATTTTCTATTCGCCTCGACATCCTTAACGTTGTTTATGTTCGAGCCGAAGCCCATGTTGTCAAGATTTATCAAATGGGTACACCAATCACTGACGACGAGCCCCCTCACCAAGTGGCTACCTATGAACCCTAAACCACCCGTGACGAGCACCCTCATCGAAGTCTCACCTATGGGGTGGTGCATTCCAATCGTAAGGCTTTCCTGTCCTAGGGTCTATTATCCTCTGGTCATTCCAAGGCCTCCTCTCCTCGTCTGGTCTCGAGTAATCGTAAAGTCTGTTCACAAAGTAAAGGGTCAGTGCGGGCTCTGGCGCTATAGCCTTGAAGCCATGCCAATAGTGTCCCGGTATACGGAGTAATTGAAACTTTTCGGAGCTTAAGATTATCTCGTTGAGCTGCCCTCTGGTGGGTGATTCCCCTTCATCGTCGTATACTGCAACCTTCAGCGCTCCACGTAGGACTATGAAGTAATCTATTTGTCCCCTTAAATGCCTATGCCATGCTCTAACTACGCCAGGATACGTTAACGAAACGTTAGCTTGGACAACTCTATCGCCTTCCAGCAAATCCTGCCAGTCATCTCGGAATACCTCAGCGAAGAAGCCCCTCTCATCTGGCAACTTGTTGATATCCTTTACCTTAACACCAGGGAGCATCGCGTTCAAACACTGCCCCTCAGTTTATACCACTCAACAGTTCTTTTCAGACCATCTTCCAATTTCACGAAGGGCTTCCATCCAAGGAGCTTTTTCGCCTTTCTTATGTCTGGCACACGTCTCTTAGGGTCGTCAGGAGGCAACTCCATGAACATTATCTTCGAGTCGCTATCGGTTATACGCTTGATGAGTCTTGCAAGCCTTAGTATCGTTATTTCGTGTGGATTGCCTATGTTTATGACCTCACCTCTAGCCTTCTCGTTAAGCAAGGCTAACGTTATGCCTGTTATGGTATCAGAAATATAGCAGAAAGACCTAGTCTGCCTTCCTGTGCCGTAGACCGTTATGGGCCTCCTAGACAGGGCTTGATTTATGAACTTCGACACGACCCTACCGTATGCCCCATCATATCTCATACGTGGGCCGAAGCTGTTGAATATTCGTACAATTCTTACGTCCAAGCCGTATTGCCGTATGTAGGCCATGATAAGGGCCTCGCTGAATCTTTTCCCCTCATCATAACAGCTCCTAGGCCCTATCGGATTCACGTTACCCCAATAGGTCTCCGGAGTCGGTAGAGCTTTTGCATCGCCATAGACTTCGCTCGTGGAAGTATAAAGCATCCTCGCATCACTTCTTCTTGCAACTTCTAACATGTTTAATGTACCGACTGAATTGGCCCTCATAGTATCGACAGGTTTAGATTGATACTCTTCTGGAGCGGCTGGGCTTGCTACGTGTAGAACATAATCAAATTTTTCGTTTGGCTCAAAGCTGGACACGTCTGCCTTTATCAAGGTGAACTTTCCGCTCCCGAGTAAGTGATCTATGTTCTCTATTTTGCCACTGGATAAATCATCAACACATACAACATCTGCTCCAAGCTTGTTTACTACATCGCAAATATAACTACCCAAGAACCCAGCACCGCCAGTCACAAGCACTTTACAGGTCTCCAGAGCTTTACCCATATTTCCAATTCTACTGACTATCGATTCCACGTCTTCGGAGACTATCCCGTCCAGCATGGTTCATTCCTTCCCAAAATAATTGTAGGAAATTGTTAACGACTCCCAGCACGTATGTGGGGTTCCTATGTCCAGTCTTTGCTCATCGGGCATGAGCTTGACGGCATAAACTTTAAGACCCCAGTCCACGAGCTTTTGGATGGCATCCGTGAGCTGTATCTCGCCACCCTTGCCAGGCCTCGTTATCTCCAGTGCCTTGAAGATTACAGAGTCGAAAATGTATATCGGCATTATCGCCAAATTCGTTTTCGGTTTATCCGGTTTCTCCTCGAGATTTCTGACTAAGATAACGCCTTCTGAAACTTCGTCACCCTCTATGACACCATAAGCCCTCGGGTCTTCAACCTCCTGTATGAGGATTGTAGCATCGGCGTTAAACTTTTTATGAACGTCAAATAACCGTTTGAGATGTCCATCACCCTTAGAGATTATGTACGTGTCCCCCGCATGAAGGAGAAACGGACCGTTAATCACAGGTTTTGCGGCCAGCACGGCATCGCCGAAGCCACGCGGCTCAGGTTGATTAACGAACACTATGTTAGAGGTTAGTATTTTATTATAGAATGACTCCAGCTCCGCCGCCAGGCTGTGTTTGTTCCTCATCTTAAGCAGTTCTATGAACCCCTTGTCAGGAGTGAAATGGTCTTCTATAGCCCTCTTACCCCTGCCGACCACGATCACAAACTCTCGGAAGCCGAAGTTGTAGAGTTGCTCGTAGACGGCCTGAATCATCGGCTTTAGGCAAAGCCCCTCATCTGTGCTTCTAACAAAAATTGGCAACATTTCTTTAGGTAACTCTTTTGTTATGGGTAGAAGACGTGTACCAAGCCCAGCAGCGGGTAGCACTGCTTTCAACTCAGACCAACTATTTTAGCGAAGTTAACAAAGGTATATAACATTTAGTTAGAATAAAATTAAAACAAAAGTTACACCGAAGTGGAACAGTCTTTAAGAAATTTCTTCCAGAAAAAGCTTTAAACAGAACGCAGAACACCCGTTAGAACGGCTATGGGCTATAAAATTTGCGTAGTCGGCTCTGGGTATGTCGGGCTCGTGACAGCCGCATGCTTTGCTAGTAGAGGTATGAGAGTTACATGCGTAGACATCGACAAACGACGTGTCGAAAAAATTAAAAGAGGTGAGTCTCCGATACACGAGCCTGGTCTTGAGGAGATCCTAACTAAGGTAACCTCCGAGGGTCTGCTGAAGGCCACAGACGAATATGCCGAAGGAATGGAGGGCGCTAAGTTTTCCTTTATATGTGTAGGAACGCCGTCAAAATCCGACGGTAGTATAGACCTATCCTATGTAACCTCTGCCGCCGAGGCCGTTGGTAAGAGCCTTCATCTAGCAAGCAAAAATCATTTGGTCGTGGTGAAGAGCACGGTAGTGCCGGGCACGACGTCAAGAGTCGTCGCTCCAATTTTAGAATTTTCATCGGGCATGAAGGTCGGACTAGATTTCAGCCTAACCTTTAATCCAGAGTTTTTGAGGGAAGGCTCTGCGGTCGAGGATACTTTCCATCCCGATAGAATAATAATAGGCGAGCACGATAGGGGCTCGGGTGAGAAGCTCCTCAATTTGTATAAGGATTTTTATGGCGATCCATTACCGTCTTACATCGTCACGGATACTGTGAATGCAGAGTTAATTAAGTACGCGAACAATGCCTTCTTAGCCACAAAGATCAGCTTCATAAACGAGATAGCAAACATCTGCCAAAGAATTCCAGGTGCGGATGTGGAGGTCATTGCGAGGGGCATAGGTCTTGACAAGAGGATAGGACCGCTCTTCCTCAGGGCTGGGCTTGGCTATGCTGGCCCTTGTCTCCCCAAAGACCTGTCCGCTTTGGTCAACCATGCCCAATCCTTAGGATATGAACCGTTAATACTGCGTGCCGTTCAGCGCACGAACGAGAACCAGCCATACCAAGTCGTCTTACTAGCGAAGAACTTACTCAAGACGCTGAAAGATAAAAAGGTGGCTTTGCTGGGCTTGGCTTTTAAGCCGGATACGGATGACGTAAGGGGCGCTATCTCATTGAGGCTAATCGATATGCTGTTAAAGGAGGGCGCTGAGATAGCCGTGTTCGACCCTAAGGGTTTAGAGAATGCTAAGAAGCTCTTAGGGAACGTAGTTTTATATGCAAGCTCCGCGGCGGAGTGCATCAAGGGTGCCGACTGCTGCATCGTCGTCACGGAATGGGATGAATTTAAAAGGTTAAGGCCCGAGGACTTCATAAGGCTCATGCGCACACCCGTCGTCATTGATGGGAGAAGGATATACGACCCAAGAGAGTTTAGTGGCAAGCTCGTGTACGCGGCGATAGGCTACTGTCCACCATGAGTTGGTGATTTGCATTTGAGAGACGTTATACGCGTTGTTATGGTAAACGATTGCGCTTGGGTTGGACAAACGCTCATCAGATATTCTCCGTCCAACATAGTCTACTCACATATTAAAAGGAGTCGTAACCCGTTCTCCAAAACGCTTGGAATACTTACGAAGATTGCTCTCTCAAAGGGCGATGTTTTTCATGTACATTACGGCCTTCAAGATCATCTGCTGGTAAGATCGCTAAAGAATAGCCCTACAATATGCCACTTTCATGGCTCCGACCTCAGGACAACATTGAATTCCAAGTGGGGTTGGATAGTGAAAGAGAATCTTAAGTCGGCTGACAAGGTCTTAGTCAGCGTTCCCGACATACTACCAATTGCTAGGCAGCACAGGTCAGACGCCGAGTATTTACCAAATCCTGTTGACCTTGAATTTTTTAAACCTCAAGTAGTAAAGGAGCGCTCAGGATTTAACGTCCTGTGGGCATCGGACCTATCCTACATAAAAGGAGCGGACAAGTTCGTTAAGGCATTCTCAGAATTTCAAAAAGAGCATCCAAACAGTATGCTGAAGGTTATAAATCATGGGAAGGACTCCATTCGTATACTGAATTTATTAAGGGACTTAGGTGTGAAGCACGAGACAGTCAAATATCAGCCTCATGAGAAGATGACCGAGCTATACGGCTGGGCTGACGTGGTGGCTACGGACCTCACACTTGGATACCTGCATATGAGTAGCTTGGAAGCTATGGCATGCATGAGGCCTGTAATACAGTATATCAACAAAGAGTATTACAAAGATTTGCTCGTGCCTCCGGTAGTGTCAGCGTTTACACAGGATGACGTAGTTGAGGCATTAAATAGGTTGAACGACATAAAAGAACGTGCATCCGTATCTGAGCTACAGAGGGATTACGTTCTTAAGGTACACAATCCTAGAATAATATCTTCGAGGGTTGTTGAGATTTACCGTTTGTTAGCAGAAGAAAGTCGAGCTGGATAGCATGTGTACAACAAACGAATTCCGAGTGACCGATGAAGAGCATCTGTATGTGCCTGAACTTGTATCTATAATAATTCCTGTGCATGATAGAAATAAGCTGGCAAACTGCTTAGGAGCTATTAGAGCCCAGACTTATCCAAGGATTGAGACGATACTCGTAGAGTTTAGAGGCCTTCCGGCAGAGAAGAGGAACGTCGGCTTCGTCGCAAGCGAGGGCGAGTACGTTTACTTTCTTGATGAGGATGAGTACATAAGCTCAACGGTCGTTGAAGAGTGTGTGAAAAAAGCAAGGCAGGGCTACGACATAATTGCCGTACCCGTTACTAAGAGCGTGCCAAACGAGTACCTAGCAAAATGCATAGCTATCATCAGAGAAAGCACTTACAAAACCATGTTCTTCAAACGTGAAGTACTCAAAAAGATAGGGCTGTTTGACCCGAGATACAGGCTTTGCGACGACATAGAGATACGGCTAAGGGCCCTGAATGCTGGTTACAAAGTATCGGCCATAGAGACCGGAAGCCTAGCCCACGACGAGAGGGTAACCGTAACCGATACGCTGAGGAAAACACTGCTATCAAGAAAAGCCTTCAGGATGCTTAGGCAAGCCTATGGCCGCGAAACCTACCAGAAGTTGGTAAGAACCCAATTCCACAGAAAGAGAATCCTTAGGGAGTTACTGGCAAACCCAGTCCACATATTGGGAGTAGCTCTAATAGTGGTCATGCGCTTTATAGCTAGGAGGATGCCCTAGGATAGAGCTTTAATTCTCGGTAGGAAGCTGGTAGTGTACCTTAGAAACAGAAACAAAGTGTTGGCATTATTCGAGCCTCTAAGATTAAGCTTTTATTTCAAGGCTTGTATGCGGAATTACCGTTCAGCATTTATCAAAAAGTTTCTCTTGGGATGACTTTTATGCTATTAATGCCTTAAAATCCTAGCTACCTTGCCCTTTAAGAAATTCAAACCGCTCATGAAGAGCTGTCTGACCTCTTTGTCAATCAGTAAAAGAACAACAAAGTACACGCCGCCTCCAGCAAGCGCAGTAGCTATGGTTCTTACAGACCCGCTAGGATAAAATACCAAAAGAAAAACTATCATGAACGCACACCCCGTCAAGTACTTTATGGTGGCTGATGCGGGAAAGCTGAACTTAATCTTTCTTAATGCTGACCAGTACGTGTAGACAAGTACTACGATGTAGGCTACAAGGGCTGCAAAGTTTGCATATAGCGGCACCGAGAGCCGAGCATTCTGCTCCCCTTGGAAAATTGTGGCTATGAAGCAGACGCTCAAAAGGTACATGAAAGCAACTAACATCATAACAAGCGGTATTTTAAAAAGCGTACTCTTCAGGAGTTCTTTAGCCTTCAATCTTCCATCCATATCCACTTTTTCCGCACCAGTGGCCACGCCATGAAAAACGCTTGATAGCAGATTCACGAATGCGACGAGGGCGCCGACCCTGAGTATCCCAGAGGATGCTATGTATTCTTGGCCTAGGACGCCAAGGAGCGGCTCAGAGAGCACCAAAGCCCCAATAGTCATAGGCATGGCAAAGAGTAGCACGAGCTTAAGCGTAGCCTCTACATGGAACCCGCTCCCGTCTTTGAGTAACTTAGGATATATGGCAGAAGCAAGAGCGCTAGCCATGGTTATAGTACCGTAGATTATTTGTGCCGCCCTCCAAAACGCAATCGGCTCTGAAGATGCCAGAAATAAAGTCACGAGAAACATATCCAAACCCAAAATTGTGGCCGGTGCCTGCCTAAAGGCTGGAAGCCATCCTGTTTTGAGCCATTCGGCCGCAACTTTCCACTCAACCCTATCGCCCATCATATTCGTAGCTCTTAAAAATAAGAACACATCTTGGGCAATGTATGCGATCAGCATAGCCGTTAATACGCCCACCAAACCCTGCCTAAAATAAAAAACTGCGATTATGCCTGCCGAAAGTTTTACAACTTCAAAGATTATTGTACCATAGTAAACCACGTGCGGCTCGTAGCCCTGTAATATGGCCTCGAGCGTTGAGGCCAAATATATCGGAGGGATGCTAAGCATTGCCAGGGCAAAGTATATTATGCTTGTGTTGAAAAAGTCGACACTCCAAATCGATATACCAACGAATGCTATGGATGCGATGATTGATAGTAGAAAGCTTACTAAGACGGAGGTTTTACCTACGAGCATCCCTCTAGCTATGAACCTGACGGTCCACCCGCTCCATCCACCCACGATAAAATTGGGAAAGAGTAAGTATCCAGTTATGAGTGATATGTACTGCCATATACCGAACTCGGCCACGGGCACGTTCCTCGTTACCATGACGACGAATGCCACCCCAGTCAGCATGCTGAACAATCTGGAGGCGAAGCCCAGAATTCCAGTATACCGTAGCCTTATCCTATCACCCATCGTCTCCTCACGTAGTTTTGCGGCCGCTCTTCTCTCTGGAAGAAAGCGGCTTGCTAATTAATCCTTGTCTATACTACGCATATCTTATATAGATGCCACTTACGCTCAAGAGCGATGAATGCTAGGGGTATCGATAGAGTCCTCGTTACTGGCGGCGCTGGCTTTATAGGCTCGCACACGGTAGACCTCCTCCTTGAACGAGACTACGAAGTGATAATCCTCGATAGCTTAGTTGAGCAAGTTCACCATGGAAAATTTCCGGACTACCTGCCAGATGGTATCCGATTTGTTAGGGGCGATATAAGGGATAGAGAACTGCTTATCAAATTACTACGGGAATGTCAGGCCGTCATACACTTAGCTGCAGCGGTCGGTGTTGGTCAATCCATGTACGAGGTCGAGAATTACGTCGACGCAAATACAAGGGGCACATCGTTGTTGTTAGATGTGTTGGTTAACGAGGAGCATGATGTAAAAAAAGTCGTTGTTGCATCCTCCATGAGCATCTACGGCGAGGGCAAGTATTTCTGTGAAGAATGTGGCGAGCCGCGCTTTCCTGGGTTAAGGTTGGAAGAGCAACTTGCGGCCGGAGTTTGGGAGCATAGGTGTCATGTATGCGGCAATTTCCTAAAACATTTACCTACGGACGAGGAAAAACCTTTGATGCCAACGTCGATTTACGCCATGAGTAAGAGACATCAAGAGGAGATGGTTCTGCTTATTGGAAGGACTTACGGTATACCGTCTGTAGCTTTGCGCTATTTCAACGTCTACGGTCCAAGACAATCCCTATCCAATCCTTATACGGGGGCATGCGCAATATTTGTGAGCAGAATACTAAACGGAAAGCCACCCTTCATATTCGAGGATGGCCGACAGCTAAGGGATTTTATACACGTCAAGGATGTTGCTAAGGCGAACCTTTTGGCGCTTGAGAACAGTAGTGCCGATTATATGGCCGTGAACGTTGGAACAGGAAAGCCAAAATCCATACTGTCCGTGGCCAACCTACTCACGGAGCTGATAGGTGGAAAGGTTCAGCCGTACGTATCGGGAAAGTTTCGAAAAGGCGACGTTAGGCATTGCTATGCAGATACCTCGAATGCTGAGCGGTTGCTTGGCTTTAAGGCAGAGCATGACCTATACGACGGCCTCAAAGAGTTAGCCGAGTGGGGGAAGCTTCATGGATGGTCAGCCATGGACCTTTTTGAAAAATCATTAGAAGAGCTTCGGACGCGTGGCTTAACATCAGCATGAAATTTACTTAGAAAATTTTTCGTTTTAGTAGATGCTATCTTTGCAGAAAATGACGTAAAAATAATCTAATTGCGGTTAGACCATAATCCTTCCAAACTTTCAGGAGTTTCATTTTCGATTTACCAGCACCTCTTTCTCTCCATTCTGTCGGTATCTCGGCAATCTTTGCGCCCATCAGGTATGCTTTTATTATTATTTCTGCGTTTATCTCAAAACCTTTGGACTCAAGCTTCAAGTTCGATAACAACTTTCGGTTATAAAGCTTAAAAGCATTAGTACTGTCCTTTAATTTTAAACCAAAGAGCATCCTAAGGAAGAAGTTGTAGAGTCTGTTTGCTATAAGCTTCATGAAAGAATATCCGTACGCCCTTCCTCCGCTGATGAACCTCGAACCTATGACTATATCATAACCTTCCTTAACCTTCCGCAGCAACTTGAGTATGTCCTCCGGATCATCCGAGAGGTCTGCCATAAAGGGCACGACGTAATCGCCCCTAGCGGCTTCTATTCCAGACCTTATCGCCATTCCGAAACCTTTCATGCCGTCCGTCCTGTGGACAACCCTAACCCTTCCTATCTTAGCTGCTAGCAAGTCTGCCAGCTTCGGTGTACTATCCGTGCTGTTGTCGTCCACTACTATAATCTCCCCATCAACACGTGCCCTACTTAGTAAATTGTCTACCCTCGTTACCGCCTCATCTAGGTTATCCTCCTCGTTATGCGCTGGAATTATGACAGAAACCTTCTGCATAGACCTCTTCCGTAAGGAACATCCTACGCTACTGAATAATTAAAGCTTACGAAACCGTTTACGCTAAATCAAAACATAAATGGCTCTACAAACTTTCTAAACGTTCAATCAAATTTTGTGTAATCCTACTTAATGTAAATTCTGAAACCCTTTTTACCGCATTCTTCCCCATCTCACTCGCAAGTTCCTCATTGTCGACTAATCTTAAGACGGCTTTTGTCGCGCCCTCTATGTCTTCTGGACCATTAACATGGATGCCATCGATTCCGTCCCTGACCAGCCAACGTTGGCCGTCGACCGCTGAAGTGATTACAGGCTTACCGGCATACATGAATTCTAATTGTGTGATTCCAAGCGCTTCCATCCTACTCATGATGATGTTGGCGTACGACGCTTTTATCAGCGATATCTTCTCATCATCACTAACCTCACCAACGTATCTGAAATTTGAAAGAGCTCGGGTAGCTTTAGTTAAAATATCGGATTGGTCGGATGGCGAACCGGCTACGATGAAGATTATATCTTTTCTATTGAGTAATCTAGTAGCAACTTTGACTATAGCGGCGGGGTTCTTTCGCCTTTCCACAGTTCCTATGAAAGTTATCATCTTAGCGTCCTTAGGTATGTTAAATCTCGAATATACATCCACTTTACCTAGATTATTGAACATCTCCTCGTCAATCCCTCCAGGATAAAGGTGGCACTTGTTAACATCGGCGCCTAGCTCGACCATTTGATTAGCCTCAACGGGCGTTGTGCAAAGTATCAGATCTGCCGTCTTGAATATTATAGGAAATACCGTGCTATTCCATACCTCTCTGTACAGTCTTTCAATTTGTACGTAATGTATAGGGCTCGGAGGTTGGTAGTGGGGCATGAAGCAAGCTATCAGCCTTCTATCCCTTAACCTCTCCCTGACCATCATGTCACTCCATAGTTTGAAGCGGGCGAGTTCCTCCGGGCCATTCCATAGCGTGCTATGGGCTATGAAACACTCTATCCCTAAGTCCTCAACGATGTGTCTGAAGGTTGATTGCGCATCCCTAAGCATGATTCTCCTTGGAGGCCAACTAGATATATATCCGTCCATCCTTATCACAGGAATACCAAATTCCTCCTTAACCGTATAGCCCCTTACGCTCTTCAACACTTGCTCGTACCAAGGAACACGTTTTCCATCGTGGAATAAAGTAGACAAGAGAAAGGCATCCTTTCCTTGCCTACGTAGCTCTTTCGTCATTCGAAGAGCGACAAGCTCTTGGCCCTTAGTCAGGCTAGTCTGGTACATCAAAACGGCAATCTTCAATATCCTGCACCCTTAAACTCTGCAAAGCGGTAGGCGACTTGGGTCAAAATTCAATTCAAGATTAACAAGTTCGGAAAGAAGTTTTGGTACATTCTCAAACTTAATAAAATATTGACATTCCAGAGATGGGGCATCATGATTGTGGATTACGCCCACGGATATGTTAGTGGCCTTGAAAGCTGGATTATCCGTTTTACTATCGCCTATATACATTATAGGCCCGTCTATACCAAGAACATCCTTAATGAAAGATACCGCAACTCCCTTATCCGGTCTAGCTGGGAAGATGTCTAGGAACGGCTCGTATCTGTATTCTTCGACATAAAGCCTAAATCTCCTTGCTACTTCTCCTATCTTTTTCAAAAACCGCTCGACAGGAGCCTTTCCATAACGCCAGTCGATACATAAACCAGCAACTCTTCTATTCCTTAAAGCCTTTACTTCAAAAACGACATCGGGGTCTGTAATTATTTGAATCGAAGCCTCTAGTAATTTACTAATTGCTTTAAGCTTCTGCACTACGCCCCTCCTTATCCAAGACCTGTCTTCTATGACGACTTCTATTCCGCCTATACACCCAATAGCATCCACGTTTGGTAGCCTGCTTATGAGAAACCAGTAGTCTTTCGTGCTTACCACAGCGAACTTCCCATGCTCTCTGATATAACCAATGCTATCCTCAACCCCATCCAAAAGTTTTGATTCTTTACGTGCTATGTTTTTCGGGGCCAGTGTCCCGTCGTAATCCGCAAATATCCCAGATAGCCTCATTGTCTACCACTTCCCTTCAGCGCCCTCTCAATAAGCTCTTTAACCCTGTCCTTTAAAGTCCAGCCAACGATTATTCCGAGTATTATTGCTACGCTCCATGCTATAGGTGTGACGAATATGTAAATTATTGTAATGTCAATACGTAGGTTCGCAAGCGCCACCGTGATTACGATGAAATACAAGAATACCCTGATAATATCTGAAGCTAATGTTGATAATTCGCTCTTGGGCTGGCTCTGCTTAACGAGTTCGGCAGTCCAATCAGAAAGTATCAACCCCACAACTAAAATGATTATGCCAGTAACTAGACTCGGAAGATAGGTAAATATTTGCGAAACTCCTGCGGATAGTTCTGGAATATCCAGCGCGTAGATTGAATATAGTATAGCTATGAAGTAAACTAACCATTTAATGATAGAAGCTGAAAATGTGCCTGCGGTGTAACCTGAACTAAGTATTGCCCTCCCGATTGCTGTCTTACGCATATGGTGCTCCCATCCCATCTTCCCGATGATTCTTGAGACAGCAGAATAAAGTAGCCTGCCGATTATCCAACCGATTAGCAATATGGTCACGAAAACTAGCAGCCTGGGCGCCCACTCAAAAAAGCTGGTAATCAATACTTTAAGAAACTCGCTAGGGTCGAATCCATAAGTAGCATTGTTCATAGTCCTTGACGACCCGTAGGGAAACGGTATATTATTTAAATGTTTAATTTCTAGAGCATGATTACACAAACGTATTTAATCAAGGTATACGGAAAAATTTTGTATGAAAGTAGTGGTCACGGGCGGTGCTGGCTTCGTAGGTTCACATGTAGCTGAGTTCTATGCGAATATGGGCAACGAGGTCATAGTAGTCGATAACCTCTCAAGGTCGGCACTTCTCGGGAAGCTCATCGGCGACCCTATGTTTAACGTAAATTACCTGAGGCGTTACGGTAACATAAAGCTCTTACGATATGATATAAGGGAAAGGGAAGATCTAGAAAAGAACGTAAGTGGTGTGAACGTCATAATACACGCCGCTGCACAAGTTGCAGTCACCACGTCAGTAAGCGACCCTATGACAGATTTTGAGGTGAATGCTCTCGGAACTTTTAATATGCTCGAGATAGCTAGGAAGAATGACGCAGACTTTGTCTACCTCTCGACCAATAAGGTATACGGCGAGAACGTTAACAAGATACCGGTCAAGGAAGGTGATAAACGCTACTCGTTCGCGGATGTAAAGTATGCGTCAGGGATACCCGAGGACTTTCCGGTAGATGGATGCGGACATAGTCCATATGGCTGCTCAAAGCTTGCTGGCGACATGTACTGCCAAGACTATCATCACACGTACGGTTTGAAAACGGGAATCTTCAGGATGAGTTGCATATACGGTGAGAGGCAGTTCGGCGTTGAGGACCAAGGATGGGTTGCTTGGTTCACGATAGCAACACTAACCGGCAGACCTATAACCATATATGGTGATGGAAAGCAGGTTAGGGATGTGTTACATGTCAGCGACCTCGTGAATGCCTTTAATCTGTTTCTAAGGAGCAACCTAAGGCACGGGGTTTATAACACAGGCGGAGGTCCAAAGAATACGCTATCTCTTTTAGAACTCTTAGATATGTTAAAGTCTATGACAGGTATAAGCCCCTCAGTATCCTTCTCCGATTGGAGACCGGCCGACCAAAAGGTCTACATATCTGATATATCCAAAATAAACCGTGAACTCGGCTGGAGCCCAAAGGTCACACCTGCTGAAGGTGTATCAAGACTTGTGAAATGGGTCAGGGAAAACATAAACATATTTGGCCAAAAGTCATGAACCCTTCATGCTCCGTCGTGGTCATTGTAAGAAATGCCGAGAAAACCGTATCGGGTTGTCTCTCATCCTTGCTCCGTCAGACGTTTAAACCTAAGGAAATTATAGTTGTCGATAACGGCTCTACAGATTCGACAGCGAAGATAGCCGCAGAGTTCGGTGTGAAAGTCGTTTACGAACCGGTCGTGGGAAGGTCGAGGGCTAGGAACAAGGGCGTTAGGGAATCCGACGGTGAGCTTGTGGCCTTCATAGACGCGGACGCTGTGGCGGATGTAAATTGGCTTGCTTGGCTTATGAGGCGCTACGCGCAGGGTAGCTTAGCTGGCGTCGCAGGAAGCATAAAGGCCCTTAACCCGGACAAGCTGGCAGCAAGGTTACTCGAGCTCGCCACGGCCAATAAGCCCCACTATGGCGGCGGCAACGTAATGTACGAGAAGGATGCTATAACGGAGGTAGGAATGTTCAACGAGGAACTTCAGATGGCCGAAGATGTTGAGCTGGCGTGGAGAATACTGAGAACTGGAAGGAAGATAGGCTTTGAACCGAGGGCGGTCGTATACCATGCCCACAGGGAAAGTATGCCAGAACTACTAAGACAGCAGTACAATTTCGGTAAATGGTCAGTCAGGGCGAGAAAAATTCACGGCATGAGTACTTGGAAGCAGCGTGCACTACTCTTCGCAGTCCCGCTTTTACTTGTCAAGAATCTGCCGAAGATTAGATTGCATCCGATTTTACCTGTGTTCATGACAGCGGTCAGTATAGCTTATGGCGCAGGAGCGCTAGCTGCATAGGAGGGTGAGCATGAGGATAGGTCTGGTGTACAGAAACATAGCGGTTACGCGAAGTGGCTTGGGTGGAGGTGGGGATGTGTTCGTTGTATATCTCCTTAGAGCCTTAAAGGAGCTGGGACACGAAGTCATTTTCGCTACAACCAGACCAACCGACTGGGAGCCCATCCAGAGAAGCTTAGGATGGCTTTTCAGACCCGACGAAGAAAGAAGGTTGACGATAATGCCAGACGTAAACGGTTTCAAACTTTACAGGGACCTGCTACCTGCTCCCCTCGTTAAAAAGCTGAGGAGGGATTGCGACATAACGTTCGATGCCTATGGCTTAAACCTTCTGTGGAACTTGGACATAGCTTACTTACACACCCCCTTGACAAAGGACGAACTTAGCACAAAATATTCAAGAAGCATGTATGCTAAGCTATATTACAGAATCTACAGGTACCTAGCGGATAGGAAGTTAAGGAAGCTTAAGACAAGGGTGCTTACGAATAGCAAGTACTCCAGACAAATAATATGGGAGACGCTCGGCATAGACTCGCAGGTAATTTATCCCCCTGTCGATACGGCGCTTTACTCCAAGCTTACAGCCAACGAATTTAGGGATAACATAGTCTTGACCGTTGGTAGATACACATGGGAAAGGAAGCTTGAGCTCATAGCTGATTTGGCCGTTCTGGTACCAGAAGCGGAGTTCCATATAGTCGGCAATACTGCCATGAAGTACGCACATGAAGTCATAGCGCTCATAAAATCTAAGGCCGAAAGATTAGGGGTATCGAATAGGGTTCATATTCACGTTGACATATCGCTAAAGGAGAAGATGGATTTGATGTCGAGGGCGAAAGTTTATCTTAACACGCTTAGGGACGAGCATTTTGGAATAGCCATAGCTGAAGCGATGTCCGCAGGTATCATACCCATCGTTCCGAATGAGGGTGGTCAACGCGAAATAGTGCCCTCGAACGAGTTCATGTACGAAAGCATCGAGGAAGCCGCTGAACTAATAAGAAGGTGGCTTAAGGATTGGAATCCATCGCTCGCCAAAAAGCTCTCATTAGCAGTAGAGAGGTTCAGCTACAACAGGTTCAAAAGCGAGATTGGAGAACTATTAACCACGTTCGAGAACCCAAAACTTTAGAATACTGTACAATAACCCTAAAAGGTAAGCGGACGATATAAGCAGGCCGACGAATGCGAGGTCAAGCCTGTAAGGTTTCGTCAGCTTTAGCGCATGTCTGACGATCAGCAGGGCTAATGGTAACAACATTATGTAGGCTGAGAATATTATCCCGATGAATACTAGAGCCCAGCAGAGAAAAGTTGCGATAGCTACCAAGAGCGCTTTTCCGACCCCGTCACCTAGAACGCTCTTATGAATCTTTAGATTTAGAGTCCTTGCGAACCCCCTATGGAACATCCTCCTAAGCTCTTCTAGCAACGAAGGCTCCCTGACATGCATGGCAGTAGGCTCGTTCATGTCCACAACAGTCTTGTACCCTAACTCGTTAACCTGCAAGTGGAGGTCCACGTCCTCGCCAGCCCTCTTGAACCTCTCATCAAGCCGAATTTTGGCAGCAACTTCCGGCTTAATCACTATGCAGGTCGTCGCTCCACCTATGGCCTCTCTTACACCAGTACCTTGGGCAGTTTTTACCGTTGAATAATATTGCGAAACAAGGCTTTTCTTGGGACGTCCTAAGATGGCTCTTAGCTCTGCGGTTCCAACTTTAGGGTCCTCTAAGAGCGGAAGTAGTCTCTTGAAAAAGTCATCGGGCAAAACTACGTCCGAGTCTACGAAGCAATAGTAGTCGGAATCCTTTGAGACTTTGTTAAGAGCTAAGTTCCTACACAAGGCCAAGTTCCTTACGGGGGAATGAACGAGCCTCAACTTTTCTCCAAACTTTTCACGTAGCATCCTTACTGTGCCATCTGAGGAACCACCATCGACCACTATTAACTCATACTCATAGTCTTTCAGAACCTTCTGAAGGGCGTCCAATACACCTACCCTGAAGTATTTCTCGCTATCGAGCGTAAGCATCATGACAGCGATTTTCTTCTTTTCATTCATCCAACGTCTCCCTATGCTGTCTATGTATTATTATTAACGTTTATGCTATGGCTTAAATCAATTTTGAGTCAAGCTCTCTTTAAAAATGGCTTGAGCTTAAACTCCAATATGCCTCTAAGAATCATCCTTGAAAGCCTCAATCCATGCTTGAAAATCTTCATCTTCGATTTACCAGCCATCCTGCGCTTGTAGTGTACGGGCATCTCAACAATCCTCAAACCATTCTTCGCGGCCCCAAACAACAAGTCAAAGTCAGGCCAAGATTTCTCCTTTATGCTGATTTTCCCTAGATAGTCGCTCCTTCTGATAGCCTTCGTGCCGCACAACGTATCCGTTATTCTCTGTCCAAGTAGCCAGCTAAAGGCAACGCTGAAAAGCTTGTTGCCAAAAAAGCGTATATCGGACATTGCGCCAGGCTCCATCGGATAAAGGAACCTTGTCCCGTTTACAAAATCGGCCATTCTGGTCGCAAGCGGCCTCACAAACCTCATAGCCTCGTCCGGTGAAACCGATAGGTCCGCATCAACTATGACGAATATATCGCCACTCGCTGCCTCGAACCCTCTCCTCACTGCCACGCCCTTTCCTTGGTTTGGCTTATACGATACGAGCTTAACCCTGCTATCATTCAAGGATAAAACGAGCTCGGCTGTCCTGTCTGTTGAACCATCGTCAACTACGACGACCTCGACGTCAAACAGATTACTTTTGAGTATTCCGTCGATGGCCGCAAGTATGTTCTCTTCTTCGTTATAGCAAGGTATCACAAAGGATACTTTGGCACCCTCGGGTTTTGGACGTTCTATTAAAGGCGTCGCGGTTATTAGTTGAACTGATTTGAAGAAATGTTTTTCAACCTTGCTGACCTTAAACCCTTGTAAGCTTAACATTTGTTTTATGTCCTCATGGGATAGCCAATTGTGGGGGCCGTCTGAGCCTTTTAGTCCCAACTTCTCGAACATATGCAGGATGAGCATCCAAGAAGGGTTGACTGTTGCAATCACTAACTTGGTTCCAGGATGGCATATATCCCTGAGCTTTCCAAAAACTTCGTAAGCATCGTCGAGATACGCAACCACGTCACTCATCACTATACAGTCGAAGCGCACCCTAAGCGGCAGAAACTCCGCATCGGCAACTATGAAGTGAATCCCGCGCTCTCTGAACGCCCTTTGTACGTCCTTGTCGGTCCCATCGGAGATGCAGGCTACGACTGCCTCCTCAAAATGGAGCCTGTCGCTTAGTAACACTATCCCAAAACCAACCTCAAGGAGCATCCCACACGCCCCAACCTCACGCTCGAGGAATTCAGCTAAAGCACTCTGGAGTTTCGTCAGCCTCTTCATACCATAATTCCTAATTATGCTGTCGAAGTACTCTTCGACCCATCGCTTCAGCTGTATATCCAAGCGTCATCGCCTTTTGATGCCCCTAATTCCTCAAGGGCGTTTATTAAATAAACACTAGGGGGTTTTAAGCGGTTTCTTGAGAACGTATATGCTGCCCAATTTTTCACCGAAAGGACCGCTATAGGATATCTCCCTAAGGACATCATAATCCTCTAGTGGGCTGAACGACACTATGTACTCGTCGCTGAGACTATACGACCATCCGTACCATCTTACTGGCTTTACGTTGATGTTATTACATCCTTCGAAGAACCTAGCATTGTACTCCATACCTCCGTCAATGCTCTCTTCGGGCACACCCATGCTAAGAAGGTACTCTATGCCTTCCCATCTGGCACTGTTCCAAGAAAAGTTATCATAAACCCCGTACCAAGACCATGCGCCCAAGATGACTATCGTCAGGATAAGCCCGACCTTCGTGAACTTGTAGTTCTTAGTAGAAGTCAGGACTATCGGAAGCACTAGCGGAACTGCTATTAAGTAATATCTGTCGAAGAAGTTTCCGTAGAAAGTCTGAGGGACTATCACCGAAAATATAAAGGCGAGCAGCATCAGGGTTTTTGGGTTTGAAGAATTTCTTAAGGTTTGGACGACCAAGCCAAATGCTGTGATGACCGATAGAAAGCATATAGGTAGCCAGAGCCATGTTGGAAAGAAGTAAGGCTTAGAGCCGGCCAAGGGAGTCGCGCCAACGCCGGTAGGGTTTGCTGTAGCATAGGCGAATGGCATGGCCGGCACCCAAAGGTTGCCTAGACCGTAAACAGTCCTGAGCACCATAAAGCTTACTAGGACTGCAAACACAACGATTAAGAAAAATTTAAGGTATTTTTTCAAACTTAAAAAGTCCTTGAATAGTGCTTTGTGGTCGGCCAAGTAGGCGATGCCCAGCGGGAACAGGAAATAGCCCGTGAAGAGCAGCGCCTGAAGCATGTTTTTGGGAATCCATCCACCCAAACCCATTACGTATGCGCACTTATGCTCTAAGTCATGTAGTAGCGGGAACAGATACCACCAGACAGCTAAGTTGATTGCCGGCACGACTAAGAGCATCGTTACCCTTTTAAATGTGAACTCATTCTTCTTCTCAAAAATCAGCTTATAGACGTACCACAGGATTACTCCACCGATTAACAGAATGGAATACTGCCTGACCCAAAAGCCGACCAATGCGAGTGTTACGCCCGTTGCAATATGAGCGTCCTTACCGTCATGGGCACCCTTAAAAAGGAATAGGAGCGAGGGTACCATGAAGACCAAGGAATAAACGTCTGTCATGAATGTATGGCTGAGATAGTAGTATGCGGGGTTTGCTAGCATTGCAAATGAGCCCAACGCCGCAAGCTGTCGACTTGTCCAAATCCTGAACCATATATAGGCGAAAGCTATCGGAATCGCACTCAGAAGCATCGTGGTAAACATGAGCGTTTTGTGGCTCAGGCCGAGCAGAGAAGCTGCCACACTTCCTATGAGTATCTGAATTATGGAGGTGGCGGTCGCGGAGTGATGCATCCTGAACTTCCCCTCTACTAAGAACGTCTTCACCTCAGAATAGTAGGCATAGTCGTCCGACAGGGGGAAATCTCGCGGTGGTATGGAAAATACGAATAGGTACGTTGTTATCACGATGATGACTAAGACGACGGCATCCTTTCTGTCCATGGTGAAAATAGGCTTTGAGTGAGTGAAATATATTTTTGTCTATGAAATTCTTAAATAATGTTTAGAGGATGCAAGGGTGTTATGAATCGACGTCTAGCAATCGTTCTGATAATAGCTTTAGCGGTTCTTCATGGTGCGACACATGTTAGACCATACGACGATATAGAGAGCGAAGTTTACTATGGTTTAGCAAAGTTCTTCTCCGGCGAGATGTCATTAGACCAGCTTAAGGAATTAGCAGGTGGAATAGTTCACTTCCTCCTCAGACCGCTGACGCCTTTTTTGGCTGCCGCGTTCTATCCGTTTGTTGGCATGGAGTTGGCCTTCGTACTTCTAAACCTTATCTTTTTAGTCCTAGGAACGTTATTCGTTTACAAACTTACAGAAGCTTTCGCCGGATGGGCTGCGGCATTCTCGGCAGCCGTCTTATTTCCGTCTCTACCAGTTATACTCTATTATGCTGTTGGCTCGAGGGTCGACATGTCGGGCTTTATGTTCGCACCCCTCCTTGCTTATCTTATACTATTCAGGATGGGTGAGTGGAGAAGTATAATCAAATACGTTGCCCTTGGGCTACTACTGGGCATCGGTCTCTTGGCGAGAGAAAGTAACGTCTTCGCAGTTCTGCTTCTCTTAACGTTTCTACTATGGAAGAAACTCACTCCTAAAAATTTTTTAGCCATACTGCTATCGGCAGCTGCGCTCCTTATTATGTGGATGGGTGTAGCTGGTTTAACTTACACAATAACTTTTAAGGAGTTGATGATTACGCATGGAGGGTACGAGGGTTTGCTGAAGAACCCAGTACTTTTCCTAAAATCTTTCGCGGGCTTTTCTATGCCTGCCCTACTGCTAGCGATATTAGGTTTCTTGAGCGTTGATAGCGATGGCACCAAAAAGGTTTACATGCTGATCTTATCCACGCTCATACCGCTGATACCGTTGCCCCAAGTTCCTGACGTTAGGGTGACCTTTACCATGTTCCCTGCACTCGTACCGCTGGTAGGCATAGGACTGGTAAGGCTTGCAAGCTCCCTTGCTTCAAAGCCCGTTTTATCATTCATCGGAGAGCGTGGTTGGTTAGTTATTTTACTTATCACAATACTCGCTTATAATAACTACATGGCCTTACAGTGGTTTAGGCTCATACCATTTTAAAAAGCATTTATAAAAATGTCAATAGAAATCTTTAGGGCGATAAATCTCAAGGCTGGCCTTAGGATGTTAAGGTTGATACTAGCTCAGAGATTGTGAAAAGGATGGTGCACTCTTAATCTTTCTCCTCATCCTTTCTTCGTATGTATTCTCTAACGCCGCCCAAAAACAACGTAGCTATTCCACCTATCACAAGAAGATAGGTCGTCTGGACAACGTGAACGACTATGCCGGACGATATCGCTTGCGCCTGACCCAAGCCTAAGACCGTGAACACTCCGACCCATACCAACTCAAAAGTGCCGATGTTGCCCGGTGGAGCTGGAATTATGGCAGATAGAGCAACGGCCGTGCTTCCTACCATGATGGCCAGTAAAGGTAGTTGCAAACCCGTGGATGCGAAGAGCACCACCAAAGAGTATATATTGAATAACGTTATCATAAGAGTCCACAGGTGAAATTTTACACTCTTTATGCATGCGGTCGACTGTTCTAAGCCACTGACAATAGATTCAATAGCTTTGGTGAACCTATTCTGTACGCTTGAGGGTAATATACGTCCTACCATTCCGTTAAACAGCCTTAAAGCGAACGTACCTCTTTTGAGCAGTATAAGCAATATGGCGACGATAACGATTAAGCCTATACCAGAGACAAGCACGAGTGTTTTAATAGGCTCCGCTTGGACAAGCCCGCCGATTATGGCTGCCAGCAAACCTAGTGCCACCAACAGATAAGCTAGGTCAAACACACGTTCAACGACTACGGTTGCGAATACTGGCATGAACCCTACTTTGCTCTTTTTCGAAACGGCAACAGCCCTTGCTATCTCCCCGAGCCTCACAGGAAAGATTACGTTAACAAAGTATCCCATGCCCGTCGCGGTCAGCGTAAGCGTAAGGCCAGGGTCCTTTAACATGGATAAAAGCATCCTCCATCTGAATGCCCTAGAAATGAAGTATAGCAAGAGTAGAACGAAGCTGAGCGTCAGATGACCTAAGCTCAGGCGTGTAAATGTTTCAACCAGAGCCTCAAAGCTTATGTAATATGCCATAGCCAAGAATACGGCGATGCCAACGAGCAACAACATCAAAAAACGTAAACGCATTTCGGGTTGCGTGGAGATTTACAAATATAAAGGCTTTACAGAGAAGAGTATAATAACCCTCGTTAAAGGTTAAAGTTAGTTACGGTAGGGTTGGCCTTGAAGAAGCTGGTAACCATCACAATCCTTGTTATACTCGTCTGTACAGTACTAGCACAATTCGCCGTTGTATCCTCCGAAGGAGAGAGCTATGAAGTGGTCAGGGGTGTTGAGGTAAAGGATTGTGGGTTAATGTACATCTCAGACAGTCTATACGTCGAGCCAGGCAGGACTATAAAGGTCGGGTTTGACATAGCCTTGAAGGATAAGCTCGTAGCATTTTATGCGGAACAAGCTACGATCGAGACAAGATACGTGGAGGAGGAGTCACCACCATCTCTCTTCTTCATAGAGATGAGGAACGTCGGCGAGCAAACCGTAAGGGCGAACCTGGTAACGGTTTTCAAGGGTTTGGTAACGGAGGAGGATTCTAAGACCTTCGTGGCAAACGTACCTATGTTACCCGTAATCAAGAAGACGGTAGCATCTTTTTACATGGTGGTACGCTTTCCGAGCGGAAGCGAGGTAGAGCTTCCAGAGAGACCGGGCTTTAACTACACTACTGCGATGGATGGAGTGTTCACGGAGGCCAAGGACATAGACCTGCTTTTACCCACAAGTGTTTCTGTGAGGTTTATGAACGACAAGGTTTCAATAGTGTCCGTCGAGAAAGCCGACGTTACTGTATTCGTCGGAAACCCAAGACAGGTGTCCTTCTTCCTCAAGATAGTTAACCACGGCAAATCGTCTATAAACGAAGTCAAGTTGTTGCTGCCAACGAATGCAACTTTACTTAACGTTAAAGATAGCCTTGGGGCGTTGTCGAGCAGCTACGTGCGGGAAACTGGTAGTCTGGTTGTCAAGACTAGATGGGATGTTAAGAGTGGTGAGAAGGTGTCCTTCACGGTCGAGTATCTCGAACCCTACGCCCACGAATCCGGATACACATACGTGCTGAGCTATCCATCTCTACTGGATACCGTATACGGAAGATATTCTCTAAAAGTTATTCTATCACCCGGCTACGATTTCAAAGGTTCATCACCAGAGCCCGAAGAACTCGTTAGGGATCAAAGCGGTGCTACGATGCTTAGCTACGTCAGCGGAAGCGTAGCAACCCTTCAACCAAAAACCGCTATAAGCATCAGTTATATTGCGGGTGTGAGCATTATGCCGTACCTTCCGTACCTGTGGATAGCGACTTTTGGTGTACTCTTGACGACGGCCGTTACCTATAGACTTTCCCGCAGACCTAAAGCACCCATGCTACCAGAAGAGGTCAAAGAAGCCATCAAGACAGTGACCTCTAAGGTGTTTGAAGTGGTAAAGGCTTGCGAGAGGTTGGCCTCGTCGATTCCGCTGGACAAGAAATCGATATCCAGATGGTCGAGGAGCGCTTATGAAAGTGAGCTTACTACCGTCAAGAGGGACGTTGATAGGATCAGCGCGTTAAAGAAGAGGCTTGGAGGTTTTCCAGAGATTATGGCAAAGCTCGGCCCCCTCGAGACGCAAATCTCTGAACTTGTGGGCATCATGACAGCACTCAGTAGGACTATCGAAGACTTTAGGCTGGGAAGGATAGGAAAGGCCACCTACGACAGAATAACAAAGGAATACGCAAAGGACATTTCATCGCTTACATCCAGAATAAGGGAGACGACAAGGGAGATAGAAACGTCTTTAAGATAACCGCTACACGCCTCTTCCAGACGCTACGTTCTCCAACCACCCGGCCACAACCTTTGCAGGGTTGACCATCCTCCGCTTCAGCCGGTTCGCAAGCCTCGTCTGAAATTTTCTAGCATCATCGGCACGTTCTAGTATGTTTAAGGCCTTTTTCAGCGCATCCTGCCAACTCCTAAAATGACTGAGAGCGCCGATACCTACAAGGTAACGGTGGACTGCTGGAAGCCTTCCTGGATATGCTGACATCGTAGGCACACCCATCAGAACGGCCTCTTGCGTCATCGTTCCGCCGCCACCGATGAAAAGCGATGCATAGTATAGAATGCTGTGGTCCGATACTGGTTTATCAAGTATAAGGGCACCCTTTCCTAACTTTTTCAACTGCGTTGTCTGCTCACCGTACCTTGCCAACACGACAAGCTTAACGCCACTAAGGTTTGAGGTCAATTTCTCCGCAAGCTTCGTTACGTATTCTGTGTTGACTCCTATAAGGTAGGATGCCTGCGTCTCGGGCATTCTGAAGAGGACGTAGTTAAACTCGTCAAGGCCAAGCTCATCCAGTATTCGCCTATTGGGCTTGAAACCGTCCAGCCAAGCCATAGGGTCTAACGCTCTGTATTTTAATACACTACGGCAGTTTATTCCATACTTTACCCACTCATCCTTTGAAATTATCCACGGTGTGAAGACGTAATTTGAAAGCGGGACACAGTATCTATTAACCGGAGACTCTGGCGTATCCGAGAGAAGAATATGGGGGATGTGTAAACCGAAGGAAATTCTCGTCATGTCCAGCGAGCCACTTGACACACAGGCATCGGGCGAATGTTTCTCGATAACGTCAACGAGCTCCATGGTCCTACTGACGCTCGCCTTAAGCTTTCCAAGCAGAGATCCGCCGCCGAATTCTCCGACGACGATTATATCCTTGCGACCAACATCTTCCAGTATTGGTATAATTTGTTCGTATCTTCTAGATGTAAGCAACACTTCTAAACCGCGCTCTCTCAACTCCTTCTCGATTGACGTGAAAAACCAAAATTGTTTAGGCGTCAGTATATCAAACCATACCTTCAAGGATTTTCACCCCTCAACCATCCACAAACACGAGAGATGTGAGTAATAACGCTTATCTGAGAAGAAGGAAAAAATTAATAGGTTAGGGACGGAGTGAGCGATAACATGTCTGCTATACCGTTACTGTTTGCCTCGTTTATCTTATCTGCTCTCTTATCTTACGCATCAGTACCTTTCATAAAGAGTTTGGCCAGAAAGGCTAAACTATTCGGCGTTGACGTTCACAAAAGCTGGAGACCGTTAGTCCCGAAGATAGGTGGTATATCGGTTTTCATCGGCGTTACCGTATCTGTTTTGGTAACGTCTTTTTTGTTTAACATGGTTGACAACAGGGTTTTGGCGTTCATCATTTCGACGGAGCTAGCAGCTATCGTAGGCCTATGGGAGGATTTTAGGGAGCTGAACCCAGTTTTAAAGCCAGTGTTGTTGGCACTAGCTGGGCTCCCGATAGTTTTTATGGGTGCTTACTATCCGTATCCAAATTTGCCATTCGTCGGTAAAAGAATGCTGACGATACTTTATCCAATACTCGTGCCCATAGCTTTCACGATAGTTACTAACGCCGTCAACAGCATGGACGTACTTAACGGTTCTATGACGTTCACGTCAATCGTAGCCGTGTTCACGATTTTTTTGATAGCCCTAACAAACGGTAATGCCCCTCCAGCGTATCTGTGTACTGCGCTCCTTGGCTCCTTAATCGTCTTCGCATACTATAACAAGTATCCGGCGAGGCTCTTTTCTGGAAACGTCGGCAGTTTGTACGTCGGTGCCAGCTTAACATCTATAGCAATAATTGGTAGCATGGAGATAGCGCTGCTGATAACTATACTCCCCCAAATAATGAACGAGTTTCATATAATATACTCTATGAAAGGTTTTAGGTCTGCAAAGAATTTATCCGAGAGACCCGTTTTAGTAGAAAATGATATGTTATCTGCAAACCCGTCTAAGAAAGCTCCTATAACGCTCGTAAGGATGCTTACGTCTAGATGTAGCTTATCCGAGAAGGAGGTGGTGAAGATGCTTGTCATGATCTCAATCGTTTCTGCAACCCTCGCCCTCATTACAGAGTTTCTTATCATAAAGTGAGATGAGTAGTATGTCAAATGTAAAGGATAAGTTTCTCACAATATCCATGATAGCTATCCTCCTACTCATAGTGTGGGGGATGTTCCTCGGTGTTCTTTATCTGATGTCAGTGTTCGTGATTCCGTTGACTACTTCACCTAATGAGCCTCTACTGCTTTCGGTATACAGAATCGGGACGGCTCTCTTGATTCTCGTGGTGTGGATTATCGGCTGGCACAGGCTTGCGACGTTCTGGCTGTATAGGGTTTTGAAAAAGGGTGGTGGACATGAGGGGTCCGAGAGAAACGATAGTCCAAGTTGACGTCTCTATCACTGGTATCCCAACATCGGTCAAGATAGCTAGTGCGGGCTACAAGGTGATCTTTGCAACGACCAGCGACTACGTTGCAGCCCAGCTAAAGGAGTATAGGTCATCGCTACATAGGGTACCTAAGTCGCTCTTCACAAAACTTTTGTTAGGAGGAATGCTCATGGCAACAACTGACATAGAAAGCGCCTTAGCCTCATCGAAGACTATACTCGTCACAAGCCATGCATTAGGAATTGAAGAAGAAATGGAAGCCGTGATGAATCTCTTCAAACAGATGGCGCCTCACATAACCCCAAACTCGCTGTTGGTATACGGCGGGCTGGCTCCTCCAGGGACAATGGAAGGAGTGATAAACATACTTGAGAGATACTCACGACTCGATACAGAAAAAGACATCAGCGTGGCTCTGATTACACCTTTTGAAGCCCAAGCCGAAACATACATTGTTTGCTCACCTAAATCTGAGGCGGCCAACATAGTAAAGAAATTCATGTCTACCTTCGTTCCGTCGAACATGATAAAATTGTATAGAACGTTTAAGGAGGCCGAGACGGCTAACTTGTTACTCATAGCAAAGCAGGCAATCATGAAGGCACTGTCTTCGTATGCTTTGTTGCTGTTTAAACAAATGGATGTGAATGTCGAAGATGCACTGAGCCTCTCTGAATGTAAGGCGCCAACTGTAATAGAGGATGACCCAATCTCCCAGATGGTAATGAATTATCTAGTATCTGAGGAGAGGAGGTTACCGCAGAGGTTAATGCTCATGCGGAACATCATTCGAACAAAGATTGTATTGCTAAGGGCAATAACCACAAATCTTAGGCGAGAAGTCAAGTTGGCACTCCAGAGAAGCAAAGGTTTGACAGTTGCATGCGTATTTGAGCGCGAGTCTGATAAGGAGTTAGTGAGCACCATGCTACCAAAAAAAGGAGTCAAAGTCCACTTCTATAACATAGACGAGATTGAGCCAAAGGTCGAGGCTGGCGCAGAGAGAATAATCCCATTCAAGGTTAACTTAATAATTTTGGCGGTACATCCCCAAAATATCTCGGAGCGTACGATATGTAGGCTGAAGGAAGAGACGAAACTCATAGACTTGGGCCGCATCATCTCCGTCTAGATTGATTCCAAAATATAGAATGCTTTTTCTACTCTTCGAATGGATAACGCTTAAAAGGTAAACGTACAGGAGGTGGCTAGGTCAAAGGATATGCGGGAAATTATTGTTGCAATAATCGGCGCAGGTTTTTGGGGCAAGAATCACGCAAGGGTACTCAAAGAGATGCCGGGTGTTAAAGTAACCCACGTATGCGATATAGATATAAA
The DNA here is from genome assembly GCA_023267975.1 of Candidatus Terraquivivens ruidianensis. Taxonomy (GTDB): domain Archaea; phylum Thermoproteota; class Nitrososphaeria_A; order Caldarchaeales; family Wolframiiraptoraceae; genus Terraquivivens; species Terraquivivens ruidianensis. Next base: position 285,205 of record JALNLA010000001.1, read on the forward strand.
CAGGGCAAAGGAGCTGGCTTTAAGATACGGAATTCCCAAATACACGACCGACTACAAAGAAGCTTTATCCGATGATGTGGATGCGTTCATTGTGTGTACCCCATCGAACACCCATGCTGATATAGCTCTTACGCTCATAAGAGAGGATAAGCATGTGTTAATAGAGAAGCCTATGGCAACGACGATAAAGCAGGCCGAGGACATAGTCGCCGAGGCAGGGCATAGTAAGAGCACGGTGATGGTGGGTTTCATAGAAAGGTTCAATCCGGCAATCGGATTAGGAAAAGAGTTGATGGACAAAGGTGAGATAGGTCCCATCATACTTTCTTACAGCAAGAGAATAGGTAGTTGGCCTGAGAGAATAGGCGACATAGGCGTCGTGAAGGATACGGCAATACACGATATAGACTTAGCAAGATACATCTTTAATACCGAACCAGTCAGCGTGTATGCCAAGGGAGGCTCTATAAGACATAAGCTCGAGGACCACGTTCAAGCCGTTTTATCGTTTGAGGGTGACAGGAGTGCGCTGATAGAGGCTAACTGGCTCACGCCCAGAAAGAAGCGTGAGATGCATGTAACTGGCGAGGAAGGTGTCATAAGCATACAGTTCCTTTCAAGGGAGGTTGTTGTGGAAAAAGCTGATAGCAGTAGGTCTCCTATGGTGAAGCAGGTCGAACCTTTAATGGTAGAGGTGCAGCATTTCATAGATTGCATTAGAAAGGGCGAGAGACCCCTGGTCGGTGAAGTTGAAGGACTCAAGGCCACGCTCATAGCAGATGCGATACTCGAATCCATGAGGACAGGAAAGATTATTGACCTAGAAGAGTTCATGAAGAAAGAACTGACCATAACACTTTAGAACCCACACATGAATGGACTCATAGAGGTAGGTTTTATGCCCAAAGAGTTACGGACGGTTTTTTGGAAACGCAATCAGGTCAGGCTCATAGACCAAAGGAAGCTTCCGTTTAAGCTAAGCTATATCAGCTGCAATAGCTACAGGGACGTCGCATTCGCCATCAAAAACATGGCGGTTAGGGGTGCGCCAGCGATAGGCGTAGCTGCGGCCATGGGTATGGCCTTGGCGGCTAAGAGTGGAAAAAATAAAACCGTAGAGAAGCTCATGTTAGAGTTGGAGAAAGCCAAAAAGGTTCTAGCCTCGACAAGACCTACGGCCATAAACCTCTACTGGGCGCTCGAGAGGGTCATGAAGGTAGCTAGGGAAGCGGCGAAGAGCGGAAACGTTGAGCACGTAATCTCGAGCGTATTGGAGGAAGCGAAAAAGATGGCAGATGAGGACGTGGAAGTAAACAGAGCTATAGGAAGGCAGGGCTCGACGATAATAAAAGACGGAGACACTATACTAACGCACTGTAACGCCGGCTCTCTTGCAACAGTCGGTTACGGCACGGCGCTTGGAGTGATAAGGGCTGCATTCGAGGATGGAAAATCCATTTCGGTCATAGCTACCGAGACTAGACCTAAGTTACAGGGTGCGAGGCTAACGGCCTTCGAGCTGAAGATGATGGGCGTACCCTTTAAACTCATCACGGATGGTATGGTGGGCTACGTGATGCAGCAGGGCTTGGTGAGCAAGGTCGTGGTTGGAGCCGACAGGATTCTGGCAAGGAGCGGCCACATCGTGAATAAGATAGGTACGCTCACGATAGCCATATCGGCCAAGCACTTTGGCATACCCCTCTACATTGCAGCGCCCACCTCCACGATAGACTTCGAGAGTAGGCCGGAGGACGTAGTCATAGAGTTCAGGGATGAGGACGAGGTGCACTACGTGGGAAGGACGAGGATAACACCAAAGGGTGTTAAGACCATAAACCCGGCTTTTGACATGACGCCACCAGAGCTCGTCACGGCGGTCATCACGGAGAAGGGAATATACGAGCCACACCGTCTCATGGAGCTCTACCGCTCAATCACCAGCCAGTAAATCCAAAAGCTTAGGATAGGGTGGGCCCATAGAACCATGGTTCTATGGGCCCAAGAATTAGTTACGAACGCAGGAAAAATTTTTTTTCCCACGAGGGCAACTAATTAACTTAATGTAAAATTTATAAACATACGACCCCCACCTTTCTTTGAATTGTTGCTTGAAATACTTGTCATTCTACTTTTGGTAGCGCTTATTATTACCATTTGGAAGTATTCGAGCCTTAAGTCCGTGATGAAGCTTGAGATTGAGAAACGCGTGGCCGAAGCCATCGCAGATCTTGAGAAAGAGGTTGCAGAAAGGACTCTAGCCAACAGGCAGGAGTTAGAGAGGTGGGCTCAAGAAGAGACCGAGAGGAGGTTTGAGGAATGGAAAAGGAATGCGTTGCAGGTGGAGTTGGAGAAGTGGCGTGCGACTGAGGAGGAGAGGATAAGGATGGATGCGATAGCAAGGTCGCTCTCTACGACTTTAGGACGTGTAAGCGAACAGATAGCGCCCTTGTACATGCTGGCGAAGCTCGGCGTGAACCCAAAGGATGCTCGATTCATAGGGAGCCCGATAGACTTCATAGCGTTCAAGGGGCTGGAGGAAGGAAGGCCGGAGAAGATACTCCTGATAGACGTCAAAACCTCCAAAACGAGCGAGCTGACTAAAAGGCAAGAAATGATTAAAAGGTTGGTGGACGATAAGCAGGTCGAGTGGGTGACTTTCAATTTACGTGAACTTATAGAGGAAACGGTTCAGACGTTAAAGGAGGAGACGATGGAAGAAGCAAGGTATCAGAAAGAGGAGATGGATTTCGAGACATGGCTGAGAAAAGAAATAGGCGTAACGCCCGAAGAGTATCAGGCTCTGGACGAACGCTTCAAAATGGAGATAAAGGATACGTATCTGAAGAGACGCGCCGGAACCTAGAATAATCTTAACAGGCGATAAAGAAACCCGTTTAAGAGTACCACTTCACGGACAAAACCTTTATCGGGCAAAGATATTCCTTTATTCGGTGGCGGCAGGTAGGGCTGGGGAGCTAGCCCTTCCCCTCAACTCGAAACGGGCTACACGCGAGGGCCGGATAACCTGGTGGGATGTGGAGAGCTTGGCAGGAATGCATGCCGGAAGGGGGCGTGAGGGTGCGCCTACGCGGGGTCTCGGAGGGACGCAGCCTCTCCGTAAGGAGGGGATAGGCATCCCTTACGCGCCGAACTGTGTCAGGCTCGGGAGAGAGCAGCACTAAGGCGCGACGGCACCGCTGCGTAGCATCGTACCCGATCCTGCTTCCAGCAAGCGCACCTGTCGGGCCCTCCGCTACCCACTGGGGGCTGCCGCCACCTATAAGCACGCACCGAATGGTTCTGTAATGTCTCAGCTTTGAGTAACTTAGAGAAGTGGAAAGCTTACATTTCTAAGGGTTAAACCAATTGAATTCTAAAAACATAGAATATGTGTTCCAATCTTTTGAACAAAAAAAGATTTAATCGCTCATTATATGCTGACTTTATGATGAGCGGGCTTCGTGACTTAATGAGGATAGGCATCCTCTTGATAGGTATATCAGCCATCATCATAGCGTCGCTCATCATGCACATGTATTTGACACAGTTCGTCAGACAGCAGCCACCCCTCACAGCTTACTGCTCCGATATGGCGATAGTCATCACGGCAGGGAAGGAATTAGAGAACGTCAAGATATTGGATAACAGGTCGTCGACGTTACATACGTTCCAGAGAATACCTGCCGGTTCACAAGAGTTTTTCATAGCCCCATCGCAAGGTGTTTATGCGGTCCAAGCTGATGATTATAAGGTTGTAGTCCATTGCGTAAAGCCACAGATACTACCGTCCCGAATGTATGATTGAAAACTATTCTTTTTCAGACCCTTTCAAATCATTGATGAGTGTTCGAATGCTTAGAAATATAGATGGGTCTCTACAGTATACGAATAGGTGTTTGGCGTTGAAGAGCGTCTGGAAAATAATTATTCCGGTAGCCGTCGTAGCAGCAGCGGTCATGTTATACATGGCTGGCGCCTTCCCGATTACGGGAGCTAAACCGCATCTGAAATACAGCGTTAGTTCATCGTGTTGTCCGACATCATACGAAGGTGTTGAGACTGACCAAGTCTTGCTGGAGGTCAAGGGGAGCTACGTCTACCTAAAGCACGTCATACTCTATCCTTGTTGTGCGGAGTTTAATGTGGCTCTCGATGAAGAACCCCTCGAGCGGGGCGCGGTCGCAATCGAGGAGAAAAACGTAGGTGGGATGTGCAGATGCATATGTCGATATGTTATTAGCATTCAGGTTGGACCGTTACCAGAAGGGAAGTACGTCGTTCAGTTATGGGGAGTGGAGTTCCAAGACCAAGAACCCTTCTTACGATGGGAGGGGGAAGCATTTGTCGGAAACGGAAAAGCTTGTGTGGATATGTGCGGCGACGGTGTTTGCCAAGAGTTCGTTTGCATGGCTGTCGGTTGTCCATGCCCAGAAACGCCGGACACGTGTCCGATAGATTGCAAAAAATGACGACAACCATAAAGACGTTTTAAAGTATAAATTGAAAAACACAAACAATCTTAGAAAGAAAAGCATGTCCGAGGAAGATGCATCGAAGGAATTAGAATCCCTTAAGGAGAAGCTGGAGGCTCTCGAGAAGGAAAACGAGAAGCTAAGGAGCGACTACTTGTACTTAGCGGCAGAGCTGGATAACCTTAGGAAGTATGCGGTGAAGGAGGTAGAGAGAGCGAGGAGGTCGGCCATCGAGAACATACTCATACGGTTGATAAACGTTTACGAGACAATCGAAAGGGCTACGGAATCTTGCGGTGAGCAACCATCCCCTTTGCTTGAGGGTTTAAGACTCATCGGTAAGGACGTTCTAAAAATTCTGGAGGATGCGGGTGTAAGGAGGATGGAGACCGTTGGAAAGAAGTTTGACCCCTTCATCCACGAAGCAATAGAACACGTCGAGACGGACGATGTAGAGGATGGTACAATCGTAGAAGAAGTGGCGAAAGGTTACACGTTCAACGATAAGGTTTTGAGGCCGCCCAAGGTAAGGGTAGCCAAGAGCAAGAAGGCGTGAAGATAGCATGCCGATATTCGTCGTCCATGAACATCATGCAAGGAGAGCAGGCCTTCACTACGACTTAAGGTTAGAAATGGATGGTGTCCTAAAATCTTGGGCGTTCAGGAAGGAACTGCCGAAAGAAAAAGGTGTGAAGCGGCTTGGCATACAACAGGAAGACCACGACATCGATTATGCTTCGTTTGAGGGTGAGATAGCTGAGGGATACGGTGCCGGGAAGGTACTCATATGGGATAAGGGCGATTATGAAATCCTAGAACACGTTCCGGATGAGAAGCTCGTCTGCATGCTAAAGGGCTCAAAGCTCAATGGCAAGTATGTTCTATTGAAGACAAAGATGGGGTGGCTGCTCTTTAAGACCTGACGAACGCTTATTAATGCTCGATATGTACTTTAAATTGTATGGCTGGACTGATACGTGAGCTTGTAGAAACTCTTTTCGATAAGTTCCAAAATGAGCGCTTGGAGGACATAAGGGTTGGAATATTTTATACTGGCGTGAAGCTCAGCACAGGCCACGGTGGCGTATCCTACACCATGGCAAGGGGCCTCACAGAAACTACATGCTGCCCAAAGGTTCCCATGGCTGGCGAGATTGCTGGCATGAGCGTTAGCGATGCCATTAAGTTGGCAGAGGAGGAAGACACGATTCTGTCGGCCATCGGCATAGCTACGATTAACGCAGCATCCCAGTCGCTTATATTCGGTGAGATGAGAAGCCGTTACAACGTCATCCTTGGAAACGATGCTTTAGATACCGTCAGCATAAAGCCCTCCGACAGCGTCGTCATGGTCGGAGCCTTTCCGCCCTACGTCAAGAGGTTGATGCAGAACGTAAGGGAATTGATAGTTTTCGACGATAACAAGTCGGCACTGATGGAACTGGGTCTACCGACAGAGCCCGGCGTAAGTCTCGAGAAGTCTTTGAGGAACGCATCAGTAGCGATAATTACCGGCTCTGCATTCGTGAACAAGACGATAGAAAGGCTCCTTGAACTATCGAGCAACGCAAGGGAGGTGCTAGTCGTTGGCCCGTCGGCTAGTATGGTACCAGACCCACTCTTTAAGCGTGGTGCGACTGTAGTTGGTGGCATAAGGATAATGGACGTTGAGGGGATGCTAAGGGTCGTGAGCGAAGCCGGGGGCACCCGGGCGCTTCTGAAAGCTTGCGCCGAAAGATACACGATATCGAGGCACTGAGGTATGTCGGAGAGGGATGTAGAGTCTCAGCTTAAGGGAAAGACCGCCCAAGTCTACATGTTATTGATAAAGAATGCAGGAACGCCGATGGGTGTAAGGGAGGTCCAGAGAACTCTGGGTCTCAGTAGCCCGAGCATAGCCCATCACCATTTGGAGAAGCTAGTTAACATGGGACTCGTGCGAAAGACCACAAGGGGTGAGTACGAGGTAGCTGAGGTTGTTAAGGTAGGTGTGCTGAAGAGCTTCGTCAGGATAGGCAGACTTCTTGTGCCCAGATATGCCTTTTACTCCGTCCTCTTAAGCACGATGCTCATCATCTACGTCTTGCTATATCCGCAGAATTTCTCAAGCCACAACGTCGTAGCGCTGATATTCGGCTCGGTCGGCTGCATGATACTTTGGTACGAGACATTTAGAGTTTGGAAGGAATCTGGGTTGTAAACGTCGACCGTTCTAACTGATAGAATTATATCGGAGAATTAATGAGCTGATATGGGATGATGGACTTAGCGACCAAGGTTGCAGCTTTAATATTCTTGGCCGTAGCTTTAGGTGTTATGCTGATGTTACTGCCGACGTTTATCCCAACGGGCGATGCGGGTGTGAAAGCACTTGACAAGGCGGAGCCGCTGAGAGGGCCTTTAGAGCGTCCGGAACCACCGGCCGTGCTAACGGCAACATCCATAATCGTTCCAGGGCTAATAGCAGGTCTCTTAGCCTTTATTCTGGCAAAGAAGCTCAGCCGCTAAATCTTTAACGTAAGGTTTAATTTTTGCCTCTAACATCCGCTACATTGGTCTAGGTAAATAACGCTTATCGTTTGTTTAGGGGTGAAGTATCGTGCCTGAGAAGATAATAGGCATAGACTTGGGAACGAGCAATTCGGCTGCGGCCGTGGTCATAGGTGGAAGACCGGTAATCATACCGAGCTCAGAGGGCGTGACGCTCTACGGCAAGGCGTTCCCGTCCTACGTGGCCATCATGAAAGATGGACAACTCTTGGTCGGTGAGCCCGCCAGACGCCAGATGGTCACGAATCCTGAAGGGACAGTAACCGCCTTCAAGCGAAAGATGGGTACTGACTACAAGTACATGCTACATGGTAAGGAATTCACGCCGCAGCAACTCTCGGCATTCTTGCTCCAGAAGATCAAAAAGGACGCAGAAGCCTTCCTAGGAGAGCCGGTGAAGAAGGCCGTCATAACGGTTCCGGCGTACTTCAACGACAATCAGCGACAAGCTACGAAGGATGCCGGCATGATAGCTGGCCTCGAGGTTGTCAGGATAATAAATGAGCCGACTGCCGCCAGCCTCGCATACGGTCTCGACAAGCAGGATAAGGAGATGAAGATAATGGTCTTCGACTTCGGCGGCGGAACGCTTGATGTGACGATACTTGAGTTTGGCGGCGGCGTGTTCGAGGTAAGGGCAACCTCCGGCGATACACAGCTGGGAGGTACAGACATGGATAGGGTCTTGGTGGATTACATAGTCAACAAGTTCAAACAAGACACAGGCATAGACCTCACGAGAGACCAGATGGCGATGAATAGGGTGAGGGAGGCTGCGGAGAAGGCCAAGATAGAGCTCTCGACGGTCTACGAGACGGAGATAAACCTTCCGTTCATAGCCCAAGATTCCTCAGGTCCTAAGCACCTAACTATGACGCTCACGAGGGCAAAGCTAGAGGAGCTTGTCAGACCGATAGTCGAGAAATGCGCAGGTCCGATGCGGCAGGCGCTTGCTGACGCAAAGCTCAGGCCGGAGGACATAGACAAGATCATCTTAGTCGGTGGCCCCACCAGGATGCCGATTGTTAGGGATTTTGTCAAGAACTTCATGGGGAAGGAGCCGGAGCGTGGCATAGACCCGATGGAGTGCGTTGCCATGGGTGCTGCTATACAGGGCGCAATAATAGCTGGCGAGATAAAGGACGTGGTCCTGCTAGATGTGACGCCGCTATCGCTGGGCGTCGAGACTCTGGGCGGCATATTCACAAAGATCATAGAGAGAAACACGACGATACCCGTCAGGAGAAGCCAAATATTCACGACGGCCGCCGACTTCCAGACAAGCGTCGAGATACACGTTCTTCAAGGCGAGAGACCGATGGCGGTGGATAACACCTCGCTCGGTAGGTTCACGCTCTCTGGTATACCACCAGCACCAAGGGGTGTGCCTAGGATTGAGGTAACTTTTGATATAGATGTGAACGGAATACTCACGGTCACGGCCAAGGACTTAGGCACGGGTAAGGATGTCAGTGTGAAGATAACCGCGCCACATAGGCTCTCCAAGGAGGAAGTAGAGAGGATGATGAAAGAGGCGGAGATGTATGCCGAGCATGACAGGAAGAGAAAGGAAGAAGCCGAGTTGAGGAACGAAGCCGAGTCGCTTATCTACACTATCGAGAAGGGCCTCAAAGATTTTGGAGATAAAGTGCCGAGCGACGTCAGGTCAAGAGTAGAAGAAGCGCTGAAGAATCTGAAGGATGCCTTGGCAGGCAAAGACGTTCAGGAGATAAAGAAGAGGATGGAGGAGCTGAAGAAGGTAGCTCAGGAGATGGGAGCAGTGATATACCAGCAGACGCAACAATCTACGCAGCAAGGTCCTAGCAGCTCGGGCTCAAGGACTGTCGATGCCGATTACAAGGTTGTTGACGAGAATAAGAAGAGCTAAAATAATCGCTCTTAATTGTAGGTTGATATATATCTTGGCCGCCTACATCTTTAGAAGGGATGTCGAGCGTAGGAAAGAAAGACTACTATGAGATACTAGGAGTACCAAGGAACGCGACGAAAGAAGAGATAAAGAGGGCATACAGGAGGCTTGCGCTGCAGTATCATCCGGATAGGAACAAGTCGCCGGACGCAGAAGAGAAATTCAAGGAAATAAGTGAAGCTTACGCAGTTCTTTCAGATGATGAGAAGCGAAGAATATACGACATGTACGGACACGAAGGCCTAAGCGGCGCTTATACACACGAGGACATATTCAGGACAAGCACGTTCGACTTCGACGAGATATTCAGGGACCTTGGTTTTGACCTTAATTCGATATTCGAGAGGTTCTTCGGCGTTAGGAGAGGTCCACCGAAGGGGAGGGACATTATCATGAATTTGGAAGTTTCACTCGAGGAGGCCTTTAACGGTGCGGAGAAGCTCATGAACGTGCCAGTATCAGAAGTTTGTAGCGTATGCGGTGGTTCTGGAGCCGCGCCCGGTGGTCTCAAGACCTGCAAGACGTGCGGCGGAACTGGTCAGAAGGTTGACAGGAGACAGACGCCGTTCGGCTTCTTTACTTCGGTTACAACGTGCCCAGCATGTGGGGGCTCCGGAAAGTTTATTGAGAAGAAGTGTCCAGCGTGCAAAGGTTTTGGCTACGTCGATACTATGAAGAACATATCTGTAAAGGTGCCTAGGGGTGCCGACGATGATTTAGTTCTAAGGATTCCTGGAATGGGTGAGAGGTACGCAGGAGGTCAACCTGGCGACCTGCTACTCGTCGTGAAGCTCAAACCTCATAAAATCTTCACACGAAAAGGTGACGACCTTTACATGGACCTTCCCGTATCGGTATCCGAGATTGCCCTTGGCTCAAAAGTCACGGTTCCAACGCTTGACGGTAAGGTAGAGGTAAGCATACCCAACGGGACTCCACCAGGGCATGTCATCACGATTAAGGGCAAGGGGATGCCCAGCATGCGGGGCGGCAGGGGAGACTTGAAGATAAGGCTTAAGATGGTCGTGCCGAAGAAACTTTCTCACGAGCATAAGAGGCTGTACGAACAGTTGTATCTATTAGAGAAACCTTTCGTAGAAGAGGAGAGGAGATTACTCAAGAGTTAATCTATCTTCGAGATGTACATGAGAGGATAGTTTCCAAGGGATTTTACGGCTTTCATGCATGCTTTTACCCTCGCTTTACCGTATTTAACATACACTTCAACATCCATCATGGTGGGGCTCAGGATTCCGTAATCGAATTGGTGACGCTTTCGACCGCTTAAGCCGTAGGGCCTTATCCTTACTTTTGCGTCTAACTTGTATGGTTGAAGATGTATCGCATCCTCAATCACCCTTTCAAGCCTTCTAAGGTTTTGCAAATTACCCGTTATCGGTATGCCCATAAACTGATGGGCGATGGCTCCAAGGGCTATGCCCGCCTCGAAGGCGCCCCTCTCCCTTTCCGTTAAGCCTTTACAGAAGAACCTCTCAGCGATTTGTTCCACTCTACTAGCCTTATGTGTTTTTTGCATATAGATTCATCCCTTTTAGGGATACTTTTCCTTTATGTTACTTACGTAGACGTAATCCAAAACCGTGCCATAGGAGCGGCGTATCTCCATGCGTTCCACGAGCTCGCTCATCTTACCACCAGCTAAGCCGTCGGCTATGAGTGCAGCTCCTTGTGCCGCCTCTTTTACGTTCTTCGCAAAGCCTTGTACCCTATCGACGGGTGCTATGGCGGACAACCTCTTCTCAAGCTCATCGTAGATGCCCGGAATCCTACTAAGCCTTCCCGATAGCATTATGGCCTGCGGTTTTTTCACGACTGCCCTCAAAGACCAGACGCACTTCTCGATGCCCTCCATGAAAGCTTCCCAAGCAAGCGTAGCCCTTTTATCCTTCTTGGCCCTTTCAAGAAAATCCTCCGGCATCATAGAATCGTCACCGACGAACGACCTCACGCCTCCCTTAAACAGGTCTGCCTTACTTATGCTGCCAGCCAAATACGCAACCTCGCCGTCCCATGCACCAGACGTCAGAAAACCAGGACCGGCCTTTGTGCCGCCTATCCCGTCAACTACCTTTCCAGATTCGATGGCTACGATGGCGTTGTAACCAAAGCCAACCTCGACTAGTATGAACGTGCACTCTTCGTATGGAACCTTGTATCTTGACGAGTAGTCATGTATAGCAAGGGCCGCGCAGCAGAGTTTGTCAGCAGTCCCCATGTCGATGGTATTAAACTTCCTGTACTCCGGAACGGTCGGAAGATGTATGACGCCCGGCAGGAAATACACTTTTAGAGTAGAGCGCTTGAGATGCCTAACAGCCTCGGCAAGTCCTACGAGAACTGGTATCTTTACGTCTTCCTTCCTGACGAGGACCATGAGGGAGATGTGCTCCTCCGTTAAATCCTCCAAGCTAATGAGCGGTAGACCGTATCCGGATGGACCAGCGATCATGTCAAGAGGCTCGGCCTCCTTAAGCACGTCGAGCAGGATATCGGGACTCTTGGCTATCGCTTCCGAGGGTATGGACTTCTCGTAGAAAACCCTGATGTCTTCTAAGCCGCAGAAGTCAAAGCTTTTCGTTCCAGGGTCAACACCAACGACCCTTACCAGCTCTACCACCCCATCAGTGCATCCCTAAGCTGAAGTAGGTCTCTAAATCTATAGTCGTATTCGAAGTGAACACCCTCGCTAAGTCCCTTCCTATCGATCCATGCGACACGCAGGCCAAGCGATTTTGCGGGTATTATATCGTAGCTCGGGCTGAAGGATACGTGTAGCATTCTCTCCTTCTCGTCTTTAGCGATTTTCTTAACAGCATACTCGAATACTTTCGTCGAGGGTTTGTAAGCACGCACGTCCTCGGAAGTTATTACATAATCAAAATTGACGTTCATTAACTTTATCGACTCGACTATGATGTCATTGTCTATGTTGGATATAATCGCGAGCTTATACTTACGTCTCAAACTTCTTAGTGCTGGCTTAACGTCTGGGAAGGGCCTCCATGAGCTAACCGAGGATACAAATTCGTCGCCATCGGTCTCAGAGTAATCTATGCCGAGGTCTTTCATTACCCGCCTCAAACTGGCCCTCAGAATCTCCTTATAGGGTCTATAAGGTCCTTGGACTTGTCTAAAATCTTCTTCAAGCCATTTGGACAAGAATGTATCTACCCCGATACTCCTGCTCTTACTTGAAAGAATCCTTGCAAAGAACTCCCTTGCACCGCTTTCCCAATCTATGAGAGTGCCATAACAATCGAACGTTAGCACATCGAACCCATACACGTATTAAGAGGGCGCTTTCAGGTTTAAATTGTTATCGGTAAGGAAGGTTTATTTTGACGCACCTGTAATGGACAGGTATAAAATTGAGTTGAGCAACGTTGCCGAAGCTGTTAAAGCCGACAACTTACATCGGCATAGTTTTACTCGTAGGAATGTTCTCCTTGGCTTTTGGTATGTCGAGGGATCAGACAATATCGTTAGTAGTGTTCTCGGGAATAATCGCAGGTGTGTTGCTTTATTGGAGGATGAGGCTGGCTTTTGCCTTGGCAGGGCTGAGTATGCTTTTAGCTACTGGAGTGATAGACCTACCGCACTTCATTGAATTTGCCAGCTTAGACATAATAGTCTTTCTAATCGGAATGATGATCATCATAGGATTCCTTGAGGAGAGACGATTCTTCGAGGCCCTACTCGAACGTATTATAGGTTTTGCCAAGGGGAGTGCTATAAGAGCTATATCTTTGCTTATGCTCATGGCGGCACTCTCTGCAGCCCTTGTAGATGAGGTAACGTCTATCTTATTCATAATGACAACGGCAATCCATCTCGTGGCACGACTTAACATTTCAATAGTGCCTTTGATGATGATGCTGGTTTTCGCAACAAACATAGGAAGTAGCGCAACTGTCGTCGGGAATCCGGTCGGTGTCATGATAGCGATGAAGGCAAAGCTTACCTTCGCTGATTTCATAAGATGGGCAACGCCTATTGCGATAGTAGGTTTAGGTCTTTGTATGATGTTGTCCTTTGCTTATTTTAAAGGGTACATAAAAAGCATGAACGATGCCATGGTTAACACAAGGCAGCAATTAGCTGAAGCTCGGGAGAACGCTAAGGCAAGATTTGACGTAACCTCTGTCCTTCTGTTCGTAGGAACTTTATCGGGCCTAGTCATGCATAGTCAGATAGAGCAATATCTTAAATTAGAAAAAAACACGATGCTCATCGGCGTTGCAGTAATCTTTGCAGCAATTGCGCTTTTACTCATGAAGGATAAGGCGAGGGAACTTGTTGAGAGGCGAGTAGACTGGTGGACGTTGATGTTTTTCCTAATATTCTTTTCATCCGTCGGTACGCTTAAGTACACTGGTGTGACGGCGCAGATATCTGAAGCCCTAATACAGCTTACGGGTGGAGATCAACTGTTAACATTCTTCCTATTTGGCTCAATCGTTGGCATTCTATCGGCTTTGATGGACAACGTCCTAGCAGTGGCTACTTTTATCCCAATAGTCTCCGACATCGGTAGCGCCGGTCTTAACATTTTTCCAATTTGGTGGAGCATGCTATTCGGTGCTACTTGGATGGGAAACTTGACTATGGTTGGGAGCACCGCTAACATAGTGGCGGTGGGCATGATCGAGAGGCAGAGACTCGGCCACGTTACCCTTCGTAAATGGATAGTGCCCGGCGCTATAGTATCGTTGGCAACGTTCCCTATCGCCCTCTTACTGCTATACATTCAGATACCGTTTATGCCCGGCTAGTCTGTTTTCGGCTTTGATACGATAAATAACTTCTCACCGTCTGTATCAACCCATACTTCGTGTCCTATTCTAAGCAACAGCTTGAACACACTAGCCCACGGAAAAGTCATATGATCAATAACTTCTACCCGGTATCCACCATACTCCTCCATTATTTCTCCATAATCTCCTATGATGCTCTTTAGCGCTACTTGCGGGTCGATAAATCCCCTGCTGTCAGGTTTATTTCTTTCGTCGCCCAACTTTCATCTCTACCTAAATAATGCATTTATCGCTTTTTAATCTTACGAGTATATAAAGCCTGATTTTAGGCTTAAAAAATATTTATTTAACCTCTAACCTCGCAAAGAGATAAATGTTGTTTGAGAAGGACAGTTTGACGTATGCGAAGGCAGCGTACGAGCGCACCCTTAACCTTCTAGAAGAACACCATCGTTTCATCAAAGATTCTCTACCGTTGATAGCCAGCGAAAACGTACCGAGTCCGGCCGTGAGGGAGACCCTGGCATCGGACTTTGGCAACAGGTACGCGGAAGGATGGCCCGGTGAGAGAATATATGCTGGTTGTAAGTACATAGACGAAGTTGAACTTCTGGCGATAGAGCTTGGTAAGATGTTATTCAAAGCAGAATTCATTGATGTCAGGCCAATATCAGGCGTCGTCGCGAATTTGATAGCGTACACGGCATTCACAGAACCTGGTGAGGTCATGATGGCTTTGGCCATACCGCATGGCGGCCACATCAGCCATAGCAAGCGGAGCTGGGGAGGAACCGCGGGCGCCGTCAGGGGGCTTGTTGTTGAGCACTACGAGTTTGACGAATACAACTACGAAATCGACTTAGATGCAACCCGTAAGAAGCTCAGGACATTAGCCTCTGAGGGCAGGAAGCCGAAGCTTTTCATGTTGGGAGCAAGCGTCTTCCTCTTCCCACACCCAGTAAAAGAGGTAGCGGAGATGGCAAAGGAATTCGATGCCCGTGTAATCTATGATGCTGCACATGTTGCAGGTCTGATTGCTGGCGGAATATTTCAAGACCCGTTAAGAGAGGGTGCTGATGTGATGACGATGAGTACGCATAAGACCCTCGCAGGCCCTCAGCACGGTATGCTGTGCTCATGGTCTAGGTACGAGGAGACTCTTAAGAAAGCCGCCTTTCCGGGTATGTTGAGCAACCACCACCTTCACGCCGTAGCTGGCTTGGCAATTTGCCTCGCCGAAGCCATAGCATTCTACAAGGACTACACAAAGCAGATCGTGAGAAATTCTAAGGCACTTGCCCAGGCGCTTTATGAAAGAGATATAGACGTGTTGTATGAGCATAAGGGCTTCACGGAGTCTCATACGATAGTGGCCGATGTGAGCAAACACATGAATGGCAAGCAGGCGGAAGAGAAGCTAGAGCAGGCCAGGATAATAATCAACAGAAACCTCATCCCGAAGGATTATAGGCTTAAGACTGACTATAAGACGCCGAGTGGAATAAGGCTCGGAACGCAAGAAGTCACGAGACTTGGTATGAAGGAGAGCGAGATGGAGTGGATAGCCGAACTTATAGCTAAGGTGATAGTAAGGGGCGAGGATCCATCGAAAGTTGCACAAGAGGTTTCCGAACTCAAGAGACCATTCAATAGGGTTCACTACTGTTTTTCTTCGAAAACCGAGGCATACTCCTACATACAAATAAGGTAGCCAATCACTTCTTGGGCCTTAAGACATCTATGTCATCCATGTAGGGCCGCAAAACCTCAGGGATGATCACAGACCCGTCCTCTTGTTGGTAGTTCTCGAGTATGGCTGCAATCGTCCTCTCGGTAGCTATTGCCGTGCTGTTCAGCGTGTGAACGTACCTCGTCCTCTCCTCATGGGGCATCTCTCTGTACCTGATGTTGAGCCTTCTTGCTTGATAATCCGTGCAATTGCTACAGGACACTATTTCCCTGTACCTCCTTTGCGCGGGCATCCATACTTCTATATCGTACTTCTTCGCCGCAACCATTCCCAACTCGCCCAAGCATATGTTGACCACTCTGTATGGTAAGCCTAGTTTTTGATAAATCTCCTCGGCGTTTGACAGTATGAACTCATGTTCTTCCCAAGACTGCTCCGGCTTGCAGAAGATGAACTGTTCGACCTTCTCGAACTGATGAACCCTGAATATCCCTTTCGTGTCTTTCCCATGCGCTCCAGCTTCTTTTCTAAAGCAGGGGCTTATGCCCGCATACCTTAAAGGTAGGTACCTTCCGTCAAGAATCTCGTTGGCGTGGAGACCGGCGAGTGCATGCTCTGAGGTTGCGATGAGGTAAAGGTCTTCTCCGTCGATTTTGTATATCATGTCCTCGAAGTCCTGCAAGCTGGTAACACCTTCAACAACCCATCTCCTGAGCATGTAAGGTGTCTGGTAGACCTCGAAACCATTACTTGCGAGTAAGTCCAGCGCGAACCTTATAAGGGCTAAGTTAAGCTTGACGAGCTCGTTCTTGATGTAATAGAATCTTGCCCCGGCCACCTTGCCAGCCCTCTCTATCTCCAGCAGGCCGAGACCTATGGCAATGTCGTCATGGTCCCTCACCTTAAAGCTGAACTCCGGTATTTTGCCCCACCTTCTGACTTCAACATTGTCTTCCTCACTGGTACCGGGTGGAACCGACTCATGTGGTATGTTAGGTATCCTCATCATCATGTGGTTTATCTTGCTGTCAAGCTCGGCGATTTTGTCTTCCAACAGCGCTATCCCATCTGTAAGGGTCTTCATCTCTTGCATGATCTTGGTCGGATCTTTACCCTCTTTCTTCATGGCGGCTATCTCTAACGATACAATATTCCTTCTATGTTGTAGGCTCTGCAAATTCATCATTAGCTTTCTCTTTTCCCTATCCCATTCCAAGAGCTCGTCGACTGGCAAACTCAGCCCCCTTTTCATCAGCATGTCCTTGACGAACTCTGGATTGTCCCTGAGTATCTTAATATCTATCATGGCATTTATAGCAAACCAGAACGTCTCACTCTATATACTTTTTGACCTTTAATGTCCTGATATATGCCGTTATGGTTGAGAGAACGTTTATCAAAACTTTTTAATTACCAGTTGCTTTTTGAAATATAAAGGGCCGTTTGGTGATGGTAAGGTGCCCATAAAGATTGGACTCATAGGTAAGACTAATACGGGTAAGACGACGTTTTTCAACGCCGCAACGCTCCAGTCAGCAGAAGTTTCTACGTATCCCTTCACGACAAAGCAACCGAACTATGGGATAACGAATGCCATAACCCTTTGCGTCTGCAGAGAATTTAACGTAAAGGACAACCCTAAAAATTCAAGGTGTATTGACGGCTGGAGACACATACCCGTGGAGCTGATAGACCTGCCCGGTTTGATAAAGGGCGCGTGGGTAGGTAAAGGGCTTGGAAACCAATTCTTGGCAGTCGCATCGGAGGCAGATGCTCTGCTCCACGTGGTTGATGCCTCTGGTAGCGTTGACGAAGAAGGTAGGCTAACCGAACCAGGTCAGGGGAACCCTATAGCAGATGTTTATGATATTGAAGAAGAGCTGGTTATGTGGTTTCTTAAGCTCATAGAGAAATCGGAGAGCAAGATAATTAAGGACATAAAGTCTGGAAAAACTTTAGCAGACAGCATGGCAGAAGTTTTGAGGGGTACCAAGGCAACCGCGGAGCACATAAGAACTGCCCTAAAGCAAAGTGGTCTGGAGAAGAAGGATTTTGAGAACTGGACTAAGATGGACGATAAGAAGTTTGCAGAGAAATTGAGAGAGCTCTCGAAACCTACCATAATAGTTGCTAACAAGATAGACATAGAGACGGCATCCAAAAACTTCATGTTGCTAAGGGACCAGTTTTCTGATAAGATAGTAGTTCCTTGCAGCGCCGAAGCAGAGTTGTTGTTGAGGAGGGCTGAGCAGAAGGGTTACATAAGGTATCTACCTGGCGAAGAAACTTTCGAGATGATTCAAGAAAGCTTGCTAACTGACAAGCAGCGTTGGGCTTTGGAATTCGTTAAGGATAAAGTCTTAAAAGACTATATGAGGACGGGCGTCCAGTTTGCGATAAACGTGGCGGTTTTTAAACTCTTAAGGATGAACACAGTCTATCCAGTATATGACATAACGAAGCTAACGGACAGACACGGGAACGTCCTACCTGACGCCTATCTACTTCCAAGTGGCTCCACTGTGATGGATTTGGCGAAAGAGGTGCACAGCGAGCTGGCAAAGGGACTCCTTTATGCGGTAGATGCTAGGACTGGTCTGAGGTTACCTGTTGATTATCAACTTAAGGATAGGGATGTCCTGACGATAGTATCGGCCACTAAGAGGGGCTAAGATAGGGTCATTCTGTCAAGTTTTTAAGGCATTTCGCAATTGGCCTGTGTGCGTTCCATGTATGCTAAAGGAAAACCATTTCGTGTAAAAGCGGCAATCTTTGACCTAGACGGTACGTTGATTGAATTTAAGCTGAGGGTCAAGGACGCGAAGCTGGAAATAATCTCAAGGTTAAGAGAATTGGGGCTTGATTCAGGAAACCTGTCGCCAGAGGACTCGATACAAACATTAATCTCGAAGGCAACGACCATTGATGGAATCGTACGCAAAGAGCTTAATGAATTTGTAAGGCGTGAAGTTTTCAAAGTTATGGAAAAGTTCGAGCTTGAGGCCGCATCTGCGCCGTCACCTAGGAACGATGCGCTAAAAACCCTCACGAGTCTAAAGTCTATGGGCATCATGGTGGCCGTAGCAACAAACAGTTGTAGGAAGGCCGCACTACTGGCACTCCAGAAATGCGATATGACCGCCTACGTTGACCTTGTGGTAACTAGGGATGACGTTGAAAAGATAAAGCCGTCAAACGATTTGTTGAAGAAAGCGATAAGCCTGCTTGGAGTATCTTCGGAGGAAGTAGTTTACATTGGAGATAGCACATATGACGTGGAGGCAGCAAAGAGCATGGGCGTGACGTCTATAGCAGTTTTAGGGGGAGTTCACCCGGAGGGTGTGTTGGCCGAGAAGAAGCCAGATTACATCATCGGGTCCCTATCCGAACTTCTGCACATTATCCAAAGGTAATGTCTAAATTTCCGCATCGTTAAGACTCGATTGCGTAGCAACACCGATTTTTACCCACTTCTTTTCAGATATTATATGAACAACCTCGTAACCGCTACTGACCAACTTTTCAGCTATAAATCGGCGGTGACAACCCGATGGTCCTACCTCGAGACACATGATACAAACTCTACCCCTTCTTGTAAGCTCCATCAGAGCCCTTAGCCCATCCTTAAACCCTTCAGTCTCGGTGTAAGCCCGGTAGCCACCCTTCCTATATCCGCCGAGACTGTCGCCTAGCCATACGTACTCTATACCAGCCCCCGGCAACCACTCCTTAAGTTGCTCACGCTTAAAGTGTTCCGTTTTAGAAGTCGGCCAGCGCCTGACGTCGGCTAAAATCTGGATACCGTGAGTCCTGAGAAGGTTCAGGAAAACTTCCTTACCCCTGCTACCGTGGCCTATTGTGTAGATTGTTACCCCCTTATCCATAGCGGAGCAACCGTCCAAAATATTGAGAAACTCAAATATATATTACCGCCGGGCTTTCCAGATAGAGAGAAGCATGCATGTGAAGGTCGTACCAGATACCAGCGTAGTAATAAACGGTAAGCTTACGGAATATCTCCAGTCGGAAGAGCTGAAAGAATGTGAAGTGATAATACCCGTCGCGGTCGTGGACGAACTCCAAGCTCAGGCATCAAAAAAACGGGAGCCTGGCTTCATTGGTCTGAACGAACTTAAGAGGGTAAGGGACATCTGTGTAGAGAAGAACATACCCATAAAATTCTCCGGCGAGAGACCTTCGTTAGAGGATATAAAGCTGGCAAGAAGCGGCAGGATAGACGCGCTGATAAGGGATGTTGCCAAGGCCGAGGGCGCCATGCTTTACACGTCAGACTACGTGCAAGCCTTAGTGGCTGAGGCTGAGGGCATCTCGGTACGCTACGTGCCCGTCGAGCCGAAGAAGTTTGAACTTTCGTTCGAGAGATACTTCACGTCTGAAACGCTAAGCCTTCACCTTAAGGAGGGCGCACCGCCCATGGCTAAGATGGGAAAGCCAGGAAATCTAACGCTGATTAGGCTTAGGGATGAGCCATGCACCCAGCAGGAAATATCTGAGATGATAAACGAAATAATCGAGGCGGCTAGGTCGAGGGGAGACGGTAGTATAGAGATAGTTAGAAGTGGTGCGCTCGTTATACAGCTAGGTCCTTATAGGATAGCCATAGCAAGACCGCCGTTCTCGGACGGTCTCGAGCTAACGATAGTCCGCCCCATCGTAAAGCTCACGCTTGAGGATTACCACCTTTCCCAGAAGCTTATAGAGAGATTGAGGAGCAGGGCCGAAGGTATACTCATAGCTGGCCAGCCCGGCAGCGGAAAGACAACGTTTGCCTCCAGCCTTGCAGAGTTCTATGCAAGACAAGGGAAAATAGTGAAGACGTTGGAATCGCCGAGGGACCTACAGGTAGGCCCGGAGGTTACTCAGTATGGACCATTGGAGGGAGACTTCGAAAAGACGGCGGAGATACTGCTACTCGTGAGACCTGACTATACCGTCTTTGACGAGATTAGAAAGGAAAAGGACTTCCAAGTATTCGCCGACATGAGGTTGGCGGGCGTTGGCATGATAGGCGTCGTCCATGCTAGTAACACGGTCGATGCCATACAGCGCTTCATAGGAAGGGTTGAGTTGGGAATGATACCGCATATAATCGACACGGTGATATTCTTGAAGGACGGTGAGGTGAAACAGGTCTACGAGCTGAGCCTCATCGTCAAGGTTCCGACGGGGATGGTTGAAGCAGACTTGGCGAGGCCGGTCGTAGAGGTAAGGGACTTCGAGACCGGAAGATTAGAGTATGAGATTTACACGTTCGGTGATGAGAACGTTATAGTTCCTGTATCCGATGTCAAGCAAAAGCTGAGTAGTATAAAGGATAGGGTGTTGGCGGTTGTGAGCCGCTTTGACACAAACGCCCGAGTAGAGGTTGTATCGACGGATAAGGCGATAGTAAGGGTAAGTAGCGAGAACATACCGAGGCTTATAGGAAGAAGGGGTGAGACGATCAGGAGGCTGGAAGAGGAGCTTGGCATAAGGCTTGATGTAGAGCTGCTCACCCCGACTATGGGCGAAGAGGTGCGATTTAAGGTAGTCGAGTCGGGAAAGACAGTAGATGTGCTTTTTGATGAGGACACGATTGGCAAGACCGTAAACGTTTACGTGGACAACGAGCACTTACTGACGGCCATCGTAGGGAAAAAGGGCAGGATAAGGGTCTCAAAGTCTAGCAGTAGCGGTAAGACCTTAATGAATGCGCTACTAACCGGGAAAGAAATAAAAGTATTCAGGACGTGAGTGTGCTTACCTAGACTTAAGCCTAAATTCTATGCCAGCGCAGTGAACCTCGCCCTTAACCCTCCTTATGAACGAGACGCATGCAAAACAATCTAGGAAAGGCACATAGCGACCGACAACGGGGCAGTTGACTCGCTCCTTTTTCATCTTAGACAACATCTTCTTGCTAATGGCCCCCTTTAGAAGTTCTAGGCTCTCTTTGGATTGCTTTAGGGATTTTTCCGTCTGCTCAACCTTCACCAAGTATTTTGTCTCCAAGCATACGCACCCTCTTACTACAGACGCTTACTAGGACTTTAAAAATGAAAGCTTTTTTAAATATACTTTTACGTTTACCTATGATACATATCACTGAAGATGAGGTCAAGAAGCTCCTTAACATGGACGAGACGATAGCGGCGGTCGAGAAGGCTATCAAGGAGCTAAGTCTCGGTACCGCTAAGATGCACCCGCGTGTCAGGATGCGGATAGAAGAGCATGAGGGCGACATACTGGTGATGTCAGCCTACGTGCCGAGCCTTAACATCTTTTCAACAAAGGTGGTATCGTCCTATCATAGGAACGTGGGTAGAGGTCTTCCGACAATCAACGCTCTTTTGGTAGTATTTGACCCGAAGACCGGGAGGCCCTTGGCTACGATTGATGGGGCCTACCTTACTGCCGTGAGGACTGGTGCTATCAGCGGTGTTGCGACGAAGTACTTAGCGAGAGACGGCGCGTCCATCCTGACAGTGATAGGTTGCGGTGTCCAGGCGAGGACGCAAGCCCTTGCAATAAGCAAGGTGAGAAAGCTGGAAAAGATTTACGCTTATGATATAAGACGTGAGGCGGCCGAGGTTTATGCGAAAGAGATATCGGACGCCTTGAACGTCGAGACTTCTGTGGCCAACTCGCCAGCAGGAGCAGTCAGCGAGGCCGATATAGTTGTGACCGCGACGACCTCGAAACAGCCGGTGATAAGATGGGAGTGGTTAAAAAAGGGCGTCCATATAAATGCGGTAGGCTCATATACACCGGATGCGAGGGAGCTTGATTCTGAGACCATAATTCATTCTAAGGTCGTCATCGATTATATGCCCGCCGCACTCGAAGAAGCTGGTGACGTGCTGATACCGATATCCGAAGGAAAGTTCTCTGCCAAGAGAATATATGCAGAGTTGGGAGAGGTTATAGCTGGTATTAAACCCGGCAGGGTGAGCGACGAGGAGGTAACGGTCTTCAAGAGCGTCGGTCTGGCTGTTCAGGATGCCGCAGCAGCCTCCGTCATACTCATGAAGCTGCCTCTTTCGAGATGAGAAATATTCCAATAAGTACAGCGATTGCTCCTACTACAAAAACTGGATGCGGCACTTCTAGGAACAGCAAAGCCGCAAGGGAAGAGGCAACCATGGGCTCGAGTAAAGCGGTCGTAGCTGCCTGAAAGGGTGTTAAACCCTTCAAAGAGGAAAAATGTAGCGTGTGACCTAATGCAGTAGGAAGAAGTGCCAGAGCCACCAAGACAACGAGTTGGGAAAGTCCGGGAACATAAAGATGGCTGCCAGATGCATAAATAAGCGGAAACATGATTCCAGCGGCTACTATATATATGAACGGCATGAGTGCAAGCAGCGGAACCTTCTTTCTTAAAGGCCTTCCCAAGTTCAAGTAGAGTGCCCAAAGGAAGGCAGCCACTAACGCCTCCAAATCGCCCCTGAAGTTTCCGGGCGTTAAGGAAGCAGTTGATAGCGCAATCAAGAATGTTCCAGCGAAGCTGATAGGTAAGCCGACCAGCGCCACGAAAGTCGGTCTTATGCCGAAGAACGCTAAGCTTATGATTGTTGCGAATATGGGCGTCGTGTTCACTAAGATTGTTGCATTCATCACTGTTGTGTTTTTAACGGATGATATGAAGAAGATGAAGTGAAGACCCAAGAGTATGCCGAGCGGTACGGATTGCCTAAGGTAGGATGCAAGCTCCGAGCGGCTAGGTCTGAAGAGTATGTAGTCGATCACCGCCAAGAAGGCAGCGGCCATCGTCAATCGATAAAAGCCTATGGTAGGCGCATCAAGCATGGGAAGGAGCCTTATGAGTATAGAGGCGGTGCCGAAGAGTACGCCAGCAGATAATGCCTCCGCTAACGAGACGCCTTTACCCCTAAGCCGAAAACACCGTGAACTCATAGCCACTACTTTCTAAGTACACATGTCAAAATTCTCTAAGCATAAAAAGATATTACAAAAAATTTAGGCGTTAGCCTACGTAAGACTACGGGGGTGAAATCTTTATGGCCTGTACCGGGCAGGCAGTCTCGCAAGCCAAACAGTATATGCAATCCGATTCCCTGACAGGGTCCGCCTTTTTGCTACTCGCTGGGTGACCCGGTGTCTCCAACCACTCATAAACCGATACGGGACAAACCTCTATACAGGCACCGTCTGCTATGCATATGTCGAAATCAACGGCAACCTTTGTACCGTGTATTCCAAGCTTCGTCGGCGACTCAACTGGTCCCCAAACATCGTGGCCGGCATGTGTAGCAACCTTCTGGCGTTTCTTTGCAAAATCGGGATCTATCCCCATAAACGTTCACTTGAGCTAGATAAAATTTAGGTAATATTTTAAGTTATATTTTTTATTAAAGTATGTTTAGAAATAATTAAGGTGATCGTGTCGCTGGATGTACATCATCCGTCAAAGGACATAAAGTATGCAGACAGCAAAATCCTCGATGAGAAGTTGATTGCTTACTGCATAACTGGTAGTGTAGCTGCGTACATGGCTCCGGAGATTGCCCGCCGCTTAATGAGACACGGAGCAGAAGTTATCCCAGTCATGTCTGCGGATGCCCAGAAGCTGATAAGTCTTGAATTGATGCGTTGGGCTACTGGCAATCCAGCAGTTTGCACGCTTACAGGAGAATTAGAGCACGTTGCCTTGACGAGTGGAAAATCAAGGGTGAACCTCGTTCTGATAGCTCCGGCAACGGCTAACACTTTATGTAAACTGGCCCACGGAATAGCAGACACACCCGTAACGGCCTTAGCGATGGCGGCCATGGGCTCGGGTATACCGATACTCGTCGCACCAGCCATGCACTACTCAATGTATACGTCAGCAGCAGTGCAGGAGTGTTTGAGTAGGCTAAGGGCTTTGGGCGTAGAGATAGTAGATCCTATGGTATCAGAAGCAAAGGCAAAGATGGCAAACGTAGAGGAGATATTAGCAAGAGTGACCCGTACTCTACATCCAAAGGCAGATATGAAGGGTCTGAGGATAGTCGTGACAGCGGGAGCCACCGTCGAGCGACTTGACCCGATAAGGGTCTTGACAAACCTCAGCTCGGGTAAGATGGGCATAGCCATAGCTACGTCGGCGTACTACAGGGGGGCAGATGTTAAGCTAGTGATGGGGCACGGAACGGCACAACCTCCAAGTTTCATTCGTTGCAGTAAAGTGCTTACGACAGAGGACATGTTTAACGCCGTCGTTGCAGAGCTTAAAGATGGTGTGGATGTATTCGTCAGTACTGCAGCCGTCACAGATTACATGCCGGAGCGTTCTTTCGAAAGTAAGATAAAGAGCAAGCTCGTAGAATCCTTTGAAGTTAAGCTAGTCAGAACCAGAAAGATATTGCCGATGGTAAAGCGGTTCTCTCCAAAGACGGTCGTCGTCGGGTTCAAGGCAGAGTATGGCGTCGACGACGTAACGCTGGTTGAGAGTGCTAAGGAATATCTAGAGTTTGCGGACGTCGTTTACGCCAACGATGTAGGAAGGGAGGGCGTGGGCTTTGGTTCAGATACGACGGCTGGCATAATATTAAGAAGGGATGGAAAAATGGACGAGATAAAATTGGTTAAGAAACTCGATGCCGCCGAGCTCATACTCGACGCGGCCATGTTTATGCTTAGATACGTTTAGGTCTGCTATCGCTATCCGATGACGTACGTCACCTGAACGCTCACCGACACACTAGTCACACCGGGGACTATCGGCGTCTCTACACCCATGTATTCCGCCTTATAGACAGGTATCGGCTCGTAACCCTCGATTATAGAGGCCGTCTTGACCCTTATAATCCTAAGACCGAGCGGTCCAAGAAGCGCATCGGCCTTAGCTTTTGCATCTTCCAGTGCACTCTCCATGAGTTCAAGCCTCAGCTGCTTTGCCTTCTGCTCGGAGAGATAAAAGTTCAGGCCGTATATTCGGTTGGCTCCGGCTTTGACAGATTCGTCGACGATTTTCCCAGCCATATTTAATTTATCGGTTGTGACTGTCAGCATGTTGACCACTCTGAAGCCGATTATGTCTTTACCGAACTCATCATATACAGGGTATATGGTGTACATCGACGTTGAGATTTCCTTATCCGTTAAGCCTATGACCTTTAGTGCAGAAATTATTTCGTTCATTACTCTAGCGTTCTCCGTAGCAGCATCTGCGACGGTCTTTGCCATAGTCTCGACACCAAGCGTGGCCGTGAACACATCTGGCATGACGTAGGTCCTAGCGGAACCTATGACTGTTATGATTTCTTCCTCTTTTGGCTGGACAGGTACCTCCTTACCACCCGTTATGGCAAGCACGTTCGTCACTATAGCAGTGACGGCGACGGCGGCTAGCAGACCTAGTACGACGTAAAAGGCGACGCCTCGTGTATCAGTTTGCATGACCACTTCATCACCTCAAGGTTTACTACAACAAAGGAGCATTTATTTCTAGAAATCAGAACACCTATTGTTCCACCGTCTCCTTGTCCTTTATTTTCTCGCTGGGCAGGTTTCTCCTTACCACATCGGCGTTCGAAACTATCTTCATAAGCTCCTCAAAAGTTTTAGAAATTCCAAGCCTTGGAATCATATCGGGTGCCAGCTTCCTGACGAGCTCATTGATACCCCAGGGGTAAACTATCCAAGCGTTAACATTCTCAACGTAGAAGTCAGGAAGAAAGGAGGTATGGGGCTTAATATGCAGCGTAGCCGTCTTGATGCTTTTTGGGTATAGGCTCTTGACGTACTGTACTATGTGCTTCATGGTCTCGCCCGTGTCGGCAACGTCGTCGACTATGAGGACGTCCTTATCCCGCAGGGAGTTCAGCGAGAGATGTTGGTATATGAAGACCGTCTCCTTTTTTTCAACTCCCACGTAGGACCTGCAACCTATTGTGTAGACTTCGCGCATATCTAGGACGTCGGAGAGCATGCTGGCCACTATCGCGCCCCCTCTAAGAATCCCCACCAGCATGTTAGGCTCGTACCTAGAAGAAATACGCTCAGCTAACTTATCTACAAGCATCTCTATGTCGGACCAGCTTAGAGATAGGTATCGACGGCCATCAACTACCTTTAAATCCATACCAAAACTTCTTCGGTCTTACATGTAAATGTATCGTTGGGCTTTATGACCCTTTAACCTTATTATTTAATAAGCACACCATCCGAGTCCGAGTGACCCGTACGGGAGCCGTGAGTTTCCTATGAGCGTGGCTGTGGAGGTTTCAGAGGTTACAAAAGTTTTCGGTAATATTCGTGCTTTAGATGGATTATGCCTCGAAGTGAAGCCCAAGGAAATCTTCGGGCTTATAGGTCCTAACGGAGCAGGAAAGACAACCGCTTTACGGATAATTTCGACACTTCTTCTGCCCACTTACGGTATGGTGAGAGTTTTTGGGCTGGATACTGTGAAAAACGCCGACGCCGTCCGTAGCATCATCTCTTACCTTCCGGAGGAAGCCGGTGCCTACAGGTACCTATCGGGCTGGGAATACTTGGAGTTCATGGCCAAATTTTACGCGAAGAACAATGACGAATTGCGTGAAATGATTAGGGAGGCTGCTATAATCTCCGGGCTGGGTGAGAGGCTGAAGGATAAAACGAGCGCTTACAGTAAGGGAATGAAACGTCGCCTTTTGGTAGCAAGGGCACTCATGAGTAAGCCGAAGCTGGCCATCCTCGACGAGCCCACCAGCGGTTTGGATGTTATCCACTCTTATCATATTAGAGAAATAATAAAGAAATACGTTAGAGAGCACGGGGTAACGGTCCTCCTCTCAAGCCACAACATGCTTGAGGTTGAGCACATTTGCGACAGGGTTGTTCTGATAAACAAGGGCAGGGTTGTTGCCGAGGGAACGCCGCAAGAGCTCAAGGAAAAATTTGAAGGCGAAAACTTGGAAGAAGTCTTCGCTAAGGTGGTCAAGCTTGCTTAAAGGGTTTAGAAACTTTTTGTTGAAGGAGCTTAAAGAACTCGCCAGAGACCCGAAAATACTCTTAGGAATAGTTATTGTACCCCTCATATTGTTTCCAGTTTTAGGCGGGATAATGGGTTATGCCGCACAGTCCGCGAAGGAGAGCGCAGCAAAAGCGAACTTCGTTGTTGTAAACAACGATCGTGGGGAATGGTCTTATGTTTTCATGAAGTTCCTTTCAGATTCAGGAGCCAAGGTCTTTGTCGAAGAAAGTGTGGAGTTAAGCGACGAGAAGCTCTTAGAGCTTTTGTCGAAGTACAACGTTGCTCAGGTTTTAGAGATTCCAAGAGGTTTCAGCTCGAACGTAACGATGCATGCCAAAGATCATAACGTAACCGCCTCCGTTAAATTCTATGTATACGTCACGACTACAAACATTTTTGATACCGCTAAATCCCTATCGATAGATGTCGTGGTTACGCAGTTTAACAGAGCGCTGGCACCCGACATTCTTAATGTCAAAAAGTCAACTGTCGTTAAAGGAGAGGTCAAACGTGGCGTTGATCCTGCTATGGTATCGGGGCTGATGATATCCCAGTCTATTGCCCTACCTATCGCCATAATGATCCTACTCGTCTACTCCGTGCAAATAGCCGCCACATCGGTAGCTATGGAGAAGGAGGAAAAAACTCTAGAAACTCTTCTGACGCTGCCGATAGACCGTCTTACCATACTTTTCGGTAAGCTCTCGGGCTCCGTGATAATTGCTGCGGTTGGTGCGGTGGCTTACATGATAGGTTATGTATACCTCATGCAATCATTAATCAGCGGAACTTCCACGACTTTTGCCGCGACCGTGGATTTGGCCTCATTAGGACTAGCCCCATCCTTCCTGGGTTACATACTTCTAGGCATATCGCTTTTTGTCACGATGCTTTCAGCTTTGGCTCTGGCCGTTATCCTTTCAGCCTTTGCAGGAGATGTTAGAAGCGCCCAATCACTTGTTGGTTACATCTATCCTATCATCTTCCTTCCAACTTTTGCCCTGATGTATATAGACATCAACACGTTGCCTTACGCACTTAGGCTGCTTTTGTATGCAATCCCCTTCAGTCATCCAATAATAGCGTCAAAAGCAGTCGTAATGGGAGACTACATAACACCAGTCCTTGGCATACTCTATGTCTCTTTCTTTACAGTAGCTCTCATGTATGCGGCCTCGCGGCTTTTCGCCACGGAGAAAATCTTAACTGCAAAGCTGAGGTTTAAAGGGTCTATGAAATATGGCAAAACTACTGAAGAGTTTTGAGAACCGTGGATGTAGGAGTGGGGTCGCTGGGATTTGAGCATTGGATGCTTAAGTTCTGCGCTAAGGGCCATGATTAACGCCTTAACTTCGGTGAGTCTCGACTCTTGAATCTTTTCTTTCGATGGCTTTAAAGCCCCTTAGAAGAATTTGGGCGACTCGGTGAAAAATTTTTCCTGTCATGCAGACAGAATTCACTTTAGAGGCTTGCGAAAGGTTAAGGGAGCGCATTAGTTACGATAGCCGGTGAAATTTTTTCTTGCATGCGCAACTAATTTAGTGAACCATGGTACCATCGACCCATAGTTCGATAGTGTTGTAATAAAAACCTCTAAAGTCATCCAAGGATAGGATGCCGTGGACGCTTCCGTTTCTTGATGGGGCCGCTGGGATTCGAACCCAGGATTTCCAGCGCCCCAGGCTGGAGTGTTCTACCTCGCAGCAATGCTGCGAAGACATAGACCATGCTAGACCACGGCCCCTCTGAGACATAATCCCTTTAGCTGTATTTCAAATTTTATTTGGCGACAATGGTTTAAAGCGCTCTAAAAATGGACTTGGGTGGCGGCTCAATCGCCGCCAGCACAGCTCCTAATAGGGGCGCATCGTGACCCAGCGGTGTGGAAACTATCTGGGGGACCCTATTTAGCGCATATTTTTCTACGAACGGCTTAAGCCTCTCTACCACGAGGTCGACGTTATTAAGGGCCACGCTACCGCCGATCGAGATCACGGATGGGTCGAATGCGTCTACGACATTTGCAACACCGATTCCGTTTATCTCTGCGATCGTGTTGACGAATGTGAGCGCGAAGCTGTCACCAGCCCTCGCATACTCGAATAGATCTTTGGCTGAAATGGTTTGTACGTCCTTCCTCAGCTTACGGACGAGCGTCGAGTCCACATGACTATATTTTTCCTCCGCGAGAAACTTGGCGAACTTAGGCATGGAATTTCCACCACAATAAGCCTCCCAGTGTCCCTTTTTTCCGCAACCGCATACCATATCCGTGCCCATGTCCACGACCATATGCCCTATCTCAGCAGCATTCCCATCCTTTCCCAAAAGTAGCCTACCATCGACTATTGCACCCCCACCAATCCCGGAGCTTATGGTGATGTAAACTATATCGTCAACGTCTTTTCCCACCCCGATACGTTTTTCAGCTATCGCAGCGGCGTTGCAGTCATTCAGAAGAATGAAGGTGGCATCAAAATAATCGCTAAGGACGTCCATTATGGGGACCACGTCGTACGGCATGTTAGCAGGTCGGACTATCGCCCCCTTTACCATGTCTAAAGGACCTATGGCCGCAATGGATACTTTAGATATCGAGCCTCTACCGCCGTACTTAGCAGATATGGCATCACAGAGTTCAACAACCTTCATGAGTACATCCCTAGCGTCGGGCCCCCTCGGAACAGGTGCACTCGTCTTCTCGAATATGCGGCCTTGGGAGTCAGCAATGGCTACCCTCATCATCGTACCACCGATGTCTGCGGCCAAGATAAGCTCTTTCATCTCAAGCCCACCTTCTACCTTTCAAGAGTTGCTGGAGGATGGGTATTTCCTTTACCTTCTCAGCAGGCAACTTCTCCCAATATATGCCGCTGGGCTTTGCCTTGTGTGGCTTAATCTCATAAAGTTTGTTTCTGGTTATTATGTAGTCCACAGGCACATCATAGCGGTCATGCGGTACAAATTCGACTATTTGGAACTCATGGACGGTTGTCGCAACGGGAACGCTCTCATCAACCTTCTTGAACTCTCTTAATATGGCATATTCTATCTCACCATACCCCTCACCCTTACCTAGTCTCCAACCTTCCCAGGATACAGCTACCGAGCCTAGGACGATTAAGTCTACGCTAGGAATCTCCGAGGGTGGCATCGGTCTGCCAAACTTAAAGCTACCCTTTATGGTAGCAGCCTCGTCTACGCTACCACTAGGTACCTTCTTCGGGTCGAGCAACAGAAAACCTGAGCTTAACCTTGGCGTCGGCATCAGGAGC
The DNA here is from genome assembly GCA_023267975.1 of Candidatus Terraquivivens ruidianensis. GTDB lineage: Archaea > Thermoproteota > Nitrososphaeria_A > Caldarchaeales > Wolframiiraptoraceae > Terraquivivens > Terraquivivens ruidianensis. The sequence goes on from JALNLA010000001.1 coordinate 315,862, forward strand.
GCCTTTCCATCCCTCAGCGTCATACGTCTGACCTCGAGCTGGGGCGAATCTGGATTCACCTTTACTACTTCGGCTTTTCTGTATATGGGCGCACGACATAACGTATACGCGGCCTCCTCAGCGCCCACGAAATTCGGTATTCTTCCAAATATGGGCTTTGGGAATCTTGCTACGCCCTTTTCCTCAAGCAACCTCCATACGGTTTTTCTTATTTCGTCTTTTGAGGCACCTGTATACATCTAACGCTACCCATGCTTTGACGTTAAGCAGGGCAAAAACGTTTACGTCGGAGCGCCGTAATATCTCCTTACCGGTTCTGGCTTTTTCGGCCTGTAACGTAGGTACATGATCGCAGCTACAATGGCTAAGACTGCGGCAACGCCTGCAAGGGCCATCACTTGCATCTGAAGGGGTTCTAAAGATCTCTTTGCCGCATCGAGTTCCTCTTTAGTGCTGTTCAATTCATTTTGTGCTGCCACGAGAGCTTCTTTGGTAGATTTTAGCTCACTTTGTGCCTTAGCAAGCGAGCTCTCCGCATCCTTTAGTCTCGATTCCAGAACGGAATTCAGCCTTTGCGCATTCTCCAACTCGCCCTGGAGTCTTTCTGCATCATCTTCTAACTTACTAATCTGTTGCTCCAGCTGTGCGATGAGCTGAGCATCGATCTCTCTGCTGGTTATGAAACCATCCACAAAGTCTGAGATGACATTTATATAATAGAAAGCCTCCCAAGCATAGTCGAACGCTGAAACGAGCTGGGCACCCAAGCCAGTGAACGAAAACCTATCGAAGTAGTTGTGCTTCTTGAACTCGTTGACAGCTTTCGATGCCATAGCATCGGCTCTCTCTAAGATTGATTGTATTTCTTTAACGTCAGAAGGATCGATGCCGGCTCTCTCTAACCTATCAATAACGTCTGCGCGGGTTTGGGCGTAGTAGGAGAGAATTATTGCCACGATTGCCCTGTCGAGTGCGTCTAGGTCGAACTTACTGAAGTAAGTCTTCATGGGATACATACCGACAAACAGACTTCTATCCTCCATAACAGGAAATACGTTTGCGTATGCCATGACGGTATCGGTCCATGAATATATCCACCTCGTCCTAACCTCCATTTTGACTTTGCCCGGACCAACTATTCTAATCTGCGTCTCGTCTATGTCGTCATGTGGATGAGCAAGGCCAAGCGTATGTCCCACTTCATGCGTGACCGTAAACGTGAGCCCCTCTTCCCTTACAGTCTCAAAAGATAAACCCACGGCCACACCTCTCGGCTTGCCAGGGTCTTCTTCTAAGGGAATGGCCTTTCCGATCACATACTTCTCATCTACGTACATGCTCTTCTCACCGACGAATACAAGCGCGGGGATATGTACGACGCCTTCTGGTGCCTCCTCTATTAGGTTAAGGTTCTCGGCTACAGTGAACGCTTTCTCCGAGTTGATAGTGATGTACTCACCCCAATCGAATAGGGCCGTTCTGAGCTGTGGTGCATCCCTCTTCATCCAGTAATAGAAGTAGCGGAAGGTGTAGAAGTTATAGGGTGCGAGTTTCTTTAATGCTGCCTCCATAAGCTCTACAGAGAGGTATCCCCTTACGACCTCTGAGCCGATTCCCCAATCAGTTGCATCCACGACTATCACATCTATCAGCGTGTTTACTCTGTAGGTTGGTATGTACAAAAGACTCTTAACAAACAACGTGTCGATAACCTCGTCAACGTAATTCGCAAGAAGCTTACGTTGCTGGGTAGCATCTCTGTATGCCCACACGGGCGGATAATCGTATGGTGGGTTCTTTAATCCCACGTAGTTTCCGTAAGGGTTCGGTATAGCGCAGATGTCTATTACTGCCTGCCTGCCAGTCCACATGCCGCCATACATGTTCATACCAACCATTCCTACCAAGTTATGTTGTTCTGGAGTCCTACCATACAAGTAATAGACAGGGATGTATCCGCCAGTGAACGTGTTTCCACACATGAAGTATATGTTATACTCGTCAGAGATATCTGGCATGTACCGCTCGGTATAGTAAGCAAGTTGTTGAAGTACGTAATCCATTCTGGTCAGACCTTCATACAAATTATACACAAAATCCGTCCCAAATACGCTCGCAACATACTGCTTATATCTCTGTAGGCTAAGTTTAAGCTCGTCAGGTATGTATCCGGCCGGTGTTGTGAAGTAACGCAAATAATCGTCAACAAACTCTGAGGTCATCCTTATGGGAGCCGTTATAACCGAAAGCCTAACATCGAACTTTGCGACGAGAAGCGGCTCATCGAGGAATATGCCAGCGTAGGATGCTGCCTCTTTCCTAACGAGACCTTTGAGTATGTTGGTTAGCTCGGCTGTTGTCTCAACTCCAAAGTCACTTGGCTGGATTCCAACCAATACGACGTTAACATCCAATGGTGCCGAAAGCGGAAATTGCACGACTTCGGTCTGCGGTTCTGCTTGAACTAGTAAGAACCACGACGGTGTAATGAATAAGGCTAAACAGAGCAATGCGACATATAGGTTTGAATATTTCATGCTTTATATCATTCTGATATAATATTTTAACTTTTTCCTTTGTGTTTTAGTGGCCGGGTAAGGTTTTTCACTCCAACTTTGTTGTCTTGATTGTTTCACGCTTGGGTATGACGCATATGAATTCAGCATCTTCAGGTCCGGGATTTGAGTACCAGTGCGGTACGTTTGATGGTATATACACAACATCGCCGGGTTTAACCCTATACGTTATATCACCTATACCCACCAAATAACTTCCCTTTAAGACGTATTGCTCGTGCTCCACGTCTTGGTGCATGTGCTTTGGTATCCGCCCTCCGGCTTTTATCACAAACTTTCTCATCTCGAAGTTCTCAGCACCATCGTGTCTACTTATCAACCACTTCATCTCCGTCTTTACAGCATCAGGAACGGTTTCCCATCCTATACTATCGCTACTTTTAACAGACATCACTAAAGTTTTATAATGATGCAACTAATAAATGTTGTTTATAATCCAAGATTTATCATCAGACGGATAAAGTTTTCCTCTGAAATGCGTTGTTTGTATGCTCTCACAACGTCGATATCCTGTTCTTTCATTCCCAAAATTTGTCTGATAATCTTTGCAACTCTGCCATATGTTATGTAGCTAAGGAACGATGTAACATTCGATACCTTCCTAGTGGTGTTGGCGTTGCTAAAGTCTATGACGACGGGCCTGAGCCCTTTCTCAACGATCACGTGCTTGGATGCATCAGAAAGCTCGCCGTGGTCCAGACCTATACTGTCAAGTTTGAAGCATTCCTCAAAACACATCCTAAGAACTTTTCTTAAATCTTTAGAATATTCGAGGCTTAAAGAAGAAATCCACGAGCTTATCTCAGGACCTTGGATGTATTCCATGATTATAGCTTCGTTTGTGTAGGAGAGGATACGAGGTCCGACGTTAACGTTATTGGCAATCCCAAGCATCCTTGCCTCATGTTCCATGGACTTAACGGGCGAATCACTCCTCAGCACTTTTATGGCTACCAGCCTGCCTCCAGATGTGCCGACGAGGACCACGCTCCTAAAGCCCTTTCTAGCAAGCAGCAGACCCCCCTCGGTTACCATTAACGAATCAATGCCCAAAGATTCTAGCTCTCTAACCCTTCGCATACCTTCCTCTAAATTACACGAGGGATAGCACAAAGTGGATACTAAATGCGCATACTCCTTAAGCAATTGCTTTAGACTTATTGGGCATGCCTGGCCAAGAATGGTGGTCTCGCCTCCAAGAACTCAAAAATAAACTGGCGAAAGTTGATGTTTTTTGAGGCAAGCTTGGCAATTTCCTCGCCAGATTTGTATATCTTAACTCTCTTAATGGCGTCCATAAGACCAGCCGATACTCTAACATCGCCTTTTGTCAGCCTAATCCTAAGTATGTCCTTCACCGATGTCTTAGCCCTTGACTTGAGCACGTAAAGTCTCGATCCGCTAACCCATGGGCCTGCAACGGTATCCTGTGCCCTAGAGTGCTTTTTTACAAACTCTAACGCGTTCGCAAGATATGTCGGCGGACCATGGTGGAGGTAGTAGGCAGGCAGGTTTAACTCTTGAAGCTCAAAAAGCATGACGCATAGGTCGCCCTCAGACCATGCATCGTACCTGAACGTCCTAAAGCCCTCGTGCTCCAGAGCTCTGCGGATTCCCTTCAATGTGTGCTTTATCTCGCCCCAGAGAACATCTGGCGGCTTTTGCTGAACCCTCAACCTCAGTCCGAGTATGCATCTGCCCCTTAAGGCCCTCCTAACCTCAGTCATTGTTCTGTATCTGTTAACATGTTCGGGAGTATAGAAGAACCTCTCACTTGGCGAGTCAAAAAACATCTTCGAGGCGAGTATAAACTCTGACAGCTTTGTATCGGTTACGGCCGCGGCAACATTTCTTTTCTTATCAACAGGGTCAACAACCAAGAGACCAGGTCTACCAAATGCCTCCAATGCCTCTTTCCTATCGGTATAATGCCCCTCAATGTCTATGTATACAGGAGGTCTCCAATTTGAGACCGCTACAACCGCATTGGAGAAGCCACCATAGTTTATCGTGAGAAGCTCGGAAAGGTAACCGCTAAAGCCACCGACCCTTATCTCGGCACCGTAGACGCCGCAAGCGAGCATAAAAGCCTTCATCAACCTAATCTCGTCTGCAATAGTCCCAGTGAGCTTTGATTTGATGTAGTCGGTGTGATATGGCGTTCTATCAACGGCACTCAACCACATGCCAGGCTCAACCTTATAGCAAGCTACGATGTTGACCCTTATGCTGTCCAGCGTGCCCTCTACGTATGGATGCTCAGCATACCTGAGCCTCGTCTTTCCGCCAAACTTCTTAATGACAACGTTGCCAATCTCCAGAATCGTCTTCTCCAGCTTTTCCTTCTCTATCTCCTTCGAGAATTGAACAAATACGTCTACCTCTTCTCTGCCCCTTATCCATGTACCTTTTGCCACAGACCCTTCAAGCCTAGCGTCGAGAATGCCCTCGTAATTTCTCGATATCTCCTTCACGACCTCCAGCAGTCTATTGGCCAACCGCATGAGTTTCTCCGATTCAACGAGCGAAGGTCTTATCTTCTGTAAAACTTGTGTTGTAACCTCTTCTATGTTCTTCAAACTTTACTCGCCCTCGACCGTCAAGAGGTTGCTATAGATAGGACCCCTTGGTGTTAAGACGCTTCTTTTGAGGAAAAGCCTTTCTACAGGTTGCAACCCGAACTCCAGAGCTTCCACACTCTTGATGAATGATACTAGCCTCGCCTTGTCCTTTGCAGACTTGACCCTGCCTATCGTGAGATGTGGTGTAAACTCCCTCTCTTCGGGTCTGAAGCCTATTGGTTCCAGTAGTTTCACAAGTTGTAAGTATATCGACCTCAGCGAGCCGCTTGGGTCCTCCACACCCACCCATACAACATTAATCCTTCCGCCCCCTGGGAAGTATCCTAGGCCTTTTAAGTTAAGACGAAACTTACCGAACCTCACCTTCTTTATCGCCTCCATAACTTCTCTAAGCTTTAATTCCGTTATCTCTCCTAGGAACCAAAGCGTTAGGTGTAGGTTGTTAGGTTCAACGAGTTTAATATCGACACCGGTTGACTCGAGCTTAGATTGGACACCCGATATTTTCTCAACTATTGCAGGGTCAGAGACTTCGACGGCTATGAAACACCTAATCAGGTTTTGCGAACTCATGGGGATACCTCACAGCATGCTCTGGCGTAGCTCCATCAGCTTATCTGCCACTGATACGGCGTTCTCCTTAAGTTTATTTTCGACGTTATCGACCCAGATGGCCCTTATAGACCTCCTTTCTACTAATAACCTATAAAGCTTCCTTACCTCTTCCTGCAAGCTGGAGTCAAGCTCGTATGAGAAGTCGGCTGAACTCGTCTTGCTCGATTTTGACTTGGCACGTCTTAACCTCACGTTTTCCTCCACGTCGACTATGACGTACAGGTCTGGCTTAACAAAAACATCTTCTCCTAGCTTTTCGAATACTCCAAGAACGTTTTCAGCATCCTCAACGTTCACTGCTTTGCTGTGCCTAGTTTTCAGTACTGCAATCCCATACACTATCGAGCATAGATAGTATCTATCTATAAACTCGAAATGCGGTCTTAAACGCTCTATCTGCATGCGTATGAACTTAGAATCGTCGGCGGTGTTGGCGGCAAAGAGAAGCATTCTCGTCAGCCCGTCAATTCCTTGCATATTTCCGTACTCTAAAGCGAACCTGCCCGTCTGGGTTTCTCCCGGCGTCTTATATGTCTCGACGTGATAGCCCCTCGCCGAAAGCAAGCCCTCCACGCTCCGCATCAAAGTTGTCTTTCCAGAACCATCAGTACCCTCCCAAACCACGATCAAAGTTTCGCAGAACAACTTTGATTCACCATCAAACGAAGCCTTTTTCCCCGTAATCCTCATGCACCCTATAAATAAGCTTACTTAGCCCAAAAGGGTTTAACGGCCAGAAACATTTATCGAGAACCCGTTTCTCAAAACTTTGCAGGCGATAAACCATGTCCGAGCAGCGTATACTATACGAGTGTGTCTGGTGTAGAAAGGTATTCGAAAAGGACAAGCTCTCGAAGGTTTCCGAGACGAGATGCCCATACTGCGGCTTTAACGTCATCAGGAAATCGAAGGCCGGGAGAACGAAGCTCATAGAAACGTCGAAGATAGACATGGAGAGCAAGGGCCTCATCGGCTAGCCTATGAGGGGGTAAACTTCTTCGAATATACACTGCACGAAATCTTCCTCCGGCATCTTGGTGAACGAGGTAACTACGCAATTCCGAGTCAAACCCATGACTGCCCCCCTCCTCCTACTTGTGAAGACTATGTACCATATCTTTCCATGCGTTAGATATTCTTCATACAATGGTGAGCCCTTAAGCGCATCGCCGTAAAGCGCAAGCTTGTTCACAGATGGTATGTCGATGTTGTCAAAGTATATGACCTTTGTCCCCTCCGGGTTCCTTTCGTGGAACTCTTGAAGGGTCTCAGGTTTAATGTTTGCCTCCACAATTGCCTTATAGGAGAGGAATAGCAGGTGGCTGAGCATAGATGCTATGGCATTCGCAAAATGCTTCTCCTGAACTACTGTGAGAAGCAACTTATCCTTAAGCTTACTGAAGATTATCCTAGCTTCCACAGTCTTCAGCACTGGCCTAAGCTTGCCACGCTGGTTAACCAAAATTAGCTTATCCTTACTCATTATACCCGATAAGTGGCCGTCCTCGATGCCAAGGTCCCTTACTTCCGTGATGAGTTCAAACTCTTCTTCACCCTCTTTCTGAACTTCAACCGACCTATAATCCCTTAACTTGTCCGCTAACTCCTCTAACGACACCTCACTCTTAATCCTGAATATCTTAGCTGCTAACGGCATCCTGAACAACCGAGAATTCTAAGAATTCGTAGCCTATTTTACCTTTAATGAGTATACCTTTATATTAACTTCTAACCTAATGACCCTTGCATCCCTGCTTTGGCGGCTATGTAAAGGAGAGCCTAGAACTTTTAGATAATCTTAAGGTGTGGTATACTCTACTAACTTAGCTTCCTTAAGCTTACCAATTAATTCTGAGAGTGCCTCCTTTACTTCTACTGCGTCTCGGTTTACGGCCTCTGCAATCTCTTTGGTAAGCTCATCGAGTGTCTTACCATCGCATACGTTCCAGATGTACACGACCATTTCGCTGGCTATGTAGGCTTCGTTGTCCTCGTTGACTAGCAATAGCTTTCCTTCGTCGTCCCTTAACACGCCGCCCTTTCGGGCCATCCTAACTTCTTCCATAACTTTTCTTTAAAATTATACTATTTAAAGCATTCCTTCAAACTAAACACATGGGACAGATTAAGCATTCATCTTCTTTTGAAGAATTTTCTTCATGAAGTAATAGGACAGATAGATCGCAATGACTGCACCAGCCACCACGAGTGTCAAGTTCGTGAAAGATTGTGTTACAAAATCCAAAATCATTTCACCGTACTGCATGATCAGCGCAGCCACAATCATAAACCTGCCTCCCCTTCCTACCAAAGATACCAAGAAGAACTTTAACAAGTTTTGCAACCGGAAAACGCCAGACGCTATCGTAAAGACTTTGTAAGGAATCGGTGTGAACGCCGATATGCCGACGGCCCAAAGTCCGTACTTGTTAAAGTACTCCTCGACTTTCGCCACCTTTTCTTTCGACACTAAGTGGAGCAGGAGCGGTCTACCTCCCTTCAACCCTATCCAGTATCCAAACAGCGCACCAACGGCTGAGCTGAAAGTCGTGATAAAACCATACAGCAAGCTCATTTGTGGACTCGAAAGACACATGGGTATCAAGAGGACGTCCGGAGGGATGGGAAAAAACGACGCCTCCATGAAGGAAAGGGCAATCAGGGCCAATATGCCGTATTGGCCTAAAATACCGTTAGCCCACTCCAAAAGCGTTTCAAGCATGCAAGCCACCGAATATTGTACCTTTTCGGAACGTTAACGGTTAGATTTTAAACCTTTTGACCGCCACATGTAATCCACCGGGAGCACTTGAGGATATTGCATTTATATGTCTAATTGACGAAAAAAATAGAATTTACAATCAAAAAACCGACAAAATGATGCATATTTTGTATAAATGCTTAATAGTAACCCGTTCTACTGGCATGATAACAAATGGGTGTAACAAACAATGGAAATGTTAATCCCAGACGGGTTGGAGAAATCGTACCTTTTCGTAAGAACCCAAAAGATGAAAACTGTGCTAAAGGTGCAGGCTGAAGTCTTTAAGGGGATAAGGGATTACCTAGACTCGGAGGGCTTCACGGAACTCTTGCCGCCGATAATAGGTCCGGTTACAGACCCGGGCATAAGGGGTGCCAAGCAGGCTACGATAAACTTCTACGGCAGAGAATACAAGGTAATGAGCAGTGCGATACTCTACAAACAGATGATGGCAACGGCTTTGGGAAAGGTATACTTCTTCTCACCCAACGTCAGACTTGAACCGCTTGAGACGGCTTACACGGGCAGACATCTCGTGGAGTTCGTTCAGGTAGACCTTGAAGAAGCATACGTTGACTACCGAGGTGCGATGAGGACGGCTGAGAGGTTGGTGGCGCACACACTCGGTTATGTTAAGGATAAATGTTCCAGACAGCTTGAGGAGTTGGGTAGGGAGTTGAAGGTATACAAGCCGCCATATCCTAAGCTGACTTATGCCGAAGCTCTGGATATGCTCGCCAAAAATGGACACCCGATTAAGTACGGCACTGAGATACCTTGGGAAGAGGAGGAAATAATATCGAAGTTAATGCCTGAGCCCTTCTTCATAATGGACTACCCGAAGGGCTCCAGAGGTTTCTATGATATGGAAGACCCTACGAGACCTGGGATACTCAGGGACTTTGACCTGCTTTATCCTGAGGGTTACGGTGAGGCACTTTCTGGAGCTGAGCGTGAATACACCTATGAAAAGGTAGTAGAGAGGATACATGAGAATGGTGATGACCCCACTAAGTATGGTTGGTACCTTGAAATGCTTCGAGAAGGTATCTCACCCACGTCCGGCTTTGGGATAGGTGTGGAGAGGCTCACCAGGTTTGTATGCGGCTTAAAGACTGTTTGGGAGGCAAGGCCCTATCCAAAGGTAGCAGGAATTTATTCACCGTGATTCCAAAAAGATATATTCTACATAGGCTATCCGATAGCGATAGATATGGTGCCTGCTACCGAGGTCTTAAAGATTAATTTGGGTGAGACCAAGTTAGTAATACTCGAATTTCTAAGGAAACTACTCGAGGAGTCCGGAGCAGACGGCTACGTCTTGGGTCTAAGCGGTGGCGTTGACTCATCGGTCGTGGCAAAGCTTTGCGTTGAAGCGGTCGGACGGGAAAAGGTCTTAGGTCTTATCATGCCCTCCAACACAACGCCCCAAGAGGATACGCTGGATGCCGAGCGTATTGCATCCATGCTGGGTATAGAGTACGAGGTCATAGACATCACGACGATCTCGGATTCTTTGGCCAGTATATGTAAACACGAATCTCAAGCGTCGATGATAGCTAAGGGCAATATAAAGTCTAGGGTCAGGATGATCGTACTATATTATCACGCGAACATACTGAATAGGCTGGTAGCCGGAACGGGGAATAGGAGTGAAATTTTAATCGGATACTACACAAAATACGGAGATGGTGGTGTTGATTGTTTGCCGATTGGCAACCTATACAAAACACAGGTGAGGCAACTAGCAGAGCACTTAGGAATACCAGCGAGCATAATCTGGAAGACACCATCAGCCGGGCTCTGGAAGGGCCAGACAGACGAGGACGAGATAGGCTTGAAGTATGAGCAACTTGATTTGCTTCTATATTACTTATGCGATTTGGGCATGAACGCTGAAACTACTTCGAAATTGGTTAGTATACAAACGGAGCTCGCGGAGAAAATACTCATGAAGATAAAAATGAGCGAGCACAAAAGGCGGCCTATACCGATGCCGCCCATCCCCACCGTGCTCACTTGGAGATAATGCGCTCGAAATCCTCCTGGGTTATGGCCCTTATGCTTCCCCTGAAGCATCTTATATAATTTGATTTACCTTTAAGAAAGCTCAGCGTGGATACGAACTCCTCTACCGGCTTTAGCCTCGGCCAGAACTCGGCCACTTTGAAATCCACGGCAAAGTCGAAGAGTATCGAGGGCTTGCCGAAGGCATAGAATCTTTGATTTGGTGTAAGCGGATGCGGCTCCGTAGCCAGCTCTCCCCAACCGCAGAACCCTCTACCCTCAAAGCTCGCGGCATAGAAGACGGCCTTATCCCCTGGTTTAAGCTTCTTGATTCCAGGCGTGTTCTTATTGAGCATCCAAAACTTATACTCAACCCTGTTTTTGATGATCGTTATTGCTGAAACAACAGAACCATCATAATTGTGGTCTTTCGCTATGAGAATCCAATAATTTACCACGAATTGAGCAAAACTTAAAAAATATTTAAGGCTTTTCTCACATCACAAGACCGTAACGGACTTTGCGAGGTTCCTCGGCTTGTCTGGGTCTAAGCCTCTCTCAACCGCCAAGTAGTATGCCAATAACTGGAACGGTAGCACGTAGACGATGGGGCTTAACAACTCATGAACGTCCGGCATTCCGATATAATCGTCAGATATTTCCATCAATTCCCTATCATCCTTGCTGCCTATGGTTATTATTCTTGCGCCCCTGGCCTTCATCTCTTCGATATTGCCGAGAATAGCTTTCCTAGTGTCATCCTTCGGACAGATGAAGAACACGGGTACATCCTTCTCCACAATGCTTATGGGCCCATGCTTACTCTCACCTGCGGAGTATGCTATACACGGTATGTAAGAGAGTTCCATGACCTTCAGCCTGCCCTCGAATGCAGTCGCGGTACTCATCCCCCTCCCAAGAAATAAGAAAAACTTCTCTTTGGCATACTTCTTCGCCAAATCCTGTACAGAGGCCCTCACATCCTCAATGATATTTGAGACTATGTCCGGTACCTCGTACAGTCTATCCTTAAACTCGTCCATCTCAAACTGTGCTATTTTCCCCCTTTTCTTTGCTAACCTTAAAGCGAGCTGAGCGAGTACAATAAGCTGGGACGTGAACGTCTTGGTCGCGGCCACGCCGATCTCTGGTCCAGCGTTCTGGAGTAGGTAAGCCCTGGAGATTCTCGTCAAGGTTGAACCAACGACGTTTGTTATCCCAAGTATCGTAGCCGCCCTTAGCCTAGCAAACTCGAGGGCATTCAAAACGTCAGCAGTCTCGCCAGATTGGCTCACTGCCAAGATAACTGTGTTTATGTCTATAGAATGGCCATAATTATCTACGAATTCTGATGCTATGACCGGATAGGTCGTGAGTCTAGCTAGCTTCGAAAACATGTAAGAAGCAGCAAGGCACGCATGGTAAGAGGTTCCGGCTGCGAGCAGGAAAATTTTCTCACCTCTGTCCAAGAACTCTGTCAAGAGGTCAACGTAAGCATCTTGCAGTCTAAGGGCACTCTTTAGAGTTATGGATTGCTCGAATATCTCTTTTAGAGTGTAGTGTGGGAAGCCTTGCTTTTCAGCCATATCCACGGTCCAATTAAGCACTATTGGACTCCTCGTGACCCTCGTACCATCTTTAGCACGATAAATCTCATAGGATTTTGTTGTTATGATGGCAACCTCACCATTCTGAAGGATGACTGCTTTATTGGTCTCTTCTATGAAGGCAGCAGCATCGGAGGCAACGAACATGCCCCCATCGCCAACACCTATCAGAATTGGCATGTCCTGTTTTGCGACCAAAATCTTTTCAGGCTCTCCGACATATACCACAGCGAGGGCATAAGACCCACTTAATCTCTTGACCGTATTGACGAACGCTGAGAAAAAGCTCTCTCCCTTCCTCAAATTTTCTTCTAAAAGATGAGCAATAACCTCAGTATCAGTCTTTGAGACAAACTTATGGTTAAGATCGAGTAGCTCCCTTTTGAGCTCCATAAAATTCTCTATAACTCCGTTATGCACGACTGCCAGCATGTTATTGCAATCCGTGTGCGGGTGGGCGTTAACCTTCGATGGAGCACCGTGTGTTGCCCACCTTGTATGCGCTATGCCTATGCTACCGGGCATGTCATTGAAGTTCAGGCGTTCATTCACCTCGTCTATTTTCCCTTGGTCCTTTTTTACATAAAGGGTTCCGCTAGATATCGTGGCCATACCGGCCGAGTCGTATCCTCTGTACTCTAGGCGCTTAAGCGACTTGTAAAGTATGTTGGCAACAGCCCTGCCATCAGTTATACAACCCAATATGCCGCACATGTCTTCATATATCAGGTTTCTTAGGGTTTGATAAGCTTACTCATTATCTAATGCGTTAGAATCAAAGGCCAAAAATTCTAAGCGTTAGTATACGTCGTTCGATATACTAGAAAAGCCGTCTTTGGGGCGTTTAAAGTTAGACTCATGAGATTATTAGGGTATAACGCATGAACTATGTGGTAGCAAAGTTAGTGAAAAGGTATTAGTCTTTGCTGAAATCCATCCCCTCGGGTCGTAAGATTTGGTGAAGTTTTCCTTAAGGCGCATTCAGGAGATGCTCGCTCCAAAGCCTGAAAATCAGGATAATGTAGCCGCTCAAAGTTATGAAGCTCTAGTACAGAAGATCGAGGATTCTCTAACAAATCTGTCCGTTCAGGTTGACAAGTTGCGGATGAGGTATCAGAACATGGTATCAAGGAGCAAAGAGTACTTTGAGAAGTGTATAGAAGCTTTGGTTGCTAGAGACAACGAAAGGGCCAAAATGTATGCGATCGAAATAGCAGAGATAAAAAGGCTGGCCGACATAGTTATGAGGTGCTCTCTCGTCCTTGAACAGATAAAGGTTAGACTCGAAACCATACTGGAGCTGGGCGAGATAATGGGTTTGATGGTCCCATTGACCTCAATCATAGAAGCAGTCGAGAAAGAGGTATCGCTCGTGGTTCCAGAAGCATCAAAGAACCTTAAGGAGCTTGTGGAGAGCATAGAGGACTTTACAACGTCCTCCTCAGTATACGTTGACACTGTACCGATGGGTGACGTTGAGATTAACAAAGATGCAGAAAGCGTCCTCGAGGAGGCAAAAAGAATAGCCGCAGAGCAGGTGAAGAAGAGCTTCCCAGAGGTACCCGTCCTAACAGAAGAGGAGCGCGTAGTTTATTCTTACATCATGAAGTGTGGCGAGGAGTTAGACGTGGCAAAATGTGCATCGGAGCTTGGACTTGATGTATCGCAAGTAAAGGTTACCATAAACAGCCTTCAGGAAAAAGGACTGATAGAGGTGCAGAAGGCCGAGGCTACGTAAATCTTCAAGTTGCGTATCTGGCTGCCCACTCGTCTAACTTCTTGAGATTTTCCAGAATTATTGACGACTTCCTCTTGTTAATCACTTCCAAGAAATCTTGCATTTCTATCACTCTGGGCTCAGCCTTTTCAGCATTCCCCTCCTCAAAGAACTCCCTAGCAATCTTCAGCTGAACCTCCATGCATATATCATGAATATCGGCTGCCGAATATCCTTCAGTCATGACGGCAAGCTGCCATATATCAACGGATTGACCGAGCTTAAGGTCTTTGGTGTAGTAAGAGAATAATGCAGCCCTCGCATTGAGATTCGGCAGGGGAACGTATATCCTCTTCTGAAAGCGCCTTATGAAAGGTTCATCCAACATCCAAGGCTTATTCGTCGCACCTATCACGTAAAGGTATTCTTTCTTACCCTTATCGGTCAGGCTGTCCATCTCTTTAAGTAGCTGGTTCCTCGCCCTAGCCTCGCCACCCACCTCAACATACCTAACGGAGGTCAGAGAATCTATCTCATCAATAAAAATTATGGCTGAGCCCTGTTTTTTGCATGCACCCCTAGCCATTGTGAAGAGCTGCGCTATGTTCTTCTCAGACTCTCCTAACCATTTCGACATGACGGTAGCGGCATCAACATAGAAGAACGCGGCGTCCATCTCATTGGCTACTGCAGCGCCTATGAGCGTCTTACCGCAACCAGGGGGGCCAAATAATAGTATACCAGTAGGCCAGCCTAAGGGGAATAACTCCGGCCTCATCTTTGGATACACTATGCTTTCCCTTATAGCCCTCTTTGCCTCATCTATCCCTATTATATCCTCCCAGTTAACCCTAGGTCTGTCCTTAAGTATCCATTCGGCACTCTCTTCAGCGCTAGCAGCCTTAACATCACCCTCAGAAACCATGACCCTCTTTGTATCTATAAGTTGAATCCTTCTTTGATATTCACGAACCTTCTCGAGGTACACTGAACGTATAGCCTCGTCATCGGCCATGAAGTAAAGCTTCGTTAAAATATCTATAGCCTCCTTGTACCTTACGTAGGCCTTTTCCCTTGCGCCTATCCTATCTAGATAAACTGCTTCCTTAGCCTTCTCTGCCGCCATTCTTTCAAGTTCGTTAAACATCACGATGTTGAAAAACAAGGCAGCTAATATAAACTACTGTAAGGGGTTTAGGACAAATTCTGAGAATAACTCTGATGTATTACCGTAGTAATAACATTCAAAAACCATGGTATTGAAAGGTCAGCAAAAACGATTTAAAGACCATTCATCAATTAATAATTAAAATAGGGTGAATAAGGCGACAGGTTGGAAAATGGGGTGACAGGTTGGAAAAATGCGAGATTTTAAGTCCTAAGGTGGAAATATTACCCGAAGAGCCCGTAAACACCATAGCTATAAGAAAGAACTATTGGAAAGAGGGGTTAAATTCGTTATATAAGTTGTCAGCATTTGCCATCTTAGCGTTCTTAAACAAAAACGAATCCATGAAGCTCAGAAGATCTATAGCAATGTTACGTAAAATAATAGTAGCATACGACAGAATGCTTAGAGGATTATCTAAGAGGTCCTATTGCCTAAGTTATCAAGAAATTATAAACCACGGATTCATGAAGAAAAAACACTGGATGTATGCAGCCTACATGTCATTAATTAGCTCATTACCCTTACTCTATAAACTATGCAAAGAAGACGACATCTTACAGGCTGCTATTGCAAAAACATCTTTTGGAGCTGGCGTAAAGTTACTTGATAATTTAAATGATTACTGCCATAGCGTAGAGGATGCAATCTACTCCTTAAGAAACTTGCTATCTGCATATATCTCAGGGCTCTACGAGCCAAAAGTTAACGGGAATAATAAGATAATTAATATGGCAGAAAACTCAGCGCTTGATATAAGCGCATGGATATATAACATACTGAATGTACTGAGGTTAGAAAATAAAATCGATATAACATTTGATTGGTATGTAAATGATGCTAAGAAGTTGATAATGGGACAGATAGAGTCTTTAATGCATAAAAAAGGAAGCGATGAAGCTCCGACCATGAAGAACTATATAGAAAGAATAATAGAAAAAAGTATTGGCGATGTTTGGATAGATATTGATTTATGTTTCATGGAGTCTGCGATGAAAGACTGTATGACAGGTAAGTTAGTAAACTCGTTGATGTTGTTAAAATCTGGAATTTCGATGGTATTTAAGGCAACGATACTTTATGATGATATAGTTGACATTTACGAAGATATAAGGTCTAACTCCATTAATAGTATGCTGTTGCTTGGTATGGAAAGAGGTTTAATAAGGCAAAATGTTATAAAAGACGTCAATGCAAAAGAACTCATCAATTTCTTAATTTCAAGCGGAATATTGAAGGATATTGTTAAGCTTGGAGATGTCATGCATATTACGGGAATTGAACTCATTCAGAAAAGTATTAGTGAGGGTTTAGAAGATATCGTTGATGAGAACGCAATAATCGATTTCTGCGACATAATGAGGCTCTTTGTCGTCAGGAAATTTTTGATAAGAGAAAAGGACATACCATTAACTTGGCATTTTGTTAGATGCCCAAAAAATAACATAAGGCTCCCTAATGACTTAGAAGAGGTTTGGAAAAATTATCAAAAATGTCTCGTACTTATGCCTGCCTAAAACCAAATTTTATTCTTTATAAACCTATAAAAACATGTAAATTAATTATTTATTGAGGGGCATGAAAAAATTCTTTACCGAGCACGAGGTATTTGATGAAATATCTAACATACAAGTAGGAAACTCAATATTGGTACTGGATGGTGGTTATGGTGAAGCGTTATACTTTTTAGAAAAGCTATTAAAATCAAAGTATTATATTGTAATAAGGCATAAAATTGAACAGCGGGTTATAGGCAGGCAAATTACAATCGAATTTTCAACACTTAACGACTTGAGTATAAAAGTAAATAATATAAGGAGAAGCAATGAAGAAAAAATAATTATACACGATTATTTATCGGATTTATTAATAAATTTTGATCCAGATTTAGTGCTTAAATTATTACTTGTATGGAAAGAAGAAGCTCAAAAGAATGAAACTGTTGAATTTTATATATTAACAAAGGATGCCTTCACAATTATTGAGAAAAAACTTTTATCATTAATGGACGGTGGGATTGAAGTAGAGGTAAAGCTTCAAAAAGAAATAAAACAACTGAGTTTTACTCTGATAAAATGTTGCAAACCTGAGTACAACCTCAAGCCAATAAAGTTCATCGTAAGTGACGATGAGCTTTTGATCGAGTGGATGGGCGAATTTACGAACAAAATACCGGCAATCACAGCTGAAATGCTTAAAGAAAAAATCAGATTTTATGAAGAAAATCTAAACAATTTGAGAATCGTAAAAGGAGAGAAAGATTATGTTAATGTGTCATTTGAGAATCTTTGGATTTTTTCTCAAATAGATGGTATGCATCTTTTAATGGTAAAGATGCTCTATCCGGACATCTTTAATTCGTTGCTGAGAAAGATAGCTACTTGGGATATTCTAGGTTATATTAAAGTGGTTGCAGATGAGGGTGACGATCCGTGGTTAAAAAATGCTAAAAAATTAATGAGTAAAAATGGAATAAGTCTTAAGACTAAGGTTGCACTAAATCTTCCATCAAGGTTCTTTCATACCATACAAGGTATATCAGGTTTACCAAAAGTTCCTGCTAAGATTTACACGATGGAGAAAAGAAGTATCTTCGAATTTCTTAGACATATAACGGCAGGTGGTAAGGAAGAGCACGATGCGATGTTTGAGAATCTTTTGAGGTTAGAAGAGAAATTCCATGAATTTGTCAGCAGGAAAAAAGCCCTGGAAGATATAGTCGTTCAAAAAGAAAATCCGTTAAATTCTCTTGAACCAAAATACATCTCTAAGATTATAACGCTAACGCTTTATTACGGTTATAGATTAAAAGTTGATGTTAGGTCTCTGAATAATGAAAAGATTAGGGTGACTGTTCCAGACTGCTATATGTGTGAAGGTATCTCGTCAAGTTTAGCGATATGCACAGCAATTACTGGTGCGATAAAGGGTACCCTGTCTGTAGTATTTAAGAGACCAGTCGATGGAAAGGAGATAAAATGCAAAGCTGTTGGAGATGACGTATGCGAGTTTGAATTTAATTTCCTAAATCCTTAAGACATTTAAAATATCCAGTAAATTTCTTGAATTAATGGTGACATCAGCATATTTCTTGATGTATCTTTTATGGAGTTCTAGTTTAATCTTCAACCGAAGTTTGTCAATAAAATTCATCTTTAGTTTACTTAGCTCATGTTCAAGACATTTGGAATTAAAGAGTATGCTGTACCCAACAATTTTAAAGAGTGAGATATTCGAAGCATCGTCTCCAACAGCGGCACATTGGAACAAGGGTATTCTATAATTAGAGGCGATTTCAGATAATATCATGCCCTTATTTTCCATGTCAATTATTGGGAATCTTATACCAGCAAACCTTCCATCTTTTATCAATATGCCTGTTCCAACACAAAAGTCCAATTCAAGTAATTCCTTTAATATGTCTAAAAAATACTGCGATGCGCCAGTACTTATTACACCTACGATTACACCAGAATCCTTTAATAGCCTAATCATCTCCTTCGCTCCCTTCATTATAGGAACTTGTAACATAAGCTCTCTTGCTATGCGTTCCTCGAGCCCAAGGAAAATCTTTAACAACTCAGCTACGGCATCATCGAAATTCTTTTTACCATTTATCACTTCTGCGTAGACCTTCCTGACTTTTGATCCGAACCCAAGTTTATCGGCAACGAAGATGGATATGTAACCATCAACCAAAACACCGTCACAGTCTAGCACAACGAGTTTGGGCACGTTTTTTCTAGGCATGGAATCTACATTCGCATGTGTTTTATTTAATGATGACGGAGATAATGACATGTCCGGTAAGACCGCCGGCAGAGTTCCATAAGATATCCAGTGGGCTGAAGCTCCTCCAAGGTAAAGTCAATTGGATGAGCTCAAGTATGGCGCCTGTTAGGATTGTGGCAAGCAGAGACTTATAACGGTCTCTAATGTTAAAAAACCAGATACCAAAAAGTACTAGCATGGCAAAGTAATGGACGATACCGCCTTCCGAGAACTTACCTGCACCGATTAAGAACTCACCCGCCATCGGTGTACTTTCAATTAGCTTGGAAGGGACTATACTGAAATAGAATAACGCCACATTATAGCAAAGAAGGAGAAGCTTTAGCGGCGACATCATCATAGCCCTTTACGTATGCATATGTGTTTATATGCTTTCTAACGTCAACAGCGCAAAAATATAGACCAGTCATGACTTTACTAAATTTTTGATGGAAATGGGGCCGCTGGGATTCGAACCCAGGACCTCCTGGGCCCAAGCCAGGTGTCATAACCATGCTAGACTACGGCCCCTACGAGTTTTAATGATAGCTGCTTTATTAATCCTTTTACGCGATAACCCTTATGAAAGCATGTGCTCTAATGTTCAAATGTTCGTAGCTGATGTCATGTTATTTTTACACCAAAAAATGAACCTTATTTTGGGAAAATATTATACTAAAGGTTAAATACTGTCTTTGCTAAAAATTTTATGTGACACTTACGAGTATTACGAAGATTCAAAGGAAGCCCGCTTACGATAAGAGGACTGGAAAAAAGTACGAGTATCACGTGATAGCTATACCCAGAGCTATATCAGAGGACAGCCAGTATCCTTTCAGGGTCGGTGAAAAGATAAAGATCAGCATAGAGCCAAGGGATAAGAAGATTGTAATAGTCAAGCTTAAAGGATTAACTTCAAAAAAGAAAAGGGTTAGCGCTCGTTAGCCAAAAGTTATGGGACCGGTGGGATTCGAACCCACGACCTTTCGGTTATCAGCATCGTCGCCGTTTTTGACGGCTCGAACGCTCTAACCATGCTGAGCTACGGTCCCCCAACATTGTTCTACCCAACGGCTGATTTTTAAGTTTTCAGATAAGCACAACGACGATTTGTTTATAGGTCTGAGTTTCTGAGACCTGAAGAAGAAAGCGTTAAAATAACGGCTCTTCAATAAGGTGAAGAACACAATCTGAACACTTTCAACGTAGCTAAACCATGTTTTCCATAAGGCTTATAAACCCTGTAAGTTGAATTTAGTTATATGCCCATAATTGCTTACGTGTTGGTGGAAACGACACCGGGAAAAGCAAAGTTTGTCGCAGAGGAGGCATCCAAGATAGAGGGCGTTAAGACGGCACACGCGGTAATGGGGCGGTTTGATGTAATACTTCTTGTTGAGTCCGAGGATACAAAATCGTTAAGCGACCTAGTATTGTCCAAGATACATGCAATCGACGGTGTTTTAAAGACACAGACGGCCGTAGTCGTTATGAGTAAATGATTATTAAGTTAGGCGTACGATACATGCGGCTACTAAAGGTTAGCAAAGAGGCAATAAGGGTGGCTGCTCTCATGATTGAGGATGGCAACCTCGTAATCTATCCTACCGATACCGTTTATGGTCTAGGGTGCAACCCACTTGATGACGTGGCGGTTTCTAGGGTTTTCCTGTTGAAAGGACGTAAGGACGTTCCAGTCCCGATACTGGGCGACTCTATGGAGAGTCTCGAGAAGATAGCAGAGTTTGATGAAGTTGCTTACGAATTCTGCTCAGTATTTTGGCCGGGAGCGCTGTCGGTCGTCCTACCGAAGAAGTTACCGCTCGAGAAGATAACATGCGGAGGTCCAACCGTTGCCGTTAGGATTCCGGCAAGCCAAGTAGCGATAGAGCTAGCAAGACTCTCAGGAGGTTTACTCGTTGGAACTAGCGCCAACGTCAGCGGAATGCCACCAGCTTGCGACGTCTCAGAGCTGGACAAGCGTGTAGCAGAGGGTGTCAAGATAGTACTGGACGGAGGAAGATGTGTTCACTGCACTGCTTCAACCGTCGTGAAAATAGAGGGAAAGACTGTAAAGGTGTTGAGGGAGGGTGTCATGCCCTTAAGTACGATAAAGGATAGGGTCGCTAAGGCAAGACTTGACGTAAAACTTGAGTGATTATCTAGAAATGAGCGAGATGGCAACTTTTTCCATTAAGAAAAGTTCAAGAGCTTTGAAGCTGTTATCGGCCTGAATGGATTTTAAAGCCTGCTCGGGCACATCGTAAACCTTCGATAGTACACTAACCATGTAATCGCTCTGGTTATCAACGAACGGTATCAGTTTGCAACCTAACAGTACCTCAAGCTTTGACTTTACCGTCTCTATTTCTTCCACGCTCTTCGACACGATGCAGACGCCAACCCTATTAGCTTCATAGGATACGCCCACGAGTTCTATCGCTCTGCTTATTTGGTCCTGAGCCGATAACTTAACGAGGAATTCTACCTCAAGCCTTTTGGCGACGTTCGTTTTAGACCTCCACGCAACTATCGCGGCAGTTGCCGCGGTGGCCACGTAAAGGGCAGATATTACCCTATCGGCGTTGAAAAACTGACAGATAGGTGACTTCAATGACCCGTAAGCCTCGTTTAATCTTCCTAGGAGTTTTTCCAAATCTTGCCTTTTCATCCTAGTTTCGTAGACTCCGACCAACAAGTCGGATGTAGCCGTGAAGTAACCCAACCTAGCCACCATGTATTATAGGTATTGCTGTTAGCGTGTCCTCGTCTGATACCAAAGTCTCCATGCCCTTCTTGAGCGAGCGGACCTCCGAGCCGTTAAGGAGTAGGAGGAAGCCCGGCTTAAGCTTTCCGTCGTTTAAAAGAATGTCCCTTAAGTTCTCGGGAAGCATTCTGAGCACTTCGACGACCGTTGCTTGCCCTTCTATCTTAATCTCGATTACTCCTCCATCCACAACGGACCTCAGATGCCCTATCAGCTCTACTTTCATTATGACCACGCTGCTGTAGAAGTTGAGGCTTCAGTAAGGTGTATGCTCTTCATAGAGCTCATGCTCTCGGTGCAGGTCAGCCTCATCACACAATAGAGAGGCATGATGGTTTTATTTTGGTTTTTCGGCTGTGGCGTCAGCCTGAGCTGCAGCGCTTTCTACCTTCAGTTCTGCCTCTTTCTTCGCCTGCAACTTAGTCAAGGTTGTAAGATATCCTGCAACACGATTCGCTAACTTCTTAGAAATTCCACTTACGAACACTTCCCACACGAGCTGTTTGTTCTTTTCAAAATCTTCGCTTACCCTCTCTCGGTAAAGCTCCAAAACCTCTTTGGCGAGCCTCTTGACCTTCCTAGTCCTTACCTTGCCCATCTTGGACAACCTCAAACATGGCTGACTAAAAAATATAACGGAAGTTTACTGCCAGCCCTTTGGAAGCTCGAGCTTGCCTTTTATGTGCCCCATAGGTATTAAATCCACCTTCTTTGAGCTGGAAGTCCCTAGGACCGCCTTCTTAACCAACATCCTCCTGAGAAGCTGTATTGCCTTAGCGGGGTCAACACCTTTGGGGCACACGGCGCTGCAGGAGGCCGCGAAGTGACATCTCCAGCAACCATGCTCAGAGTCTATGACCTCGAGCCTTTGCTCTAAGCCGAGGTCCCTGGGGTCAGAGATGAATCTATATGCCCTATTCAGAACCATGGGCCCGAGATAAAGCGGGTCTGTTGCGGAAACTGGACAGGCGGAGCTACACATTCCGCACTCTATACAATCAGCAAACTGAATGTATCCTAAAAGCTCGTCCTCTGTCTGCTTGTACGTACCGGTTGGGTTCAAAAGCTCCTCGACCTCGTGCCTGATTACGTAGGGCTTTACCTGTCTTTCCTTCTGGAAAAGTTCTTCGAAGTCCGTCACGAGGTCTTTAATGATGCGGTAGTTCTTGAGCGGTGCGACCTTTACGACGCTGCTGCCGAGCTCGAGTACCCTCGTGAAGCAAGCCAGCATTTGCTTATCGTTAATCATCATACCACATGAACCGCAGACTGCCTGTCTGCAGGAGTACCTGATTGTCAGCGTCGGGTCCTGTTCTTCCTTTATCTTAAGGAGAGCGTCAAGGATTGTTGTGCTTTTATCCACCCTCACATTGTACTCTTGCCATCTTGGTACGAAGTCAATCTTGGGATTAAACCTAAAAACCTTGAACTTTACCTCAACTTCCTTATCGACCGACATGTACCATCACTCCACCGGCCAGAATAGGTTCAGGAAAACTTGGAGGCCGTAAATGTATAGGGCGATGCCCACCAAGAAAACTATCCACGTTATGGCCTTCGCGGCACATCTGCCAGGTATCAGCTCCATGAGTATGACTCTGGCGCCGTTTAGCATGTGGTACATGAGCGCCGATAATAGCACGATAAGGTTTACAGGATATATGGCGCTTTCGTGGATAGCCGTGCCGATACCCGGAAGGTTGTTCGATATCAGATGAATGAAGCCCGTTACTAATATGATTAGGCCAGAGACATAATGCAGGAACATTCTTTTAGATTCTTTCAACAAATCACCCTCCTGATATCACCAGAGCCACGTAAGACCATATTAAAAGGAATATTACGAACAGGGCAAGGATCACCATCGTAAGATATCTTTGTGAGCCGTAGAGTGTGCCTTTCCGGTATGGATATATGGCCCTGATTGGTTTTCCTATCAAGAAGCCGTGCTCCGTCAGCACAAGCCTAAGCCCGTTCATCGTGTGATATACCACGAGGACTCCTAAGATGACATCTCCCCATCCACCAGGATGCCAGCTCGTATACAATAAGTGGGTGAACGCAAACACCACGATACCTATTCCGGTCAACCTCTGCAGGAGGTAGAGCGTCCTCTCAACGGAGTAGCGCCTTAGCCTGAACCATCCGCTCACACCCTCTCTATTCTCTTCATAAATTGCCACATGCTTCACCCCCTTAATACTTCCTTTCTGCCGGAGGCCACTTCGTAATCCTAACCGGTATGTAGTCAAGCCTAGGTCCCTCCGTAGTCCTGTAGGCCAACGTGTGCTTAAGCCAGTTCGCATCATCCCTTTTCGGGTAGTCGAGCCTGTAATGCGCTCCCCTGCTTTCGGTTCTTGCTATGGCTGACACGAGCACAACCTCCGCAACCTCGAGCATCATATCGACTTCGAGGACGTTTATCAGGTTCTGGTTAAACTCGCGGCTCTTATCCGCCACACGTCCTGTGCCGAACCTCTGCCTGAGCTCCCTGAATTTCTTCAACGCTTTGTTTAATCCTTCACTATCCCTGAAGACGTAGGCATAGTTCGACATAGTTTGCTGCAGTTCTCTCTTAATCGTGTACGGGTCTTCACCGCTGCCACCTTTCAGTATGCCGTCGAATATTCTCTTCTCCTCTGCCAATACGAGTTCCGGTGATGGATCGCTTCTGCTTTTCTCCTTCGTATACTCAGCCGCTTGTTTCCCAGTCAGGTATCCGTATACGAGACATTCCATCGTAGAGTTGCATCCGAGCCTATTCGCGCCATGCACGCTGACACATGCAGCCTCACCGGCCGCAAACAATCCTCGAACCTGCGTTCTACCGTATGTGTCCGTGTGAATACCACCCATAGTGTAGTGGGCCACTGGTCTGACGGGTATCGGCTCTTTGGCCGGGTCTATACCACCAAACCTGATAGCTATCATCTTTATCTCGGTAAGTTTCTCGTCTATTACTTCTTCGCCAAGGTGCGTGAGGTCAAGGTGGACGTAGTCAAGACCGTTCGGACCTAGAAAACCCTTACCATCCAATATCTCCCTCATCATGGCCCTAGATACTATGTCCCTCGGTGCGAGCTCCATCTTCTGCGGCGCGTAATCTTTCATGAATCTCTCGCCCTTGTTGTTCCTAAGATATCCCCCCTCTCCCCTCGCCGCCTCAGATATGAGTATGCCCTGCGGAACGAGGCCCGTTGGGTGAAACTGGATGAACTCCATGTCCTTCAGAGGAATCCCGGCCCTATATGCCATAGCCAGGCCGTCGGCAGTCGCCGAGTGTCCGTACGTCGTGAACGAGTAAAGTCTACCAGCGCCGCCGGTTGCGATTATTCCTGCCTTAGCCTCGAAGGCATGCAACTCGCCGTTTTTCATGTCTATGGCCGTAACCCCTTTGAACTCACCATCTTCTACCAGCAAGGATGTGACGTACCATTCGTGGAATACCTCGATATTGTCGTACTTATGCGTCGTGTTGTACAACGTTTGCATGGCATAAAGACCTGTCTTGTCAGCAGCGAAGCACGCCCTATCGAAGCTATGTCCTCCGAAGGGCCTCTGGGCAATTCTTCCGTCAGGCCTCCTGCTCCACGGCATTCCCCAGTGCTCAAGCCTGAGTATCTCCTGCGGTGCGACCTCTACCATTAACTCGATAGCATCTTGGTCTCCGAGATAGTCAGAGCCCTTTACCGTGTCAAACGCATGTAGCTCGAAGCTGTCCCCTTCCTCGGGATATAGGACCGCGGCCGTGCCACCGGCATATGCTACGGAGTGCGAGCGCATGGCGTGGACCTTTGTCAACACGGCCACTTGGATGCTGTTATCGTTACTCGCCGCCTCTATGGCAGCCCTAAGGCCGGCGAGACCAGAGCCGACGATCAGGACGTCAGCCTCCAGCTTATCGGGCATAACAACCGCCCTATCCCTTAGCAGGCATGACCCTGATTTAACTATTTTTAAGATAGTTTTTAAGAAATAAATGTTTATGTTTTACTTGATGAGGAAGTAGGTGTGTGAGCACTGTAGAGCATTTTTTCGCAAATTTACTCGCTGCCACCTCTTTAACAAATTTAAAAAATTTAGGTATAGCTCTATTCTTGGCACTTGTTGTGGGCGTCGGTGCAATAATATACTACTTTTACACTAAGTCCTTAAGACCGAAGCACAACAATCCTGGAAGTAATGAACGCACGAGCAGTAGGAGGAGTTTTTTAGCTGGAGTTTTTGTGCTAGCCTTGGCCGGCGTTGTAGCTCAGTTTCTACTACCGCTACTTGAGCTACTCAGGAAGGGCACGGTAGTTACTGGCGAGATATCTTCGGGCCAGGAGATTCCACCCAAGATTGCGAACGTTGCAGAGATGCCTCCAGACTCCCAGGTTTCCTTTGTGATGCGGCGAAACCCGGACGGCTCACCCGGCCAGCATCCGGCAATTCTAATACACCTTCCCGAGGATAAGGTTGCGTTAGCGGGCAAGGAGTTCGTGGCATACAGTGCCGTGTGCACACACCTCGGCTGCATAGTCGGTTATAGAAGTGAAGAAGATGTGTTGTTCTGTCCGTGCCATGCAGGATACTTTGACCCTACGAATGGAAAAGTCATAAGCGGACCTCCGAAAAAGCCTCTACGTGAGATAAAATTACGCATCGAGGAGAACGGTGATATATATGCGGAGGGCTGGGCCTGAGGAAAGCTGTATCAAGAAGTTCGTCAGGTGGCTGATAGAGAGGACCGGTGCCAGTGACTTCACGAAAACCATCATACCAAGGCATGCACTCCATCCGATGTACAGCCTCGGCGGTCTCGCCTCGCTCATGTTCTTCCTGCTAGCTTTCACGGGAATAATCCAATTGATGTTTTACACTCCAGCCTTCGGTGAGGAGAACATCGCGTACGAGAGCGTGAGACACTTCACAGAGTCTGTTCCTTACGGCTTTGTAGTGAGGGGGATTCACAGCTACGCTGCGACGCTTCTGGTACTGTTATCCATGCTACACTTTCTCAGGGTTTACTTTACCGGCGCTTATGCGAAGCCGAGGGAGCTTACGTATGTCGTAGGGATAGCAGCTGGGCTGTTCTCGATAGCCTCAGCATTTCTCGGCTACTCGCTCCGCATGGATCACATATCCGTGGAGGCTATGAGGATAGGCCAGTTCCTCGTACTCCAACTACCTGGCGGCAACTGGCTATACTCTCTCATATTCGGCTCAGGCTCGTTCGACGAGATAATTCCCAGGTTCCTCGCACTGCACATCGGAGTAGCAGGCCTTATCGGTGTAGTCCTTTTGCTCCACTTCTACATGATACATGCCCATCACATATCGCCACCGTACGACGACAACGACCCAGAGCCTGCGATACCTTTCTATCCCAACTTCCTGCTCACAGAACTAGCGGCTGCCGTGGTCGTCATAGGTGCTTTGGTGATGTTCTCAGCGGCGTTTCCACCCGAGCTCGGCTTTAAGTTCGTCTTCGGAGAGGAGCTTCCGGTCGGACAGCCCGAATGGTACCTGATGGCCCTGTATGCCTTGATAAAGACGGGAATAGACCCCGTGCTGGCGGGCTTTGTTATACCTAGCATAGGGTTGTTGATATTCGTCATCATGCCGTGGGTTGACCCGCTCTACTCTAGGCATCCGATGAACAGGAGAATAGCGACGACATACGGCCTGATATTCGTGGGCGAGTATGTCATGCTCTTCATGTACGGCCAGCTGACGCCGGGCGAGCAGATTCCTTTAATCAACGCTTTGCTCTTATCCATCGCAGTCGCGACCGTCATGGGTTACGTTGGTATTAGGCTTACCTCAAGACCAGTTCCACCGAAGAGGACACCAAAACAATCGTCGAATGGTAACCCCTCATACGCTGTAAGGGTTTTGTTAAAAAACGTTTGGTGGATAGCGGGTCTTCTGTTGGCCCTCGCCTTAGTGCTGGGCGGGCTTGGTATGATGAGCCATCTATCGGAGAGCTACTACGACGCTGCTATGCTATTCGGCGGCTCCATAATCTTACTGGGATGGGCCTTCTTCGTGGCTAAGGTAGGTCTTGTAGACGCCAAGTATCTGACTTAAGCCTACCAAAACACTGGCACGAAGCGTTCTTCTTTTGATGTAGGGTTTAGATTTCCGACGATCGCTATGGTGTAGCCACAGTTCAGGCACCTGTTCTTCTCGTCCATGTTCCAGCTCACTATATCGAACCCGTACCTCTCGACAACTACGTTGCCGCATTCAGGACAGTAAGTATGTTCGAGCGGATGCCCGGGAACGTTTCCGACGTATACATATCTCAGCCCCTCATCCTTTGCAATCTGGCAGTGCTTTTCCAACGTCTCGGTCGGTGTCCAAGGTAGGTGCATCAGCTTGTAGTCCGGATGGAAGCGAAGGAAATGTATAGGTGTATCGGGTCCAAGGTTCTCGTATACCCATCTGCAGAGTTTCTTTGCCGCATCGAGGTCTTCGCCCACTTTAGGTACGACCAAGTCGGTTATCTCTATGTGCACTTTAGTCTTTGCTTTGATTTCCAGCAACGTTTGGAAAATTGGCTCCGGCTCGGGTATCCCAACATACTGCCTAAGGAAGTTTCTCTCACCGTTTCCTTTAAAGTCCACGGTTATGCAGTCAAGGAAGTCCCGCATCATGTTGACACTTTCTGGGGTGCCGTAGCCGTTTGACACGAAGACGTTGAATAGACCGTGCCTCTTTGCCAAGACACCAATGTCATGTGCGAACTCCATGAATATCATAGGCTCGTTGTAAGTGTACGCTATGCCATGGCTCTTGTACTTGGCGGCCAACTCTACGATTCTCTCAGGCGTCACTTCTATGCCTTCCACCTTACGCCTTTGGCTGATGTCAAAGTTTTGACAGTAAGCGCACATCCAAGAGCAACCAGTAGTGGCTATCGAGAAGACCCTACTTCCTGGCATAAAGTGCATAACTGGCTTCTTCTCAATTGGGTCGACATGTGCGGTAATTATTCTCCCGTAGACAAAAAGGTAAAGCTTTCCGTCAACTACGCCCCTTATACCACAAAAGCCTATCTTCCCCTCGCCTATTTGGCAGTACCTAGCGCAAGCCTTACACTTTATTCTGCCAGAAGGTAGCTTCTCAAACAGCTGAGCTTCCTTTCCCATAGCCCTAATAACCATGACCCAACCTTCAAAATGTATACCCTACTTATATAGCTTAACGGGTGGTTATTTTGATACATCTACGATTTCTGCTGCGGTAAGGCGTCTCAGCTCGTTGACCGAAATCTTAAGAAGGGTATCCGGAGAGCCACCGGACGTGTATACCTCGCTAAACCTCTCGACCGACCTATCCAAGAAAGTTTTCATGCGCTTTTTATGTCCAAACGGTGGTACACCGCCCACGACGTATCCGGTCTCCTCTAATACGTTTTCCGGGCTTGCTAGTTTTAAGTTAGCTCCTACGAGCTTGGAGACCTTTGAGAGGTCAACTCTCTTGTCGCCCGATATGATTACCAAGAATACATCGCCGCATTCCGTCTCCACGACGATGTTCTTAGCTATCTGAGTAACGGAGCAGCCTACCGCCAAGGCGGCGAGCACGGAGCTTCTTGCTTTACCTTCTCCTAGCTCTATTATCGTACCGTTTGCTCCCTTTTCCTTCATGAATTTCTTTACGCTATCTATTCCTAGCATCGTAGTCTCCCATGGAGAACCCTTTGAAAAAGTTTTGTTAAACACCGTAAGCCTTTCTAAGGACGTCTACAGTTAAGCCTATCTTCTTTCCGGAGCCTGCCTCTATCTGGAGCTTGCAGAGTTCGCCGGTCGTGTAGACTGGCCTATCGCTTTGCTTGACGGTCTCGAACAACCTAGAGCCAATCTTAAGCGACTTCTCAAAGTTTCCCCTAACGAAGCTGAAGGCACCTCCAGAGCCGCAGCATCCCTTTTCAAGCTCCGAGATGGATAGGCCGGGCACAAGCTCCAATAACCCCAGGACCTTGTCTTTTATACACTGGACGAGCGTATGGCAGTGAAGGTGAACGTAGACGTCTTCCTGCACCGTACGAAAGTTTCTGTTAAGCGTGCCATCCTCGCAAAGTTTGTACAAAAACTCATGGAAGTCGTAGGTGTTTTCTGAGACCACATGGGCGTCATCCGTATCAAGCAGGTCAAGGTATTCATGCTTCAAGGCAAGGCTTGCCGCGGGTGAGAAGCACACTATCGGCACGCCGCTTCTGGCATACGGCGCAAGGTTCGTGACATTAAACTCGGCAATTTTCCTACCGATGGAGGGAGCGCCCTCGTTAATCGCTGGTAGCCCGCTTGAGAGTTGTGGAGGCACAAGTACCCGAAAGCCGTTGAGCTCGAGGATTTTCACGATAGCCATTCCGAGCTCTGGGTCGTTGTAGTTAATGTACGTGTCATAGAAGAAAACGGCACGCCTGCCGTCATTTGCCTGATGCGTCTTACTGTACTCTTCAAACATTTTTTTGAAGGTTTTCCTATGAAACGGCGGTAGGTTTCTGTTCCTATCCAGCCCAACGAGATATTCCGTCAGAATTCTAAAGAACTTATTCCTCATCATCCAATTCGATACGGGTGCGAGCATCGAACCAACCTTCGCATACTTGTCTATCTCTATGAGATACCCGTACCCCTTGGGTATGCCCTTGATGCTCGAGTACCACGCCCGCATCTCGGCCATAATCTTACCCACATCAACGTTGGCGGTGCATTCGAGGAGGCACATACGGCACTGTATGCAGTGTTCATAAACTATCTCTTTATAGACTTCCGAAGAAACGAATTTCTCGGGCGAACTCTCGGCTCTGAGCAACCACCTCAGCAAGTTTATCCTTCCCCTACAACCATCGACCTCGTCGCCCAGGGCAGCGAAGACTGGGCACATGCGACTCGTACCCGTGAATGCGCCGCCCTTGCATAGACCACACCCTATGCATAGTTCCGCCTCTTCTACAAGGGAAGGTTTTTGGTTATAGCCGCTCAGTAGCCTCCTGATATGACTTGTCCGGCCATCCCAAAGCAATTGCGTCCTAATTTCCCTCAGGCTTGTATCCGGTCTTGTCCTCAGCCCCTCGAGTTTCATGTCATCCAAGTCAAGCTTCTTTCCTGGGTTCATTATGTTAATGGGGTCGAAGATGCGTTTTATCTCCCAGAATACTTTCAGAAGCTCTTCGCCGTACTGAATCTTCAGATACTGCGCTCTAATCATTCCGTCACCATGCTCACCACTTATGCTCCCGCCAAGGCTCTTCGTGAGCTCAAAGACCTCTGACGCAACGATGGGTACGAGCTCGAAGTCTCTTTTGTCGCTAAGGTTCAAGAGCGGCCTTATGTGGACGTTCCCATCTCCGGCGTGGCCCGATATGAGGAAGTTAAGGCCATGTTTCTTTAATATATTGCTGACAGAGTCAACGAGTTCTGCTAATCTTTCGGGCGGGACGACCAAGTCTTCGATGAATGTAAAGTTTGCGCTTTTACCATCCTGCTTAAATTTATAAGCAAAACCGAGACTCTTCTTCCTTACAGACCAGAGTTTCTTCATACTCTCAGAGTCGAATGCCCTAAAGGTACTGACCACCAAGTTTTTGTCCTTAAGAAACGCTTCCATCTGCGATATATTCTTCTCAATTTCTTCAGCACCACCATCAAACTCCACATATAGCGTTGCTGCTACCCCACCCGGTATGAACTCGTTTATTTCAGGATAGAGGTCCCTCGAGGAGTCTACGAGGCTCTTGTCCACCATCTCGATGGCTGATGGCTTAAGCTTGAGTATCTCTTGAACGGCTATGCCAGCCTTATGAAGGTCGTCAAAGTTTAGGAGTACCAGCCCTGTGTGCTTAGGCTTATTAATGACCCCCAGCTTAGCTGATACTATTATACCGAGCGTGCCCTCAGACGCGGCGAAAAGCCTCCCTAAATCTATGAAACCATCGTCGAATGCCTTGTCAACTCTGTAGCCGGCGGAGTTCTTGCTAAGCCTCGGGAACCTGTTGCGTATCAGTTCACCATATTTTTCCATTAGCTTCCTTAACCCTTCGTATATTCTGGCCTCGTGCGTATTCTTTGAGACGAGCTCTTTCCACTCGTCAGAATTTGGCTTAAGCCTTTTACACCTTATTATCTCACCCGAGCTCAAAACGACCTCAAGGGATAGTATGTAATCGATGGTGGTACCGTACTTTACTGTGTGAGAGCCAGCAGCATTCGTTGAGATCATCCCGCCGATCGTGCAAAAGTCGGAGCTCGAAGGGTCCGGCGGAAACACCTTACCATATTCCGCAAGGGCCTTATCGAGTACAGATTTGTAAATGCCCGGCTCTACGACTACGTAGTTTTCGTCGGGATTTATCTCCAAAATCCTATTCATGTACTTAGAAAAGTCGATAATTATTCCCTCTCCAACGGATTGGCCCAGAAGGCTACTGCCACCACCCCTTGCGGTCAAAGTTATTCCGTTCTCAGAAGCGTACTTTACGACCTCCACGACGTCATCTTTTGACCTCGGAAGCACGACGCAAAGAGGCATTATGAAGTATGCGCTGGCATCCGACGCATAGAGCGCTCTTTGCCAAGCCTCGGACAGCACGTCGCCAGATATCCGCTCCCGTAAGTCTGAAGCGACCTTTTCAGGTGTCTTGGTCAACATTTTATCCGATTTAGACATCACAACGGTCTCTATTTAAACTGGAGTTCCTAAGAAATACATGTAATGATTCTTACAATAATCTATACTCGTCTTATACTGCTTAAAGCTAGTGAACTCAAGGACGTAATATCGACAAGTGTTTACCTTCTTGTTTTTTCGGCGACCTTTATAGCTATGCCCTCAGCCATCTCCGCTGTAGTGGTCTGTCCTCCCATGTCATATGTCCTTAACCTTCCCTCGAGTATCGCTTCCGCTACGGCATCCTCTATGACCTTCGCAACCTCAACCTCGCCGAGCCACTCTACCATCATCTTGCCAGCCATTATCGCCGCTATTGGATTAGCCTTGTTTTTGCCAGCATGCTTTGGCGCAGAGCCGTGGACGGGCTCGAAGACCGCATAATTGTCACCTATGTTGCCACTGTACGCGAATCCGAGACCTCCGACGAGTTGCGCCGCCAAATCTGAAAGTATGTCGCCGAACATGTTCTCGGCTACTATCACGTCATGGTCGAGCGGATTCTTCAGCATCCACATACACATGGCATCCACGTTCGCCTCCCTATACTCTATATCTGGATACTCGCGTGCTATCTTTCTGGCAACGTTCAGCATCAGCCCGCCCGTCTCCCTTAACACATTCGGTTTATCGACGACCGTGACCGACCTCCTCTTGTACTTTCTCGTATACTCGAAAGCAGCTCTAACGATCCTCTCACAGGCCTGCCTCGTCATAACCCGGAGAGAAACCGCCACGTTTTCAAGGCCAAACTTTTCAAATTCCTTCATCCTATTGTTCTCGCATAGTGCGTCGAACACGTTTCTACTCAGCGGGTAGAACTCGACGCCTGCGTAAAGCCCCTCGGTGTTCTCTCTGAATATCACGATGTCTATGCCATCTCTATAGTTGAGGGGATTCCCTGGAAATGCTTTACATGGTCGCACGCACGCATAAAGGTCCAGCTCCTGCCTCAGTCGAACGATTGGGCTGTAGTACGTGAAGCCCTTTCCCCGAAGCTCTGGTGCGAGCTCCCTTTCAGCATCTTCCTTGGGCTTCGAGGTTATAGCGCCGAAGAGCGCGCAATCCGTCTCCCTTATAATTTTGAGCGTTCTGTCAGGTAGAGGGTTTCCTTCTTTGCACCAAAATTCCCAGCCTATATCGCCATGTATGTATTCTGCATCGAAGTTTGCCGCCTCCAAGACCGTGAGCGCTGCCCTTATCACTTCGACACCTATCCCATCACCCGGTAGCACAGCAATCTTGTACTTTACCATGGGATTACGGCGTAAACCTCAGTTTTAAAACGTTTTCTATCCACGACTCTTCTGTTGACTTTAAAGTAAAAATTGCAGCTTTAGGCGATGCTTGTCATGTCGATATGCTAGTTAAGAGCCGCCGAGCAATAACTTCTGCTGCTTCTTGAATTCTTCTAAGACTATTTTTTTGACGAGGTCGCAGGCCTCAACGACTTTTGGGTTCGCTATCCTATAGTAGACGTTTGGCCCTTCTCGCCTTGTCTCGACTATACCTACATCACGGAGAATTGCGAGATGCTGAGAGAGATTTGCTTGAGCGACTCCGACTTCTTCGATCAATTCATTCACCGTCTTTTCACCTAATTTCAGCAGGTCAAGTACGTGAAGCCTCGTCGGATGGGCCATGGCTTTACAAAACTTTGCATGGACCTCGTAGAATGTTTTACTGGCTTTGACCTCCGTATTCTGTTTCTGCCTCATTTAAGCCCATCCTTTCAAGACTGCACTCCAATATAGCTTTCCAACCAGCATCTTCGCATAATACCACTTTCTGCTCAGCTTCGTCGGCTTTGGCGGGTTTTCGTAGTCGAAGACCATTGTTATGCCCTTCTTGAACCCTGCGTCGCAGAAGCATCGAACTTTACCATCATAACGCCTTATTGTATCACTTCCCTTTATATCTGCCGCGATGTTTTCTGCCACGACCTTTGCTTCATAGTGGGCCGTGGCGCCCGCTTTCGATATCGGTATATCTGTAGCATCTCCGACAACATGAATATCATCGTAACCCTTTGCTCTGAGTGTATGCTTATCTGTCGGTATCCAGCCTCCCCTATTGCCCAGGCCCGAATCTTCTATTACTTTAGCGCCCCTATGGGGTGGGACAATTATCAGCAGGTCGTACTTTAGCGATTCACCCTCCAGCGAATGAACGAGCCTCTTCTCCGGCTCTATACGCTCTACGTTGAAAAGCTGTGTGTATTGGATGTCCTTTTTCTCCATAATCTCTTGGACTAGGGGTGCTACGGACTCCAGAGGGAAAACCCTCGGTAGAGGCGATAGGTAGTGGATCTCTATTTTGTGTCTAGAACCACGTTTCGTGAAGTAGTAATCGAGCTGACAGGCAGACTCCGCCGGTGCAGGTGGACATTTGTAGGGTATGCCGCCTATGCCAATCACAACCCTGCCGCCCGGAAAGCTATCGAGCGCCCTCCTCAGCCTTACTGAGGCATCAAGGTCGTAAAAGTGATGCGCGGCCTCGAAACCCGGCAACTCTTCAGGACACAACCTAGCACCTGTGGCCACGACCAAGTAATCGTAGCCCAAGATTCTGCCGGACTTTAAACGGACTTTTCTATCGTCGGGCTTTATTAACGTAGCCTCGTCGATGATTAAGTCAACACGCCTATCGAGTAAGCGCCGTTCATCTCTGATCAAGTTCTCTGGCTTCTCGTCACCGAAGGCGACATAGATAAAACCCGGCTGGTAAACGTGTTTTCCTGTTGCGTCGACAAGCGTTATATTCACTTCGCTCGGAGAGACTTTTCTTGCTAGGACATTCGCTACTATCGTGCCACCTACTCCGCCGCCGAGTATCAGGACTTTCTTCATGGCTAACGTTTCTTCCGAACGATAAACTCTGCATAGCCGTTACGGTCGAAAACCCCGATCAGCTCATGGCCAGCCTTCTCGACCCAGAGAGGTATATCACGCTTTGAGCCGCTGTCGGAAGAGTAAACACTGACAACCTCGCCGACCTTAGCCTCCCTGATTGCCTTAATCAGCTCCATCAGAGGTCCTGGGCAGAAACTTCCTCTAGCATCGATTACCCTATCGACCTTAACGTCTTGGCTCATGCCGTTTCATCCCTCATCTTATATGAACAACGTTATCTTAGCATCCTTTGCTATATCGATGAACTCACCAACAGCTACGACATCGTCAACGAAGTCCGCAAGGTCTTCTTTCTTCATCCCCATAAGGTCAAAGGTCATGGCGCATGCGTGCACCCTTACTTTTCCCAGCTCCTTTGCTTTCTTAAGTATCTCGTACCATGGCTGGACGTTCTTCTGCTTCATCAGCTGCATCATGGCCTGGCCCATATCCTCAAAGTCCTTCGAGATTTTCATATTGGTGGTCAGCATATCTTTCCTTAGCGCGTTTAAACCCCAGAAAGTCGCAAAGATGTCAACTTCCATACCCATCGCGACGGCACCGGAGGCGATTATGCTGACTGGGTAGAGCTTATCGACAGTTCCCGAGAAGAGCACTATGGCAAGTTTCTCTACCATCCAACTCACCACCTTAGTATATTCGAATATTATTATAATATATAAACCTTAACTCACTACATTGGGTTAAGGTATAACCCTGTTTATTGGAATACGTATCCGCAGAATGGACAGATGGTTGAACCCTGCTCGACTAGATGGTGGCAGCTCGGACAGTGAAACGAAACAACTCTGTGTGGTTTTTCTGCAGGCTGCTTGACCTCCGGGAGTGGGTAGGGTATGGCTATCAACGTCTCTGTATGTATAACGTTTGGATGCTTCTCGACAACCTCATATATGGTTTTTGATAGCTCCTCGAAATCTTTTGCGGCTAACACTAGGACAGCATCGTACCTGCCGAACACACTATGGGCCATCTTAACGCCCTTGATCTTCCTAGAGGCTATGAGCTCATGCGATGTACCAGGAACAGTCCTGACCAAGACGAACGCTATAACGGGCATCATTTCTCACTTTTGGAGCCAGTAAGCACTATAGCAGTCTCTGTATGAATCACGTTAGGAACCTTCTCGATTACCTTATAAACAACCTCACTCAATTTTTCTAAGCTCGGTACTTCAACCACGACTATTGCATCAAACCTTCCAAAGACCGAGTCAGCTTGGACAACACCTTCGAGGCTGCCAACCTCTTTTATGTATTTCAGAACCTCCATGGACGTGCCCGGCTTTGTCGTGAGCATCACATAAGCCCTCAAAACTTTTCACGACTAACCTTAAGCACAAAGTAGTATTTATGCGCTTTCTAGGTCTCGGTAAAAATTATAAATCCCACAATCACCACTAAGTTGGCTTGAGATGGCACTCGTGGACAAGGAAGGGTTCGAGAGCATCATCTCCCTGTTGGTAAACGTCGATAAAGAGCTGGACGAGTTGAGGGCATATGCCGAGAAGGCTAGGAGGGAAATCTTAGAGTTGGCCAAGAACGAAGTGGCCGTTGCTAAAGAGGAAGCGCTGAAGAGGGTGAGGACAGTAGCTGAGGAAATTATAAAACATGCCCAAGAAGAAGCCAAGGTTGAGGCGGAGAGAATAATAAAGAAGAATAAGGAGCTCTTGATGAAGCTAAAGGCAAATATGGAAGTTAGGCTTAGCGAGGCGATTCAGTTCACGATGGATGTGTTGCTGGGAAAGAAGGAAATAACATGATGCTTCGAGATTTGGGATACGTCGTAGGGAAGAGTTATGGCCTAAAGGGCAAATTGCTCCCGTACGCTACGCTGGAGGAGTTAGCCGGCTCCAAAAACCTCGAGGAGCTGGTCGAGAAGCTAAGGCCGACAGATTATGGTCCGTACGTATCTGGTCTCCCAAGACCGTTGAAGCCCACGAATATAGAGTTAGCGCTAAGAAGACACTTAGTCGAGGTTCACTTCGACCTAGCCATGAAATCAGAGAATGCTGGCATAATCCAGGCCTACTACATGAAATACTTGGCATCGAACCTCAAGACCATTCTAAAAGGCAAGGCCTTGGGCAAGGGCCACGAGGAGCTTTTGGAATTCGTTGACCTTAGGGCCGAGGAGCTAGTAAGAAGGAGGGATATGGTGGTAAGGGCTATGGCAGCAAAGGACCTGGCAGAGGCCGTAAGATCATTGTCCGGAACGAAGTTTGGCGATGTGGCGGGCATGGCTATGGATCTTTACGAGAAAGAGAAGGATCTAGTCGTCTTCGACGTAGCCATGGATAAGGCGTACTTCTCGGAGGTTCTGGGGGAGTTCAACAAGCTACGTTTCACGGAGCGTAAGAGGATCAGGCAGATGGTGGCCGCCGACATAGACGGCTACACGGTATTGGCGATTATGAGGTCTAAATTGTGGAGGCTTACCGTCGCTGAGGCCAGACGCTTCTTGCTGGACAAAGCGATAAACATTCCGAGAGAAATTGTTGATATGATGCTCGAGGCCGAGAACGTGTCAGACATCCTATATATTTTAAAGGAAACTCCCTACAAAACCATGCTGCCTGAGCCGTCAGCACAGGATGCCGCCACGATAAGGTTACTCGAGGAAGCCTTCGAGAGGTTAGCCTTGAAGAAAGCATCGGATGCATTTTTGAGGGATATATTCAGCGTCAGCATTCCCCTCGCACTCATTAGGCTCAAAGAGCTTGAAATAAGGAACGTGTCTATCATAACCGCGGGCGTCGATGGAGAGCTTGGCACCTCTAGAATACTTCAGAGGGTCGTGAAGCTTTAGTAGAGTATTCTGAAGTCTTTAAACTCGCCCTTGTATTCATCCCACATAACATCTACCTTCTCTACGATAGCATCCGGAGGTCCTTTGCGACACCACTCTATCATGGAAATGACTGCCTCCCTTTCGCCCTCGAAGACCGCCTCGACCCTGCCGTCAGGAATGTTCCTGACCCAGCCTTTCACGCCCAGCCTATCTGCCATCCTCTTTGTGTTGGACCTAAAGAATACGCCCTGTACGAGGCCGCTCACATATACATGGGCTCTGGCCTTCATACCGCTCAACCTTAAACATCATGTTCAACTATACATCCGTAAGCAGCCGGAACCCTTCTGGATAGCCTGTC
The DNA here is from genome assembly GCA_023267975.1 of Candidatus Terraquivivens ruidianensis. Lineage (GTDB taxonomy): Archaea > Thermoproteota > Nitrososphaeria_A > Caldarchaeales > Wolframiiraptoraceae > Terraquivivens > Terraquivivens ruidianensis. The sequence continues at coordinate 354,161 of JALNLA010000001.1, forward strand.
GAACCTAGACTCAACTATGCTGAGCAGGTCTATGTCACACGTGACTACCGTTGGCCCAGGCTGTGCTTGAGTTAAAACGACTGGATGGACGAACTTCTTGGTACCTTCCACCGGCATGCAAACGAAGGAACCCCCTGGATGAGCATGATCGGATACATTTACAGCTACGATGGGCGTCCTATTCTCAAGACATCTTGCCTTTACGTATAGGTGCCAAGGCTCTATGGCCTCTTCTACTATCCTTGAGGGATTGAATATTAGCTCCGCACCCCTCAGGGTTAAGCACCGGGCAGACTCTGGAAATGCAACGTCGTAGCATACCATGATGCCGAGTTTGATGCCGTTAACCTCGAAGACCTCGAAATTTGTGCCGGGCTTAAAGAACCTCTTCTCATCCCTGAACAGGTGAACCTTCTTCTGCTTTCCCACCACGCTACCGTCTGGGGCTATCACGTATGCCGATACAAACATGTCATTCTTGTCCTCCTCGTATATTGCTCCAGGAATTATCGTTACGTTCAGTTCTTTAGCAAGCCGTGAGAACGTAGACAGGACATATTCAACAGAATTAACCACTTCGTCTATATACGGGAGAGGCTCTTTATGCAACCACATCTCAGGTAGGCAAACGATTTCCGCTCCGGCCTTTGCCGCAGCCCTTACGAGCGACTCTGCCTTTACTACGTTTTCTTTTATGCTTTCACCAAGCTCTATTTGGATGGCAGCAACCCTCACGTTCTGTCTCAATCTGCCTCCATATAACAAAGAGCTTTTTCTTAATTAATCATTATAAGCATTCTTTTAAATATGCCTTTGGGATAAAGGTATGTCATAGCATGGACAAGAAAGTCTTGATAACGGAACCTACTCCGTTTATCGAGGAAGAGTGGAAAATCCTTGAGAGGTATGCGAGCGTTAGGTTAGCGAAAGGTACAACGGAGGACGATTTGCTTGCTGAGGCAAAGGATGTGGACACGATATTGGTTGTCTACGCGAAAATCACGAGGAGAGTAATAGAATCTGCACAACGTCTGAAAGGAATCGTGAGATATGGTATAGGCGTGGATAACGTGGATATACAGGCAGCAACGGAGAGAGGAATATACGTGGCCAACGTGCCGGATTACTGCGTAGGAACGGTTGCGGAGCATACGTTCGCACTACTCCTCGCATTAGCCAGAAGGATTATCTTAGCCGACTATACAGTCAAGAGCGCCAGTTGGAAGATTTGGACACAACAACCGATTGAGCTCATGGGCACAGACATTGAAGGTAAGGTATTGGGTCTGATAGGTATGGGTAACATAGGGAGAACCGTCGCTATTAAGGCTAAAGCTTTCGGCATGAGGGTTATGGCATACGACCCATACCTCGAAAAATACAGGGCAAGGTTGCTGGACGTGGAGCTCGTCGACTTGGACACTTTGCTGAAGAACTCTGACTTCGTGTCGATTCACGTACCGTTGACATCGGAGACGCGAGGAATGATAGGTGAGAATGAATTGAAGAAGATGAAGAGGACCGCATACCTAATTAACACGTCTAGGGGGCCGATCGTGAACGAGAGAGCGCTTTACGAAGCGCTAAAGGGTGGATGGATAGCCGGTGCAGCGCTCGACGTCTACGAGAAGGAGCCGCCGGACCGAGACAACCCGCTCTTCAAGCTCGATAACGTCGTCCTGACGCCCCACGTGGCATGGTATACGGAGGAGGCTCTAAAGCGGCTTAAGAGGTCCGTGGCCGAGGAGGCAATAAGAATGCTTAACGGTATGCCGCCTAAGAACCTCGTGAACAAAGACGTCCTTTTAGGTAAGAAAACAATGTAAAGATAGCGCTCCGAGACCCATAGTGGCGGTACACGATGCAAAACTACGATTACGACCTCGTAGTCGTGGGTGCAGGGCCTGCCGGGCTTCTCACGGCCAGGGAAGCCGCTGGCATGGGTTGTAGGGTACTCGTCCTTGAGGAGCATGAGGAGATAGGAAAGCCCGAGAGGTGCGCTGGCCTCTTCAGTATGTCCGGCCTTAAGGCGCTTGGTATACCTTTGTCTCAATCATACGTTCAGAACGTCGTCAGGGGTGCAGTATTCTTCTCGCCTTCTGGAAAGGCATTCGTTCTGGATGCAAAGAGACCCGTAGCCGTCGTCTCGAATCGTGAGATGTTCGACAAATTCTTGGCACAGCAAGTAGCGCTTAATGGTGCAGAGATAGTTACTGGTGAAATGATTGTTAGAATAATTCCGGACGAAGATGTACCATCCGTCAAGACTTCTAGTTCCTCAATTTCGGCCAGAATGGTCGTTGATGCGGAAGGTCGGTCTGGATTCTTGGCAAGGCAAGTATGGAAAGATTGGAGACCTAAAGGCTGGATACCGATAATTCAGGCGGTCGTGGAAAACCATCGATTGGATAGGGACTTCGTTTATCTGTACTTCAAGGAGTACCTCAGGGACTTCTTTGCGTACTTGATTCCAATAGACAGCGAGCTGGGAAAGCTGGGCGTTGCGGCAAGAAAGGATACGAGGAAGTTGTTCTTTCACTTCTTGCAAGAAGAGTTCGGACACGTTAAAACTCTGCTGACGACATCGGCATCCATATACACCGGTCCACCACTTGAACTTCGCCAGAGCGGTAGAGTGCTGGCCGTCGGAGATGTGGTTGGTCACGTGAAGGCTACGACTGGTGGTGGAGTAGTGTACGGCGGTCTTTGTGCCATAGAAACAGGAAGGTACGTCGCAAACTTTCTCTTGAACGGGACAGGTATCCGTGAGTATCAGGAAAGGATGAGCAGAATATACGAACAATTGAAGTCCATACATAAGCTGCGCGTCCTTATCTCCCATATCCCGCCGAAATTCTATGACTCCCTATTCAAGGCAGCCAGCGACGTACATCTAGATATGTGGTTAAGCACTGAAGGAGACATGGATAGGCACGGCGATACGGTAAAGGCCATGCTCAAGTCAGGCATGGCGCTGAAGCTTTTTATGAGGACAAATTTCCAAGTACTGAAGGATGCTCTAAGCATTCCCTAGGCGACGAGCTCATACTTTTATAGCAGTTGAGCTTCCGTCATAAGCTGAAATGAAGCAGATAACGCTTCCAACTTGTTCGTGGTGTCACAGGTCAATATTACCTGGCGAGAGAGCGGTGAGTTTTCCATGTCCGAACTGCGGAAGGGTGACGATATGGAGGTGCAGGGTTTGCAGGGAGCTGGCGAGGCCTTACGTCTGCCCCTCATGCGGGTTCGAGGGGCCATAGGAGGAGTGGCTTTTGGCTAAGGTACTTGTGCTCATCAGGGTAATGCCGGTCGATGAGAACGTCGATTTGGATGGGCTGGCCGATAAAATATCTAAAGGCCTTCCTAAGGGCATAGAGTTGCACGAGAGCAGAAGAGAGCCTCTCGCCTTCGGAGCGGAATCCCTTTTAATGGCGTTTGCCATGCCAGACGAGGAGGGTCACGTTTACGCTCTTGAGGAATACCTGAAGGGCTTCCCCGAGATACAAGAGTTCATGACAGAATTCGTAACTAGGGTTTAAGGTATTTTAAACCTACCGCTTATCTCCCAAACTATACTTAAATAATGCACGCTGATGATTTTTGATGAAATGAGCAGCAAGGAGCTTAGGCTTAGGGTCGTTGAGGCGAAGCAGCGCGACGTTGGCTATGGTATAGCGAGGATTGACAGGGATGTCGGAGCTTCCGCAGGCCTTACGACTGGAGATATAATTGAAATAAGGGGAAAGAAGGTCACGGCCGCTACGCTGTGGCTGGGCTACACAGAGGACGAGAAAGATACGATAAGGATAGACGGCTACATAAGGAGCAATGCCGGAGCATCCTTGAACGACTATGTAACGGTCAGGAAGGCGCAGGTGAAGGAAGCCCAGCTGGTTATACTGGCGCCCGTGAATAACTCCATCAAGCCCGACGATAATTTCATAAAGCTGGTGAAGAGCAGGCTAATAGAGTATCCGACGGTTCAGAAGAACATCGTGCCCGTTCTCTTCTTCGGCAACCTATTCACGTTCGCTGTCATACAGACAAGACCTATGGGAATCGTCAAGATAACACCTAGGACGAAGTTGATAGTGCAGGCGAGGTCGGTCCAAGAGAGGGTCTTCAGGACTAGCGTGACATACGAAGACATAGGAGGTCTTCAAGAGCAGATACAAAGGATAAGAGAGCTGATAGAGCTTCCGTTAAGATATCCTGAGCTTTTCCAGAAGCTTGGGATAGACCCGCCGAAGGGCATACTGCTTTATGGCCCACCCGGCTGCGGCAAGACACTCTTGGCCAAGGCCGTCGCAACGGAGGCCGATGCCAACTTCATACTTATAAACGGACCTGAGATCATGAACAAATATTACGGCGAGACCGAAGCGCGATTAAGGGAGATATTCAGGAAGGCCGAGGAGGAAGCTCCGAGCATAATATTCATCGACGAAATAGATGCGATAGCACCAAAAAGGAGCGAGGTAACGGGTGAGGTCGAGAAGAGGGTTGTAGCCCAACTCCTTGCGCTCATGGATGGTTTGGAGTCAAGGGGCTCCGTAATCGTTATAGGTGCTACGAACAGGCAGAATGCGCTAGACCCGGCTCTAAGAAGACCCGGTAGGTTCGACAGGGAAGTAGAGATTGGGATACCCGATAAGAAGGCTAGGAAAGAGATACTTGACATACATACGAGGGGCATGCCATTAGACGAGAGCGTCGACTTGGACAGGCTGGCCGAGATCACCAAAGGCTACACCGGAGCTGACATAGCTGCGCTTTGCAGGGAAGCGGCCATGAGGGCCATACGCAGAATACTGCCGAGCATAGACTTCTCAGAGGAGAAGATATCACCAGAATTGCTGAACAACCTTGCAGTGATGATGAAGGACTTCCAAGATGCCTACAAGGAGATAACGCCCACGGCCCTCAGGGAGGTCGAAATAGAGACGCCGACGGTGAGGTGGGAACAGGTGGGCGGACTCGAAGATGTGAAGCAAAGGTTGAGAGAGGCAATCGAGTGGCCTCTTAAATATCCCGAGAAGTTTGAGAGGCTCGGCATAAAGCCACCGAAGGGCATACTGCTCTACGGCCCACCTGGCTGCGGCAAGACACTCTTGGCCAAGGCGATAGCGACTGAGAGCGAGGCCAACTTCATATCAATAAAGGGACCTGAGATATTCAGCAAATGGGTTGGCGAATCGGAGAAAGCCATTAGGGAGATATTCAGGAAGGCAAGGCAGGCAGCACCCTCAATAGTGTTCTTAGACGAGATAGAGTCCATAGTTCCTAGGAAGGACTTCTTAGAAGACAGCTCTGGTGTGTCGCACAGAGTAGCGAGCCAGCTCTTGGCCGAGATGGACGGAATAGAAGACCTGAATGGCGTAATCGCAATAGGTGCGACCAACAGGCCAGACCTACTGGACCCCGCTATACTCAGGCCGGGTAGGTTCGATAGGCTAGTATACGTGCCACCGCCCGACGAGAAGTCAAGGCTTCAGATACTGAAGATATACACGGCTAAGATGCCGCTTGCGGACGACGTCTCGCTTGAAGAGATTGCGAGCATGACCGAAGGCTACTCTGGCGCTGACTTAGAATCGCTGTGTAGAGAGGCTGCGTTATCCACGATCAGAAGAGGAGGGGAACCGGAAGTAGTAACAAAGCAGGACTTCCAAGAGGCCCTCAGACTCGTGAAGCCGAGCCTCTTGCCGCACATGATCAAAGAGTACGAGAAGATAGGTGAGCTACTGAGGTCTTCGGAAAAACCTTTAACCATGATAGGATGAATGCCCTTGAACGTGAAGTCAGAGGTTCACTCCGCAATCTTGGAAACTTTACGAAGGATGGGCGGAAAGGCGCTAGAGCAGAATCTGCTGGATGAGCTCAGGGCAAGAGGCCTGGAGCTAATGCCAGAGATGCTAAGGCAGGCTCTGCTGAAGCTGGAGATACACGACAAGGTTAGGGTCATGAGCTTAGACGCTGAGCGGAAGCTGATAGAGCTCATCGAGGGCTAGCCCAACCAGGCATCCAAGCTCGTCTCCCCCTTGCCCTTTTCTAAGGCAACCTTCAACTCAGCAAGTGCCTTATCTACCCTGTCGGATGAAAAGTCGTACTCCTCGCAGAGTATCGACTTGGTGACTGCGTAATCTATCTCCTTCCACTTAAGCGTGTAGTTGTCCGTGACGTTCGGCCTCAAGAAGGCTTGTCTTATCACTTCTGGAGGGATTTCTAAGTTTGCGTTCAACGCCTCTAAGACCTTTTCGGCATCTCCGTACTCCTTGACAAGCTTGAGGGCCTTCTTCGGCCCTATTCCTTTCACACCCTCGCAGTAGTCTGTCCCCACGAGTATGCCTATGTCTATCAAAAGCTCCCTCGTTATTCCCAAAGATGAGAGCAGGGCCTCGAGGCTTATCAGTTCAGGCTCGACCTCGACGTACACTTTCTTGCCCGGAAGCTTTCGCTTTCCGACTATGGACAGGTTCCTCACGAGCCTTGGCGAGCCGAAGAGTAGCGAGTCCATGTCTTGGGATGCGGACGCGTAAACGTCGCCCTTAGCGGTCATGTAAGCGGCTTGTGCCTCACCTTCCGACGGCGCTTGGACTGTTGGTATGCCCATGGCTTCAAGAAGCCTCCTCGAACTTTCCAGCATGTACTCTTCAAGCGTTGCCGCCCTCTGCGCGTACTTCCTGGCAGTCTCCACGTCGCCCCTCAGCAGAGCCTCCTCGTAAAGCTTCCCGGCCTCCTTCCTCAGCTCTACCCTTCTCTCGACCGTAGTTTGCTTCAGCTCCGGAGGCCTTCCGTCGAAGACATAGACCGGCTTGATTCCCTTCTCAAGCAAGTTGATACTCCTGAAGAACAGACCGCTGAGGTGGCTGGTAATCCTGCCCCTGCTGTCCATGAGAGGCCTTCCGTCAGGGCCCCTGATCGTCGCCAAGAACTGGTAGAGCATGTTGAACGCGTCTAATGCTATGGCCCTCCCCCTGAGCGATTCCAGCGCTATCGTCTGGACAGCCTCGGGCGGAACTATGTCGCCCAGCTTCACGCCCATGGCTCCTTCTGCACCGTAAGAAAGTGCGAGCTTGAAGTATAAGGGCGTATCTATGGTTCATGAAAAGCTGTCTTTCGGTCCCTGTAGTATGACGCTATTGAATTTCTCAGAGCAAACCCTCTCGAACTAGGAGAGAGCCCTTATATAAAACGCGATACAATAGGATAAACGATGCGGGCAGTAGCCGTAGGTAGCAGGAGCTTCGTGCTGGGCTTCAGGCTTGCCGGCGTCAGAGGAGTTGAGGTCACCAATGCAAACGAGGCACTCTCTACAGTCAACAGGCTGATGAACGACCCAGAGATAGGGCTGATAATACTATCCGAAGAGCTGACATCCGAGATAAGAAACGAAATAAATGAGATAAGGACCAAAAAGCCTATGCCGCTCATATACGTATTACCCTCGTCCTCGACAGGCGCAAGGGATATGGACTATAGGTCTTTGCTCAGGCAAGTTTTAGGTATTTAGGTGGGCAATTTGACGAAAGGAAAAATAAATATATTGACTCAAAAAAGTGAAAACCAATTAATAGGTCGGTGAGCCCTTGACTTCTGTCATTTCTTTTCAGCATGCACGAGGCGGCTCTGGCACTTCGCTCATTTCTATGATTAGCGCAAAGATCCTCTCAAGCTTTGGTAAGGTTGCTTTGCTGGAAATGGACTTCCTTAACCCTCTGCTACATCAAGTCTTTCCGCAAAAAACCTTGAAGGCACACGTTAACGACTTTATCTTTGGTGAGGCAAGCTTGGACGACGTGCTGGTAGACGTCGGACAAGAGGTTGATGCGAAGCCGAAGAATTTTTGGGTTGCTTACATGAATCCGCTTGAGGGCGCGAGGAAGAGGATGGAGTTTGCCGACGCTACACGGGATAAGCGGATAACTAAGACTTTTGAGAACGTTAGTTGGAGGGTCGAAGGCATGCCTTTAGACTTTGTTATGCTTGACATGGCACCGTGGAGTAACTACCTTAACGACATAACATCCATAATATCGGATGTTGTATTCTTTATCATAAGGCCGAGCAGACTAGAGCTTACGTTGTTCCTCCATAGGTATGCAACGCAGCTCTCTCGTATAATAGCGAAGGTTGTGCCCATAATCAACTTCTGCCCTTCGGATGACGAAGAATATGTCCAGATGATTATTAAGAGATTACAGGAGAATTGTCCAGAATGTAAGAACGTTATCACCATACCGTATTACCAAGACCTTGCCTCGGGTCCAAGCAAGAAGCTAATCAAAGATTGCTCGCATCCTATATGCCGCGATTTAAGTAAAGCTATACTCAGTCCCGTCCCTAGAGAGAAGCCTTTTTTCAAAAACTCAAAAAACCATGAAACAAACGGACTAGTGGAAAGGTTGCAGGCTATCCACTATCCTGAAAAAACTCCCTAAAGTTTAGTATCCTGAGGGTCTCCGGCTCCGTTAGCTCTAGCCCATGGAGCACCCTTCCGAGCCTGTGGAGACCGTAGAAAACTTGTCTTACCGGTATGGGTTTAGGGAACTTCTCCATCGAATCAAAGTCTATCCTGAGTGTCCAACCCCTCCTTATGCACATCCTTATCTCCTCTTCCTCCATGTCCTTCAGGTGCACTACGTCCTTAATCCTTCCGTAACCCACGAATGAGTCCACGTTTTTCTTCATTATAAAGAAGACCATGCTTCCGGGCTCGAACTTCCTCTTCAGGCCTGTGTAGTACCTCCTCTTGGAGAAGACATGCTCCTCGTTGTTTTCCCCGACAATCCTAAGGATGAAAGCGTTCGCCGTCATTTTTAATCAACGACTTTTTGTCTACTAATATTTAATGGAACTAATATACGTTCGGTAGCAAAGTGTTTTAGGTACGTTCAGAGACTTTATTCTAAGCCGTTTCCATGTGCTCGCTGAACGTAGTCTCCGGTACTGGTTCGCCTTTCCAGAAAATTTTTCTTATGAAGGTGGGTTCAAGCCTTAACCTTCAAAAACCTTATTATGGAGCCTCACTAAAATGGAATTTTAGTGAAGTAAAGTGGTCAGAAGCTCCCTTTTAACGGACGACGACAGGGCCCTTCTCTTAAAGGTCAGCAACATGCTCGACGAGCTCTTGGAAACTCTTGGTGTCCTCGAGGATGAGGAGGCTATGAGGTCTATCGAGGAGGCCGAGGACGACGTCAAAGCTGGTAGGGTTAGAGGATATGAGGAATTCATCGAGGAGCTGAAGAAGTCTGGAGAGATATGAGCTTAAAGTTACCAAGTGTTTTGAAAAGGATTTCCGAAAACTTGACCCGCAGGTGAAAAGAAGGGTGGACTCGGCTATAAGAAGGCTTGGAGATGATCCCCGTCAAGGAAAACCCCTTAGGGGAGAGCTGTCTGGTAAATGGAGCCTAAGGGTTGGAGATTACAGGGTTATATACGTCGTAAACGAAGCAGAAAAGGCTGTCATACTCTACACAGTGAAGCATAGGAAGGTAGCGTACCGATGAACGTATTCTTCGAACAAAAACGTTGTGGTTCTTGACGCTATTTCGCCTTTCCAGAAAATTTTTCTTACGATGACACTTTTGGAGCGCTCTCTATATATATAGCTGGTATTAGTTACGAACACGGAAAAAATTTTTTTCCGTGCAAGATGAACTAATCGTCCGAGGTGTTAAAGGAGTCTGGAGAGAACCTAACGCTTTAAGAGGGTAGCGCTCTGCTAAGGCTTGAAGCTCGGCTTTTTCGGTATGCTCTTCTGGCCAGAAGTAGCAGGAGTGCGAAAGGCAGGAATGCTAAAACGTTCTCGGGTATCACGAGGTAGGTGTATTTGCCGGTATATCCCGTGTACATGGTTATAGGTACACGTACGACTCTAACACCTCCCGGTAATTCTTCTACTATAAATGACTGGTGTTGGAACCTGAGGTGTATGTAGCAGTTGGTACACGTCGGTAGGTTCACGGGCACGAAGACATCCTCCTCAAAGTCGCCATAATAAGTACCGCTGAAAGAACCGCTTCCTATTTGTGTGCCCAAGTTGTTGGTATCGGGTGAGACATAAACATCAACATAACCTGTCATAAAGCCTTTTTTATTACTCACCCCGGCGAAGTGGAAGACCCAAGTCCCATCGTCTGAATCCTCAAAGTTATAGGTTGACTCAGACCTCCAATAATAGTATGTAGATGAACTCAAACTTTGGGAACCGGATGGTTGGGTCGTACTCATCGTACCACTTCCTACTGTGGTGCCACCGTTGGGGTAAAGGTACAGGGTCTGATAAGGCACGTAGGCTTGAGCCTGCTGTATCGGCTGGAAGCTCACGAGAAGCATGAGCGACGTCGTCACGAATAATATGCCAGCCTTCCTCAACATGGAGGAATCTGGGCCGAACCTCGAACCGTAGAAGAGGAGCACTCCCAAGCAAGCAGAAGCCAGGGCAGAGGCCGCATCGTAGAGCACAAGGGGCCCCATACCGAGGAGAAGCCTTAAGGGAATGTAGGAGGATACTACTGCCACGACGCTGATGAGTAGCCTCGGCATCATGGCTCCGATTCGGATGCTTCGGCCCATCAGCCAAACGAGCGTGGCGATTCCCACGGATATGCTGGCCATCAAAATGGCGTACTCGGCCGGTTGTGGTATCCTGCTCCCTGACCCTTCGATGCTCGTCAGCAAGAGCTTAAGGAGGGCGTAGGCCAAGAAGGAGGATAGGAACGATAGTATTGCGCAGGATACTATCCCTGACCTCTTCTTCATCGATTGCCTGCCCCTGAAGATTTTCCTGATGATGAACGCAAAGATGCCCTCGGTAATCTTTCCGGTCTTCAGCGTCCTGAACCAAGCAGACTCCTTTTTACTAAACAGCCCCTTGAGCGCAGCCATTGCCTGAAAGGTTGCCAAGACATGCATGAGCGGAATGAAGGTGAAAGCTCCCTGCCAATGCCTAGACGCCCTGTACTCTAAGTATAGACCAGTCAGGTTGACGAGTGGTATGGCCATCATGTTGGTGAGCAGTAGCGACCACCCGAAAATCGAGGTCCAGAACGGTATCTTCACCCTCAGGACTTCCGCAACCAACCATACGACCGTCCCAAGGATGAGGAACAAGCTGCTGAGGTAGTATGGGGATAGGTAGAGAAATTCCAGCTTCTCCCTCAACGATAAGAACTTGCTCCTAAGTATCTCCATGAAATAACGCTTCACAGCAAAGGTGTGGCCTTCAGCCCATCTTGCCCTCTGCCTAATCAGCGACATAAGGGTGGCGGGGCACTCGGCGGGCGCAGCTGCCAGCTGAGTGTACTTGACCTTGTAACCGTCCCGATAAAGCCTGAGCGTCAAGTCCCAGTCCTCCGTCAGGCTGTCCCTCCAGCCATACTGGCGTAGTATGTCGGCCCTTATCATGAAGACGCTACCTGATATCATACGCATGCCCAGCATCAAATCGTTCACGAGCAACCTCTCAACCAAGTAGTTGCCCGCGTACTCGGCGCTCACGGCCTTCGTTATCCAGTTCTCGGAAGCGTTCAGGACGTGCCACTGGTAACCTTGAACTACAACGATCTCCCTAGAGCTGTACAGCTCGTCCAACATCTTACGTATGCCTCTGCCGTTCAGTTGACCGTTCTCGTATCCGTTACCGAATTCGTTAAGTAGCCTCTGGATTATGTCCTTTGGTGGTATGAAGTCTGCATCGAATACAACGACGTACTCCGCCTCATCGCTCATGAACTTGAGCGCCTCACGTAGCGCTCCACCTTTGAAGCCGCTCCTACTCTTCCTGTGGATTATCTTCACGCGCGGGTCTTTTTCATAGCGTCTCAATATGGTGGGCGTCGAGTCGGTCGAGTCGTCCACGACGATGACCTCGTATTTCGGGTAGTCCAAGGAAAGGAGAGCTTCCATGAGCCTCGCCGCAACCTTCTCTTCGTTGTAGAGGGGTATGTGGATACTCACCATCGGATAGTAGCCGTTACCTAAGGGGTCGGTAGTGCCGCCGTTCGTGTTGTGCCCGTTGTGCCTTAACTTTATACCGCCGTTCGTGTGGAATTTGTTGTTTCCGTTACCGTTGTTTCCATTCCTCTTGAAAAGTATGTAGGCCGTATATGCCAGCGCTAGATAGTACCTTATCGCGTACGTAAAGAAGAGTAAGCCGAATGCCAGGCTGAAGTACGGTAGTAGCTCAAGCACCTGCAACGCTATCGCCACCAGTGCGCGTGCTGATGAACCAGAAGAGCATGAGCCAGCCGAACGTGACGAAGCTACCGAAATAGTCGTGGAATATTATGGCCGGACCTTTTCCAACGTATACGGCTATGAGAGCTACGAGGGCTATCCTAAGTATGTTTACTAGGATTGTTCCCTGAAGGCCTACCAAGGTCGTCGTGAGCTTTCCGAGAAGGGATGAGGACGATTCCTTAAGGACGAGGTAGGATATGGCCGAGAATATCACGATGCTCTGCCAGCCTATGCAGTTCCAAGCTATGTACAGGGCAATTGCTCCGCCCGGCGCATTTAGGTAAACGATGGGGCCCGACAGCGTAGCCTCGAGCCCGAAAAGGGCCAGCATGGATGCCGTGAAGCGTGCCACGAGCGGAGCGATGTACGTCTCTATAAACCACCATAGGCCGATCGACTTTATAATCTCCGTGAGAAACTCGTTAAAGGTGATGTAAAAAGGCATGATTATAAGGGTAAACGACGCGGCTATGAGAAGTACGGCGTAGCCCCTTTCTTCCCTCAACGCCGTTTAGCTCCGTGTTTTTAATACTTAAAAATAAATTTTTCCCTTATATAGTTATGTTAGGAAAAGCATCGGCCCTTATCACGTCTGACGTAGCAATTTATATATTCCGAAACAAGGCAACTAATGCCTGAAAGTGTATGTCGGATGCTTTGGATAAAGTTCTCAAAAAGGTCGCTGAGGAGACCATGATGGAGTGCTTTTCTTTGTTGGACTCTGCCGAGAAGGATGCCATGGTGCTTTTGGATAGTGAAATGCGTGAGGCCAGCAGCGAGGCTGTGGAAATAATCGAATCGGCCAAGAGGCAGGCCGAGCTGGAGAGGTCTAGGATACTTAGCGTAGCAGAGGTTGAGGCTAGGAATGAGATGCTCATACTCGTCGAGGAATACGTCAACATGGTCATAGAGCGTGCCATGGAAAAGCTGAGGCATACTCCAACCATGCCGGATTACAGGGATGCGATGAAAAAGCTACTCCTCGAGGGCCTGAACGCTGTAGGAAGCGACGTAAAGGTATGGACGAATGCAAGGAGCATAGGCCTGCTGAGGGAGCTGGCCGAAGAGGTCTCTACGAGCACGGGCTTTAAGGTATATGTGGACGATGAAGCAATAGACTGCATAGCTGGCTTAAAGGTTAGCAGCTTGGACGGAAAGAGGGTCTTCGACAACACAGTCGAGGGAAGGCTGAGGCGCCTAAGGCCGGTCCTTAGAAGGGAAGTTGCCAAGCTGCTGGCCATCGAATAAGATATTAATACGAATGGATGCGGCTAAGTGGGTGGACGTTTTATGGGTATCGAAGGCAAGATAATATGGGTTGCAGGACCAGCGGTAAAGGCAGATGGTATGCTCGGCGCGAAAATGTACGAGACCGTTTACGTCGGCGAGGAGAGGCTCATAGGCGAGATAATAAGGTTGACAGGAGACGTCGCCTTCGTACAGGTTTACGAGAACACTAGCGGGCTCTCGCCAGGAGAGCCTGTTTATGGTACTGGACAACCGCTCTCGGTCATGCTTGGCCCTGGAATAATAGGAAGCATCTACGACGGAGTTCAGAGACCCTTGGATAGGATTGCGTCTGCCATCGGGCCATTCGTGAAGAGAGGGGTCCAAGCCCCTCCGCTACCGTTCGAGAAGAGGTGGAGGTTTAAGCCTCTCGTAAAGAAAGGAGATGTGCTCAGCCCAGGAGACTTTGTAGGCGTGGTCCAAGAGACGCCTTTAGTTGAGTGCAGGATAATGGTGCCACCCGACAGCAAGGGCGGAGAGGTGGTTCACATAGCGGAAGAGGGAGACTACACGGTCGAGGATACTGTTGCAGTACTCTCTAAAAGTGGAGTAAACGAGGAGATAAAGCTGTACCATCGCTGGCCTGTCAGGACGCCGAGACCCTTCAAGAGGAGGCTTAGTCCGGAGGTACCGCTCATCACTGGCCAAAGGGTCATAGACACATTCTTCCCGATGGCAAAGGGAGGAACCGGATGCATACCCGGAGCATTCGGGACAGGCAAGACTGTCATGCTACACAACCTCGCCAAATGGAGCGACGCCAAAGTGATATTCCACGTGGGCTGCGGCGAGAGAGGGAACGAGGAGGCAGAAGTCCTGACGAAGTTCCCGGAGCTTACAGACCCTTACAGCGGAAGACCTCTCATGGAAAGGACGGCGCTGATAGCCAACACGAGCAACATGCCCGTGGCCGCGAGGGAAGCTAGCATATACACCGGGGTCACCATGGCCGAGTTCTACAGGGACATGGGATACGACGTGCTCTTGGTTGCGGATTCGACGAGCAGATGGGCTGAGGCGCTGAGGGAGATAAGCGGTAGGCTCGAGGAGATGCCTGCAGAGGAGGGCTATCCAAGTTACCTCGCCAGTAGGCTTGCCGAGTTCTACGAAAGGGCTGGAAGGGTTGAGACGTTCGGAAGACCAGAAAGAATCGGGAGCGTCACGCTGATAGGCGCCGTCAGCCCGCCTGGCGGTGACTTCACGGAGCCGGTGACTACGCACACGATGCGCTTCATAAGGACCTTCTGGGGCCTCGACCCAAACTTGGCGTACAGCAGACACTATCCAGCCATCAACTGGATAACGAGCTACTCGGGATACGTCGAAACCGTCAAGGTATACTGGGAGTCCCAGGTAAGCAAGGAGTGGTCTGAGCTCAGGTCCTACGTTTACTCCATACTACAAAGGGAGGAGGAGCTCTTAGAGATAGTGAGGCTCCTTGGACCAGAGGCCCTGCCCGACGAGGAGAAGCTTTTGCTGGACGTAGCCAGGATGGTAAGGGAGGGCTTCCTGCAGCAGAGCGCTTACGACGAAATGGATGCCTACTGCGACGTGAGAAAGCAGGTCAAGCTACTCGGGCTTTTCGCAGAGTTCCACAAACTGGCGGTAGATGCTCTCAAGCGGGGTGTGCCCTTGAAGAGCATAAGGGGTATGCCGATAATATTCAGGCTCATCAGGGCTAAGTCTGAGGTCAGGAACGATGAGGTCGAGAAACTCGACGCGTTGCTCGAGACGATGAGGTCTGCGTTCGAGAAGCTCATGGCTGAGGAGGTCGTGGCGGTGAGATGAGCTTGAGCAAGGACAAGAGGTCAACGCCAGCTGGCCTGACGTACGGAACGATCAGCGAAATAAAAGGCCCACTCATGATAATAGAAGGCGTGACGAAGGCATCTTACGATGAGCTCGTGGAGATAGAGACGAGGGAAGGCGAGAGACGCCTGGCAAGGGTTCTTGAGGTCGGAATGGGCAAAGCAGTTGTACAAGTCTTCGAGGGGACGCATGGTCTATCAATAGAGGGCACGGTCGCGAGGTTCTTGGGCAGGGTCATGGAGCTTGGCGTATCGGAGGATATGCTCGGCAGGACCTTCGATGGACTCGGAAGACCGCTCGACGGGTTACCGGAGCCGATACCGAGGGAGTTCAGGGACGTGAACGGTGAGCCAATTAACCCCGAGAGACGCGATTATCCGAGCGACTTCATACAGACAGGCATGTCAGCAATAGATGGAATGAACTCGCTTGTCAGAGGCCAGAAGCTACCGATATTCTCCGGCGCTGGCTTGCCGCACAACATGCTGGCCGCGCAGATAGCTAGGCAGGCGACGGTTCCCGGCAAGGAAGAGGAATTTGCGGTTGTGTTCGCAGCCATAGGCGTCCAGAACGATGAGGCGAGGTTCTTCAAGGAGAGTCTCGAGAAGAGCGGAGCGATATCTAGGAGCGCCCTCTTCCTAAACTTGGCGGACGACCCGGCAATAGAGAGAATCATAACGCCGAGGATAGCGCTGACGCTTGCCGAGTATCTTGCTTTCTGGCACGACTACCACGTACTCGTAATCTTGACGGATATTACCAACTACTGCGAAAGCCTGCGGGAGATAAGCGCCGCGAGGGAAGAGGTTCCAGGAAGGAAGGGATATCCAGGATACATGTACACGGATCTTGCCTCGAACTACGAGAGGGCCGGAAGGATAAAAGGCAAGAAGGGCAGCGTGACGCAGATGCCCATACTGAGCATGCCGAGCGACGACATCACGCACCCAATACCAGACCTAACGGGCTACATCACGGAAGGCCAGATAGTTCTGAGCAGGGAGCTCTACAGGAAGGGAATATACCCGCCGATAAACGTGCTAATGTCTCTGAGTAGACTGATGGGACCCGGAATCATCGCCGAGAAAAGGACGAGGGCTGACCACGGTGACGTGAGCAACCAGCTTTATGCAGCCTACTCAAGGGCTGTTCAGTTAAGAGCCTTGGCTGAGATAGTGGGAAGGTCTGGTTTATCTGCAACCGACATAAAGTATCTGGAGTTCGGTGACCTATTCGAGCAAAGGTTCTTAAAGCAGGGCTATGACGAGAACAGGTCTTTGGATGACACGTTGGAAATAGCTTGGGATATACTCTCGAGCCTGCCGGAGCAGGAGCTGACGAAGATAAAGGAAGAGCATATCCACAAATACTACAAAGCAAAGAGCAGATGATAAGCTCAGTTTTGGTATCGGCCTAAAGCTATCATACGACGCACGGTTCCTATGTAAACTACGTAATTTAATTCGGTTAGCCTTTTTACAGGTCGAATCTAAGTAACCCAAGGTAAGCATGTCAGAAGCAAAGGAAGGCCGCAAGAGCTTAAGCAAGACCGTTGCGCTTATCGCGATCTGTGCTGCGCTCTACGCAGCCGCAGCGGCTGCTACCTCGCCGATACCCACTCCTTGGGGTGTAGGCCATTTCAGGCCAGGCGTCATAGTACCTGCTTTGTTCGCATTAATCTCCACACCTCTCGTAGCCGGAACAGGTGCCGCGATAGGAACATTCATGGCCAGCTTCATCCTCGCCACGTTTGGCCTAAGCAACCCGGCTCTGAGCTTGGTGTCGGGCGTTCCCGGGAACCTCGTTGGCTTCTACTTATTGGGCTGGTTACTATCTAAGGGCAGAACATGGCGTTCCTTCGTTTCCAGTAGCATCGTATCCCTATTCGTCGGGAACTTCATAGCGGCGACCGGTGTGACGGCGTACTTCTCCTTCGTCGTGCCAACTTGGGCGGCATGGACGATTAATGAGAAGCTTCTTACGATACTCGGCCTCACATTATTCTGGATGGTTACGATGATTCCGTTCGTCGTTGCCCTAGTGCCTCCGCTCTACAGAGGGATAGCGCCGATCGTATCGGAGAGGTTTGCCACGGCCGTGAGGTCCGAGGTTTTCGGCAACGACAAGCCTAGGGACCTACTATACAACTCGGTCATGATATTCTTGCTATTCGTGGCCATTTATGTGGGCGTGGTTATGACGCCCTTCGGTGACGCCATCTTTAGCAAGGTCATCAGGCCCGAATACATCTTTTGGGTCAAGAACCTGTTCATAATAGCAGGTGGTACCGTGCTGGCGTTCGGGTTGACAGCGTCGTTCTTCATGGGCAAGAAGTTGTCCCCGGAAAGCATCGGACGGAGAATCTAAAGCATCGCGTCTTTAAGGGTTATTTAGAAGAAGCTCAAAACGGTTAGCGAAAGACAGGGGCCGTGGTCTAGCGGTATGACGCGCTCGCATAAGGCCGCCCTCACGGCACCTCGATATGGCTGGGAAACGGCGGAGGTCGTGGGTTCGAACCCCACCGGCCCCATCCACGCGAACATTACGAAGAACCTCAGAAATATATCGAGTGAAGGTTAGAAAAACTAAAATCAAGTTGTTTACACATACCTTACCATGAGTTTTGTCGGTTTCATAGGTCTCGGGCTTATGGGAAAGCCCATGGCGAGTAGGTTGCTGAAAGCTGGATATGAGGTGGTGGTGCATAATCGGAGCCCTAAGCCCGTGGAGGAGCTTGTCGCGTTGGGCGCCCTTCCCGCATCGTCACCTCGTGAGGTGGCTGAGCGGTCGGAGTTTATTATCACGATGCTACCTGACAATCCCGATGTACGTTCGGTCATCGCTGGGACCAACGGCGTAATCGAGGGAGTTAGAAAGGGTATGGTTGTTATCGACATGTCCACGATCTCGCCCTCTCTTGTTCGGGAGCTCCATAAGATGTTGGCCGATAAGGACGTAGATCTTCTCGATGCGCCAGTATCTGGAAGTACGATGGCCGCAGAGGCTGGTACCCTTACCATCATGGTTGGTGGAAAGCAGGAGGCCTACGAGCGAGCTCTACCGCTTTTCAGGGCTATGGGTGACAAAATCTTTTACATGGGCGACCCGGGAATGGGAGCTTACACCAAGCTTTGTAACCAGATAGCTGTTGGCCTCAACCTCCTCGCAACCTGTGAGGTCCTCCTCTTAGCCAAAAAGGTCGGCTTAGACCAGCAGAAGGTTATCGAAGTCCTCAGCACCGGCGCGGGCAACTCTTGGCAACTCACCACACTCGGTCCACGAATTATAAAGCGTGACTTCAGGCCTGGCTTCAAGGTTCAGCACTTACGGAAAGACTTACGCATCATTCGGGAGATTGCCGAGCAGCTTGGTCTACCGTTGATTGGTATCAGCTCGGTGGCCGAACTTGTCAAAGCTTTAGACCAGAAAGGACACGGGACCGATGGAACTCAATCGCTAATAACGTTACTGGAAGAGTTGGCCGGTATGGGGTAGCCGCATTTTTATCCTCAGATACCTGAGCGAAGGTTCTGTTCAGGCTAAGATAAAGGTTTGAAGACATGTTAATTTTAGGACCGATTTGCTAAGAATAAAGCTTGGCCTGATCGAAACTTTGCCTGAATAAACTTTTAGCGCTTTATCTCTCGCCTCTTCCACCTGAGATTCCTACTTCTGCACTTTCTGCACTTTTCTGCGGAGGCCGGATTCCTTACGCCGCAATTTCTGCATATCTTCACGTAGAGCTTGCGTCTCTGGGCCAGCTGTAGTAGCTCGGTATCCCTTATAGGCATGTCAGCGGTTGCCCCTAAAGCCACTAAATAAGGCCTTTCTTAAACTTTATTCTTTCAGCAAGCCCATATCCTCGGGGAAAGTATTTATTTAGGGCTCAGAAGATATCCTCAGTAGTCCCGCTAGTAGAAAAATACTGGTGAGTAAAATGTCAAAGGAGCAACCGGCGTCTACGATACTCGTAGGGAAGAAGCCTCTGATGAACTACGTGTTCGCGTGCTTGACGAGTCTTCAGAGCGGTTCTAATAACCTAGTCGTAAAGGCCAGGGGACGGGCGATAAGCAAGGCGGTCGACCTAGTCCAGATACTTCAGCAAAGGTTCCACAAAGACTTGAAGATAACGGACATAAAGATAGGTACTGAGCAGGTAACGGGTCAGGACAACCGGACGGTAAACGTGAGCACGATAGAGATCAGCATAAGCAGGTAGCCGACATCCCGGCGACTAGAAAATGGGTAGTCATGCCGCAGCGGGCTACTTGGTGGTGTGCAGGATGGAAATGCCAGTGTGTGCGTTCGACTTAAGGACTGGTATATTCTGCGAAAGGTGTGAAGAGAAGGTCAGACGTGGCGAAGTATCAGAGTTGGACATAAGGGTAATGAAGAGTCTCTTGGAGCTGGAGAAGACTTTCCACCAGCTCCAATCCATGTGCTACGTAAAGAGCGTGGACACTAAAGATACAATAGCCGTGGTGCTGAGGAATGGAAATCTGAACGCGATGTCCCAACAATCGTTGGCATCGCTAAGGAGGAAACTCTCGGACATCCTGGGCAAGAACGTTAAGCTCATTGAGGACTCTTCCGACATAGGTAGGTTCTTGGAACCACTCGTCGCACCGGCGAGGATAGTCGCCATCAACAAGATATGGCTGCCCGACAACTCCATGGAGATAAGGATAATCCTTGACGAGGAGAGGGGCCTAAAGCTTAGCGTTGAATCCATTCAGGAAATTGCGAGGGTAACGAAGAGCGTGAATCTCAAGGTGGACTTTGCGAGAAGGTCATGGAAAAGGATGCTACCAGTAAAGCAGAAGGTAGTGAAGGAAGCGGATGCCCCTGAAGATAGGGATAAAAGACGGAACAAAAATCATCTAGTAAACGTCTAAAGCGGGATGGTTGTTTTGGTCAAGAAGATGTGGATTAGAACGCACGTTGCACGCCAGATAAAGCCAGAATTGAATGGCCAAGAGGTCCACTTGGTCGGATGGGTTCATGAGGTTAGGGATCTGGGCGGCATAAAGTTCATCTTGCTTCGCGACGCATCAGGGCTTTGTCAAGTCTCCGCCAGAAAGTCTGAGTTATCACAAGGTATGGTTTCGGCACTGGAGGGGCTTGGTAGCGAGGACGTCGTTTACGTTAATGGCGTCGTCAGTGAGGAGCCGAAGGCGAGGCTAGGCGTTGAGGTCAAGCTAAAGGAGCTAAGGATTCTTAGCAAAGCACGGCAACCAATACCTTACGACGTAACAGGAAAGGTTCCGGCCGGCATGGACACAAGACTCAATTATAGAATACTTGACCTCCGAAAGCCCGAGAACAAGGCAATATTCAAGATAGCCACCACGGCGCTCGAAGCGATAAGGGAGTTTTTCTTGAAGGAGGGCTTCGTAGAGGTTAGAACACCGAAGATAATAGCCACGGCTACAGAGGGTGGCGCGGCCCTCTTCCCTGTTCAGTACTTTGAGAGAACCGCATACCTCGCCCAGAGCCCGCAGCTTTACAAGGAGCAACTCACGACAGTTTTCGAGAAGGTCTTCGAGATAGGTCCGTTCTTCAGAGCTGAGGAGTCGCACACAAGAAGGCATGTGAGCGAGTTTACGTCGGTAGACATAGAAATGGCATTCGCTGACCTTTACGACGTCATGAACGTCTTGGAGAGGTTGATTGCATACGTAATCGGCGCCGTCATTAAGAATAACGCGGAGGAGTTGAATTTACTGGACGTCACGCTTAAGCCCATCCAGCTACCGTTAAAGAGGTTCACGTACAAGGATATGCTGGAGGAACTCAGAAAGGAAGGAAGGGAGCTAAAATGGGGCGACGACTTCGGAACCGAAGAGAACAGGATACTCGGCAAGAAGCATCCTTACTACTACTTCATAACACACTTCCCGACGAAGGCTAAGCCGTTCTACATACAGCCCTGCGAGGATGACCCGCAAATTTCGGAGTCATTCGACCTAATGTATCAGTGGCTTGAACTCGCGTCAGGGGGAACGAGAGTATCCGATAGAAGTCTGCTAGAGAGGAGGCTGAGGGAGCAGGGTCTAAACCCCGAGAGCT
Source organism: Candidatus Terraquivivens ruidianensis (assembly GCA_023267975.1). Taxonomy (GTDB): domain Archaea; phylum Thermoproteota; class Nitrososphaeria_A; order Caldarchaeales; family Wolframiiraptoraceae; genus Terraquivivens; species Terraquivivens ruidianensis. The sequence continues at coordinate 375,569 of JALNLA010000001.1, forward strand.
TCAAGAGTCATCTCTCTGTCTTCGACTATGGAATGCCTGTCCACGCAGGATGGGGTCTTGGATTTGATAGGCTGACGATGGTACTCACCAAGAGGACGAATATACGGGAGGTTATACTCTTCCCGAGGGACAGATTCAGGCTCGAGCCTTAGTGATAAGTCAAAGCAAGCCCGCTTGAATCAGTGTCGCGACTATCAAAAGGTTTAGGAGCGCTAGCGGTATCAGGACTCTCCAGCCAAGGTCAAGCAGCTTGTCTAAGGTAATCCTCGGAAACACGCCTCTGAGCAGGAGTACCAAGAAAACAACGATCAGGCTCTTGAGTATTAACCAGAAAGGCCCCAAGATGCTTTCGGGCACACCCGCTATCGAGGGCCCGTGCCAACCTCCAAGAAAGAGCAGGGCGGTAAGGATTGCGACGGCATCGAGCTTTATGTAAGCGGCAAGATAGAACAGCGCAAAGTACGCACCCGTGTATTCTGTCTGCCATCCGCTGACTAGCTCCTGCTCAGCCGTCGGAAGGTCAAACGGAACCCTCTCGACCTCGGCGATGGAGGTTATTAAGAATACGATGAATCCCAAGAGGGCTGGTATTATGAAAGGTAGCCCTGCTTGCGCCTCCACTATCCTTTCTAAGTTGAATGACCTTGCGGCTAAGGTTACGCTGGCAATCGCCAAGAAGAATGGGACCTCGTAGGAGAACACTTGGAAGGCGAACCTGACCATTCCGATGAAGCTGTACTTGCTTCTCGATGCCCATCCGGCCACGAGTATCGTGATTGGTGTTACCGCCAGTATAACAAAGACCAATAGGAGGCTGATATCCGAGGGATATATCACCCAGCCAGGGCCTAGGGGTAGGAAGGCAAAGGTTAGTATCGAAAGGGCGCCGCACAGGATTGGCATGGAAACGTAAAGCGGCTTTACGGCCTTCTCGGGGACTATCAGTTCTTTGGACAAAAGCTTCACGGCGTCGGCCACAAGCTGGAGGAGACCTGCATACTTACCTACGTGAAGGGGTCCTAACCTTACCATCACCCTAGCTAAGAGTTTCCTCTCGAACCATATCGTGAACATGACGAAGGTGAGTATGAAAAGTATCCCAGGAAATACTATTGCCTTTATGAAAGCATCGCTGTGTAAGAACAGTATGAAGTCTCTCAATGGTTGTGACAAATCGTTAAGGAAGTTGGCAGCGGCCTTTGCGTACTCCTGAAGAATTGGCGATAACAACCCACTCATCTCATATTCCCTGAATCAGCCTCTTTAAGTTTATGCTAACGAATACTGAGGAGAACGCCAGAATTGCTAGGAAGATAGTCACCCTCATGAGAGCGTCCGGTGTTTCGAAGATATAGAACAGGGAGACTAGGACGAGTATGGCTATGACCGCATAAACGACGTAGACCAATAGGTAAGGGAAGTACTGTATGGGGAATTGTAGCGTACGCCACTCGAAGGGTTTTTGGCCACACTCGAAGGTGAGGACTTTCGTCCTCTTGACCCTTCTATGACTTAATAGCATTCCCAACAGAACGAAGAGCAGCGATACCAAAAACGCCACCACGACGAATATCAGCAAGGCTTTCACGCTCATGGCAGCGACCCCTCGAACTCAGAAACCTCGCATCCTCTTAACTTTAAATTCTAAGCCAGTCGACAGTATGTTGGCCCTTACTATCGTGTAGACAGCTTGGCTGACTAGATGGGCATGGGTTTCCGTGTCTAACTTGCCACCCGCTTGCCTATACGTTGAGTATATGGTATTAACGTTGTCCCTCAAATCCTCGAAACTTGGGAGCTCCTTTCCGTCTAAGCTTTCGCATAGGTGCTGTGCCTTCTCGACGAAGGAGTAATCCTCGGTCTCGACAAACGCCCTTAGGTTCTTGAGAACATCCTTTATACCGTCTCTCAATTTGAGCATCTCTTCCCTGAGCCTAATAGGCGAAACCTTCTCGGCCATTACCATACCAACCTCCTGAAGACCATCCTCGTCCTTTCTATGACGTTAAGCTCCGGAGGAACGCCGGTAACGTTAAGCTCTTCTGGTCTCTTAGCGAGCATGTTAGGTGTGTATACCAGCTCCCTTCTGCTGATGGCCGATATCTCGAACTCGCTCGTCATCTCTAGGGCTTGGAATGGACACGCGTCAACACAGAATCCACACATCACGCATCTTCCGTAGTCGACCGACGGGAACAAAGACCTCTTGTTCTGCTTGTATCCCATGTCTATTTTGCGTACGAGGACCTTCACTGTAAAGTCGTGCTTTGAAAGTTCAACTGACGCAGACTCCGTTGCCGCCTCATGCTTTCTAAGTTCCCAGCCTGCGGTCCTAAGTTTCTCCACAGCGGTGTAAACCTTCTGGTAGAGAATCTCAACAGCCCTTGCGTCAAAAATTGGCTCGAGGTTCAGCTTAATTTCATACCCTCCCTCTATCTTTATAACTTGCCTAATATCCGTCGGCGTCCAGAAGAAGGAGCTGAGGGAGTTATACTGGATGTAACTAGGCTCGGCCGAGAATGAGCTCACGATTGCATCCAAGGCTCCCACAATTTCTGGTGTAGATGCTTTGAAGTGTTCATAACATTTCTCGTCCATAACGATGACGACATCGAAGCCATAAGTCATCGTTATGGCTTCTGCTATATTCTGACACGCCAAGTCGCAAGAGCCGCAGCCGGTGCACTTTTCCATATAAAGCATGTGCCTTCCTTTGCTACCAGGATACCCTATGCCTGCCTTAGGGTCGAACCTGTAACCCTCATCTGGTAGGTTCGGAACCTTTTCATACGGCCACTTCACCGTGTAGGGCTTTAGGAACACGTGCTTCAACCCTGAGTATATCGGCATTAGCGTCCTCTTAACACCCTGAGCTATACCCATGTGAACTCACCTGTCACACTCTACCGGCCAGTAATTCAGCGACCAGTATATTATCGGTACGTCCGCAATCCTAACTTCCCTGATTAGGTGAGGTATCGCTATGATGTTCCTGAAGGAGGGCGAGCATATCTTCACCCTGTAAGGCCTGTCCGTTCCGTCGCTTCTAATGTAGATAGAGCACTGCCCCCTAGCCGCCTCTGCGCTCGCGAAAACCTCGCCAGCAGGAACCCTTATCGTGACAGGATGCTGCTTCAGCTTGACGGGCCCCTCGGGCATCTGCTCGATGGCCTGCTTGATTATCCTGACGCTTTCCTTCATCTCGTAGTAGCCCACCATCATTCTTGAGTAGCTGTCGCATCCCTCCATGGTCGGCACGTTGAACTTGATGTATGGGTACGCATCATAGGGTTCATCTATTCTCGTGTCAGACTTCACGCCCGAACCCCTCAAGACAGGGCCAACCACACCCAAGGACACCGCATCCTCCTTCTTAAGCACACCGATACTCTTCGTTCTATAGATGAATATCGAGCTGTCGAGGAGCATCGGATAGTATTCGTCAAGCCTGGTATCGAAGAAGTCGCACACTGCGAGGGCATACTTCCGGAAGTCCTCGGGTACCTCGCCGCCGGGATAATCCTTTCCCAGCATCATGCGGTAGTACCTCCTGAAGTCTTTCATGAGCTCCTTGGGAACGTTGACTGGCGCATCGTTCCTAACACCACCAGGAACGAAGTACGAATGCGTTATCCTCTGACCGCCTATCAGCTGCGTCAGGTCCACGAGGTACTCTCGGTCGCCGAAGCACCACATGTACATCGTCGCGTGACCTGCGAAGACACCCATCAGGCCCAGCCAGTAAAGGTGGCTGCATATTCTCTGGAGCTCGGCCATTATGACTCTCAGGTATTTCGCCCTTTCTGGAGGCTCAACACCCATGAGCCTCTCTACAGCAAGAACGTACGGATAGGTCATGCCGGCAGAGTCGAGTATCGCCGGCCTCTCGAGGTGAGGTATGTTCGTTATCCATGTCTTGTACTCGCACATCTTCTCCTCGCCCCTATGGACGAAGCCAGGGTCTGGGTCGCACCTAACCACGACGTCACCTACGACTGTGAGTATCATTCTAAAGTGGCCGGTCCCGGGATGTTGTGGCCCCATGCTGAACGTGAGCGCTGGCCCGCCTTCGTAGACCTCTAACGACTTTACTTCTTCTCTAGCCATTTTAACGCTCCCTCCCCGGAACTACGTACTCCTTCCTCAGCGGAGGCTTGTCCGACCAAAATTCGGGTAGAATCAACCTCCTTAGGTCTGGATGCCCCTCGAAGCTGACGCCTAACATCTCGTAGACTTCGCGTTCATGCATCTCCGCACCTTTCCAAATGTTAACCAAGGATGGCATGATTGGGTTTGAGAGGCTAACCTTCGTTGACAATGAGAGCGTCACACCTCTAAGCACATCTGAGGATAGGCTACTGACATGGTAAATTACCTCTAACCCATCTTGTGCCTTGCTGGGCAGCCTTGATAAATCCACACTCGTTACACCCTTCACATAATCCATCCCCCATTCCGATTTCAAGTATTGGGCAACATCTTTGATACGGTCAGGAGCGATGAGAATCTTCACTATCTTCTTTGGTTCTACAATTACTTCCAGAACTTTATCGCCAAACTTCTCCCTCAAATCGTCGACGAGCTTATTCAAAACATCCTCTGCAACCGACAAGTTCACCTAATCACCTCGTTCATTATCTTGTCCCTAAGCATCAGTATCCCCTGAAAGAGTGTCTCGGGCCTTGGCGGGCATCCAGGTATGTAGACGTCCACGGGAATTATGTCATCTATGCCTTGGATCACGTTGTACGAGTCCTTCGCGTAAAGTCCGCCGCTTATGGCACAAGCCCCCATGGCTATGACCCACTTCGGCTCCGGCATTTGGTCATAGATCAGCCTGACCCTTTGAGCCATCTTTGCCGTGACCGTGCCCTCAATCAGGAGAACGTCCGACTGTCTCAACGAGCCAACTGCCGTAAGCCAGCCGAACCTTTCAGGGTCGTACCTCGGCCCGCTCAGGGCCGCAAACTCAACGGAGCAGCATGCCGTCGTGAGGTGAACGGGCCACATCGAGCAGAGCCTTCCCCAATTTATTATGTACTTGATAAGCGATAGGTTCTTTAACTTATAAATTACATACCTTAGCCTTCCCTTTCCTTCTTCGTAAACGCATCCGGGCTTATATCTCCTCAGCACTTCGTCAACATCGCTTCTCGGCACAACCTCCTCCTCAACAGATTCTATCACCGTCTTGGAGTTGCCTAAACTGTAACCGAAAGTGCCAGCCTTACGGTGAAAGGTTTTCATCGGATAATTGCTATAAATCAAGAAATCGTGCACCCCTGCGATGCCGAGCATATGGTCCCATATTTAAATTCTTGTTAAAGCTTTTGCTACAATATACGTCTAGATTTTGAGTAGAGCTTGACGGCGTAAAATAAGACAGTTACCGCGATGGGCACGATTAACAGTATAGACCATCTAGGCATGTAAGGAGGTAAGGTTGCGAACGGTGCTGCTAGTGCGGCGACGATCAGCGAGAGGACGAACATGAACGCTATGAACCTTGTGCCCGACCTAGGGTCCGCGAGCAACTTCAGGAATGACTCCACCAAACCGTCCCTGAGCTTTTTCTCACGAATGGAATACAATCCATAAACTTCCCTACCTACTTCCTCAAATAGAGCCGGGTCGTCAGCGCCGAAGAAGTCCTCCCTCAACCATGCAGCAACCTCTCCATTCCTTTTTAGGAAAATCCCGTTTCCTATAACTTCGGCATTAAGGTTCCTGAGCTTCGCAAACTTCCTTGTTAGTGCTACGAAGTTTCTGTCGAACTTGATGTTTGTGCTTCCCGCCATCCCAATTATTGGTTTATCGAAGAAGTATACCCTATTGACGACGAAACCGTTCGCCTCGAACTCGGGCATCCTATCCTGAACCGTTATCCTTGGAACGCCTTTCCGTAGTTGCTCCCTAACATATTCTTGGGCCTTCAGGAAAGCCTCCGACAACAGCCACCACGGTTTTACTCAGAAGCTTCTAATATTAAAAATTATTACGGTCCCAAAAAATAGTTATATTTTCCACATGCTGGATTATACGGGAGTTCGATGGTGCTAAGGATATCGATATCCGCGGCTGGCCTCAGGGAGGTTTTCGCGATAGTCGTCCTGTTTTTGATATTCCTAGCTACGTTAATGATTGTCGTGGTGCTTGCTGCATTCCTTAAGACATTCGGAACAGAAATAAGCAAGTACGTGCTGGACTTGGCCCTCAGGGTTGTGGGGTAGCCAAATCAGATGTAGTAGTATCTCCTAAGCCCAGCCCTGTAGATTAACGTGATAATTAAGCCCGTGATGAAACCCCCTATATGTGCGACGTAAGCAACCGAACCAAGCGGCATCGCTATCGCATAAAGTAACTGTATCAGTGCCAGCCCGAATATCACGACGATGGCAGGTGCTGCGACGGGAATCAAACCCAAGAACACGAACAGCCTCCTGAATGGAAATAGGACAGCATAGCTCGCCATCACACCGAATATCGCGCCGGAAGCACCTATGGCGGGTCTGTACGCATCTTCGGGGAATAAGCCGTATATGTAAGCGGAGTGGAACACGCCTGCGAGTATGCCGGATAGAAAGTACAATAGGGTGAACTTTTTGGAGCCGTAAGCGATTTCGCAGTCCCTACCAAGGAGAAAGAGCGCATACATGTTGAAAAATATATGGAAAAAATCCGCGTGCAAGAACATGGACGTTATGAGCCCGTGAAAGGCCATACCGTTCATGATAGATGCAGGAACGACACCAAAGGTATATACCAGCTTTGTCATATCCCTATTCGATAATGTCAGCATGTAAACAAAAACTGCCAAGTTGATCAGTATGATGGCATAAACCACTTTAGGCCTTTCGTGGACGTAGTACATTCTGCGTGGTGTGTTAGTTCGGCTTTATATATTTTAAACAACAACGAAAATTAAATAAGAGCTATGCCATAACATGTTGATGGTGGCGATGAAGAACCAGAGTTACACGGATTAGTGACGAAGAGGCATTTGTCGGAGCCACCGTTAAACGGCCTGTCAAAAAATTGGTTTAGTAGGTCCTTATGCACCGAGTATAAAGAACGCGATGACTATGCCGTAGATAGCCAGCGCTTCGGCGAACGCAGCGACTATTATCGCCGTGGTCCTTATCTCGGGTCTCTCGGCAGCAGCTGCCAAGCCAGCCGAGCCAGCCCTCGCGATACCGAAGCCAGCCGATATGACAGCGACGCTAAATGCTATGGCGGCAGAAAGGGTCTTCGGAAAGAGTTCTGGCACTTCTTGGGGAGCAGCGGCCACCGGCGTCATAAATGATGCCACCAAAGAAAGCACGAGCAGGGACGCAAACACCAACTGACCAATAACACCTAACTTCAACACCCTTAAGCGCACCTCTTTTGCGTGAGGCTTTCAGTGCTTAGCATCTTATAAGGCTTATCGCAAAACGTTTCTCTTATACCTTTCAGCAAATACTACCACCAGCACGGTCCAGCATAGCGCGAATATTCCCCAGCCCAAAATTGAGAACGTATTGAGAAAATCTAACATCCTTAAGATTATCAGCAAAATGATTGGAGGACCTGTGAATAGTATGGCCAACAACGTTGACCTTAGCAGTAGCTCCCTACGTCTCATCAGGACACCCAGGATAACCCTCTTAAGGCGCTTAATATTGACGAAAGCCTGCGCCTCCTAAGCCTCTCTTTTTCACACGAGAGAACTTCATGGTGAGTTCTCCTAAGCGTGTTCATCTGTGCGGATTGGTCTTGCCTAGTCCTTTCGGCTATCTCCCTTCGGGCGTTAAGTTCTTCCTTTAGCCCCTCCCTCAATTTTCCGAGAAACTTCTCGGAGAACTTCTTTTTTACGACCTTACCCGAAGCCACCATACGAACTCCTTCCTACATGGTCACCGTTGCTTACTCAGAACCTCATAGGCTTTTTTCAGAATTTCTTCTGTCTTGGACCCTATGTCTTTCACGTACGCCTCCTTCTTATCCTTCACAACCTTCTTGGCCCTCTCGAAGACTTCCTCAACCTCCTTAACTTGCATGCGAACCTACCTCCATTAACTCAAGCTTCTTTTTGACGTGCTTCAGCTTGACGAAATCGTCCCTTTCTCTCTCCTCGAGCGTCATGGATATGAACTTTATCGCGTCCTTGTATTTGGGTATGACGACGTGCTCGAGGGCATTAAGGAGGCGCTGGGTCTTCTTCAACTCCTCGGCAAGCCTGAAGATGGCGTTCTCGAGTTCTGCTGCCCTGCAGACAGTGCCGACCAACTCCTTGAACATGCTGGCCGCCTCATCCAGCGAGACGGACGTATCCGCGAAGCCGTAGGTGAGCCCCATCCTTCCGCTATCTACCTCCACTATGGGTATGCTTATCCCTATGATGGTCCTTGATTTTGCCCTGACGGAAACCGTTTCAGGAACGTTGGCGGCAACACTCTGCAACCTCAAAGGTCCCATGCTAAGCAAGCTCTCATGTAGAGCGCCGTAGGCTTTCATGAGCGGCTCCATGAGTTTTCGTCTCGCCTCCTCAGCCTCCTCTATGAGCTCGTTCAGCCTCCTTACGAGTATGTCCCTCTTGTCCTCCAGTATCCTGTAAACGTTTTGGGCAACCTGCAAGGAGCGGCGTATCCTTATCAGCTCCAACTTCGTCGGTAGGTACTTTCCGCCAAAGCTTACGGACAACACCCACCACCATTACCCGAAAACTCTATAATGCATTTGATGGTAGCATCATAATAAAACAGGCTTTATTTCTTTCTTCACATGAAAGAGGCACTTCTCATGGCCAGTGTTTATACACTCGAGCTCCGTCACAGTCCAGTCTCCGCCGAACAACTTTGATAGGTAGCCTACCAAAATGCCCCTGCGTAAGTTGCCGGCTGGTCCATTCACGACGCCTGACAGAAAGGTACACTCAACATGTTCCCATATCTTAATACGAAACTCGTCTTTCGAGATAGTGTCAAGCTCATACTTTGAAAACCAACCAAATATCCTTCCTGTTTGTAATGCAAGCTCTAGTAAAGTTTTCGGCGCCGCTCCAGCCTCTAACAGCGGCTTGTAAGTGTTAGCCATGAATTCTCCCACCGTTAAACCTAAATGATACAGGAAAATTGCTGCACCTTCCCCAAACTTTTCGTACAAACCGTTGAATAACCCCTTTAAGTGTGCATAAGTAAAAATCGTAGCCCTTTCGTTAAATATACTGAGCTCTTCGTAATATTGCGAGAAGGCTGCCGAGCCTACGGAGTTTATACTAAACTCATTATAATCAACATAACAAACTTCATCCATGCTTTCAAGCTCTTTTATCAAACTCCTAAAATCTGAGACTGGAACATCTGTAACGTCCAAGTAAATCGCATTGAATATGCCTTTGCTTTCTTCTGACGTAGCGCTTGTTATGCAACCAACCACGTTAATATTTCGGGTATGTATGGCGTTGAAAACTTTAGCGAGCGTACCAGGAACGTCCTTTAGGATGAGGTTGAGCGTCGTTACTCTTCTACCACGTCTAAACACCAACAAGGGTAAATCTAAGCTTTTGCCCAAGCATCAAGCACCGCCAATAAAATAAATTTTTTATTATATAACTATTATTAATTACCGTGCGGGTACGAATGCACTCGTAACTTCTTCCCATCTGAGTACGAACATGAGCGGCCTAGCTCCGGTGGACTCAGCAATTTCGGATAGCAATGCCTTTACGCTGGACGGCTCGACACCCAGCTTAACTGAAAAGGCATAGCTAAGGGGCGTAAGAACCTTCATCTCGACGACATTATCGCTAACTCCTCTCGAATCCATGAACTCCTCGGCTTCAATCGGTGTAAGGTCCAGAGCTAGGACGGCATCTAACCCGCCCCTCAGAAAGTCCATGAAAAAATTAACGGAAAGGTCCGAAATAGTCCCCTTCATGGGAATGATGCCTAAGGGGAGTCTCTCGACTATGCCAAATGTTCTGATAAACTCGCTCCGTCCTATCCTTTTTATCTTCAATCGTGCCATGAGTTTCTTAACAGGAATCGCAACTGTTGAGGTTTTACCACTTTCATTTGGGTATATAACGTGTATTTCCTTAGATGAACCAACCTCAGAAACCTTTGAGGTCCTTTCTTCTCCCTGCCCGACGGATACTGGATAGTAGCAAAGCTTGTCCAGCACGTTAAGCGTAAATTTCGCGCCATCACCCTTAACGACAAACCAGCCATCATCGTTAAACTCGACTGAAGCCTGCGTGTTGGCCCTTTCCAATAGTATGCGTAACCAAGAGTTCATGTCTGACAGAACCTTCGAGCTATCCTTTCTCCAAGTCCTCTCGGCTATAGGTATGGCAACCATTCTAAACGAACCAATTGGGGAGCTTGCCGAAAAACTTTAGCAAGTTTTAAATAAGTAATGCTAACAACATTATTAACGAAATCTTTTGTACGAGAAAGGCACGCAAAAAGTATTGGATGCTTTACTGAACGATAAGTTTACGGATGGAATTATAGGACCAAGCGTAAAGATGCTGGGCCCGGTTAAAAACGGTGGCCTAATACTCTACGTAACGACGCCGGGATGCTGGGGTCCGATGATCACACCTACTATAAGAGGAGGCCACGAGGTCAACGTTCCTGTAGCAGTCGATGATGCGTCTGTCGGTGATGCCGTAGCCATAAGTATCGAATCGATAAGGGTTAGGTCCAAAGCAACGTCGTCTGGAACGGACAGGCCTGTTAACGGCGCCTACGTCGGAGACCCTTACGTGGCAAAGAAGTGTCCCAACTGCGGTGAGCCTTGGCCGAAATCAGCACTCGAGGGCATAGGCTTGGAGGCAATAAAGTGCGAGAAGTGTGGTTCACCTTCGTCTCCCTTTAGGATGGTTAATGGTTACACAATCGTCTTCGACGAGCGTAGGTGTCTCGGCGTGGCTGTCAGAGAAGAGGTAGCAAGACGTCTCGCGGCCGATGGTTACGCTTGGATGGACATACCGAGAAACTCAAGGCAATTCCCCGTGATAATTGCGGCTAAGGCTGACTTAGTAGGTCTCTCCATGAGGCTGAGACCGTTCCTTGGCCAGCTTGGAACCACACCCAGCGTCGACATACCTGACTCCCATAACGCTGGAGACTTCGGCACATTCCTTATAGGCGCGCCCCACAAGTATGCGATAACTGAGCAGCAGTACAAGGAGTGTATAACGGACGGTCACCTCGACATAGACTCCGTGAGGGAGGGCGCTGTACTCGTCGCGCCCGTAAAGCTGGATGGTGCTGGAATCTATGCTGGTGATGCCCATGCCCAGCAGGGAGATGGTGAAGTAGCCGGACACACAACGGACATCTCGGCCGAGGTTAAGGTTAGGGTAAACGTGATAAAAGGTCTGAACCTAAAAGGGCCGCTCCTCTTCCCACCACTTGAAGACCTACCGCCGCTAGCCAAGCCAATGTGTGTCGAAGAGTGGGCACTCGTTAAGAGGCTGGCGAACGAATATGGCTTAGAACCAGAACCATGGTTGCCAGTCCAAGTCATAGGAACGGGTCCGAACATAAACAAGGCTGCCGAGACGGGCTTTTCGAGAGCCTCCGAGCTATTCGATATGTCCGTGGATGAGGTGAGGAACAGGGTGACCGTGGCTGGTGCCGTGGAGATAGGTAGGCTGCCGGGCGTGGTTCAGGTCACGTTGCCCGTACCCGTGAAGAAGATGAAGGAGTTGCGGCTCTACGAGATAACCAAGAAGTTATACGCACCGCCCTTTGAATAAAGAAGCTCAGCGCAACTAACTTTACCGTCGTTCGTTAGTTTTAGTGTGGGATATCGAAAGAACTAATCCGATTGCTTTATATTTTTGCGCGTAGCATACGTATCTTTGGGGTGCCGGACTTCCTGTTGATAATCGACGAGGATACGGTCCTCGAGGTGATGAGGTTGGTCGGCGGCGAAGAGGCGGTCAGCATAGTGAGATTCCTAATAAAGAACCCGTCCAAAAGCGATGAGGAGATAGCCTCTGCCCTAGGAATGAATATAAAGGACGTGAGAAAAATTCTCCACAAACTCATCGAGTATTCCCTTCTTACGTATGAGGTAGCAAAGGACAAGGACACGGGACATAGGATATTCAGGTGGAGGGTTCAGCAGGACCAAGTCTTAGGCTATATAAAGACTCAGATAAGGAGGATGACAGAAAGGCTCAGGGCTAGGCTGGAGTACGAGCGGTCCCATCAGTTCTACTATTGCGGCACGAAGGGGTGCAGGAAGTATACTTTCGAAGAGGCCGTCGATAAACTCTTCAAATGTCCAGTATGCAATAACACGTTGAACTACTACGATAACAGCAGGATGATAGAGGCGCTTACGCAGAAACTTCAGGTCTTGGAGAAAGCGATTTAGTCTCCCACCCGCATCTAAATTGTATGAAATTGGTCGTCTTGAGGCTGGGCCATAGGTTACACAGAGACGAAAGGGTTACGACGCACGTTTGCCTGACCGCTAGGGCATTCGGTTGCGATGGCATCATCATTTCGGGACAGCCGGATGAGGGTGTGAAGAAATCTGTGGAGGACGTAGTCCAGAGATTCGGCGGCAAGTTCTTCATTGAGATAAGGCAAGACTGGATGAAAGTTATGAAAGGTTGGCTGGAGTCCGGGGGCGAAGTGGTGCACCTGACTATGTACGGGCTCCCGTTGCCTGAGGTCATCGAAGGGATAAGGTCCTCTGACAAGGATAAGCTCATCGTCGTAGGCTCCGAGAAGGTACCGAGGAAAGTTTACGAGATGGCAACATGGAATGTATCCGTGACGAGCCAACCAATATCCGAGGTTGCGGCGCTGGCCGTCTTCCTTGACTGGTTCCAGCAGCATCGTGAATTTTACATAAACTTCGAGAATGCAAAAATTAAGGTGATCCCCTCACCAAGGGAAAAGAAGGTAGTACGTCTTGCATAGTGGACCAAAGAGTGTACGGGCGCCTCACTATATTGTCGTCTTATCAAAGAAAGCGCGTTTGTAAAGTCGTAGGGCTCTTTATCCTCTTGCTAGATGCTTATCCCGAAAATACTTAAGATGAATTTTAGAGAAACGTATAGGAAGACGATTCCGAAGACCAGTTTTATATAAGAGGCTGGAACCTTTGGTACAAGTCTTGAACCTATCTGCGCTCCTATTGCCGTTCCAGCTCCAAGGGATAGCGCAGCAACCACATCTACCAATCCTTGATATATCTTGAACGCTCCCGAAATGACCGCCATGCTTATGAATGATGCTAAAGACGTTCCTACAGCTATCTTAACAGGTGATCCGAGAAGATATATCATCGAAGGAACTAAAGCGTAGCCACCCCCTAGACCGACGATACCCGTTAGCACCCCTATGATGAGCCCTATTGATGATTTAGCTAAAGCACTTCCAGGAACGAGGTTTCCAGTTTTTGCCTCCACTCTTCTCTTAATACCTCCCTCGTATATCATTCTTAGAGAAACGTATAGAAAGGCTACTCCTAAGATAATTTTTAGTAATGGTAGTTGTCCCACTAGATACTGGAAAGTAATCGAACCGAGTAACGCACCTACTGCGCCTGACATGGCCACGATTATTGTAGTTCTATAATCCACGTTTCTTATCTTTATATGGGCTATCGAGCCTGATGTTGCCGTGATTATAACGGCAGTAATAGTCGTCCCAATGGCTACAGGCAAGTTATAGTTGAAGAGGAAGTAAAGGGCTGGAAGCATCACAACACATCCACCAGTTCCCAAGAATCCCCCAAGAATCCCTGCAAGCAAACCAAAGATTATTAAAACAATTACGAATATTATCTCCATAGATGCCCAGATATTGTCCAATATAGCTATATTTAAATATAGCTATATTTTACTTTTGAATATGCATCTAAAAATGAGAAACCTAAACAGGTTTAAAGCTAAAATCTTCAGAACTCTCTCAGACCCTGCGAGGCTTAAAATTCTGGAATGCTTGCGTAACGGAGAAAAGTGCGTCTGCGAAATCGTCTCATATGTTGGGATAGCCCAGCCGATGGTTTCTAGGCATTTATCCATTCTAAAGAAGTGCGGGCTCATTATGGACAGGAGAGAGGGAAACAAGCGGTTCTATTCTGTGACCAATCCAGCCATATTCAAGGTAATCGACATGATTGACAAAAGCTTTGCGGATATTCTTACAAAACACGTTATTAAGCAAATAGTTTAAAGGAAAAGCAATACGCCAAATACCCAAATAGTTGGTGGGCCGGCCCGGATTCGAACCGGGGATTTCCACCGCTTCCTGTAGTCTTAGCCTAAGTCAGGGTGGCGTCATACCAGGCTAGACCACCGGCCCTAAGTATTCAAACCCCAAGCTGTTGATATATATCTATATCCTTAAACAGACGTCTTTCGGACGGCTGATGGATTTTCAACGTGAACGTAACGCGAGGCTACGCGCGATTCCCGTTTGCTTGCTGCGCTCCGTACGGCTGAGCCTCCTGTTCGTTGAATTTCTCCAACAACCTCCTGATGGCGTCCTTAACGAACTCCGCCCTACTGCTATACCCTGCCTTGTACAGTATCCTATCTATTTGAAGACCTATCTCCTCTGGAATCTTCACGGTTACGTAGCGTGTCATAGAGGTTCATGTATGACACTAAAAGCTAATTGATAAACATAACTAAGTTTTTTGTAAGAAAAATATAGGAACAGAATTTTTGGACACTTTTTGCGGATAATCCATGTAATACTTTATATTATGGTGCAAAAATCTTAAAATATGCATAGGACAATGATTACGCAAACTTCTGTGCCCTCTTTCTATTATAGAAGCACCGCAGGAGGATCTGGGGCATGGATTCCTTCCTTTTGATGTTGAACGAGGTTCTAACGGATGCGAGTAAGGCGTTGTCTAGCAAGTCAAGGTACGACATACTGACCGCTCTGTCAAAAGGAAAGATGACGATACTGCAGATTGCAAAGGAAACTGGCCTAAGCCAGATGACCGTTAGGTTTCACCTTAAAACGCTGATTGAGGCAGGTCTAGTAAGGAGAAGTAACGCGTGTAGGACTGGAGGAGCTGGAAGACCGGGTACGTTGTACGAGCTCTCTAAATCCTTAACGATGATGTCGTTCCCGCCTAGGCAGTACATGCTTTTGTCATACGTGCTTCTGTCGGCTCTTAAAGAATCTTTGGGAGAGGTACAAGCAAGAGCCGTCATGTACCGATTTGGTAAGAAATTAGGCCAGAGCTTCAGGATGGATATCGAAAGGGTCTTCATGAATGATAACGACTATACCGCAGAAAAATTCGCCAACCATCTGATTAACGCATGTTTTAAAAAGATTGGAATAATCGCCGAGCCTGCCAAGGTCGATGAGAAGGAATTGGTCTTAAAGTTCTACAACTGTCCTTTCGAGGAAGTGGCGCGGAATTATGCAGGCTTAATCTGCGATGGGTTTGACAACGGCTTTTACGACGGTTTGTACATGAATATGCACAACAGGAGCTTTATGTGGAAAAAAACAAAGAGCATAGTAAAAGGAGATGAATGCTGTGAGCATATAATATTCCTAACTTCGGGAGATAACAAAAAGCCATTCTACGAAAACAATATAAATAATCAGAAGAGCGTCAAATTCCAGGTGCCCCGGTAGCGCAGATCGGGAGCGCGCCCGGCTGAAGACGTGTTGTTAGTCACCGGGGTGTCGTGGGTTCAAGGTCTCCTTAAAGGAGATGGAAATCCCACCCGGGGCATCGCATCAACTTTTTTATAATCTAATGAAATACCTCCTCCACAACAGGAGCGTAAGGTATCCGGCCAAAGCTCCGCTAAAGGTACCGCCCATCAATATGGCGACGTAAAGCCAGGGCGACCATGGCATGAAGCCCAACATGACGGTTACATACATGCTCAGGATACCGATAGTACCCGTGCTCAACGTTAAGGCAACTATAAGCCTACCAGCCCTTACGTCGCCACTCAAAGTTTTTACTTTAAATATGTAAAAAAGGCCATCTATCGTCAGACCGTATGCTATGGCGAAGACTAAGGAGAACGTGAAGAAGCCCGGCCTCCATATCTGCGTCAACAGCCCGCCTATCGTGGCAACGTATGTGGCGCCCATCCTGCCAAGCAGCAAGGAGGATAGCGAGAGGAGTAGCGCTTGGACTATCACCAAAAGCTTGTCGAGTGGTGAGGGCAGTATAACTTTAGATACGAAGATGATGATGCCGAAGAGGGTGGCCGCGGCAATCCTTTTGGTTAAAGGTTTAGCGGTAGTCATGTTTTTGGCAGCATTCACTATGCACTTACTATTCTTTTTAACCTTTCCCTTTGCGACCAAAAATTTCCTGATAAAATAACTAGCTGGAGTTTTTAAGCTTAAGTTTACGGTCAGTAAACTTTAATTCAAAGCTCCCAACAACTGTTATACTCAGCTTGGGTGTTTTTCCATGAGAGCTGAGGATGAGGCGCTTCTAAGGGTAGCGGAGTTGATGGCTTTGAGCGCAAGGACTGCGCCGAAGGCGAGGGGTACGGACTCGCTGAGCGTAGCAATCGTCCACGATGAGAATGATAAAGAGAAGCTGGCAAAAACTATGGAGGAGTTGGCCGACGAACTCGGACAGGCGTTCTTTAAGCGAGATGCGCAGAACGTGAGGCAATCGCCAGTCGTCTTCTTGCTTGCTGTGAAGGCCACGGAGCCGAAGCGATTGGATTGCAGCGCCTGCGGGTATAGGACGTGTAGCGATTTTGAAAAAGCACCGAAGAGTATGGGCAGAGCCTACAGGGGGCCAACGTGTGCTATGTATGTCACAGACCTAGGCATAGCAGCAGGCTCAGCAGCAAAGACGGCAAGCATGCTCAACGCTGACAACAGGATAATGTACACGATAGGTACGGCAGCCCTTAGGCTTGGGCTGATAGAGGGCGACATTGCCTTGGGCATACCGCTCTCGGCGAGTGGGAAGAGCCCGTACTTCGACAGAAAATTTTAGGGCTAGCAGGCCTCTATCGTGCTCGGCGGCTTTGGCGTCGTGGCATACGCTACCATCGTCACGTTACCTACTTCGTTCACTATCCTTTTCGATATTCTATCGAGCAAATCCATATCTGGCCTGTACCAATCTGCCGTCATTCCATCCTCGCTCTCGACAGCCCTTACTACGACCACGTAACCCTCGGCCCTAACGTCTCCCATCACACCTGTCCAAGAGCTATCGGTTACTACGGCGAACGCCTGCCAAACCTTATCGTAAACTCCAGCCCTCCTGAACTCCTCCTCAACTATCGCGTTGGCCTCTCTGCATATTCTGAGCTTCTCCTCCGTGACCTCGCCGATTATCCTGACGGCCAGTCCAGGCCCTGGAAACGGATGGCGTGACACTATCTCTTCGGGTATGCCGAGCTTCCTAGCAACCTCCCTGACCTCGTCCTTGTAAAGGTCCCTGAGAGGCTCCACGAGCTTCAACCTTAAGCCAGCGGGAAGGCCTGCCACGTTGTGATGAGTCTTTATGAGAGCAGAGCCAGAGCCCGCGAAGCCGCTCTCTATCCTATCAGGGTAAATCGTCCCTTGGGCCAGCCAACGAGCCTTAGGTATCTTCGCAGCCTCCTCCTCGAAGACCTTCGCGAACTCCTCGCCGATAATCCTCCTCTTCTCCTCCGGGTCCTTCACACCCTTAAGCCTTAACAGGAACCTGTCTGCTGCTTTCACGAAAACGAGGTTAACTATGCCCATGCGTCTCAGGGTCGAGACAACCTGCTCCGTCTCGCCCTTTCTCATTAAGCCGTGGTCGACGAATATGCAGTAGAGCCTCTCGCCGAGCGTCCTACCCAGCAGGACGGATGTCGTGACGGAATCGACGCCTCCGCTGACGGCGCAGACAACGTACTCGTTTGGCGGAACGGTTGCGGCTATCTCCCTGCTCATCTCCTCGACCCTGTCCATGGGCTTCCAGTCGCACCTGAAGCCGCAAACATCCACCAAGAACCTCCTAAGTATCGCGTTTCCCATCTGGGTGTGCTTAACCTCGGGATGGAACTGGACGCCGTAAATCGGCCTTTCGGCATGTCTCATGGCAGCTACGGCACGCCTTTCAGTTAACGCCAAGACTTTAAAATCGAATGGAGACCTCACCACAGAATCCATGTGGCTCATCCACGCGATGAACTGCTCCGGCATGTCCATGAACAGAACGTCTCGCTTGATAACCCTGACAGACGTCCTGCCGTACTCCATGAGGGTGCCGCGCTCGAGCTCTCCGTTGAAAGCCCGGGCTATGAGCTGGTGGCCATAGCATATGCCGAGCACTGGGACTGGGACCTTCGATAAATCTTCGGCCGAGAGTTTCGGAGCATCTGGCTCGTCGACGCTTCGAGGACCCCCGGACAGAATGATACCAAGGGTTTCATAATTCCCCGAAAAAACTTCCTCGAGGGACGTCCTGAAGGGCACTATCTCAGAGTACACGCCAAGCTCCCTGCACCTCCTAGCTATCAGGTGCGTGTACTGTCCGCCGAAGTCTATTATCGCTACCCTCTGCGGCCTCATTCCTACCGTACTCGGATAAAGCATCGTAGGCGCACGAATTAAAGCTGTCTGTTGCAGTAATACTAAACAATTAAGCGATGTTCTTGGAAAATTCTCACAGAGCATGACTTAATATGGATGGATGGGCTTGCCACCGTCCTTTAGGCTAAATTTTAAGAGCACCCGTACGCGTTTAAAGCTTGTCGGGCTTTGGACGGGCCGGTGGTCTAGCGGCTATGACGCTGCCCTTACGAGGCAGAGGTCGTGGGTTCGAGTCCCACCCGGCCCACCAAGGTATTGGAAGTCTTAAGCTTAGGAACTTGTATAACAACAATCTCTATGAACCACTCACGCACATCCATATATCGGTATGACGTTTGCCACATCATATAATGCGTGCTCAAAGCATCTGGCCATCGAGAATACTCTGAAATTGCAGAGAGGTAGGACCGGTGGAAAACCTACAAGTTTGAACCTCCTTTCTAGGAATTATGTACCTCGTTTTTCTAGCATGGTTGTTCATTCCCAAGTTTCTTTAAACACCCTTTCATAGATAATGTAACCGCGACAGTGCTATAATATCAGACGTACCGTCATAGAACCATCATCGACCACGTTTATTTCATAAGTACCATTATAAACTTGCGAGATTAAGGATGGTGCATAGCACCTACCGTTTGTTATTGTGAGCACGACACCTATCGGATAGCTCCATTCTGCACCATGAATCGTCCAGATGCTGCTAGGCTGAAGACTGATCATGAACAGAGCTCTCGTGTTATTTCAGGTTCCGAACGGTTATGTGAACTTTCGACCAAAAGGATAGTTCATCGCATGTATGAGGCTATCAAAGTAATCCCGCGTCTTTCCGCCTCCTTACTTGCTGAAGGATGTATGAGGTAGCCGAACATCAATTTGTATGCTGGCATGCCGAGATAATTCTCAATAATCTTCACCTTTCGGTCAAACTCCTCGACGTCCCTGCCGTATATTCTTGACCTAACCTCTCCTACAACCTTAACCGTCTCGCCGTTTTTCTTGCCGTCGCCGTAGAGGTCAACCTGTACCTCCTCACCATCTATAACAAAAAATGTCCTACCGACCTCGACCTCTATGCCCTCATGTCTATAAAGCCAGCCGGGGACAACGACCTGTGCTATATCCTCAAGCCCGAAGCCAATAACCTCTGATAACTTGCCTACCTGAACCGCAAGCTCTTTTAGCGCCGCATCTGTCCTCTGCTGAGCCTCAGCAAGCCTTGCCACCGCATCCTCCAGCCTCCCAACCCTTTCCTCTGTCCTCTGCTGAGCCTCAGCAAGCCTTGCCACCGCATCCTCCAGCCTCGTGCTCGACCTCCTCAAATCTTCCATTCCTAGCATTCCGGCTACGGCATACCTGAATTCTTCGTCTTCTCTTAGTAACCTGATGAACTTCTTTTTTGTCTGGCTACTTACGGACATCCTGCAGCACGTCTAGCCTTTCTAATATAAAACCATTCAATACGCGCACTCACATAGTCCATCGCTGGCCTACTTAGAAAGGGTTTTTACTGTACAATAATTTCTGGATAGTTCAGATGTTCTTGAAAGCATCCAGAGAGTATTGCCTCGTCGCAGCCCCACCAGCTCTGCCGTTTCATAGGAGATTCTGCATGTAATACCGTGAAATTCTTAAAGGCGCTTTGACGGTGTGCTTTAAATTTTTGACTTCTACGTTCTGATTCCTTGAAATTTTGTGTATTCTAATCAGTAGAATGTCTCTAGAAACGAGCTGGTTAAATAAAGCAGGTACAAGCATTCGGTCGCAAAATTGCGAGCGTGATGAGAAAAATGGATAGACGTGCGAAGATAACCGCGCTGGCGCTTTTGGTAGTGATGGTTGCGGCAGTTATACTTCCTGCCGCGATCGTTCAGGTTACAACAGCGCAGGCATACCATGAGGCATGGTTCAAGATAGTCACTTCTGCATGGAAAGGAACCCATAGATGGGAGTTCACAGGTTTTCCAGGTACGGGCTCTTTGGGCACTACAGGCTATTGGGATGAATATTATCCGCCAGTCTTCCCGATAGCAGACCAGTGGGGTATAATACCTGCAAGGTACAACCTAACGAAGATAGGTTCTGACGGTATCCCGACGTTGGAGCCGAACGTCGAGGTCGCAGTTTACTACCCGACAGTATCCGACCCTAACCCAATAGCTTACACAACGTTCACGCCGAACGGTACTGGCTTCGTAAAGGTTACATGGCCTAAAGACTGGCAAAACGTCACTATAGCAGTAAAGGCAAAGAGCTGGTACGGAGAGCCGATAAGGACATCTTCCAACAGGCTATACGAAGGAATTATACTGTTTATGATTAAGATAAATGCTACTAGGTACGAGTACGTTCGCAACGGCATAACTTCTGGTACTCTGTGGAGACCTAACGCGACCTTCATGTACAACGGTAGAGTAGGCATTCATCCATTCCTAGGAATGTTTGACTTTAGATACAGCGGGCCGGTTGTGTTCTGGTCGAAGGTAAGAGCCGACTCGGCCATTACCGACCTAGGTCCGGGTGCGTTCGCAGCATTCCACGCCAACGCTTCATACGCATTCCTTGCCAACTGCTCAATTCTGTGGAAGAAGTTCCACACGCACACTTGGTATGGCATAAGGGACAACCTAAGCTATGCCCAGGTAAGGGTATACGACCTGAACTACACTGCCAACTCCCTTGGAGGAGTATCGGCACTGAGCGAGGCAACGCTGGTCGGAGCTGGAGTAACGAAGGCTCTCTACAGAGGTGATTCAAAGCTCAGGGATGCGGCTGACGGTCAGACTCCTTGGATACCCATACCCACCCAGACATTCCACCTGGGACTGAGGCTACCGTTCGCCCTCAGACATCCAACTGGATATTTTGGCTTCGGCAACGCCAGCTTCCCAGCAGGCCAGGCTAACACTGGCCCCCATCTGAACGCTACCGTCAGGGTTTGGTGGGAGACCGTCCTAGTAAACCAGACGAGGTACAGCTTCTGGGACAACCATACCATTTCTGAGAATCCAGACAGCATTATGGACACTTACGTAGACGCACCAGGTCCTCTAAACTTCACGCGTGGCGGATGGTTCAAGACACAAGATTACCATGGTATAGCGCCAAACCATAACAGCTCGTTAAACCACCTGAACTGTACGGTGTTCTACGCCAAGTTCCAGGCGAACGATACTGACACGAGGGCAAAACACAGGACCTTCGGCGACGCTCTGGTCGATGCTCAAGTGCTAATAGTGTTGACGAAGCAGAAGGCAGGCGATGCAGGGCCAGTAGTTTACTTTGATAAGGATGAGATTGGTCTGACGAATGCTTCCAACACAGCGCTCCCAGGCCGTCATCCAGGCTATACAGACACCGTAAAGGGCTCCTCCATGGTGGGAGCTGAGGCCAACTTTACTGCTTTAGGTTACATGAGGTTCCCGAACTCATCGGTATTCTACTATGGAGGATACAAGATTGGAACTACACAGAAGGATGTTAACCACCCATGGGTACTATACGACTACCCAGTAGTCTTCCACCCGGAGGATGCTGTGAACAGAGCAGAGGCTCTGGAGAGGCCGTGCACGAAGATAGTAAACATCAAGGAGCTGAACACGATAAGCCTTGACGATGACAAAGACAAGTGGGGCACTTTCAAGGGCATATTGGTACAAGTTAAGTGGAAGGGAGGTCCTGCTGGCGTATACGGAGGAGAATTCGTAACTGTAAACTCGACGCATATAACTAACCCATACGCCATAGCCCTCCGCAACGCATCATGGATTGTGCCTACGAACCCAATACTGGTCAGGGCGACCCACGATGCTCTCAGCAGGTTTGATACGCCCGCCATCATGAGAGACCAGTACGGTATCAGAGGCCCGGTCTTCCCCAGACTCAGCAGGGGTGTTCTCACGCTTGGCGGCATATACCTTCTCAACTGTACTGTTTACGACCTTATGCTCCAGATAGTCGACAAGATGCTATCACCGCTCGAGCCTGCTGACACGAAGGTAGTCCTATACAGGCCGAACGGTCCTCCGGTAGAGTTCCAGGGCCTGCCTACAGAGCATACTGTACTGCTATCCGATGGAACACCAGTCTACAACGTCGTATTCTATGACTGGATATCGGCTAACGGAACGTTGTTGCTATTCCAGCTACCAGGCGATACGGGCGCTTATGGCATCAGGGTCTACTACCAAGGCGTTCTCGTCTACGATGAGCTGTTCCTGATACCCAAGCTGATAAAGACAGAGAACCTTACATTGGTAACGAACGTCTATAAGGTTCTGATAAAGGTGACGGATGCGCACGACGAGGGCTTGGCTTACACACCCGTATGGTACATACACCCAACTTACGGAGAAGTATTGGTCAACACTGCAGATGACGGTAAGATAGATTTAGGAAAGACACCAATACCTGTCGGCGGTGGGGTAACGCTACCCACGCTGAAGTTCACTGGTGTTTACTGGAAGGGAGTTAAGGTAAAGTTCCTTGTGAAGGATGCGGTAAAGTATCCAGACGGCACGACGGCTGACTCAGAGCCTGACGGTTCCGTGTTCGTAGATACATCTAAGAGCGCATACACGCCGATAATCGTTAGGGCAAGGATAACTGACCTAATATTCTACACATGGGACTTCCAGAAGGTTGAGAAGATAAACAATGTCAACATAACGATGTCTTGGTGGGGATACAACATAACGACTGGCAAGATTATAAAGTTCATAGAGACGATGGACCCAGGCGAAAGTAAGGACGTCGACCCGACAAAGCCAAGGCCGCCTATCGGCGTACCGTGGGATTTGGCATTTGACCTGCAGAATTACAACACCTCAAGGATAGTCGCCCAGTTCTTCAGATACAAGATTACTTACTACATGGGCGAGGCCAAGGTGGTATTCCACCAGATGCCTGCTCTTGATGAGGAGGTCAACAGGCCTTGCATAAACGTAACGACGTCTACTATGACATGGAGATGGACCGGCTCGAACCATGAGAGGAAGCATTTCTCTGAGCTAATAGGTTGGGCCGGAGGCGCGGGTACATTCGCCGGAAACGCAACGCCTGGCTCTAACCTGTGGGACAGTGTTACGACAGCTGAAGATGAGGCACATGGAAGGGTCGTGCTAAGGGTTATACCCAAGGCATTCAACCCTGACGTTTACTACGAAGACATAATCAAGGCTCTGAAGTTCGAGGAGCTTACGTTCTGCCAGAGGATAGCCATCGACCTTCCGCTCTGGGCTATGGGCTTCGACGTCGTTGCGATAAACGGTGAGAGATGGCTTGGCGGCGCAGAGTTCACGATAGTCAACGACGTAAACAGGACGATGATAACGCTAGTGACGAAGAGCGATGCGCCGATAACGCTAAGGTCGATAGTGAACAAGACGAACCCATTACTATCTAGGATATGGTGGAACAGCTCATCCCACTGGACGACTTACAACTTAGGCCCAAGCGGTAGGGCTAGGATACACGTACCCGTCGCAGGCCAGGCGATGGTCGGCGCGATTGGAAGGGGATACAGGACAGAGTCCCTGACCTTCAAGACCGACATGGGTGTTACAGTGAGGAACTTCACTTGGTACAGGTACGGCGGCGTATGGGCCGCTAACATAGGTCCGTGGCCAGACCGGGTCTCTGCTAACTACACGTTCTACGTGACGCCGAACGTAGCGCTGAAGGATGCATGGGCTACGAAGAAGACGATGGTTAGGGTCTGGGTCTGGAGCTTTGCAGAAGGCACGATGCCAGCAAAATACGACATTCCGTACATCTACGATAAGCAGCTACTCAGGGTTCCGCTGCCCGTTGGCTTCATAACGCTGGAGCTGACTGACCAGGGTGGCGCTAGACCACTCAAGTACGCTTTTGTAAACATAACAGCCCACATCAACGCTACTGTAGATGATGTGTGGCCGAGGTTCGTCGTCTACCCAGGGCCTGACGGAAAGGCACAGTGGGCAGGAAAGGTCGATTCTGAAGGAAAGGCAGAGATAATCGCACCGACTGCAGGATACCTGAACTACACGAGCAAGAAGTTTGGATATGAAGGTGATCCAGTAAGGTTCAAGACCTTCAACATAACGGTATACTGGTACCTGAACAGCAGCGTCGTCTACGAGGCTTACTTCAACCTGACGAAGATGGGATGGAAGGTAGACAAGGTAGCGGTTGCAGACGTCGTTCTGCACCACACGATATGCTCAGACCTTAACAGGGTAGTCAAGGGACTATACGCAGACGTGGCATGGAGGAACGTGACGGCGCCTGCCAATTTCGTGCACCCAGGCATACTGACTGCCGACGACGAGAAGTGGACGTGGACGCTGACGGAGATAGACGAGACGAAGGGGAAGGCAGCATGGACAACTGGAACAGTCGAGCTTAACCTAGTACCGACGGCTATGAAGTTCAAGGTCTACGACTGGTTCCTACAGAGGGAAGTCACGTGGAACGTAAGCCATCTATGGAGGGTCGCAGCGTGGTACACCGACCTGAAGAAAGGACCCGTACAGTTCGAAGGCGAGAGCTACAAGCAGCTGATGTTCGGTAGCGGCACTGATAAGTCACCAGTCAACTCTGCTGTCTACATAATAATAGGCGCAGCACCATTCGACCACACGACGTACAGATGGACGAGAGCGAGCACTGATGTGCTAAGCGGCTGGTGGCCGGCAACTACTGGTAGTGATGCGGACGGAAGTGGAGCACGATTTGTTGGTAAGATAGGCAGGTATCATCCTGTTACTTCGATAGGACTCATCGATTACTACGGTACCGTCAAGACCAAAGAGGTCGTCGAGGCAACAAGGACAGTCAAGCTAGTGGCGCTTAAGCTGAACGCAACAGACTTGGCAGTAAAGGTAGCATGGCAGAGAGGAGAGAACGAGACGGCCACTTACATAACTGGTCCGCTGGTAGGCTGGAAGGTAAAGCTGACCTACGTACCGCCATACGAGTACCTATCTGATGCTGAAAGGGATGCTCTATGGACTGCATGGAGGAGGACGCTGGAGGTAACGACAGATGACGAGGGATTTGCATGGTTCAGGAGTGGTGACACACCGGAGACGGTCATATGGAACGCAAGCAGGATAAAGGCAGGAATGACCAGGGAGGCATCATGGCTTGTCGTCAGCCCGCCTGCTTACATGCTGAACGAGAAGGACCCGTACTGGCGTGACAACGTCGTAAAGCCTGGCGCTGAGGCACACGGCCTTAGCGTCTTCGAGGGAACGCAGGACCCAGCTGCCATGGTCGGCGTAGACCTTACACCGGAGGGATACTTCTCATGGCTGCCAGACCCATCGCTATGGGTAAGTGATGAGTGGTTTAGCACTATCTACTCCTTGTATGGCTATCCAGGTATGTGGACTTTCTATAACGAGTGGGGTGCAGGACTATGGTTGCCTTCACTCTTTGGCGAGGGATACAGTGGAAGCTCCGGATGGGCAAGGATAGCAGGCGCATGGTACGCAAGGATAAACGTATGGCCTAACAACCCAGCGACATCCCAGCACGTGCCTTACACGCCAGTGTTCCAGTACATGGAAGTAACGGCACAGATAAGGGACTTCAACGGAAGGCCGCTGCCAGGCGCATTCTTCTGGATGATAGACTCGGTAACTGGCAAGACGGCAGGCTGGTCCTATGCTGGTAAGGACGGCCTCACTGAAAAAGTATACCTGAGGAAGCCTGAGTTCACCCTGCTGCTCAGAGTCCACTACCTAGGCAGGGATGCTGAAGGCCATCCAGCATGGCCGTTCAACGCCTTCGGAAAGTGGCCGGCTAGCTACTACAGCGATGCAGACGAGACAGAGCCAGGACCTGGAATATTCGGAGAGCTAGCAAAGAGGGTAAAGGTAACGACATTAGCCCACGAGTATCATGGTGTTTGGAGGGTCAGGCCAGGCGTCCACTGGGATATAACGGCGAGGATATTCGACATAAGGGTAAGGCATTACTACGAGACTGCTAAGCCGATAGAGGTTGATGCAACGTTCTACAGGGAGTTCCCAGATAAGCTAGGTGGAACGGTTGAGTTCAAGGCTAAGGAGATCATAGAGGTCAAGAGGCTGAACAGGGGAACCTACGAGGAGATAGCCAAGTGGCTCGGAGTTGCAGTAGGAAGGAAGAGCTTCGACCTTAGCGCTGCCAACGTAGGAACGGTCGCCGCCGAGCTTGAGTGTGCCGTCGGTGACATAAGCGTGACCGCCAAGGACATAACTGGAAGGGTGCTGAGTGACGCCATCGCAAAGTTCGAGGGCGTCGAGCAGAAGCTGACGATACCGCCGGAGATACTTGAGAAGTACGGTATTGCGAGCGAGGAGGATGCTAAGACGTTGAAGGCAGTAGGCGCAGTGTTCGTGACGAGGTTGCCGATACCGACGAACATAAGGTACAGCCTAGACCTCTCATGGACCTCGCCTGACTTCGGAACGGATGCAAAGGTCTCAGTGGTCGACACGGTCAGCGGACTTAACGCCAGGAGGGAGATAACGCTGCCTGTTGGCGTCGTTACGATCAACGTCGTGGACGGCAAGGGAAGGGCCATAGCAGGAGCCGAGGTGTCGCTAGGACCAGTAAAGGCTAAGACAGATGCAGCAGGAAAGGCGGTGTTCGAGAGCGTACCGCTCGAGAGGGAAGGCAGGGGCATAGCCTACCAGATAACCGTCACACGCGAGGGTGAGGTGGTCTACAGGGAGACCGAGACCTTCTCGGTAGCTAAGACCTCGATAACGGTCATAGGAGAGCTGTATGACCTTAGTGTGCTGGTGAAGGGTGCCGCAGGCCAAGGCCTGCCGTTCGCAACGGTAACGTTGAAGAGGGCAGGCGTGGTGGTGGGACACTTCACGACCGACGAGGGAGGTGCAGTGACGATACCGAAGCTAGTGGCCGCAGACTACGAGGTAGAGGTTGCGTACAAGGGATACACAGGGACGGCCACCATCTCGAAGGCAGACCTGACGGCTGGCAAGAGGGCTGAGGTAACGCTGCCGCCATACGTAGAGATAGCCGGCATGCCTCTGACGTTCGCCACGTTCCTAGCCTTGATAATCGGCATAGTCCTGCTGGTCATAGTAGTAGTCGTCATAGCATTCGAGTACGTGCGCTGGCGCGGTAGAAGGGTGGGAATATTCCCGCCTCCGCCACCAAAGAAGTAGGAGCCTGCGGCGCTCCTACAAATCCCCCTTTTTATTGGTAAAATTCACGTGCTAGGAATATCTCTGCATCTTTATGCAAGCCCTAAGCTTTATTATGAGCTAGACGGCTCGCCTTATACAAAAGCTTATCAAATAGTAAAGCTAATATATTTAATGAAAATGTGGATTCCGAGATGGTTAGGAGAAGGTTATGCTAGGCTCTACTCCTCTTTTTCTCGTGGTATATTCACGTTTGACGATGTCTGCAAGAGGTTAGGACTCAGCTCCAGTAGGGCGCACATATTCTTATCGGCGTTAAGAAAATCAGGGGCACTGATAGATTTTAGAAGAGGACGGCCTAGGCTCTACAGGCTCCTCGAACCTAGAAGCTTCATGCTCGTCGCCTCCGGCATAGCGAGCAGACCGCCTAACATCCAAGGAGAGTACGTGCAGCTGGTATACGACGTCCTGAGAGCCTTGAGGGCGAGCTTAAACCCGATTTCAATGACCGTTTACGGCTCGGTCGCCAGAGGATCCGCAGGGCCAACGAGCGACGTAGACATCCTCGTCGTTTCAGACGAATTCAAGGGGAGTTTAGCATCGAGGATAGATAGGTTGCTCGAGGTTGAGCGCGACACGGATATACGGGATGAGCTTAAGCTTCTTAGGTCGCACGGAATACACGCTAGCTTAAGCTTTTACCCGATAAGGAGGGAAGAAGCAGGGAAGCTTCCGCCCCTCTTGCTGGACGTGGCTTACGAGGCGGCCATATTGTTAGATGACGGCTTCCTGAACAACCTTCTCTCAAGATTAAGGTCTAAGCTTGAGCTAATAGGAGCTAAGCGTTACGTGCTTCAGGACGATAATTGGTACTGGGACCTAGGACCAAGGGCCTCCGAGGTCTGGGCTTTATGAGTGCCCTATTGAGGTTGGCTAAAGCTTACTTAAGGCAGGCTGCTGACAGGCTAGCAGACGCTAAGGGCGCACTCGAGAGGGGCAACTACCCCTATGCCCTTAGGCTCTCGCAGGAATGTGTAGAGCTTAGCTTAAAGGCATCGCTTAAGATGGTAGGGATCGAGTATCCAAAGGTTCATGACGTTTCGGACGTCTTGCTAGATTACAGGGAGAGGTTCCCAGCATGGTTCAAAGAGAAGGTAGATTTCCTCGCTGAAACTTCTAGAAAGCTTAGTAGCAAAAGGGGACTCAGCTTCTACGGTGGAGAGGAGGCTCTGCTCTCACCCGAGGAGCTGGTAAGCAAAGAGGATGCTGAGGAAGCCATGAGACGCGCCTCAGATACGCTGGAGCTGGTAAGTCGCCTCATGCCCTGTATTGAGTAATTGGACATCAGCCGTCATAGAGGAAGCATCCCATGTAGCCTATTTTCCTTTATGTAAATCCTATCCCCATCAGCGTATAACGTCTAGACGTCCATATCTTAAACCCTTAGGAAACGTATTTCTATGGCTAATCTTACAGAATTGTGACGAATAAGATGGGGAGAGCGCGCATCCTGCTACCGTTAATGGTCCTGCTTCTCGTAATGCAGTTATTGGTGGTCAACTCACAGCCCGTGCCGGGAGGCTCCTTCGATAGTGCGGGTGAGGTACGCTTAGAGGTTGGAAAAACGGCGCTGGTTAGTAGTAGCCTTTCACAATTAGAGGACCATTACTATAGGCTATCTGGAGTGAGCGCTGGACACGAGCTGGATCTGAACATAAGCATACGCTCTAAGGAGGGAGGAATGGTGATGGTATCGCTCTTTACGGAGAAGAAGGCAAAGGTGCTAGACGAGAAGTTTGTCTTAAGGGACGAGGAGCTGAGAAATATACCCCTGAGGTGGTTGACGGAAAAGGGAGGCGACTTCTACCTCAAGGTAAGCGCGGTCGGAGGAAGCCACGAGTACAACGTTTCGGCAACGCTCTTGGATAGGAGGGATGCGGGAAAGAAGGAGGCAGGCTCGAGCATAGAGGACGCGACGTACGTAGGCATGGCATCCTATGGCATGGAGCTTTCCCTATCGGGCTACCTCGCCGCATCGGGCGCTGGTGACGACTTTACGGACTTCTACGTCTTCGACACAATGTTGAGGAAGATGGAAGCCGTCAGGATTACCGTGCTACCCGATGCCGGTATGTCCCTAGAAGCATCCCTACATCTTCCAGACGGCTTTACGGTTACCCGAAACGGCTCCGCATCTCCGGGCAAGGGCTTTACGCTGACGCTTAAGGGAGATATAGCAGGCAACAAGACCTTCTACCTGAAAGTTTCCAACATGGACGGCCATGGAGGCGGCGGAAGGTACTCCGTATACATCAATGCTTTTAACCTAACCGCACCGAAGCTGGAGCCAAAGGTAAAGATAAACCTGGTGGACAAGGAGCTGGCAAGGCAGCTGATAATAATCTCAGTAGCCGTTATAGCGGGGATGACCGTCGTAGCCCTCGTCCTAAGGAGGAAAAGCGCCTCGGCCGAAGAGTGGTACGGAGCCTATCAGTATTAGCGAAGGAACCTTTGGGTTTGGTGGCGATAACATCCGGAGATAGGGATGATAGCATAAAGAAGACAGTCAAAAACATCGTCGGTAATCTCTCAGCAAGCTCGCAGCTTATGATAGCTTAAATACCCCGGGTAAAAATTTAACATCGAGCGGTATGGGTTTGGATGCCTTAGCAAAGCTATTTGAAGGTGAGGAGAAAGTTTTAGTCGCCTACGTATTCGGCTCGTATGCGAAGGGGGTTGCTACGCCCAGGAGCGACTTCGACATAGCCGTTCTTTTGTCGGAGACCCCGCAGAGATTGCTCGACTACTACCTGCACCTTATTAACAGGCTGTCTGAAGTCCTAGGAGACAGCATAGACCTAGTGATACTTAACGTTGTTCCTCCCGCGCTTAAACATCAAGTTATAAGATATGGCAAGCCGATTTACATTCGGGACGAGCAGGCAAGGATAGTTTTTGAGGCAAGAGCCATAAGCGAATATCTGGATTTCGCCAGAATCTTGAAGAGGTATGATGAATGTTTGATGAGACGCATCCTAGCATAGATGAGACGTTAATCCTAGCCAAAATGGGCAAGCTAAACCAATACCTGAAATATCTAAACGAGCTTCGAAAATGTAGCCTAGAAGAATTCAAGGATGATTTTAAGATAAGCGGGTCTGCCGAAAGATACCTTCAAGTAGCCATCGAATGCGTAATCGACATAGGTAATGAGATTATTTCCTCTCTCCAACTCAAAAGGCCGGAACGCTACAGGGACATCCCGTACATACTTTCTGAAGCGAAAATAATACCAAAAAACTTTGCAGAGACGTTCGCAACGATGATAGGATTCAGAAACCTATTAGTACACGACTACGCATCAATAAACCTTGACATGGTTTATGAATTCCTCCAGAAGAAACTTCAAGACTTTGAAGCCTTCATGAGACACGTCTCCAAATGGCTTAAAGAAGCCAAGAATGTTTATTAGAACGTCGCCTCGGGAACTTTGCAACTTATATTATCCACCCTCGGTCCATAAACAGTAAAAGAGCGACGACCCGAGAGTTGGAAAACCTTGGGACTGGTTTTACCCACCACATAAAATAGCCAAAAAGGCTTACTAAACATAACAGTCATCGATATGGCTTCAAGAAGGGTTGAGGATGTAGGACAGCAACTCTTATCGCTACCAAAGCAATACAAGCAACGGCTTACTCTAACCTGACATAAGCTTTCTCAAGGTTGCCCTGCCCCTCGGCGAGCTTCATAACGAATTCTCCTAACTTTGTGACGGCCTCTTCCAGCCCTAAGCTCGCCCCTTATGTCTCAATAATGACCTATCAGAGATAGTATTTTATGAGCGTTCAATTTATTTTCAACAATTTTCATTCATCGAAAAGGTTCGAGCCTTTTGGAAAGAAAAACCTTATAAGAAAACTGGCGACTCATCCAAAAGGTGCGTTTAATGGATGCATGCCCTGTCCTTAAATTGTTGAGGAGCATTAGGGTGAGGGCTATCAGGCATGGAACTTATTACAGGAATCTAACCAGCATAGAGAGGGCTATAACCGAGCTGTCTATTAGATGTAGGATAAAGTTCAGGAGCTTTAGGCTTCTTATGGTAATTGCGAGGATAATCGTCAAGCTACGTAAGTACACGCCCATATCCTTTTTCGACAGAATTCTATCGTTGGGAAAGGAGCTTGTCAAAAAGGTTTCGCTAATAGCCTATAGCTGGGGTAACGTGTCCGCCCTGTCTTGGATAGAAGACAGGACTTTTGTCGTTTACTTAGGCATGATGGTGCTCCAAAGGCCGTTCTCAATGTTGATTACCAACTACGCATAACTTTCATGGAGCTCGTATAACATCGACGGGTGTTTAACGACATTAAGCAAAGATAAGAGAACCCGTGAAAAATGGAAGTGAGCGGCTTGGAAGATACTTCTGAATCTATTAAGGGCAACTACAAAGTCGTTGCGTGCATACCTGCATACAATGAGGAGAGGACGATAGCGAAGGTTATACTAAAGGCGCAGAAGCATGTAGACGTGGTCCTAGTCTGCGATGATGGCTCGGCCGATATGACAGCGGAGATTGCCGGGAGGATGGGAGCAACGGTCCTGAGACACGAGAACAATAAGGGGAAGGGTGCCGCTTTGAGGACGCTATTCGATGCGGCTCTGAAGATGGATGCCGATATAGTCGTCACTCTGGATGCCGATGGTCAGCATGACCCTGATGACATTCCAGTACTCATAGAACCTATAAAGCAAAATATGGCGGACATCGTCATAGGTTCAAGGTTTTTATCGTCAACAAAAGACGTTCCGCTTTACAGAAGGTTCGGGAACAAGATATTAAATTTCTTAACAAGTACCGCATCTAAAAAGCGGTTAACAGATACGCAGAGTGGATTTAGGGCATACTCGTTTGGGGCAATTAAGAGCATAACGATAATCGAGGATGGTATCGGTGTTGACTCGCAAATAATAATGGACGCACTCAAAAAGAACCTAAGGATAGTTGAGAGGGGGATATCCGTTCACTATGAAAAGGGGACATCAACATATAACCCAGTTACTCATATGAGTAACGTTATTGTCTCAATCATAAACTATGCTATCAGAAAGAGACCACTCACACTGGTTGGAGTCCCCGGATTTCTCATTTCTATTGCCGGGTTCGGTCTAATAGTATATGTTATACAGAGATTCTTTGAAGTGAAAGAGCTTGCGGTGGGTACCATGTTCATAGGAGCTCTGATATTCATGATAGGAATTTTCATGATGCTCACGGCTATCATGCTTTATGCTATAACAGGCATAACTACTAGCAGACAGTAATATGATGAGGGCGTACATACCATAATGTCCAGCAATAGTGTTAAAGAGCCTGGAAGTGTTTGGCAGGACTTTGCAAAAACCCAGTCCATAGTAGAAAGAGCTGTTAGGCATCCCTATACAACCTTCCTTAACGTCGTTGAGGGTCGCCTCGTAAATGTTATACTTCGTCAACTCAGTGGTGACTCATACATTTTGGATGTTGGCTGCGGAACTGGAAGGTGGACGGTAAACATTGCTAAACACGGGGTTAACGTGGTCGGAGTTGACGTAGCCCCGGACTTCATAAAAATGGCGAAGGTCTGGGCTGTTAAGAAGGGTATAAGAGGTTACACGGATTTTGTCGTTGCAGATGTGAAATCTCTACCATTTAACTGTGACAGCTTACACGGCGCTCTTTGTATAGTTGTCCTGCAACATCTACAAAGCGTAATCACGATAGCCCATGCACTCCAAGAGATGAAAAGAGTTTTAAGGAATCGGGCATTAATAGTCATGAGGGAGCTGGCACCGAAACAGAAAAATGAATACATCATATCACCTTGGTCGCCACCTGCTTTAGCGTTCAGCGTAGGAGAGTGGAAGAAGATGTTTTCTAATGTTAATTTCCGAGTTAATGAAGTTCGCGGGTTCGAGGTTGCGCCTTTGATGCTCATGTTTGCACGTATTAGCAGGGTACTCTCTGCCAGCCTTCTGTCCAACTACAAACTAAACCCCTCCCATAAAACATTTCCAATTTTTAAAATTCTTTACATGCTGTTCAGGAACATGGCAGCAATAATATCCTTGCCGTTTGAGCTCCTTTTACAATGTAGGTTAGTAGGGATTTCTGAGTTCAAACTTTTTCTGCTTGAAGTTACAAAGGACGATCATACAATAACTAACAAGGGACGGGACGAATAGAAAAAAAGGATTTAGAAGGTAGCACCCCCGAACCAACTAGAATATAATGAGAGAAATGTTAAGAATTCTAAGCACAGAGAACAGCATGATACGTCCAGTAATTCAGCTTTTAATGCTTAAAAGAGCAACCCGTTTTACTAAAAAGTGCCTAGGCACTGAAGAAGTGAACATAACTTCTGATCTGCTAGTCCTTCAAAATCATCTTAAACGCTTGATAGATAGCTTTCCTGATAAAGGCTTTAGACGTGATTATTGGCTAAGCCCTTATCCAGAAGTAATACTGTACACGCTTCTTAGAACTCTTCGACCCAGAACAGTTGTCGAGACAGGTGTTTCAGGTGGGATATCGTCAAGTTATATGTTACAAGCATTAAAAGATAATGGGTGTGGCATGCTTTATTCTATAGACCTACCGTCTTCAAGATATCGTTACAGATACAAGTCCGGTTGGATGGTTCCAGAACATCTCAGAAATAGATGGTCCTTAATTATCGGGGATTCTAAAAAGGAACTGAAGCCACTACTAATAAACCTTAGAGAGATAGATGCATTTTTCCATGATAGTCTCCATACATATGAACACATGCTCTGGGAATACAAGACCGTGTGGCCTTTTATTCGCTGGGGAGGTCTTTTGATTTCAGATGACATCCAATCAAACAGAGCGTTTCACCATTTTAGCAAGATTATAAACCGGAAAACTTACTCCTACAGGAAGGGTCCCTTTACATATTTGGGCGTGATAAGAAAATCTTAGTTTTAATACCGCGTGGGAGCCTACATCCTGATGTCTGAATACGTCGTAATAGACCCATCAGAACGAACATTTACGGGTTCGCGCATAAACTTAAGTGCTCCTCCAAGGGTTTCGTTTGTTATTCCAACGCTGAATAATGAGAAGACTATAGGTGCATGCCTTGAGAGCATCAGACATCAAGATTATCCTGAAATTGAAGTGATAGTCGTGGATGGATATTCTAAAGATAAAACGGTCGAGATAGCGAATAGGTATGCGGATATAGTGCTCTTTGATAAAGGGACATACGGTAGCGCATGCAAGCTGGGCTTTGAGAATGCAACAGGAGAGATAGTGGGCATGTTCGATGCAGACATTATATTTCCACATCCAAATTGGCTAAGGAACGCCGTAAAGTACTTTAACTATAACGATAGGGTTAGCACCGTTGAACCCTTTAATATAGTTCCTAAGAATGCATCCATATTCGCAAAAGCGTACTCGGCATTATCTCTTGAACTAATTTTAGAAAGGATAAGGACGGGACGAGGTGTACTTGGAGGAGGAAACTGTCTTTTATGGAAGGATGCCGTGGTAAAGTCTGGAGGAATAGACGGGAGACTCCACTGGGGTGCCGACTTTACTTGGGCAAAAAACCTGAAGGAAAGTGGGTACATGGTAGTTTATACATCCGACCCTGTCTATCACATAACTATGAGCACGCTCAGAGAGTTCTTACGGAAACAGATTTATGGGGCCAGAACGTTTACTGGCTTAGGGTTTGACTTAATGGGCTTAAATAAAACTGAACTGGTTTATGAACATATAATAGTCGGGGTTAGAGGTTTTAGAAAGTTATTTCTTAATAGAGAGTGGATTTGGGTCATATATCCTTTGTTACTAATTGCAAGAATTTTTACTTATAGTTTAGTTTCATTAACTTTTAAAATTATTTTAGGAGAATCCTTATGAAATATGGTTTATTGATAGCAAATACGGGGAATATAGGTGATGACATCCAAAGTCTTGCTGCAAAGCAGTTTTTACCAAGAGTTGACGTTTATCTAGATAGAGACAATTTGAAGGATGTTAAATTTAATGATGATAAAATTAAGATTATCATGAATGGTTGGTTTACTCACAGACCGGAAAAATTTCCTCCTCCAAAAGAAATAGAACCTTTATTTATTTCTTTTCATGTATCCCCCCATATAGCTCAAAGATTTTTAAGAAGAGAAGTAATTGAGTACTTAAGGCAGTATGAACCGATAGGTTGTCGTGATATTTGGACAATGAAATTACTAGAGCGCTTTGGAATAAAAGCATATTTTTCTGGATGTTTAACTCTAACCTTGGATTATAAATATAGCGTTCCTAGATATAAAGAAAATATCTTAATCATAGACCTTCCTCTAAATCTTACAAGATACGTGTACACTATTGCTTCTATGATGGGTGTAAATATCAAAGAACTAACCCACTACCATATGCCTAGGTTAGCTCTAGCACGAACAGTGAGTAATTTTGCGGAAGAGATATTTGGAAGAACTAAGTCACGATTTATAAGGAGTATGTATAACTGGCTCAACGAGACGATTTTCTTAATGTTTGATTTAAGGAGAAGTAGAAAAATACCGTTAGATGCGAGATTCATGATAGCAGAAACAATTATACAAGAAATCGCATCAGCAAAATTTATAGTAACTTCAAGATTTCATGCTGCCTTAACAGCGTTAGCTTTTGGGAGACCGTTTGTATTTGTACCTGCAAACCCTAAAGATCCTAGGTTTTCTGGTTATTTAGAATATATGCATTTATGCCCCTCATACAGATTTAAGCAATATGTTGAAAAAAACATTGTTAATACACCCCCTCTACCAAACGTCTATAAGCTCCAAAAGCTTAAGAGTAACTTAATCACTACCGTAAAGAACTTTCTAAGCAAATAAGATGTTAAAGATAAAGAATTCAAGAACTCATAATAGGTACCGCTCACTATCTGGCTTGAAAATCGTTCAGATGGTAACGCATGGATTGCTTCCCGTTTCGATAGGGAAACGTTTTTACAGAAACTTAAGATGGATTGAAAACTTATTACCCTTTGGTGGCCTGTTGTATTTTAAAGCTGAAAGAATGCCAGATGATTTCTAAGACGGTGTTACTTCCATGAGAATACTGGTACTGGTACCTTCGATAGACCTTTCTATGA
>JALNLA010000002.1:0-41042 GCA_023267975.1 Candidatus Terraquivivens ruidianensis
TGCGCCCTTTTTTGCCTCTCCTGGCAGCAGGGGCGCAGTTTTCCGATGCCGACTTGCGGCAGGCATAGTAAATTCCGATATTTAAACAGATGAACCCAGTTCGGAAAAATTAACATCCACTTACTATGTGCTACTCGCTAAACATCTGCCGTCGGAAAGACCCACAAGGCGAACTGTTAACTAAAAACCGCTGAATACGACGGGGTCGGCGAGAAAATATCGAAGATTTTGGCGGTAGATAGCACTATTGCTCACAGTCACCTGCTCCGATATAATGGTGGACTAAATGGACAAGAGACGACGCCGTCTTGACGACAGTAATGCTAATGGCGTCCTAGTCCTTCTCGAGGAGCTATGGATTCAGTACGCTTTACCTGTAAGCTAAACGATGACCCCTATCCTCTCTAGTTCACCTATTTTTGAAAAAATGAAACTGAGTTCGTAACAATGCATAAAAACCGAACATTGTTCAATATAGCTTAATAGGACAGAACGGCTAGCGATAATACGATGATCGTTCGATACATGCTTGGTGGTGACCGGAGCCGCATCCAAATCTGGTCTGAGACCGTTAAAAAATGCTTATTTATCTCTATATTAATCATTATTTTATCCTATTTTGGAGTGATAATACTTGAGCGATATAAGCGCCCATGATTTTTACAAGCTGGGCGTAAAGGTTGGTGTACGTCTCAAGGTCGATGGCGTACAATCAACTCAAGTCAACAAACTCTTGGAGCTTCTTAACTCGGAGAGTGATGAAAGACTAGCCGTAACATTGGTCGCTATTTTTGCGCACAGGCAAGCTAATAGAGGATACTTGAGGATCAGTTCTGCGAAAGAACTTAGCGATGCTATGAAGCAAATCCTAGAGTGCAAAGAGTGTAGTGGTGTAAGAAACGAGGCAAGGAAGGTCTTAGGTATAGCTAAGTGGGTTTACGAGGCACTCGAAAGAACGACGGTACCCCCCGAAAAGATTAAGGAGATTTCGGACTTTCCTAACCTACTCAAACTCTTAATGGAGGCTAAACACTATTGACGGTAAGGCATTATTGGTTGTCACGTGATAAAGTGTCTGATTTCAACCATTACAAAGTGGCTTATGTAATTACGGGCAAAGTGTTCAATGAGACACCATTGAGGGTTGGTCTAGGAAAAGCCGAACAACTGGGAAGTCCCACCGACCTACCGGTTATTAAAATGAGAATAAGTGAAGGTAAAGAGATTCCATACATCCCAGGATCATCGCTCAAGGGTGTTTTCAGAAGTTATGTAGAGAAAATAGCGGCTGCGATCTACGGACTCGAATCTATCCATTCGCCCTTCGATTCTAAAAGGGCTGAATCAGAATATGAGGATAACAGGATATGTGCTGTTTGCGGAATATTCGGAAGCACAAAGCTGGCAAGCCATGTCATAGTTAAAGACGCCTTTCCCTTGAGCAATACGGCCCTCATGTTAAAGCCAGGAATAGGCATCAATAGAGATTTTGGAGGGGTACAGCCGGGAATTGGTCCATTCGTTGAGGAATACGTCCCTTCTGGTTTAGAATGGTCATTCGGCATGAACATTCTAAACATTAATCTTGAGGATAAACAGGGAGAAGATCCGAGGCCTGGACTGTTGAAGCAACTGATCTCAAGCCTTAGGAAGGGCGAGTTACAAGTAGGGGGAAGAAAAAGTGTTGGCTCAGGCATTATCACGCTTAAGGAGTTAAAAACTTTGAAAAGGTTCATCAACCCAAGCGGTGAGTTTTCAGAAATTGAGGTGAACATTTAGAGTTGAGTGAACTAAGGTACCCTCCTTGGATATCTCACTCAATCCTCATCCGACAGGTAGAATTAGGGGGAAGACTGAGGACACTAGAGCCCCTTAGGATTGGTGTAGGAAAAAGCGATCTACCAAGCGCGACAACCGACATGCCTGTCATAAGATTAACAGAATTAAGAAAAGGATTAGAGGTTCCCTACATCCCTGGATCATCCCTAAAAGGCCTCTTTAGGAGTGCGGCCGAATCGATTGCTAAATCTGCAAACATCAAGCCAGAACCTTGCTCAGGACTCTCGAAAGATAACTGTATGGTAATTAGAAGAGTGGACGGAGAAACACTCGGTAACTTGATAGAAAGGTTCCTGAAAATTTATGCTTTCCAAGAAGCCATCAGTAACTTCTGGGAGAATGCTTGTCTGCTATGTAAAGTCTTCGGTGCACCGATGTATAGGAGCAAGGTTACCCTACAAGACGCCTATCCTATTGACGAGAATGGAGAACTGACGAGCGTTCCCACTGGGATAAAGACGGGTATAGCTATAGACAGGTCCACCGGAGCGGTCTACGGCGGAGCCCTGTATAGAATTGAATATGTTGAGCCTGGGGCCCTCTTCAGCTTTGCTCTCTCTGCGAATAATCTTCCCAACTATGCACTCGGACTACTGGTTGAAGTGTTAACTATGCTCAACGATGGACTACTGCGTATTGGTGGCTTCAAGTCAAGAGGATTCGGCAGGGTCGAATTCGACGACATATTCATAAAAGTTAAGCACTTCTCTCCAATCTCAGGTGACGAGGATGTGCTGAATACTCTGGGTGATAGCTCGGACAGAAAGGTGACCGTGAAGCCAAGCGAGTCAAAAGACGGACAGCTCATCTACAAGGGTAACGAACTCAGAGACCTCTTAGACGAGCTTAGGAGAGTGTGGAAAGATTATGTCTTTTCAATTAGTAAAGGTTAGGCGAGAGCATTACAGAGACCGTAGAGGTCTCGATCCTCTTGAAGGGCTGATGGAAGTAGAGATCGAGGTCTGCAGTAAAGAAAAACATGGGGTAGACTCGTACCTTTTTGTCGGTTCAGGCGAAGAAGAGATAAACTACCAAAGAGAGGCTATAGAAAAGCTGTCCCAAGAAAGATACTGGAATGACACTGTATTGAAAAAATACTCAGATCAGATAAAAATCGATAAGAAGGCATTTCAAACATCATATGACCCATATAGTAAGCAGAAAGTCAATGTCATCTTCGGCAGTTCTGTAAAGGGCAACGTTAAGTCGAGATTGCAGCTGACGCTACAACCGTACAAAGGAACTGCTATAGCCTGTATCTATCCATCAAGAATACTAAAGTCGCATCCGCCTATCGGAACATCTGGCTGGAGACACTTCAAAATATGGGAGGACTCTCTGCAATATGTTAGGGAAAACGTCTGTAACGCCACTGCAAGACCTGTCGTATGTCTCTTATGCGACCTCTTCGGAGCTCCCGGTCTCTCTTCGTTAATAGAGTTCGGGACCTTTTACATGACAGAAGGTTCAACGGTTGATCTGGGACATGAAGTTGAAAGAGTCGCTGCGGCTAAGCCGGGCTCGAGATTTAGGGGATCCGTGAGCTTTAAGGCAGTGAAGCTCGAGGAACTAGGACTTCTACTAATCGGTATGGGCTACTCAATTGTAGATGGTAGGCATAAGAGTATGCCTGTCCTCCTCGGCTCCCACAAGTATAGGGGCCTCAATAGAAACCTAATGGGGAGGGTTACGTATAACGTGCTTAACCTTAAGACATCATCGAGGTGCAAAGGTGACGGGATAGTAACGTGCGGAACAGTATATGAAAAAGGAGAGTTAGAGAACGTTTTGATTAATGCCCTAAAGGCCGCATTCGATAAATTCGGCCCGTACATCAAACAAATCGATGAGTGCAGAAAGGTTTAAGGAAGTGATGATGGATGAATAAAAGATTATCCGTATGCAAGTCTTTCACAATTCCATTTGAGGGTAAATTCGTAAGGGAAGTAAGTGATGAAGACAGGGAATTTTGGAAAGAACTAGTCACCGTCTACCTAAGAAAGTTCCTAAAATTTTCAATCGAACTAGTAAATAAAATTAGAGGAGGGGCGCTTGAGAGTGAAGAGCGGCTCGAACTGGTAGCAGACCTTATCTCATTCTTCTTCAAGGCCCCCCTTACATCAGACCCTCTTCTCAGCCTTATGCCATCTCCTTACAGGTTGTCTTTCATTTTAAGAATTATGAACAATGTTCATAAAGCATTCCTCAGTCGTCCGATACCGGATGATTTACTTATAAAAACAATAAGGAATGTTGAACAAGATCTAGAGAGGGATGGGAAGAATCCTTTA
Source organism: Candidatus Terraquivivens ruidianensis (assembly GCA_023267975.1). Taxonomy (GTDB): domain Archaea; phylum Thermoproteota; class Nitrososphaeria_A; order Caldarchaeales; family Wolframiiraptoraceae; genus Terraquivivens; species Terraquivivens ruidianensis. The sequence goes on from JALNLA010000002.1 coordinate 4,131, forward strand.
ACGTACATGTACAGTAAAGAGGTTATGGACAAGATTCAAAGGGCCTGGCTCATCTTTCCCGCAGATACTAGGCCTGGAGCCAATACGGCTAGCCTCATCACCCATTTATTGACCACATCTTCGATAGCCTGGTCGCTGGCATACCAGTCAGGCTTCAAAGATAACAGGCAACTAGCCTTTCTGAGAATTGTATCTCAAATTCATGACATAGCAAAGCCCTTAGAACCCAGAAAGCATTACAGAACTGAAGTCTATGGAGAACTCGTAGACTCGCTCTTCGACGATATATTAACAAGTACCGAAATAAAGGAACTAAAAGATGCCATCAAATCTCACCACCTTGACAGCAGTAGTCCTATACATGAAGCAGATAATATATCTTCAGCGATCGACAGGCTAAAAGAAGTAGTTAAGAACGCGATGAAAGAAAAATTTAACACTGATGAGTTTAAGGACATAGTACTTCAAGTCACAGGTTCTCAGCAAGACCCACTCGATCTAGCATATGGAGTCGGAAAAGAGGCATGGATGTTCTGGGAAGAGTTAGAGAATAGGATGCCAGGAAAGACCAAAGAACTCTCGGAAAATTTCGTTAAATGGTTAAGAAAGCAGTCAGAGATTAAAGTAAATAGTTCACCTCATTATGCTGGCTTAAGCTATTTCCTTATTGATATTCGAGACGTTCAAGGCTTCGTTTACTACACGCATAAGCTTAATGCTGTGGCAGCTGCCAGCCTATTCGTAGACTATCTCACATCCTTCATAATTCCACTTTACGTTCAGTTGTGGTTTAGATACAACAACCGTCTCTGGATACCCCAAGAATCTTTTCTATTAACTTCAGGTGCTAACATTGCCGGCATATTACCTTCAAACTTGACGGAGGATTTTAGAAGCTCACTCGAGTCTTTGTCTAACCTACTACGCGAATTCAGGATAGGTTTTCATTTAGCGATCATTCCATTCCGGCCATTTTATCCACACCTATGGAAGGAGCTTAACAAGGAAATGGCGCTGAGAAAGATCATCCCAAAGCTCGATAAATTTGATGATGACCTAAAATCCAGCATCAATCCGAGTAAGCTTTGCAGGCTATGCTTTAAACAGGACGGTAGGCAAGAATTGGAACCGTTAGGACTTCTTTGCGATATATGTTATAGATTGTTTGAATTCGGACGAGTTTTAGGGTTTAGTGCTAAATGGTACGACGGGTTCATTTTGGAGAAACGTATTATACCCAATGATATATGGAAAATGGAATATGGAGACGAGAAAGACCCTAATAGCATAGCGTCTAACATGATAGAGCTGATATCCGGGATGGACCCTCCATTCAGTGGCAGGGATCTGAACGTAAGCATCATCAAAGGAGATGGTAACAGGATGGGAGAGTTCTTTTCTAAATCTATCTCCATAACTGATGCTCTTGAGAGGAGTTTTCGTGTTGACCAATCGTTAAAAATGAGCTATGAGAAAGCTCTTTGGGCCATTCTCTCAGTTAAACATATTGAGGATGATGAATTAAAAAAGGATGTGTGTAGGATTTGGCTCGGAACGCTCTATATGGGAGGAGACGACTTCCTTATCATATGTCCATCTTGGCTTTCTTTACCGTTCGCTTATGTTTTCGCGAAAGAGTTTGAGCAGAATATGGGAGGAGAATGTACGTTGTCGATGGGCATAGCAGTAACCCCTCCGAAGCATAGCATATGGCACTCGATAGGAGCTGCGGACGAGTTAATGGAGCAAGCTAAGAAAAAGGTTGGGAGAAAAGGTCCAACCTCAGCCGTATCATTTGATGTAATCGAACAAGGCATACTGTCAGCTGAGATAGCTAGGAATCGATTGGAACGACAGAGAGAATATGGACTTACTGTTAGACCCATGCCTTTCTACGATGAGTCTAAGTTCAGTCTCAAGAACCTGTTGCACATCTTCGGTTATAACCTTGAGTGTTATGACCCAGTTACAATAATGCAGGGGGCGTATCTCCATAAACCATCTATTCCAGCACAAATAAATCAGGTATCAACGAGACTCAAATATGTGAGGAACGTTGTGAGGGAGGCCATCACGTCGGTCATTTCTATGCTTGGTAGGTGGGATGAATCAAACAAGGACATCGCGCTCCAGTTATCTACCCTCTACTGCTACCGTGAGTCAGTTGATAGGAGTAGGCATGAAGACCTTAAACAAGTCTTCGGCGACGTTGCTGACATAGTGGTGAGACATCTGGTTGCTAATGAAGGAAAAACGGCTACAAGTGAAAAGAATAAACCCTCGCCTCTCTTGGACTTGGACCTCTGCGCCAAGATCCTAGGAGGTGGAGCCATATGATAAGGCTAGAGGTCGAGCTCAAGACGTTAAGTCTGTTTCTAGTTGGCGGCGTAGCGCCAGTTTTTACATATTCTGATATTAATTTCTACAAAACTAAGGACCCGACTAAGGGAACTTATAAGCCAGTAATCCCCGGGTCAAGTGTGAAGGGCGCCTTAAGGTCCTCCCTCAGTAGGGTGGCTTATGCTTTCCAAATGAGCATCTGTAGCGATAGACCATCCTCATACGATAGTTGTGATGCATGTTACCTTTTCGGGGCGCCCGGGACAAGTGGTCATACTTACGTTAGCGATTTTGTAGGAGAGTTCCAAACATTATTGCTTACTCACGTATCCCTTGACGATAATAGTGGAACTGCCAGGCGGTATGCACTCTACACGGCTGAATATGTTCATCCAAATACGCTCTTTAAGGGAAACATAGATTACGATGGTGAAGTCAAGAGACTCCCTCCTCTTCTCATAGCGTTGGCTGTATTGAGGACGGATAGGATAGGTAGGAAAGGTACAGTTGACCTTAGGATTATCAATGTGGGTGATCTGAAGGAAAAACTTTCGGCGGAGCTCGGAGAGTTTTCAGTCATACTTGACTATCTCGGAAGGTGGGCTTGGGATGAGGATGTATAGATGTAGGTTAAAGGTTTTGACTCCTATGGTCATAGGAGAGGTTAGGAGTGCAAGAGGATACTACACAGCTTATGAGGCTATACCCGGTCATACGATTGGGGGTGCCGTGAACAGAGCACTTTTCGGAAAAAGCTACCCTCCACAGGGAAATGCGGCCAAGATGTTTATCGCCTCGACCGCCTACCCTGTATTCGATAATCGCGAGTCGTTTCCAGCCCACCCGTTTTACTACGAGTGCAAAGTCTGCGACAACCTCATCTTCTCTACGTTGGAAAAAGAGAGCCTACTCCAAGCCATAAAGGGTGGATTGAAAGATGTCAAAGATAAGCTAGTAGCTCTTGAATGCGACCGACATCATCCATTAAAATCGCTCCATCCGAGGCCTTTGGTGCATGATTCAGCATTCATTAAAAAGGATAGATTATCGGTCCAGCCTTTTATCTCAGTTGGTATGAACCGTCATACCGCATCCTCTCAGTATGGGCTCCTTTACGAGTATACAGCAATCGAGCCCGGTCAGGAGTACTGGTTTACCCTTGCCTCTACGGGAAATATTGACATTTCTGAAGAATTCGAAGTAAGGATAGGGAGGGGTTCTTCTAGAGGCCTAGGCAGGGGCCTAGTAAAAGTCGTTAGGAAAGACGAGGGGTTCTCGTTCACACAACACTCAGCAAGTGAGATAACTCTGTATGCGCTATCCCCGGTACCCTTAAGATTTTTATCCAAACCCATCAATTTGAAAGAATGTGCTGCGAGATATGGCCTAAGCGGCGTCGACGGCTCGCTCGAGATACTGGTAGTTGAGGACCAATTAATGGTCTTCGGTAAAGTGAAGACCATGAGCGCCGGATGGTCTTTTGGATCACCTATTTCAAGGAACAGGATTACTTGCGTTAGCGCTGGTAGCGTCCTTGTATGTAGATGGAGGGAGAAGTCTAGTGATCCCTTGAGGTCCATGGAGGCCTTAAGATACTTCGGGATGCCGCTGGTCTTGGACTCAGATCCAGTTGATGGGTTCTGCATGCTTCATACATTCGATGGCGAGCCCATAAGGGAGGTGAGGTGAGTTGTATCTTAATCCTCTATCGATAAGAATAATAGGGAGACTGACTTTCCACTGTGTCTCTGGAATACACATTGGCATTAAAGGAGAAGGTATGCATAAACCAGCGCTTAAAGTGAATGATATGCTACTGATACCAGCAACTTCTTGGAAGGGATCTTTCAGGGCCATATCGGAACGGGTTATAAACGCTATGACTCTGGACGGCGTCGAGGGACTTTTAAGAAAGCTGTATGTTGAGGACGAGGACGGCATAGGGTTTAAAAGCCGAGGCTATGAAACGAGAGAATTTGATAACCTTCTTGGTTATATCACATCACGTCATGAAGAGGTTCTAAAGATTATGGAACAGTTGGTCTTAGGGAACGATGAGGTAATGACGATGTTGAGAGAGATCAAGAGCTCAGAGGAGTTGAAGAGTTTCGTGAGTAGTAATAGGGTTGGCATGTCACTACTCCAGCGGTATCTTGGAATGATCTATCCGATCACTTCACTATATGGTTCTCAAGGAGTCGCAGGTAAGGTCAGGTTCATGGACACGATAGTGAAAGCCGATGTATCATGGAGACCGGGTGTCGGGATCGATAGGATGACGATGAGGAGTGATGAGGGAAAGTTGTACAGCTACGAAGTATTAGTTCCTAATTCTGGCGAGGTTGTTTTACGCTTAATCATCGACAACGTATACCCGAAGACGCTGGAGGCTAAAGTTTTGTCAGCTACGTTACGCCTCATTAAAAAAGACGGCATACAGATAGGGGGCTCAAAGAGTAGGGGGATAGGACACATGGTGCTGAAGGAAGAAAGATCGTGGTTCAGAGTGATGGATGTCTCTAACAAGGTTGATTTAGCTACTAAGGTCAGGTTGATCGCATCCCCGAAGAATGGAAATCTGATGTCTTTTAATGATTTTTTAACATCATTATCGATATGATGCTACAAAAAATAAATCATGAAGTCCCGAAGTTACGACGAATTAAAATTCAAGACTTAGTGTATGAAACCGTCTCAGAATTATTAAACAAAAATGACGAATTCAGAAACTTTTTAATGGAAAGCATTGATAACAATATAGATAAGATAAAGAGTCTGTTATTTGAGACGCTCATCGGTAGTATGAAGATCTTGACCAAAATTGGAGAAATTCCATCCGATGTTGTTCCTTCTTTTATTGAAAAATCTTTTTTAAATACGTTACATGGATTGCATAAAGATATCACGGACCATCTTCTCGTAATTTACATTGGAAAACTTATAGAAAAATTATTTTCAAAGCTTAAGTCAAGGACAGAAGATATGCTGCTCGTTAAATGCATTTTACAGAATTTATTGATCAGTAAATACGTTGAGAGGTTTATGATTGGAGACAAATCTCTAATCTTAAACGTGGAAAGTGATTTAGATGATACATGTTATAAACTAATTACCTTTGCGTACGAATTAATTTCGGAATATAACTTATGTGACTTATCATACTTGTTGTACTTATTTACTGATTATGATTTCGCAAAACCTAAGGAAAATTATTTAAACTCATACTTTATAGCCAAAAGGGACTCAAATAACGAAAAGAGAAAAGAGGCAATACAAAAATTAATAATAGATGCTCAAAATAGATGTAAATCTTCTACCCAATATGATGTTCATATGGATGCCCTTATTAGCTTGCTCATGAAGGTTGTGGATAAGTTTAATGAAGAGATAGCGCCTGAAAATACGGCATCAAACTTAAAAAGTTTGTGGGGAAGATTATGTGAATGCGCAATGTGGGCTATACTACTAAAGCATGAGGTTTTATTCAGTTTTAATGCGTATCTTAATCCAAATATATATGATGGTAAGGTCCACGACAAAATAGGGGAGTTTGATGGGCTAATAATACCAGAACGTGATGATGAGTTGATATTTGTAGATGTGACTTTTAGTAAGAATATCGATGAAAAAATCAGAAAATGTAAAAAATTTTTTAATGCTATTAGTAATTACGTAAGTGCAAGCGTCTGGATAGTATGTTCTGATTACAGTGAATATAAGGAAAATCTTATACAAAACTTAAGCATAATTCCATTATCCAAACTCCCAAGTATTTTGGGAGTCTGATCGAGCTGATATTAAAAGAAACGCTTTATGATTTAGTAATATACACCACTCTTTATGCACAAGCTATTAATCAATAGCACTTGTATTAGCGACTCTTAGATCAGGGACGGTGATGCCAAAATTTTAACAATAAAAAGGATATAATAAGCCTATACCGAACTGGGTTCATCTGTTTAAATATCGGAATTTACTATGCCTGCCGCAAGTCGGCATCGGAAAACTGCGCCCCTGCTGCCAGGAGAGGCAAAAAAGGGCGCACTGATCCTAGAAAGGGAACTGAGAAAAGTTTCTTTTTATAAGCCTCTTTTTAGGATTTTAAAATTTTTATTGCCAGACTTCCAATAGTTAGTTGTGGGAATATATCACTTTACAGGGCTCGGAAAACTTCCAGGCGCAGTAACATCGCCCTTAACAGTAATATATATTTTACTTAAGTCGGCAGAAATAGGAAACCCTAGAGCAAAAGACTTTTTCCAATATTCGGGGGAAAGTGGTCACTCAATGAAGGGGGTGCCAGAATGCTTAGTCATATTCACGAGCAAAGGGATCATAAACGGAATGAAACCGCCAACTCAAGTGAGAAGTCAATTATTACCCAACAAAAAATTCAGCGGATCCGTGCTTAGCATTATGCACGACTACCTAAGCTCTATAACGGAAGCCCTCGCATTAAACTATGTTTATAAATATGGCTACATCAAGAAGATCTATTTAATCGAAGTTGAATACCAAAACTTCGACGATTGTTACCCAAAAGCTAATACCTTCCTCTATGTTTACAGGGATAAAGAATGTTGGATAAACGCACAGGCGGGATCGAATCAGATAAACACAGCACTTATCATATCCGGCTCGATCAATCTAATATCTTGGAAATATTACTACGTGAAACAAGCAACGACTGAACTACTTGACATATACTTTCTTAAACCCGATGCGTTGAAAAATCCTGACCAGTACGTCGATAAATTACTAGAAGTGTGGGGAGAGCTACACGTATTCGGCCTCGGCATAAACGAAGTAATAAGGAACCTCGTCGATGAATTCAGTTCTCGTGAGAAGATCAATATATCGGAACTTAAGAGAATGCTCAAGGAACACGGCCTGGGAAGCATATTCCTTAAATACTCTGGCGACTCAGTAAGCAAATCAGACCAATTTGATACATTCACTCAAACCTTCTCAAACAAATGGGCTAATCTCAACAATTCTTCAGAAGTATTGGCTAAAGCGCGAGAGAAAGGCATACTTTACGAGCTCGGCATATCTACAGGCAAGGTCTTAAGACCCTAAGTTAAATAGCAAAAAGTATAATTCATATAATTAACATTTTAAAATGGAAGTTATGTCTCCGACCGAAGAGCCACCAGATATTTCAGAGCTAATCAGACACAATAAAATTAAGAGAACCCACGCACCCATACTGCTTTACCTCGCAAGAACAGGTGGTCGAGCCAGGTTCTACGAGATTTACCAACACTTGGGTGGCGAAACAAGAATAAGCAAATCCACGCTTAAGAGTAGATTGGATGCGCTATCGAATTTGGGCGTCATCACTTACCATGAAGGAGTAGCAGAACTAACGAACAAGTCCACTCTATGCTACGTAGTAAGCTCAAGAATTCCCTACGCCTATATGGGGCTGCTTGGAATAAGGGGGGAGGCAGAAGATTACGAGTCAGAGACCGAGACCTCAATTAAGCTACTTAAAGAAGAAGGCATCGAGTTTGACAGGATATACGTGGTAACGACACCCGAAGCGCTTGAAAGTTGGTCATCATACATCAAAGATAACATATGGAAACGCATAGAACTCATATCTGTAAGAGTCGATGAAATGAATGAAATAGATAAAATGATGAACAGAGTAAGGCCACGACTGCTAGAACTAATACGTCAGTCTATCGTAATCATAGACTGCACATCGGGTACGCGACCAGCAGGAATAGCGTTCTACACATTGGCAGAAAAATACAAACTACCGCTTATTTACGTATACAAAGAAGCGAAAAAAATCTACTGGCTAAAATCAAGACAATCAATAAAAAAAGAGCTATCGCCAATACTATAAGACAAAACAACATGCTTTGAAATGCGTTCTATCAAACTTAACGGGCCCGGCGGGACTCGAACCCGCGACCTCCGGCTCCGAAGGCTTGCGCGCTTCACACAGCGCCCTATCCTTGCTAGGCTACGGGCCCATCTAAACCACCCTGAATCCCGCTTTAAAGTTTTTAGAAAACTCGGATAGCTTACTGATAATACTTGGTGCGCACACAAATTTTACCGCGAAGGGCAGCAAGCGGAAAGCTTTATCACGTAGTTGGTAGACGGGTTGGAATTGAAAGATGGCTAAAGCGTTTGTGAGAAGCACACAGTCGATGCATGGTATGGAGACTGTGGCGCTTGATTTGCTCAAGCTACTCAAACAAAAGTACGATTACAATACGCTCTCCAGGATGACTGGGTTACCTGTATCGACGCTCAACCGCTACATAAAGAACAAAACGATACCCCAAACTCAGAAGGCAAAGAAGCTTATCGAGAGAGTATCGCCGCTCATAAACATGACAGAGCTCATCAAAGAAAAGGCTTTGATAGGCCAGGATGATGTGAACATCTACGAGATCGTCTCGAACCCAAGTTTAATAAAGATAATCAACTTCTTCATAGTAAGCGAGTTCTCTGGTAGCAAGTTAACGGCCATAATGCCCTTGGACGTGCACAGCATTCCACTATCAGCAGTTTTGGCAACTACCATCGATAGAAGGATGCTGCTGTTAAGCGAGAGGCCGCTTTGGGATGACGACGAAGCCATAACTTTAACGTACAGGATTCCAGATTTTGTCGAAAAGTTTAAGCTATGGTTACCCAAAGATGCAGTATCGAGTAAGGACAGCGTGCTTATGATCTCTTCCTTCCTCATCACAGATTCGCTGGTTAGCTCTGCAGTCCATATGCTTAATAAAAAAGGTGCCTCAGTAGTAGGGTTGTTCAGCATCGTGGCAAGGGAGCAGTTCTGGAAAAAAGTCCTGTTGCCGCCAGGTAGCAGGAAAAAGTGTCTGCTCTTAGTTTAACCGTATTCTCTCCATGTATGTTTGCAGCGCGTGCATCTGAAGAAGGTCGTCATTGGTTCGTCGGCAGACCTAGTTTGTACGGTCCACCAGTAAGCCTTATCGTTTCCGCATTCAGGGCATAAAGCATCGGTCGTAGGTAGCACATCATCTTCGGACACTTCCTTTTCAACGGTTAACATCTTCGACTTCTTCTTTAGAGGTACCTGGGTCACAGCTTTGTCCACGCTCTTCTCAAAACCGCATTTTTTACATATGAGTACGATTGCATCTGACTTTTTTGTTAGGGTCAGAACCTTTCCACAGTTCGGGCAGAATTCCACCCTCAGTCACCCTTCGTGAGCGCGACCAACTGGACACTATTGGGTGCAAAATACTATTTTATAACTCTTCTGAGGACTCTAAAGCTGCTCCACCTGTGACCTTAATCTCTCAGTCATATCCGCAAGTTCTTCCAGAGCTCTCAGTAATATATCCCTCGCTTTGAATTCTTGGGACCTCGTCTTGACGATGAACCTTACCTCGCCAGTTAATGGATGAAGCAAGCTATGACCAGCGTACTCTACGCCTTGCATTTTTTGAAGGACCTCACTCACCGCATCTAATACGGACTGGTCCTCACCCTTAACTAAGATTTCGATGTAGTCGTCCCTTTCTTTAATCACGTCCAACTTCATGGTATCAACCCTAACCAGTCAGATATCCTTTTTGCGTTTCCGTAATGAGTAAGTATTTTTCTCGTATCAAACCTCCCGCATTTTGAACAGTAAACATTGTACTTATCTTTTTTTACATATCCCATTATTGAACCACAGCGGTCGCACATCGCCTGAAGCACACCAAAGCCCGGCTCCCATATGGAAACGTTGATGAGTCCTGAAATGATGCTTGTTACCTTAGCGAGTAGTACATCGCCTACGCTCACGTGTTGTCCCAAGGATTCTTTACTCCCTGGTTTTGCCAGCAGGGTTGCACTACGTTGATGCCTCAGAATCTTACCATTCTTGCCTATAATTTTAATTACGGCAGATTTACTCTGAAGTTCCTTAACCTCGCCCAAGATAATGTCTCCAACCGCCACGCTGTCAGGCTCCTTTATAGCTTCGACCTGAACCTCGCGTTTCTTTCTATCAAACTTGACCTTACCGACCACCGTTGCAAATACTGTGCCGTCTAATGAAGTACTCGTTCCTTTGCCAGATAAAAACTCCTCTAAGACGCACAGCTTCTCGCCTGGTAATGCTATTTGCCGTCTATCCTCAGCCATTCCGTACACACCACCCAAAGTACTCGCCCTTAGAGATAAGCTCATCCCATGACCCCAAGCCCAAGGCAACCATAAGCTCACTCGGTAACAGAACCGGCCTCCTGAACTTAGCCTGGTCGTCTATACTGATGCGCGGACATGCAGTATTCACGTAAGCATCAAAGACCTCATCCGGCAAAAACCTTTCGTCCACCTCGTTTAAGACGAGCAGGTACGCGTCCTTCCCAGCTTTCCTTAACATCGAGACAATAGAGGTTGCCAAACCCTCCCTTTTCTGCCCAGGTTTTGTGCAAAGTATGACGCCGACCCTTCTCGAACCCTTAAACGCACATACCTGCGCATACCTTTGCATGAGCGTCTTCTTTGCAGTTTGTGTCATATCCCCGACATGCATGGTCTCCGGGTCTATGACCACAACGCATCTATCGGTTATCATAGAGAGACCAAGCCCGTGAAAGAAACTTCCAATTATGAGAAACTTCTCGACGTCTCTTTCAACAATTTTCATGTTCGTATAGTCGCATCCTATTACCTGTGAAGGATAAAGCCGCCCATTTTCGTGTTGACCGTAAAATACTGAAAAACCGTGGTTTTCGAGGACTCGTTTAATCCGTTCTAAGAAATTTAACCACTGGAGCGTCATGCCCAAGCCAATATTCTTTGCAGGCCTCAGGAAGGGTATGACCTTTTCTACCAATCGTTCACTGCTTATCCCACCATCATATCTACATTCAACGTAGATTACTGGTAAAACCGATTGCTCTACAAAGTTGGTATGACCAAGTTGCACTATTGCATCTGCCGACATTTCCATTGCTTCGTTTAAGGCCAAATCACAACCACCCCAGCATGGACCTCCGGATACGATGACGTCGATACCATGATGGCGTAACTCATCACCCAGCTGGAGAGCAACCCTCTTGAGACCTTGCGGTGCTTGTACCAAGACCCTTTTAGCTTTGATTCTTTCCAGCTCGGCCATCACACGCCCTAACTCGTACAAAAGTATGCCTCTCCCAACGGATGCTATCTATACTGCCTTCAACTCTATAAGCTTACGTCTGTTGGCTGCCTTCCTCAGCTCGTCTCTGAAGTTTGGATGGGCTATACCGATTAAAAGCTCGGCACGCTCCCTGAGGGTCTTCCCATGAAGGTTAACGATGCCAAACTCCGTCGCAACGTAGTGAACGTCAGCCCTTGTCGTTACCACACCTGCGCCCGTTTTAAGCTCAGGAACTATCCTGGAAACCGTATCGTTCTTAGCGGTGGATGGCATGGCGATTATCGGCTTTCCTCCCTTAGACTTGGCCGCGCCCCTAACAAAGTCCAACTGTCCACCAAAGCCAGAATATATGTACGTTCCGATAGAATCTGCGCATACCTGGCCAGTGATGTCAATCTCTATGGCAGAGTTGACTGAAACCATCTTTTCGTTCTGCGCTATCACGTAAGGGTCGTTCGTATAATCGACGGGATGCATCTCGAATATTGGGTTGTCGTTGGCATATTCGTACAGTTTCCTCGTCCCAAGCAAGAACGTGGCAACGACCTTTCCTCGATGCAAAGTTTTTTTGGCACCGTTTATAATACCTTCCTCTATCAGTTTCATGATACCGTCAGAAACCATTTCCGTATGTATGCCTAAGTCTTTTTTATCCCTGAGAGACTCTAAGACCGCGTTCGGTATGCCGCCTATGCCGAGCTGTAGGGTTGACCCGTCTTCTATAACGTTCGCGACATACTCACCAATAGCCTTCTCGACAGGGGTGCCCCTAGCTGGTTCTATCTCGAAGAGGTCCTCTGACACTTCAACTATCTTGTGTACCTTGCTCACATGTATGAACGTGTCACCATGTGTCCTAGGCATCTTCTCGTTGACTTGGGCTATGACGACCTTTGCTTTCTCGACGGCAGCCTTGCTGGCTATGACCTCTACACCCAAGCTGAGAAAACCGTGCTCATCTGGGGGCGACGTGTGTATCAACGCAACGTCGATATCCGAATACTCTCGGATGAATTGGGGTATCTCATGTAGGAATATTGGTACGTAATCTGACCTTCCATCGTTCACGGCCTCTCTATCGGCGGGACCGACAAAAAGGGATACGTGCCTCATTCTGCCTTCGAGCTCGACCTTCGTAAGGGGGTCCTCACCCATCATCAGGACATGATACAGCTTTATTCCGTTCAAGTTTTGGCATCTATCCGCCAGAGCCTTAAGGAGCGTCTTTGGTGTTGCAGCGTTAGCTGATACGTAAATTCCGTCGCCGCTCTTTATGCACTTCATAGCTTCATCTGGCGACACAACTTTCTTCTTGTATAAATCATCCCAATTCATTCAACCTCACCTATAAGCGTGCCGATTTCATAGTAAGGATGGTGCATGGATGCAAGAAAATCTGCTGTTACCTTACCCTTGAATATGCAGGTGCCCTTTCTTAAAGCCTCGCTATCCTTTATCGCATCTTCAAGTCCATTTTCAACTATAAGTTTGAGATAGGGTAAAAGTGCATTCGATAGGGCCAACGAAGATGACCTAGCGACGAGCGAGGGAACATTAGGCTGGGCAAAGTACAGAACCCTGTCCTCTAACTTCACCACCTCATCTGCTGACGTTATCCTCGCAGATTCAACACATCCACCTTGGTTTATCGAGAAATCCATTATGACCGCACCGCGCTTCATCCCCCTCATCATGTCCCTCGTTATGAGTATCGGTGCCCTTTGGCCTCTCACATAAACTGCGCAAACAACCACGTCCGCAAAAGAAACGTATTTCCTAACGTTGTCACTTGTCGCTAAGACAATCGAAGCCTTCCCATCCAAAATCATGTCGAGCTCTTCAAGCCTCCTCGGATTAATATCCAAGATATGTACTCTTGCGCCGACACCTATGAACGCCCTGGCAGCATAGTAACCGAGCGTGCCGCCACCAATTATCACGACGTCGGCAGGAGGTGTTCCGATGACGCCGCCGAGCAGTATGCCCCTACCGCCTAAGGTGGTCTCGAGAAACTTTCCTGCCAGCTGCGGCGACATCTTACCTGCAATCTCACTCGAGATTCGATGAACCGGTCTTATTCCATCCCTCTCCTCCATGTTTTCATAGCTTATGACCGTAGTTTTCAGCGACACCAGCAAGTCGATATACTCCCTTGGTGCGGTTATAAGATGATGAAAAGCCATGACCGTCGAAAATTCCTTTACAAAGCTCCATTCTTCAGGTCTCGGAGGTTGGATCTTGACTATCAAATCAGACCTTCTATAAACCTCTTCTTTGGAGTAAACTATCTTAGCCCCTGCTTTTCTAAACTCTTCATCGTCAAACCCCGAGCCCATGCCCGCTAGATGCTCGACAAAAACCTCAGCACCGCTTTGTACTAACTCATCTATACATGAGGGCGTCAGACCGACCCTCGATTCAGGGGTTGCCTTATTTATCGGTAACTCCTTAGGCACACCTATCCTCATTTTAAGACAGCCTTTCCCGTATCTGCGTTTAATTGCGAAGTTATATACCTTGACCCATCAGGAGAGGAAAGGTTTTAGTCCAGTCTGAACGTCTGAGTTAAAGGATGCAGGTAAGGTTGCTCAGCAGGAGGGAAAAGCAAGATTTCATCGCATACGTTAATTCAGAGCTTCCCAGCCTGAAGCTCGACATAAGCCCAAAAACCATTGTAAGGGAAGTAAAGGACGGTAAGCTTACCGTTTACGTTTTGGAAGGCTTGGCCGCATTCGTAAAAGTTAATGACGCGCTCTTGCCTGTCCTGATTGAGTCGTTCAATAAGGACGTGCTTGACCGTATGCCGAGCGTAATCGTTGACATGGGAGCCATACCACACATAGCTAACGGCGCAGACGTAATGAGACCCGGCATAGTCGCCCTCGAGGGCGAGTTTAAGGAAGGAGAGTTAGTCATCGTTAGGGACGAAAGGCACAGGAAACCAATAGCTGTTGGTAAGGCTTTAGAGAGGTACGAGAACATGATGAAGGCAGATAGGGGGAAGGCCGTAATGAACCTGCACCATGTTGGTGACAGAATATGGAAGCTTTGTACTGAAGCGCTCTCGCGTTACTCCAGTACTTAAAAACTGTAGTTACTCGATTGTAAAAAATAGCGAGGTTTTAGCTCAGAACGCAAGGAGGCCCATGAATATCGAGACAAATACTATCGAGACCGTATTAAGCAGCTTTATCACCGTGTTAAGCGCAGGGCCGGCGGTATCCTTGTATGGGTCACCCACTAGGTCTCCGGCGACCGCGACAGCATGCTGGGATGTCTTCTTCAGGCCTATTGCCTCCAAATACTTCTTAGCATTGTCCCAAGCGGCGCCGGAGTTGGCCATGTGGTACGCGAGGTAGAGCCCGGATACTACCGAGCCTGTTAGGAGGCCAGCGACGGCCACAGGACCTAAAATAAGGCCGACTACTATCGGTGCCACTATAACTATGAGTGCTGGTATGAACAGCTGCCTGAGCGACTCCCTTGTTGCTATGTCTATGCATCTTGCATAGTCTGGTTTAGCCTTACCCTCGAGTATGCCCTTAATCTCCCTGAACTGTCTCCTGACCTCTTCGACTAGCGAGGAGGCAACTACGCTGACGCTCCTTATGAGATAGCTCGAGACGTAGAACGGCAACAAAGCTCCGATCAAGAGGCCCAGTATCAGGGCCGGGTTCGTCAGCGTGTAGACGAAGACCTTTCCAGACAGCAAGTTTCCAGGGCTGGATGCAAGGGCCCAGACTTCATGCTGGAAAGCTTGGATGAGGGCTATGGCCGCGAGGGCAGCGCTGGCTATTGCGAAGCCTTTGGTGGTTGCCTTCGTGGTGTTGCCGACAGCATCCAGCTGGTCGGTTATCTTCCTGTTCTCCTCACCGAGCCCGCTCATCTCGACTATGCCGCCGGCGTTGTCGCTGATCGGCCCAAAGCTGTCTATGCTCAAGACTATACCGCTTAGCGACAGCATGGTAGCAGTCGTTATGGCGGTCGAGTATATGCCCATAAGGGGCTCACCGGTCACCGTAAGCACTAAGAAGTAAGATACGGCCATGAACACCACTATGACTATGGCCATCGGAAATGTGGACCTCAAGCCTACGGCTATGCCCGTGAGTATGTTGGCCGAATGGCCTACCTTCGTCGAGTCGGCAACGTCCCTGACTGGCTTGTAGTTGTAGCTTGTGTAGTAGTCCGTTATCTTCTGTATTATAGGGACTATGAGTGCACCCAGCAGCGTCGATACGAAGAGAGCGTACGCCATACTATTCCATCCGAAGTTGAACGTGGAGACAAAGAAGTTTAGAACGAGTGCTATCAGGGCAGCGACCGCAAAGGATAACGTCAACGGTCTCATGGGAGAGGTAACCTTTCTTGGCGTGACCGTCAGGGTACCGACTAGCGAGGCCAAAAGGCCGACTGCTCCTACCATGAGCGGAAATACGACGTACTCTGCCCTGCCCATGAGCGAGCCCAAAAGCATCGCTGCCAACATCGTCACAATGTATGACTCATAGATGTCGCTTCCCATGCCGGCTGCATCGCCTATGTTGTCGCCAACGTTGTCGGCTATCACCGCTGGGTTCCTTGGATCATCCTCAGGTATGCCTGCCTCCACCTTTCCGACCAAGTCAGCGCCCAAGTCCGCTGCTTTTGTGTATATTCCGCCACCGATTCTTATGAACAGCGCTATCAGACTAGCACCGACGCCGACGCCCGCTATCGCTATCGGGCTAGGATAGAATGCGTAAAGTGCCGTAACGGCTATGAGGGCAGCTGCAGTTATCGTCAGACCAGCCACGGCACCTCCTTTGTAGGCAACAGAAAGCGTGTAGCCAAGACCTTTCTCGGTCGCCTGCGCTGCCCTCGGTGCTGCGCTCACGGTCGTCAGTATCGCTATTATGCCCGACACGGCCGAGAGCATTGCTCCTACGACGAACGCTATGGCGTTGGTGTATCCGGCTGCGAGACCTATAGCGACTGCCAAGGCTATTGCGATCGGCAGGACGGTCACGTATTCCCTTTTAATGAATGCGAGCGCGCCCTCTTTGACCGCGCTTGATATGTTGCGCATCGCCTCGTTTCCCGGACTCTGCCTAAGCACCCATGCAGTAAACGCCAAGGCCGCACAGAGTGATGCGATGGAGGCCGATATCGGCAAAAGCCAGAACATACCACCACCGATGTCTTTTAGGAAGATAGGTCCCTCTTAAATTCTTAACTATCCTAAGCTTCCGATATAGGTAGGGATTTCGGATGGAGGGGTACGTTCCAGGAACCATAAAGCCGTTACATGCGCACGAGTTCATGCTCGCATCGGTGGACGGTATGTTCAATCAAATACTTAGCTTCGACTACCATGACCCCTCAGGCTTCTACCACTCCCTCCTCAAGGACGAGGAACGGTACCGTAGGGAAATGGAGGGACTTATCAAGAACATGCAGTCTTTTCTCGACGACGAGGTTGTAAAGGTTAATGGCGAAGCGTGCAAGCTGGAAGTTCTGACGGCCGCTCTAGATTTTAGAGGCTCCGAAAACTTGCCATGCATTACGTTCTTTATCCAGTTCGGAGCAAGGCTCAGGCCGGGCACGAACGTCTACGAGTGTTTTTATGGCGAGGAAGTAGCGGAGTACGATTACGAAGTTTATTGGGTTTTTCCACCAAGCGTCGAGATAGTCGACGTGAGCGTGCGTACGGAGAAGGACTTGGTAACGAAGAACGTGCTGGTGCTATGGGCAAGGACCGGAGACAACGTCGGATGCTACGAGAAGGTCGTCTTCAACATCCCAGTAACTCCATGAGGAGCTTACCATTGGGTAGCATTCCGTGGTCGTTGTTCAAGTACACGTATTTCCTTGATGCGCTCAGACTTTTTACCTTTTTTGCAATCTCCCTAAGCTCAGATTCGTCGTACGTGTATGCGTACCAAGCCTCCCTTCCATGCAACCTTAGGTAAACTACGTCGTTCGTCGCAAATATGTCCCTCGGCAGGTCCGGCGAATCGACAGAGCAGAAGACCAGACCGGAAGATTCCACTTCTTTCACTCTGCTCCACCAAGATTCATGTCTGAACTCCATGACAGCCGTGCAGGACAACTCTGTCCTTTTGAAGAATTGGACTAGCCTCTCAAGGTTTGCTTGGCTAGCAACGAAGCTCGGAGGCATCTGGAAGAGGAAGAAAGTTATCTTCTCAAGAATGTCTTCAAGAGGTTCCACGAACTGCGACCATAGCCGCACCGCTGCATCGCCCAGCTTACTTCTGTGGGTGATGGACCTGTGGATTTTTATGCTGAAGTCGAAGCCCCTGGGCGCCTTGAGCCACGTAGCTACCCAAGATCTACTCGGAAACCTGTAGAACGAGGCATTTATCTCGACCGTCTTGAACCCTTGTTTCACATACCACTCGAAAGGTGTAGGTTTACCCTCGTTCCAATAGTAGGTATAACCAGACGTGCCGACCTTAATTACACCCATCAAGGTTAGCAACATCCGCCTTGAATATAACCGCTCATGGGCGAAACGTTCATATCCTGTTCAACCTTATCAGAAACCTATGGATAAGCCAAAACCACCGCCGGGCCAGAGCTTTGTGGATGAATGGCAGATATATTCTGCTCTAGGCATACCTAAAATAGACCCAAAATCCTGGACCCTAACGATTGGAGGCCTTACAGAAAAGGTACTCATGTTGAGCTATGAAGAGCTTTCCTCCATGCCCCAAACGAAGATTTTGGACGATTTCCATTGCGTCACAGGCTGGAGCATAAGCTCTCTTGAGTTTGAGGGAGTTCGTGTGCGTTATTTGGCAGAGCTTGCGGGCATCAAGCCAGAGGCAAGATGGGTTATGTTCGGATGCGCCGACGGATACACCGCACCCGTGCCCGTTGAGGATGCGTTGCATGAAAAATCCTTGATAGTGTTAAAGATGAACGGCAAACCACTCAGCATGGAGCAGGGTTTTCCGGCTAGACCATTCATACCGCATCTATACGCATGGAAGAGCGCAAAGTGGCTGGTTTCCATCGAATTTATGAAGTCCTACGTGGACGGCTACTGGGAAGCCAGAGGATACCACGAGCGTGGCAACGTACATCTGGAGGAGAGGTATAAAAGCAAAAGTACTTAAAACAATGCGCTACGCAGAAAGTACGATGGTGTAGCTGATTGAGTCAGCAAAAGAAGGAAAAATCAAAGATAGCAGACCACCGTCATTGCGTTGTGTGCGGTCGAGCTATTTCGCCTGACGAACAGGTCTGCTCGCCAGATTGTAGGGAGAAGCTTGAGCTGAGCAAAGAGAAGGAGAAGAAGAGCAGAAGGATGATGTTGATAATTTACGTAGTCATGATAATCATGTTGATACTCTTTTTCCTGTTCAGGCCAGCATCCTAAAGCCAAAACATTTATTTGTCCTTCTTCAAAGGATGTAACAGCTTGTCGCTTGCAGAAAAGGTCAGAGAAAAGCTATACAGTTTCAGGGACCCAGTTACAGGCCTAAGTATAGTGGAAAGCCAAGCGATGCTCACCGTGAAGGAAGTTGAGGAGGGAGTTATTCAAATAGAGTTCACGCCCAGCAGTCCCTATAACCCCATGGCGTACAGCTACGCCATGGCGCTGAAGACTATATCGTCGAAGGTCGAGGGTGTTAAAAAGGTAGTCGTCTTTTGCAAGAACCACGTGATGGCTGAAAGGATAAACGAGGAGGTCAACAGGTAAGAGGAAGAATAGTAGCCCGGGCCGGATTCGAACCGGCGTCCGCGGGGCTCTCCTCCACATAGCGGATCCAAAGCCCGCGATCCTTGGCCCTTGAATGTCTGACCAGCGTTTGGCCGCTAGACGACCGGGCTACCGAAGAAGATAGTTTAGCAGAAAAATTTAAACTTAGGGTATTAAGCGTACATCGGAATTAAAGGTTTAAGAGCCAGCCCTTTTTAGAGGTCTTCAGGTGGGTTAGGATAAATGGAGTACGTATACGCCGCTCTCCTCCTTCATAAGGCTGGAAAGCCCGTAAACGAGGAAGGCATAAGGAACGTCCTATCTGCGGCGGGCATACAACCGGACGACGGCAGGGTGAAGACCCTCGTAGCGGCCCTCTCGGAGATAAACATAGACGAGGTTTTGAAGAGCGCTACGGCCACGCCGTTCGTAGCGCCTACCGCTCCTGCCACCTCAGCCCAACCAGAGGCAAAGCCAAAAGAAGAAAAGAAGGAGGAAGCGAAGAAGAAGGAAGATGAAGAGGCACTGGCTGGCTTGAGCGCGCTCTTCGGCTAAAACTTTAATGGTGCCAAGCCTCATGAGGTTTTCGCCGGAGACATACAAATTAGGATTTTTTCTGGACAACGGTTTTGTTAGAAAGAAGTGTGCCGTGTGCGGAGAACACTTTTGGACGCTTGAGGCTGATAGGGAGGTCTGCGGAGAGTCTCCGTGCGTGCCGTATACCTTCATAGGAAAAAGGCTGACCAACGAGAGGCTGACATTAAAGGAAACACGTGAAAAGTTCCTGAAGTTCTTTGAGAAGAAAGGTCACAAAATCATAAAGCCGTACCCGGTCGTGCCCAGATGGAGGACCGACCTATACCTCGTCTCAGCAAGCATCGTCGACTTCCAGCCATGGGTTACTTCGGGCATAGCACCGCCGCCTGCGAATCCTCTCGTGGTCAGCCAGCCGTGTATAAGGCTCGTGGACATAGACAAAGTTGGTCTTACGTTTGGCAGACACCTTACGATATTCGAGATGGGCGGAGCGCACGCCTTCAATTACCCTGACAAGGAAGTTTACTGGAAAGATACGACTGTTCAGTATCACCACGAGTTTGCTACGAAGGAGCTCGGCATAAAACAGGAAAGCATAACTTACAAGGAGTCTGCATGGTATGGAGGCGGAAACGCGGGTCCCTGCTTCGAGACAGTGTCGGAAGGGCTGGAGCTGGCAACGCTCGTGTTCATGCACTATAAGACGTTAGACGGCGAGCTTGTCGAGATTCCCATAAAGACGGTTGATACAGGTTACGGCATCGAGAGGTATGCATGGTTCAGCCAAGGAACGTATAGCTCGTTCGAGGTGATTTACGGCGAACTTTACAAAAAGGTAATGGACATGCTTGGCGTCGAGCAGCCTGACGAGAGCATACTCGATGCCTACTCACCTTACACGGCCATCGTAACGCCGAAGGAAGGCACAAGCATTGCCGAAATTAGAAGGAGGGTTGCAAAAGCATCGGGCATACCCGTCGAGACTATCGAAAAATTAATAGTGCCGCTGGAGAAGTTCTTTGCCTCGCTCGATTATACGAAGTCTATAACCTTCATGCTCTCTGAGGGCATAGTGCCGTCAAACGTCAAATCCGGATACCTAGCAAGGCTGCTGATCAGGAAGGCATACAGGGTCCTCCAAGCAATAGGCCATAAGGACAAACTGGCTGACCTAATCGATATGCAGATTGATTACTGGTCGAAGGACTTCCCGCATCTTGCAGAGATGCAGGATGAGGTTCTAGACATAGTATTGACAGAAGCCTTGAAGTTCGAGGACACGATAGATAAGGGGACCGCGTACGTCGAGAGGGAGCTGGCAAACATTAAGAGACGCTCAAACATAGTCCCCATCGACCTCCTCGTTAAAGTTTACGATGAGAAGGGCATAACGCCAGAGATAGTAGAACACGTATCCCAGAAGCTACAGCTTAAGGTTGACGTGCCCGAGAATTTTTACGAACTCGTCGCATCTAGGCATCTACAGGAAGCGCCGACAACGCCCAACGTAGAAAAAGACGTCGAGACCATCGTCCAAGGTTTGAGCCCAACGATTAAGCTCTTCTATGATTCTCCGTTAGAGAAGGAGTTTGAGGCGAAGGTGTTGCGAGCCTCCGACGAATACGTTGTCTTAGACAGAACGTTATTCTACGCTGAGAGCGGCGGCCAAGTTAGCGACACGGGCACTCTCCGCTTCAGCACGGGCGAGTGCAAGGTCGTCGACGCACAGCTCGTAAACGGCGTGACCGTGCACAGGGTTTTAGGAGCGAAGCCTACTGAGGGTGAGAACGTCATCGGCGAGGTTGATATTGAGCGAAGGCTAAAGATAATGAGACATCACACGGCAACGCACATACTGCTAAGCGCCGCGAGGCAAGTTTTGGGAAAACACGTATGGCAGGCCGGCGCCAAAAAGGAGCCGGACAAGGCAAGGCTCGACATATCCCATCATAAAAGGCTAACGTCAGAGGAAGTCGAAAAAATTGAGTCGTTGGCGAACGAGATAGTTCAAAGAGGAATTCCGGTCCGCGTCCGAATGATGGATAGAAACGAGGCCGAGGAGCGATACGGCTTTCGACTTTACCAAGGGGGCGAGGTTCCCTCGGCGATGATAAGGGTTGTCGAGATTTCCGGCTTAGATGCTCAGGCATGCGGCGGCTTGCATTGTGAGAACACGGAGGACGTGGGCATCATAAAGATAATAAAGACCGAGAGGATACAGGATGGCGTAGAGCGCCTCATCTTCGCCGCAGGCCCCTCTGTTCTGCCGTACATCCAGCAGCAAGAAAGAATCATCCAAAGAGCTGCTGAAGTTCTGGACGTGCCCGCTTCAGAGCTGGATAAAAAGGTCGAGGATTTGATGACGGAGCTGAAGGAGACTAAGAAGGCTGTCAAAAGGACTATGGAGCTATATGCAAAGAAAAGGGCGGCCGAGTTGACGTCTACGGTTGAAAAGGTCGGCGGTGTAGCGGTAGTCAAAAGTTACGAGGAGATAGACGACAAAGATTACCTGATATCGCTGGCCGCTGAGGTACTCAACAGAATGTCCGGACCAGCCGCGGCGGTACTTTTGGCTGGAACAGAGTCTCTAAGGGTCATGACGATGGTAAACGAGGAGGCTGTAAGAGCGGGCGTAGACGCAGGCCGCGTCGCATCAAAGATTTCCTCGGCATTGGGCGGAAGGGGTGGAGGAAAGCCAGACTTGGGACAGGGTGGAGCGCCCTACTCGGAAAGGCTGCACGAGGTTCTGAAAAACGTAGAAAGATTCTTCTAAATGGGAAACAGCGATTAGTTGCGTTGTTGGCGGAAAAAATTTTCAGCTGAACGTAACTAATCCAAGAGGGACCGTCTACGCGTTAGTGCATGGGCCTATGGTACCATGGGCCAAGACGGCATAGCCTTTATATGTAGCCAAAATAAAATTTGTTTATAATCCTTTTGTTGAAAAGGTGACGGAGCACGCGGCTGCTTGACAGGTACAACAGACCTGTCAATGGCGTCAGGATATCGCTCACGCCTAGTGCTAAGTGCAACTTCAAGTGCGTCTTCTGCCACATGGAGGGCATTTACGAAAACACAGACATCATTATGACACCGGAAGAGATAGAGAGGATAATGAGGGTTTTGAGGAAATTCGACATCGAAAGCGTTAAGCTGACTGGCGGCGAACCTATGCTCAGGGATGATATAATCGAGATAGTTTATAGACTTCGTAATCTTGAATTTAAAGAAATATCCATGACGACAAACGGCACACGATTTCCACAGCTTGCAAAGAAGTTACGCGACGCTGGCCTAAACAGAGTTAACATTAGCCTACACAGCGTAGACCCGCAGAAGTTTTGCTGGATAATCGGCACAAAATCGACCGATGGAGGGAAGAGGCTCCAGTATACCATCGATGCGATAAAAGCAGCTTTAGATGCGGGCATGGAAACCGTGAAGCTGAATGTCGTAGTTATGAAAGGAGTTAACGAAGACGAGATTGATGACATGATTAAGTTCGTGAAAACTCTTGGACATGATAACTGCATACTTCAGTTAATAGAGCTTGTTCACGAAGGTGGTGCATCGGATGCCGAGTTTTTCCGAAAATATTACTACAACCTTGAACCCATCGAGGACGCTCTGAAAAAGAGGGCAATAAAATGCATAACACGTAAACTACATCTGAGGAGGCAGTACATTTTACCCGAAAACGTTTGGGTCGAGCTCGTAAGACCGATGACGAGTTGCGATTTCTGCATGAACGATTCGAGAATCAGGATAACGCATGACGGAAAATTTAAGCCATGTCTGATGAGGGATGATAACCTCGTAGATTTTTTGGTACCGATGAGGAATGGCGCCTCCGATGAGGAACTTGAAAAACTATTCCTCAAAGCTGTTTATCTAAGGGAGCCTTTTTGGAAACCTAACGAAGTACGCCCGTCAGATGAAATCAGGATTGTTTATTAACGAGAGTTGACGCACCCTATTTCTTCTTACTGAGCCACCACTCTAAATACTCTTCCTTCTGCCTTTTCTTCTTTTCTCCCTCATACTTAAGAGCCAGTTCCCTCTCTTTCCTCACCGTAAGCTCCTGTATCGTGTAGGAAGCGCCACAGCTGTTGCACACATATTCCTTAGTTTCCTTGTCGTAAAACATCGCTCCACCACAGTCTGGACAGAAGCGCAGACTCTTAACCTCCCGTCATTCTGTACCTAGTTTAGCTAAGATTTAAGCCTTGTTTAAATCGTTGCCATTCAGGCCTTTAATCGATAATTACGAGCTCTAGGGGGGACGTGAACCTTAGCGGAAACATCTGACCGAGCCCTCTCGAAACGTATAGGGTCTTACCGTCTTCAAGCTTGTATAACCCCCTCACGTAAATCGAGTTTGAGTATATGGGTTGGCCGGCAATAACTACGCCTCCATGCGTATGCCCAGCTAAGACCAATTGAGCGCCCGATATGCTTAAAGCGGCGTTTGGGTCGTGTACGAGCACGAGCCCGTCAACCCTATGCTCAGGATACCTTCTATCATCCCTCCAGTCAAGACCGCATATCTTTCCAAAGGACGTTTGGGCAGTCGTATTTTTGAGAATTACGAATCCGTTGTTCTTTAAAATTCTCACAAAATCTTGAGCATTTCCACTCCAGTACTCATGGTTTCCCATGACCGCAAACTTTTCCTTCGCTTCCAATCCTGAGATATATTTGCTTACAACGTCCATGTTAGGAGTCAACTCGTCAAGCGTATCGCCCCCTACGAGAACAACATCGGGCTGTTCCTCGGCTAAAACGTTCAAAACTTCCTCTTTAACGTCGTCGATTCTGTGAAGATGTAAGTCGACTAAGAAGGCAATTTTTCTACCTAGGCTGAGGTTTATACGCGTTACTTCGACTTCCTTTATGGTTGCGTACCCTGCAGATATACATATTCCGGCAAATGCTAAAGAAGACATTAGGATAAAACGTCGCCTCGTTAGCATATCCTACACGCCTCATGTTGCACGTCTTAGCCACGTTAGAAAGAGTAACAAAGGCACTAGGATGAATAGGATGGGCAATAATATCGCTAGCCAGAACGTAGGCTTGTCAAACGTTAGAACGAGCGGTAATGGGCCTATCAGGAACAGGGCACCACCCTTTACGTCCGTAGACCACGTCGTGCTTACGATAATCAAGAATATAGCAAAGAATACCAGAACTATTCCGACAGTTAATAGTATGAATGCGTTTAATGGTGCTGGAGCTTGTTTCGGAGACTCTTCCACGAAAACGCACCCCCAGCATACATCACGGATGCTGGCATAAAAGAATCACCATACGAGAGTAAAAATTATGAATAGCGCTATAAACATCGCTGCAATGATTAAGAGAGCGCCGGTAAGACTTCTATCGCCGAAGATTATAGGTATTGGTCCCAAAAGAATGACACCGCCAAAGCGAGCCCTCCCTCTCCCGCCTAAACCCCTTAGCAACCCTATTGCAATCAGCGTTATAAGTGCTCCCACGAATAGCAGAATCAGACCGATTACCGTTATCCAATTCATCAAATACAAAATCTTCGAGTGGCAGATATTTTAACGTTCTTTAACTAGATTAATGCCACGTAAACTATCATGTAGATAATCGCCGCTTCTAGCGCAAGCAACGAGGCTGCGATTATTTCCCTTCTTTTTACCCTCATCATTCCGTAAAAATGGCTGTAAGCTTCGGAAATATCCTTTTCGTTTCAAAATTTTTCAGAACATTCGTCCGTATGTTTCTACAAAATTCTAACGTATGTTTTAAACAAATAGAACACATCAAACTAGGTCGTTCCATCCTTTAAAATTTTTAGAAACGATTCCAGTATTCGTGCAGTTAAGCCCCATATTACGTGGTTTCTATAAACATAGGCTTTAACGATCCTAGTTTTACCGTTTTGTAGGCTGACTTCAACTTCATCCTCCTTTAAAAATTTGAGGGGTGCCCAAAAATAGTCTGAAAGCTCCGGAGAAAGTCTGATGGGCGGTTTTTCCCTTATAAAGGCAACGAAGGGTGTTATTAGCATATCTGGGTCTCTCAGAGGTCTCACATCCGGCAGCGCGCCTAATATCGTATGTTCAGGGTCGAGTAGTATTCCAACCTCTTCGAAAGTCTCCCTTATGGCAGTTTCTAATATAGAGCTATCCGAGGGGCTCCAGTGGCCTCCCGGTAAAGCTATCTGACCCGACCAAGGGTCCTGGGGGTCGTCCTTGCGCTTCACGAAGAGGGCCTCGACATCCTCGTTGCTCAAACTTAATATCAGCGTAACTGCGGCAGAGCTTTTATGCGGTAAAACCTCCTCGATAGGTCTCAGCCGTTTGGTTAGCAGCTCTACTAAGTCCATCGCTGAATATCCCTACTCGCTTTTCTCAAGCATCCTTCTAAAATTTTGGACGAACGCCGAGGCGTTGCTCTCAATAAGCTTCTGTATGAGGCCCATGCTAAATAACTTCGCCAGCATACCTACGTCTACCTCCACGTCGTAGGCGACCTGCGTAGAACCGTCTGAAAGGCTCGATAGGATGACCGAGAGGTTTATGGAGACCTTCGAGCCTGCAACAGAGCCCTTGGCATTTACTTTTAAAGACTCAGGAGGATTGAGTACCATGTATTTTACATCCATTTTACCCGTGATCCTGGTAAGATAGGAAGTTAAGTTCCTTCCCTCAGCGCTAGAAAGGTCGACCTTGAAGGTCACCTTCACGCTACCGTCGCTTAGTGTCTCGACCTTCTGTATGTTCGGGAAGCAGGACACGACCTTTGGCATGTCGCTTACGATGGACCATACGTCATCGAGCTTTGCTTTAACCACGAATTTATCAGCGATTTTCACCAACGCCCTTCACCACGATGACGAGGCGACTGCGATATAAAGGACCTCCGCTAATAATTCCTCGTCTATCGTCCCTTTTCTATCTTTTATTCTTCTAATTAGGCTCTCGGGCCATCCCTTGATTCTTAGCTGCTCAAAGCTTAACGCCTCGAGTGGGTTTGGGAGTTTTGTCTCTTTTGTTTTGCATGTTTTTTTAACGCCAAGCTTCTTACATACGATGTCGGCTATAACTTCTGCCATAGCACGGGCCGTCGTTAATTTACCGCCTACGGCGGTCACTAATCCTTCTATATCGTGGAGAGCCTCGTGGTCGTATATCTCATAGCGTCTCGATATCTTCCTAGTGTCTGTCTCTTCATCCATAGATACGAGTGGTCTGACAGACGAATACATCCTAGAAAAGCCTATCTTCTTAATCGCAGGAAATATGGCGCTACCCTCTTCCATGAGAAGCTCGGTGTCTTCAGGCGGTATTGCGTAGTTGTCAGGGTCCTCTATCACGTAAGCTGTTGTGCCAACTATGGAGACGCTACCATAAGGTACGACTATGTCACCATCCGAGGGTGCCCTCATTTTATTGATAACCCTCTTGGACAACCTATGCGGGACCACGGCCATGGTACCAGCTGTCAAAACAATCCTGACATTCTGAATACCAGCCATCTCTGCGATTTTTCCTGACCAAGGTCCGGCCGCTACGACAGTCATTTCGCCTCTCTCCTCGTAAATCCTGTTGTTGATTCTATCAAGGACCTTTACTCCTACGATGCGCTTACCCTCACTTATTAACCCGACAACCTCGTTGTATGGCCGTATATCGGCACCGTTCATTTTAGAGACCAAACCCAAGCTAACTGCAAACCTGTAAGCGTAAATGACCGCATCCTGAACTTCCACGACCGCATTAATTCTAGGGTTAAGGTTCGGCTCTTCTTTCAAAGCCTCATCGACGTCCACATCTTTTATCGGTATCTGACTCTCTTTGCATCCTTTCTTAAATGCATCGTAGTATTCCTCTTCATCCATTAAGACAAAATATCCGCCGGTGTTCTCTATGCAATGCCCCGCGATTTCTTTCAAGATTCTGTTCTCGATTGCGCACTCGTAAGCTGCCTCTGGGTCGCTGACGGCATACCTTGCGCCGCTGTGTAGAAGGCCGTGAAACTTTCCCGATGTACCGCTCACAAGGTCGTTCTTCTCGAACAATATGGGTTCAAGGCCCCTCAGCGCAAGGTCGTGTGTAACGGCTAGGCCAGTCACGCCGCCCCCAACTACTATTACGTCATGCCTTCCCAAGAGCCCTCACATAGTACTAAATGTCCTTGAGCCAACCCTTAGCGCGGGTGATAGCCGCTTTCCATCCTTTATACATCTTTTCCCTTTTCTCCTCGGGCCACCTCGGCTGGAATACCTTATCGACCTTCCAAAGCTTTTTCAAAGTCTCCAAGTCCTTCCAAAAACCGACTGCGAGGCCCGCAGCGTAGACGCATCCTAACGAAGTGGTCTCCGTAACCTTTGGTCTTACCACTTTTGTACCAACGATGTCGGCCTGAAGTTGCATGAGATAATTGTTTACAACGGCCCCTCCGTCCACCTTAAGCTCCGTCAACCTGCTACCCGTGTCCGATGCTATGGACTCGAGTACGTCCCTCGTTTGGTAACATATGCTCTCAAGCGTTGCATGGACTATGTGCTCCCTTCTTACGAACCTCGTCAAGCCGACTATGATGCCCCTAGCATCTAGGTCCCAGTATGGTGCAAAGAGTCCGCTGAAAGCCGGTACGAAGTAAACGCCACCAGACCCCTCCTGCTCCACAGATTTTGCTATCTCCTCGGTCTCGGGCGCAGAGCTTATTATCTTCAGGTTGTCTCTGAGCCACTGTATAGCAGCGCCCGTTATCGCTATCGACCCTTCGAGTGCATAAACGCATTTACTTTTTTCCATGCTATATGCTGCTGTTGTGAGCAAACCATGTTTGGAGAGTTCTGGTTTCGTACCTATGTTTTGTAACAGGAAGCAACCAGTACCGTACGTGTTTTTTGCCATTCCCCTTTCAAAGCAGACCTGGCCCACCAACGCAGCCTGCTGGTCGCCGAGGTCACCGCACACAGGTATTTCTGCTCCAAAAGGACCGTTTGGTTTTGTGTAACCATAAATCGACTTGTCAGAGGAGGGTCTGATTTCAGGTAGAATCGCATCCGGTATTTTGAGGAGTTCGAGAATCTCTTCACACCAATTAAGTTTCTCTATGTCCATGAGCATAGTCCTAGAAGCATTCGTATAATCGGTTACATGCACGCCACCATCAGGCCCGCCCGTCAGATTCCAGATGAGCCAAGAATCTATGGTCCCAAACTTTGCCTCTCCCCTCATAGCCTTCTCCCTTAAACCCGGAACGTTTTCAAGAAGCCACTTAATCTTCGGGCCGGAGAAGTAAGTGAAAGAAAAGACACCAGTCCTTGGATGTATTAGTGTTTCTTCGTAGTTATCCTTTCTTAAACGCTCACATATATCCTTGGTCCTCGTATCCTGCCAAACTATTGCGTTCGCCAAGGGCCTGCCTGTCTTAGGGTCCCAGATTACCGTTGTCTCACGCTGGTTCGTAACACCGATTGCAGCTATCTCTTTGGGGTCTATGCCTGAGCGTTTTAGGGTCTCAGAAATCACGTGCTGCGTCTTCTCCCATATCTCCATGGGGTCGTGCTCAACCCATCCAGGCATCGGGTATATCTGCCTATGCTCCTCGTATACCCATCCTACGATGTTGCTTTCCGCATCAAAAACCATACATCTAGTACCAGTCGTTCCTTGATCAACGGCTGCAACATATTTTCCTTCCTTCACGAAAATGTTATTAGGTATTAAAGCTTATATAAATTTCTCCGGAATGTCATGCAGGTTAAAACCTTTTTAAATACAGCTAGAAATTTAATCTGAAAGGGATGATGTTATTTGTCCGTCGCGGGACCGAGGCTGGAATACGGAAAACCTAAGCTGAAGCTTAGCGCATTCTTTGATACCGTTTACGATGTAGGACCTGACGATATACCGGTCTTTAAGCTGTTTTTAGATGGTAAATGGACTACGGCGTCAACGAACGAGACCTTCGATATAGACACGCCGATTGACGACAGCGTCATCGCAAGGGCGCAGAAAGCCGGAGAGAAAGACATGGAGTTAGCAATAGACATAGCAAAAGAAAATCAGAGAAGGATAAGGGACCTTGCAGCGATCAGCAGGATAGAGATATTCCATCTAGCGGTCGAGCTTATGAGAGAAAAGGTTCAGGATTTTGTCGAGTTACTCATGCTCGAGGCTGGCAAGCCTAGGAGGGACGCGCTAGGAGAAGTAAAGGCAACGGTTGAGAGGATGCGGCTGACGATGGAGGAAGCGAGGAAGATATTCGGCGAGTACGTGCCCGGGGATTGGTCAGAAGACACCATGGGGAAGATAGCTTTGGTAATCCACGAGCCCGTCGGTGTCGTAGGTGCGATAGGTCCGTTCAACTACCCGCTCTACATACCTGCGGCGAAGATCATACCTGCACTCCTATCGGGTAACTCTGTTGTGGTTAAGCCTGCCAGCGACGACCCACTTAGCCAGCTGCTCTTCGCCAGGATATTGGAGGAGGCCGGGTTGCCGCATGGCTGTCTGAACGTGGTCACAGGTCCAGGGAGGATTGCCAGCCTTCTAGCGTCCAGCGACAAAGTCCGTTTAGTCTCGTTTACTGGAAGCACGAGTACCGGGAAGGAGCTTTACAGGATATCGACGATAAAGCCCATGCATCTTGAGCTGGGTGGAAAGGCGCTCGCGATAGTCCTCGACGATGCAGATTTAGACCTTGCAGCAAAAAAGTGTGTCGAGGGTTCTTTGAAGAACGCAGGCCAAAGGTGCGATGCGATCAACGTGATTTTGGTTCAAAAGAACGTTGCAGACGTTTTTGTTCAAAAGTTGTTGAAAGAGGTGGACAGTTGGAAGTTTGGAGACCCTAGGGACCCGGATGTTATGATGGGACCGATGATTAACAAAAAGGCTGTCGAGTACGTCTACGATTTGGTGAGAGATGCGTTGGAGAAAGGAGCCAAGCTTCTTAGGGGCGGAAGGTACCGGGGATGTTACTTTGAGCCGACAGTCCTTGACAATGTTCCGCTTGAAGCTAGAATAGTATGGGAAGAAACATTTGGGCCAGTCATACCGATACTCAGAATAAACGACGAGGATGAAGCGATAGAAATTTCACATAGGTCAAGATACGGACTTGATTCTTGTGTATTTACGAACAACTTTTACCGAATGTGGAAGGTCGCTAAAAGGTTACAGGTCGGAGAGATTACGATAAACGACCTACCCAGACACGGTGTCGGTTTCTTTCCGTTCGGCGGTATAAAGGACTCGGGTATAGGTAGGGAGGGCATAGGCTATAGCATCGACGAAATGACAGTCCTGAAGACCATCGTGTTCAACCTAGAGCCGGCCGGACTCGGAAAGATCAAGAAGGCACTTTAGTTGACCGCTAACGATTTATAGACGAGCTTTTGACAGAACACTCGCAGCTGGTATGGTGAGGTTCGTCTCATACGGTCTAGGTCCAATAGGATTGCTGATAGCTTCGGTTGCCCTAACGAGGCACGGCTACGAACTGGTGGGAGCGATAGACATCTCGCCAAGCATCGTAGGTAGGGATGTAGGTCAGGTTTTGGGGTTAAATAAGCTCATGGGTATAAAGGTCGAGTCCAACGCAGAAACCGTGCTCAAGAATGTAAAACCTGACGTGGTGTTCCACGCCACTGGAAGTTATCTTGATAAGGTGTATAGTCAAATATCGCTTTCAATCGTCCATCGCGCCGATGTGATATCAACCTGTGAGACGCTGGCGTATCCATATTATAGGTATCCAGAGCTTGCAGCTAAACTCGATAAGGAGGCAAAGGAACATGGGGTAAGCGTCATGGGCCTTGGTATTAACCCTGGCTTCCTTATGGACCTTCTACCCTCGCTGCTTACCGCGCCCTGCGTAAAGATTAGCAAAATCGAGGTCACGAGGTCACTCGACGCAAGCAATAGAAGGAAGTCTTTCCAGAAAAAGATAGGGTTAGGGCTCTCTCAAGAGGAGTTTAAGAAGAGGCTGCTCTCTGGTGACATAACATGCCACGTTGGCTTTTCAGAATCCATACTCTTGATGGCCAGCATAATCGGTGTAAAACTTCAGGACGTTACTGAGACAACAGAGCCGCTATTAGCAAAGAAGGAAATCTCCATAGGCGATGTGCAAATTAAGGAATCGCACGTCAGGGGTATAGTAGGTCAAGGCGTCGGATACCTTGACGGATTAGATTTCATTAGGTTAAAGCTAATCGCTGCCGTGGGCGAGCAGGATTACGAAGAGGTCAAGATATACGGTGAGCCCAATCTTACTTGGAGATGCAACACAGGTACGCCTGGAGATATCGCAACCGCGGCCATAGTGGTAAACTCCGTGCAGAGGGTTGCAGAGGCAAAGCCGGGATTGTTAACGGTTAAGGACATACTGCCTATTGCATGCCCCGTCGTTAGCGTAAAGTTATAGCGGCGGTCTTTTGTATCTATTGCCGGTTATTTCCTCATAAGCCAAAGCTGCTGCAAGTAGCAGGTCGTCGCTGAAAGGCTTGGACACCATCTGCAGGCCTACTGGCAACCCGTCCTTTGACATGCCGCACGGCATGGATATCGCGGGAAGCGCAAGCGCGTTAAACGGTTCCGTCAGCCTCACTAGAGCCAACCTCACACCAAGCTCTGTACCTTTTATCAGGATTTTTTCCTCGCCTATCCTTGGAGCAGTCACCCGCGTCGTAGGGCATGCTATAAGGTCGAATTCTTTCATCGCCCTTAAGAACTCCCTGACGAGAGCTTTCCTGGCTCTCTGAGCTTTTAGGTAAACATCTGATGGAACCAGTAAGCCCAGCATCAACCTATGCCTTAGCTCCTCGCTGTAAAGTTCTGGGCTCCTTCTAAGCCAGTCCGCATGGAAGGACGCCGCTTCCGTCAGCAGAACGATATACCTACATGCGGACACGTGTTCAAAGTATCTAAAATCTAGTTTATGGACCTGCCATCCTTCGGCCTCCAGCTTTTCTAGGGAATTCCAGAAAAGCTTTCCGACATCTTCTTGAAGCGGTTCTAAGAATTCGTCAGCTGGTATGCCAACCCTCAGCTTTTTAACTTCAAGCCCCTCGACTCGTTTTACCTCGAAAGGTTTAGAGAAGGCGGTTGTAGAGTCCATGGGGTCGTATCCAGCAATGGCTTCTAACAAAATACTAACATCCCAGATGCTTCTTGCTAGTATTCCTACATGGTCTAGGGACCATGCGAGCGGCAAGACGCCGTGCTTGCTCACGAGACCGTACGTCGGTTTAAAGCCGATGATGCCACAAAGCGCCGCGGGTATTCTGGTCGAGCCACCCGTATCCGTGCCCAAAGAGGCAAGGCACATACCAGCAGCCACGGCTGCCGCGGAGCCACCGCTGCTTCCGCCCGTAATCCTATCCAAATTCCAAGGGTTTTTTGTCGGGCCAAAGTACGGATTAACGTTCGTTACACCATAGGCGAACTCGTGCAAATTTGTCTTACCGACGAATACTGCACCTGCCTCGCGCAACCTTCTTACTGCTGTTGCATCATACTCTGCTCTGAAATCTTTGAGGATAGGCGAGCCTGCGGTCGTTATCGTATCTTTTACGTAAAATATATCTTTGAGGGACAGCGGTATGCCATGTAACGGTCCTAACCATTTTCCGGCACGTATTTCTGCCTCTGCCTTGGTCGCCTCTTCAACGGCAGACTGCTCGAATACAGAGACGTAAGCGTTCAAAACGTCATTTAGACGCTTAATCCTGTCGATGGCCGAGGCCGTCAGCTCTACGGGTGAAACTTCGCCACTCCTGATGGCCTCAGAAGCCTCCTTTATAGAAATGTAAGGAAGGTCACTTTTTCTCATCGCTCTCAACCTTAGAGAAAAAGAAAATTGCCGGCTCTTCCTCGTGTGACACAACATCGTTAAAAGCTTTAGAAATCTTAAGAACACCGTTTAAATCACGGGACAGCTTAGAAAGCATCTCGTCTGAGGGATGGATGCCCAGTAGCGTTAGATATGCTTTTATAACCTTTGCTAAATCTTCAGATTCATGAACCATATAGCTTCAAATAACGAAAAGGGAAATAAATATATCCCTAAATTTTTTATGATATCTCTATCGGTGTTGTCCATGTCGGTCAAGCTTGGTAACGTTACTTTAATGTCTCATGAAGCTTATATCCAGGTGCTTTCTTTAATGCCACAATTATTAGCCAATACAGGGAGGATTTAGCGCATGGAGAAAGATAGTGGAGCACGCGATAAAAAGGGCATGAGGTTAATCTCCGTAAAGATGCCAGAGGCCTTGATAGAGGGTATGGACGAACTCGTCAGGAAGGGTATGTACCCGAGCAGGAGCGCCGTAATGCGTATGGCGGTAAGAGACCTTTTAAAGAGCGAACTTGGAAGGATTAAACCCAGCAGTCACGAGCGTTGAAAAGGCCTCACGTTGTAACAAAGCAAGCTCATCCTATATAGAACGGTTCCCTCGTCGGTCTCTCTTCGCGAGCGGTCTCAGTTTGGCTAACTATGCTCCTTTCAAGACCTTCAAGCAACTGTTGATACCTCTTAATATCCTCGTCCAGCTTGCTCAGATCCAGCTCCATCTTTAACGACTTAAGGAGTACTTCTAACAAACTCTTAGCGGCGCTGGGGTCGGGTATGTAGGATGGTGAGTCAGACAAGAGCAAACACGTCTTCTTCCCGTCTCTTGCAAAGAAGAGCAAAAGGAAAGATGTCAACCTGTCTATCGGAAGAACATCTTGACTTGGTGCCATTTTGGCACCAGCATCCAAGAGTTCCTTAGCGTGCTCCAACTTTGTGCTCGAGACAAAAACTGCACCGTTTCCGGTCATCCTGCCGCTTCCCAAGCAGTAAAA
Organism: Candidatus Terraquivivens ruidianensis; assembly: GCA_023267975.1. Taxonomy (GTDB): domain Archaea; phylum Thermoproteota; class Nitrososphaeria_A; order Caldarchaeales; family Wolframiiraptoraceae; genus Terraquivivens; species Terraquivivens ruidianensis. The sequence goes on from JALNLA010000002.1 coordinate 38,683, forward strand.
AGTCTCGACACCGTTTGCTTTTAAAAACTCATAAATATCTTTCGCCACTAAGTAGCTACCGTCTCCGCTCTCCATGGGGAAGTTTCTAACGATAAATAGGAGCTTTAGGCCTGCCCCTTCGTCAACATAAAGATGTAAATCTACATGCGACGGGAACGCTATGCCATCTTCGTTGACAAGGCTCACTTGGGGGAAGTACGGTGATAAAATTTCGCCAACCTTCTCAGCCTTCAGAGCATCTATTAAGAAAACGCCCGCTATTAAACCCGCAGCTCCAGGCGAGGGCGCTATCTCTATCGCGTATGCGCCTTTCAGGTTTACGGCTTTTTCGAGCGTTATTCTTGTTTCCACCTCATTTCCCTCCTTAACCTTACGACAGTATCAATGTACTTACCTTGAAGATTAATGTTTGGGGGGTGCGGGTTTTTTACACGTTCACCGCACGACGGACACTTGTCGCTTGAAAGCGTGTACCTACCGCATGAGGTACACTTCCATATTTTGGTCAACCCTTCTTAAACTCTCCTTTACCCCCTTTACTAATGACGTATCCTATACACTTTTCGGCTGCTTGATTTAATAACCTCTCGGACGTTTCGTCATCCTCTGCCTCTACCCTGAGAAGGTACCGGGGAGCTCCGATGACGGTTATTATTATGCTTTGGTCTTTATCCGCAAGCGACATGGCTTCCTTGATCGCATCCCTAATAACCACGACACCGTTTCCAGAATGACAGTAGAGCATGAGGGTGCCCTTCTTTATAACGCTCTTCTTCTTTATCTCCTGCTTTACGATCTCTGTCAATGTTTTAAGAGCGTTCTCAGGTAGGTTCTTCAACCAATCCGGGGGAACTTCATCTTTCGTCAACTTCTCAAAAGCATCATAAAGCTCGACCTCTTTTCCTTTTGCAGACTCAAAAAGATTTTTTTCCAACTCCGCTCTATCAAGCCCAGTCCTTTCTGCCAAAAGTTTTATGATTCTCTTAACTTTCTGTTTCTTCTTCCACCACAGTAACTTCTCCACCTTCTCCCTTTTTGAGACCCTTCTTAGAGAGAGGTCAACTTGCAGGGTAGTGGGGTCAGAGCGCAACACCTTGAATACTGCCTTCTGCCCCTCTTTGAGATAATCTCTGATGTTTCTTACCCATCTTAACGAAATCTCGGAGACGTGTATAAAGGCATCCGAATTCTCGTACTCGTCCAACGAAATGTAAGCACCAAACCTATCAACTCTCTTCACCGTCCCGACGACTATCTCACCAGCTTCCGGCAACTTTTTTTCACTCATAAGCTTCCAACACCTTTCCGATTATCTGAGCTTTTCCTCCCTTTGGTTTCGCTAAAATCGAGTTACAAACTCTACACTTCACCACGGTCTTAGCATGTTCAAAAACTATCTGCTTGTTATTACACTCATCGCAACTTACCAGCAAGAACCTTGACGTTGGCTTGGGAATCAGTTTGCTCCAATCAGTTTCTCCGACCAGATAAAATCACCTCACAATCTCTAGCTTTTTTAACCGTATTCTACCCCTAAAAACTTGGAAACCGCAAACTTGACACTTGAGGACGAGGGTCTTACGCTCGGTAGTCTTTGCCTTGTCGCGTTGTATAGGATACTTTTGTCCACCGTATCCCTTTAACTCCCTTTGATGCCTTCTAGCGCCGATTGCCAGACTCCTCTCCTTGCCTTTCTTGTAAAGCGATACGGTATGCTGCGTATGGGCGTTGCATTTGGGGCAGTACGTACGGATGGTTGCAGGAACCTTCAAAAGTCATCACTCTTCGGTACTTAACTGCAGGTCAGCAGAGGCTAAATTTAAGTGTTAGGGCAGATTAATGCCAAAATATCATGAAGCTTATTACTCTTGACCTTTAGCTAAAAAAATTTCTATGTAGCTCACGAATCTCTGTCCACCATCGGGTGCCTTGTACTCGTCGCTGCCTATCTTCACATTAACGACCTTCAGGTCCTTCATGAACCCATTACGTAAGAGTTTAACAGTCTCTAAGCAGTTGTTTATGCTTCTACCCCTGCCCCTCAGTATAACCACGTCAGCCCCCCTATTGAATAGCGTTATACAAGCCGTTACGTACTTTATCGTGGGCTTACTGCCGACGAGTATTAACCCAGGCTTCGTAGTCTGCGACATAGACATCCCTCCTGATGAGTTCATAAAATTATCGGATAAAAATGTAACGCATGCTTTATATAAATACCAATATTAACGTTGAAATTACGATAGTTAATAGCATGCCCATGACAAAAATCCTAAAAGACCTTATCGTGCTTTTGGCCATGTAGTTAATTACGCTTTCCGAGAAGACCCTTACGTCCTTAACCGTCAACCTTTGATGAT
>JALNLA010000002.1:41052-241968 GCA_023267975.1 Candidatus Terraquivivens ruidianensis
ACAGGTTCTTTGCGTACTCCGCGATAACCTCTGGCGCCAGCACCTCACCAACTGGATGGTAACCTCTACCGCCTAAACTTATAGCACAAACTAAGTGCGTATCCGTCGTTAACAGCTCACTGCTCGACGCGCCTTCCCTGTACAGGGTATCCTGCACTAGAGACCTTACTTGTGGTAAAGCGTTATTACCGTCTACGACAACGTAAACGAATTCCTCATCATCAACTCTTATTACCAAACAGGATATTCCGCCCGGACCTAGACCGTCGTTCAACCCATACTTGTTCGGGACAGCCCTTGAAAAGCCTATGGAGAATTCTTTACAGCTCCCATCTAGGGGAAGGGATTCCACTTCCCTCATCAAATCCGTGACGTCCTGGATATTTGAATTGAATTGGTTTTCGCTTTGGTCTGCAAAGGAGTTATGCGCATCTACGACCACTATTTTGTCCGATTCTTGTGGCATTATACTGGGCAACAGGTCCTCCATAGGGTTAGGGTGTAGGCTCACTATGGCAACCTTTATCCCGTCAAATGCGAAGACGTTTGCAGACGCCTTACCTGATTTTATCGTCATGGGCTTCATGGTCATTTCGCTAAAGCCGTCTTCCTCAAAGGCTTTGAGCGAGGAATCAACCACTTGCTTAGCTAACCTTAAGCCATCTTCACGTGATGCTATGTTCATCTCGTGTCCAGACAATCCTTTGAGGACGGCTACCTCCAAACCGGAGGCCGCAAACGTCCTTTCTATGATGTACGGTGTAATGCTACCGCCTATTGACCTTACAGGTCCCGGGTGAAAGCGTGGGATGACGAGACACAAAAGACTAGTTTTTTTCTCCTTATCCCTGAAGAGTATCGTGTCGACAATTATGTCAGCCGCCTTACCGATTTTACACAATAGCCCCTCAAGGTAAGAGTTGTCTCCCTCTAACATGCTAAGGGCAAAGCCCCTGAGGAGCTTAAACGGCGATTGACTTAAAATTTTGCCAAAGGTCTCTATCATGAATAACGTGATTGTCGATGCCACAATACCGAGACCGTAAGAAGCTAAAATAATGGGTACCGCTACGCCAACGTCGAGTCCCAAAAGGAGCGCTATGCCAGTTGCCTGTATGAACGTGGGTAAGAAGATGTACAACAAAGAAAAGCGCCTGAACTTAAGCGACAGAAAAGTCGAAAAGCTTAAGAAAGTTGAAATGTGCAGTCCAACGTACATCACTATAATTAGATGCCAAGGGTTGTTCGTAACGAGCGATATCAAAAATCCTATGAATGTACCCGAAGATAAAAGTATTAGCTGAGCAAAGGATAACGCGTTGATTCTATTAAGCGAAAATATGTGCTCGTTTTTTAGGAGGGTTTTCTTGAATAAGACGTTTATGCCCAAGGACGATAATAATAGCAACAGAAAGAGATACGGTAGCAAACTCGTTGCGCCCGTGCGCAAAGAGACGAGCGTAGCCGTTAACAAGGACAGCGACACCGTAGATGCTATAACGACTTTCGGGCTAGGCATCCTAAACAGCAGTTTATACCTTGACGCCATAGCCGAAACCATGTCACTCGGCAAAGCTACACCCACCCTAACCCGACATCTATTCCAAAAAATGAAATATTAAATTAAGCTATCTATTGACAGAACTATAAGGTTTTATACGTTCCTTGAATGTGTCTAGAAGGGCGGCGCTGAGGCCATTTGGCATGAAGGTATACTATAAAAGTGGTGCGTTCGTTGCATATAAAGACACCATGCTGACGTTTGACGCGGCTGAGGATTGCTCTGGCAAATCCTTGAGGTGCATAACCCATGCGCATGCAGACCATACAACGAAAGTGAACGAATCCAATCTACTAATGACCGCTGAAACCCATGAGCTCCTGAGAGCTTTAAGATGTCTGGAATATCATGCAAGCATTTTAGAATTTGGGAAGGCGGTGGAGGTAGGGTCCGTTAGGATAAGGGCCGTGAACGCCGGTCATATACTAGGCTCATGTCAGTACGTAGTTGAATGCGATGATGGCGCGCTACTCTTCAGCGGAGACATAAATGTTCACGACACACTCGTTACCAAGGCGGCTGAGCCCGCTCATGCTGATTTCATGATCGTAGAGGCAACATATGGTTCCCCTTTCTTTGTATTCCCTGACAGGGAAATAATTTATTCCAAAATCGTGAGGTGGATTTGTGATTGTCTAAGAGATGGCAATGTGCCGGCATTCAAGACATATCTTATTGGTAAGTCTCAAGAAGTTATAAAATTGGTTAACGAGTACTTGGGGATACCGGTCATAGTGAATGAGAGCGTGGCCAAGGCATGCGAAGTTTACAAGAAATTTGGCTTAAACCTCTCATATTTTTGTAAGAATACGGCCGCTGGGAAAGAGCTACTGAGGTCTGGTGAGTGCGTGTACGTGAGCAATCATAGGACCGACATACCCGTTGACAGAAGGGTAAAATGGGCGATAGCGACTGGTTGGGCGCTTAGATACAGGTTCGATTTTTACGACGCCGCATTTCCGCTCAGTAGTCACACCGATTTTAAGGGGCTCATAAACCATGTTGAGACATGCATGCCAAATACGGTTTACACAATGCACGGCTATAGCGAGCTGCTTGCTAAGGTATTGGAAAGAAGGGGCTTCGTGGCGTCAGCTCTCGAGTCCGCCGAAACATTCATACCGTTCGTCTACGGGAGGGGTTAAACCCTCCTGACAAAATTAAAATATCCCCAAAACTCAAAATCTTACATGAGTTCTAGGAGAAAACGCAAAGAAGCTCCGATGCCTGCGACGATGGCAGGGTTATTGGCATTCTTTGGTGAGGAGTCTAAAGGTTTTAAGGTTAAGCCCGAAGTCGTGATGGTGGCGGCGATTGCATTAATCGTCGTAGTTTTAATCGTGAGCAGGCTCTGGCCATTTTAAGTTTCGTCTATGGCCTGTTGGCCCAAGCCCGTGAGCGTCCAGAGGGACTGTCCCCTTCCCCTCAGGTTTTTAACTATACCCTCCGCACCCATGTTCTTAAGATGCCTCCTTATGGCCGAGGGTGTTAGGCCGACTTCGTCTGCGATTTGTGCTACCGACACGGCCTTGCGCTCCTTCAGTATTTTGATTATCATACTCCGTACCTTAACGCCCCTCAACGTGTTCTTTATTCTACTCAAGAAAGCTTTCGGGTTTATCTCCCGAGGGCCCTGCATATCTCAATAATATATTATAATGCGCTGCAATTAATTCTTTTCAAATCGGACGCTTAAGGCTCGTCGACCCTGAGGGGGTTTTTCAAAGCCCATACATGGCCGCATCGCGGGCACCAAACATCCCATACGTTGTTAACCCTGCTGTCCCTTGGCTTTAGAGGAATTACTAACTCGTACCCGCATCTAGGGCATTTAATCTGTACTCCTTCTTTAGACATTCTTTCCTCAGTCTCTTAGGACAGGCGGTATGAGGGCAGCCCTTATTGCATGGTCTGCTAAAATTATGGCAACGACCGCCTCCACGACCGGCACGGCTCTGGGAATGACTGTTGTGTCATGTCTGCCCCTCACTACAATCTCGGCCTCTTTCATACTGCTCAGGTCAACGGTCGTTTGTTTCTTAGCTATTGATGATGGTGGCTTGAAGGCAACCCTAAGGACCAAAGGCATGCCTGTGGATATTCCGCCGAGTATGCCGCCTGCGTTGTTCGTAGTGGTTACGACCTTTCCATCTGTAATGGTGTAGGGGTCGTTATTCTGCGAGCCTAGCAACTTAGCTGCCGTAAAGCCGGCACCAAACTCTACGCCCTTGACCGCCGGTATTGCAAATAGTGCCCTACTCAGGTCAGAATCTAGCGAGGAGAAGATGGGCTCACCCAAACCAACTGGTAGCCCGAATACTTGGCACTCGACTATACCGCCAAGGCTATCGCCCTCGCTCTTAACCTCGTTTATTTTCCCAATCATTTCCTTAGCAGCAGCCTCGTCTGGACATCTGACCTCGTTACTATACCTCTTGTTTCTGATATCGTCTAACGTGAAGCCTCTAGCCCTTATGCCGCCTATCTCCAGAGCGTAGGCCATTATCTCAACGTTTAACGTCTTCGAGAGCAGCTTTTTGGCAACAGCTCCGGCCATGACTAAGCCAGCGGTCACCCTTCCCGAGAACCTTCCGCCACCCCGCCAGTCCGCGAACCCGCCGTACTTTATCCTAGCGACATAGTCTGCATGTCCTGGCCTGGGTCTATTCACGAACGTTCTGTACGGCTCTGAATCGACATCCTTATTCCAGACTAGCATGCAGATGGGCGAGCCCGTTGTCCTGCCCTCGAATACCCCAGAAAGTATCTCCACTTTATCCTCTTCTACCCTAGGTGAGATAAGGCTGGACGTGCCTGGCTTCCTGAGGTCGAGCTCTCTCTGGATGTCAGCCTCCGAAAGCTCTAAGCCTGCTGGGCAGCCGTCAACTACCGCTCCGACGCATCTTCCGTGGCTCTCGCCAAAGCTTATGACGACAAACCTTTCGCCTATAATATTCCCCGTCAAATCCAAATGCTACTTTACGCTTTAGATTTAAAGCTATTGTAATGGTCCTCGATAGCATTAAAATAGGCTCAGATTCATGAAGGCTTCTCTATATCACCAAGCTGGGGTCTCGTATCTAAACATTATTCTATCCCCGTCTTTCAGCTTGTAACTACCAGCACCAACCGGCGCGTACTCCCATTCGGCCTTGTTCTCGTTCCAAATGTACCACATCCAGTACCTGCCTGCATCCGGATTATTCCTCAAGCCGTCGATGGACTCGATGAATTCTCCCAATCCGGCGAAGTACGTCGTTTCCACAGTGGCCGACCTCCTCAGAGCCTCAAGGGCCGTCGCTCCTTTAGTTAACCAGATAACATCTGTTTTTGTCGTATTGCCGTTATCTACAGTGACCTCTACTCTGAGGATTAGCTCCTCAAGCTCGTTTAGACGTGCGACCAGCGCCTCAGCGAGCGCATCCGTCTTATTCCTCTGCTCGGCCAGCTGCGTCTCTAGGCCATAAACCTGATAACCCACGTATACCAGCGCAAGGCTCAGTACGACGAACGCAACTATAATCGCTTGGAACTCCTTTCTGACCAAAACGCTCACCAACCCTCGCTCGACGCTACCCTTACGCCGGAACGGGCTGCGACGGTTATTGGGACCTTAACCTTCACCAGCAGCTTGGCAAGTGCGACGAGCGGCGGAACGAAGACTAGCGATGCGAGGTGGTAGAGGGTAAAGGGTATCTGGCCGATGAAGGAAAGCCAGAAAGACCCAATCCATAGCCCACAGCCGATGACCCCTGTCCAAAAATCGAAAAGCAGGATAGCGATTGCCGTCGTGAGAAGGGTGCGGCCTAGCAGTCTCTTGTACTTGTCGAACATGGAAAGTCCGTTTCGCATACCGAGAAGCCAGGCGAAGATGAATCCCGACCACTTGAAGACCCAGACGTGCCAAAGCCCAGGGCCGAAAAGGAGCAGGTCAAAGGCTACTACGCCTGCAAGGGTCAGGACCCCGAAATACCGGTTGAGCGTCCTCCAAAACTTATTCCTTCCCAAAGGAAGCGAGAAGGAGCCGGCCGTCACGAGGGTAGGGATAACCCATTCCAAGTTAGGTAGCAACTCTATTCCAACCGCAGACCTGTACGCCCAGAACAACCCTGTAAAGACCACTCCCAGCAGGACGAACAGCCTGAACCTCTTCGATAAGACCTCATCGGTAGTCCTGCCGCCCCCTATTCTGTCCGGCAAGCGGGCTAATGCGCCGAGCATAGATGGATGGATATACCATCCATATTTAAGTATTATGTATGCTGAGCAGTATTGCTAGCGTGATTCTGAACACGTGATATCATGGGCAACTTTGCTACTTCCAAGACTGATTGATTATGATACACGGAAAAATTTTCTTGCACCTCACATAATTATAATCATCTGGATGCCTTTAGAGGTTAGAGAAGATTGCGTTTGCGCTCAGAGGTATCCAGGCCTAGGGCTCTTGAGGATATCATAATCCATCTTTACCATGAGACGTCTCTCAGCAGCGGATATTATCATCCGGAGAAGCTCTGGGTACGATATATTAGCTAGGCTTGCCATCTTGTTGAGGTGACCATCCCACACCCATCCGGGGTTTGGGTTGACCTCCAATAACATAGGGGTGCCATCTTTACTGAGCCTCCAATCGAACCTTGCATAATCTCTACACTCAAATCTCTCAAACAGCATCTTGCACCAATTTTGGATTAGCTCGTTCAGACCACTACTCAGCTCTGCCCTAACAGACTTGACAACGTCGTAAGGTGTTCCCTTCATCCACTTCGCCTCGTAGCAGCATATTCTGGGAAGCCCATCAGGAAGTCCAGAATAGTCCTCTTTTATTATAGGCAGGAAGATGTAGTCGTTCGGTGGATTTCCAACAATCCCAACGGATATATCATCACCGTGGATGTACTCCTCTAACATTATCGGCCTCTTGTACTTCAGCACGCCCCTCATCCATCTTATCCTATCATTCAGCTCATACCATGTCCACACTATGCTATTATATGTTATACCGAAGCTGTTGTCACCGAAGTTGGGCTTAACGATTAAGGGGAAGTCGACGTGGATGCTGTCCAAATCCTTCAAATCGTTAATAAGGACGGACTTAGGGACTGGTATACCCATGTCCTTCGCAACACTCTTGACCAAAGACTTGTCATAGCAGTACGAAAGGCACCTGGGGCCAGCTCCTGTATATCTCATGTTAAGGACATCCAAGATGGCGGGAATATGCATCTCCATCAAAGGGTCGTTGTTGAACCCCTCATCGCATAGGTTCAGGACGATGTGATAGTAGGGCCGTAGTCTTATGAGCTCCTCAAGCATCTTATCGTGTTCATCTATATAGTAAAACTCATAGTCGTTTATGCAGGAAAGCGCAGCCTTCAGTTCATCAACAGCAAGATAATCATCTTGGTCAAACCTTCTACCGGGCTTAACGAGGTCCGGCCTTCTCGGATCTCCTAACAGCACGGGAACTAGCTTCGTATTTTTATTATAGCCCGTCATTTCCGTTACCCTTCATGGCCGTCGCTGATACCACTAACCTGTTACTCATCATGCCCTTATCCCTACCGTCACCATGCTCCATGCACAGCTTATCGTGAAGTAAGATGTTCGAGAAGCCCGCCGTCTCCAAAAGGTTCCTAAGCTCTTCGTATGAGTAGAGCCTTACGGCGTAGAACTGGTCGACGATGACACCCTTATCCGTGCTCACTACGACCTCCCTCGTAATTAACCTCTTACCATCCTTTGCCAAGCACCTTTCCCTGAAGGCAATGTGCCTTTTATCAATCCATTCCCATGTTCTCTTCTCATAATTATTCTTTATGTACTCACCATTCGTCAAATCTATCAGAACCCTGCCGTAAGGTCTCAATATCCTATAAACCTCCCTCAAAACCTTTAGGTCATCATCGATTCTCTCAAAGTATCCAAAGCTGTTACCCAATATAAGTACGGCATCAAAGCAGTTATCGGGATACGTTAGCCTTCTGGCATCTCCTACCCTGAAAGAGATGCTAAGGCCTCTGCTCTTAGCCCATGCCCTTGCCCTTGATATCAAATACTTGGAAATGTCGACACCCTCGACATTCATGAACCCCCTCATGGCCAGCTCTATCGAGTGACGTCCATGACCGCAACAAAGGTCTAGAATCTTGTGCTCCGTTTTCAGGTCAAGGGCATTTGTTATTAGATCTATCTCCATCCTAGTTATCTCAGGATTGTTTACAACATCGCCGTCAGTCTTCAGATAAAAGGCATCGAAGATCTGCCTCCACCATTCATGATGAACGTAATGTTCCAGATCGTCGATGGGACCGAGACATCTTCTGTACCTTGTACCCCTCTTGTATGAGTTTATCTTTGAATGGTTAGGCTTGACCATTTGAGGTCAGCATACTCAGACGAGCCGTCTAGGAACGTTGTTATAAGACTTACTGTAGAATTTCGTTAAATAGTGAATTATTGGAGTATTTAAGGTAAGACGTAAGGCGTCTTATTGCTGCGATAGTCGGCTGCTCGGGCTGTAAGCCCATTGGCATCCATCTTTCTATGGCCAACGTACGAAGGATTAGTTGTCTCGAATGCCTTTGATTAGACAGGCTCCATAAATAGGTGCCGCCGGTGGGATTCGAACCCACGCCAAGGGATTATGAGCCCCCCACTCTGACCAGGCTAAGTTACGGCGGCACTGGTTACTTTAACTTACTTACCCTTTAATAAGCGATTCTTCCACTGGTGAATAAATTTTATGTCCGTCCAGCTGGCTCGAATCTATTTCCATTCTATCCTCTTCACGGTACCATCCTGCTGACCTACGTAGGTCATGTGGCAAACGTTTGCAAAGATCCCATTCTCGACGACGCCCGCTATCCGTTTAAGCTCAACCTCAAGCCTCGGCGGGTCTTTCAGCTCGCCAAAATCCACGTCGGCTATCATGTTACCGTTATCGGAGAATACTGGCCCAAACTTTCCCGTACCGTGCCTAGGCTTAAGCTCGCCGCCAAGCTTCTTGACGGCGTTCTTAACGTGCGGTAGAGCGAAGGGCAGTACCTCGAGCGGTACGGGCATGCTTAGGGCTTTCTTCATCTTCGCATAGTCGGCGACATAAACCACGCGTTCGGCAGCATAGGCTATTATCTTCTCCCTAGTCAACGCCGCACCTCCACCTTTGATTACGTTGTTTTCTTCGTCTGACTCGTCAAAGCTGTCAATCGTTAAGTCTAAACTATCGTATTCGTAAAGCGTTGCCGTCCTCAGGCCTTCGGCGATGGCCAGCATATGCGAGCGGTACGAGGATGGAATGGTGACTATGTTTAGGCTCCTTTCTTCTACAAGTTTTCCCAGCTCCCGCAACAGCATCTCGACCGTCGACCCGCTCCCTATGCCGATAACCATGTCGTCAGATATCTCCTTGGTTAGGACGTCGACGATTGCTGCCATTCTGGCCTTTAATATCCTATCATCGCTAACGCTCTGCACCTTCCAGCTCCTCCATAAGCTTCTTGATGGATTCCTTAGCCGCGCTGAGCTTCTCGTACAGTTCATCAACCTCCGAGCTCTCCCTACCTTTGAACTCAAGTATAGCGGCCCGCAGCTCGTCGAGGCCCTTTAATTCTAGCTTGGGAAGCACGATCTCAACGGCGTTAGAGCTGGACGGGAGGCTTTTCTCAACTTCCTGCTTAACTCCGTAACTCCAGCCTTTTATAAGGTAAAGGATGATGAGCGTAAACGTTGTGACAGTGAACGCAACGAGTATCGTTATCAGGTCAGGTTGTAACATGGCCTTCAGACCATGAGTAAAACGCCGAGGGATTTATGCTTAGCCCCGCTCAGCCTAATAATACGTTTATCAGCATGACCGCGCCCAAGATTATCAGCGTAAGACTTAGGGATAACATCAAGCCCCTCATCCGCTTCCCGGTAATAAACCTTGACGCTTTGCTAGCAAGGTGCGACACGAACGCGAGCCAGACGTAATCCATCCATACATGCGATACGTACATGATGCCGACGCCTACTAAGGATGCCAGCAACAGCGAGTCTAAGATGAGCTTCATGCCTACTGTAAGCCACCAAGCGATAAAGAGGGGATTCAAACCCGTGAAGAGCAAACCTATCAAAAATGCGTTGGCAGGAATCTTGAGATTCGTGTTGTTATTAAAAGATGCGCCCTGTCTAAGGGCACTTCTTAACTGTAGAACCCCAAAAACTACTATCGCCACCGAGCCTACGATTCCTATAAAGAGCTTGCCCTGCGCTACGTTTACTGCCGATACCATGCCGAACGCCACGGCGAGAACGAGCGGAAACTCGAAGGCAGTGTGTCCCAAAGCGACCATCAAGCCGGATCTTGCGCCACCCTTAACACCGTAGGCAACGGTTGCAAAGAAGAGCGGGCCGGGTGCCAGCGCACCAGAGGCTGAGACCACTATCACGGCAGGTATGAGGGACTCCCACCCCATATCCTCCAATAGTGTTAGAGTGTACGTAATAATCCTTTTTATTTTAGACGTTGCGATGGGTGCTTAGTGCTACGCAAAGACCAAAACCAGGATACGTAAAGCGTGTTCTCAACATTATGTGTGAGGGCTGCATACTAAAGAGCAGAATAAAGGAATCATGATGAAGATTGGCTTACGTTCCTGCCTTTCAGGAAACCAGCCAACCCGCCGAATGCCCTCTTAAACATCTCACCCTCCTCATGCCCCCCAGATATTAACTCGACGTTCGTCCCGCTTTCCTCAGCCTCATCTACCAATACGTCTATCAAAGGAGTGACCTTCTTCGCCTGAAGCGTTTGGTTAAGACATGAGGGGCACTTTTGCGACAGTAAATTGGGTAAAATTACCTGAACCTCATCGTTATTTATTGTCTCCGTCTTGCTGTATCCGCAATTGCTGCACTCGATCTTTACCTCTACCCTATCCAAATCTTCGGAGACAAGCAACGTCTCTAGCATTCCGTTTTTCAGGGCACCCCTCACAGCCTGCTCGCCATAAATTGCCCTACCGTTCTGGGACACGCTCTCGCTCATTAGGTGCTGAATGAGCTGCTTCTCCTCGACCAGCCTCGATTCCTTTAGTTGCTCTGAGGCCTTAGTGATGGCCTCCCTTATGCCGCTCTCTCCTGAGTACGATGTGTCAACGACGTACGTCTTGTCCCTAAAGCTGTAGTGGAGGTAGCCAGCGTTTAGAAACGCCTCCTTAGTCGGGCCAGGTCCCGCGACGATTATGCCCCGTATATCAGGGTACGATAGGAATATCTCGTTCGCATGCTCCGCTACGCGCTTGTAATACTCGTTGAGGTTCTGCTCCCTCAACCTCTCAAACCTCCTTGCGGACTGGCCGCCTGCCCTGTGCTTCCCCGGAACGCCCGATGTGAACGTCTTTGAAACCTCCAATCTTTTACCCTTGATGACGGCGACGGCAGCCTCCTCGTTGTCTATAACCAGTATCCCGTAAACGTCCTTTTCCTTAAGCTGCTCGAGGAGCGGTTCGAGCCTGAACTTGCTGTCGCAGCTATACAGGAAGGTGTTGATGGGCTCCGGAGGAATGACATGGTAGACCTCTATCTTCTCCGTTCCGGGCCCGTTCTGTGGAATCGCGCCGCTGAACACGGCTATGCCGTTGGGCTTGGCGTCGCTGAACAGCTTAAGCCTTTGTATGGCCCTCTCTATAGCATCCTGAACGTTCTTCCTTGTGGTCTTGGATTTAATGTTGGCGGCCGTTGCATACTCCTGCCTGAGGTAGTTGATAACGTCGAATATCTGTCTGTCGGGTGGCACATAAATCGAAACGAGTTCTGTACCTTTGCCCTCCTTACTCGCCAGCTCGTTTAACAGCCTCTTAAACCTGTAAAGCTCTATAGAGCTCTTTTTCTGAACCATAGAGCTTATGTCCCCTCAACAACTACCGAATGTCAAGATTGCATGCCAGAATTTCTGCTCGACATATGAATACGGGTAACGTTATACTTGATGCCCGACACCCTTGAGGAATTAGGGCCTTTCGCCTTGGCACGACGCATGTTTACCTGCTTATTCAACCCATCTTCTTATTAAAATATCTTTAAACCGATATCAGCTCGGCGGAGGTCTCTCGCCCAGCACCACGCTTACCTGTATTATCTGCTTAGCCCTAAAGACGGAGAATACTACAACGTCTCCTGGGCTTGTCCTCTCCTCGAGATACGTCAACATTTCCTCTATCGTTCTGATGGGTATGCCGTTTATTCCTACAACGATGTCGCCGCCTACTTTAACCGTCTGACCTCCTATTCTTACGCTCCTATCACCGCCCCTAAGGCCTGCCCTATCGGCTGGGCCTTCTCGCACGACGTCCGTTATCAAGAAGCCTTTCGTTATGTTCACTCCCATGGCCTCAGCAATTTCCTCGTTCATGTTTACGCCCGTTATACCCATCCAGCTATGGGTGTAGCTTCCCTTCTCTATCAGGGCTGACACGACCCTTTTGACTATCGTGGACGGTATCGCATAACCAATACCCACGAAGCCACTGATAGGCGATTCTATGGCAGTAGTTACGCCGACGACTTCACCCTCCATGTTGATAAGGGGCCCACCCGAGTTTCCTGGGTTCACGGCAGCGTCAAACTGTATGACGCCTGGTATAGAATATCCGTAGGCTGTCTCCAAGAGCCTGCCCTTTTGACTCACGATACCCGTCGTCACACTTCCAGCTAAGCCGAATGGGCTTCCGACCACAAGGATTTGCTCGCCTATCATCAGCTCCGATGAGTTCCCGAGCTTGAGCGGCCTTAGCACGGTACCGCTAGGCTCCACTCTTAGGACAGCTAAGTCGCTGTAAGGGTCCGTTCCGATGACCGAGGCTACTAGGGACGTGCCGTCGAGGAAAGTTACGGTAATGCGGTAGCTATCCTCGACTACATGATTGTTCGTGACGATGTGACCGACTATGTCGTAAACAAAGCCTGAGCCGACGGAAGTACCGTACAAAGATGTCGCCCGGATTAAAACGACGGAGTCTTTAACCCGCTCGTAAACCTCCGTGACCGGGCTAGTAGCAATAACGGTCTTTGTGACTGTAGTATACGCAAAGCTCCTCTCTAAGCTTTCGAGTCTATTCAGTATTTCCTTATGGCTATTGTATAGCTTCCAGAGATTGTCAGAGAGTTCCGACACCTTAGCGTTAAGGCTCGTTAGCGTCGAGGCTGTGTTAAGAGCAAACCATGCTACCAACAAGGATGCAAGGATAACCAGCACAACCGCGGTGACCTTTCTTAAGCTGGACATGGTAACTGAACCACCGACCTCTATTCTGCTTTTAAGCTTTTTTCCAAATTTTACAAAAATCCCCAAGCGCTTAATAACCGCTTACTCAAGCAGTATATGGGTGCGTAGAGTTTGAATTTGGTTCTTAAGCTAAGCGGACACCTAATATCAAGCAACGGTAGAATAGACTACCAATTAATGGCTGAGTACGCGAAGCTTTTGGCAAAGTTGTATGAAGGTAAGGGGAAATGGATAGTGGTGGTCGGGGGCGGTGAGATTGCGAGGAGGTACGTCGATACGGCTAGGGCGCTGGGTGCAGACGAAGTGATGTGTGATGAGGTGGCAATACTGGTAACAAGGGCTAACGCAAGGTTAATGGCGGCATGCCTTGGCGATGTTGCGCAGCAACGCATACCTGCTTCAACAGAAGAGCTAAGGGAGCTTGCCGTTGACGGAAAGATAGTGGTGATGGGAGGGCTTCAGCCGGGCCAGTCAACAGTGGCCGTCGCCGCCCTAGCTGCATCGGTCATAAGGGCTGAAAGGCTTATAGTCACAACAGATGTGGGCGGCATCTACACGTCAGACCCGAAGGTTGACCCGAGCGCGAAGCCGTTACCACAAGTCTCGTTGTCTCAACTGTCTAAGATGGTAGCGGAGTTGCCACAGACCGCAGGCAAATACCCGCTGATCGACAACTTAGCTATATCGATCTTGCAGAGGTCTAGAATAACGTGCGTGTACTTAAACGGCAGGAAATTGGATGATGTTAAGAAAGCAATAATGGGCGAAAGGGTTGGGACGTTAGTCATACCATAACTCGACGGATGGTGTACAAACCGGTAAGCTTAGAAGGCATTTCGTGCTCCGAGCTGCCTCGTAGGATAATCGTATAGCTGAGAAACAATTTGTCCGTAAAAAATGTTTAAAGGTAATAAAGCATAAGAACGCGTTGATGGAACGTTAAGCGCTTTTAGATTCGTGGGTTGTTACACTAAGTATCTTTTTACCCTCTCGCCGAGCTGGACGCCTAAACCAGGTCCTTTTGGTACGTATACGTAACCATCCCGAACCTCTAACGGCTCAGCGAGAAGCTCATCTATTACACCCGTGCCCGTGGTATCGAGCTCGAAGAGCTCAGTTCCAGGCGTGCTTGCCATCAAGTGTAAAGTCGCCGCTAGCAGTATGCCTGTTGAGAACACATGCGGCGAGCATACGACGTTAAAGGATTCTGCGAGCGCGCTGACCTTTTTCCCCTCAAGTATACCGCCTACCCTTGCTAGGTCCGGCATAGCGTAATCCACCGCGCCTTTGACGAACATGTCCCTAAACCCGTACTTCGTGAACTCGTTCTCGCCAGCGGCTATCGGCAGGTCCGTGTAGTCCTTTAACAACTTGTAACCTTCTAGGTCGAACGGAGGCAAGGGCTCCTCGTACCAGAAAACTTCATTCTCCTCGAACACTTCCGCAAATTTTATGGCTGTAGGCCTATCGTAGCCACAGTTTATGTCAACCATGAGTTCGGCATCGTTCCCGATTGCCTTCCTCATAGCCCTGACCCTCACTTCATCATGCCCGAATCCCTTACCTATGTGACACTTCACATATCTGAAGCCTTGGTTGACGAAGGAGGCTGCCCTCTTAGCCATCTCCTCGACATCGTCCCAAAATATGTCGCTCGCGTATGCTTCCAGCCTATCCCTATACAGCCCACCGATTAGCTTATACACTGGTACGTCGAGGGCCTTGCCGACTATGTCCCAGAGCGCCATCTCGACTGCGCTTATCGCACAGACCCATGCTCCTTTCGGCTCCCAGTACAATCTCTGAAACATCTTTCTCCATAGCCTCTCGATATTGAATGGGTCTTCGCCGATTAGCATGGGTGTAAAGTTCCTCTCGACTATTTCCTTTATCACGTTTGGCACACCAACGCCCTCGCCCAACCCTTCAATACCGTCTTCGGTCTTTATTTGGACTATTGCCGTGCCTCTCTCCCTAAGCTCAGCCTTGGATGTTGCAAGAGGTTTATCGAGCGGTTTTTTCAGGATAAAAGCCCTGACGCTTTCTATTTTCATGCTCATGAGTTACGCATCAGGTGAATAAATACATGTCGGAAGAAAGGCGTTACGGTAAGGATATCCTGCTCGGCTTGCCCCTATCGCCGTACATTTCTCTAACGGATAAATTTAAGCGAGGTAAACAAATCTGGTGGCAGCCGGGGTACCCGAGCCTGGTCAAGGGGGTGGGCTTAAGACCCACTGGCGTAGGCCATCCTGGGTTCGAATCCCAGCCCCGGCACTATTATCGAGCTTCGAGCCTAGGTCTTCAAATAGTCAGGCGAGGAATGGGTTTACGGAGATCGAGCCCCGCTGCTATGAGTTAGACTTGATGGCTGTTCTGGAAAATCTTGAGAAAGCGATACTAGTAAGTAGAACTCAGCCATGCTCCGCTGCTCCAGCATAGACTTAGGGGCTCTCAAATTTGAGCGGCGAAAGGTCTTTCCAAAATATTTTCTTTTTTCTGAACAAGCTCGACCTTACTTTTCAATGGCCGAACTAGTACCGTAAGTTTAATTAATCTAATGATCCTTCGATATTAATGAGCGTTCATGAAGGTTTCCGTGATAGCTACACTCGGGACAAGTCCACCCGTCGTCACAGAGTTCATACAATACCTTGAGAAGGAGGAGAGGGTGTCGGACCTCACTCTGATAGTCACGGGTGAGAAAATGATCCAAGAGGGAGCCAAGCTCCTTGAGGCTGCTATCAAGAGCAGGTATCCTCATATCCACGTCCACATCAAGAATCTACCTTTTAACGATATAATCACCGACGAAGATAACATCAAATTCATGGGTATCTGCGCCGATATACTTAGGGAGCAACGGGAGAGATATAACGCCGATAAAATCTATGTATGTCTAGCGGGTGGGAGGAAGGAAATGGGCACATCGCTAGCTATGCTCGGCCAGATCCTAGATGTGGATGCTGTCTACCACGTTGTTGCTCCAAATATAAAGAGTATGAGCGTCGACTTAGAGCGGGCAAGGCACGATATATCCGAGTTGGCTGCCAGCCCAGACCCTATGGAATACTACACCAGGAAACGTGAGCTATTCGATGCTTTAATGTACCCGCCACCTTCAACTTACAACGTCATTCGAATACCAGTAATTCCTTATCCAAAGGAGGTATTATACCAGATAGCTTCCCTGCTCAGCGCCAATGTGATAGAGCGCAGCAAAGTCAGGATATCTCCAGACCTTATGAAGAGGCTATCCACAGCCGGACTAATAAAGCTCACGAGAGAGAAGGTTTATGTCCTCGACGCCGGGCGAGCTTTCTATCAACAGATATTGCGTAAGGAAGGGTTTTAACAGATGAAAACCTTCAAAATCGTCAGATAGCTCATATCTGGGAGATTCTATGGGGATAGTCCATTTCGCCGGTCTCGGTAGGTCGCCTGGGGCCGTCACTTCAGGTTTATGTTATCTGAAGGCAAACGAGGATAAACTAAGGGACGAGTTTAAAGGGAAGATCGTGGAGAGTGTTGTTATCTTCACTAGCCCTGAGATAGCTGAAGGGAGAGAGATGGCATACGATGTGGTGGATAATGAGTACATGCGGAGGGCTATGCGAAAGTCTTGGAAAAAGAATATGAGGAATTCCCTTAAAATCGTAAAGATGTTCCTTGATGAGGAGTTCGGCGAGCAGAAACACTTCTACATTAAAGTAAATGTTAACGATTTTAGCGAGTGCTTCAAGGTAATCGCAAAGGCTCTGCTCAAGTTTCATTCCCCTCATGAGGTAGGGAAGCACATATGGGCTAACATAACTGGCGGAACGAACGTATTGAATCTTGCACTAACGCAAGTTGCATATTTAAGCGGATTCATCCCTGTCCTTTACTATACCTTCGTAGCAGATCCAAGTAAGGACGGGAAGTATCTGAGACCATTTAGCCAGAAAGAGGATGAGTTTGATTTTAGAAGGATTTGGGTTCCAAAGACAAAGTTTGATGAAAGGTCTATCTACATCTATGAGGAGTTAAAGAACTATGACCGGATTAAAGATTGTGAACTTCTTAGTAGACTTAAAAATAAATATCCTGAGTTATTTGGCGGAATGGAAGTGTCAACATTTCGACGCGACTTTCTTAACGTCATGCCTGGTATAGGGTATGAAGAAAACTGTAATTACCTTACTCCGAATGGAAAGGATATACTAAGAGTATTAAGCTCGCAATTAGTTAAAGCGCTCATAAGATTGGAGGAGTATCCTAAGGCTGAGATAGAGAGGTTATTCAGCGACTTAGAGCTACAGGAGTTGTGACGAAATGAACATATGGTTTGAGATTAAGAAGGATAATCGCGCAGCAGTCGCTAAGCCAGAGCAGGCTAAACGCGCTTATGAGAGAGAACCGAAGGTGAATTTCAAATCCCACACTTCCACCTTACAGAAATAAAAATATAAGAAAATCCCATCAAAAATGGGAGCTGAAGTTAAGTTTATATGCCGGCCCCGGTAACCTTTAAGGCAATCTGCTAGGTCCTAGGGAAAATAACGATTAGTTACGAACGCCGGAATTATTTTTTCTCTCGGTAGCGTAACTAATCCAAGGAAGGTCCTTATGGCCATGAGGTAGACCATGGTCCCATGGGACCAGAGATCCATGACGTCGCGAGCTAGGAGACCTAGATCGGTTCCTAGGGTTGCCGGGAAACAAACTAAACCCGTTTAGAAATTTTGAGGGTAGCTCCATAAATTGACAGCTAACAATCTATGATGCGAAGAAGCACGGACCCTCACGCAAAATGGCATTACTGCGGTAAAACTCGTACTTTCAGAAACCGAAGGTCAGCATTCGAGCGCGCTCAATAGTTATATTTAAATATAGCTATATTCGTTTTCTCGATAAAAACTGGGAAGTCAGTTTGGTGCATAATATGACCGAACAAAAAGTCGGCCTACCAATCTTGAGCAAGTTTTTAACGCTTTGGATCTTCTTAGCCATGATAATCGGTGTAGGCTTGGGCTACATCTTCCCAAGCATCGCCGATATGCTGGGACAGTTGAGCATAGGTACGACTTCCATCCCTATAGCGATAGGTCTAATCTGGATGATGTACCCGCCCCTTGCCAAGGTAAGGTATGAGGAGCTTAGGAAGATAGTCACAGCTAGAGGGTCGAAGATCATGCTTACGGAGTCGCTTATACTCAACTATTTGTTAGGCCCACTCCTTATGTTCGTTCTTGCATGGATATTCCTCGCAGAGTATCCTGAATTCCGAAATGGCATAATCCTAGTGGGCTTGGCGAGGTGCATAGCGATGGTCATCGTCTGGAACGACCTTGCTGATGGTGATAGGGAATGGGCTGCAATCCTTGTAGCCCTGAACTCTGTCTTCCAGATTGCGTTTTATTCTATCTACGCCTATTTCTACATCACCCTCGTAAGCTCTTGGATTGCTGGGACTAGCACGGTAGTCGAAATATCTCTTGTAGAAGTCGCCGCATCTGTTCTCATATACCTCGGCATACCGTTCTTTGGTGGAATGATTACGCGCTTCTATTTCCTTAAAAAGAAAGGAAGGGAATGGTACGATAAGGTTCTCATGCCAAAACTTGGACCAACATCCCTTTTCGCTTTGCTATTCACCATAATCGTGATGTTCTCCTTAAAAGGCGAGTACATCGTCACCCTCCCGGTGGACGTTGCGAGAATAGCCATGCCGCTACTTTCTTATTTCGTTATAATGTTCCTTCTGTCCTTCTTGGTTGGGTATCGGTCAGGCCTTGACTACAGTAGGGTTACCTCCCTGGCTTTTACGGCCGCGAGCAACAACTTTGAGCTTGCGATAGCCGTAGCGGTGTCCGTTTTTGGTCTAGCTTCCAAGGAAGCCTTCGCGACCGTAATCGGTCCGTTGATAGAGGTTCCTGTGATGATCTCGTTGGTAAACGTAGCATTATGGTTTAGAAAGCGCCTTTACGAAAAAATAAAGATAGTGGCATAAACCTTTAGCATACATGACCTCGGTCTATCCGGTAATTCAGGAAGAATTTCGGCGTATTTCTCAAAAAGGAGGAAAGGCTGGATATAGCGCAGCAAGGCTTTATGCCTTTGGCTAATTTAGAATTTAGATTGAGCTTTAAGGTTTTCTTGACCGTTGTTTTTGTACAAATTCCAAAAATTTTTTCCGCGTTATAACTATGAAGTAATGCTTTTACTATTTTAGAGTGAAACGTATAAATCAGTGTGGTTTATTATCTTAGGTTGCGTCGTCCGGAAAAGGAGAGGCCTACGCTGAGCAACGTTTGGGGGAAGCCTCAGACGTTGTAGGCGTTGACCCGTACTCAGCGCTCCAGGGGCTGCTTCGGCAGTGCCCTCAAGCTGAGTAGGGGTGGGAGGTGCCCGTAGGGCATCAAGGGGATTAAACCCAAGGAGGGGTGCCTTAACAGGGAGGCCCGCTTTCTCCGAAAGACGACGCGACTAAGATTTTTTTTATCAAGTATCCTGAAGCTATTTTTCTACGAGGAATGTAAAACGTCACCTACAAGGGCTCTCTATTCTCACCAAGACCATGCATGAAAGAAGATACGTTCATGATTTTTACTACCCGGTCCACGATTTCGTGGTATTCTTGCGGCGATAATTCGTTGACGGCTACGTCGTCAACGTCTATCACGTAGATCATGTAAAGCCTTGCGTTGAGTATTTCTTCAAAGCTGATGGGGGGTTTCGCGTAGTAAAGGTCACAGACTCTCTTGATGTAAAGTACCTCTTCTTTGCTCCTATCCCTCGGCGGCTTTAAGAATACGTATGGTATTTGGACAATGTTATGTGGCGGTGTTCCGATACCGAACTTTTTCGCGAACGTGCTGTACCTTGCTATCTTACTGGCGACTCTAGCCAATAGGTATGTGTTGGGGTCGAGTGCGTGTTCAGGAGGTACGAAGCCTGTCTCTATCTCTACTATGAGACCACCATCGCCCTTTACGCCGTATACGTCGCACGTAAGTATGTCGTTAAGCCTGTATTCAACATCCACGTCGTAACCCTTAGCGATTAAGTCGGCAGCGCAGACAACCTCCATCACGGAATGGTTTATCTTAACCATGTTAGCCTCGTATAGTTTGCATAGTTTCTTATACATGCCATCGAGCTTACTTGCTACTTCTTTGCCGCACTTATCGCCTATATGCGCAATGATTTTCGATAGGTCTTCTTCGAACTTATTCATCAAAACCTTCAAAACGTTCAGATAAAAATAAACTTTTGACAAGCGTCCAGAGTCGTTATAGGCTTAGGTAGATTGATTTTAAATTCTGGCCATTGTTGTAAAGTTTGTTCTGCGAACGCTATTATTTAACAAGGAGTCGTCAGTTAAGATGGTTGTGCTGAAAACACTTAAATTTGGGGTAACGACGTTATATAATAAAATATGGCAAAAGACCCTGTATGCGGAATGTTCGTGGAGGAGACGGAGGAGGCCCTAAAAGCTACGGTGAGGGGCAGAACGTACTATTTCTGTAGCGAAACCTGCCTCAAAACGTTCTTGATGCCCGAGGTTGAGGTTAGGAACCTGAAAAGGATGTCCGTCCTTAGCTTTGCGCTGGGAATACCTGCGCTTATACTAACATGGTTTTTGAATCCGTCTTTGCCCATACCTAACAGCCTCCTGTTATTCTTTTTGGCAACGCCGGTGCAGTTTGTCGCAGGCTGGTCTTTCTACAAGGGCATGTGGCACGCGATTAGAGCTAAGTCGGCAAACATGGATACGCTCATAGCCATAGGGACCTCCGCAGCGTGGTTTTACAGCACACTCGTGACATTCATGCCTTCCGTATTTCCCGAGGGCTTATACTATGAAGTATCAGCGTTGATAATAGCGTTCGTGCTCCTAGGAAGGCTACTCGAGCATGTTGTAAGGAGGAAGGCATCGGATGCTGTGAGGAAGCTTATGGAACTCCAGCCAACCACCGCAAGAGTGATACAGGATGGTGTTGAGACAATAGTCCCCGTCGAGAAAGTAAAGGTTGGCGACCTATTGTTGGTTAAACCGGGCGAGAAGATACCGATAGATGGTGTGGTCGTCGATGGTCATTCTGCGGTTGACGAGAAGGTCATCACCGGCGAGAGCATTCCTGTAGAGAAGGAATCGGGCAGCGAGGTCATAGGTGGCACTATGAACAAGAGCGGAATCCTCTTGGTTAGGGCAACTAAGGTTGGAGCTGACACCACGCTATCCCAGATAGTAAGGCTTGTCGAAGAAGCTCAAGCGGCACAGGCTCCGATAGAACGCTTGGCGGATAGGGCCGCCTCATACTTCGTTCCTGCGGTCATGAGCATTAGCATCGCTACATTCTTAACATGGTATCTCCTCTTCGGCAACCCGCTCCCCGGTCTTACAGCATTCATAGCAGTTTTGATAATAGCTTGCCCCTGTGCCTTGGGTTTAGCAACACCAGCAGCTATAGTCGTTGGTGTGGGAAAGGGCGCTGAAAACGGTATATTGATAAAAGGCGGCGAAAACCTTGAAAAGGCGTATAAAATAACGACCGTGGTCTTTGATAAAACGGGCACACTTACAAAAGGTGAACCAACGGTAACGGGCATCATCCCGTTGGATGAAATGAATGAAAAAGAGATCATGAGAGTGGCCGCATCCGCAGAGTTCGGCTCGGAGCACCCTTTAGGAGAGGCCGTAATTAAGAAGGCGAAAGAACTCGGAGTAGAACCCGTCAGACCGGAAAATTTCGAGGCGGTTCCCGGCAAAGGTGTTGTGGCAACCGTGAAAGGAAAGCGTGTAGTAATAGGCAACAGGAAGCTATTCTTTTCGATGGGCCTCGGATTATCTGAATTAGAGGAAACTTTGAGGGGGCTTGAGCAGGAAGGCAAGACAGTCCTGATAGTTTCGGTCGATGAAAGGCCGGTTGCCCTGATAAGCGTGGAGGACGTTCTGAAGGAGCATGCAGCCGAGACCGTGAGCCAGCTGAAGTCCATGGGCCTCGAAGTCATAATGCTTACGGGTGATAACGAAAGGACGGCGAAGGCTATAGCAAAGCAGCTGGGGATAGAACACGTGGTAGCAGAGGTCCTGCCTTCCGAAAAGCTCGAAATCATAAAGAAGCTTCAGGCAGAAGGAAAGATTGTGGCGATGGTTGGCGATGGTGTGAACGATGCCCCGGCGCTGGCTCAAGCCGACGTAGGCATCGCCATAGGTAGTGGAACGGACGTTGCAGTAGAGACTGGTGGCATAGTCCTGATAAAAGAGGATTTGAGGAATGTCGTGGCAGCAATAAGGCTTAGCAGGAGCACGATGCGCAAGATAAAGCAGAACCTTTTTTGGGCCTTCGCTTACAACACAACGCTCATACCAGTAGCCGCCATGGGTTACCTTAACCCCATACTGGCCGGTATAGCCATGGCACTGAGCTCGGTCAGCGTGGTCACGAATTCTCTGACGTTAAAAAGACTGAAGCTAAGATAAAGAGGTAGCAAACAAGATTTTTATCCTAAAGACTGGAACTTTAGTCGAATAAAATATGAGTGTAGCCAGGAGCTTGTTAAACATCATATACAATAGAAGGACTGTCAGGAAGTTTAAACCCGTCGATATACCGGAGGAAGTAATCAACATGATAGTTGAGGCAGGCCAGAGGGCACCATCATACAACCAAGCTTACTCATTCATTCTTGTAAGTGACAAAGAAAAGAGGAAGGCTCTCGAAGAGATTTGCGATGCAAAGTACATCTCGAATGCTTCCACTATGATAGTCATATGCAGCGACCTTAATCGGGTTAAGAAAATGTTCGACTATCTTAGTCGCAACCATGTTTTGACGTCCGATGAATACCCTGTCGAGACGATATACAGCATATTCGAGACAGGGCTTGCGACGCAGAACATGGTCATAGCCGCTGAAGTTCTCGGCTTCGGTACTGCTCTACTTGACTGCGCACTCGTTGAGGCAGAGCGCGTGGCAACCTTACTAGAGCTCCCGAAGGGAGTAGTCCCTATCGGCCTCCTTTGCATAGGCGAGAAGGATGAGCTACCGCCCAAGAGACCTAGGTGGCCGTTACACACGGTATTCCACAAGAATAAATACCGGGAGCCGAATCCCTACGAAATTGCCAACTACGTTGAAGAATCCTCAGAGATGTACGACCAAGAGGGCTACTTGATGAAGTATGCGGGCATTCCTATGAAGTATAAGGATTATCTGGTCGTGAAGACTGAGCGAACGAAAGAGGTAGAAAAGAGGTACGAAAAGTTGTCAAAGTTTCTCAAGAAAGCAGGCTTCAAAATCTAGTCGTGGATAATTGGTCCTAAGCTTTTTATACCATTAATATGAGAGCGTGCTTGAAACATGACGGAAGCAGAACAGCAAGTATTGAGTATGTTAAAGGAATACTCTCGACTTGTCGAGAAGGCTATAGAGCGTTACGTGCCGAGAAAGTTCACGCAGGAAGAAGCCGTCAGGTTGTTCGGTGTGCCAAGGTTCTCGTATGAGCCTGAGTCGTTGACTAAGGCCGTATCCGAGCCGTTCTGGGATTTGATGGACAGGGGCGGAAAGAGGTGGAGGCCCGCCTTACTTCTGCTGACTTATGAGGCGCTAGGCGGTAAGACTGAAGATATCGTGGACATAGCGATAATACCCGAAATAGTTCATAACGGCACGTTGATAGTCGACGACGTAGAGGATAGCGGAGATTTCAGGCGTGGCAAGGAATGCATCCACAAAATCTACGGCATTGACATAGCCGTTAACGTCGGTAACACGATGTACTACCTCCCGCTCATAGGTTTGCTGAAGGATAAAAAAATTTCTCCTGAAAAAATGCTGGCAATTGTGCAATGCTACGTCGAGGAAATGCTTAGGCTGAGCCTAGGTCAGGCCATGGACATAGCTTGGCACAAGGGTCTGGTCAACGACGTCGATGAAGAACACTACATGCAAATGTGTGCATTCAAAACTGGCTCGCTATCACGCATGGCAGTTGGAATAGCTGGCATAATGGCGGACGCTAACTATGAACTTTTAAAGGGGTTGAAGGACTTTGCGGAGTCTCTCAGCATAGCCTTCCAGATACAGGATGACGTCTTAAACATCGTAGGTGACGTGAAGAAGTACGGCAAGGAGATAGGCGGCGACATAAAGGAGGGAAAGAGGACGTTGATGGTAATTTATGCAATGAAACATCTACCAAAGGAAGAGGCAAATAGGCTTAAAAAAATCCTTTCATTACACACGAGTGAGCCTAGCCTGATAGAGGAGGCCATCACTTTGATAAAGAAGAGCGGTGCGGTAGAGTATGCGAGTGAGGTCGCCAGGAAGCTAGTTAGGGAGTCTTGGGAAGCGTTGGATAGGCTCTTACCGGAGACTCCTGCAAAGAAGAAGCTTAAATCCTTGGCGGATTTTTTAATCACCCGTGAATTCTAACACCGAGGCTTGTTTGGCGCGCGCAAGCCTTCTAAGAGCCTCGATTTTGGTCTCCTTCTCCAGCTCAGCCGCCTCGAGCATCTCCTTTAAGAAATTCGTAGCCTCGTCCATTGTTCTTCTCGACACAGGATACGGCACACCGTCCTTTCCACCCACGGCGAAGCTGTACTTTACAGGGTCCCTCCAGTCAATCTTTGCGCCAAACACGAGAGCGGCAATCAGAGCCAGCGCCCTGATAGTAGAAGGCCCGACTCCCCTTATCTCGGCCAGCTCCTCGTAGCTCCTTGGCTGTAGCTCGTACACCTTTCTTAACAAATCCCAATTCATCTTTTTGGGCATACGGAGATAGGCTGGAACACCTTCTATCCTACTCACGCCTACCTCATCGCCCAACCACCTCGTTAAACTCTCCTGTTTATTAAGAAGGTTAACAATACGCACCAACTTCGACGGTGGCTCGCACGCAAGGTCGACGGAAGCTTTCCTAGAATCCTCGCACTTTCTTGAGGTCATGTTAAGAACGAGGGATGAAACGCCATCGCTTACTATGGAAGAGTGTGGCTCGACGACGAAGCTCTTCACAGCATCGCCGAGCCAGTGATACCTTCTGGCGTATCCTTCTAACACGTTCATGCCTTGTTGAACCACTGCCCACTTTCCTTTTTCATCTACTAGCATAGCATGGTGATAAAGGTCGTAGCCGTCTTGAACGAGCGCGTTGTCGACCTTTGCGGATAATCTGCTTGCGCGTAGTAAATAATCTATCCGTTTCTCATCAAATCCGTACGAAGCGAGCGTCGATTTCAGCTTCTCCGGCGTCTTCTTGCTTTCCAGACCTTTTCCACCGGCCACTATGACACCATGTTTATCGAAACTCAAGCTTTCCCTAAGAACCCCAGTTACTACCGTCGTCAGACCACTTGAGTGCCAGTCGAAACCGAGGACGCAACCGAATGACTGGAACCAGAAAGGGTCCGATACCCTTCTGAGAAACTCTTCCGTATTGTAACTCTCGACGATAACGGCGACTATAGCGTCTGCGAGCTTTCTCATCCTTTCTATGAGCCAGCTTGGTGCATGGCCAGAATGCAGTGGTAGCTCGGCGATACCCGTCTTGGTAGGTACCATCTATACGAATTAAGGAGTAAGATAATAATAAATGTAGTGCCGCTTAACGGTGGATAACAAAATACGCCTTGACCAAAATTTTAAATGAATGTTTTTATCAAGCTATGCGCTCTCGGTTTTGCTGGTGCATACAAGTTGAAGATGGAGATAGTTGACGTAAAGGTGCCCGAAGGTTGTAATGTCATATTCGGTATAACGCACTTCATAAAGAGTGTTGAGGATATCTACGAGGCGATAATGAATTCCGTACCAGGAGCGAAGTTTGGTTTGGCGTTTGCCGAGGCCAGTGGACCTTGTCTTATCAGGCACGAAGGTACGGACGAGACGTTAAGGAAGCTCGCCGCCGAAACGTTGCTCAAGATTGGATGCGGCCATACATTCATGGTATTTATAAAGGACATGTACCCTATAAACGTGCTGAACAGGTTGAAAGAAGTGCCCGAAGTTTGCACCATCCTTGCCGCCACCGCAAACCCGCTCCAGATCGTTATAGTTGAGTCCGAGCAGGGCAGGGGCGTGCTTGGCGTGATCGACGGTTACAAATCAAAGGGAATAGAGGGAGAAGACGACATAAAGAAGAGGAAGGAATTCCTCAGGAAGATAGGATACAAACTATAGCGGAATGTTTCAAAGCGTACTCTTCGTGAATTCGACGTCAGCAATGAGCGCCCAAGGGGCATAGACAGGCGTATCCACTTCCCACCACTTAATCCAACGCCTTTCCACGCTTAAAGCAACAACGGAGCTTAGGAGCTTTATCATGTTACCGGCGAGTCTAAGACCTTTGATAGGCATCTCTATGCTACCGTTCTTTATCGTGAATAGACCATCCCTTGGCACCGTGGAGAAGTCACCCTCTCGATAGTTTGAATACCTTAGGTACCAATCGTTCGTTATATATATACCCCTGTCAACCCCAGAAAGCAACTTCCCAAAGTTCCTATCGCCTGCATCTACAACCAAGTTAAACGGCATAGGAACTACTATCCCAGCGTTTGCAGTGCTGACTGTGCCATATCTCTTCGCTGTCGTGCTGTTATGGAGATAGGTTTTCAGAATGCCGTTCTCCACTATGACGTTTTTCCTAGTCGGTAGCCCCTCATCGTCAAACGGCTCGGTACCATAAGTGTTACTCAGCGTGGGGTCATCGGTCAGTGTGAATATCGGTGAAGCGACCTTTTTCTCTAGCATGTCGACTAAAAAGGATGCTCCGACATCAACGTTGAAAGCAGAGGCTGCCGAGCCAAGCTCATCAACGATGTGGGCAAATGTCATGGGCCCGAGGATAGCATCATACCTACCCGGTTTACCTTCAACAGGGTTAAGGGCCATTCTCGCTATTTCGCCGGCCATAGAGCCAACTTCTTCTGGCTTAAACTCTGAATCGTCAGCCGCAACTGTAGCAAACTGTCCCGTAGCTTCATCTGCCGCAAACGCTCTGACGGAAAGGGCAATGGTGCTTTTCGTGGAAGATGCCTCTACATTTCCGCTTGTGTAAAGGATAGTTTTGCTTCTCGTAGATTTAAGAGAGCCAGCAACCCTTTTAGCACCAGCGGATATGGCAGAGTTTATGGCAACATTCACGTGCTCAACGAGCACCTCGGGCTCCATCGTGACCTTGCCGACCTTTAAGAGATGCTTGCCATACTTAAACGGCCCTCTCGGGAGGGGCGCGTAAACATCCGAAGGCTGGACAGTCTTAGCCGTGGATACCAAGCGCTCGACCGTTTGCTCAATCGAAGGTGGCGAAAGGTCCGTTATGGCACCTGTAGCTCTTCTTTCTTTAAATGCTACGTATATTTCCAGAACAGTATCTCTAAAAAAATTTGAGACCGTGATATTGTTGTTCGAGAACCTTATCATCATCGAATTCGATACATCCAACCTTACCGCCGCATCGGACGCGCCTAACCTTAAAATCTTTCTAACGAGCCTCATCGGAAGTGCCCGAATCTCTGAGCTAGTTAGCATATCAACCTCGCTATATTGAACGAAAATAAAAGTTTAAACCTAGTGCCTAATTGGTTTATAATGAACATGTACGCCATCCCGGAAGAGAGGTTGAACCTACTCACGCAGACCGCACTCGAGGCCTCGAGAAGTATCTTCATTAACGAGGACGATGTATCGTGCGTTTGCATCTACGGCTCTCAGCTTTCCGGCTATTCTTCCAAGGGTAGTGACCTAGACGTATTGTGCGTCGTGAGAGACTTTAAGGAAGAGATAAAGTACTACTACCTGAGGAATTTCGAGCCTACCGTTGCCCTTTTGGCTGTCGATGAAAATACCATGAGAGGTGACGTGACGAGGGGCACTCTGGGCGAGTTCGTGGCGGGAAGGCTTCTAACACCATTTTATCCCGTAGCAGGTGCTACGCTCTTGGAGGAATTTGACAAGACTTATAAGAAGAATGTGGTGCTTGAGCTATGCGATAACCTCATACTGGAACATAGGATGGCGGCGAGCGAGCTCCTGATACAACCCGAGTACTTTCTCTTCGAGAAGTTAAGGAGAAGGGCCCTGATGTATCCGCCGGCGCGCTATAGCTACTCGAAAATATTCTCCGGCCCTCATATGAGGACGAACATGAATGTATGCATGAAAGGATTCCATGCGGCTTTCGCGGAGCTGGAATCTAAAGGTTTGTTAGTCAGGGATGGCGATTACTATCGTCTATCGAACAAGCTAGTCCTTTCAATATTAAACCAAACGAGCACATTTAACAGGAGACTCTACGACTTCGAAAGAATGTTTAAAATGTATCTAGTGCATGGTTATGCTGGACGCTTTAACCCGCGTATCATAGCGGAGGAGTTATACTCAAAAATCCGAAGGTCACTCTTTTACAAAGCTGAGTATGACCTTCCCGACCCAGAGGAATATGTATTCATTGAGACGGCTATAGGAAAGCAGCCGCTGAAAGAGCGATTTGACATCGTGGACTTCGTCAAACAGGTTTATGACGTGGACAGAGACCAGATATCCATAAGAAAGATAGGTCGAACGCTTAACTCGACGTACGTGGTCACGATTCACGTAAGAGGCTCGGAAGAAAAGATTTTCGTGAAGAAATACCTCAACTGGACGGACCTCAAGTGGGTAGTGGCGAGGATTTGGACTATTGGTGTGAAGAATTTTTCAGTCGTAGCCGAGGACAGGCTTTCCAACGAAGTTTACTTCGTTAACAAGCTTGCACAACTGGGCTTTAACACGGCCGACATCTATCACGTAAACTGGAAGAAGAAGACGCTGTTTCAGAAGTTCATCGAAGGGCAAGACATCATGCAGATATGGATGTCGGGAGGCGAGCAGAACTTACTACAGAGGGCTGCATTTATGGCAGGAAGGGAGTTAGCAAAAATTCATCAACATAACATTACATTGGGTGATTGCAAGCCTGAAAACTTCATAATCTCCAGAGATAAGGTCTACGTAACGGACTTAGAGCAAGCTTCGTTCAACGGCGACAAGGCATGGGACCTGACAGAGGTCATGCTTTACATAGGACATTATCTTGATGTTAATAAATCGATAGAGTATGCACGTTCGCTTTTAGCTGGATACCTGTCCATCGGAAGCAAGGATGTTCTGAAGAAGGTCCTTGAAAGCAAATATGCCTCGCTCCTAACGCCTTGGACGCCAGTATGGATACAGAAGAGGGTTCTCATGGAGGCGGATGTGCTTCTTCGATCGGGATAACGTATTCTTTATTCATCCCCTCAAACGTCCCGATAACTAACCATTTGATGGAACGTCCGCTCTTTAAATCCATTACAGCCTCAACCTTTCCAAAAGCCTCTATATGGGTACCCCTATCAAACATCGCAGTAAACGTCCCATCGAAGCACGCCAACATCTCCACGTCCGTAGCGTACTCTTGCTTTGTCTCTACGTCAGATAGCCCATAAATGGCTGGCATGAAACAGGACTCCGAAGCCTCAGTAACCGTAGCTCTTATCTTAGCAAGGCCTATCGCCCGGTAAACAACCTCACCGTAACTTCTTGTCACTTCATCATCTAACCTGACGCCGTGAATCGAGAAGGGCGTTCCCTTATAAACACGTTTGTTCTTTAACAATTTCGCCAGCTTTGATAGCTCGTCCATTGAAAGAGGATATCTCGCCCTCTTAACCCACTCGGCCAGCCTTAACCCGTCAAGGCGCTCAACACCATCTATCGAATCCAAGCTTTGCATCACTCTCCAGAAGTTTTCCTTTCCATATACGACGAGGTCTATATCCGAGTTTTTATGGTGGATTTTCAAGAGTATAGAACCGGTGACGCCTAGGTTTTCAGCACCTACATCAGAAACATCGATTATCGATTTCACTAATTTCTTAGTTTTGTCCTCAAGGTCGTCTAAATCATGTTGTTCAAATATATCACGCAATCTTTCGTCGCACCTGTAATGTTTCGATATCCTGTTAAGTGGAACACATGACATCTCAGCACCTACGGTTTCATCGTAAAAAACATACTCGGGCTTGTTCTTTTTAAGAAATTTTATAGTATCCATTAACTCTTGCATCGAATAAATGCCTATGGCCCTTCTGAAACTTTTTCCATGCCTCGACCATGGCCCATCGCCTGGCAAGTATTTCAAATAAGCAACGAGTCTATCGTAAGGGTGGCTCTCACCCACTACACAAAAGAACCATTCTTCGCACGTCTCAACGTAATCCTTATCTCTGAACCTTCTCAAGGTAAGTCGACCATCAAAAAATCTTTCGTCCCGTTTCCGACGAACAATCTGAACTCTTTATCGCTTGATACCTCAAGCCTTCCCGAAGCTATGCCGTCTTCTCCATCGTGAAGCTGCTCAGCAAACCTACTTCTGAAAGAGACTATTGATGATATTCTCGTTGAAATGTCCGGGCCTTCGATTACACTTTCTACCCTAATACCGTAATGACAAGGCGTAAATATGCTCTTTGATGCGTCGTTTATTCGGAAGCGTATCGTGGCCCTACCGATTTCCTTAAAACGTCGCTCTCCGTACCTGTCCCAAAACTCCTCTGGAAGAGGGACGAGCTTCAGCGTATACGGCCTTCCCATGAACACACCGTTTGTGAGTTTTCTCTTCTCGTGCCTCGTCCATGCCATAGGTTCCATACATGTATCCGACCTCGATTCTAAAACCTTCTCCAACGCCCGTCCAGAAAGGCACTCGGTTATGTTATTATCGCGCATAAACTTCAGGGTATCGTAAACTTTTAAACAACTTCTCATACCGTAAATTACGATGTCGATGTCGGAATATTCGTTATGAAGACCCAAGAGAATTGAGCCGGTTATGCCGACAGCATTGCTTTCTATTCCGGACTTTTCAACAAGCAGGCTTACCATCTTAAGGGCAACGCTCGATATTACGTCCTCTTTTAAACAATTCTTCCCATCAATTGGATCATAGACTCGTGAAATTTCCTTCAAAGGTATAAGCGGTATCTCTTGTCCCAAGTACTCGTCATGGACCAGAAACTCTGGACGATTCTTCCTGAGAAAATCCATGGAGGACCCAAAGTCGCCCAGCTTAACCGTTGAACCTTCAGCCCTCACATACTTTGGCACGGCTATGATACCTCCAGGCGGATGCGATACGCCCTTTACCGCAAACGTCACACGGTCTTCCGTCTCGACGTAGCTGCCTTCTATCAGGGTCGGTCTTTTAGCGTCCAAAAACCGTCCTATCTTCATACGTGCTCATAAAGAATAAACGTTTCCCGAGCAACCTTTATTATAGGATTACAATCCCTTAATTCAGCCTTGAACCCGATAACTTCGCTTGGCGAACTCATAAGGCAGGCCATAAGCAAGTTCGTGTCGGCACCAGGGGTAGATAAAAACGTCGTCGAGGAACTCATAAGGGGCATACAAAGGGCCCTACTTGTTTCGGACGTCAGTGTTGAGCTCGTAATGAAGCTATCGGAAAGGATAAGGGATAGGGCGTTAACGGAAAAAGTTCCACCAGGAGTTTCCAAGAAAGACCAGATGATAAAGATTGTCTACGAAGAGCTTGTCGCGCTACTTGGTGAGAAGCCCCATAAGATTGCTATAGATAAATCCAAACAATACACGATCATGGTCGTCGGAATACAGGGACACGGGAAGACGACGACCGTCGCGAAGTTGGCGAATTATCTCAAAAAATTGAGCTACTCCGTCGGTGTGGTCTGCGCCGATACGTTCAGGACCGGCGCCTATGAGCAATTGAGGCAACTCCTTGACGGAAAGGATATACCCGTCTACGGCTTACCCGAGGAACGGGATGCTGTTGCTATAGCACTAAAGGGCGTTGATTATATGTATAGGCAGCAAAAGTGTAACGTTGTACTGTTAGACACGGCTGGGAGACACAAAGACCAACAATCTCTAATGTTAGAGATGAAGATGTTGGAGGAAAAGATTAAACCTAACGAGATAATGTTGGTTTTGGACGGAACAATAGGTCAGCAGGCAGGTGCACACGCCGAGGCATTTCATAAAGCAACACCAATAGGCTCTATAATCATCACAAAAATGGACACGTCTGCAAAAGGTGGTGGTGCACTGTCGGCCGTAGTGGCTACTGGAGCGAAGATAAAGTTCATCGGTACTGGCGAGAAGCTTGAGGATATCGAGGTGTTTAACCCGCAGGGTTTCATCGGCAGACTTTTGGGCATAGGCGATATAGAAGGCCTATTGGAAAAAATAAGGATTGCCGAGCTGGAGTTTAGCAAGGAGAAGTTTAAGAGCTTTACGAGCGGTACGTTTACCCTAGAAGATTTTGTGAAACAATTCAAAGAAATGAGAAAGTTGGGTCCCCTAAAAAAGATAATATCAAAACTACCTTTACCCGGAATCCCTAACCTACCAGAAGAAGAGCTCGAAAAGGTTGAGACACAGATTGATAAATGGTCGGCAATTATATCATCTATGACGGTCGAGGAGAGGAAAAATCCCCATATCATAGATTCGTCAAGAATAAGACGCATAGCCAGAGGTTCAGGTGTCATGGAGAGGGATGTCAAGAACCTTCTCCAACAATACAATTTATCAAAACGGATGGTAAAGTCTATGAAAAGGGCTCCGTGGAAATTACCCAGACATATGCTTGACAAGGAATTAGAGGAATAAACGTCAGGAAAAGCCAGTGGGTGTGAAAATGGGAGGGATACTCGACTTAGTCTATAGGATGTTGCAGAAATATACGCTCTGCGATTACTGTCTAGGGAGGCAGTTTGCCAGGCTACTTTCCGGTGTAGGCAATAAGGCGAGGGGTGAGGCCCTTAAGGTTGCGTTAGCGATGGAGGCGAATATGAGGCTGCTGATGGATGATAAGGATGCTGTGAACGTTTTAAAAGTTGTCGCTGAAAATGGCATGAACAGGCATGCAAGGAAGCTTGCTAAGTCGCTCAATTATCAAATCGACGAAAATAAAACATGTGACATATGTGAAGGTAAATTAACTGAAGAGAACTTTCGTCGTATCGCTGATAGCATAATAGGAGAGTTGGGACAGTATGAATTCTCGAACTTTCTAATCGGTACATCAGTTCCCGTTCATATAAAAGAAAGAGACGACCAGATAAAGGCCGAGTTTGCCTTAACCTTCGGTGAAGAAATAAAGAGCGACATAACAAGAGAGTTGGGGAAAATAATTGAAGGGACTACGAAAAAACCTGTCGAGTTCGCTACGCCAGATATAACGATACTCCTGGATATTTTTTCAGGAACGTTTACGGTTAAGTCAAACCCTGTATTCGTTAAGGGTTATTATAAAAAGTTACAACCGAGCATACCCCAAACACCGTGGATATGCAGAAAGTGTCGAGGTAAGGGATGCGAAGCATGCGGTCAGAGTGGAAGGGAGTATCCGGATTCTGTCAGCGAGCTTATAGGAGAACCAGCCCTGAACTTATTTGAGGCACTCGATTATAGGTTTCATGCCGCGGGAAGGGAGGATGTGAACGTAACAGTCCTTGGAACTGGGAGGCCTTTCGTGCTCGAGCTAAAATCTCCGAGGAAAAGATTCATTCAACCTGACAAGCTTCAAAATGCTATAAACGAGTATGCAAAAGACAAGGTCGAGGTTCTGGATCTCTCTTACACAACAAAGAAGGATGTGAGGGACATGAAAGCAAAATCGGTGGTTGCCTCAAAAACCTATCTTGCGCTCGTTGAGTTCGATTCCAACGTAGATGAGAACAAATTAAGAGAGGTCTGCGAGAAGTTCAGGAATGTATTAGTACATCAGAGAACACCAAGCAGGATTCTTCGTAGAAGCGATAGGGTCAGGAAAAAGTACCTGTACTCCATAGAGGCGGAAAAGAAGGGTAATAGGCTCGTCGAGTTCAGGATAAAGGCACAGGGAGGACTCTACATAAAAGAGGTGATAAACGGGGACGGCGGTAGAACGGTGCCTAATATAGCCGACGTTTTAGGAACTGCACCGATAAATATTACCCTTTCAGTCGTAGAGGTAGAGAGGTAAAGGCTGATATGCCCACCTCGCACGGTTACAGGGTAAAAACTAGGCAGCTTCTTAAGAAGAAGTACGGCTCACGAAGCGGCCCAAGGCCAGACATATATCTCAAGGAGTATAAGCCAGGTGATAAGGTCTTGATAGTGGTAGATCCGGCTGTCCAAAAGGGGATGCCGCATAAAAGGTTTTATGGCAAAGTAGGTACGGTGATATCAAAGAGGGGTAATGCGTACGAGGTCTCGGTCATGCTGGGGAATAAATTAAAGAAGCTGTTGCTCCTATCAGACCACATTAGGCCTTGGGAAGGTGGCTAAGTTGCCAAGGAGGATAGTAAACTCTAGGCCGATACCCATTTCTGAAGTCAAGAGAATCTTAGAGGAAAGGGAACAGTCTTTAAATTCACTTCAACTAAGGACGCTAAGCTACGCAAAGAAGTATTCAAAATTAACGCCTGAGCAGGCTGATGCGCTCATCAATAGGCTTATGAGTGAGTATGGGCTTGAAAGGGAAGAGGCAGTCCAAGTTGCTGATATATGCCCTGAGACCATCGATGAGCTTAGAACAGTCCTAAGCGGTTACCGTCGCCTCGTATCATTTTTACTCTTTTCTGAAGAGAAGATGCGGGGCATATTGGGCCTTGTTAAGCATGCGTTGGAGGCAAGCAAACAACAAATCTGAACTCGTATAATGGAGCGTTAAAAGGGGGATTTGCATCTGCAAAAGCAGAAAAAATATGAGGATTATGCTTACGTACTGGATGTTGTTGAGGCAACGTTACTCAGGGGCTCAGGTCGGCATATAAATCTACACAAAGGCGAGTTGCTCATTCAACTACTGGGTGAAGAATATCTCACTCTCCTAGAGGCTGCAATAAACGAGAATTACAGACCACGTGTAGGCATGAGGCTCTACATAGGTAAAGACGTTCCGAGGGACATATTAAGAATACTTGGACGCATAGGCTACGATGAGCTTACGGAGAATGCTAAAATTGAATTGGAGAATGCTGTCCAAAAGATAGTTCAGATGAATGAGCAAAAATTCGTAAGCTTCTTTAATACATGCACTCCCATATCGCCAAGACTTCATGCACTCGAGCTGATACCGAGCATCGGTAAAAAATCCATGCAAAAGATTCTGGAAGAAAGAGAGAGGAAACCTTTTGAATCCTTTAAGGACTTACATGAAAGGGGTGGACTTGTAGACCCTGTAAAGGCGATTACCAAAAGGATAATGGATGAACTGACTGGTCGGGACAGTAGGTATTTCCTGTTAGTTCGAGAACCCTCTACTATTACGTCAGAGAGGTTCCCGAAAAAAGAATGGCCGCCCACTTAGAGCGAGATGTTAATTTATAGAAAGATGGAGTGTTTAATCGTCTATTATTAAGTTACATCAGCCGATTAGATAAAAGGGTTAGGGGTTCTATAAACTAAAGCGTTAAGACAGTCTTTGGCGAAGGTTAATTAGCGAGCGAAGTTTTAATATGAGCGTAGAGACAGGCGATGAAAGCCAGAAATTACCGTAGAACAGAGGGCATGCCGTACACAAGGGAGGAATACATCCACGGCGCACCTGAGCCGAGGGTAACTAAGTACACGATGGGTGTTTATAGGGAAGACTATACGCATGAGCTTGAGCTTGTGACACTCGAGGAGCTTCAGATTAGAGATACGGCGCTGGAGTCCGCCAGGGTAGCCATAGGAAAGGCTCTTAGCGCCAAATTAGGGGAGAACTATTTCTTGGAACTCAGGTCCCATCCACACATCGTCCTAAGGGAGAACAAGATGATCTTTGGCGCACATGCAGATAGGCTACAGGAGGGAATGAGAAGGGCATTCGGAAAGCCCATAGGGAGGGCGGCAAGGCTAGAGCCCGGAAAACCTGTCTTCAGGGTACTCGTGTACGAAAACGGCGTTAACGCGGCCAAGGATGCCCTCGAGCTTGCATCAAAAAAGCTTCCTAAGAGTTACAGAATATTCGTCAAGAAATTAGGGGAATTAAAAACGGCCTCAACCTAAACGCTTAAAAATTAATTAAGAATATATCTTTTATTACCTTTTTGGGGGAGAAAATGAGAGAGAACATACTCACGCTCGAACTGGAAGCAGTAACTAAGGAGGACGTGCCTATCGTTGGAGGTAAGGGTGCAAACTTAGGTGAAATGCTAAGGCTAGGTATACCAGTGCCGCCTGGCTTTACGGTAACCGCATACGCATATAAGTACTTCATAGAGAAGGTCGGTATTGTTGAACAAATCCGTAAGATCCTCAATGAGATAAACTATTCAAACCCTGGGTCGGTAGAGGAGAAGACCAAAGAAATAAGGGAGCTTATATTAAAGCAAGAAATCCCTAAGGAGCTGGAAGCAGAGGTAATAATAGCGTACAGAAAGCTGGCTGAGAAAATCGGCATGGTAGACCCTCCAGTGGCCGTAAGGTCGAGCGCGACTGCTGAAGATCTATCGTCGGCCAGCTTTGCGGGACAGCAAGAGACCTACCTAAACGTTAGGGGTGAGAGGCAGCTGCTGGAGAGTATCAAGAAGTGCTGGGCGAGCTTGTTCACGGCTAGGGCAACTTTTTACAGACACGAAAAAGGGTTTGAGCACATGAATGTATACTTATCCGTGGTCATTCAGAAGATGGTTAACGCAAAGGCTTCTGGTGTAATGTTTACGCTACATCCAGTCACGGGCGACAGGTCGAAGATATTGATAGAGGCCAACTGGGGGCTTGGGGAATCTGTCGTGAGCGGGGAGGCCACACCAGACGTATATGTAGTTGACAAAAAGACGCTGAAGATAATCGAGAAGAAAGTGGCAAGGAAAACGATCGAAGTCGCCTACAGTACAAGAGGGGGTACGGAGAAACGTGAGGTACCGCTCTCGAAACAAAACGTACCGTGCTTAACCGATGAGGAGATATACAAGCTTGCAGAACTCGCTGTCCGTATCGAGGAGCACTATGGCACACCACAAGACATAGAGTGGAGCATAGATATGGACGTACCGTTTCCATATAACGTGTTCATAGTTCAATCTAGACCTGAGACTGTGTGGACCCAGAGGGCGATTGCAGAAGTTCCTGCTGCCTCAGGAAGCATGACGACAGTCGCTAGGAAAGTGGTCACGAAGGGATTGCCCGCAAGTCCTGGCATTGTCATCGGAACCGCTAGGGTGATCTTAGACGTGAAGGACATAGGGCGGATGAAGAAGGGCGATGTATTGGTTACACGGATGACGTCACCAGACTGGGTGCCAGCGATGCGGATAGCGTCGGCGATAGTGACTTCCGAAGGTGGGATGACGTGCCATGCAGCCATAGTCTCGAGGGAATTGGGTATACCTTGTATAGTGGGGACTGGTGATGCAACTGAGAGCATGCTCGACGGACAGATTTACACCGTTGATGCTAAATCGGGTGT
Source organism: Candidatus Terraquivivens ruidianensis (assembly GCA_023267975.1). Lineage (GTDB taxonomy): Archaea > Thermoproteota > Nitrososphaeria_A > Caldarchaeales > Wolframiiraptoraceae > Terraquivivens > Terraquivivens ruidianensis. The sequence goes on from JALNLA010000002.1 coordinate 78,321, forward strand.
GGTATACGAAGGTGCCGTAGAGGAGTTGGTGGCTAAACAGCCAGCTCCTACAGCCACTCCTTCTGGCATCCCGACACCCTCGGTTAACATCCCCGTCACGGCTACGAAGATTATGATGAACCTTGGTGTTCCAGAAAAGATAGACGACTACGTAGAGCTACCCTTCGAGGGAATAGGCTTGATGCGTATAGAGTTCATATTGGCCTCCTACATAGGCGAGCATCCAAACTACCTCATTGAAATAGGACAGCCTGAAAAGTTCGTAGAGAAATTGGCAGAGGGTATCGCGAAGGTTGCTAGGGCGATACAGCCCAGACCGGTCGTGGTCAGGTTCTCGGACTTCAAGACGAACGAGTATAGGCAGCTGAAGGGCGGAGAGAAGTATGAGGTTGAAGAGGCTAACCCGATGATGGGATGGAGAGGTGCGGCTAGATATATAAGCAAAGAATACGAAAATGCGTTCAGGCTTGAATGCAAGGCTATCAAAAAGGTTAGGGACGAATGGGGACTGAAGAACGCTTGGGTCATGATACCGATGGCGAGGACTATATGGGAGATAAAGAGGGTCTTAGAAATAATGAAGGAAGAGGGTCTTGAGAGAGGTAGAGATTTCAAAGTATGGCTGATGGCGGAGGTCCCGAGTACCGTACTCATGGCAGACGAGTTCAGTAAGCTGTGCGACGGTTTTAGCATAGGCTCTAACGACCTTACCCAGTTCATTTTAGCAACCGATAGGGATTCCGCCATACTGCCCAACATAGACAATAGGTACTTTGATGAGAGGGACCCAGCCATCCTAAGAGCCATAGAACATCTAATAAAGGTCGCGCATGAAAACGGCGTCACGGTCTCGATTTGCGGACAGGCACCTAGCGTTTACCCAGAATTCACAGAATTCTTAGTTAGGTGCGGCATCGACTCGATAAGCGTTAACCCGGACATGGTAATAAAGACAAAGCAGCTCGTCGCCAGTATAGAGCAGAAGATAATCTTAGAAAAGCTTAACGAACTGACAAAATCCAAAAATTAATTTTAGGGTAAAAATTATTTGTTATCAAACCACGACATTCAAGGACCTACTGAGGTCGAGGTTTACGTTGACGGCGCGTCTAGGGGCAACCCTGGGCCCGCTGGCATTGGCGTCGTTCTCAAGTTTGACTCCAAGAGGATTTGTCTCAAGAAGTTTATCGGCAATAAAACAAACAACGAGGCCGAGTATTTAGCGCTCTTGGAAGGGCTAAAGCTAGCCATAAAGATTAACGCAAAGAAGGTAAGGATTTTCTCTGATAGCGAGCTGATAATAAAGCAACTCAAGGGCGAATTCTCCGTTAAGGAAATAAGACTTAGCAAACTTTACTCTGAGGTAAAGGGGCTGGAGAGTTTGCTTGACGTCGAGTATTCTTACATTTCCAGAGAATCAAACAAGTTAGCCGACGAGCTTGCTAACGAAGCCATAGATGAAAGCCGTTAACTTTATAAATTTGATTCACATCATGTATAGTTAATGTCTATCTTGAAAGAAAAAGAGAAAAAGTTCATTATAGAAAAGTTCAGCAGAAATATGGAAAAAGATGTAAAGCTTGTTGTATTTACGCAGGATTTTGAGTGCGAGTATTGTGCAACAAACAGAGAGCTAATGGAGGATTTAGCATCTCTCTCGGATAAGATAAGGCTTGAGGTATTTGATTTCGAAAAAGATTACGAGAAAGCGCAAAGATGGGGAATAGATAAGATACCGGCAACAGCAATATTTGGTACCCGTGAATACGGTATAAGGTTCTTCGGTCTACCAATGGGTTACGAGTTTCCAGCCTTCATTGATACCATAATTGACGTGTCGAAAGGAGCTACGAAACTTCAACCTACGACAAAAGAAAAGATTAAGAGCGTGAGGGAGCCTGTACATATTCAGGTATTCGTAACGCCCACCTGTCCATACTGTCCCAGAGTCGTAAGGGTCGCGCATCAATTGGCGATTGAAAGCGAGTTCATCAGGGCAGATATGATAGACGCCATAGAATTCCCTCAACTAGCAAATAAATACGACATCATGGCAGTTCCTAAGATTGTCATAAACGATGTTCTCTCTTTTGAGGGCGCCTTACCAGAGCCACACTTTGTTGAGCATATACTTTTGGCGATTAAACCGGATAGGACCATAAGCTATAGGTGAATTGGAAAGAAAACATCAAGCACCATGCTCACGAATAGGACAGCTAAGTAAGGGCTTGACATCTTGAATACTAACCACGTCTTCTTAGCATCTGGTCGGACGACGAGTGAGAAATTAAGGACCAGGATCGCTATGCCAAAAACGAGCGCAGTCGTCATATATATTGCTCGGAAAAGGCCCATAAAAGCTGGTACAAGGCTGAATATGACCATTAACACGCTGGTAGATGCTATGCATCTTATAGCAACCTTCTCGGGCACGACTACGGGTAGCATGGGAACCCTGACCTTTGAGTAATCCTCCTTATATCTAAGCGCGAGACTCCAAATATGCGTAGGTATCCACAGAACGACGAGTGCCGCAATTAGCAGGCCTAGCGCAAGGTTTTCGGTTGTAGCCGCCGAGTAGCCAATCATAGCAGGCGCACCGCCGGAGAAACCGCCAGCTATTATATTGATGGGATTTCGGCGCTTTAACCACTTGCTGTAAATTAAGATGTTGTCTAGCAGCCCAAAGACCATTAGACCGAAGCATAAGAGGTTGAGTGACAAAGACATTGTAAGAGCTATCGCTGAAAGCGCAAGACCAAGGTACAGTGCCCTTTCGGCCGGCCTTATCTTACCAGAGGGCAGAGGCCGCCTTTTAGTCCTATCCATCAACGCATCGATGTCCCTGTCTATGTAGCACGTGATTGCGTTGGCTCCAGCCGAGCCGAAGGTAATGGCCAAGGTAGCCAACATGACCGTGTACCACTCTATGCTCTTCCCGAATATTCCGAAACCGACTATGGCGCTGCAGAATCCGGTGAAGGTTAGAAGAAACCAGGTGCGTGGCTTTGTAACTTGCCAGTAACTTGCTAGAGCGGACCGCGGTCCCTCCAACCGATTCCACCTAAGCTTTGACTATAGTTTCTTTCTTATTTTATCTTATGTTCGTAATAAATTTATAAAGATAAACGGAAAGCGTGTTCAAAAAGCTTTTTAAATTGACCTGCCAATTCTAAAAATATGACCGCTTTACGTGTCAAGGAACCGACATCAGGTCATAAAGACGGGGTTGTTTCCATTAACGTTGACGGCACAACCATAGAAGGTTTTACGTCAGAATCCATAAGTGTGACGTTGTACGCTAACGGCATGAAATCTTTTGATAGAAGCAAAAAGCTCTATAGACCCCGTGGATTCTTCAGCCTACATCCGCAAGCTAGAACAGCCGTAGTTAGCGTAAACGGCATACCTGCTGTGAACCCATCTGAAATCTATCTAACAGAGGGGCTTAAAGTTCGCACTCAACAGAAAAGACCTCTCTCGATGCGTTTTTTCGAGTCTATGGTAGACACGAGTCTGCTCCATAAGCCTATCGTGAAGAACAGACTAATCTGGCCCATAGCTCTCAGATTCATCGCAAATAGCATTAACAATCCAGAACCAGCCGAATACGAAATACCGCACGGTGCTTCCACAATCGTAGAAAAGGCCGATTTAGTAGTGGTTGGCGGAGGTGTGGCGGGACTTTCGGCGGCCGTCGAAGCCAGAAAGCACGGCCTCGAAGTTCTACAAATAAATGACGGTATTGAACTCGGTGGAGAGATGCTATGCGACAAATTGGAACCACCGGGCATGTCAGAACCTGGTTGCGTATTCGCAAGAAATCTGATGAAAAAAGCAGTCGAGCTTGGCGTGAAGGTCCTCCCAAAAACCACGCTTGTTGGTTTCTTCGAGGATGCCGTGCTTGCATTCTCACCTTATCCAATCGGTGGCGGAACGCCCTACATAATATCGGCTGAGGCGTACGTTGTAGCCACGGGCGTCGTAGATTTACCATGCATATTCGCCAACAACGACGTACCAGGAATAATGGATGCTTCATCAGCCCTTAAGATGTTAAGTATGCATGGTGTCATTACGGGAAAGAACGTTGCTATATTAGGAGCCACAGAGCGTGGCTTAAGGTTAGCAGAGCATCTGAAGAAGCATGCTGTCAGCGTAGTCATCCTTGAAAAGTCAAAAGATGGTGTTGGTAAGAGCAATGTCATACATGGTGTGAAGGAAGTTATCGCCATAGGAAAAGACCAAGTCGAAGCTCTTGAGGTAAAATGCAATGGTGAGAATTTTAGGTTAAACGTTGATTGTGTAATCTGTGCAGCCTCTGTAAACCCTGACATAAAGATTTCTGCCCAAGCCGGTGCCAAAATAGCTTACTTCAAAGAGTTTGGCTTTGTGCCAATCCATGATTCTTTCATGAGAACATCAAAGAGCAATCTTTTCGTAGCGGGAGGTGCCTCTGGCTCACCTTACGGAGTACTACACGTAATCGAAGGGAGAATTGCGGGGCTTTCCGCTGCTGTCGCATTAAATAAAACCGGCGCTAAGGCCGAACGGGAGGCGCTAGTGAAAGAATATAGGTCGTTGCTCCAAAAGTTTGGCATAAGCGACTCTAAAGAGAAGGTATTCAGGTCTTTTGAGATGAACGTTATGCCGGACGACAAGATAGCCGAGCCACCCACGCTGTTCTGCTCAAAGCCCAGAAGGGATGCGTTCGTTTGTTTCTGTGAAGATATCAGGTTATGGGACCTACACCGCGCCGTATCCGTTTACGGTTTCACGAACCTTGAGAAGGTAAAGCGCAGTACCGGAATCGGCACGGCAAGATGCCAGGGTAGGCTATGCCTTGTTAATTCTGCGCTGTATATGGCGTACATTGCAGGCCTGAGTCCTAACTCGGTCGGCATATCGAGGCAAAGGCCACTTGCCATATCGATACCTATTAACACGTTGGCAGCAATGGAGGTGGACAGAACGTGAGGGTTGCGATAGTAGGCTCAGGCGTCATAGGGCTATCGTCGGCATACAACTTGGCAAAGTTGGGAGCTAAGGAGGTAGTTATTTTTGAAAAGGAGTATCTATCGTACGGCTCCACCGTAAGGTCTGCCAGCAGGTTTAGGGTTCACTTCTGGGCTGAAGAAAACTCTAGGTTCGCTTTGGAGTCAAAGAAAATTATGGTCAGGCTACCCTCGATTACGGGCTGGAACACCATAGTAACGACGGGCGGTTACCTTTGGTTGCTATTTAACGAGGAGCAGGTTAAAGCGTTTCGTGAGAAGAACAGGATGTGGGAGCGGCTCGGTATAGCTGGAAAATTTCTCTCACAATCAGAAATTAAAGAAATGTATCCGTACATATATGCGGACGACGTTCTCGAGGGCTTCTTCGGTCCCCAGAACGGAAGTTGCTTCCACAATTACGTTGCGTTCGGCTACTACAAAGCAGCCGCTAAGCTTGGTGCCAAGCTCTTCGAGATGTCACCCGTTAAAAGGGTACTCGTTGAGGACAACAAGGTCGTGGGCGTTGAGCTCCCTAATGGTAAGTTAGAGGCTGATGTCGTTTTGTTGGCCGCTGGTGCTTGGACCGATGGGCTCCTAAACACTCTAGGTATTAAGCTGCCGACGGAGCCTGAAAGGAAGGAGATTGCTCTAACGGAGGCTTACAGGTACTTCATTGAACCTCTGATCATAGATTTTGGAACCTCGGCCTACGTTGGTCAGGCGCTCAAGGGTGAGATACTTGGAAGCATAGAAGTTCCGGTAAAGAGCGGGCTGTTACCGTTAGAAAACACGCTCGACTTCTTAGTAAAGTGGGCAAGGGCAGTATACAAGAGGTTTCCTATACTGAGGGGTGCTAAGGTCATGAGATGCTGGAGTGGATACTACTCAATGTCTGCAGACTCGAGCCATATAATGGGAAGGGACCCCGAGTGGCCGGAAGGGCTTTACGTGGCTTATGGCGACAGCGGCCATGGCTTTATGATGGCACCCCTTATCGGCAAGCTACTCGCTAAGAACGTCCTATACGGTGAAGTAGATGAGCTTATGAGACCGTTCTTGCCCACTAGGTTTAAAGAGGGAAAGCTGATACCCGAAAAGTTGGTTATAGGTTAGAATAACGCATCAAGAGACCTATAAAATAGCCCCCCCAATAATATAGCAAACGCAACCTCGAAGGCCGTAATGTAGCAAGCTGTCTTCCATCCAAATTCCTTCTTTAACATCGCGAACGTAGCAGCGCATGGTATGTAATACATGGCTACGAACGCCAAGGTTAACATCTGGAGGGGCGTAAACATGGATACAAAGTCTGTCGTTCCGAAAAGTATGGCCGGCATGATTATAACCATCTCCTTTCTTACCACACCGAAGAGCAGCGGGATGCCCGCATAAGTCGGCAAACCTAGCCACTCTACCGTTAACGGAGTCAACAACTCTTCCACTGGTTGCAAAACGTTGAATGAATACAACGCTGCTAAGATTCCGCCCCCTATAATATAGATGGGAAACACGACGTACATGATTGATTTAATGCTATTCCATGTCTGCGTCAAGACGACTCTCATCGTAGGCAACCTTAACGGTGGGACTTCTATTATAAGACCCATGGACTCTCCTGGACAGACTTTAAAAGCCAACCTTGCCATGCCCATGATGATTGCCAAGTTTATCAACAACAATGCGTATGCCCATTCTATACCAACGAACGCTCCCACCAACCCATATACCACGATGATACGTGCGGCGCAAGGAATGAATGTAACGGCGAATGCCGATATCAGTCGCTCCCTCTGAGTATCCATTATTCTACACGCATAACATGCAGGAACGTTACAGGCGTAGCCCATGATGAGCGGTATAATCGCCTTTCCATGAAGCCCTACTTTATGCATAACGTTATCGAGAAGGAAAGCGACCCTCGGAAGATATCCAGTATCCTCTAATATCGAGAGAAGCAAGTAGAACGGAAGGACGAAAGGAAGCAGGAGAGTGACGCCGGCTACGAATCCACCGAAGAAGCCCTCCCACAATATCTCGCCCGTTATATTAACTATCGATGGTTTAAGAGTCTCGAACGCAGCTGAGAGTATGGTAGAGACGTAATCGCCAAAGGTAAATATGGCATAAAAAGAAGAGAAGAAGACGATCGTCATTATCAAATAGCCTAGGATTTTATGCGTGAGCAGCTGGTCGACCTTCTCTACCAGACCAATTTTAGAAGGCGCTAAAATTTTCCGGGATTCTTTAATGATTCTGCTTATAATTGCATACCTTTCAGAAGCTATAACAATTGGGACTGGTATGCCCCTTATCTCTTCAATCTCTTTTGCAAACTTCTCAGCAGCTTCAACAACTTTTTTGTCAACCTTTTTCTTAATGTCCTCGTCCCCTTCAAGGAGCTTTACGGCAACGAAGCGAGGCGGATAGTGTAAGTCGCCGTTCTTAATAAGCTCCGTTAACTTTTCTATCCTTTCTTCGACATCCTTACCATATTTAACGTTCATAGGTCTTAATTTTGTCTTGCGTTCAGCTACGTTGATGGCCTGTCGAATTAGCTCGTAAACACCTATGCCTTTGCTCGCAATCGTAGGAACAATAGGTACGCCTAGTATCTCGCTTAGCTTTTTTTCGTCCACGCTTAACCCTCTATCCTCGGCCAAGTCAACCATATTCAGAGCGATGACGATTGGTGTCTGAAGCTCTAGAAGTTGAAGCGTAAAAAACAGGTTTCTTTCCAACACAGATGCATCTACAACGTTTATCACTACGTCTGGCTTCTCAAGCACTATGTGCTCACGAGATATGAGCTCCTCTATCGAGAAGGTTGATAAAGAATATATGCCCGGTAAGTCTATGACGTCTATCTTATAACCATCCACTACCAAGCTACCCTCAAACTTCTCGACAGTCTTACCGGGCCAGTTGCCCACGTGCTGGTGCAATCCTGTCAGCTGGTTAAAAAGCGTGCTCTTACCGACGTTTGCATTACCAGCTAATGCAACAACCAAGTCAGCCTTATCGTCCCTTTTGGCGCTTGACGGTACATGACATGAACTCATTTCCCATCTTCTTCTACGCGTAAGAGTATTCCCTTGGCAACGTCCCTTCCTATGGCTAGCCTGCTCCCTCTTACGAGGACCTCGACGGGCCCACCGAAGGGTATGGAATTTATGACCTCTACAACGGTGTTGGGCACTATGCCCAGCTCCGAAAGCCTATGGATGACTTTTTTGTTCCCTTGGAGGAGAGTCACTACGCCTTTTTGACCGTTTTTGAGTTCTAGCAAAGAAACTAAGCCCCTAAACCGTTGACGGTGCCTATGTCTATGAGGTTCGCTGTACCCCGCGCCGCTATTGTCCATAATCTTCAAACACCGTTTTCAGTCCAAAAATTAGGTTAGCCTAACTACTACTTAAATATTTTTAGAGAAGCCGGCTTTACTTTATCTTAGCTCAAATTTTGCGCCTAGGCTACCAAAATCTTTGAAGAAGTTTGGGTAGGATACGTTCGTAGATTCTGCTCCCAACACGACACATCCATCCCTTAGGACAAGCCCCAGAAGACAGTAGGCCATGAAAAGCCTATGGTCTCCCTTTGGGTTGAGTACGGCATGCTTGACCAACTTGCCCTGTGTTATGCTCAATCCACCCGCCATCTCCTTCACGTCCATACCTATCTCAGAAAGGGCATAAGCAAGGGCGCTAACCCTGTCACTCTCTTTAACCCTTGCATGCTCCACGCCGGTTATCTCGACCGGCCCGTCGCATTTTGTGGCCAATATTGCCAAAACTGGCAAAAGATCTGGAGAATCAGATAGGTTAAAGCTACCACCTTTGAGTCTACCACTACCGCTCACGGTTACGCGTCCAGAACCGTAATCCAGCTTAACGTTAGCTCCCATCCTGATAAGTATGTCGATTATGGTGGCATCAGCTTGCGGTAAATCCTGAGTAAGCCCTTCAACCGTAACCGAGCCATCCGTCATGAGCGCCGCAGCCATCATAAAGGAGGCAAGCCCGAAATCTCCTGGTACGATGAAACGCGTGGACTTAAAATTCTGCTGTGAAGGAACACGAAAGACCTTGTACCCCTCGTTTTCTATACGAACGCCAAACCGCTCCAGCACGCTTATAGTTGCGTCAACATAGGGTCTCGAGACAAGGTCTCCTCGTATTCTGAGCGTCGTATCGCCTAAGGCTTTTGGTGATGAGAAAAGTATGGACGAGACAAACTGTGAGGATATGCTACCGGTCATCCAAGCCTCACCGCCCCTTAACCCGCCGCCTTTAACGACTATGGGCGCGCAACCGTTAAGCCTCGTAGACCAACACTCTCCCCCGAGCATATTAAGAGCATCGAGGAGTGGCTGCATCGGCCTTCTCCTTATGCTCTCGTCACCCGTGAGAACCGCGTATCCAGCTTGGATTAAACAGCATACGCCAGTCATTATCCTCAATGTCGTTCCTGAGTTCTGAACGTTCACGATATCGTCCGGTGCCTTGGGTGTCGAGAAGCCGTTGATGATAAGCTTGCTGCCTTCTTCGACGATAGACGCACCGAGTTTTCTGCACGCATCCACCGTAGCAAGAACATCATCGGATTTTGAAACGTTTTCTATGATACATTCATCGTCCGTCATAGAAGCGGCTATGATCGCCCTATGACTGTAGCTTTTACTGGGAGATGCCTGCACCCTGCCCGATATTACCGACGGCCTAACCGAGACCTGCAACGGAACCACCGGCCCATGAGTAGGCCTTCTTATTGTTTGGCTTGGTTATTATAAGTTCACACCCTTTTTCATCCAGCGCATTAACAACTTCGCTCACTACGTCTTTTTTACACACGGCAGCGATTGCTGGTCCCGTGCCGGACAGGCCAGCGGCCAAAGCTCCTGCCTTTATAGCGTCTAGGGCCTTCTTTGCACTGAGGTTTAACGCCGTTGCATGAAGTATGCCATTAAGCGTTAGGGCTTTCCAATATTCTCCGTCCACAGACATCCTATAAGCATCCTCGACAAACGATGCGATGGGCTTGAGTGCGTCTTTATCAAAAAATTTAGTATAACTCTTCCATCCTGGGACAAGTATAACGACGGCAAGGTCATCTGGAGCATCGACTCTTTTCACCAATTGCCTCTTAAGGTTGTTCGTGATGACTATGCCACCATAGTAGCTAGCGCATGCGTCGTCGTATGCGCCGGTTATCGTAACACCAGCCTCGAGGGCAGCGTCGACTGCTACGTTTAACGCATCAACGTCGCTTAAGCTCAAATTTGCAGCCCTTGTCGTAGCTAGGACTACGGCGTTAGCGGCTACGCTGGAACTCTTTAACCCTCTAGCGATAGGTATGTTGGAGTTAACTTCAACATACGCTCCGCAATCCATCCCTGCAAGTTTTAAGACTTTACTCACAGCGACCCTTGCCAACGATGTATCCTCGTCCGGGTTTTCTTTTATCACCACGTCTATGCTCCTGCCACCTATTTCTACGGTAGCCTCCGTGTAAAGCTCGATACCCATGGCTACTCCTTTGCCAATCGATATCGCGTTAACAATCGTTATAGCACCATGCGCTCTGGCAGTTGCTTTCATGAGAAACGCCCCAATGCCTCGATGGCTGCCCTCTTCATAACCTCTATAGGTGGCTCCAACGATGTCCATAGCCTGAAGGATTCTGCGGCCTGGAAGACCAGCATATCCAGCCCAGAAACGCAAAAGGCACCGGCAAGCCTCGCTTCCTTTAGGAGCACCGTTTCAATAGGGTTATACACCATGTCCATTACGATGGACCCGCTTCTTATGTGCTCCCTCCTAAGCAAAGAGCTGTCGCTATTCGGCCACATACCGACCGGTGTTGCGTTGATGATAATGCCATAAGGTTTAGCGATATTGGACAGGTTGCTGGCCGAGAGACCTAAGCTGTCCGTAGAAATTTTAATCCTTTGCTTGAAGAAGTCCGCAAGCCTACGGGCCTTTGAAGGTGTCCGACTAACGAACGTTATACGATTGCAACCGAGTTTAGCCAACGCCAAAGCGGCAGCCGAGGCCCCTCCACCTGCGCCGAGTATTAGCGCATCGCAACCGCTAAGCATGTCTTTGTAGGGTATGAGGGCGTTTATCACACCCGGAACGTCCGTGTTGTATCCAATCATCTTGCCCTTTTTAATTACAACAGTGTTCACTGCCTTTATGGTTCTCGCATCGTCCACAAGCTTATCCAAAAATTTCACGACCTTCTGCTTGTACGGTATCGTTACGTTAAAGCCTGTTGCTTCTAGAGCTTTAAGACCTATGACGGCAGACCTAAGGGCGTCCTCTTTTACTTCAAAGGCAATATAGAAATACTCAAGGTTTAGATAGTTAAACGCAGCATTGTGGACGTCCGAAGATACTGAATGCTTTACAGGCCGTCCTATTAGACCTACAAGCTTTTTTTTGTTGTCAGGGCCTTTTTGCGTCATGTTCAACGACATCCAGAGTAGTTTGAAGAAAGCACTCGAATAATCTCCTTCGCCTCAAGTATGTTAGGTTGACCGGGCGCCGTAGGTGCTCCAGGTAAGGAGACGTACATAAAAGGAGCTCCTAACATCATCGATAGAAACCTTGACAAGGTTCCCTCCGACCCCATGCAGAAAGCGATAAGCCTATCCTTAGTGTTCATATCGTAAAGTGGGAGAATCTTGAGACTATCGCTGAATGAATTTGCCATGGTTACGACTTTGGCGACATTCCCGCTCTTCATGGCCAGGTTAGCTATCCGTCGAAGCTCCTCCGTTTCGGGTGTCTTCTTAAAGTCATGCCACGAAATTATGACAGTTATGCCCATCTCCATTAATTCTTTTGATAAATCTTGGGACAAAGGGGATCGTAGCTCTATGTCTACGTATGCTGGACCTTCTTGGCTTAACTCCTTGAGTATCTCTGCCCTCTCTTTTTCATCGCCTTTGAAAAATCCTTTCTCGTAATGCGGCCTGAGCGTTAGCACTAGCTTGCCCATGTAGGGTCTTAGCGCTGAGCTTATAGTCCTAGTGTCTAAATCCTCTAGGTAATCGAGCCTGACCTCTACGAGGTCTGCACCACTCTCGATTGCTTTAACTACTGAATCTTTTAGAAAGTTTACCTTACTTCCGAATGTAGACACACATAACCTGAATCGTTCCTTCTTCAACGGTTTCACCAATGTTGGTTTTTGACGAACGTTATTTCTCTATTATGAACTCATCAACGGCCACTCCGAAATGTCTAGCCCTCTCTTTGGCTATATGCGCTAACACCTTATCGCCTGGCTTAATGTCGGTTACAGAGATTGTCCTGCCGTCTAGCGTCACGAGCCTTATGGTCTCGGCATTTTGTACAATAATAGACCCATCTTCACCGTCAACCTTAGCCTTAATGAGTCTCAAGGGTCTCCTCTCTATCTTCGCCCTGCCGACGGCTGTCGGTCTCGCTGAACCTTGTGTGTTTACAACCAAGACTCTATCACCCGCGCTTATTTCCGATAGATACTTTGTTCTACCATCAGGCATTAACACATAGCTGTGGATGGCGCCCGCGTTCACTCTGAAGGGTCTCGGTTCCGTGAACGAAGAACCTAAAGATTCGTTATGGACAAGGAAGAGAAAGCTTGCCTTGTTCCCAACTAGCATACCTTCTCCCGTCAAGAGAATGGAGATTGTATCAATGCAAACCCTTTCCCCCATTCCCACGTCCTTAACCTCGGTAACCTCTACCGGAGAAAGCTGGACTTTCGTAATGTAATTAACCGCCTCAAAGATTCTTCTGACATCCTCTTTACTCCTTGGCTTAAACAGAACGGCATCGACGCCTTTCTCTAAAATACCATACATGGTCTCAACTTCTTCGGGACTACTAACCTTCGCTATGAGTTTCGTCAACGTTTTTTGTAAACATGCAATTATATTTTCTAACGGTATTATCTTCCAATCCTTAGTATCGACTATCAAAGCCTCAGCACCAAGCTTTGCTACAGAGAGGAGTTTCTTAACGTCGCTAGAGTTTAATATGACAGCGTATATAGCAAACCTTTTCGCTTGTGGCGTCTCTTTATCAAAAGGAACGATTAAAACGTCACCAACCGGTGAATCTGAGTAGATTGTCAACTTTTGTCTAAATTCTAAAGGAATGTTAGTGGGGTCACAATAATACGAGGTAATTCCCCTCGATAGTGCTTCTTTGAAAATTTCACCGTCCCAGTCCCTTAGGTCTATGCAAACCTCTTTCTTATTTTTATTCAGCAGAGGCGTCTTTGAGCACCTCCAGCGCCTCGTCAACCGTGTAGTCTTCGACTATGATGGCCCTGAGTGCCTTAGTTATCGCAAAAGGATTATCATGCTGAAACACGTTTCTACCTATCGCTGCACCGATGGCGCCTGCGTCCATAGCCTCTCTTACCATCTTTAGGACTTCTAAGTCGCTCTCAGCCTTTGGCCCGCCGGCGATGACTATAGGAACGGGACAACCATCCACGACCTTCCTGAAAGTCTCTGGACTTCCTGTGTAGGGCGTCTTTACTATGTCAGCCCCAAGCTCAGCACCTATCCTCGCGACATGTGCAGCAACATCTGGATCGTTAGGGTTTTTTATGTTCTCACCCCTCGGGTACATCATGGCTATGAATGGGACGTGCCACCTATCGCACTCATCAGCAAGCATTCCAAGCTTCCTGAGCATCCTCGGCTCGTCGCTACAACCTATGTTAACATGAACAGAGACAGCATCCGCTCCAAGCCTCAGAGCCTCTTCTACACTCGAAACCCTCACCTTGAAGTTGGGTGAAGGTCCCAGAGATGTGCTTGCGGAGACGTGCATTATAGTACCGACTTTCAGAGGCTTGGGCATCATCCTTAATATGCCCTTTTGCATTAGGACGGCGGTTGCTCCTCCCATGCTGACTTTCTCGATCGTGTAAAATATCTTGTCTAAACCCTTGACCGGGCCTATTGTAATCCCATGGTCCATCGGTATGCAAAGCATCTTACCTCTTTCTGTTATCCTGTTTAGCCTAACTTGCTTCCCGAATACCAAGCTTAATCTATCCTCCCCGTTGCATGCAGGAGTTCGGCTGTCAGTATCGCTATGCCAGCAGCACCCCTTACCGTGTTATGGCTAAGAACAAAGAGCTTCAAAGCTTTCTCATCCTTTGCAGACCTTATCCTTCCAACAACTGCGCTCATGCCTGGGACGCTTCCGGCGTATATGTCGAGCCTAGGTTGCGGCCTGTCCTCTTCCTCCATGACGATTATCGGTCTCTCGGGAGCTGTGGGAAGGTTTAACTCCTGCGGAAGGCCCTTGAACTCCGCCAGAGTCTTCTTCACACCATCCACACCTACAGCTTTCTCGGTCTCGACATAAACGGATTCTAAATGTCCATCTATCGTGGGAACCCTAGTACAGCTGGCCTCGATGGTTATATGAGCTGGCTCGATGAGTCCGTCTTTAAACCTTCCCAATATCTTAAGCGTTTCTTTCTCCACCTTGCCCTCCTCGCCCGATATGTACGGTATTACATTTCCGAGTATGGAGAGCGATGGTACGCCGGGGAAACCCGCTCCCGAGACTGCCTGCATCGTAGTTACGACAACTTTCTTGAGGACGTAAGCATCGTGTAGGGGTTTAAGGGGCATGACTAAGCCTATGGTCGTGCAGTTCGGTGTAGTTACGATGTATCCATCCCACTTCCTATTTCTTCTTTGCACATCTATCAGCTCGATATGCCCGGGATTTATCTCCGGCACAATGAGCGGTACATCCTTTTCCATCCTATGAGCGGATGCGTCGCTCACGACATTAAAGCCTTCTTTGGCAAAGAGCGGCTCTGATTCATGGGCAGCCTCCGTCGGTAACGGAGAGAACACCAAATCTGCATCAACGTACTTAGGCTCAGTCGGTAAGACTTCCATGTCTGCTACGCTAGATGGGATGTCAACGGGGTTACCCCTTACGGCCTCGCCATACTTCTTACCGATTGATTCCTTTCCAGTGAGGCATGATAGTTTGAACCATGGATGTCTCGAAAGCATGCTTACGTACCGCTGGCCGACCATTCCCGTAGCTCCTAGCACTGCAACCCTAATTTGTTTCATTCAACTCCACCTCCAGATTCGACTTTACAAGAGAGGCGGCCTTATCCGCATCCTTTGCGGACACGAATATTCTGATAGACGAGCTTATCGTCACCAAACCGTAGATGTTTATGCTGTGAGATGCAAGTGGTGCTACAACTTTATGTATCACGCCCGGACTCGTCTCGAGTAGTCTGCCACTTATGCTTATCGCGGATAGGCCTTCAAAGAAGCTTATGGCCTTACCCATGCCCGACTCCACGAACTCCTTATGCAACTCATCCATCAACTTGGCGCCTAAGTCAGTGTAAACGATGATGGACTTTTCGCCGGTCGTAACGTTAAGAATTTCTCCTCCATGCTTTTGGATGAATTCCACGATGGGCTTGACCATCGACGCTCCATCCGAGTTTCTCGAGAGTATCGTTATCATAGTTACCTTAGCCGGATGTTTACTGACTTCGAGTTTTGGAAGGGTACCAATTATAACGGTTCCTGACCTCCCGAGACCTTCCATGCTGGATATTCTCAGCCTGAGGCCTTCCGATAAGTATCTTAATGCCTTCGAGTGAACGACCTTCGCACCGCCCTCCGTCAGCAGCCTAACCTCGTCTACGTTAAGCGTCTCGAGCATCTCGGCTTTACTGACTTTATCTGGGTCTCCTGAGTATATGCCCTCAACATCCTTGACCAAGATAACCTCTGCAGCGTTTAGACAGCTACCGAGAAGTATGGCAGTCGTGTCGCTGCCACCCCTGCCCAGCGTAGTTATCTTGCCGGAGATAGTAACGCCGATGTACCCGCACACAACGGGAACCTTGCCGGCCTCGATTAGGGGTAAGAGTTTCTCTTTACATCTTCTCTCCGTTTCTTGGTAGATAGGGTTTGCATCGAGATGTACATCGTCCGTTACTACAGGCCAGTATTCAGTGGCTGGGTCTACTAAGACCGCATCAACACCGAATCTATTTAACGCGGCCGTGAAAAGTCTAGCGCTAGTCCTTTCGCCCATTGCCAGGACCTCGTCGAGCATGTCCGGCCGGATATCCGGGTTCACTTCCTTGGCAGTCTTTAACAGCTCGTCTGTCATGCCCTTCAGCGCCGAGACGACTACCAATAGCCCATGCTCCTTCAGCAGACCTTTTACCCAAGATGCCGCCTTTTCAAGAGTCTTAGAGTCTTGAAGGACGGAGCCACCAAGCTTTACTACCATTATATCTTTCATAGACATGACCTCCCTCCAAAGCTGGTAAAACCATCAAAGAAAAGATGGCTTCAGAGAGAGGCGTCCAGCTCGCTATAGCGATAATAGCTATAGCCGTTTGTGAGGAAAAGGCAATCCCTCACGTTCGCCGCCTCTCTTTGGATTAACTGCATGCACGTTTGTTATTTAAGCATTTCGAGTACATGAGAAGTTGTGCTAAGGTCCCATGCATGCGCTAAAACTAAACGTTTTTTGCATATTCGCATCGTTTAATGGCAAAGGTTGATCGAAACTTCTTAAGTATTTATATAAGGACGCAATTAGATGTAAGTGGTTTTTAAGCTAAGCCATGAACGTTTTTCAAAAAAGGGGTGTCATTAGCGTTCATGTCTAAGAGTAGAACGAGAAGTTGTGCTTGCGTCATTCTCGTAAACGGAAGGGGTTACATGGGTGATAAAAAAGGCCTAACGAAGATAGCGGGAAGACCTATGATCGAATACGTCCTCGATAGCGTACCCGACGAGGTCACGGAGCTTTTCGTATCCGTCGAGAACGAAACGCAGGCCGCCGCTTACGAGCCCATATGCGAAAAGTATTTTGCATCGGTCATGAAAATGGAAAAAACACAGTACCCAAATGAGTCTGAAAAGGTAAGGGAAGTTTTGGGGAATACTCCAGGCTCTAACATACTCATCCTTCCATGCGACATGCCGTGCCTTACCTTAGAATTTACTCAATTTTTGTTGGAAGCCTCCAAAAAGTTCACGGCCGTGCTACCGAGGATGCTGGACAATAACGTCAACTTCAGCTTAGCGTCTTACCAAGTCGAGCCCTTTATTGAAGCCTTTAAAAAATATCCTGAGACGCAAATGCCCGAGCTTATCAAGAAACTTCGGAACGTCCTTTACATGTCAACCAACTCTCTTAGGATGTTTGATAATAAACTTAGCATTCTATACAGGGTATCCTCTGTAGCGGACATACCCAAAGTGGAAAACGTGCTTCGCAACAAGTTATGAAGTCTTGTACACTCAAGACGCATATCAGGGTTATGGTATGAAAATAAGGTTTGGTAAATTGCCCAAAGAGGTATTAGAGAAAACTGTCTTTAAGTGGTTAGGGGCAAAGAGAAAGGACGTCCTCTTATGGCCGGCTTACGGCGAGGATGCCGCCATCGTTAACGTACCCAATAGGCGCTTAGTCGTAGCCTGCGACCCTATCACGGGTTCAAGGAAGTTAGTCGGATGGTTGTCTGTTCACATAAACGCCAACGACGTAGCAGTCTGTGGTGCAAAACCTGCTTGGTTCTCATCCTGCATCTTGTTACCTGAAGGCGATGAGAAGGTTTTCAAATCTATAGTTAAACAGATTCATAAAGCGGCATCCGAGCTTCACGTCTCTGTCATTACAGGCCACTCAGAAGTTGCGCTTTACGTTTCCGAACCGATTATAATTGGTACCATGATAGGTATGCTTGAAGGAAAGAAATACTATAAAACCGGAGGTGCAAAACCGGGCGACAAAATAATAATGACGAAGACAGCTGCTATAGAGGGAACTGCAATACTTGCGACGGACTTGTCAGAGATGCTCAGCTCAAGGATAGATACGTCCCTGCTCAAAAGGGCCTCTGCATTTTACAGGAGGATAAGCGTCGTAGACGATGCTCTAAGGATAGCGTCAACGGGTCTTGCCACGGCGATGCATGACCCTACGGAAGGTGGTCTGCTGGGCGGACTTTACGAGCTGGCTGAGGCATCCAAGACCGGTTTTGTGGTCTATGAGGATGCCATACCGGTTGCGAGGGAGACCAAAGTGCTTTGTGAAGCGCTTAATTGTGATCCTCTGAAACTAATCAGCTCGGGCACGTTGATAGCGTCCGTTAAGGGTAGCAGCCACGAAAGGCTCGTTAGAGCTCTTAAAAGGGCAGGCGTAAAGGCTGCAGTCATAGGCGAAGTGTTACGTAAAAAGGAAGGTAGAAAATTGATAAGGTCTGGAGGGGCTGTAGAGAGTATCAATTCAGCAGTTACAGATGAACTATGGCGAATCTTATCTGAGAGATGAATTAAATATCCCGTTTGAGCGCCAATAGTTTAAATATATCGGTAGCTAAATAGGGTTTGACATGAACGTCGTACCACTAAAGAAGTTGGACGAAAACGTCTGGGTTATAGAGAAGAATTTC
Organism: Candidatus Terraquivivens ruidianensis; assembly: GCA_023267975.1. Taxonomy (GTDB): domain Archaea; phylum Thermoproteota; class Nitrososphaeria_A; order Caldarchaeales; family Wolframiiraptoraceae; genus Terraquivivens; species Terraquivivens ruidianensis. Next base: position 96,791 of record JALNLA010000002.1, read on the forward strand.
AAACAAGGAATGAGAGTGCCAGTTACGATATTCGCATCTCAGAAGCTACTTCAAAAGATGACGCAGGACAGAACGCTTGAGCAGGGTGCGAACGTCGCCATGCTCCCAGGCATATACAAGACTAGCATAGTGCTTCCCGATGCACACGAAGGTTACGGATTTCCTATAGGAGGCGTAGCCGCCATGGACGCAACTGAAGGCGTTATATCGCCGGGGGGTGTGGGATACGACATCAACTGTGGCGTCAGGCTTATGGTAACAAACCTTGCCGTAAAGGATGTCATGCCCAAGCTAAGGGAGCTCATAGATTCGATTTTCAAGAACGTTCCTGCGGGTCTTGGAAGTAGGCGAAAAGATTTCAGGGTAAGTTCTTCGGACCTCGATAGGATAGCGGTAGAGGGTGCACGTTACATTATAGAAAAGTACGGGCTTGGATGGAGCGAGGACATAAAACATATAGAGGAAGAGGGGACTTTAGAAGGAGCAGACCCTTCGAAAGTATCACCGACGGCTAAGAGCAGGGGCGAGCCACAGATAGGCACGCTCGGCAGCGGCAACCACTTTCTCGAAATACAGAGGGTTGACAAAATATTTGACCGCGAGGCCGCAAAGCTCATGGGAATAACCCACGAGAATCAGATAACGGTCTTAGTTCACACGGGCAGCAGAGGTTATGGCCACCAAATATGCAGCGACTACCTGAAGGTTATGGAGAGGGCGGCCCACAAATACGGAATCAGACTACCCGATAGAGAGCTTGCTTGCGCACCCGCCAACACACCTGAGGCTGACCAGTATCTTAAGGCATTCGCCTGCGCCGTCAACTTTGCGTTCGCAAACAGACAAGCGATTAGCCACTGGGTCAGGCAGAGCTTCGAGGAAGTATTCAAACAACCAGCAGAATCGCTCGGAATGAAGCTTGTGTACGATGTGGCCCATAATATAGTGAAGCTCGAGAAGCACAAAGTAAACGGTGAGACGAAGGACGTTTACGTTCACAGAAAGGGAGCGACGAGGAGCTTTCCCGCTGGACATCCGCTCATACCCAGCGACTATGGGAGCATAGGACAGCCCGTGATAATCCCGGGCTCTATGGGAACAGCCAGCTGGCTTTTGTTAGGAAACCCAAGGGCCATGGAGCTGAGCTTCGGTAGCACGGCCCACGGAGCCGGAAGGGAAATGAGCAGGGCAGGAGCAAAGAGGCGCTATACTGGTCTGACGGTCATAAAAGAGATGGAGAGTAAGGGCATATTCGTCAGGAGCGATAGCACCGAGACTTTGGTGGAAGAGGCCGACGAGGCTTATAAGAATGTTGACGATGTGGTAGAGGTAAGCCACGCGGTAGGGATAGCGACAAAAGTCGCCAGGATGGTCCCTATAGGGGTAATTAAGGGTTAAATGGGCAAAGAACTTGAATGCCTATAAGGGCTTGAAACTTATCAACTTTAAGAAAGTCCTAGCTAATAAAAAGAGGCGGATTAAACAAAACCTCAAACGCATTAACCTTTAACATGAAAAACCTTATCACAGGTACTTGACCAATCCCTTCCTGTGTTAGCGAAGGTCGTAGGCATAGACTTAGCCGGCTCTGAGAGCAGGCCCACGGGTTTCTGCGCTATGACGGAAGATCTCGTAGCCAATACCTCCGTAGTTTACAAAGACCATGAAATCCTTGGCCTAGTCAGGAGCACGATGCCAAGAATCGTCGCCATAGACGCGCCGCTCAGCCTGCCGCGCGGAAGGACATCCCTCGAAGTGAGGGAACCGTACCATCTGAGGGAGTGCGACCATGAGCTTGCGAGGATGGGAATCAAATTCTTCCCGGTTACGCTAGGGCCGATGAGGAAGCTGACGGAAAGGGGCATGAGGCTTAAGCCCATCATCGAAGAGGTCGGCGTTGAGGTCATCGAAGTATATCCCGGAGGTGCTCAGGATGTTCTACGGATACCGAGAAAGCATGCCAGCCTTGAGGGCTTGCTCCGAGGGCTTAGGAGGCTCGGCATTAAAGGATTAAGGCGTGAGATGAGCGGTGATGAGTTGGATGCGGTTACATGCGCGCTGGTGGGCTATCTTTACCTAAAAGGAGAGTACGTAGCCTTGGGCGATAGAGAGGAAGGAACGATAATAATGCCCAAGCCTTATGGGAAGCGAGCCGCTCGTAAAGGATTGTCAGACCTTTAAATGGATAATAGGTCGGATTTCCATACGTTAGAATGTCTTGGAGGCCCTATCTGCCGAGCGTCTGGTGAAGGTCTACAGAGGTGGTTTCCATGCCCTAAAGGGCATTACGCTCAGCGTGAAGTCTGGAGCGGTATTCAGCCTCCTTGGCAAAAACGGCGCAGGAAAGACGACCTTCTTAAGAATAATGACGACCCAGCTTTTGCCGACGAGCGGAACTGGAAGGGTCTTGGGATACGACATCGTCGAGGAGGCAGCCGAGGTAAGGAAGAGGATAGCCGTCGTACCCCAGGAGTCTAAGCCCATGTACCTTCTCACCGTCAATGAACACGTGAAATACTACTTGATGATGAGGGGCTTCTCGATGCTTGAGGCATCCGAAAGGGCACGTAAGGTTATAGACGACCTAGACCTTAAAGAGTATGCCAACACGCTTTGCATGAAGCTCTCGGGCGGGCTGAAGAGAAAAGTGCTCGTGGCGATGGCCGTCGCGACAGAGGCCGATGCGATATTCCTAGACGAGCCGACAACAGGCCTTGACCCAATTGCTAGGAGGCTTGTTTGGGATGTCATAAATAGGGCTGCAAGGTCGGGCAGAACGATCTTTTTAACGACCCACAACATGGGCGAGGCTGAGGCCGTCGCAGACGGGTTCGCGCTGATTAACGACGGCGAGCTTGTAGCCCAGGGTGACGTAGGCGATGTGCAGCGCATGCTTCCGTACAGAATGAGGGCAGAGGTTCAGGTTACAGCCTCTAACCCAGAAGAGCTCACGGAGTTCGGCGAGGTCATCGTGGTAGGTAGAAGGCTAATCGTCTATCCGAGGAACGAGGACGATTCTAAAAGGCTTTACGAGTACTGCACGGCGATGGGTCTGAAAGTATCCTTCTCGCCAGTTGGGATAGAGGACGTATTCATCAGGCAGGTGGTTGCTCGTGGAGCTGATGAAAAGCGTTAGAGCCATAATGGCGCTCGTCATACTTAACGGTATTAAACCGGTCATGAGAAGTCCGCTCTGGCTTATCGTAATGCTCACGTATCCGTTGATACTCATCTTCTTCATCTATATCTTCGCTGAGTATGCGATATCGGAGGCTCTGGTAGGTGGGTTAGTATCGCTCGTCGTAATGAGCGGCGTATCCATCCAAGCAGACATAGTTTGGTACAGGGTGGAGCTGAAGTTCCAAGACATGGCCGTGGCATCGCCCGTTTCACCAACCGTTTACATGATCGGCATGGCTATCTCCGAGCTTGCGTATAGCTCTCCGGCGATGGCTCTCTTCTTAATACTCATGACCCTCAGGGGTATGATGAACATCCCAAGCGTTCCGATACTTATGCTGTCCATGATGCTGTGCTGGCTCTCGGCGCTCTCCCTCGGTTTCTACCTCTCGACACGTATATCCGACATCAGGCACATATGGGCACTAGAGGGTTTGATCTCAATAGTGCTCAGCATGCTTCCGCCGATATACTACCCCATAAGCCTCCTGCCGGAATGGGCCCAAACGATGTCCATGCTAATCCCGACGACGCACGCCGCGCTGCTTGCAAAAGAAGCCGTCGGAATAGTATCGCTCACGGAGTATCAGGGGTTGATGAGCTTGGCAATTCTCCTCCTGTGGACAATCGCCCTCCTATTGTTGGCAAGAAGAAAGTCCGTCTGGAGGGAACCATGATTTACTTTGAATACAAAACTCTTGAGCTCTAGCTAACGTATGCTACAATTTAAATCAGTCTTTAGAATCTTCGCTGACGGAGGGGTTTTCAGCCTAAGGCTCGGCGGAATCTCAGGAAAATATAAGAACGCAAAATCTTATATAGACAACGCGGCTTAAAAAATTTCGAGGAGAATTTATGGTGTTTAAGGCGAAAGAAACGGCAGTAGTTATGATAGAGTTCCAGAACGATTTTTGCAAACCTGGCTTTCCGCTTTATCCTGCCGTTGAGCAAATACTAAAAGAGTACAAGGTAATCGAGAACGCTGTAGAGCTTGCTAAGGGTGCGAAGGGTAAGGGAGTCCTTGTCATAGGTTGTCCGATAACCTTCGAGCCGGATTATAAGGACCTTGGGCAGGAATTTGGTATAAAAGCTGGCGTTAAGAAGGGTGGAACGTTTAGGAAAGGAACAAAGGGTGCGGAGTTCATAGATGAGTTGAAACCGTACGTAAACATCTACGTCGAGGGAAAGAGGGGTTTGGATGGTTTCCACGGAACCAACCTCGATGCGATACTCAGGTATAATGGAATCAAGAACGTTGCCATATGCGGGTTCTTGACGAACGTCTGCGTCGAGTCTACGGCGAGGACAGCATACGACCTGAACTACCACGTGATAATAATCAAGAATTGCACTGCGGCTACATCTTGGGATGAACAGAGGTACGTAGAGACAAAACTCTTTCCCTTAATAGCAGAGGTAATGACGCACAAAGAATTTCTAGAAAAAATCGAATAACTTCCCTTTTATTTTTTTTGATAATCATGGGTCGTCTACCAGATGGTTCTTCACACTCATCTATAGCGGTAATTGCAACTCTGCGACCCGACGAACTCCACTTTTTAGGTTAAACAAAGTACATCATGGAGAATCCTATAACATCGCCGAGCCAGTGGCTCACCATTATGGGCACAAGTCTCCTTATTTTAGCATAAACTAATCCACATACGAAGCCGAAAACCGCCGTGAAAAGTGTGTGAACCGATATGCTGTGCCAAAAACCGAACAGCACCGCCTGAAGCAGCACAGCGGCCAAAATCTTTCCGCCAAATAAGCGTTCAAACCTTGTTTGGAGGTAACCCCTCCACACTATTTCTTCGCAAATTCCAGCCGTTAGGGATGTTACGAGTATGCCGTAAACAACTAAAGCTAATGGAATCCTCTTGTATTCGCTTAAAAACTGTTTCCACGTGTCTGGGCCGTAAACCAAGTTACTCACGTGGGGTTCAATTATTTGAAAGAGCATTATGGACAACCCAAGTAGCAAAGCAACTGTAAGAATCGTAAACCAAAGCCTACCCTTTACAGGTCCTATTATTTCCTTGAGGTTTTGCCCCTCGCTCTTGAAGAACCTAAGCGCAAGTCCTGCGAGAAAAACATGGTAAACAGACCAGAGAACCAAACCATAAGCATAGATGTAATAGGTGGGGTTTTCAAAAAATTCCGGCAAGGAGACTGCAGAAATTATTATTGTGGGAGTGACTAAAATGTTAAGTATTAGGGGTAAAATGCTGAGAACTAAAACATGGGAACGAATAGACATTTCAAGTCCCCCTCAACGCAATTACATCTTTTTAATTTTCTGTTTTAATAAAAATGTTATATGGAAAAAGCACAATAAGTGGAGGAAAAAAAGACGTTTTAACATCATGATAAAGTGAACAATATACTTGCTATCGCAAGAAGGTTAGGTTATGCCACGCCCTATGCGGAGGAGTGGGTCAAGAGATTTCCAGAAAGAGCTGAATCGATGACCAGGTTTAAGCATTTTCTTATGCTTAGTTAAGCTATAGCTTTGGGGCAGGAGAACGCAAAAAAGTAAAGTCAAGTTTAACATTTATAGGGGTCTGGTAAAGTATGTTATAGTTATGGCTAAGCATTTGGTCGAAGGTGTTGGGTTTTATGGGCTGGGAAGCTGAGGTCGAAAGCAAGCCCCACCATTACCCTCTGAAAAACATTGAAGAAAAAAGGAAGCGATCTTGACAGTAAATTAGATTCTTTTTGTCGAGTTTAATGGTGCTAATGAGCCCCGGGCGGGATTCGAACCCGCGGCCTGCGGCTTACAAGGCCGCCGCTATACCGGGCTAAGCTACCGGGGCTCTTTCCTCAAGCCCGAGCTGCAGAATCCTAAGATAAACTTTGCTAGTTTATTAGTTACGCTAAAACGGAAAAAATTTTTCCATTTTTTCGTAACTAATCCCAATAAGGTGGGGCTGGCCAGCATTCTAAAACCTTTTGACCACGAGTATCCTGCCAGGAGGTTCGTTTAAGAGGTCCCTACGTCTCTGTACATGACGATTGCGTCCTCACCACGGTAGTAGCGACGTATCCTTCCCTTCTCGACGAAACCCATTCTCGAATAAAATTTCCTAGCGGCGACGTTCGACTCCCTGACTTCCAGCCAAACCTCTCCTGCTCCTGCCTCCTTTACGTAGGATATTACCGCCTCCATTAACGCCTTGCCTATTCCGATATGCCTGAAGCCCTGCTCTACCGCGAGGTTTAAAATGTGACCGACCTTCTTACCGTGTCGCTCCTCGATGTCTACGACGACATAACCTACGAGCCTTTCGTTTACTGTCGCTACCCTGATGCCCTTAGGGTTTTTCAGATAAATATACATGAAAGCGTGGCAGGGCCATGGGTCTTCGAAGGAGTCGTTTTCAATCCTGCAGACGTCTTTTATGTCGGATAATCTGAACGCTCTTATCGTCGGTTCCAAGGTCACGATGCGACCTTTGCGCCGAAGAATTAAATATTTCCGATCATTGACTTTGTACACCAAGATGGTCTCTCGTCGCGGACAATACTAAGCAGCGATGAAATTCGTCAATTTGAGAAATCTTTATATATAATATAAAGATGTTATATTTAATCATGGTCAGACCAGTCGACTTTAGGTCAAAACCTATAGACCCAGACTTCATGGCAAAATACCCTGTAACCGGAAAGCACCACGACCATGAGGTCAGGGCTGAGGGTATGCAGAGGTTCGACGCAGACGGGAAACCCTACCCCACGAAGCTGGGAATACATGGCACGCAGGTTGCGGTCGACTGGGACGCATGCATAGCGGATGGAATATGCATGGACGTCTGTCCGGTGAACGTATATGAGTGGTTTTTAAACCCGGGCAAGAAGGGCACCAACAACGACAGGATAATAGACCGTGAGAAAGATAAAGAGCTATGGGGAAACTATAGGACGGACAAGTCGGACCCCGTTAGGGAGAAGGATTGCATCTTTTGCATGGCTTGCGAGGCAGCCTGTCCGGTACAGGCCATCAAAATAACGCCGCCGTAAAACCCGAGGCACCTCGGTGCTACGGTATTCTATCAAATAGGACAGGAAATTTTCTTTATTCTCTTTTTGTAATTCTACATGTTACAATCTCTTTCTGTCCTATATCATTCTAATAATCTGGTTCGGAGTGACGAAACTTCACTGCGCAATAATTTAGCAGAGCCTAAAACCCCCACGAAAGTATTATTAAAGGTAAGAGGCTTTTAAGTAGCATGATCGTAGTCCGTGAAGAAGGAAAAAAAAGTCAACCTTAAGCCTAAGGGGTTCACCGAGGAAAAGGATCTTAGAAGACTGCTACTAGAAAACCTCAATATCATTCCGGTGGAGGATATTAGCGATGGCGAAGATGAGAATATCATCACTTTAAGGGATGAATTTCCTATCACAGAAGGTTCTATAGATGTGCTAGCCTTAGGTGATGGAGGCGGTATATACATACTCGAGACTAAACTGTACAAAAATCCTGATAAAAGGAAGGTTATTGCTCAAGTGTTAGACTATGCAACGGCCCTCTGGAAAGAATATGCCCAGAACTCAGAAAAATTCCTTGAAAAACTCCAAGAAAAGGAAGAAAGCGGACAGATATCTGAAGAAGAGTATGAAGAACTTTTAGAGAACGTAGAGCGCAACCTTAGCGAAGCTAGATACAACATTTTGATAGTCATAGATAGCGTTACGCCGCAAATGAAGGACTTAATAGAGTTCCTAAACAAACATACGAGCTTCAAGGTCTTAGCTTTACAAGTTAAACGCTATGTGGACGACAAACTGGAGATAATAGTTCCGGAGGTGTACGGGACTGAGATATCTAAAGAAATCTCACCTTCTTCAGCGCCTTATTGGCACCCGGAAGAGCTGCGAGCTGTCTTTCAAAAAGTCACGAACCATGTATTACGGGACAGGTTGTTTAGGGTTCTGGAATGGTCGCTTGAGAAAAACCTGTTTGCAGTGTCTAAGGGTAAAGAACCTTTATTCGCTATAACAGGATCCCCAAATAAGGGAAGGATATTCGGATTCCGTATGGGCGGAGGCATATTCTGCGTGTTTGGATACAATGAGTCCGATAAGTATCCATCGGTCGAAGATAGATATCAACTTGTCAAAGAGTTAAAGGCTCTAGGCCTCTTACCACCAGAAGTAGACCCGGATAAGACCCCTTCTGGAAAGTACTTGGCAAAGCGCTTGGGCGAGCTGACAGACGAAGAGTTCAATAGGTTACTTAAAGCAATGGAGCGTCACCTCGTATCCCAACAATAGCTTAATCAAATAATGGTTCGGTTCACAACCAGCCGAGCGTCAACGAGGCGCGACCATGTATCCCATTATTTGAATGAAAGTAATCTCTACAGTTTGGGGCGAGTGGCCCGTAGTCCTCCTTCTGTTTTAGGCGGGATTTGTCTAATCGGTGCCCGAGGCCTCGCCGGAGCAGGCTCAAAGGCCCCTTGCCTTTCCCGCGCGGGTCGCCCGTTCCACCCAATCCCGACGCCTCGTCAGCGGCTTATCACCGCATCAAGCTCATCCGGCATCGGGAGGTCTCGTTTCTGGTGCGTTGCCAAGGGTCTCCCCTTAACGCCTCACGGCGTCGCGCGCCCTTACTTGGGGGAGGAACTTCCTCGGGAGTTCCCCGAGACCCGCCCAGCCACTCGCCCCACCGGACTATCTTAGGGATTGTTAATTAGGTTTTCCTTACCCATCGTAGAATTTTTCGCAAGCTGCTAGCTAATTTTATGCATAGAATTACCTTTTTTGCTAATTGGCCGAAAAGCCTTATTAAGAATTCTCAAGAATCGAACAATTGCTTTATGTAAAAGCTATCGTCCAAAGGACCGGTTAACTTGATGCGAGAGTAAATGAAGCTTATCGTGACTTTGCTTTAGGGTACGGGAATCCTCCGAACGGTGGCATCCAGGTAGGAGGAAAAGAAACCTCTCTAATCTTATTCTTCATCATAAACTTCTGATGCTCGTATTCCAATCCTAAATCTTACAGAGCCTATGGATATATGGACCCCTTATCCACTACACCCTTTGGCTTGTTTAAGCATACCTTACACCGCTGTGTTGGATAATTTTAATAATTAAAAATTATAAATTTCTTTCACAGAAATTAAGAGCTAAGATTTATTAGCATCATTCATAACTCACTTAAAACGGAAGAAGTTGGTTACGGTGTATGTTGACAAAGTCTCAAAAAGTTTTAACAATCATAAAGTGTTAGACAACATCTCGTTTGAGGTAAAAGACAAGTCTTTAACATGCATCCTAGGTCCGGTAGGTTCTGGAAAGACGACGCTCCTAAGGATATTGGCAGGGGTTGAAAGCCCTGATACAGGCTCCATTTTCTTCGACGGTAGAGATGTAACAAAAACTCATGCCAGAGAAAGGAATGTTGCTATGGTATTCCAAAGCTTTGCTCTTTATCCGCATATGAAGGTTTATGATAACGTTGCATCACCTTTAAAGATAATGAAGATGAACACGGATGAGATAAAAAAGAGAGTAAATGATGTTGCGGAGGTCTTAAAGATAAACCATCTCCTTAATAGATTTCCTAATGAGTTAAGTGGTGGAGAGAGACAGCGTGTTGCGATTGCAAGGGCACTCGTAAAAAATGCTGATTTATGTCTCCTTGATGAGCCGCTTACGAACTTAGATTATAAGATAAGGGAAGGGATGAGGAGCGAGCTTAGAAAAATTTTCCGAGAAAGAGGGTGCACGATAATACTTGCTACATCGGACCCTCTTGATGCATTTGCTATAGCACAATATGTGATAGTTATGTATAAGGGTAAACTCCTCCAGATGGGTACCGTCCAGGAAGTATACACCAATCCCAGTAATGCCTTGGTTGGCAACATCTTATCAAGACCACCGATGAACTTTTTGGATGCCTCACTTAGGAAGTCGGATGGCAATCTATTCCTTGAAATTCATGACGTATCTGTAGACGTTAGTCATTTTAGAGAGGCATTAAAAGAAGAAGAATATACGGTAGGGATATATCCTGATAGCTTATTTTTTGCAACGGAGCTACCAACCAAAAACGTAGTAAAATTAAGATCAAACGTAATACTTACAGAAGTAGAGGGTTCGGAGTCGATAATTCATATTGAATGGAAGGACAAAAGACTCGTCATGTACTATCCGCATATTAAACGGTTAAATCCAGGAGATAGCGTGGAGGTTGCCTTCCGATTAAGTGATATGTACATATTTAGTAAGAAAAACGGGGAACTTGTTCTGAGATACAAGTAGGTCGAAAACTATGGTGAGGGTAACTCTAGAAAAAATTAGGCATGTTTACCCGGGCAATGTGGAGGCCGTAAAAGATGTCAATATTACGTTTGATATAACATTAAACAGTTTACTTGGTCCATCAGGTTGCGGTAAAACGACCTTGATGAAGATAATAGCTGGGTTGCTTAATCCTACAGAGGGTAGGGTGTATTTTGATAATGAAGATGTGACAAGTCTTTCCCCTCAGGCAAGAAATATTGCAATGGTATTTCAGTTCCCAATCGTTTATGACATGAGCGTTTACGATAATATAGCCTTTCCTTTAATGGTGCGTAAAGTTCCGACCCAAGAGATAAGAAAGAAGGTCCTCGAAGTGGCGGGACTCTTTGGTTTAAAAAATGTACTTACTATGAATGCCTATAAGTTGGACTTGAGCGCTAAACAGAGGGTAGCTATATGTAGGGCTTTAGTAAGGAATCCAAATGTGTTTATACTTGATGAACCTTTCACAAATATTGATCCAGAAAGTAGGCTTGCTTTGAGGGCTAAATTGAAGGAGATACAGAGAGGCTTTAACCAGACGATGATTTTTGTAACACATGACCAGTCAGAGGCACTTACGTTATCGAACATGATTGCCATAATGAAGGACGGGAGAATATTACAATATGCCACACCCGAGGAGATTTATGAGAATCCGGAAAATACCTTTGTAGCATACTTTATAGGTATGCCTGCTATGAACTTACTCAGCTGTAGTTTAGAAAAAGGGATGTTAAAGTTGGGTGAGCTATCCTTCGATGTGTCTAACATTAGGAACATTTTAGAGCCGCATGGAAGCGAATTCATATTTGGAATAAGGGCTGAGCATATAGAGTTAAGTAAAGTACCTTTAAGTTCTGACGAAATTCCTATGAAATGCGTCTTAGTGGAAAATCTTGGACCGATAAAAGTATTGTATTTAGAAGGAAACGGAATCTCATTGAAAGTAAAGACAAAGGTGGATGACATAGTTGAGGGAAATACGGTGTACATTAAGATTTTAAAAAATAAAATTAGGATATTTAAAAAAACAGGAGAGAGATTGGTTTAGCATTTTTCTTAGCCATATTTGTATGTAATTGAGCCAATTACCCCACCAACTACTAACGCTAACCAAACAGATAAAGGATAGAGCGGCTCGATAAATCTTAACCAAAGGAGACACGCTACAAAGGTTAAGATCACGCCTATAAAGATCCTTTCTCCCTTCGTAGTGTTTATAGGAAGAAAGCCCATTTATTGATCACCTTATTGCTCCGAACGTTAGAGCCCTGGCTATATACTTTTGTAAGTAAAATATACCAACCAGCATGGGGATAATTGTTATTATTGTGAGGGCAGCTATCTCGCCCCAGTTTACCCATGTTTGGGCAAGATAATGAAGTAAACCACCTGACAAAGGCATAGCGGCTGGCGAAGTTGTGAAGAGCGATGCGAACAACATTTCACTCCAAGTGAAAACGAATATAAACAAGCCTAAAACAGCAAGGGCAGGTCTTAACATGGGTAGCAGTATCTTATACAACATTTGCCAGAAAGTATACCCATCTATGAATGCGGCCTCCTCTATATCTTTAGGTATCCCATCTACAAACCCCTTCAGCAACCATATTGTAAATGGAAGATTGGCAATGCTGTTAATTATTATCAGACCGTGAAGCGTGTCGAATAACTTTAGATATACATACATGCTATAATATGGTATAAGGAAGGATGCCGCCGGAGCCATTCGGTTTGTCAGGAGCCAGAAGAAGAAGTGGTTGTCAGCCTTGAACTTAAGCCTAGAAAAGGCATAAGCAGCAGGGATCGCTAGAGCTAAGCAGAACACGGCTTCAGCGATCGATATGATGAACGAATTCCTGATGTATGCTCCGTACACATCGATAAAAAGAGGTCTGTAATAGTTATTGAGAGTTGGGTTACTGGGTAGTAAAGTAACGCCACCAATTATTTCAAGCCTGCTCTTGAATGAAGTCATTACTAGCCAATATAGCGGAAAAATTAGAAATACCATGTATGTGGCTATTAGTGCTATCGTGATTATCCTTTTCAACTCGATGACCTCCTTCCAAACACTAGTTTTAACATAACGAATGTTAAAATTATTATTATGAATAGAAAGAACAAAGATAATGCGGCACCATATCCGACGTTTAACTGACCAATCGCTGTCTTAACTATGTATATGCTCATGAAGTTAGTGGCCTTATATGGGCCTTCTGATGTTAGTATCCAAACTTGGTCAAAAATCTTTAGAGAATCTATCATTCTTATCAACAACACTACGACCAGCGCATACCTTAATCCAGGGAAAGTTATGTATCTAAATATGTGCCAGGACGATGCACCGTCGACCATTGCAGACTCATACTGCTCGGGTGAAATGGAGGCTCTTGCAGCTACAAATACTAAAATTACAAAGGGCGTCCAATACCAAACATCCATAGCAACAACTGTGAAGAATGCATGAAATGGGTTACTACCAATATCGTATACTATCCCAAATTGATTTAGGAAGTTAGGAATCGGTCCAATGTCAGGCCTAGTCAGTAAGAGCCATACGGCTCCTACGGTGATGGGGGGCATCAGAATAGGATAAGATATCAATGTTCTTATCACTCTATTTAGCTTTGATTCTTTAAACATCATCAGTGCCATAACAAGACCAAGGGGGATTTCAATTACCAAACAAGTGACTACAAAGGCAGCCCCTGTAAGCAAAGAGCGCCAAACTGTTTCATCAAACATGAGCGCAGTAAAATTGTCATATCCGATGAATTTTGCCTCTATACCTGTCAAGTAAAACCTTTGAGTTGAAAGGTATGCGGCATATACGATGGGTAAGAAAGAGTTAAATCCCACAACGATAAATGCAGGCAAGAAAAGTAACCAAGGGTTTACCGCCCTCATCGTTGTAGACCCTTAAATAAAAAATGATGGAAGTATTTATTTGTAACCTAATTTCACAAGCTCTTCGTCGATGGCGCGTGCAAGCTCGTTAGCGCATTCTTTAGGAGTAAGTTCTCCAGCTACGGCCTTTGCTAATGTTGTGTAGAACACGTAAAGCAGAGGTGCATAATCCCCTATTTCGAGGGGCGTACCAACGAAGTACTTCCTCGCTATCGGGTCTCTGATAAGGGAAAATACGCCCCCGAACTTAGCGTCAAGCGGATCCAGCGCTGGATTCGTAAGTACGGATGTCCTTACAGTGGTGTTTATTGCCTTTGCCCTTTCAAGTTCGTTCAGCGGTGAAATTACAAACTGTGCCCATAAGAATGCTGCCTCCGGATGGGGTGAACACCATGGTATTGTATATCCGCTTATGTCAGCGTACCCTATCGGCATGTATGGTCGCCAGTACTCGCGGTCGACTGGCGGAAGCGTAACTCTGAACTTTCCTGCAATTTTCGATAGTTCTGGATTGGCGTATGTTGATAAGAATTGTGTATATGTTATAGCTTGTGCTACCTTTCCGGCAGCCTGTTGCTCTCCAGACTCAACGTAAATCATGGCACGAACACCTGGTGGAGCATATGGTAACCACTTCAGGAAGGTCTCAATTGCTCTGACTGCCTGTGGGGAATCAAGAGCTCCTCCATTCTCCATTCGAGAGCTCCAAGTTTTCGTGTTAATGCCCCATCCTGGTAGGAGGTCTCTTGGGTATGGGTCAAGCCCCTCGCCCGTTGCCCCACAAGATGGAAACCATGTTTCGAAGAAGTCGAAACCAAGTGCTTCATGGGCCTTGGCACCGTCTGCACCTATGAAACCATATAGGTCGGGCGGCCTAGTAAAGAACTCCGCTATGTCCAGCATCTCATCGTAATACCTTGGCGGGCGTAGCTCATAACCATATTTCTTCCTAAAATCTTCTTTCTCTTTTGGGCTCTCGAAGAGGTCTGTACGGTAGATATAGGTCTTAGGGAAGTACTCAGCAGGTATAGAGAGTATATGGCCTTTAGCATCTTTACAATATGGCAACGGAAAGATATCGTCTGGGTTAAAAGCCGGTTCTATTAGCTCAGGGTGCTCATCCATTAACTTGGTATAGTCATAAGTCCATCCTTTCCTAATCCATGTACCGACCATATCCTGGTCGTCGTATGTGGATGAGTATATTCCAGTCCCTCTCTCCATATCAAGTATTTCTTTCTCCATGACCAATTCGTTAGAGGTTAGCTCCCAATCGATCTTTATGCCCGTTAACTCTGTGAATTTCGGACCTACGACATCCCTTAGATAAAAGTTTGGTTCCCATGCTTGTGCCAGAACCTTGATCGTAGTCCCGCTGTAAGGCTTACTTGCCTCTTTCCACCATCTAATTAGCTCCTCTTCTGGTTTCGGGGGTGAACCGGTAACCGTCACAGTTTTCGTCTCAATCTTTTCTACCGTAGTTGTGATCATCTTTTCTAAAACTTCTCTTGGCGTCGCAAAATATCCTGCAGCCGCACCCACAGCAAGTCCGCCTATGGCAGCGGCCACGGTTGCTATCCAGGTTCTTCTATCAACCTTTTTTTCAGACATGTCAAACATAATTATATTTATAATTAAATATATTAATTTTTCGTAAAAATGTTATTTAAATAAAAGGATTAATTAATTTTAATGAGGCACCGCACTATAAATATCAGCCAAGATTTCATTAATTCATGAAGAACCAAGTAAAAGTTGCTCCCTCCATAATCTCAGCGGATATGTTAAACCTATCAGATGAGGTGAGGTTACTTGAGGAAGCAGGGGCGGACATGATACACATCGATACATATCCCTTTATTGCTTTCGCCTTTGATTACAATGAACTTAGCAGATTAGTCATAGGCACGTTATTGCTAGATTTCCTCAGGAGAAGGACATCACTACCTCTGGATGTCCACCTCTCCGTTGAAACCACGAGGGAGATGGTTGAGAGGTATATAGACCTTGGTGCCGACATTATCACATTCCATCCTGACGTTGCTTTTTACCCTGAAGAAATCATTCAATCGATAAAAGATAGAGGGGTTGAACTGGGTTTAGCGACTACAATATCTTCAGACCTTTCTTACATAAGAAAGTTTTCTTATCATGCTGATGTAATTCTAGTCGTAACCGCCAACATTAACTTTTCAGGCATGGTTAGAATAGATGAGGCCGAGCGAAGAATATTGGACGTTCAAAAAATTATAGGAGGGAGGGCGGAGGTTGCCGTGGATGGTGGTGTAGACCTTAAAACAGCCCCACACTTAGTTAAGGCTGGAGCAACAATCCTTGTCACGGGAAAATATTTGTTTAAGTCTTCGGATTATAAGGAGGCAATAACAAGGTTAAAGAATGTCTGCAAAGTTTAAGTGTTAAACACTCGATAAGCTATTCTATTTCAGATGATAGCTTGTAGCAGTCCTTAAGACTCTCCCTAATCTTCTTATATAGCGCGTAGTATTTTTCATAGATTTTAAAATTTGCCAAGTTAGGTTTAGTCACATGAAAATCTTGAACCCATTTATAGATGTCCTCATATTTGAGAATCCCTACCCCTACACCAGCGAGTAGAGCATCACCTAAGGGTGCGCCCTGCGCCCCTGGAATGTATATGAAGTCCACACCTGTAACATCCGCTATTATCTGTCGCCACAGAACTGATTTTGCACCTCCATCAACCAATAGAGCCTTTCTTAAGGGTATCCCTGCCTCCTTGGCGGCCTCAATGCTATCACGTATAGCATAAGCAACACCTTCGAGGAACGCTCTGAAGACATGGGCTGAGTGATGGTATAGCGTAAGACCATATAGGTAGCTCCTGAGGTGCGGCTCCCAATAAGGTGCCCTCTCACCAACTGACATATGCGGTGCAAATACCAGACCATTAGAGCCAGGCGGAACTCCTTCTGCCATCTTATCAAGTAAGCTATAAGCTGATAAACCAGCCCTCTCGGCTACAAGCTTTTCATTGGGTGCGAATTCGTCTCTGAACCACCTAACTACAGCGCCAGCAGTGTTTATACCAGCGAACGAGTATATCTTCTTCCTATCGTAGGCTACATAAGGAAAGTTTACAAACTTCTTCACGATACGCGGCTCATCTTGGATGAACCCATTACACATCGATGTTCCTATCATGGATGCTAGATCTCCATCCTCAAGAGCGGTTACGCTAAGGGCTGAAACTGCGGCGTCTATTCCGCCGGCGATGACTGGTATTCCTACACTCAAACCAGTTACCTTTGAACCTTCTTCCGTCACTTCACCAACAACATCCTTGGCTTCATGTATTTCCTCCGGAAAGAAAGTACGTGGTATGCCAAGCTCCTCCATCAAATCCTCTGCCCAACGCCTCTTATGAATGTCATATATGCCTCCTATGACGCCTGCGCTCGAATGATCCATACATACATTTCCCGTCAGCTTATAAACTACATAACCATAGGCTGTTACAAGTTGATGAATCTTCTCCCAAATATCAGGTTCATTCCTCTTTATCCAGAGAATTTTGGTGAAACCGTAATAAGGATCGATGATATTCCCCGTTCTCCTAAAAATAAAATCTTCATCCATCTCTTTTTTAAGGATGTTGACCTCCTCGTTTGCCCTTCTGTCCATCCATATTATAGCTGGCCTTAAAGGATTAAAATTCCTATCTAGCGGAACACCTGAGCCTGTGTATAGGCCGCTGATGGCGATGCCAGCGATATGCTTTGGATTCACCTTCGACTTTGTTATAACTTCTTTCACACTTTCTACGTATGCACGCCACCAAACGTCCGGCCACTGCTCAGCCCACCCTGGTTTCGGTATCGTTATGGTAGTCTCTATGAAAGATTCCGCTAGCACTCTGCCTTGAGAGTTAACTATGAGGCTCTTGGTTCCAAAAGTTCCAATGTCGGTGCCTAACAGTAAGGGCTCATTCACGAATCTTTTTGCTAACGATATTCAGATAAATATTTTTGCCTCCTAGTATTGTAGGAAAATACGATTTTTTTTGAATCATCCAAAACAGCATTTCTTAGAAATTACTAAAATTTTCTGGAATCATCAAAGGAGGTTCTGTTAACTTAAGCGTGTCCATCACCCTTCTATTGCTTTTGATTATTTTTATCGAGACTATCAACTTAATAACGTCACCCATACCTTTATCCATCTCTTAAATTGTCTTATCCCTCGGATAATGCTTTCAACATACCTGCTGCCTCTTACCCATAATAGAGATTGTATGACAACCAATTCAGCCGCCTTAACCAAGAAAAGTTTCTCAATGTGTTCTGATCTTAAGCATCGTCTGAAACATCTCAACCACATCTTAGAGTCTAAGCTTAACTTCTCATATGGAGATTCATCTAGCGATACACGTCTAGAAAGGTTTAGGCGGCCGGTCTGCGGCTTAAGATGTAGGACTTGCAATGCCGCCCTTATTTTTGGGCTATTATCTGTAAAGCCTTATAAAGAACTTTAAAGAATAGCTTTTTTGCGCTAAGGCTGATGAAGGCCGCTGGTATATTCACCAGTTGGCTTGATGCGGGAGTAAGTAAAGCTTACCGTGACCGCGCTCAAAGGTTTGGAGACGTCGCCAGCTGGGCGGCGTGGAACGCCTAGGCCAGAATACGCCAGCCGGTGGATAACTCGGCTTGGGCGCCGAGGAAGGGCGTGGCAAGCTGCGATAAGCCCCGGGTAGCCGCATGCAGGCATCGATCCGGGGATGCCCGAATGGGATTTCCTGCAGTCGGCCGCGCAAGCGGCCGACCGCGTACCGCGCTTTGCGGTACGGGAAACCCTCCGAACGGAAGCATCCAAGTAGGAGGAGGAAAAGAAACCAAAAGGGATTCCCTGAGTAACGGCGAGTGAAAGGGGAGGAGCTCAAACCGAATCCCTACGGGCGACTGTAGGGAGATGTAGGGTTACGGGACCGGTTGCCCGCTTGGCTCGCAGAGCCGAAGCGACCTGGAAAGGTCCGCCGTAGAGGGTGAAAGCCCCGTAGGCGAAGGCGGGTTAAGGGAAGGACCGGTATCCAGAGTACCGCACCTCGGATATGGTGCGGGAAGTTGGGAGCCATCGGCTTCCAAGGCTAAATACGTCCCAAGACCGATAGCGCACCAGTACCGTGAGGGAAAGTTGAAAAGAACCCCGGGAGGGGTGTGAAAAGCGTTTGAAACCGGCTGGTAACAGACGAGTGCGGCCTTAAAGGGCAATCCACCTGAAGGCCTCCTTCTGGAAGCCGAGGGTGGATACCAGGGTCGCACGCTCCGTCTTGAAACACGGGCCGGGGAGTTCATGGTCATGGCGAGCTTAAGCGCTCACCAAGGCGCGTAAGCATGGGGAAACCGACTTGCCCGCAGCCGGTCTTCCGGCGAGGGGCGGGGTCCGAAAGGGCCTGGAGTCATGGCCATGAGACTAGAAACCGGGCGATCTAGCCCTGGGTAGGGTGAAGCCGGGCGAAAGCCCGGTCGAGGCCCGAAGGGGTCTTGACGTGCAATTCGGTCCTCTGACCTGGGGCTAGGGGCGAAAAACCAATCTAGCCCGGTGATAGCTAGTTCCCTCCGAAGTGAGTCGCAGCTCAGCCTCCGGCGAGGTAGCCCAGGGGGTAGAGCACCGATAGGAGGGTAAGGGCTCGAAAGGGCCCGCCTTCCTTTCGAACTCCGAATACCTGGGCGCCGTAGACCCGGGGAGTGGGGTATGGGGGGTAAGCTCCCATGCCGAGAGGGGAACAACTCAGACCTGGGGTTAAGGCCCCTAAGTGTCCGCTAAGTGACAAACCAAAGGGCGTCTCCAGCCTAAGACAGCGGGACCGTAGGCTTAGAAGCAGCCATCGGCTAAGAAGTGCGTAACAGCTTACCCGCCGAGGCTGGGGGCCCCGAAAATTGACGGGTCTAAGCGGGCCGCCGAAACCCCGGTCCACCAAGCGAGCGCTTGGTGGAGGTAGGAGGGCGTGACGGTTGGGCAGAAGCTGGGCCGTGAGGTCCGGTGGACCGACCGTCAATGTAGATCCCGGCGGTAGTAACAGCGAAGAGGGGTGAGAATCCCCTCCGCCGAAGGGGCAAGGGTCTCCTGGCAATGCGTCGTCAGCCAGGAGTAAGCCGGTCCTAAGGCTGACCTTAACCGGGTAGGCCGAAAGGGAAACCGGTTAAGATTCCGGTGCCTCCGGGATACGTGCGGCGACGCAAGCCTAGCCTCCGACGCTTCGGGGTAGGCCGAGCCGGGTCGTAGCTCGGTCTAACCGTATAAGCCTGGGGAGTGCCGTAAAGGCGAGAACCAGGTGAAAGCGGGAATGGCCGCCCGTATGGGCGGCTCGGCTGATCCCTGGAGCCCGTGAAAAGGGGGCTGGGAAGGATTCTCGGAGACCGTGCCAAGAACCGACACAGGTGCCCCTAGGTGAGAAGCCTAAGGCGTATCGGGTCACTCCGGGGTGAGGGAACTCGGCAAATTAGCCCCGTACCTTCGGTATAAGGGGTGCCTGCGGCCTTGGTGGAGACACTGGGGCTGCAGGTCGCAGTGACTAGGGGGTCCTGACTGTTTAATAAAAACATAGGAAGCCGCAAGACCGAAAGGTTTTGAACGGCTTCTGAATCCTGGCCAGCGTCGGTACCTAAAACCCGGGTTCAACCGGGCTAAGGGCCGGCTAGCGCCGGGAGTAACTCTGACTCTCTTAAGGTAGCCAAATGCCTTGTCGGGTAAGTTCCGACGTGCATGAATGGATCAACGAGGGCCCCGCTGTCCCCACCTGGAGCCCGGTGAAGCTACGTAACGTGGACGAACAGTCCACGATCTCCCAGCGGGGAGAGAAGACCCTGTGGAGGTTTACTGCAGCCTCTCGCTGGAGCGTGGCTGGGGATACAGAGCGTAGGTGGGAGCCGTAGAACTTATCCCTCCGGGGATAAGGGAGGCGCCAATGCCACACCACCTATCCTTGGCTATGCTTCTCACCAGGACTATTGTCCTGGAACAACGAGAGGTGGGCAGTTCGGCTGGGGCGGCACCCTCTCGAAAAGATATCGAGAGGGCCCAAAGGTCGGCTTAAGCGGGACAGAAACCCGCTGTTAAGTGCAAGGGCAAAAGCCGGCTTAACCAGATCCTTCCCAGTAAGGGTAGCGAAAGCTTGGCCTAGCGATCCTTCAGCTCCTACCGATGGGGGCTGGAGGTGACAGAAAACTTACCCCAGGGATAACAGGCTCGTCGCGGGCGAGAGTCCCCATCGACCCCGCGGCTTGGTACCTCGATGTCGGCTCTTCCCATCCTGGCCGTGCAGCAGCGGCCAAGGGTGCGCCTGTTCGGCGATCAAAGGGGAACGTGAGCTGGGTTTAGACCGTCGTGAGACAGGTCAGGTTCTACCTGCTGGGAGTGCTAGTTGCCTGAGGGGAAGGTGCTCCCAGTACGAGAGGAACGGAGCGCCGGGGCCAACGGTTTACCGGTTGTCCTACAGGGCAACGCCGGGCAGCTGCGCCCCTGCGGATAAGGGCTGAAAGCATCTAAGCCCGAAGCCGCTCCCGAAAATAGGCAGCCAATCCGGAGCTTAGGGCCTGGTAACAGGTTCGTGCTCCGGACGAGAGCCCCCGTAGAAGACGGGTTTGGTGGGGTGGAGGTGTACGGGCGGAGGCTTTGGCCGGACGCCCTCAGCCTGCCACTACCAAAAGCTCGAGTGGCTTAGGAAAGCCACGCCGTCTGGGCGAAAACGTCTCCAAACCTTTGAGCGCGGTCATAACCCGCACTTTTTAAGACCCCACGTACCTCTTTGGGTCTTTCTCGAATGCTGCCTTACAGTGGGCAGAGCAGAAGTAATATGTATTGCCCATGTACTCAGCCTTGTGCTTAGCCTTCTCTACGTCTACTTCCATCTTACAAACAGGGTCCTGTACCCTCGGCATGAAATAATTTCCGTCTCAATTGGTTTTTAATTTTTTGGTAGATCGTTATAACTCCGCTACCGTTTAAATACTGCGCATCTACACATATCTCCCAGCAAAAACGGTGTTAAAGCTTGAAGCCGACTTGCGAGATAGTGGTCAAGTATTTTTTACCAGCCTTTAGGGCCATGGTAGCTAAGGAGCTTTGCGAGAAGTACGGGATGAAGCAGGAAGAGGCCGCGAGGAGGCTCGGAATCACGCAGGCAGCTATAAGCTACTACCTATCCGGCATAAGGGGCGGTACTACAAGGAGACGGCTTGCCCTTCTAAAGGAAGACCCTAAAGTCAAAGAAATGGTGAGGGAGATAGCGAGCTCTATTGCGGGCGGTAAGGCATCGACGCTTGACGCAATCGGACTTATATGCAAGACATGTACCTTGCTCAAGTTAAGCGGAGATGTATGTGCTTTTCATACAGATGTAGTCCCTTCCTTAAGCAAGGGCTGCAGCTTATGCAAAAGCCTCTTCTCTAAGTGATTCCTTTCTTGTTAGCTAACCTTTCAATTTCTCTGAATACCTTTTGTATCTCTAACATAGAGTTGCTGAATGGTTGGATGACTAGCATGACGCGCCGCCTTCCAAGGTACTCCAGGATATAGGTATCGCTGTTTGTTAAAGAAAGCATGTATTCATCGATTGCGTGTTTTGTAAAGTCACCCTCGGAGTTATTAGCCACCACTCTCCTGGCGATGTAAGACTTAGCCGTGTCACTGAGGTTGTCCAAGATAACGGGCGTGTAGATCGCTATACTCCCCTCGCTAGAGAATGAAAGAAACTCATTCAGCCTACTCCTTCTATACAGATGGAACATCGTCATGCTAAAATGCTTTGATATACGGGCTGAGGCTTTTTCAAATTTCTCGCAACCTATGTACATCACCCCATCGTATATTTTCCTAATGGTTTTAGCATAATCCTCGATTAGCTTTACGGAGTTCTTGCATAATTCGTATGGGGATAGATATGCTGGATTTCCAGGTACGAGACACGGCTGTAAGTTGTGGTAGCTCTGAACCATATTAATGAGCTCCTTAATCCTGTTTTCCGCATCAGAACGCCTTACAGATATCGTTAACACTAACGTAACATTCCGCTGTTCCTCGAGCAGGGGGAAAAGGCTGGGTGGTGTAGGGTCCGTGCTAGCCCACTCGGCATCAATAAAGTGCATCTCAACACCGATGGAACTGAGCAGCCTGTTGATTTTGGAGAGCAAAAACAACCTTCGGCCAGCATAGGGGGATAGGTGCGAGGGCTTAGTTGCCTTCGCCAGACGGAAGTCCCTCACCTACTCGGAACCAATCCACCTCTCACCGCTAGAATTTGTTTCAGATGTTGTTATCGCTGATATAAAAATTTAAATAAAATGGTGGGGTAGTTGTAAGAAGTTTGATCTACTTTAAAGCCATGAGCCTTTTCAGTTCAGCTATATGTTCCTGTTCATCCATTATGACGTGCCTAACCTCATGCTCTAGCGTAAAATACTCGTACCGTAAGTTGTCCTTTTCCTGTACGATCTTCTTGAGTATCTCGGTGTAATAGTCTACTGCATCCTTCTCGTCCTTTAAATTCACTTCCAGAATCTCCTGCACCGTCTTGGCCGGCTTTGTCTCGGCTATTCCTGTAGAAGGAACACCACCCAAGTAATCACCTATAAGCGTCCTAAACTTTTCCTGATGCTTTGCCTCGTCGCTGGCTATCTCCTTCAGTCTTTCTATTATAGGCTCACAGTTTAACCCATCTACAATCTCCGCATGGCTTAGGTATTGTACGTAGGCGGCATGTTCTAACTCAAGAGCTTTGTTAAGCAACTTGATAAGTTCTTCCTTCGCTTTAGACGACATGTATATTCATCTATATTAAGAGGTATTTTAGTGTTTCGAAATCGATTGGACGTTTATGTCTCCCGATATTTAATTAAAATAGCAAGACCGATTGGGTATTTGGTAAGGGTCGGGCCGCCGCATGTTCGAGGTTATAGCCAAAGACCTTCTTGGAAGGATAGGCAGGATAGAGACAAAGTCTGGAAAGTTTGAAACACCTGCGTTCCTTCCAGTAATAAACCCAGTAAACCAAGTTATCTCCGCGAGCGAGATTTCCAAGAAGTTTGGATGCAAGGCTGTGATAACGAACGCCTACATAATTTACAGGAGACTTAGGAATGAGGGCATAGAAAGGGGCGTGCATGGTATCATATCGTTCGATGGCGTAGTTATGACGGATTCTGGCGGATACCAGATGCTCGAGTACGGCGACGTAAAGGTCACGCCCAAGGAGATTGCAGCATTCCAAGAGGTGATACGTAGCGACATGGCCGTCCCGCTTGACGTGCCAACAGGGCTAGTAAGTTACGAGAAAGCTAAGGAGAGCGTAGAGAGGACGTTAGCAAATGTTGAGGAGACTCTCGAAATATTGGCTGATGGTAGGAAGGCTTTGTGGGCAGCACCAATACAGGGTGGTACGCATCTTCAAGTTTTAGAGCATTGTGCATCAAGATTGGTGGAGATGCCCTTCGACTTTTTTGTCCTTGGAAGTCCTACGCCCCTCATGGAAAGTTACATGTTCACCAAGTTATTTAAGATGATATCGACTGTCAAGCGTGTCATACCATCCGAGAAGCCGCTCCACCTATTCGGTGCTGGTCATCCCATGCTCATGCCGTTTGCCGTGGCAATGGGTTGCGACACTTTTGACTCTGCAGGCTACTATCTATATGCAAAGGAGGGAAGGTATATGAGCAGTTCAGGGACGCTGAGGCTCTCGATACTGGATTACTTTCCATGCGAGTGTGAGGTTTGCTCAAAATACTCTCCCGAGGAGTTAAGATCATTACCGGACGAGGAGAGGGTTATACTTTTATCGCTTCATAACCTAAGCGTTTGTTTTCGTGAAGTTATGGAGATAAAGCAGGCTATTAAGGATGGAAGGTTGATGGAGCTTCTTGAGATAAGAGCTAGGTCTCACCCAAAGCTCTATGCCGCTTTTAGGGCCATGCTTTCTGATAGGAAGCTTATAGAGCTTATGGAGTTGCACACACCCGTATCGAAGCGGAGGGGCATGAATCTCTTTGACAGGCTCAGCCTACTGAGGCCGGAGGTATTTAGGGTGAGAAATAGGTTGGTGAAGTACGTTCCAACAAAAAAGTCTGACACGATAGTTTTAATACCCCAACTGGGAGGAAAGTGCAAGAGCTTAGAGGCTGCTGAACGCATAGTTAAGGAGAAGTTTCCCGAAGTTGTCGAAAAAGCATCTTACGGTTTCTTTCTAAACCCTTACGGCATCATCCCCGTAGAGCTTAAGTTTGTCTATCCCTTCTCGCAGACGAACTTTAGCGTCTCCTTGCTGACGGATGTCAAAGAAGACATAGTTGATGTAACCGTAAGATACATAGTGGAACATGGTTACGAGCATGCTATTCTATTAGAGGTCCGAAGCCCATCGCTAAGGGAGTTGCTCATGCTCACCAAATCAAGGTTAGAAGAAAAAGGGATAAAAGTGACTGTGCTCTAGGGTATCTCGACGCTAGCTTATCATGCGGCCGATAGGGTTCCCGTATGTGTTATAGTACGCAATCTCCTCAAGCATTTTTCGTTTTTTCCTTCCCTTCCTTGTAGGCTTTACTGGATAACCAAAAGGCGCAACAGTTATCAGCTTCCATTCTTTCGGGACATTGAGTATTTGCTTAACCCTTTCATCGTCGAAGTTTGTTATCCAGCAAGAGCCGACCCCGAGCGACCATGCCGCCAGCATCATGTCTTCCATGGCTCTGGCACCATCAACCTCGGGAAGCTTTGCGTTTTCTGTAAACAATGCGATGGCAAATGCGGCGTTCGCTATATGCGCCCCTGTCGGTGTTGTTTTGCTTAACAAAGATAATTTCTCTCTATCATCGATGATTATGAAGCGCCAAGGTTGCGTGTTCTTAGAGCTGTGCGCAAGGCGTCCTGCCTCCAGAATCTTGAGTATCATATCGGGTGGGACTTTCTCTGGCCTAAACTCTCTCACAGCTAGGTTTGTCCTTATAGCTTCCATCACTTCCATGCTCTCAGCCCAAGATTTCACGTATTGCCTTGGATTTAAGACTAACCTCTTGGAAACATTTATGAGTTGCATTAAAACAAATAAACGGTAAAGACAAGGTTACTCATATGGCATACGGGCCTTCTGAAGAACGGTGTCGGTCATGGAAATAACTTTTCTGGGTTCCGTAGGCGAGGTAGGTAAATCAGCAATACTCATAAAGGCCGGCGGAGCAAGGATTCTGCTAGATTACGGTATCAAGCCGAATGATGAACCGGGGTTTCCTGCTCACGTAGCACCCAAGGATCTGGATGCTGTCATAATTACTCACGCCCACTTGGACCATTCAGGAGCGGTACCGTTGCTATACATGGATGAAGGGCCGAAGCTTTACGCCACGAGTATGTCCCTTGAAACTTGTGAGATACTCCTCGAGGACTTCCTCAGGTTATCCGGTTACTACATCCCGTACGAATACTTGGAGGTGGAATACATGCTGGAGAGAGCAAAGAGAGTTTACTATAGGGAGCCGATAAGGGTTAAGGACGTCGAGATAGAGCTGTTGGATGCAGGCCACATACCGGGGAGCGCCCAAGTCGTGATAAATGCGGACAAGCGCGTCCTCTTCACGGGAGATATGAACCCAATAAAAACTAGGTTGCTGAGTGGTGCCGACACTGGCCAGACTGATGTGGACGCCGTCATCACGGAGTCCACCTATGCCAAGGAGATGCATGAGGATAGGCAGGAGCTTGAAAAGCGCTTCGTTGAAGAATGCAACAGGGTGGTTAAGGATGGCGGTATAGTTTTAGTGCCAGCATTCTCCGTCGGTCGCTCACAAGAGATTTTATGCGTCCTGACAGCCCAAAACTTTAAACACTCTCTCTCAACGGACGGTATGGCAGTCAAGCTATTAGACCTATATCTAAATAACAGAGAATTCATCGCAGACTATAATTTACTCGAAAAAGCTAGCAGGAGGGTTAACATCGTCAGCGGTAAAAGGGAAAGAAAGAGGGTACTCGAGCAGCCTGGCGTCATAGTCTGTCCGGCTGGTATGCTTAAGGGCGGGCCTGCAGCTTACTACGCTCAGCACATAGCCGAGGACGAGGTCTCAGCGATATTCCTAGTTAGCTACCAGATACCAGGAACGCCAGGGGCCTCGTTAATATCGGAAAAGAAGCTGATAGTTAACGGTAAGGAGAGGCCTGTCAAGGCTATGGTCAAGCACTTTCTATTCTCGAGCCATGCAGGCCAAAAAGAGCTTCACTCCTTCCTAAGGTCTTTTAACCCCGGAACCAAAGTTTTCACGGTTCACGGCGATGCTGATAGTTGTGAAGTCCTCGCCAAATGGGCCAAAGAGAATTGCTCGCTGGATGCCATAGCACCATCCTTAGGAATGAGCTATGAGCTCTAACTGACCCGATGTAGCCTAAATCTTAAGACTAATAATGCTACGGCTGATATAGCTGAGAGAGTAGCTCCATAGAGAAACGTGGCATATGTGCCAAAAGCCTCCCACAGCCACCCTGCAATTAGGCTTGAGAGGAGCGTGGCAATGCTCGCTAACGCATGGAAGACCCCAAATGCAGCACCTCTTGCGCTGCTTGGTGATAGGTCTGACACCATGGCCCTCTGGTTTCCGTCAAAAAGTGCATACGATAGCCCGTATGCGATAAAAAGAACGAATAACCACATCGTGCCTTCCAAAACCGAGAAACCTAAACACGTTAGGCTGAATAGGAGATAGCCTAAGAAAAGGACGGGCACCCTTCCTAGCTTGTCGGAAACGATTCCAAAAGGAAAGGCAGACACGGCATAGGAAACGTTGAATATTACGTAAAGGATTAGGGACAGCAGCTCAGCGTCAACTCCTCTGGCTGCTCTTAGGATAAAGAACATATAGCTGAAGTTCGATAGCGTGAAGAGCGAGGCTATGAATATGAACGCTTTGAGGCTGGACGGCAACCCCTTCAACTGAAGGCTTATTTTGCTGGTTTTTGTCTGCGTAGACCTTTCAACGATTGCTGGGAATGGTGTGAGCGCTAGGAACGCTAAAAGGACAGCTATGAGGAAGATGTAGTTATACGGTATCTTGAAAATCCACGCCGTAACGAATGCCAACGCAGAACCGAGTACAGCTCCCGACGTGTCCATGGCCCTATGGAGCCCGAAACCCCAACCCCTTCTTTTCGATGACATGGATGCCGAAAGCAGAGCATCCCTAGGAGCCGTCCTTATCCCCTTTCCAGCTCTGTCAATAACCCTATAAACCAGAACGTGCTGCCATGCGGACGCCACCACAAGCAAACCCTTGGCTACAGCTGATGCCGCATACCCAGAGAACGTCAGAGGCTTCTTCTTTCCTAAAACATCGGAGTAAACCCCGGAGAGGAGATTCCCTAAGCTGGTTAGCATATCCCCTATACCGCCGATCAGGCCGATGATAATACTTCCTGCACCTATGCCGACGAGGAAGAGGGGTAGTACCGCATGCACCATCTCGCTGCTTACATCCTGAAGGAAGCTAACGATTCCAAGAAGTATGATGTTTCTGAAAAGAACGTCGCCAGCTCTATTAGCCAACTTGACCCTCTGCCATGAGGTTTTTTATTAATTAAACTTTTCTTTTAGTCAGAAACAATCTTAACTAGCATGTCGGGCGGAACCTCAAAGCTTCCTTCGTTTCTAACCCTCCTCTAATTCGATCGCTGTAATCTGCGACCTTGACTGTAAGATATTTTCCGCCTAAGTATCTAGTGTAGGCAAATCTTCGATTTGTCAAGATTAATTGACCCTTCAATGCTTGCCCCATGCCATTGCTTTTCCTTAGGGTAGAATCTCCCGGAGGTACTGGTGCGGCCGCCGGGATTTGAACCCGGGACCTTGGGGCTTACCCCTCACGACGGGGCCCCCACGTCCTACCAGCCTAGACTACGGCCGCATCTGCCCGGACAACACACCTCGATAATATCGTACGATAGAAAGGAATAAATGTTATGCGAGCAAATTTGATAACGTTAATTAACTCGGAATGATGTCTAACGTTAGAAAAGGGATGCTCGAGACGGATGTTGTTTTTGAAGAGGGGTTAGAAAAATTTTACTCCGAAGACACAGTATTAATAGAGGGCCTGCCAGGCGTTGGTTTAGTGGCAAAGGCTGCCGTTTCCTACTTTTTGACCAAGCTGGACGCGAAGAGGGTATGCCGACTCTATTCGCCTTACTTTCCGAACATCAGCTTCATAAGGGATGGCAGGCTTGTATTCAGCTTTGGCGACATTTATCTCGCCAAGTCACCCAGACCTTTGCTGATGCTTTATGGAAACGCGCAACCCACGACAAGCTACGGACAGTATGAATTCTGCGAGAAAGTTTTAGACGTTGCACGCAAATTTGGATGCAAATTTGTCGTGACGCTAGGAGGTTATGGTAAGGAAGTTGTATCGGATAAAAGAATAGTTTACTGTTCATCGACTGACGGAAGAGCACTCGAGAGATGGGTTAAGAAGATTGGAGGACTGAGATATTCAGGACAGATAATAGGAGCAGCAGGTCTATTGGTCACGCTGGCCACCATGAGGAATATGAGTGGCCTTTCGATACTTATAGAAACGAACGGGATGGCACCAGATTTCTTCGGGGCTATGCGTGCCATAGAGTCCATAAACAAGCTCCTCGATATGAATGTTGGACCAAAAGATGTTGAAGAGCTCTCTAGCATCTATACGCTTGCAGAAATCGAATACGAGCGCATTTAATAAACTAAGATAAATATCGCTAGCTATGAATCTTTAAATTTAATCCCCACCTCAATCACTTTGTTTCCTCTCTTACGAATTCCTCAAAGACTTTTTGGACACGCTCAGCGGCAGGTCCAGAGCCCTCGACCACGCCATTCTTTGTCACCCTAATCCTATCCATGACCAGTATGACATCCGCCTCTTTGATGTACTTGACCATGCTTGGGAAAACACGATTAAGCCTCTCCGCTAACTTCTGCATATCTATTCCTGCTTCTATAACCTCAAGCATCAGTATGTTGTTGCCAGACAAAAACACTTTCGGAAAGATGTTGCCGCTCTCATTTTTTGCATCCGCGAGCCATATGCTGTAGTCTGAAGGGTTGTAGGCTAAGAGCTTTCCCTCCAGCTTTATACCCTGAACCGTTGACACCCTAATGACCTTATCAACAAGCATCGCAAACTCATCGACAAACCTTTTGGACGGAAGCGCCATGAGCCTAACCTCGTCAGTTTTATTACTAAGGCTTAGATAAAAGCATAAAATACGCAAAGAAGGGTGTACTGCCTACTAAGACGGTGAGGCTTCGTTATCCTCAACGTCTTCCGTTTCGACTTCTGGCGTCGTTGTTTTACCGATCAGGGAATCGATGGGTTGCTTGATTACTATACCAGCGCCAGACCGTATGTCGAAGGTGTAAATTGTGGGGTCCATTTGTGACCACCTCATCTTCCTCACGTATAATGTCCTGACAAGCCTACCATCCAGCCTCGTTATACTCATCACTATCACGCCCGATGCAAGGAACTCTTCATAGCCGAATCTACTCAGCCTAGTGGAGCCCGTAGGTATATCGGTAATGAGTAGGGTCGTGGCGTTGCACTTCTCTTCTAGGTAGTTTATGATTTCTCTCAGATACTCTCTGACGTAAAACTCCTCCTTGGCTCCTGTAGCAAGGGCAGAAACGGGGTCCAGCACGATTCTTGATATAGGCCCTCCTCTGGTTACCCTCCTGATTGCCTCGATGAATGCCTTGCTTTCCTTTCCGTACTTCCTAACCTCTGCGGCTTCAAGCCTTATCTCGAATGGGTAAAAAAGGCCACTGTTGATATAGGGCCAAAAGTTCCAGCCTAAGGTTTCGACGCCCGAGAGGACGTTGCCGACCCTTTCGTCCAGCGATACGTAAACACATGGCTCGTTACGCGAGAGTCCTTCCCTTAAAAACTGTAAGGCAAGTATCGTCTTGCCAGCACCTGTCTCGCCAGCAACGAGATATGTTCGTCCTTGGATGAGCCCACCTCCAAGTATTTTGTCAAGCTTTGGTATACCCGTCGAAACTCTTTGCAACAAATGTGGTCAATATATTTGACTATACTCATCTTATAAATATTCTCACTTACGATCGTCGACTAAGTAAATATGCAAAAAGATTCCTGACAAGCTCTGGGTTAGGCATGACGTCTATTGACTCTAAGCCCTTAATCAACTCAGGACTCGGGTCTTTTAGCATGCTTCCCGTGCAGATGCAAACTATCGTGTCATTAGCATCCATATCTCCACTCTCTATGAGTTTCTTAACACCTGCCACGGAGGCTGCAGCCGCAGGCTCCACTCCGATGCCCTCGAGGCTGGCCAGCATTCTTTGAGCTTCGATTATTTCATTGTCCGAGACCTTTGCGACGAGACCATCAGATTCCTTCACGGCTAACAGCGCTTTTTTCCAGTTTACCGGTCTTCCTATCCTTATGGCGGATGCTATCGTGCTCGGTTTTTCGACAGGTTTTAATGTCGCAAGTCCTTCCTTAACCAAATCCACAAACGGTGAGGCGCCTTCAGACTGGATGCCGACCATTGACGGTCTCTCGTTTATGAGACCTACCGCCTCCATCTCCCTAAATCCCTTCCAAGCCGCTGCTATGTTTCCGCAGTTTCCAACAGGAAGGGCGACGTATCCCGGCACTCTGCCAAGCTGGTCTACCGTCTCAAAGGCTACCGTCTTCTGCCCCTCGAGTCTCCATGGGTTGATTGAGTTGAGCAAGTACGCTCCAACCTCTTCAGCAACCTTCCATACTAAGTTTAGGGCCTCATCGAAAGTTCCCTCTAACCTAACCACCTTGGCACCATACAACATGGCTTGAAACAATTTGCCGAGAGCAACAGCTTGCTTTGGTACCATCACGATACATGGAATTCCAGCCTTAGCCGAGTACGCTGCTAGGGATGCAGCCGTGTTGCCCGTAGATGCACATGCAACGCCCTTTGCTCCGAGTTTTAACGCTTTGGTTATACCAATGCACATCCCTCTGTCCTTAAAGCTACCCGTGGGGTTCATGCCCTCGTATTTGACGTAAAGGTCCCTGGCGCCCAACCAGTCGGCAAGCTTCTCACACTTGTACAGGGGCGTTCCACCCTCGTCCAGCGATACTACCCGATTGTATCCTTCGAACGGAAGTAGCTCGAAGTATCTCCAAACGTTAAACTTCCTAGACCTAAATTTGTCCCAAGAAACATCGCCCAAACTTTCTAAGTCCATGCGAACTTCTAATAGGCCACCACAATCGCATCTATACTTGATGATGTCTGCGTAGTATGTCGAATGGCACTCTATGCACTCTTGCCAAACCTTTTTCATAACTTTTCCCGTTCAACTTATGCGCTAATTATTTAAACATTGCTTGTGCCTAAAAGGTTATTGAAGAAGAAAGTCGGTTGGAGGCTGACAGTCAGCCTAACCTTATCACCGTCCTTAAGGCCATACTTCTCCCTCAGGTTGTAAGGCGACACCACTTCCACTACAGATACATCATGATGGGTCCTTTCTATGAAGAATATGGCGCACTCATCTATATCATTAAAAGCAGCCTTTATGCACTTCGCACCGCCGTAGCTCCTTTTCTCATCCTTGAAACCCTCTATCACTATGTCTGCAGCTTTCTCCAGCAAAAGCCTTCCTTCTATCGCTGCGCTTGATGAGAGCCTCACATTGAGTGTGCCCAAGAAAGGCTCAAAACCCAGTCTTTCCTTAATCTGGCTATAATAGCCCGGTAGGCTGATATAGTAAGCACCCTCACCAAGACCAGAAAATACCCTTCCCTCTAAAGTTATCTTCACAGGCCTTTCAAATATTCCCCTCAACCTAACGTGCAAGTCTATTAACTCGTTTACCCCTCTCTCCGTTAGCTTCACGTAAGTCTCTTTTCCAACAATTCTTCGCGTTATGTAGCCGTCCTTCTCCAGCTGAATGAGCAACCTGGAGGCTGTCTGCTGCGAAATGTCAAGCTGCTTTGCGAGCATCGATGTGGTTATCTTGACCTCACGAGCAAAAGCGGCGTATTCTGCCAAGAATATCAGTATGTTCTCCCTTCCCTTTAGTAGACTCATACAAATTGCCGTCCCGAGTGTTGACCTAAGTAATTAATGCCCAATTCCTTACCATCAGAAACGCTCCTCATAAATTTATGGTTTCGTTAATCGTCAGACCTTTCTCGGTAAAGATGAGTACGTCTATACCGTTCCCACTCGCAGCATCCCTGGCTATTGACGCTTTGATTGCCTTTATGGACAAATCGTAAAGCTCCTTTGGCGTCATATCCTCCCTGTAATCGCTTTCAACTATTCCTATCGCTATCTCAGCGCCGGAACCTACGACGGCATAATCGTCCTCTATCATAGAGCCCAGCGGGTCTAGCACTATAACGTGCGCCCCGCTCTCGTCGAAACCTCCGACCACGCTCTCTGTCAAGTAAGGGAAGAACCTGCTGCTGAATAGATAGTTGGAGAGAACCTTAGCCACCGTCTGGACTTTTGGCTCAGTGCGGTTCTCGATTCTGTAGAGGTTTATCACGGCCGTTGCATCTCTTATGAGCATCTGCATGTCGGCGACAAACCCTGCGCACGCGGCGCCTATTTTGGGAGTTATCTGGAAGACCTTCCTGACGGATTTGCTCATGACGAAGTAGCCATATGAAAGCCTTTTCTCGGAGGCCAGAGCAACAGCGCTCTTGCTCCTAATGCCCAATGTAGTCGCACCCGGATATGGAAACTGAGCGCTCAAATTCCATTCACCGAATTGTCCCGATTAATCGTATTTTAAGCGGCATACTTAAATGTTCACCATCTCATAAGGTTTTCCTCTTTTTCACATAAAGTCTGGGTCGAGGAGCTTAGTCTCTATTACTCTTCTTCGACCCTATTATTCAGTTTGCCAGCTTTATGGTTGCTGAGTTAAATAGTGGAACGACAATCCAATAAAAGGGATGGAGGAAACCATTCGATTTTACGACTCGCCACCTCTAAAGGAGCCGTATCTAGTCGCAGGCTTCTATGGCTGGTCTGACGGTGGAAGGGTATCGAGCATGACGCTTCTCTACTTACTAACGAAGCTCCCGTCAAAGCTCCTTGCCGAGATTAACCCAGAACCCTTCTACGATTTCACGGTAAGGAGACCTTACGTCTCTTATAAATCGGGCGCAATAGTCAGCTACACCATGCCAAAGAACGAGTTTTGGTACGTTGAGGAAGTAGGAGGTCGTTCGCTCGTGCTTCTCCTTGGCGAGGAGCCAAATTTAAACTGGTTAAAGTACGTTAACGCCATAATGTACGTTATTAAAAAATTCGGAATAAAGAGGGTTTATACTGTAGGCGGTCTCTTAGACAGGATACCTCACACTGTTGAACCCATGATCAGCTTCTTTATCAACAACGAAAACCTCAGAAAAGAAGTATGGATGCTTGGTGGGGAGCTCACAAACTACGAGGGGCCGAGCAGCATCCACAGCCTCATACTTTATGCATGTATGAACGAGGGCATAGAGGCCATAAGTATATGGGGCCATTCGCCCATTTACCTTCCATTTCCAGACGTTCAGACCACATACCATCTAACAAAGAAGCTTGTGGAGCTTCTTAACATAGAGTTGGACCTGAGCGGCTTCGAGGCCGAGAGTAAGGAGTTCAGGGCTAGGCTCGATATTGAAGTGCAGAGCCAGCCCGAGCTAAGAAGGTTGGTTTTAGAGCTAGAGGACGAGTACTATAGGACACGAAGAAAGTTTGGATATATATCTTAAATGCTATAGTGGATACATGTGAAAAGATTTGAGCATAAAATATCTGATAGAGCTTGACGGCTCTATAGGCGAGGGTGGAGGACAGATACTGAGGGTAGCCATAGCCCTATCTGCCGTGATGCTGAAGCCCATCAGGGTATACAACGTCAGGGCCAAGAGGTCACCCCCAGGTCTTAGACCACAACACTTGACGGCAGTGAAGGCCGTGGCTTGGTTAGCGGACGCTGAGGTTAAGGGGTTAAACATAGGCTCTAGCGAGGTCGTTTTCATGCCAAGAAGGCTGAGGGATGGAAAGATGGTGTTTGACGCAGGAACAGCTGGCAGCACCACGCTAATCCTCCAATCTCTGATGCCAGCTATGGCTTTCGCAGAAGAGCGTGTAGAAGCCGAGATAAGAGGTGGAACCAACAACCCCATGGCGCCTACGTTTGAGTATCTCTCTTACGTGCTTCTACCCATACTCAGGCGCATGGGTTGTAATTTCTCGCTTGAGCTGATGAGGCGCGGATTTTATCCAAGGGGTCAGGGAGTAGTCAGGGTTAAGTCGGAGCCCGTGGATTATCTGAGGCCGATTAGGCTGACAGAATTTTCGGGCATAGAGAAGATATCGGGAATTAGCTATAGCTGTAGATTACCAAGCCACATAGCCGAGCGTATGGCTAGGAGCGCATCTAAGTTTTTGGGCGAGAATGGTTACGAAAACGTGAACATATCGCTGGAGGTGTTACAACAGGGCATGCCGAAATGCTCCGCGGACCCAGGCTGCGGTATCATCTTATTCGCTAGGACAAAGGACGGTCACATAATCGCATCAGATAGTCTCGGAAGGTTGGGCGTTCCTGCTGAGAAGGTAGGTGAAGAGGCTGCGGCAGACTTAGTAAAACAACTAAACGCTAAAGCACCTGTTGACAAGCATCTTGGCGACCAGTTGGTTATGTGGGTAGCGATTGCCGAAGGGCACTCTGAGTACAGGGTTACAGAGTTAACGTTGCATACGCTTACAAGCATGGAGGTCTGCAAGAGGCTGGCGGGTGCGGAGTTCGTGGTTAACGGTGTGCTTGGTGAACCTGCCACGATATCTTGCAAGGGAATAAGCTTGATGCGAAAGGGTAGACGGGATTAGACATTTAAAAATAGCGCACTTTCAAGCCCGAAACTTTGCGGCTCTGTTAGCTATCAGTGCAGCAACGACACCCGCTGGAACGCCACAAGAATGTATATTTACCACACTTATCCCAAGAGAGCACGATTGAAGCATAGCCATCAACGCCGTCTTGCCCCTGCCACCATACCCATAACCAGACGAGGTCGGTACGGCGATGATAGGCACATCCACGAGACTCCCGACAACGGTCGGAAGGGCACCTTCCCTTCCCGCTACGACCACTATCACGTCTGCGTCCCACTCTAGTAAGGCTTTAAGCGGCTCGAAAAGCCTGTGAAGGCCAGCGGCTCCGACGTCGTGAAAGGCTTTCACCGTGCAACCCATCTCTTCGGCAATCACTAGAGCTTCTTCGGCTACTGGAATGTCCTGTGTCCCAGCCGTGAGTATGCCAACCCTTCCACCAGTGTTAGGCTTAGAAAAGCCTTTTCTCCTTATGACAAGCAACCTGGCCAGTTTGTTATACTGAAACTCGCGATCTTTCGGTAAGCGTGGTAAGAGTCGCTTGTATCTTTCCTCTTGAAGCCTAGTTATTATAACCCTATCGGCAACCCTCAGGAAGCTATGTATTATCTCTAAAAGTTGCTCGTCCATTTTGCCTTCGGCCAGTATAAGTTCCAGTATGCCCTTTCTTAACTCTCTGCCAACATCTAGCCTGGCAAAGTTCGAGACATCTTGGATTGTAAGAAGCTTAATGAGCTTCTCAGCTTCCTCAACGCTTAATTGGCCTTTAGAGAGTTTACTGAGTATCTCGCGTAGGCTCATGTAAGATTTTCCGTAAGAGTACCCTTATTTGTCTTTTGAAGAGACTCTAGAAAGCTTCCTTGTCTATATCCCTCTAAGTCTAGCGTTACAAAAGTGAAGCCGAGACCCTTGATGTAGTCCACTATCTTATCCATGAGGTTGACGTCGAACAGCAAGTGCCTCTCATCCCTGCCTAACTCTATCCTGACGAGGTCACCGTGGACCCTGGCGCGGAGGGTCTTCGGGTTAACGTGTATCCTTATGAAGGCCTCAGCCATAGCGACTTTTCTAAGGAGCTCAGCGGTTATTGGATGACCGTACGCTATCCTTGATGCAAGACATGGGGAAGAAGGCTTAAGCGATGTAGGGAGGTCGAGTAATTTTGAGATTTCCCTCACAAGCTCTTTCCCTATTCTTAGCTCAGCCAAAGGGCTCCTAACACCGAACTTTCTAGCCGCCTCGATACCCGGCCTATAGTCTCCTAAATCGTCGAAGTTTGTTCCATCTACTATCTGCTCAATACCTAAGCTGGCAGCGAGCTCCGAGAGCTTGCTGTACAACTCCTCTTTACAAAAGTAACATCTGTTCGGCATGTTTTTTGCATATTCTGGCTTAGTCGTCTCATCAACGTCCACAAAAACATGCTTAATGCCTATAAGTTTAGCTATGTCTACCGCCTCTTTTAACTCCCAGCTTGGGACCGATGGTGAACGGGCCGTGACCGCACAAGCCTTATCGCCTAAGACCATGTGAGCAACTTTGGCGACTAGTGTGCTGTCGACACCTCCCGAGAAAGCGACCAACACGCTGTTGAATTTCTTAAACCAAGCTATGAGTTCTGAGAGTTTTGAGCTTACGTCCTCCATACGAGTTATTTTAATCGCTTCTAAGTTAAAAGTTTTCAAAGGGTGTTAGTGTGCTAGATGGTGATGGAGGGCTCTTGACTGTAACCTGCTTAACATCCATTCAGCAGTTAAGACCTATGCGCTCTAAATGTTTCGTCTTTGGAAAAGTCTTTTTGTCGCCAGATTCCTTTAACGTCTTGTGTCAGGACTAGGGAAGGACTGGTGGAGGGTCGTCAAGGCACTCGATAAGCTCTCGTGCTTCTACGATGACCTAAATTCGGTAATATCGCTCGGTAGGGATAAAGTGCTTAGAAGGGTTACAGCCAGAAATTTGGGAAAAATAGATGGCGTGGTGCTGGACGCTGGTGCTGGGAACGGAGCGATGACGAAAGCAGTGCTGTTAGAGAATCCAAACGTGAACCTTGTCGTTATGTTAGATTTCTTACCGGAAATGCTGAAGAAGGCGAACGTAGAGCACTCGGTTTGCGAGAAGGTTATCGGGGTGTTCGAAGCGATACCGATAAGGAATGGTTCAGTCAACGGCGTGGTCATGGCGTTCTCTCTGCGCGATGCCTATGACATGGAGGCTGCTCTACAGAATGTCAGGAGGGTCATGAAGAACGGTGGAAAGCTCGCGATTCTAGAACTTGGTAAGCCCGATTGTATGTTTAAGCGCTTTCTTGTCTCTTTATATTGGAAACTCATATCGCCCATGCTAGCGTTTCTGAAGCTAGGAAGTAAGGGTTTACTGGCATACGAGATATACCCGACATATACGAAGATGCCCGAGAACAGGGTACTCATTGAGACGATAAAAGTGTTTTTTGAAAACGTGAAAGCTGAGAAAAAGATGCTGGATGGTGTGTTGCTAATAAATGCTTCAGCACCTCGCACGGTTAAATACACCCGTCAGCCATCTGTTGATGGTCTATCTTGAGGAGGGCATTATTCGTAGGCAGGTTTCAGCCAATACATATAGGTCATGTTGAGGCAATAAAGCACATGCTATCCGAGAACGACGAGATCATAGTTGCCGTAGGGAGTGCACAGTACAGCCACACGTTCGATAACCCTTTCACGGCTGGCGAAAGAATCGAGATGGTCAGGATGGCCTTAGAAGAGGCAGGCATAGAGCTTAGGAGGGTTCTGACCATACCAATACCCGATTTAGGTTCCCACTCTATGTGGGTTGCGCATGTTAAATCGTTAACGCCTAGCTTCCAAACAGTGTACACTAACAACCCGCTGGTCACGCAGCTATTCAGGGAGGCAGGTTACGAAGTGAAACCCGTCGAGATGTTCAGGAGAAGCGAGCTTATAGCAACGAGGATAAGGAGGATGATGATAGAGGACGACGAGTGGAGGCCGCTCGTGCCAAAGTCCGTAGCGCAGTTCATCGACAAGATAGATGGTGTGAAACGGCTTAAGACGGTCGTTAGCACGGACTCGCCTGCTCACGTCTAATGCGTATTCTTTCGCCGACCTTAGCCTTAGTAACCTCCGCAGCATTACCTCTATTCACAGCGATTTCTAAGAAGTCCGTGCCACCAAATACCATGAGCATGGAACCCACAGGTACCTCTCCGTAAGTTTTGCAGAGAGGAAGCGTATAGCAACGGTTGCCCAGCTCAACTTCGTACTTCTCGGTCGTAGGTCCGAGCATTGTGAGGGACTCTTTAGATACGTTGGTTATGAGGTTACCGAACTTGTCTACATGCATCAGTTCCGCGCTCAACCAGCCGTCAGAGAGTGTAGGCTCAAAAAGCTCTATCTTTGTCATGTAGTCAACCTTTTTGCCCAACCTTGTAGGTTTGATGCCTATCGCAAGCTTTGCGGCTACATAGGCGAACACGTCCCTTCCATGGAAGGTCTCGCTGATCCTCGGCGGTAGCTTCGATTGGTCTATTTCATAGATACTGACGATGCCCGCCGCATTCGCTGCAGGCCACATGAGACCAGTATCTGGACCAACGAAAACATGTCCGAGTTTCGTGACAATAATTACCCCCCTCCTCTCAGTCCCAACCCTTGGGTCAACTACGCATACATGAACTGTGCCCCTCGGAAAATGCTTCGTGGCCGTTAGAAGGATGAACGCCCCTCGCTTTTCGTCAAAGCTAGGTACCGTGTGCACTATGTCAACTATATATGCATCATAAGCAACGGAAAGGATTTTCGCTTTAACTTCCGCGACGTATGGGTCTTCCAAGCCATAGTCTGTAGTAAGCGTTATAATCGGTCTCCTTCTCACAAGCATTAAAAAATCTAGCCTTTCGATAAAGCTTTCTTGAAGATTTTTTAAGCTGCTTGGTTTAATAGATGGTGCTGCTAGAAGATGAGCGATTTTCGATATAAGCAGGTAATCGTGGTAAGGACTGACCTTAACATGAGCGTTGGGAAGCTTGCAGCTCAAGTAGGGCATGCTGCGGTATCAGCGGCAGAAGAGTGCAGAAGGCTCAGGCCCAAATGGCTGGATGAGTGGATGGAAGAAAGCCAGAAGAAAGTGGTCATCAAGGTAAAGTCTGAGGATGAACTCAAGGAGTTAAAGAGGAAGGCTGATGCGCTCGGTATACCCAACGCTCTCATATCCGACGCTGGTCTAACGGAGCTTGAGCCTGGAACGGTAACGGCCCTCGGAATAGGGCCAGCCCCATCCGAGCTGGTCGATAAGGTAACGGGCAACCTGTCTTTGCTATAAAATCATTAGGTGAAGGTGTATAATGCTGAACAAACTCTGCCCAGAAGATGTTGAGCGCTTCGTCGGCATAGAGGGTTACACGAGTAAGTCAGAAGGTATTGGAGGGGTAGTTAAGGAAAGCCCAGAAGATTTCATGGTGTGGGAGATTCTGAGGGACG
The DNA here is from genome assembly GCA_023267975.1 of Candidatus Terraquivivens ruidianensis. Lineage (GTDB taxonomy): Archaea > Thermoproteota > Nitrososphaeria_A > Caldarchaeales > Wolframiiraptoraceae > Terraquivivens > Terraquivivens ruidianensis. The sequence goes on from JALNLA010000002.1 coordinate 136,566, forward strand.
GAAGCGATGCAAAAAGAATGTTCGAGACGGGTTTTTTAACTGAGAAGCATGGAAAGTTCTCATTATGTATACTCCATAAGGTTAATGTCGATACGATATCGGCGATATCCTTAATATCCAAGCAACTTGGTGTTAGACAAGAAGACGTAGGTATTTGTGGGATAAAGGACAGAAGGACCCGTTCATGGCAATTCGTCACAATACCCAATAAAGGTAGCTTAGCTTTAAACAACACCGTACAGCTTACGGAGCGGATATGGTTACGTCGGGTATCCACGAGAGATTTTAAACTTTCATCTGCTGAACTGTACAGGAACATGTTCGAAATCAAAATTTCAAGGTTGCGATTTGATGCACAGTCGGCAACAACTCTAATAGAGAGGGCTATCGATGAGCTGAAACTGAGGGGCGTACCAAACTTTTTTGGATACCAAAGGTTTGGTGCATCCAGACCGATAACGCATATCGTAGGAAAGCTGATAGTGAAAGGCATGCTAAGAGAGGCGGTTGAGGAGTTTCTTATGGACTGGACGTGGTTTGAGCCAAAAGCTGTAAGGGAGGCTAGGAGTAAGTTGGCGAAATCTTGGAACCTTGAGAAGGCTGTTGAGTACCTACCAAAGCACCTTTCTTATGAAAGAGCGATGGTCGAGCATCTAGCAAAAAATCCGCACGACTATGCGGGCGCGCTTAGAAGGTTGCCTTTGAGGCTCAGGAGACTATTCGTGGAAGCCTATTCATCGTACATTTTCAACAAATGCCTCTCAAAGTTACTGGAAAAGAATGCCGAATTATTGGTACCGAGTACGGGAGATTTGGTCATTGAATATGATGCTCAAGGTTCATTCATTCGCAAGCCTTTCCTTTTACGTCCTGGTGCCGTACCGCGTGCTTTATCCATTGCACAGGCTGGCAGGTTATCCGTCCTCCTTCCTGCACCAGGATGGAAGGTCAAACTACCTGCTAACGAGAAGAGAGATGTCTTGGAAAAAATTCTGGAAGAGGAGGGTGTGGAACTTGAGGATTTTATATCTAAGGCTTTACCAGAGGCGGCGACCGCAGGAAGCTACAGGCCGATTGCCGTACCGTCTTGGGAATTCAGGGTCTCTAGTATAGGAGACGGCTATGTATGGGTCAGCCTCTCTTTTCCAAGCGGATGCTATGCGACATCGTTGTTAAGGGAACTTATGAAGCCAGCAAACGCTCTTTGCTTCGAAGGCTATCCAGATAAATATTCCGGCCAAATGTGAATTAGGGATGGTATCGGGGGAGTGTCGCTTGGAAGAAGTAATACAGGAGGGTTCTAGGGTTCTGCTGCTGACCGAACGACGGAAGCGTTACTTAGTTAAGGTTAAGCCTGGAGTAAGGTTCCATACCAGCGAGGGATACGTAGACCTATCCAATCTCGTCGGTAAAAGATACGGCACAAGGCTTACGAGCAACACCGGCTCCGTTTGGTTTGCTCTAAAGCCCACGATTTTGGACATAGTTATGAAGATGCCAAGACCTACCCAGATAGTCTATCCCAAAGACTTAGGCACCGTGATATTTTTTGGAAACATTAGACCAGGCTCGAGGGTCGTTGAGGCTGGAACTGGTAGTGGCGTTTTGACCGCCGTGATGGCATCCTACGTTATGCCGTACGGTGTAGTTTACAGCTACGACGTCTTAGAGGAACACCTGGAAAACGCAAGAAAGCAGTTGGACGCACTAGGTCTTCTACCCTACGTAAGGCTAAAGCAGGGCGACGTTACCGTAGCGATCGAAGAAAGGGATTTGGATACCGTCGTTTTAGATATACCTACGCCTTGGCTGGCTGTGCCGAACGCATACAAAGCCCTATCCAACGGAGGGGTTTTGGTATCCCTAAGCCCTACGATCGATCAGGTCATGGAGACCGTCGAGGCACTTAATTCGAGCGGTTTCGTCGATATAACCACCATTGAGCTATTGATGAGGACGTTAAGGGTTAAGAGGGGGATGACCAGGCCTGACCACATGATGAGGGCGCACACAACCTACATCACGATAGCCAAGAAGGCCTACCAAGACGGCCAAACCTAACTTGGAACTCCAAGATAACTTTACGGAGTTGCTTCCTGCCCCTCGCCTGTTACAGCCCCTGTCGCAGGTCTCTCTTCTGTTACAGTCTCCGTCGCAGGCTTCTCTTCAGCTGGTGGAGGTGCTACCCTCTTTACCTTCCTGGCTGGTGCTTTCTTCTTAGCCCTCTTTTTTGTAACCTTTCCTTTCTTCTTTCCTGCTCTTCTTCTCTTAGCCATGTGCTTTCCTTATGTGTCCTCTCACAACTCCTTAATATTTATTTAGTCGGATACGAGTGAATACGCCTGTACATCACGGTAAACTAAACAAAGGTGACAATGGTCTTGAGAAATATCATGAAGAGCTTCGTACTCGTTGTACTTGCAATATTAATCGGTTTCTCTGCAGTATTTGGCTACATATCTGAGAAATTGTTGAACATGCAGCCACCCACGGGTACGGCCGTGGCCCTCCTCACGATGGTTATAGGTACGATTGCAACCATCGTGCTATTTTGGAAGGAGAGAACTACGTAGCGATGCCTTTTTGTTGTAGTACGTATCTTACTAGGTTTGCAATCTCCTTGGCACCCTCTATTGCATGCTGAAAGGGATACTCCTGGGGGTGGTAATACCTAAGAAGCTTTAAATGACATTTTGCCTCGTTTGCCGCTGCTATGGCAAACATCCTGCTAACGTTTTGGTGTTCTTCTATCTTCTCTATGCTATCCAACTCTCTCTTTCTTACAGACTCCCGATCCCTCTCCCTTCTTGCAAGTATATCTTCCGGCCTAAATTCTAAGACGACTATTAAATCAACGCTTAACGTCCTAACCACTTCTGGCGGTAATCCTGGATAGTAGCCATAAGGTGTGCTTATAGCAGCATGGGTGTCCACAACAACGGCTTCGTCATCCCGGCTTGCTATGGTCTCCGCAGCACGTAGCTGAAGGTTCCTGTAATCCTCGAGGACAATCTTTTTTCTCATCTCATCCCTATCCATTAAACCGAATATCTTCGAGGCCTCCTCCAGCATTAGGTCGCCAAAATTTATGACAGAGATTGAGGGCATGATTTCTTTGAGCTTTTTGAGGATAGTGGTCTTCCCAGCGCCTGGTACTGCGACAACAACCACTACTGCTTTACCCATGAAGGGCCACGATGGAATATGCGCTTTTTATATATCAAAACTGCATTTCTAATTGTTTTTCGAGTCTCTGTTTTTGGGCCAAGTACTCGTCCTCTTTAAGTTCGCCGATTTTGTACCTCAGCTCCAGCTTATTAAGTTCATGCTTTATTTTTCTATGCTGCTCCATCAGAACATTCACGTTTTCAAGCACCTTACTGAGGTCATTTATTACGAGTTCGATCAACTCATCGCTCATGTTGAGTTTTTTGCCTGAACTTTTGATACTCTCTACCCTTGAGCGAATTGATTCCTCGAATGCCGGCAGGTCTGCAAGCCTTACGTCGAAGGGATTCTGGAGAAGCCCGAGCTTAGGTCTTAGCTTCGAGAGTTCCTTATCTATTTCTAGCTTCGACATGATGTACTGTCTATCCGGTATCTCGCCGACTTCATGCCTGACCTTAAGCTGGTTAAGCTTTGTCGTTAGCTCGCCTATCCTCTCTTCTATCTTTACCTTCTCTTCTTGTAGCTTGCTTTCCAGCGTCGCACCCCTCTCGTGGTATTCTCTGTATACTTCCTCAAAGATGTCTATGTCGGTACCGCCTTCCAAGAAGACGTCTATGAGCTTAAACCTCCATTTATGAATGTTTGCGAGCTGTTCGATGAGTTTTCTTTCTTCGGCCATCTCTTCAGGCTTAGGAGCCTCCACGCTCGGTATCTGTGGAGCGGCTTGCGGCTCAGAGACGGACTCTAGCTCCTTTCCGCAGTACATGCAAAACCTCCCCTTAACCGTTAGCTTTCCGCATTGTGGACACGTAACCCTCTCTACGCTCATAAAGCTCACGATTTTCGCCTAAAACAATCGTTCCTATGATTTAAAACTTTTTTACGTGAGGATAAGGGCTGGGTTATCGGGGTATAAATTGCATGTTTTTCCAGTAATTTACTGGAGAATTTCTTGTTTGCCTGTTTAAAAGCTAGTTTAAAAAGCAAAATAAAGGGTTTTTTAGCCTTTAGAAAGATTATATAGGAGAAATAAGCCATATTTTCCGTAAAGAGGGTTGTTCATGGTCCAGAGCGAGCTTTCTTCAGCTCCAATTCACAGAATAATAAAGAAGGCGGGTGCTGCTAGGGTAAGTGAGGATGCGGCCGAGGAACTCAAGCGTGTGCTGGAAGAGGTTGGTCTTGCGGTTGCGAAGGAGGCGCTGGGTTTAGCAAGCTATGCGGGCAGGAGGACCGTTAAGCGCGAGGATATAGAGAGAGCGGCAAGAACTTTACTTAAGGGAATTTTCGCGCCGTAAAGCCTGAAGATAGGTTTTGGGCCCACCAAGGATTCAGTTTTAATCAAAACTTTTATAAGAAGATAATAAAAGAAAAACCAGCTGCTAAAGAAGAGGGCACAGTATATGAGAGCCGCTAAGGCTGCCCTTTTTGTTTTGCTGTTTTTGGTTTTCCAACCAATTGCCCTTTCCGAAAGCCCGTACGCCGTTGATGAGGCAACTTTGGCAGTCTTTACGGATGGTGTCGTCCAAGTTACCGTTACAATCAAGGTTAACGAAGCAGAAGCATTCATCACCCTTCCACTTTTATCCCCTCAAGCGCATATGTTCAACTTAATTGTTCTTGATGAAAATGGAGCGCCGCTCGATTACGATTTTGGAGAGAGAAACATAACGATTTATTCCCTCGGTGCCAGCAGTATCTTACTAGAGTATGATACGGACGCTTTAACACGTAAAGAGGCAGGAGTGTGGACGTTGACCCTTGACGTACCTTTTGAGCTAACGGTGCTGTTCCCCGAAAATTCTATGCTGATATACATGAATGCTCCACCTTCGCTTATAAGCTCCGATGAAGGGAGGCTTAAGCTCGTCCTTTATCCTGGGTATTGGGAAATAAGCTATGAGATACTTCGTCCACAAACGACGACCCAGACGAAAGCGTCCGTGGAGTTTATACCTATGTCAAGTAATTACATTTTAGCCGTGGGCATCATCACTGTCCTCGCGGTTGGGTTAATGATCGCTCTGATACTAACCAAACGTAGAAGAAGGTTCGGAGAACTCAAAGCGGAGGAGGCAGAAATCGTTCGTTTCTTGGAGGAAAACAACGGGAGAGCATTGGAGGCGGAGCTGAGGGAAGCATTCCCAAACATTCCTAGGACGACCATGTGGAGGCTTGTTAAAAGGTTAGAAAAGAAAGGAGTTCTCAGGGTCAGGAAGGTTGGACTCCAGAACGTGGTTGAACTCATCCGATAAAATTATGGTAAAGTGAATTCAACCGTAGCTTCGAGCGGCTGCTTGCCCTTTTCGTAAATTCCTTGCACTCGGACTCTGTACTCTCCTGGTTGAGGTTGCTTAAGTTTCACGACAACGTGCGCGGTTTGTCCTGGCTCCAAGAAGACTATGACTTGAGCAGATATGGGTGAGTAGTAAAGCTCCCATGTCCCATCTTCACTCTTCCGCTCTATTGTTAAACCATAGACAGAGTTTTGGAACTGTAACTCTACGTCTCCGACATTCTTCACCACAACATCCAGAAAGACAAACTTGAGATCGCCGACGACCCTTTTTGCATCAATTCCGACATACAGCGCGGGTATGCCCTCGACTTTAGAGGGAACAACAATCGTGGCGATGGTTGACTCGGTCTTCTTTTCGAGCTTACTGAGCCCGTTTGCTAAGAGCATCAGCTGACCCATCAGACCTTTGGCATTTTTCGGTCCAACGGCCTTAATAGCTTCCTTTAAACGGAGCGCGCTTTCCCGAAATTCGTTTGTGTTCTTAAGACCCGTTTCGTTCAAGAGCTCTGTGACATTCACGCCCGCCGTCTGTAATTTATACATGAGCGCCTCATATTTCTCTTGAAGCTTTTCCGTGAAGCGCTCCATTCTTTTAAACATCGCCTCCTTAGCTATCGAATTTAACGCTTGGCAAATGAGCTTGTTGGCCTCGGCAATCCTGTGAGCAGCCTCGGACATGTTCCCCTCCCGAAGGAGCTCGGTTATCTTATCCACGTTCAGAAGGCTTTTGGCGGTCTCCAAGGCCGCTTGAGCCTCGGATAGTGATTTCTCTAGGCGTACTATTCTCTCCAGGGTTCGATTGGCTGCCATTAGCAGTCCTTGGGCCTTAACGAACTTATCTTCCTCAACCTCGGTCCACTTAAGGATCAGCGCTAACCCCATACGGACCTCCCGAAACCTCTCCATCGCTCTTATGGCTAAGCGCATCGCATCGCCGTAATTCTGCTCCTGAATCGCTACCTCGGCTTGTTTAAGTAGAGCCTTCCCTTCCTCGTAAAGCTTTTCAGCCTCTCTTAGGTCAGGGTTCACAGTGGTCGTTTTAGCTTCGTTTATAAGAGATTCGATGCGAAGAAGGGCCTTCTTTGCTACCTCGACGAGAGCCTCGGCCCGTTCAGCCTCGTCAGGCGGGACTGCAGCGGTAACAACAAACACCGAAAGCTGGGCGAACGTTATAGCAAGCACCAATATCATGCTTACTAAAGGAATAAGGGCTCTTTTCTTCACGCCCGTTTTCACCGCATAAATCCTAACGGAGCGTAGAGATAAGGGATGCTATGAAACGCCACGTTTCACTCAAATGAAACGCTAAAATAATGAGATGATGCTCCGGCCGGGATTTGAACCCGGGTCACCGGCTCGAAAGGCCGGTATACTTGACCGTTCTAGTGCAACCGCATGGCTATACTACCGGAGCCACGGCTATCGGGTGTTCAACGGAGAATATGTATGTTTTTCCGCTACCCTATTCCTTGGCCTCTATAGCGTAATTGCTCATTATGCCCCTGAATCCTAGCTTGTTATAGAACCTCACCGCTATCTCGTTCAAAGTCGGGAACTCCGCGGTTATCATGTCTACCTTATTTTTCAGCCTCTCGATTACGGTCTCTATCAATTGCCTTCCGAGCTCTTTTCGCCTGAACTCTGGAAGGACGTACAGCTCCCTTATTCTGCCCTCTATCCTTGGCTCGTAAAATATCCTATCCACGATGTCGGCTTTCACGACGCCTATGATCTTGCCCCTCCGCTCAGCAACCATGATGACGGAATCGTCGGAGCCTAAGGCAGACTCGACGTACTTCTTAGTGTGTACGGCTATGTCGTCCCTGATCTTAAATAGCGGGTCAAACTCTTCGTTTAACCTTTTTAACCTTATGACAAGCTCTACGATGCTGTTGATATCCTCAGGCCTCGCATTCCTTATTACTATCTCCTGCATGCTTCCCATTATAATCAACCCCAACCTTATTCTGGCGGCGATGGTATGAAGCCTCTCTCCATCAGGAGTTTGGTCTGATCCCTAGCAACCTTTATCTTTCTATAAGCTTCGTCGTAGATCTCGTCCCTGCTCTTCTTTATACGCGCAACCCCTTGCTCCATTGCCTTCATGGCTACGACCGTTGCCTCCCTTGGATAGACTTCCCAGTCCTCCATGGTTGGGAGAATATAATCCTCATTTAATCCCCTCTCCTCTGCAACCTTTGCCAGCTCTGTGGCTGCCGCTAAGCACATCTCGTCCGTAATCGTGTAAGCCCTAACGTCTAAAGCTCCTCTGAATATTCCCGGAAAGCCTAAGGAGTTGTTCACCTGGTTCGGGAAGTCCGACCTTCCCGTTGCGATTATCTTGGCTCCTGCCTCCTTAGCCTCCCAAGGCCATATCTCGGGTATGGGGTTGGCACATGCAAAAACTATGCTATCGTTGGCCATCGCCGCAACCCACTCCTTATGTATGACGCCTGGGCCTGGTTTGGACATGGCTATACATACGTCAGCGCCCTTTAACGACTCAGGTATGCCGCCGACAACCCTGTCTTTATTCGTCTTGATTGCCATCTCATACTTCCATCTATCTTGGAACTGAAGCTTGTCAACATCATCCCTCTCAGCATGCAGTACTCCTTTGGAGTCAACTAGCCTAAAGTTTCCGGGTGGTACGCCGTAGGCCATGAGAAGCCTAGCTATTGCGATGTTAGCCGCACCAGCTCCTATCAAAGTCACGATAACATCATTTATACGCTTTCCTACAAATTTTACGGCATTTATGAAAGCGGCCACAGTAACGGTCGCCGTGCCCTGTTGGTCGTCGTGCCATACTGGAATGCGCATCTCATGCCGAAGTTTCTCGAGTATATAGAAGCACTTTGGCTTCTCAATATCCTCGAGGTTTATGCCTCCAAAGGAAGGCTCCATCGCTTTGACGACCTCTATTATCTTTTCTGCATCTTTCGTCGCCAACATTATGGGAAAGGCATCAACACCACCAAGGTACTTGAATAAGAGTGCCTTTCCTTCCATGACGGGCAAACCAGCCTCGGGTCCGATGTTGCCGAGTCCCAATACCCTTGTTCCGTCCGATATTATGGCTACGGTGTTGGCCCTATTCGTATACTCAAAAACCAAGTCTGCGTCCTTCTGTATCGCCTTGCACGGCTCGGCCACACCAGGCGTGTACCAGATTGCGAAATCATCGTACGACCTAACGGGGCACTTTAGGACCGTCTGTATTTTACCCTTATAAAATGGATGATATTTCATTGCTAAAATACCAGGATGGGCTGCTCTCTCTTCGAGAGATACCATATCGTTGTAACATGTAAATCAGTATATAAATTTATACCTTGCCGCCCATTTTATATAAGCCCTGTATGATGTTTGGACTGTTTAACGTTTTTAGCATAAAGCTTACCCACGCTTAGCAACTGGACGGGGACTTTCATGAATATAATAATCGTCGGCTTTGGTACGGTTGGACAAAGCTTAGCACAGTTGCTAGCAGGCTATAGAGGTTTTCTAAAGAAAGCTTACGGGATGGTCGTGAAAGTCGTGGCGATTGTTGACAGCAAGGGCGCTGCCATATCTCAGAGAGGGTTAGACCTAAGTCTAGTTGTAAGGTACAAAAGAGAACATGGAACAGTTGCAAAAGTACCATCCATAGGTTCCGAGATGAATGCCCTTGAAGTTGCTCGGAGTGTCGAGGCCGACGTTCTCATTGAGGCGAGTCCTACGAATCTGATGGACGGTGAGCCTGCTATGACGCATATAATTAATGCTCTACGGCTCGGTCTTAACGTCGTGACGGTAAACAAGGGACCGCTTGCGCTTGCCATGCCGATGTTAAAAGAAATGGCTGAGCATAGAAAGCTCGCGTTAAAGTTTAGCGGAACTGTTGGAGGTGGCTTACCCGTCTTAGCGTTCGCAAAAGAATGCACAAAAGGAGATAGGGTGGTCAAGGTAGAGGGCGTGCTGAACGGAACAACGAACTACATACTCACGAGGATGGAGGATGGGCTAAGGTTTGAAGAAGCTTTGGCGGAGGCGCAAGAGAAGGGTTACGCAGAGCGTGACCCGACACTCGACATAAGCGGCATGGATACTGCCTGCAAGCTCGTAATACTCGCCAACGAGGTTCTGGGAAAGAGGGTGACTCTTAGGGATGTAAGGATCGAGGGTATAACAGGCATCAAACCTGAAGATATTAGGATGGCAAGGAGTGCAGAAAAAGCAGTCAGGCTGATAGGTGTGGCCGAAGAATCAGGTGTTTTCGTGAAACCCTTAACTGTAGACCAATCGGACCCGCTTGCAGTTAAGTATACCTACAACGCTGTTACGTTGACCCTCGAGAATTCCGGTAGACATACCATAACCGGCAAAGGTGCGGGTGGAAGGGAAACTGCAACCGCTATAATAAGAGACCTCATCTCTATAAAGGAGCGCATTGTTAGGGTATAAAATAGTTTAAATAATTATATTCAACCGTTTTTCTCAAATTTCTGCCTTGAGGTTAGTGATGAAGTTCGGTGGCACGTCGCTTGGTGATGGTAGAAGAATTAGGAACGTAGCTAGCCTCATAAAAAGGTACCTCAAAGGAAATGAATTGGTTGTGGTTACCTCAGCGATGTCGAACGTTACGGATGAGCTCATCAAGCTCACATCCATCTCAGAGAGTGGGATGGAAGGTGATGTTGACGAACTCTTGGATAAACTCAGCTCCCAGCATGAGGATGCGGTAGGGGATGCTATCAAAGACGAGAAGATATCTGCGGAGGTATGGAGATACGTGCAAAGAGATTTGGATGGTTTAAGAAGGGCAGTTAAAGGTGTATGCTACATCATGGAGGCAACACCAAGGACGAAGGACCTCATACTCTCATTCGGCGAGAGGCTCTCCACAAGGATTCTATGGGGGGCCATGTTAGATTTTGACATACCTGCCGTATACCTAACAGGGAAGGATGCGGGCATAGTCACAGACTCGAACTTTGGCGAAGCCGTGCCGCTTATCGAGACAACCTGCTTAAACTTATCCTCTAGACTAAGCGGACTCATATCAGAGGGAAAGATACCGGTAGTGACGGGTTTTATAGCCGCGGACACCTATGGCGTGATTACAACGCTTGGCAGGGGCGGCTCAGACTACACTGCCACACTAATAGGAAGCGCCATAGATGCGGATGAGATTTGGCTTTGGAGCGACGTTGACGGTCTAATGACCGCTAACCCTAAGCTGGTTCCGAACGCCAAGGTCCTTCCAGAAATTTCGTATGCCGAAGCAATAGAGATGGCTATGTTCGGTGCGAAAGGACTGCATCCCAGAGCATTTGAACCGACAATCGAGAAGGGCATACCCGTTAGGATAAGAAACACGTTCGACCCAGAGAAGCCTGGTACCCTCATAACGAAATCCAGAGTCGTATCGGGTAATGTGGTCAAGGCAGTGCTCTTGGTTGAGAACGTTGGCATGGTATCAGTCAGGGGCATGAGCATCGTTGGAAGACCTGGGACTGCGGCGAAGATTCTGGATGCCATAGCAAGACGCTCGATCAACATTATGATGATTTCACAGAGCGTCTCAGAGTCCAGCATATCCCTCATCGTGAAAAAGGATGCGTTGGAAAAAGCTATTGCAGCAATTGAAACATCGCTCCTAAGCTCGGGCATCGCGAAGGACGTCGAGGTTGACGAGGACGTAGCGGTGGTCGCGGTTGTTGGGGAGGGAATGAGGGGCACACCCGGTATAGCAGCCAGGGTCTTCAAAGCAGTTGCTAGCAAGGGCATAAACGTGAAAATGATTTCTCAAGGTGCATCCGAGCTTAACATATCCTTCATCGTGAAAGGTGCGGAAGCTACAGACGCCGTCAGGGCGGTGCATGATGAGTTCAACTTAGGAGCAGAAAGCTAAGTGATTTTAAAGTAAAATAATAAAAAGAGGGGAATTTTCAGAAGGGCTGTTCTATATTATTACGCCTCCCGGGAATATCATCAGGAGGAACGTCATTACTCCTGACCAGAGGCAGATAACGCCGCCAAACTTTGGTGCCTTACCGTGCGTTGCCAAGTAGAAGCCAAGGGCTGCCAGCGCGTACGTTAACAGGGCTACTTGGATTATTGTATTGTTTAGGTCGTAGACACCGTTGATTAGGTAGTGGAAGATTCCCATGAAGATGAACTGGTAGATGCATACAAAGAGAGCCATGTTGCCGAGGTATCTTCCGTCCCATCCGAACCATGTGACGATAACGGCCGTTAACCATAGGAAGGCATACATCAGCGGTGTGATGCTGAACAGCTGCGTTGCCGCTACGCCTACAGGGCCTGCAGCAGCCGGATTAACCGCAGCCGGCGAGGCAGTAATCTGGTGAATGGCCATGATGAAAAGCGATAGGAAGGCAGATAGTGCACCAATGGTGGCAACGGTCTTTCCTGGGTCAGGTGCGCCCTCCTTTAATGGCTTTGCCTCGAATCCAAGGAGATATAGGCCGTACATGAAGAGGCCGAAGGTCAGCCCCAACATGCCAAACGCAACAGGAGCTAAACCCATGCATTTTTCACCTTTTTGGTATCTTTAGATTATCTAATTTAGGTAATTAAGCTTTTCGGATGACATTCTGATTTTTTAAAAACTTTTTAAAAATTAGAATCTGCAGAACTTTAACACTTTAGAAATAAAAAATAATAAAAATTGTTTGAAGCTTTAGTGTTTTACGTACTTGCCGATGTCATAAGGCGTCCAGACCGCCTCATAAGGAATCCTCGGAACCTGCGATGTAATCCTTTTGCCCATCTCGTCGGCTGCCTTCATCGAGTAGAATACGTGCTCAACCTGATCTACGACGTTCTTATAGGGGCCTATCTCCTTAGCCGCCATGTTCATGTAGAATTCGGTATGAATAGTAGAGCCTGGGTCGAGTGTCGCCTTCTCGGCAGCCTTCCATAACATCTCGTCATCCGGCTCGCCTGGCTTGAATCCCATCTCCTCGAAAGTCAGAGGCAATCCAACCTTGTGGCCCCACGTTGCATACTCAAGTATCTCGCCCATGGGTGCGTCCTCGGATATCAGCTGGACAAAGCCTCCCCAGAATACTAGCTCTCCATGCGTCGGGAACTTCTCAGGCGGAATGTATTTTTCTATCACCGTCAATCCGTAATAAACGCCGTGTGCTGCGCCTAATCCTGCACTCTCGAACCCAAGACCACTGAACAGTATGTTTGTCTCTATGATCGCCTCGAGCTGCGGCGAAACTATCTTCCTCCTAATGGCATCCATGGCTGCCTCTCCATACGTCTTTAGCCTTTCCCACTGGTTCTCGCAGATTAGGAATGCAAGGTCTGGGCCTGCTCCCAGCCATTCTGGCTTTATTGCAAGGTTCTTCGCGCCCGTCCTATAGCATGCCCTTCCCTCGAACTTCTTGGATGCCGCATCTCCCATACCCGAGGCAAGCCATCTAGCAGGAGACTCGGCAATTACTTTGGAATCCACTAGGACGAGGGCTGGGTTAAGGTTGAAGAACACTACCTCCTTGAATATATGATCCGGTGTGTACGAAACGGATAATGCGCTTGTTGGTGCATCCGTCGCGGCAATGGTTGGTATAATTATCGTCTCACCACCAAGCCTATCGGCTACGATCTTACCAGTGTCCAAAGCCTTCCCTCCACCAGCCACTATAACCCCATCGCATCCATGATCCTTCCCTATCTTCGTTAGTCTTTCAACCTCAGGATCGCAGCATTCAGGCCCGTACGGAACCCCCTCTCCGAACACTACCTCAACGAACTTTATACCTTCCTTCTCAAGGCCTGCTTGGAACCCCCTCTTCTTGCATGCTTCTAATGCCCTCTTTCCTCCCATTAGTAAAGGTCTCTTTACGTATATCTTCGTTAGCTTAGGAGCTATCTTCAAAGCATCTGGACCCATGACGAACCTTCTCGGGAATATCATCATCTTGAGTCCTGGCAACATTTTTACATCACAAGGAATATAGTTGAATTGATTGGGTAAATAAGACTTTCGGAAAATTTTATAGAAAAGTCTCTTTTAATCACGTAAAGGAATTAAATAGGACTAAGGTTTAAAAATTAAGTTTTTATTAACCCCTCATCCCCCGATTTTGACGTATAGTCCAGCTCCTTCAAGCTTTTCTTTTATATAATTTAATTTTTCTTTTGATGGAGCCTCATGGCCCCTCATCCTGTATTCCATGCCCAGCCTATCGTACTTTTCGCTTACGTCGTGAAAGGGCAATAGGTCAACCTCGTTTATTCCTTTTAATTTCGAAACAAGAACCAAAAGCTCGTTTAGATTCTTTTCCGTATCCGTTATTCTAGGTATTACAGGAAAACGTAAGATTACAGAGCTCCCCCTACCTTTCTCTACAAGGGTCGCTAAGTTTTTCTTTATAAGCTCGTTCGAAACGCCTGTATATTTTTTGTGCTCCTCATCACCTAATAATTTTAGGTCATAAAGGAATAAATCAACGCTATCCACAAACGATTCGAATATTTCTGGTGGTGCGTATCCCGTGGTGTCTAACGCTGAATGTATGCCCATTTTTTTACACTCTTTCAGAACTTCTTTTAAAAATAATGGTTGAAAGAGTGGCTCTCCGCCTGAAAAAGTAACTCCACCCCCAGAGCGATCGTAAAGGAGGATGTCTTTCTCAATTTCCTTTATCAGTTCATATACGGTGATCTCGTATCCGACAAGCTTTAAAGCACCCGTAGGACAGTGCTCGGTGCATATACCACACTTTGAACAAGATACTCGATTGATAGTTTGCTTTTCACCGTCGAATGATATGGCCTTTGTCGGACATACGTTCACGCATGTTTTGCAGCGAATGCATTTATACTCAAAATACATTAAGTTCTTAGAAAGCTCTATTCCTTCTGGGTTGTGGCACCACCAACATTTAAGTGGACAGCCCTTCATGAATACAGTCGTTCTAATACCAGGACCATCATGAATTGCGTACCTCTCTATGTCAAACATGATTCCTTTAATTAAATGGTTCGACATTTTTGTGTGTTTTTTAGGAATAACAACCGACAATCCAGTTCATCTTATAGTGCTTTTTGTTCGGTTCTTGCGATAATCTCATCTTGAAGTCCTTTTGGGAGGTTTACAAAGTAATCGCTGTAGCCTGCGACCCTGACCATCAGGTCTTGGAAGTCTTGAGGACGTTTTTGTGCCTCTCTCAGTAATTCTGCGCTAACAACGTTAAATTGTACATGGTGTCCTCCTAGCATGAAAAACGTTCTTATGAGTTGAGCCATCTTCTTGAGGTTTTCTGCGTCAAGCAAAAGGTCCGGAGTGAGTTTCTGGTTAAGCAGCGCTCCCCCTGTTTTGTCCCAATCAATCTTCGCTACAGACCTAAAAACCGCTACTATACCTTTTCTATCCATTCCTTGTACAGGGGACACGCCCTCGGAAAGCGGCTCACCAGCCTTCCTTCCGTCGGGGGTTGCACCAGTTACTTTTCCAAAGTATATGTGCGCAGTCGTTGGGAGGAAGTAAACTCTACGCGAGGCTTTCCTTACCGACGTTGGAGGAATCCCCTCTATAATTTCTACAATCACGTCCACTACCCTTTTTGCAATTTCGTCAGCGTAATCATCATCATTTCCATACTTTGGTGTCTTATTGAGGAACACCTGTCTCATAATTTCGTATCCATCGTAGTTTCTGCTTAGAGCGTTAAGAATCTCATCCATTGTGAAAAGTTTTCTTTCGAACACGTTGTACTTTAAGGATGCTAACGAATCAGTGAGGCTCCCTAGTCCGACGATTTGGATGTAACTGGTGTTATACCTCGCTCCACCGGCATTATAATCCTTCGCGTTTTTTACACAGTCTTCGATCCAGAGTGATAAGAATGGTACCGGGAGGTACTTCGCATAGAGCATCTCTATGATGTCGTTTCCCTTACATTTGATGGGTATAAAATGCTTCAACTGCTTTACAAAAGCCTCAAACAGTTCTTCAAAAGTTTTGAATTTTTTCGGATCGCCCGTTTCTATTCCTACCTTCTTACCCGTTCTGGGATCTACCCCGTTGTTTAACGTAACCTCTAAAATCTTAGGAAGGTTCAAATATCCAGTTAAAATGTACGCCTCCTTCCCGAAGACTCCCGTTTCGACACAACCACTGACTCCACACGTGCGCGCATCTTCTAAGCTTTTTCCTTGCCTTAGCATTTTAATTAATGCACCATCAAAATTGAAGAGCGGGGGCTCTCCAAATCCTTGGGATACGACTTCTAAGGATTTCATGATAAAGCGGTCTGGATTCTTGTTGCTCACCAAAACGGCCGTGTTTGGTTGCATCGTTTGCATCTCTTTTAGCACTTCCAAAATCAAGTATGAAAGCTCATTAACGGCATTCGACCCGTTCTCTTTTAGCCCTCCAACGTTAATTTTTGAGAAGTCGTTGTACGTGAAACTTTCCTCCAACGTTACGCCGACCTTAGGGACTGCTGGTTGGTTGTTGAACTTTATCCAAAAAACCTCTAAAAGTTCTTTCGCTCGCTCCCTTGTAAGCCTTCTTTCCTCTATATCCCGCTCATAAAATGGATAGAGATGCTGGTCTAATCGTCCCGGAGTGAATGAGTCCCATGGGTTTGTTTCGTAGGTTATGCCAACATGAATGAACCAATAATGCTGGAGCGCTTCCCAAAACGTTCTCGGTGGATGAGCTGGAACCCAACGGCATATCTCCACCATCTGCTTCAGTTCTTCTCTTCTTCCATCGTTTTCTTCCTCTGTGGCCATTCTCTCTAACTTTTCAGCATACCGCTCCGCATACGTCACGATAGCGTCTGCCACAATTTCCATCGCTTTCAACTCTTCCAATTTGTCAAAATATTCTGGGTCGCTTGGGTCTATTTCCTCCATTTTGTTCTTAAGTTCTTTCCTTATATCTAAGATTCCCATCTTGAATATTCTGTCCCCTCCGGCAGTATGTCCTGGCGCTCTTTGCTCCATGAATTCGGTCCATATACCAGCCTCGTATGCATCTTTCCATTCTTTTGGGAGGTGGTTAAAGATAATATCTCTCATCGAGGTGCCTTTCCAGAATGGAATAATTTCACGCTCGTAAAGCTCCTTAGTCTTTTCATCGACCTTATAGGGCATGTTTTTTCTCGAAGTTAGGAGCTCTAAGTCCTTGACGGTATGGACGCATATCTCAGGATACGTTGGGACTTCTTTTGGCCCCGATCCCCTTATACCAACAATAAGCTGGCCATCCTCGACTGGAATGCTCACGTGCTCCATTAGATATTTAAACATCAAAGCACGTTGAACTGGGATAGATTTTCCTTTAACGGCGCTACTCCTATAGAACCCGGTCACCAGCCTTGCTCTCTCAGCAGAAACCTTAACCTCAGCGTTAACGCTCTCATCCCTAAGCTTTGCGATTCTCTCATTCATAGGTTTGACGTAGGACCTCCTCCGCTGTAGCTCCGCGCTTAATTTTACATGCGAAATATCAGACATAGTATCCCTTCTTCCATGAAAAATTCTAATATCGCTTTATATCCTTTTATCCCCACATTCGTTGTCGGCCTTAAAATTGCTGGTCTATCTGAGTACCTTATCACTTTTCGATGAGGTTATCTCATGGAGAGTTTAAATTACTGTAGAAGGTACTCTCGCTTTCTACAAAAAATAAAAAGCGAGTTTTTTATAGTAACATCGATGATTAATAGAAAGTATGCCCAATTTTCACATAAAAGCAAAAATATCGAAGGTGGTCCCGCGGGCAGGATTTGAACCTGCGACACTCCGGTTTCTGTGCGCCCGGTAGGCTGAGGAGGCCTGCCTTTGGCAGACCCTACAGCCGGAAGCTCTACCAGGCTGAGCTACCGCGGGTCCATTTCCTATCATTATTCGGGAAATTATAAGTTTTAATGCGAAATATCCTAAGAGCTAAATTCCTTTAAAAAATTAAAGGTTGGCGGTTTATAGATGCGCTGCCTTTGCATCCATCGTTCGAAACGGTAAGATACTTCACTCGTAGGTTGACTGGCTCTGTTCCCTCATGAATTGGTATAGATAGTAAACACCGCCCGCACCTTTTCCGGTTGACCCACTCCGTTTCCAACCGCCGAAAGCTTGAACGCCAACGACCGCGCCCGTTGTCGAACCGACCGTTCTATTTGCATAAACTACACCAGCCTGTATCTTGTTGAAGAACATCTTAATCTCCTCCTTGTTTTCTGAGAAGATGCCGGCGGTCAAGCCATAGGCCGAGCCGTTCGCTATCTCTATCGCCTCTTCTAGCGTGTCAAATTCTTCGACCAAGAGGATTGGCACGAATAGCTCCTCTCTCCAGAGTCTGTGCTCTCTTGGCAGACCTTCGACGACCGTGGGCTCAACGTAGAACCCGTTGGCAAGCTCTCCTTCTTTGAGAACCCTGCCGCCGTAGAGTATGCGGCCATCCTTCTTCGCCAGATCCACGTACTCCATGTAGCTTTTCAGCGCTCTCTCATTTATCAAAGGTCCCATGAAAACGTCTCTTTTCCTCGGGTCGCCTACCTTGAACTCTGGTAGCCTTTCCAAGAGTCTCTTGAGGAATCTCTCCTTAATATTTCTATGAATCAAAAGCCTTGATGTCGCGCTGCACTTCTGGCCTCCGTAACTGAACGCTCCTCTTATTACGCCTTCTACGGCTTTCTCGATGTTCGCACTTTCCGTAACTACCGTTGCGTTCTTACCACCCATCTCTGCTATGAAGGGTCTAGGAGCTTTAGAGCTGAAGCGAGTATACAACATCGAGCCGACATCCCAAGAGCCGGTGAATGCTATACCCATCAGGTCTTCGTTCTCCAAGAACCCGTCCTGTAGATCTCTTCCAGAACCCGTTACGTAGTTCACGGCATCTTTCGGTACTCCAGCCTTCATCAAAATCTCGTAATACTTTAACGCGATGTAGGGTGTATCGCTCGCAGGCTTTAGGATGACTGTGTTGCCGGTTACGAGAGCACCGCTACTCATACCTACGAGTATTGCCAAGGGAAAGTTAAACGGCGATATGATTGCCCATACACCGTAGGGTTTCATCACACTTACCGCATGCTCGCCAGGGTAGACCGAGCCCATCTTCTTTACGAAGCCGTCGTTGGACTCCACGAGATGGGCATAGTACCTTAGATAGTCTATGGCCTCGTCGACGTCCGCCATCGCCTCAAACCTGTTCTTGCCGTTCTCAAGAGTCATGATGGCCGCCAAGAGAAACTTTTCCTTTGACATGATATCGGTCGCCCTTCTCATAACCTCGACTCTTTTTCTCCAATCCAAGTAGCCCCAGCGTTCAAAACCTTCCTTAGCAGATTCTATAGCCCTATTAACGTGCTCCCTTTGAGCTTTTTGAAAATAGCCTATGATTATTCGCGTATCTACGGGCGACCTGTCGACAAACTCGCCTACATCAGAATAAACCGGCTCGCCGCCTATGTAGATAGGGTGGTGCTGTCCCAGCTGAGAGTTGGCATCATCCAAGGCCCTTTCGTAATTTCTATGAAAATCCTCGATGAGAGCAGACTGGGACATCCTTAACCATGTCATCTCGTTGACAAAAGCCCTCTGCATAAAAATATAGTAAGATAACGTGACGTTAAAAAAGTTATCTGAAAACGTCCGTTTCTCCGTAGAGATTTTATCATCGATAAAAACGCACCCACGCCCCCGGGAAAAGGAGTTTATGGGCAATACCTATGCCTGAGACATGCGCGATTTAGCGTGCCGTTTATTCGTGCTTTTGTATCCCAACTCTGCTGCTATCTAGGTTTACGATATTATAAAAAACGTTTTAAATAATTCTCACCTTTGATAGCACGTATAACGTTGGGCTCGTTGCACACTATGGCATTAAAAGACACTTGGTGATAAAGGATGGGTTTTCGCACTTTAGAGAAAGAACTCCTCACAGTCTTCATCTTGCTTTCATTAGTTTCGCTATTCGCGGATATGACGTACGAGGGTGCTAGGTCAGTTTTCGGCTCTTACATGAAGCTCTTGGGTGCGACAGCGCTTTTCGCAAGCCTAGCGAGCATAGGTGAATTTTTAGGTTACATTACGAGGTTACTCAGCGGCACATTAGCAGGCTATTGGAGATCTAGCAAAGTTTACTGGTCGTTGGTCTTCATTGGATACGTGCTGAACCTGGTTACATGTCCGCTTCTGGCCTTATCCGGGTACTGGCAGCTAGCGATTCTTCTCATATTCTTGGAGAGGATAGGTAAGGGTCTAAGAACCCCAGTGAGGGACGTCATAATAGCTGAGGTGACGGAAAAGGCAGGCAAGGGCAAGGCCTTCGGCCTTCACGAAGCACTGGATCAAGCAGGAGCGGTCCTAGGCCCCCTGATGGTTTCTATAACACTGTACACGACTAACAACTCCTATCTTATAACATTCTCGTTACTAGCCTTACCCGCAGCCATATCCATAGCACTCCTCCTCAACGCATACAGTAGATATCCTAGGATGAAATCTGCTGAAGCTTCCATCCCCATCCTAAAAAGTAGAGCTGTGCTTGGCAAAGCATTTTGGCTATATACGGCCTCCATGTCCCTAATCGCCTTGGGCTTCATGCCTTGGGTCAACGTCTCGTACTACCTTAGGGCTGAGGGCTTAGCAGATTACATGATAGCTATGATGTATCTTGTAGCCATGCTCGTCGACGGATTCCTTGCTTTCCCGATGGGAATGATGTACGATAGGGTCGGCTTAGCCTCGCTCGTAGTGGCGCCCGTGCTATCGGCTTTAATCGTTCCAACACTCGTTATGGGCGATCCTAGTTTGGTTCTACTGTCCAGCGTGTTTTGGGGAGCAGCGATGGGAATCTACGAGAGCACTGCGCGTGCAGCAATAGCAGACATAGTGCCCATAGAAGGCAGAGCATACGGATACGGTATGTTCGGAGCTTTCTTCGGAATGGCATGGATGGTTGGTTCGATGGTTTACGGATACCTATATCAACACGGCCTCGTGACTCTTATGGTGCTGTTTGCTATAGCGACAGAATCTGTGGCAATCATCGGCTTGCTTACGAGTATAAAAATCAGGAGAACCACTCAGCGAAGCGTAACCTAAAACCGCACAAAATATAAGATGCAAGTGTGTAAATTTATTAAAAGGAGAAAATCTTCTATCAGCTTGGGTAAAACAAGGCGGGGGTTGCCAAGCCTGGTCAACGGCGCAGGACTGAGGCTCCTGTCCCGTAGGGGTTCGTGGGTTCAAATCCCACCCCCCGCATAGTCGTGCCCCTCAAGAATTGAGAGCTAAGAATGTTTTGGCATTTTTCTCCCTTTAGCCTTCTAATTGCCTCTCTCAAGACATTTTCAGAGACCTTTGAGATGTTAAGTCCTAACTCCTTGGCTTCTTAGAATCATGGACAATATCCCAACAATTGGCTTAAATTTGAATTAGAAGTAAAAGTTTAATTCATCATTTTCTGTTTGATTACTCTTAGAATACAATAGTGTCAAGATAAGCTTCCTGACGGTCTGTTTGTTATACTGTGACACAAAGGATTCTGTATGTTTTCTAGGCATACTCTCTATAAGGGGAATATGTTACAGGATGTTCTGTCCTATCCTTTAGGGTTCTGAAGAACCTCTCAACTCTATTCCTCACACCGAATCTTTGATACTCATATTCTAATCTGACAAGTTTGCTGACACCTTATTCGGGATAGCCGTATAATGAACCTATTGTGTAGTGGTATGTAAGTCGAACGCGCCGGGTTCTTGTCTCGTGCAGGTTCGAACCCAAGAAGCACCGTGCTAGTATTCTCCTATGTGTTTTATTAATGGTGAGGATGTTTTTTGGACGACCTCAGCATCGGCTGTGTAATATTTCGAGTTGAGCCGGAGCGCGAGCGCGACATATGCTGAGTCATATATGCTCAGACCAAATCTATACGCTTGTTCAACCGTCAGCTCCGCAAGGTCTGCTTCGAGAGGATAGAGGGTGAGCTGCATGTCCTCTAGGTCGCGGACGGCTCTTCTGAGTTCGTTTGAACCGAACGCGGGGTTGTAGCGTAAGGCATTTACCACCTCATATATCAGTAGGTGGGGTGCGACAATATCTACCTCACCAGCCTCATACCTGGACTTAATTGCCCGTGCCTGGTTGCTGTACTCCTCTTTGGAGAACCACTTTACGACTACTGATGCGTCCAAAACTATCTTCTCAACTTGCGCCATTTTATAACAACCTCAGAACCATTCCAGTCAGGCCCGCTCAGCTCACGCAGAGCATCTATGTCCCTTGAGGCTTTACCTAGACGAACGAGGTCTTTCTTAGACCCCCTCCTCTCCTCCTCAGCCTCCAACACTCTCAGTACGTAGGACCTCAGAATCTGGCTCCAGTTAAGCTCTCGAAGCCTGTCCATTCTCCTTTTGACTTCCCGAGTCACTCGAAACGATACAGTTGCCATGTAAGAAATTTATTACTAGATGAATATAAGTATTACATAATGGACATAATGGCGCCATAGGCTTATCTCTCTTGTGGCCTTTCTTAGCCCTTAATTTTACGGGCCCGGCGGGATTCGGACCCGCGACCCCCGGGTTAAAAGCCTCACCGAGACTTTCATCTCACCGGTGCTCTATCCTGGCTGAGCTACGGGCCCATTCAAAGCTCAATCTATCATATTTATATTTAACCTTGTTTCTATTCTTTTTCTAACTGCGTTAGTTATATCATCATTTGACTCTTAGTAAACCGTCATCATATCTCCTTTTGCACTAATAATAAATCCTTTCATAGCACGGCCTTTTTTGATACTTAATGGTCCAGAATACACTATTCCGGGTTAATTGTTATTTACTCTGATTCCCTTTCTTCGAAGATCTCTTCCTTTAAGGATATAACTTTCTCCTTTATAGGGCTTCCCCCTTCTAGATCATCAACCCAGCATATAATATAGTCGCATCCACTTATATCATGACCATGTTGAATGAATGTTGAAGATCTATATTCAAATTCTATGCGACAGTAGTTTCCTTCTTCGTCAAGTGCTATCATATCTGGAAACGTTTGTTGGACCTTTATTATGTAGGGGAATCCAAGTTCTCTATGATACATTCCAAAGAGGAGGACAACGCCCAACTCGTTGACGGGTTCATATAGGAGAGGGATCTTGCCGAGGGGTCCTCCAGTTTTCTCAACTGGTTGCGGGAAAGGCACTAATTCTCTAAACAGTCGCGCTATGGCGAGTGTATCCCAGTCTTTTGGTAATACGTCTTTAAGTGATTTTAGTATCAGTTCATTATATAGTTCGAACTTCTTGCCCACAGAAAGAGCATTAAGATCTTCATCATGCCTTTTTCTACTTTCAAGCTTAGCCTCTTCAAATAATCCAAGCCAGTTTAACTGCATCTCTAATATATCGGTCTTGAATGTTGGCATAACTTGATCAGGATAATATATGAACAATAATTTCTTTACATAATGCTTATCCCCTCCCCATCCTTTTAATTCAAGCCAACGTTCGTCATCTATTTTCTCATGAATTAGTTTTTCATCGTTCACAAGAAGTTTGAGAAGTTGCTTGAATAAATCAATCTTCTCACATGCTTCACGCCAAGGTAAATCGCTAGGAACACGAATACGTCCTACCCGCTTTAACTTAAATTCAAAGAAATAGAAGAACCAATCACGTGGACCGCCAGGATTATAAAGACTTTTGGGAGTTAATTTATCTATCATTTCAGGGTTTTTTCTGAATGGAAAATAATCCAGCATCTCCTTTAACGCCTCCCTATCTTTTCTGACTTCTTCATGAAACTCTGAGCTAGTAGAGAGCTGCTTTACTTTTTGTAAGACGTCATTTTTTATCTGTGTTAGAAGCACAATGATTAGGTTTTTTGATAGATTATAAAGTTTATCGGTTCTATTCTATATTGACATACATCTCAAGACCGTTTTCATACTTGTTTACATACACATCATCTAAGCTTGCTTAATATAAGATGATCAAAAGAATTTTTCGTTACGTACATTTAGGATTTGTTTTTACAAATTGGTCTTCAAGCTTCTTACTTAGATATCTCCCCATCTTTGCTCTAATCTTTGTTTGTTTAAAGATTGATAAATTTTACGATAACTGGTCCTGAGAAATGAACTCATAAGTTAAAAAGGGTTGCACATATATTGTCGCCCCATAACATATAAGAGAGAATTGTAAGCCATAGTTGATGACTTAACATAAGGGCAATCATTAACCTATTTATCAGGGCCATGGTTTTCTTAAAGCGTTATATTATAGGAGCGTTCTTAGCCGTAGACAAATCGATGCTGAGCATGATCCTCAATAAACTTGCCGGATTTTCTCGCCCTATATTCTCTACATGGATGGACAGCATAATGATGTCAAGCTTTATTAGTGAACCCTCCATTTTGTTAAATGTGGATGAGGCCTAGGATTGATGTAGCTACACTCGTACTCGGCGAAACTGGGGAGAGGAGGTTTAACGAGTTCAATGAGGAGACTGAGTTCGGCTTTAGGGTCCGTCTCGACAAACTTCTGACTGAGGGCTTGAAAGAGGTTAAGTGGGTCTCTGAGAACCTAGACGTAGTGGAGATCATTGAGTGAGGAGTTTAAGCCGGACACGTTATCAAACGAGTTAATCGATTTACTCAGAGACATCTTACATGAAAAATTCCAGAAAAACTTGACACTCCATAAATTAAACATCATCGCAGGTCCCAATAAACCCTTTTAAACCACTAATCCTATAAAAAACGTTAAGTGGTGAGTGTAGTGGTACATCCTGGCCGTATTCTTGGAGTTGTTATGGGTCTAGTTATCTTGGCCTCAATATTCATGTTACCATTCATCAATGAACCGCCTACAACCCTTTACGCAATTGCTAGACCTTTGCTCGAAAACATAGGCCTCATACCTAGCATGGGAGACCAGACGACCGTCGCGTACGCTTACATCATAGTCATCTCCTTCATCCTTCTGGTGGTTGCGGGCGTTGTAGGCGTCTTTCCCCTCGGCACAGGGGTCTTAGGAATTATAGGAATGGGCTTCATCACCCTCGCGCCATTCTTCCTAACACCTTTTGGAATACTCCAACCGGTCTGGGGCCTAGGCTTCTATGCTATATGGTTTGCATCGATAATCTCTTTGGGAGCATCTTTCTGGCACGGTAGACCGAGAAAGCAATCCAGCCAATAGCAAAATTCAAGACTTCTACTGTCTACTTACCGTCTTACGTCACCTTGTAGACGGTACTTCTCTGATTATCCTCGAAACTTTTAGGACAAGATCGTCTAGCAGCTTTAGGAACTCCGCCTCTTCTCTTATGACGCTGAACTTCCTTTCTCGTATAGTTTCCCTTATCTCCCTCAACCTATCGTTAACCTTTCCCATTTTGTCCATCAAGTCTATCAACCTTTCGGCAGCGTCTATCAGCCTAAGCGGTCCGTAGAGCTGAGGCTCGTCAACACAACCTCTTGCACTGACTATCAGGAAAGTCAGAAGCTTAAAGTGCTCATCCTCTATAATGCTTTCCGTAACCATCTACGTAGACCACCTCGCTGAGAGGTCTCCTCTCTGGAGGATGTGGCCATTCTTCAGGATAGCCTAAGCTGACAATTATTACGGGCTCTAAATTCTCCGGAAGCTCAAGGATTTCCCTTACTGCCAGCTTGTTGAAGGAGACTATCGGACATGACCCTATGCCGAGGCCGTATGCCATGAGCATCATGTTCTGGGTTGCCATAGACGCATCCATGATTGACATAGTATAGCCTATCTTTCCAGCTTTTTCGTACCTGTCCCTATCGACGCATACCACGACCAAAGCATCCGGGTTTCCGAACAGCCCCGGCGACACGAGCTTTATCTTCTTTATCAAGCCCGAATCCCTAACGAGGACGAACTGCCAAGGCTGTATGTTGCTTCCACTCGGAGCCCATATGCCAGCTTCCATTGTTAGCCTTAGATGATCCTCCGGAATCTTCTTCTCCAAGAACTTTCTGATGGACCTCCTTCCTTTTATTATGCTCAGAAGCTCCTTTGGTTCCATACCACCAACGGTCTTTTGGTCGGATAAAACCGTTGCTGAGTGACTGAAGCGCCAATGTTCTATTAACGCCTCACGCTTCAGAAAAACTTTAAGAATTGCTTTTAAGAAATTTTTCTCTGCCCTGGAAAGGACTGCCCTAGCCCGATGGGCGGCAAGGGTAGTATAGTCCGGTCTAGTATCGGCGGCTGTCGCCCGCCGGACCCGGGTTCAAATCCCGGCCATGGGAAGGGTTGAAACCCTGCCCGCCGAGGGGCGCTAAAAATTTTTGAACCCGGGGAAAAGTAACATAATTATTAAGAAAAAATTAAAATTAAGAAATTCATTTTATAAGGAACCTGTTTTTTAAAGAGCATAAGAATAGACATGGATCCTCCTAGTGCAACTAAGTTTGATGTGGCTATTGTTGGTGCCGGTCCTGCAGGTGCGTCAGCCGCGTATACGCTAGCAAGGAAGGGTTTTAAAGTTGTTGTACTCGAAAGGGGTAGAACACCTGGCTCCAAGAACCTTTTTGGCGGTAGAGTATATTCCCACCCGCTCGAGCTAATATTTGAAGGGTTTAAGAATGAGGCACCTATCGAGCGATGGACGAAGCGCGAAGTGTTAAGCTTCGTGACGGAAGAGGGTATTGTGTCCGTTGAATATGCATCAGGTAGCTCCACGAGCTTCACTGCATACCTTTCTAAATTGAGTGCATGGATGGCATCGAAGGCAGAGTCTGCCGGCGCCATACTTGTTACAGACGTTAGAGTAGATGACATTCTGATGGAAAACGGTAAGGCGGTGGGCATAGTTTCTGGCGGAGATAGGCTTTATGCAGACGTTGTCGTAATAGCGGAGGGGGTAAACAGGCTTCTTTGCGAAAGGAGGAACATTACTCCACAGCTTTCCCCTGAAGAAGTAGCTCTTGGTGTAAAACACGTGATAAGGCTTGGAACAGATAAGATTAACGATAGGTTTGGATTGGACTCAAACGAAGGCCTTGCATGGTTTCTCATCGGTAAGGTAACCGACTATCTACCCGGTGGTGCATTCCTATACACCAACTCAACAACGGTCAGCCTCGGTATTGTTGTCTTCCTATCGCATGCTATGAAAAAGGTCAAGAGGCATATATATGAGGTTCTTGAAGATCTGAGAACCTCTCCGCCTTTTACACGACTTTTAGAGGGTGGGAGTCTTGTTGAGTATGGTTCCCACTTAACGCCCGAGGCTGGCCTAAAGATGATGCCCAAGAAACTTTACGGCGATGGTTTTCTCATAGTAGGCGATGCAGCCGGTCTTCTAATCAACCTCGGTTATACGGTAAGGGGTGTAGACCTGGCAGCGTTCAGCGGCTACCTTGCGGCTGAGGCCATAGAGGAGGCTCACTCTTTGGGAAGCTATACCTCGCATAACTTATCGTGCTATGAGCGGAAGTTAAACGATAGTTTTGTGATGAAAGAAATGAAAAGGCACGACTCGGTGCAGAAGCTTATGAGCAAAAGCCATATTTTCGAGCTCTATCCACAAGTACTTGTGGGTACGACAAAAAGACTTTTTGAGTTCGAGGAGGCTTCGCCAAAGTTATTAGAGGCGGCGAAGGAATCATTAAAAGGCAAAGGGTCTAAATTTAAGATGCTTCTAGATGCTATTACTTTGATGAGGGGGCCTTAACATGACTCAGCAGACTGCTACAAAACAAAGAATCAAAAGAATAAGGCTTGAGGATGCATTAAACGCTAACGTTTGGGATGTAGATGCCAAGCCGCATATAATCGTAGATAGTGAAAAGTGCGTAGGTTGTACTAACAGCGCATGCACGTACTTATGTCCAGGAGGATGCTTTACGCTCTTGGCGGGCAAACTATTATACAGCTACGAGGGGTGCCTTGAATGCGGCACATGTAGGGTCGTATGTCCAAAGGATGCCGTAACATGGAATTACCCGTTAAGCGGAAGAGGTGTTCAATATAGATTTGGGTGATGTCCATGCCGCTAGATATCGTGGTTTGCGTTAAGTGGGTTCCGAACACTCAAATTGTCAATATAGACCCTCGTACTGGTACGTTAATTCGTGAGGGCGTGCCCAGCATCATTAACCCTCATGACCTCAACGCCGTAGAGTTCGGACTTACGCTTAAGGATTCGTACGGCGGCAGGCTTACCGCTATAGCCATGTCACCACCTAGCGCCAAGGCCGGGCTTGAATTTCTTATAGGCATGGGTGTTGATAGAGCCATACTGATAACTGATAGGGTTTTCGCTGGTGCAGACACTCTGGCGACATCTTATGTATTGGCTAAGGCAATCGAAAGGTTAATGCCCACGGACCTGATAATCTTTGGCCAAGAGACCATCGATAGCTCTACGGCCCACATTTGTGCCCAAACGGCTTCTTGGCTCAAGCTTCCATACATATATTATGTCATTGATGCGAGGCTCGAGGACGGGAAAAAGAACATAGTGGTCAAAAGGGTTCTTGAGAGGAAGATAGAGGTCTTCGAGCTTCCACTACCATGCTTAATGGCAATTGCTATGAAAAGCAATGTGCCAAGGCCTGTAACCCTAAGCAATAAGATAAAGGCGAAAATGGAAAACCTGATAGAAGTATGGAACAACGAGATGCTTAAGCTTAACATAAATTGCGTAGGATTGAAAGGTTCCCCGACCGTCGTCTCGAAAAGTATTCCGACACCGGTCGTTCCGAGAAAGAAGCTAAAGTTTGAGGGAACTGACCCTATCGAAGCAGCAAGGTGGCTTTTAGATAGGTTGGCAGAGGAAGGTGTAAGGGTGATATAACATGTCGGCAGTTCAGCAAATTTGCCCAGAATGGGAACAAAACGTCAATAAGGAAGAGTTCAAGGGCATATGGGTTTTTGTTGAGTGTTTTGAGGGTTTGGTGAATGAGGCCTCGCTACAGTTAATAACACCAGCCAAGAAGATTGCCGAGAAGCTTAACGCCAGCATTACCGCAATCATGCTGGGACATAGGATAGAAATGATGCTCAATGAACCGGTTTACTATGGTGCAGATAGCGTGATTTACGTGGATGATGAGGATCTGGCTACGTATTATCCAAATGTTTACGGTGACGTCCTAGTTAACCTTGTCAAGAAATACAAGCCCGAACTCCTCCTCATAGCTGGAACGCTTAGTGGTAGAGAGATGGCACCATACGTTGCTAACTGTCTGAGGACGGGTATCACGGCTGACTGTACGGATTTTGACGTAGATGAAACAACAATGGACGTACTCCAGATAAGACCACCGTTTGGTGCAACCTTGCTCGCATACATAAGGACGCCACACAATAGGCCACAAATTGCAACGGTTAGACCAAACGTCTTCAATTTACCAAATAAGGACGTTTCTAGAAAAACCAGCTCAGTAATCAGGGAACATGTTGAGATACCGAGGCCGAACGTCCGTCTGCTTAGCTCGGAAAAAGTCGAGAAGGAGGCTGCTATAATAGAGAAAGCCGACGTCATAGTTTCTGGAGGAAAGGGTTTAGGTTCTCCAGAAGGATTTAGATTATTGGAGGAACTTGCGCGTGAATTTGGCGGCGTCGTGGCAGGTTCTAGAAAAGCAGTTGATGCGGGCTGGATACCTCATGAGAAGCAGGTAGGCCAAACGGGTAAGAGCGTAAAAGCTTCCTTGTATATTGCCGTAGGTATATCTGGCGCTGCCCAGCATCTGTTCGGCATAAGGGAGGTAAAAACTGTCGTGGCGATAAACACGGACCCAGAAGCTCCAATATTCGACAACGCCGATTACGGGATAGTTGGTGACTATAGACAGATAATACCTGCAATAATAGAGGAGGTAAAGAGGCGAAGGCGTGGCTAGCCAAACTTCCTTACGTATATGCCCTCCAGCTCAGACTCCTTCTCTAAAACCTTCTTAATCAAATTATGAAGTTTTCCTGCCTCTATTCGTAGAACGGTTGATGGTCTAGTGGGCACGTAATACCCTTCATGTTTAATCAGCCATCCTTTTTCACTAAGTCTCGTAAGAATCGTATCTAGCTCCGTTTCACCAATGTTGGCTGCCTTTGATAGCTCCGCGGCATTAGCCCCCCCTAACGTCAGCAGGACAAAGTACACGCGTATGTCCTCCGACGGTATACCAAGCTCAGAGAAGTACTGATACAGCAAATCGCTAACCTTCTCCCGCCTCTCGGCCTTCTTTTGTGCCTCTTTCATTATAACATTTATAGCATTTCCACCTTCAACTATCCTTAGCTTTCCAGCTTTCACTAAGTCATCTAAGACCTCCATGGCTTTCTTAGACCTAACTATCGCCATGCTCCAGTTAATGTCCGTGACACCAGCGTTACCGACGGATAAGTCTGCTAACCTTCCCGTGAAGTCCGTGCAAGAGGAACATGACGGCCAAGAGTATTTGCTGAGGTCCTTTACCTGTAAGCCTACTTGCTTATTTTCTTGGGTAAACACCGTGAACTTGCCCTTCCATATATCCAACTTTCTTATTTCGGATGGGTCAATATTCAGCATCTTCTTCACAGTCTCTAAAAGAAGTCCCTCATAAGAGAAATTTCTGTGACAAAATAGCCCGATTATAAATTCGATCTTTCCATTCTCGACCGGAACCATGGACTCCATCTGTAGCTTTCTTGCGGCTCTGACCTGGCATGGAAGGCCTACGACGGCAACTCTCTTAACCGTCGGGTCATCAATTACATTGCGGTACGCCCACATGCTTGGACACATAAAATACTTTGAGCCCGCTGCCTTCTTTATTTCCTCAGGAGTTCTAGCAAGGATAGGCTTCGGCATCCAATTTTTGTCTGCTGTCGTTAGAATGGCACCATCGATCAGCCCGGTCTCTAAAGCGTAAATCAGCAGCGTGGTTACCAAACCCCCGTTTTGTGCTATGGAGAGTATATTATCATCGGTGCTCTGCGCCAGTATGCATTTTTCATAATAACCCAAAGACTCTTCTTTGTTTGTCCCAATGAACAACTTCTTCTCAAATTCTTTCACGGGCGTATAAGTTTGGGGGCAGTACTTGTAACAGTTTCCGCACTCCGAACAATAATCTATAAGCCTTGGAGTTTTTCCATCCAACGTTATCCTAGGACATACGCCCGCGCAGGTACCACAATAGCAGCAAAGCTGCCTCTCGATTACCCACCTATTTAAAAGCTCAAAGCTTGGAGTATAACTCAAGGCAGTGCTAGGTACCATCATTGCCACGTCAATAAAACTAAAAAACATCTCTTATATTTAAGTTATATTTTTAGCGCTCCTAAGAAACTGCCCCCTCGTTACTTATACGCCTCTTAAGCTCGTCAACTGCATCCCTCAAACCCATCAGGGTCTTAAAAAACTCCTCAAAGTCCATATGGTAATTTGACCCGTCTATATCGGTTTTCTCCGATATTTCAATTTGAGCGGGCCTCGCGGCCTCCAATTTTTCACACGATTCCTCTTTGGATTCATCAGTCATCCCAACTTCCTTCATTGAGCTCTCTACCCCTTTCACGGTCTCTTCGGACTTATCTATGCTCTTTTCATAGCTGGCGGTACCTTTCCCTTCCTCCCCCTTCAGCTGAAGGGGTTGTTGCAACGGTGGACGTTGAGAGGGCTCAGGCCTTGGTCCTGTTTTTAATGGTTGGGATGGTTGCGCGACATGAACCGTCACGTTGCCAGCACCCTCTGGGATTTGATGGTATGAATGGCCATGAGCGGCAGCGTATCCAGCTGGACTGTCCATACGTTCGGTTGGGATGCCCCCCGAAGTGTGGGTAACTGCTTTAGGTACTCTAATTTTTTTGTAAAGCAGGGCTACGCCTACATAAAATAATGCCAAGAAGATCAAGATTATGAGCATCAAATCAATGTCGGACAGACTATGCAACTAACCCACCTCAACAAGACCGCTTAATTCTTCAACATTTAGCATCATACGAAAGAGTAACTCGACCGAAAGCGATACTACCAAGAAGGAGGCTGCAGAGATTGCCATTAACAGACCAAGGTACATGAGGAGCGTAAAGGGAGATTCTCCTTCAACGAAGTATATGGCGAGGCTACTGCCGACGGTAACAGCGAGTGTCACCGAGAAGAAGTATATGTTCACTATATGTTCGGATGGAATCTGTATGAGGGAGATGTATGGTGAGACCATTTGCATAAACTTTCTAAAGATCCCGGTGAGGGACTTGATGAGTGCAAGCACGCTGCTTAGCGTTGCCTGTAACGGTATAACCGTACCCTTCAGGTTGCCAGCAATTTGGGCACGCTTATTCCTTCTTATAAGGACCGAAGTCGTGTAGTCACCCAACACCTTACCGTAGACGCTCGCCTTAGCACCAGATCTTATACACTCTCCCAATATGAAAGAGCATGAAGAAATCATCCTGCTACCGCTCTCAAGACCAAAGATGTATAAGCATATGTCCGTGCTAAACCCAGCCTTGAGTCTGTTCACCAGTTTCTTTATAAGCCCTGTAAGCTTCCCGTAATCATTCAGCGCTACCGTTTTTAATGCTGGTTTAAGGGAACTTGTTACAGATAAAGAATCGGCGAGGGCTTTAACGAAGGATAAAAATACAGTATCCATCTCTTTCACGCTAGATACGACCCTTCTACCAACCAATCCAACGAGAGCTGGAGCGACGGAGCCTAGAAATAATGGCAGGGGTACAGGATAAAGTGCAGATATTGGAGCGGATATAACGAAATATGTGGACAGCAAACCCATGATAACGGTCACTGAAATGCTTCCGATAAGAGTAGGCGGTATTAGCTTCTCAACTTTCGCTATGTGGTTAGGCCTCTCCTTTAGGGAGTGAAGGACGGGGGATTTTGGCGAGCTCTTGTAAATTAAGAAAATAATGCAGACTAGCGTTGCTACCATCATTGTGGCCGATGTTATTAGAATCTGTTCAGGTTTTACACCACCGTATATCATCGAAGTCAGGAGCATCGAAACTGATAAGAATGCGAATGAAGTCAAGAGTGCTGAGTATGTCTCGGAAAATCTTCTGAGCCTATCCATGCATCTGTCAAATTCTGCCTCAGAAGTTGACATAAATCTCTCGAATTCGATCTTGGCAAAGTCCGACATACTGGCTCCGACCTTAAGCGTTTGGCCCATCCTAAGTAGCGTACCCTTAATCTTCTTATCTCGTATGTTTTCTAAGACAGCAGAATAGGCATCATGAAGTCCGTAAGACCACCTCTCGGTTAACGACTTTATTCTCTGAAATACTGTAACCAATGGACCTACTATGTTCGTTGCTGAAGCCATTCTACCGATGATTACTTTAGTATTTAGGTTGGACATAGAAAGGCAAGTCAACAGGAGCAGCATCATAGGGTAAAATTCGCTCGTGCCATTCATCTTACCGTGAAAACTATTTTTAATGGACCTATAGAAGCTCCCTAAGATTTCCAAATTTCCTTACCTCCCAAAACCATGCTCAATGCCTCCCCCGTCCCAACCCTCCATGCGACCTTTATCGCCCTCCAAACGTCAAAGTAGTCCAAAACGCCCCTCTCCGCCAAACCTTTAAGAAAGACCGCCCTCGTCTCGAGCTCCCTATAGATCTCCCTGACCCTTCTTCTGGGTATGCCGCGCATAACGGCAACTTTGTTCTCCAATAGATGACTGCTCCCCTCGCCCCTAAAGACGAAAGTGTCGCTTATCGGGTCCCAGCTGAACAGCTCTATGAAGTCGAACCGGTCTTCAACGGAATCATAGCCAACTATCTCGTTAACGCTAAGGACTCTCCTCTCAAGCGTACCAGTGGAGGGTAGCCTGACGGCGCTCTGAATCACCGCGCAATTCAGTATGTCTATGTAGCTCTTCGGTATATCTATCGGTGTTCCAGTGAGACGTTGTATCAGTTTCTGTACGGAGCCAGCGTGGAACGTCGTCACGACTGGTGCTCCTACCTGCATCGCTTGGAAAGCGACATACGCTTCCTTGCCCCTTATTTCCCCGACAATTATGTAGTTGGGTCTCTGTCTCAGTGACGCTTTTAATAGGTCAAACAGTTCTATGCTGCTTTCAACATCCTCCCCTTGTTTCGTCACTTCACGAACCCAGTTGTCGTGCGGAACGACTATCTCGGGTGTATCCTCTATCGATATTATCTTAGCCTCAGGTCTTATGAACACGCAAGCGGCTCTTAAAAGTGTGGTTTTACCGGAAGCAGTCTCACCGCAGAACCAAACACTCAATCCGTTCTCCAGCATAAGCCACAAGTAAGCTGATGTTATCGCATCTATCGTGCCCCACTTTATGAGTTGAGTGATGCTTATTGGTATATCGGCAAATTTTCTGATGGTAAAGTTTGACCCGCGCATGCTGATATCGTTGCCGAAGACTATGTTTATCCTAGAACCATCAGGCAGAGCACCATCGATTATTGGTCTCCTGTAAGTGACAGGTCTCATAGTCCTTTCTGATAGAGAAATGACAAATTCATCTAGCTGATCTTCGCTCTCGAAGGTCACGCTCGTTTCGCAGCTGCCGAATATTTTATGCTCGACGAATATGGGCCCTACACCATCACATGATATGTCTTCAATGTACGGGTCCCTTATGAAGGGCTCGATTAAGCCCAATCTTACTTTGTGAAGGATCAGCTGGTATCTGAGGACCGAAAAGGTTTCATCGTTCACCTTTATCTTAACTGGTATTCCGGATTTCTTCAAAACCTTGTAGTTCCATGTTGGAAGACTCCTGTCCACACTTATGAGAGTATCAAGCTTTGACAGCAAAATCCTTTCTTTTTCAGAATCGCTATCCCCAACTTCCTCATCACTTATTAATATCGCGAGGGCTTTATCGACATCCTTCAATAGTTCGCCGAACTCCTTCGGTACAGTCGGCTCGACAACCTGATAGTAAATCCTCTCACCTTTAGCCCGCTCGTAAACATGAATGAATATCGGATCACCGACGGGATAAAGTACGTTAATGTTCTCCATGTACCTCATGTCTCTTGAAAGCTGCACATGATATGCCGGTTGGGTAAGTCCTTTACTACGTAGATTTGCCAAGTACTTTACCAGATGGGGATTTGCCTTAATGGCATCTGTAAGACTCTTGCCCAATTGTTTTCCATGCTGCTCGTAAGCCATCATGCTCATGCCCTCGCTTGGGAGAACGGTAGTACCTTGATGCCAAAGGTCGTATCTACATCAAAACTCAGGATGACTGATGTGGATTTAATTGCGCCCTTAATTTTCGGAGCCTGCAATATTCTGACCATCCTATCGCCTATTTCCTTTATCGAAAGCAGGAAATGTACATCGCATATCGAACGGATCCTCAGCATCATTTCTTGAGTGAAGGCATGCGTGTGAATCGTGACGATAAGAACTTTAGAACTCTCTTCTACTAAGTTCCTTACATCCGTGAAAAAGCTCAGTATGTCCTCCTCTGATGCATAAGTTGCTATATAGGTGAGCGAGTCCACAACGTAAACGTCAAAAGTTGGATTATTTTTGATTAGATTTATGATTAGGTCCAAGAACCTTTTTGCCAGATCACTTTGCCAATTGAGCTCCTTTACGTGGAGCTCAGCTATTTTTAAGTCGCCATTAAAGAAGTAATACTTAACATCAAACGAAAGATCCTGCATGTTTCTGAGTAGCTGCCTGTAGCCGCTCTCTGTGGTAACGTAGTAGGCTCTGAGACCGCTTTGTAAAGCTCCATAAACATACTGCTGAGATATTACGCTCTTGCCAGAGTCGTTAGGTCCCTCAATGAGAAGAATAGATGGTATCTTTATTGAACCTATTTTCCTATCCAGCTCTGTGTTATAAGATGTGAATTCTTTTTTGGATAAACTTTCTGTAAACTTACCGCTCAACTCTAAAACCCTCCATCCGTTGTGGATGCACCGTTTGGTGCCACGACTATTATGTTGATGGGGTACGTCAGATTAAGTGCGTGTTCCCTATCCAAATTAACCATGATGACTAGTTCTTCGGAGGGGTCCCACTTGCCCTTTGAAGTATAAGGTAGGTTTATCGGATTCAGCGCCTCGCCCATCACACCGTTTGTCAAGACTGACACGACTCGCCATCCTTCCTTTCCAATTGATAATTGGTCAAAGGGTACTCTTACGACAGTTGGGTATGTGTAATTCTCTAATGTTCCGACGACGAATATTTCCATCCTGTCAAAGTGGGCAACTGGTATGGAGTAAGAACCTACGTTCTTAATTTCGAGGTGAATCGTTGTGCCGCTTTGGGGAGTTATACCGAGTATTCTTAGGACTGTTCTTTCTAACGAGATGCTGTACCTGAGGGCTTCTACTCCTTCATTATATGTTCTAATTCCTGCCTGTATTATGTAGGATCCTTGAGCAAGAACCAACATAATCATTACTGCCATGATGCCTGCAGTAATTAACGTCCCAAAGCTACTCATGAAACCACCTCTATATGGAAAATGTGAAGTCCGAGTACTGACCTGTGTAGATAGTGAATCTGAGAAAGTAATCCCCGCTCTGCAAGCTAGTCGGCCAATCTATTGTTATTTCGATTGTCTCACTAGGGTCCCATCTACCATCCCCGTCAGCATCATTTACAAACTCATATTGCCACTTCGGTGGACTTGGTTCTTTGTATGGTATACGTCGGAAAGAGCCCTTAGGACCAAAAAAGAGGTCCGATAGTTCTATCAGTTCTGAGGGTATGTCCTCCTGGCCGACGTTCTTCAACCAAGCTTTGATTGTCGTGCTGCTAACTGGAGCGGCGAAGACTATCTTCACTTCAATCTTCAGTTCACGCCCTATCCGGCCAAGCATGAATTTGTTTGCATCCGATATTTCATAGAAGCTAGCTATGAAAGTAGTTGAAAACACTGAAGCTGCGATAATCGCAGCAACCATTATTATTGCCTCACCAATAAATGTGGTCGAGACCATACCCTTTCATTCCCTCGCCGATAATGCGTTATCAGAATCATACTGGAGTTTATTGACAACGAGTAATAGAAGCATAAAGAGCGGGTCATCATCCCCTTCTGCCAACCTATTCAGAAGATATGCGGCTATCAAGCCATCTTCGATGGTAGGCGCTTTTTGAAAATTTGAGTCTCGTACATCGTTCTCAAACCTATTGAGCATCTCTAAAGACTCTATTATCTGAATGATCGTGCCAGATGGTATTAGCGCTCTCCAAAACGTGGAGCTGAGCATACTTAGCAGGCGCTCACGTCCTATGAGCCTTACCATCAAGCTTGTAAGCGCCAACACGTTCAGAAATTTCATCACGCCTCCGATGTGGCGCTCTGTTGATGCATGTGCTTGTGGCGTCGCTTCTATTGTATGCTCCGCTGGAGGTGACTGTTGACGGGGTTTTTGCTCGGGTTTAGTAACTCCCTCATCAGGTTTTAACTCTCTTACGGGAAACGTGCCGATGAGCTTAGTGACATACTCAAACGGATTCTCCAACTCGTTTATCAATCCCCTGATGTCCATCAAAGTCTTTTCTAGAGGTTCCTTCATCTTCTGGACTTCTTCCTCCAGCATTCTGATTCTTCTTTCGATATCAATCTCGTGCTTCTTATCCACCGACAACTTACATCCCTTCTCATATCTTCCTAATCGCGTACTCACAGGACTCTTTGTTCTTCAACTGACACTCGCTTTCGATGATGCGCATTCCGTCCTCCAGAAATTTTTCGAATATTGATTTCAACATACCGCACATGAAATTACAGAAAAGCGAGCTTTCGCTTTCGTCTTCGTCGTAATGCTCTTGTTCCAAAAGCATGGATAAAACAAGGTTGCTACTAACACGAACACGGTATTCCTTAACGTTAGCGTCTGGAGTCTCTGACTCGAAAAACCAGAACCTCTCAACATAGTTATTTTCAATTAAAATCTCCGAGAGTTCTTTAAAAATTACGTGAAGGTCCAATCTGTTTTCAATATTGGTCGGATTAACTTTCTGCATAAGTAGCCCCGCGATGTTGCACCCCTCAGCCATTCCAAGCCTGAAGAATATCGCGTTACATGCCGAGTTGCCAAACAACCTCGCGATTATGCTGCTTATATAAAGCAGGGCGCGCCATTCCAAAACTTCTCTAAAACCGAAATTGTTGCTTTTTTGTGTCATTAATCCGTTCACCTTTAATCTGATTTATGCATTATCAAAATAATATTTAAGTTTTCTGGAAATTCCGTAAAATTTAAATAAAGGTAATGTTATAATAAGACTGAAGTAAATGAAGTGATGAACATGAAAAATACTTTAGTATTAAAAAAACGTATGCGAAACAGGGGGTTGACAGGATTGGAGACTGCCATCATCTTAATTGCCTTCGTAGTGGTCGCCGCAGCTTTCGCGTTTGCCGTGCTGAACCTTGGCTTCACGACGACTCAAAAGAGCTCTGAGGTCATAAGAGCAGGTCTTAGCGAGGCCACCTCTGCGATAGAGCTGAGCGGCGGAGTCATAGCAATGTCTAATGATTCAAACGGCGTTCGGTACGTGGCCAACGTAACGATGTTCATCAAAACCGGCCCTGGAAAGGAGCCTATAGATATGAGCGACAAAACACTCACAGTAAGTTACATGGACCCATACGTTCATGTCGCACGGTTAACTGAAGGCACTAATTTGTTAGTTAATGAAGTAAGGGGTGACGGCGATAGTTTGTTAGAGTATGGTGAAACATGGCAGATAACCGTCGAAATAGACAAAATTTACGGCAATCTGACGGATGTTAAGATTGGGGCAAACGATAAGTTCGTTATAGAGATAAAGCCTGCGGTCGGTGCTATGCTGACTGTCGAGCGCATACTTCCGCCATCGATAGATCCGCTAATGAACCTAGGATAGCCCGACCGATGCCCTTAATATCCTCCTCTTTTTATTTTTTCAAAAACTAAAAATAGGGCGACTTTTAACCTGCTTTCTGCCATGGATGCACAAAACGTAATAAAAAGGGTCGTCATAACTCAGGACACCGTCTCGCTCGTCGAGAAGGAGAATAAGATAACCTTCATAGTTGACATAAAGGCCACGAAGAAGCAGATAAAGGATGCCGTAGAGAAGCTCTACGAAGTTAAGGTAGAAAAGGTCAACACACTGATAACACCGCTCGGCGAGAAGAAGGCATTCGTGAAGCTGAAGCCGGAGTACAGCGCATCCGAGCTTGCGGTTAAGCTCGGAATATTCTAGCCCATCAAAAGCTCTTAAGGTAGCCTTTAACTATCCTCAACGGTAGCTTAGGACTAAAGGGTGAATAACAAGATGGGAAGGAACATAAGAGCTCAAAGACTCGGCAGGGGCTCACCAAGCTTCGCGGCCTCACTTAGGAGGAAGTTTCAACTTGGCTTCCCCACGAACCTCGTTGAGATGGGAAAGACGCTTGCAGGTATCGTGAGAAGGTTCCACCACGACCCAGGCCGTGGCACTCCCGTAGCTGAGGTAGAACTCCAGAGTGGTGAAAGCTTTACTATGGCAGCGGTGGAAGGCATGAGCGAGGGGCAAAAGATTTACTTAGGTTCGGATGCGCCCATTCAACCCGGAAACATCCTTCCACTTGGTAAATTGCCGGAAGGGACCGTTGTATCCTCGATCGAGCTTAGACCAGGAGACGGAGGTAAGCTAGCCCGCTCGTCAGGTGCCTATGCAACCGTTATGGCGCAAATGGGTGATAAGACGTTGCTAAGGCTACCGTCAAAGAAGCTAATAGAGTTAAGCTCTAAGGCTCTTGCAGCAATCGGCGTAGTAGCAGGAAGCGGAAGAGTGGATAAGCCGTTCCTGAAGGCTGGCAAGAAGTTCTATTGGATGAAGGCCAGGCGGAGACCCTACCCAAGGGTCAGGGGCGTTGCGATGGCACCAGTCTTCCATCCGTTCGGTGGAGGTAGTCATAAGCGCATAGGTAGGTCTGAGACAATCTCTAGGAATGCACCTCCTGGAAGAAAGGTCGGCCTTATAGCTGCTAGAAGAACTGGAAGGAAAAAGAGGGCCTAAACCTTTAATAAAGACTGCGACGATGTTGTTTTTCTGACCTTAAATGGTAAGGGAATTCCTCTACAGGGGCTACGCACTGGAACAACTCAAGTCCATGAACATGGATCAGTTTATCAAACTCCTCCCATGCAGACAGAGAAGGAGTTTGGGAAAGAGAGGATTAACGCAGGCACAACTGAAGCTCATTACTAAGATTAGGAAGTATAAGAAACTCCAGATTCAAAAGCCGATTAAGACGCATGCAAGAGATATGATAATACTGCCCGAGATGGTCGGCTTGACGATACATGTGCACAACGGAAAGGACTTTGTACCAGTTGAGATAGTTCCTGAGATGATCGGTCATAGGTTAGGGGAGTTTGCAATAACAAACAAACGCGTTGTACATGGAAGGGCTGGTGTCGGTGCCACAAGATCCAGCATGTACGTCCCACTAAAGTAGGATATTTATTACCTCAGATAATTTCAAAAGATATTACACCAAAATGCACGAGCGCATACGCGAGCGCAGCCCCTACGATCGTTGCGGTTAAATTTACCACACTATTATCGACGTACTTAATCCCTTTCAGGCGTTGAGTCTCAACATTGCAATGAATCCTCTTCTCGGTAGTCTTACCACATACTTTACATCTATAAACCGCCTGTACAGTCGCTCCGATAAGGCTGTCAAAAGTTGAGCCAAGAAAGCTCGATACGAGCACTATGATCAATAAGCTTAGGAACGCTGTTATCTTATCCCCGGTCGGTAAAAATAGCACGGTTACCGGAACAATCGTGAAGGCACTGAGAAGTTGTGCGGCCGTTCCGTAAGGTGAGACCCCTCCAGGTGTTCCAGCAGACACTGACTTCATGCTTGTTATCAACCTTGGCTCCCCTGGATATAACAGGCCTATTTCCGTAGCAAGCGTGTCAGCGTAGGCCGTCGAGACGGCGCCTAGATAAGCTGCTAAGAGCTCAGGCTTTGGGACACTGTGAGCATATGCAGCTATGTAAACAATCGCCGCCGCTACGCCGCCGTTTGCGAGTACGTTTCTCCACCCTCTAGCACCGAACTTTTCTTCTGCGGCACCTTTGAGCCTTTTCTCTTCATAACGAACTTTTGTAATCAAACCCGCTATGACGTAGAATATGAGTAAGGGAATGAAGAAGAGCCTACCGCCAAATATGTATATTGTGTAACCAATTATAAAGGATGAAATCAGACCACCTGGGTCGACGAAGCCCGCTTTGATAGAGAGCAGCATAAGAGCGACCATGACAACTGTTGCTTCTATGATTAACTCTAACGAAGGCAAGGCAGAGACCCCTATTGGTTACTGAAGATACTCGAAAGCGCAACGTGGTCATCAAGCTTAATCTCGCTCTGCGTTCTCGTCTGTAAGTCCTTGATTGTGACTGTATTCCTTTGAACTTCCCGTTCACCGACTATAATTAACCATCTTATACCTTTCTTTTCACAGTACTCTATCGCAGCAAGTATCTTTTTTCCTATAACATCCAGCTCCAGCGTCGTACCTGTAGCCCGTATCGTAGCAGCTACCTTCACCGCATAGCGTAAGCTTTCCCGTCCTACGCTTACAAGAAAGGCGCTAACCTTTGGGATACTGAAGCCCTGCATTCCAACCTTTTCAAGGATATACTGATGGATTCTTGTGATACCGACAGCACAACCAACAGCGGGTAAAGGTTTTCCACCAAACATCTCTGTAAGCTTGTCATACCTTCCACCACCGTTGAAGGCTATGTCTACACCTGGCACATACTGTTCAAAGATGAAACCCGTATAGTAAGCCAAGCCCCTGGCAAAGCCGAGGTCTATAATGAGCTTTGATTCGACGCCCGCATTACGCACAAAATCTATTATCTCAGAAAGATTATCCAGCGCCTTGACGGCTTTGTCCCACGGTGAAATTATGTCGTAACCCATCTTTAACGCTTCTTCGGCACTACCAGAGATGCTTACCAGTTTCTCGACAGCTTTTTTTTCTTCACATTCCTCCATCAAAGAAAGCGCCTCCCTAATTCTTTTTCTATCGAGTAACGAAAGTGCAATGTCTTGTTCAGCCTCAGCCATACCCGAGGCCTCCATCAAAGACCTAAGCGTTCCAACGTGACCGATCTTGAAAAAGTGCTCTTTTAGACCAATCGCATCGAACACATCCTTGCTGACTTGGACTATCTCAGCATCAGCTACGGGGCTGGAGCTACCGAACAACTCGAAGCCGCCGTGGTAGAACCTCCTCTTTCTTCCCCATTGCGGTTCATCATAACGATAGCAATCTGCTATGTATCCTAACCTGATGGGTAGTGGTGCACTCCTTAACTTCGTGGCTACAATTCTGGCCACTGATGCGGTCATCTCAGGTCTGAGGACGAGCTTCCTGCCGGATTTGTCTATGAAGGTAAACATTCTTTCCCTTATCTCCTCGCCCGATTTTGCCTCGAAGATTTCGTAATGCTCAATAGTCGGTGTCTCAATCTCTTGGTAACCGTACTTGTTGAAAACGTTTCTTATGACTTCCTCGATTTTCCTCTTAACCGCCATTTCTTCTGGTAAAAGGTCGTCCATGCCCCTAACGGTCGAAAGTCTTACTTCCTTTGACATGGGCCATCAGGGGGCCTTCGCAAAAATGCAATATAAAGGTTAAATGGCACATAGAAAGAACGTTATGAGTAGCATTAAAATGCATGGTGTAAAGCTCTGAGCGAGCTGCAAGAAGGTTTATGCAACGTATGCGGTAAAGGTAAAGTCGTGTACTTTAGAGCTTATTCTGGCGAAAGACTATGTTCAAAGTGTTTTACAAAAACGTTTGAGAAGAGGGTGGCAAGGACTGTAGCTAAGTATGATATGTTGAAGTATAACGATAGGATAGCAATAGCTGTCTCTGGAGGAAAAGACAGCCTAGCGCTGTTAAGAGTTTTAGCGAAGATTGAAGATAGGTTTCCAGCATCAAGCATAGTTGCGGTAACTGTTGATGAGGGCATAAGCGTTTATAGGGATGAGGCAATAAAACATGCAGAGGATTTTATCTCGAAAATGGATGACGTTGAGCATGTAAAGGTAAGCTTTAAAGAACTTTTTGGTTTCACCCTAGACGATGTAGTGAAGAATGGTATCGTAGACAGAGCGGGTGTTAAACCATGTACGGTTTGCGGCATACTTAGGAGGAGGGCTCTAGACATCGTTGCAAAGCGTGCTGGCGCAACGGTCATAGCAACAGCCCATACTTTGGATGATGTAGTTCAAACGTATTTCATGAACATGCTCAGGGGTGACATAGACAAACAACCGTTTGGTATAAGAACTGAACTCGATGGTCTCGTACCTAGGGTTGCACCATTTAAGCTCACGCCGGAGAACGAAGTCGTAATGTATGCGTACTTACATAGGATACCGTTCCAATCCCATGTCTGCCCATATGCAAGAACCTCGATGCGGGATATGATAAGGAACTTTTTAACGGAGTACGAAGAAAATTATCCCGGGACGCTCTACACGGCTTTGACATCCTTCGAAAAGTTGATAAAACCATCGAGCATGCTGCTCCAAAAATGTGAAGTATGCGGTGCTCCGACTGGCAGAAAAATTTGTAGAGCATGCGAGATACTCGGGTGTCTCGACGTAGAAGAAGTCCCAATTAAATAATAATGTATGAATATACCTTAACTACTTAATTATCTAATCGCCTCAAGTCCCTTAGAAAATCCAACTTCAAACGCTTGAATGTTAATCTTTGCGACCTTCTCCGTAAACATCCCTTCCATAGCCGCGT
The DNA here is from genome assembly GCA_023267975.1 of Candidatus Terraquivivens ruidianensis. Taxonomy (GTDB): domain Archaea; phylum Thermoproteota; class Nitrososphaeria_A; order Caldarchaeales; family Wolframiiraptoraceae; genus Terraquivivens; species Terraquivivens ruidianensis. Next base: position 179,795 of record JALNLA010000002.1, read on the forward strand.
GGAAATGATGCTTAGGTATTGGGATGTCGGAGACGGCTTTCATAAATCCAAGGAGTACAGAACCTGCGGCTAGCCTTGACCCAGCTAAGCTGGCTAGCTCAGATGCATTCAGCATAAACACATTCTTCGTAATCGTCAAAAGAGCTGACCTTATGTCTGCTAATTGAGGATATCTTTGCTGTTTGAGCTGGACCGTCAAGGGATAGACGGGCTTTTCATTAAATATAACCATACCGTCCTCTCTAAGGTACTGAATAGACGACCTTAAAGCCTCCAGCGGTTCTATCCCAACCACTATGTCTGCAAACCCATTAGGGACTATCGACGAGTACACATTATCACCAAACCTCACGTGACTGAGCACAGCACCACCTCTTTGTGCACCGCCGACTATGTCCGTGGTCTTGACTCTGTAGCCTGAAGCCAGTGCTGATTCTGCCAAAATTCTGGCAATGGTTACTACACCTTGACCGCCGACGCCTGCGATTATAACATTCCAAACTTTACTCATCATGATACCTCCTTGACTATCGCTCGGTACGGACAAATCTGAGCGCAAACTCCACAACCCGTACAGTCTTCAGCCTCTATCCAAACCTTGTTGTCATCCTTTGTCACTAGGGCAGGGCATCCGAAATGCTGCGTACATACGCCGCAACCCGTACACTTATCCTCTAAGATAGCATACTTATGCAACCGCTCGCCCTTAATCTTAGCCTCCCTAGTTACGTATACTGCACACGGAGAGCGTGCAACAAGCACAGCAGGTCCAGGACCCTGATAGCCGATGGCCTCCTCGAAAGCCCTCTCAGCCTCCTTCAGGTTTAAGGGGTTGAAGGTTTTCACGAACTTTACACCGACTGCACGTGCAATACCTTCTGGAAGTATGCTTACGCTTTCGGTACGGTTAGCGTTTAACCCTAGGCTAGGTGATGGCTGCTGGCCAGTCATGCCGACCACGAGGTTGTCCAGCAGGACCACGATGAACCTTGAGTCGTTATATACGGCATTTATCAGGGCGGGTATGCCCGCATGGAAGAAAGTCGAGTCGCCAATTATTGCAAACACCTTATTGTCAATGTTAGACTTTGCAAAGCCGCAGGCTAAACCTATGCTGGCGCCCATCGAGAACTTTAAGTCTATTAGCTGGAAGGGAGGTTGGGATGCGAAGCTATAACAGCCTATGTCACCGCAGAATAGCGCCTTGTCTTTGAGCGTTTTGTTTACCGCTCTCTTCATCGCATAGAAAGTGGCTCTATGGGGACAGCCGCTGCACATGGTAAGAGGTCTGGAAATCAGCATATGCTTAAACTTCGTAACATGAGGTCTTTCTGACTTTATGAAAAGCTGTTCATTTCCACTCGCCCTTTTAATCATGCTCAACACTTCGTCAAACGTGACTTCGCCTACAGCTCTGGGATTTGAATCGGCACGCCCGTATGCCCTACAACTTATGCCCTCCTCAGCTAAGATGGCCCTTATGTTGGTTTGCAAGTAGGGCTCCACATCCTCTACCACTATTACTGCCTCAAGGTCGTTACAGAAATTCCTGAGGAGTTTCTTTGGTAGTGGGTGGGGCGTTGCCAGCTTAAACGTCGCAAATTTCTCCCTCATATTGCAATACTCTAAAGCCTCCACGGCTATATGGTAACCCATTCCCGCTGAGATTATTCCCCATTTTTCTTCCCCATGTTTCACAATTTTGTTAAACGGCGATTGTTCGATAATGGACTCGATCAGTTCTTGCTTTTTGTGTAAATTTTCATGAAGCCTTACGGACCTTCCTCCAGCACCCGTAACTAGGTACCTTTCATCCCTCTTGAATTCTACCTTGGCGTTAGGCTGAACTATTTCTCCCAAAACAACGTCCTCAAGTCCATGTGAAATTCTTTGGGTGGCACGTAAAAGTACTGGAAGCTTAATGCGTTCAGAAACCTCGATGCTCCATACGACCATGTCTTTTGCTTCTGCCGGACCGGATGGCTCCATCATAGGAAGCTCGCTCATGGATGCTAAGAACCTTATATCCTCCTCATTTTGCGAAGCTCTGCTTTGTGGGTCGTCACCGACCACCACAAGCATGCCAGCCTCAATGCCGCTGAGATTTATGCACATCAGGGGGTCAAGGGCCCAGTTCAACCCGACGTGCTTCATCGCTACGAGGGACCTGAGACCAGCAATCGATGCAGCAGAGGCAGCCTCCAAACCTACCATCTCATTGATCGACCATTCTGTATATATGCCAAGCTCGTTAGATACAGATATCAGAGTGTCAAGTATCTCTGTGCATGGGTTTCCAGGATAAGATGTTGCGAACTTAACTCCGGCCTCTATAGCGCCCCTAACTATGGCCTCGTTCCCAGAAAGGATTACGCGTTTACCTTTTTCGTTGCTAAGTAAAGAATTTTTTAACATTTTCTTTTTATCCGTTTGGAATAAGTAGTTAAAAAATGTTACCGTTATAAGTAAAACTTAAGATTTTCTATAAACGTTAATAGCGTCGTTTAGCTTCACCAGTAACGGTGAGGTTGACGCACCGTTTTCCCGTAAGGTATGTTGTGTACGATGATGATCATTGGAAACTGCTACAAAATCTTCGTAGAAAGGCCGTCAATCTTATGGATGCCCTCAGGAGACGCGGTCTGTTCTCCATAACCTATGGCAGCATAGTAAGAGGCGACGTTAAACTGACTAGCGACATTGATGTTTTCATACCGGATGTTGTACCATCGCATGAAGTCGAGCTAGCATTAACGGACGTTGGTTACAGTATCATTTCGAGAGAGGTTGTGCAGGCTACGCCCTCTTATGTCGTGAAAGGTTACGTCTACATTGACGAGCTAACATCCGTCTCTTTCCCCCTAATCTCGATGAGAAGTGATGAAGAGGCATTCTATTCTCTCGCAGGAAAGGTAAGTCTCGAAGAGCTGATGAGCGGCATAAGGAAACCGGGAATAAACAAGGAGTTGATGCTTATTGTGCCAACCGAAGAGGGGCATTATGAATTCTCAATCGAAGACAACATAGAAGAAGCTGCAAAGCTACTTTCCGCAGACCCAAGTGTGCTTAGGAACAGGGCGTACATCCTTAAAAGACGGAAGGAATTGGGCAGGACTGGTGTTTATAGGTTGATTCAGCTTCCTCCTGAAGAATCTTTTGAGAACATTCTGAAAAGGTTAATAGACACGTCCCCGTCACTTAAGAGAAGGCTTAAAGAGCATGGACGATAGGCTGTCCTATCTATTTAGAAACTGTTTATAAGGAGCGTGCTAGGATTGAAAATACTTTCCGTCAGTCCCAGCAAAAGGCTTGTAAAGTTAATACCTGAGACAACACTCGACTTACTTAATCTTTATAGGATAGTATCTATAGGCGACATCGTTTACTCGGATACGACTAGAGAAATCAAAAAACAAAGAGCAGACGGCAATGTTGACAGCGAGAGAGTTAAGGTCACCATCGGTATAGAACTCGAGAGGAAGTCTTTAGACCCCCTCATGAAGAGGGTCCGTTTCCTTGGCAGGATAACATATGCTAATGTTGAGCTTGATTTGATCGGGAAGCATCACTCACTGAACGTGGATGTAGGGTCAGAGTTGGGCATAGAGGCTAAGAAGGACTTTTCTAGATTAAAAAACTTCGCAGACTATTACCAAAAAGTAGGCGGTGTCAGAAAACTGTTTTGCATACTGCTAGATGATGAGCAATTCACAATCTCGTCTTTAAGCAATTCGGGAGTAGAGGTTGTACATAAGGGCAGGTTCATTTCACAAAACAAGGACAGGCCAGAGGAACATGTGAAAAGCATAGAGAAGGTTTACGCAGAAATCATAGAAACAGTAGATAGGAAGCTTGAGTTGGAAAACCCAACTCTTGTGGTTTTGGGAAATGAAATAGCCGTGGAAAACTTTCTCAAATTTTTGAAAAAGGAAAGGGAGAGGATTTTTAAGGCAATCAAAAAAGTTGCTCACGTCTCGGATGGGTCTTTGGCAGGAATGCAGGAGGCACTCAGGAATAAACTTCTTGACGACGTTGACGGATCCCTTAAACCGATAAGGGATGCGGAGGTAGTCGAAAACTTTATAGAACTCATGTCAAAAAATTGGATGAACGTCGCCATAGGGTTCGAGGAGGTTTACAAGGCTGTAGAGTTAAATGTCGTTAAAGATGTCACCGTCATCGAGGACTTCATTTGGATGAACATGGATAACGAAAGGTTTCGGCGAATCATGGATTTTGTTGATAAACGACAGATTGATATGCATATAGTGCTTTCTAACACGGAGGCAGGCGATAAGATAAAATCGCTCGGAAGCATTGTGGGTAGACTGAGGTATCCGCTTAAGCTTAGTCATTAACGAACTGATCTGCTGATATTATATGAATGTTTGGCGGTCTTTTTGAGACATCGCCTATTCTCATTCCAATGAGATGTACGTCGTGGTCAAGTGTTGCTACGATATCTACGAGTCTCTGAGTTACTACACCGTCAAAGACGACGTACTTCATGTTCTTATATTCAGGCATCTTCTGAGCCAGCTCACTCACAGGAATCTTAGTCAAAGTTTGAAACGCCTCATCTAATATAATTGCCATAAGATTTCCGTTGACTTCTTTCACAAACTGCATGAGTTCTTCAGGTAGTTGTGGAGATTTCTCAGCTGCCACGTACTTAATGTTCTTAGTTGCCTCATCTGCCGTTACAGCCTTCTGCAGAGCATCCGATATTTCCCTGGATGTCAATTCTTCAACTTCTTTACCGTAAGGTGCCCTCGCCACCAAATCTATCTTAGAGTTTTGTAACAATTCCCTAAGTATTAAGTCGCCGCCCCTATCGCCGTCGAGGAATGCTATGACTGTCTTCTTTCTTCTCGTTAGCTCGGATATAGATTTCGGAACCTTTACGCCCTCAACAGCTATCACGTTCCTGTAACCATGACGGAGGAGGTTTATCACATCAGCCCTACCCTCGACTATTATTAGCTCGTTACTTGATTCGACGTCAGGTCCAGCAGGAAGTCTGTCTGGCCCAAATTCTACAACTTTGCTTTTAACAAGGGCCTCTTCAAGCTCCTTAAGTACTTCATCATCCTCTGGAATCTTTTGCTTTTCCCACTCGCAAAGTATGGCCCTTGCCCTCTCAATTATCTTCTTTTTCTTCTCAGCTCTCGTATCTTCAATTTTTTCTATAGTCACCTTTGCGTGGTATGGCCCTACTCTATCAATGCTCTCTATCATTGCAGCTATAAGCGCTGTCGTAAACTTATCAAGGTTTGTGGGTAGGATGATCTTTCCTGTAGTTTTGTTGCCTTGCGACGTTGAAGTTATCTCTATTCTTCCTATCCTACCCGTCTTCTGAAGTTCTCTGAAATCTAACTCTGAGCTAAATATTCCTTCTGTCTGTCCGAATATAGCACCAATTATGTCGTTTCTGTCAACAGACCCGTCGACATCTATTTTAGCCTCTATTACATACTTAACAGATGTTGCTCCTACGCTCAAAAATCATCACCTTTATTCTTATGGACTTAATTATTAACCATCACCGAATTCTTATGAATATGAATCAAGAGACTTAATATAAGTTTTAACTTTTTAACAAAGGTTTAGTGGCTGTAAGAGCTACGGAGTTTAAGTATGCGCTTGTTAAAGGCTCATTCTCGTAGCCCTTGGAAAAGCCTCAAAATATTCCTTAGCGGCCCTTTGAACTCTTTCCCTATAATCGCTTTCCGTATAAACTCTCACTATGTTGTATACCTCGCTTACAGACTTGAGCAAGAAAGACTCTACGCTTACCTGTCTTAAACCTTCAACACTCTCCTCATAAAATGCAACCTCTTGGGAATCTGAAAGTGGTAGTGGTGGGACATACGGTGTATCTATCCAGATGTGCTCAGCACTTATGCCAGCCATTGATGCTATCTCCTCTTCAACACTCTTTTTTATATGGGGTTTGCTTAGAATGGCTAACGAGACCTTTTCGTGAGATATTCTGCCTTCAAAAGCTCGCTTTGGTAGCATCCTTCCTTCTATTCTTTTTATTATATCCCTTGACTTTTCATTAGTCTTCATAGCACACCAGACGGTGTAATCATCGTGTGAAATATACTCTGCGATTGGCATGGAAGAAAAATCCAAAGAATGTTCGATTAACTTAGCACCTCTTAGGAATAGAGACTGGGCAGCTCTGGCTGCGTGATGGAAGTATATGTTCATAAATGACTGAAAACGTGCTAGAGCTAGCTCTTCGAGTACACCTAATCCACGAATGCTTATCATAGTCTTACCGTCAATAATTTTTGTCATCATGATTATCCTTTTAACATCCACTATTCCATATGTGGCTCCAGTGAAGTACGAGTCCCTTATCAGGAAGTCGAGTTTATCCACATCCGTCGGTCCAGATATTATGGTAGACTCTGGCTTGCGTTTTTCAAGTATTTCTATAACATCCTTAACCCTGACACTCGAAGCCTCTACTGCAGAGGCAAGCTCAGAGTCCTCTTTTATGATTCTTATACTCATCATCTCGTGGTTAATGCCCTTTTCAATCAGCAAAGATTCAAGAAGATGGGAGTAAGGTGTGTGGCCTATATCGTGGAGCAATGCAGCATACTTTAGAACTCTGGACCAATATTCATCTAATCCGAGATGTTTAGCATATTCTCCTGCAAGATAAAAACAACCTAAAGAATGGTCGAATCGTGTGTGTCTCGCGCAAGGATATACTAGGTAAACCAGGGGCAATTGCATTATCCTTCTTAACCTTTGAAAAGAAATAGTATCGACAATTTGTCTATCGTATTCATCAAGTTCTATGTACCCCCACACCGGGTCCTTTACAAGTTTAACCTTCATCATATTTACGAATAAGCCCTCCCTTTTTAGACTTTTTGCCTAAAGTTTTGAGCGCCAATTCCCCCATGAAGTTTATAGTTGACCGTTAAATAAGTAATTTTGGTCAAAATGAAGCTAGTGCCTGGTCCCGCATCCATAGAACTCGCGAGTAAAGTCTCCAGCATGCTAAATCTGAAGCTAACGGAATTGGAACATAAGGCCTTCCCAGATAGTGAATCTTATTTCCGATACGCAGAGAGTGTAAAAGACGAAGATGTGGTGATACTCCAAGGTACCCATCCGCCCCAAGACAAGCATATAGTTCAACTCTGTCTTCTCTCTAGCGGAGCAAAAGACTTAGGTGCGAAGAGCGTTGTGGCTGTCGTACCGTACTTAGCATACGCTAAGCAGGATAGACGATTTAAAGAAGGCGAGGTCGTGAGCATAGATACTATACTGAATATCCTCAAACAATCTGGCGTAGACAGAATATTAACAGTAAACGTACATGCGCCATGGGTCATCGACAGGTCGCCCATTCCCATCGAGAACATAGATGCTATCGGGATTCTTGCCACTTACATCCTTAAAATGAACTTCAAAAGACCTTTTGTCCTAGCACCAGGAAAGAAGGGAGAGGAGATGTGTGCCGTGGCTGCAAAGGTCTTGGATGCGGAGTACGGTGCTATTAAGACGAGGAGAGATGTTAACACGGGAGCGGTGGAGATTAGCCTAGAGAACGTAAATATAGAGAACAAGGACGTCATATTAATTGACGATATGATAAGCACGGGCGGCACGATGGTTAAGTCTGTCAGGGCTCTCAGGTCAGCTGGAGCCAGAAGGATAATCGTCGGTTGCGTTCATGCGATAATGATAGACAACGCTGACGGGAAGATTCTGTCTTCGGGTGCGGATACGATTGTGGCGACGGATACCGTTCCCAACAAGTATGCTTTTGTATCGGTAGCAGGTCTTTTGGTAGAACGCTTGTTGAGGTTATGAAGGGAAGGGCATACTACTTCTTCCAACTCTCGGGCGAGCATCCTGAGTTACCTTTTGGTGAACTCAGGGCCATACTCTCCACTTTTGACCGCTCTCCAAAGGTTACTTTTGATTGTGAAAACGTTGGACTAGCAGAGACCACAAGGGACTGTGTAGCTTTGACCGTTGAGCGCTCTGCTTACATTAAGGAGGCAGCGTTGCTTATAGTGAAATCAGCAGATATGCATGAGATGTTTGAGCATGTAAAATCAGCACCATTACACGAGTTATTAAACGACGGAGAAACATTTGAGGTAAGATGTACAAGATATGGGGGCGCGAAGCACGACGTAATGAAAACTGAGATAGAGCTAGGAAAAATCATCCTAAATTGCGGGAAGTCCGTCTCCGTAAACTTGGAGAATCCTGACAAGAGATTCATACTTTTGGCAACGCCGCACAAGCTCTTCTTCGGGCTATCAATCGCAAAAAAGAGGAAGAAAGAGTTCTATGACAGAAGGGCAGGCAGGAGACCGTTTACGTTACCCTCTGCCCTTCAACCTAAGGTTGCTAGATGCATGGTTAACCTAGCTAGGGTTAGACCGGATGGTAGGATTCTTGATCCATTTGTTGGCTCAGCCTCGATATTGAGTGAGGCGTGGTTATTGGGATATGAAGCGGTAGGGTTGGAGATAAAGTATTGGATATGCAAGGGTGCAAGGCTGAACATAGAGCGGTACGCGCCCAACGGTCCGGATGTAGTAAATGGTGATGCAACAATCATACCGTTCAGAGGGGGCTTTGACTCCATCGTGACAGACCCTCCGTACGGTAGGTCCACAACCATAACGGCCGGCTCGCTCACTAATCTACTGGAAGAGTTTCTCTCAAAGCTGGCAGAAATTCTCGTAAAGGGCGGAAGCGTATGCATGGCCTCACCTTCGAATATTGACATAATCTCCTTAGGAAGAGCGTATGGTCTGGACGTCTTAGAAACCTACACCATTAGGGTCCACAGAACTTTAACGAGGAGGATAACGGTTTTTAGGATGGGGTAAACAATAGTTAAAGCTAAGGTCCTAAAACCGTCTTTGGCAGGAATGCTAATTGACGATTATGAAAATAATCTTCTTGGGAACTGGGGGTGGCATGCCAAGTAGGAGGCGTGGGCTTCCGGCCATCGCGATTAAATACGCTGGCAGTGTGCTTTTGTTCGACTGTGGCGAGTCGACTCAAAGACAGGCGATACTAGCGGGTTTAGGTTTTAAAAAGGACTTTAAAATATTCTTAACCCATCTTCACGGAGACCACGTCTTAGGCTTACCGGGTTTGTTATACACGATGTCTATGCTGGATAGGAACGACCCTGTCGAGATTTACGGTCCTGTCGGCACAAAGGAAGTCGTTAAGTCTTTGCTTGTTACCACGTCTGGCATGACTGAGTTTCCTGTTGAGATAATTGAGGTGAATGAAGGTGTTGTGTGCACGTCACGAGAGTACACGCTAGAATCCATTAAAGCAGAACATACGGTTGACTCTTTTGCATACAGGCTTCAGGAAAAAGAAAGACTAGGTAAGATACGTGTGGAGTACTTAGAGAGTATAGGGTTGCCAAGAGGTCCCTTGTGGGGTAGGCTACAAAGGGGACATGCGGTGGTTTACAAGGGCAGGAGGATAACGCCGGAAGAGGCCGTCGGCCCTCCGAGGAAGGGGAGGGTAGTGGTTTATACAGGAGACACGAGACCGGCTGAGAGAATTATAGAATTTAGTAAGAACGCCGACATTCTGATACACGATGCAACGTTTTCTCATGAGCTTTTTGAAAGGGCTAAGGCGGAAGGTCACTCTACCGCAAAAGAGGCGGCCGAGGTTGCTGCTGCAGCAGCGGTAAAGAGATTGTATTTATTTCACATAAGTCCCCGATACGACAAAGAATCAGAGCATCTTTTGTCCGAGGCAAGGAAAATCTTCCCACAAACTTACTTATCTGAGGACCTTATGCAGGTTGATGTCCCTTATCCTTCAGAGGAAGATTGAGATTAGGGCCACCACGATTAAAGGCGTACCTATAAGAATCTTCCAATCGAAAACCTCAAACTTCCTGTTAAAAATGTAAGATAGCACTAACGTGAACAAAGGATAGGCGTTAATGACTGGTGATGCGAGGCTGACTGGCGCATGAGCAAGCGCGATGTAGCGCGTTAATTGGCCACTCGTTACTAAGAATGCGCCTAAAATAAAGTAGCGCTTCACTATAGTATCCATACCGAGAACTTCCTTTTTGTACTTTGGCAAGGTCAAGAAGACTGAACATGTGATCAAGGCAAAAAAGTTTGAGATTAGCAGACCGAGCGATGGTAAGTTTGCTTCAAGCGTACCTAACCTAACAGCAAGTGAGGAGATGCTAACGCTTAACATTGCAAGAATTGCGTAGAGCAGGCCATGCTTGGAATTTATAGAGGTCTCGTACCCGTTCTTATCGGAAGCGATTTTACTCATAATGAAGGCAACACCAACAGCAACGAGTATCGCTGCGATTATCAACCTGGGCGAAAACTCTTCCCCGAGTAACGCTATACCAAGTAAAACAGTTATTAATGTATTGCATGAAGTTATAGAGAATGTTACCGTAGCACCAATAAGCTTTATTGCGGCATATATTAAATACCTTACCACGAGAAAGTTCGAAATGCCTGCTACGATGAAGCAGACTATCGCCATCATGTTTAAATCAGTTAAAGCCCATATCTCACCGGTAAGAAGTGAAACAATAGTCGTGTATGGCACTGCGAACATCAGGCTAATCAATACGCTTGGATAAACATCGCCAATTATAAGTCCCCTTCTCATCACGACCGAATTCAGCCCAAAGATGATAGCCGATAGCAGCGAGAGGGTTAATCCAAGCATGATTAAGGAATACGTATCTGAGTACTGCTATAAAAACTAGAAGTGCTAAAAGCTTTTATGCTTTAAGCTGAGCAAAAATTCGTTTACTTTATTAAAGCTTTCCTCGATTTTGCTTTTACATTCTAACGTCACAAATCCTCTATATCCTCTTCTAGCTAAAGCATCCAAAAACCTCCGCCATGGAACCTTTCCAGCGTCTAATGGCATGTGTAGATCATGTAATCCATCATTGTCATGTAGATGAACGTTCATAATCTTCCCGTAAAACTTCGTCAAAAAACCATCGATACTTCCATCTATATACGCATGACCTACGTCTAAACATAGACCCAAATTTTTTGAGGAGATTGTCTCAAAAATCGTAACGAAATCTTCTAGGCTGTTAAGGTATGCGCTCTCGTTTGACGTACAGTTCTCCACGAGTAAGCTTATTCCAAATTTTGAGGCGGTAGATGCTAGCTTTTCCAAGTTTTCTAGCATTATCTCAAGGCTTTCACAACGTGGAGCGTGAACCACAACATAGCTGGAACGCAGAAGTCCAGCTAGAGATATGGTGGTTTCGAGTCTTTTAAACCAAGAATGTCCGAATATTAATGGGTCGTAAGGGCCGTGAACGTTTATCAAAGCCAAGCTATTTGGCATAACATTCCTATAACCCCCAATCTTTTTAACATCTAACTCGTTGGGACTTTCATCTATTATCTCCCATGTGTTAACCCTCAAGCGTTTCATCCAATCTAAAATCCTGCCAAACGGCGATTCGTGGACAGAAAGCGTTGATATACAGGGCATCATATCTTTACATCGTTCTATCATTCGGTGAGCCACTCTATTAGCTTATTTGGGTCCTCTGCCTTTATCGTGACCTTAATTGGGCCTAGCGGGGATTCGCCTTCAGCATTCGAGAACGACACCTTGCCAGCGTATGCTGCCTGCTTATGCAGGTAGAACTCTATTATGTTGCCCCTGATACCGCTCCTCATAACGACCTTAGCTGCAGACCTTATCCTCCTCTGTCTTATCATACGCTTCAGCCTTTCAAGAGATACCATATTATTTGAATGACCTATCGCTTCACCCTGTACTATGTTTACCCTAATATTAAATATAGCAATTATACTCCTCACAACTTTTTCCTCGTCCTCGGTCGGGTTTAGGGGCGCTCTGACTTCGAGGTCAGCGTCCAACTTCGTGCACATACAAGTTACCAAAATGTTTCCCTAAAATAAATCTTAGTCTCATCCTACGTCCTACGTCATTAGGCTCCGTATATGTAAGAGAAGTGCTTTGTTATATATGCATTTACATCTAGCTATAAATAAGGGAGGTACATAAGATGGGCTGGTGAAATTGATGGACGATGAGCATGGCAAAAAGCACATGGCCCAGTCCTACAAAATCGACAAACTTAAGGAGACTGTAGCGCAGTCTTTAACACAGCTCGGCTGGAAGATAGTAAATACCATCGAGGATGGTACGTTTCCAGAAATCCAGCTTCCGTTAAGAGCGACGAGTAACATAATATACGACCCTAACCTGAGGCAATACGTCCTAGGAGCGAAACGAGTTTTAAGAACTACAAAGAATGTTAAACATCTGAGACCATTTGCTCAGTTGATTTGGATCAGCAGTTTTGCTAAGAAGCTGATAAAAGTGGGCAAGACTTCTACCCTCAGGGACACCTACTATGTCGCAATCGGTGAAGGCATGGATTTTGAGGGACAGAATGAGAGCGACAACATAATAATTGAGTTGGAAAGCCTGCTGGGGTATCCTAGGGAGGACTTTAACATATTTCCGGAAGAAAGGGCGTCCATATACGGAGACTTAGTGATCGAGTATACGGTGCCAGGGTTCAGGGGTAAGAGAGTTGACCTTTCATCGCACCCGGATGGTTTCGCCATAGGCCCAGCTCTTACGACGGCCGAATTTGTCAAGTGCGGCGCTGAGGTTCTCTTCGTAATTGAGAAGGGTGCAGTGTTTGCAAGGTTCGTGGAAGAAGGAGCTGACAAGAAGTATAAGGCTCTCCTCCTCCATACCGCTGGCCAATCCCCAAGAAATGCAAGAAAGTTGATTAGGAGGTTGAACGAAGAGCTTAACCTCCCTGTTTACATATTTGCAGATGCAGACCCGTTTGGCGTTCATATAGCATCCGTTATAGTACACGGCTCAGCCATATCAGCACATCTCCGTGAGCTGAACATCCCAGATGCGGTATGGGCTGGTTTGTACGCATCCGACATCATCAAGTATAAGCTTCCTTCCATGAAATTTACTGAGCAAGACGCAAAAAGACTGGATGAGTTGAAAAGAGACCCGAGGTACCAGGCTGACCCATGGAAGAGGGAGCTTGGCGTATTCTCAAAAATTGGGAGAAAAGCAGAGCTTGAGGCTTTCTCTAGATACGGTCTAGAGTTCATCGTAGAAGAGTTTTTGCCCGAAAGGCTGGCAGAATTAACCAAGCGGTAAAGGAGTCTTTAATTCTTACTATAAAGCCTCTATAGATAGAGAGAATGAGGTTTAATACTTGGACTAGCATTTAACAGCATGATTGGAACCGGTCTTGTTTAAGATACCAGATATGCCTGCTCTGTTGATTGAGCGGCCCGTTAAGAGTCTCATCGTATCGGACGTTCACATAGGCTTCGAGGAAGAGCTTCATGAAGTTGGCTTCAGGGTTCCTTTCCAAAGCTGGAAGATTCTCGAGAACATTGAGCAGCTGGTAGAGAAGACAGGGTCGGAGAGGTTGATAATCTTAGGTGATCTCAAGCACAAGGTTCCTGGGACTTCTAAGACTGAGTGGAAGTATTTGCCCAGCATGGTTGAAGACATTCGGAAACTGGTCAACGAGATTATACTCGTTCCAGGAAATCATGACGTTGGTATAAGCAGAATACTCAGGAACTCCATCACCTATGCCCCATCAAGGGGTTTTGTGATCGAGGGCGGAGACCGTAAGGTTGGTTTATTCCACGGTCACACATGGCCATCGATAAGTCTCTCCAACGCCGACATGTTAGTGATGGGGCACATGCACCCCGTCGTCAGGCTAAGAGCAGAATCCGGTTTCACCGTAAGGAGGAGGGTTTGGTTAAGCCTTGAGGGTGATAGGGCCTCTTTGGCAAGAAGGTTAAGACGACAGGAAAGCTCGAAGGTTCCAACAGGGCGCATAAGCCTCTTGGTGATGCCATCTTTCAACGATTTCCTTTCGGGCGTTGCCATAAACGTTGCATCAGAAGGAAAGGAGCTGTTAGGACCTATAATAAGGTCGGGCCTATTTGACCTCTCTAAAGCTGAAGTTTACATGCTTGACGGTACGCATCTGGGTAAGGTTTCAGACCTGAGGGAGTTGGCATGAAGGATGAGTTAAGCTCGTTAAAGGAAAGATATGGCTCCATGTACGAGGAGGCGGTTAACGCCGTAGAGAAAGGCTTGGTGAAGCGTTACTTCTTCAAACCGAGCGGCAGGATGAGATGGGTCGTCGTGGGCAAGACGCAAGACTACCTCATCTTACTCAAGGCAGGGTACTGCACATGCGATGATTTTTATTTTAGGGTCTTAAGTCATGAGAAGCCTATGTGTTATCATTTGCTGGCCGCCAAGATAGCTTCGGAGAGTGGAGAGTATGAGGAAATATACGAAGAAGATAAGTGGTACCGTAAACTATTAAATGAGTGGTTACCAAAATAGGAGCAGTGGTCTGATGCCGGGGTCCCTTAGTCAGGTATAGGGGCGGCCTCGAGATCTCTGTGTAAGAAAGAGCGCTGGTCAAGAAAGCCGCTGACCCGATGAGGGTCGCCTGGGTTCGAATCCCAGCCCCGGCGCTATGTTCAACTTATCGTCCTATTTGGTACCTTACCAGATTCTTTGAGTATACACCAATTCCTTCCTCTTACCGGTCTTCGTGATCTTGGCTGGATTGGCGTAGTATGATTGAGCAGCGCTCAACCAGCTGAGTAAGGGCCAACCTCCAAGCGATACATCATTCTGTAGCACGACGTTCGGCGATACTCCGTTAAACCTCCACTCGTCGACTGTTTTTCCTACATTATAATACTCCAAAGGCCTATCAGTAAAGAGTATGACCTTCGTTAATTCGGGTAGTCTCTTTACGGGGTTCATTGCTTCGTCCGGTAAATCTGCCCTATCTGGCAACTCTTCGAGGGACCTTGATATGGTGCCGTCATACACCTCGAAATATTTTGGCTTTAAGATAACTGTCTCAGCCCATCTGCCCATCCCATAAGGAACCAGTATAACGCCTCTCCTTACCGTGGTTTCTAAGAGGACGGGGGCCTCGAAACTCCCGACAGGTGTCTCAATGCGAACTACGTCACCTGGCTTGATGGATGCTATCTCGGCATCTTGTGGATTAATCACGATGAAGTTCTCAGGTAGTATCTGCTTAATCCAATAGTAGCAATTACCTCTATGCTTAGTATAGAGTGGCCCTGATTCGAACACGACAAAGAACGGATACTCCGACTCAGGATAGAGTTCTCTAAGCAACGTCCCATGAATCCATTTATCCTTTCTTGTCTTACCCGCTACGGGTGCATAAGTCGCAGGCATGAAGTACTTTGGCCCTCCCCAGAACTTAGCGCCTGTAATGCTGTTGCATGTCTTAGCCAGCTTCTCGTTCCAGAATTGGAGGACTCTTGTGCCTGCTACGCTCCTTCTCGAAAAGCCTTTTTCATCAAAAGACTCCTCATATGTCGTGAAAACACCGCCTCTTGCCAACGGGTATGCTACGGCTTGCCACTCGTCTTTCGGCAATACTTCCTTAAAGCTGGCTATAGGATAATTTTTCTCCACAAACTCAAGCTCGTTGCGTGGGACATCCTTGGGTACGAGTCCACGATCTTGTGCGTCAACAGCTCCATTCGCGTACACCCTGAGGATGTAATCCCAGTAGCTGTGCATCGGGAACCATTCGCCCTCATACTTCTTTCCTTTCGTTCCGGGTATTGCTTTTTCGCCATAACCTGGCATGCCTAACGCCTTACCTACATCTATAAAGAACTCCCACATCGAAGCATGCCTTGGATGCTTATTTGGAGAGTTTCCTATCTCTTCAGTTAGTGGCATTATCGTCGGCGTCCTCCAAGATTCGGCCAACAACCTGCCCGCGCCACTTGCGTAAAGGAATTGAACACCACTCGTCCCTGTCTCCAAGTAGGTTGTATCCGGCACTATGTAATCCGCGTAGATATAAGTCTCATTTATGGTCGTAGTTATGCCTATAAACAGCGGCAACCTATTTGTGTCCTTAAGGACCTCGACGAATTTCGTACCGTAGTTAACTGATAGTACGGGGTTGGCAAAGTAAAGCACGAGCGCCCTGACCGGATACGGGTAAGCTTCTGCGATGCCAGCAAACATCTCCGTATAGCTCTCTTCGGGTGGGTGAGGATACCATGGCCTCTTTGCAGGATAAGGGCTCTCTTCCTTCTTAACCTTGAGCAAGTACTCGAGGGTCTTCTCATACTCGACGCCATGCCTGTCTATTGGTGGGCCCCATCTCAAAGGTTCACCAAAACCTGAGTCGCCAAGGTTGTAAAGGTAGTTAACATACCTAGTCGTTCCAGGTCTGGAAAGGAGGCCTCCCTTTCTGTGATAATTGCCAATGAGTATGTCCAGGGCCCTTAATGCCCAAACTGAATACTCGCCATGCGGATGCTGGGCCACTCCTCTATGGATATATGTGGCAGCATATGGTGCGGCATTCGCAAAAGTATTTGCCATTTCCACTATAACAGCGACCGGTACGCCACAGATAGTTGACCATTCCTCTAAGCTTCTGCTAAACGCCTCCTCCTTGAACATCTGAAGGGCAGTCTTGACTGTTACTTCCTCACCTGTAATGAGTCTCACTTTCTCTGAATAGAACGGCTTGGCTTTTTTAACGGAATCGTAAGCCTTCAGCCCGTCTTCAGAGGCGACTAATGGTTTTCCATTTTCACCCACGCCAACGTACTTGTCTAAGACGTAAGAGCCAAACTCTTCATGTCCTTCTTCTGCTATCACCAGCCACGTGGCGTCAGAGTGGTATGGATAACCTACCTCCTCGGCGGCCTTTAGATTTGGTATCTCCAAAAATTCGTGGTTGATTCGGTTATTCTCGATGAGCCACCTTGCCACAGCCATAGTCAATGCAGCATCCGTACCTGGTTTGATTGGTACCCATACTATGTTACCGTTAGCTGTGGTCCTTGGTGCGATAGGATTGACATAGTAAACTTTTAGCTCACCTCTGGCTGCTCTCTCTACAAGAATTCCTTGGCCGGTAGCACCAGGGTGAATTCTCCCCATGCACGCGCCTGCCATTATAAGGACTTTTGAGCTCAAGATGTCGGGGCTTATATCATAGGTACCTGACCATAGCTTGTTCCCAGTGTAAAAACCTAACTGACAGGCTGACGTATGTCTTAACCAGTTCACGCTACCGAACGCAAATATAAAACGTCTTGTAAACACGTCGGCATTATCTTGCCCCCTTCCCCTCATAAACACAAGCTCATTGCTCTTCGTTCCTAAGTCAGGTCTATCAGGATCTATCAACACGTCATCTAACTTTAAACCTTTCTCAGCCAGTATGCCTTGCCACTTTTCCTTAAAGGCAAGAAGCCTACTTTTAACATCTGCGTAGCTTGTCCTCGGGTCCGATGCAATTTTCAGGACTTCGTCAACATCCTTCTTCATCTCCGAAAGAATGCCGTTAGGATCTTCGAAGCCAGCAGCCCTGAGTCTGCCTGTTACAAAAATCTCTTTAAAACCAGGTAGTCTCTCTCCCGTCTCCTCGATAACCCCGCCCTCCACGACCTCCTTTATAAGTTGCTCCCAGCTGATTATTTTCCACTTTCCGCTACCCCTTGGGCCGGCTCTCTTCAATGGTTTAAGAACCCTATATGGGTCGTACACATAATGTATGCCATCTAAACCCCTTGCGCATAGCGTACCAGTATACTTTAGGGACTTCTCTATTGGCGTATCGTAGGTTATAGGGTCAATTCTCGTACGCTGACTTCTTGGGACTACTGCCCTATTATAAACATGGTATGGATTACCTTCTATCTTCTCGATAACCTCCTGACCGTTGAACGACGCAACCCTGACCCTAATTCCACACCTAACGTTGCATCCTAAACAACTACTGTAAACATACCTAATGCCATTCAGCTTATCTGGACCGTATAACTTTGTGGTCGGTCTGACGATCTTTTCGAAGACCTCTGAATACCCAAGTGTGAAAGTACCAATTGCAACCGCTCCTATTATGCCTTTTACTACCGCCCTCCTATTTACCAAGCTTCGTCACCTCTAACTGGAAGATGAATGAAAGGACCACAAAAATGAACACACCCAAAGATATTGGTGATATTGTTAACATAAGCCAGTCGGACGGTAAATGAAGCTCCAACACTCCAAGCCCCGTTGCAGATATTAACTGTCCGTTAACTACCATATTCCACTTGTTTATGATAGTTCCCGAGAAAGCGGCTAGTGAGACGAATACACTCACTACGGGGAAACGTAGAGAAATTATTGACAATAAAAACGAGGCGGATAGTAAAACAATCGCAAGATACATGAACGGTATAACTATGGCTATACTTTGATTAATTGGCGAGTCGATGAACCAGAACCACCATATAGCAAGCTGCAGCGCGGTTATCCCGACCACGGAGATCGAGCCAGCCGCATGAACTTTCAACAAAGGTTTTACCATCTCGGAGTCCACTCGACCCGCTTTCATTATGAAGTAGACGAGTATGGATATGGCCGTGGCGACGACAAACGTGTCAGCATAGTAAGCAAAGATAAGCGTGGTCCAATTTCTCCAAAGGAAGACCCATGTCTGCGAAATCATCAAGGAGGCTGGGTATATGCCCCAAAACGTCATAGGAACGATCATGATTATTGCCAGCCCTTTGAGAATTGGCTGGAGCTTGTTGTACGATGCTTCATCCCTTATACCGAGAGATAGTATCCTGCATAACTTTGAAAGCTTCCCGCCCTCACTAGCTTTAAGATACATGTTATAAGAAAAATACAGTAGCGCGAAAGTAACGCTGAGGATTAGACCGATTATCCAGAGAATTGATTGGAACGCTATGAGTGATATGCCTGGCGTCTCAGCTGTGGGTAGCAGGTGCGGACTGGAGAATATCAGTGTGGCCTTGTGCGGTGACCTTAAATCCGCGAGCGGACCAAACAAAACAGTTGCGAAGAATGAGATGCCCAAAACTATGAGCAGAGGTATAGCGCGCGTAAGCCGTTTAGTGAGATATGCGAGCGAAGCCAAAATTATCATATCTGCACCGGATATCAGGAAAGTGTAAGCAAAAACTACTGGGTCCCAAACTATTGGTGTGGTTGCTTCGTTTGGATAATAGTATTGGGACGTCTCCAGCATCATCTGTTCGCCTCCTCTGGTAGGTTCATGTAAAATATCATGGGTCTCGTGTTTGCATGAGGTTTTAAGACCTGCGTGGGCACGCTCTCTACGATGTTTTTTAACTCGTTTTCTTCAGTTAATGACCCAAATATCCGTGCACCAGTTGGACACGTTTCAACGCAAGCTGGAAGTAGGCCCTTGTTAAGTCTGTGGTAGCAGAAGGTGCACTTATCAGCGGTTCCCTTAACAGGGTTTGGAAAACGTGCACCGTAAGGACATGCCTGTACGCATGCGCCGCACCCAATACATAGATTATCGTCTATTAACACCAAACCATTCGGGTCTCTAAAAGTGGCTCTGGTCGGACAGGGTCGAACACAAGGCGGGTCTTCGCAGTGGTTGCACTGTTTTGGGACGAAGATGACAGCGCCCGTCGGTTTTACAAATCTTTCGACCCACGTCCTGAAGAAGCCTATCGGAACGTTATTTTCTGCGGCACAAGTGACGACACAAGCCATGCACCCATAACACCTAGAGGAATCTATGAGCATTGCATACCTCTTTTTTTCTTGTTCTTTTAAAGAATCGGTCGGCGTTGCGAGAAGCAGCACCAAACTTGATGTTGTCTTAATAAAATCCCTTCTCCCAATTACTTGCCCGCCAAGAACCATGGTGTACATAACACAGTGATAGTTTTATAAAATTTTATTTACTTAAAACGGTGCCAGATAAACCACTTACGTCGTTAATTACAAGAACGTGTAAAATTTATTATAATACGAAACATATTGTTTATATGTTAGAGTAAAAGCGGGAAAGATATGGAACAGGAAGTCGTGAAGTATCCGAAACCAGACGCACTAACGACAATCGCTTACATAGTTATGACTGGAGCCATTACTGGTGTAGGTTTCTTGCTCACAGCTCCTATACCCTTGATACCTGGCGCAATCCACTGGAGGGTCCTGGCATTCCTTCCTTGCTTATTCGGCGTACTCTTCGGCCCAGCCATAGGATTCTTATCCGGTGCCATAGGCAACACTTTGTGGGCGATAATAGGCGGCTACTTCAACCCGGCGACCCCAATCTTCGACCTAATAGGCGTAGGTCTAACAGGTCTCATACCCGGGTTAATCTGCAAACCCAAGGATGTGATGAGCGGTAAGGGAATTCTGAAAGTAGCGGCGATATCGCTCATATCAGGCATAGTTATGGTGCCGATAGTCGCAATAGGTTTCGACTGGGTCGGAGTGGCACCATTTGGACCTGCGGTCTTCATGTTAGCGGTCAGCGACCTGCCGCCAATCCTCATCGGAACACCGATAGTTCTGAAAGCCATCGCCCCTCCGCTGGTTAGGAGAGGGCTCCTCAAATGGAGACTCTAGACGATCATGATCTTAAAGCGGTCGCTCTAGGATGCAGGTACGATAAAGAGTGGATATTCAAAGACCTTACTTTTTCTGTTAAACCTGGGGAAGCTCTTGGCATAGTTGGACTGAGCGGCTCGGGAAAGACTACGCTCGCTTACTGCCTTACGGGAATTATTTCTAAGAACCTGAAGGGCGAGGTAGCTGGAAGCGTTTATGTCGAGGGGAAAAACATATTAGAGCTGGACGACAAAGAGAGGTATAAGAGTATAAACGCGGTACTGCAGAACTACGAGGTACAGATATTCGGCCTTACGGTTGAGGAAGACCTTTTGTTCGTGCTTGAGAATCTTGAATTAGACGAAGAAGAAACCGAGAAGAGGTTTGAGTGGGCTCTCGAACGCTTCGGGCTAAAAGAGTATAGAAATTATCAAGTTAATGAGCTCTCGGGTGGGCTTCGACAGAGGCTTGCCTTAGCCTCAACGCTCCTAATGCAGCCAAAATACCTTGTGATGGACGACCCCATGGCCAACCTAGATTGGTGCGGTATAGTTGAGTTGCGACGAACGCTTCAGATGTTGAAAGAGGGCGGGCATGGTTTGGTTATAATGGCCAGGAGACTCAAGGGCTTAGAGCCAGTGATTGATAAGACAATCTCCTTGGGACATATGTTAGCTCGGCAAGATATGTTGGATGACGTTATAAACGAACCCCGCCCGATGTTTACTAAATACGGTCCCGTCATCAAATTCGAGAACGTTTGGTTCAGCTACGCTAAGAGGATGGTTTTGAAGAGCATCGATCTGAGCATAAGCCGCGGCCAGTGTGTAATTCTGATGGGGCCGAACGGTTCTGGAAAGACTACTCTCGCCAAACACATCAACGGTCTGCTTAAACCCTCGAGCGGAAGGGTCTTAGTTCTTGGGAAGGATACGAAAAAGCATGGGCCGGCACAGATGGCGAGACATGTCGGGTTCGTCTTTCAGGACCCAGACAAGCATATTACACAAGAGAGCGTATGGGATGAGGCAATCTTTGGAGCGAAAAATCTAGGCTTGAACTATACCTATGCTGAGACAGCGTTAGAGATGCTAGGGCTTAGCCATCGAAGAAGCGACCCGCCTTATCGCTTAAGCATGGGCGAAAGGGTCAGGTTATCGATTGCAGGCATCCTAGCCATGAACCCAGAAATACTGATTCTGGATGAGCCTACCACAGGGCAGGATGAAGAAACCTTGTCAGTCATCAATTCGATGCTGACGAGGATGAAGACTGAAGGAAAGACTATATTAGTAATTACTCATGATAGCGATTTTGCCCTGAAGATAGGTGACAGAATTATCGTTATACATGATGGTAGAGTGGTAGCAGACGATCAACCCAGAAGAATACTATTTAATAAAAACCTACTCGAAGAATTCGGCTTGGAGCCTCCATCACATCTACTAATCCAATCGGCCAAGGAGGTATCTGACCATGTTAAAGCTTGATTGTAGAAGCAAGTTGATCTTTTTCTTCTCACTTATGACCCTCACTTTCGTTTGTAAGGACCTTTGGTGCATGATTATCCTCTTAGCTGCAGCATCTGCAACCGTGGCCATGAAGGGAGCTTCCCTAATCAACAAGAGCTTAAAGATAATGCTTCCTATGGTTTTCGTTGCCTTTGTGACATGGTCTCTGCTTCATAACTGGTCCCTTTTCCAATCTGGGGGGATCGGCTTAGATTGGCAACTCGGGAGCTTCATGGCCATAAGGTTGTTCACGATTTTGATGACATCTACGGGATTTCTGGCAACGGTTAAGCCAGGGGAGCTAATGAAAGGGCTTTCGCTACTTGGCGTACCGTACGGCGTAGTGTTCACAACAGGTCTGGCCTTTAGGCATATCTACACCGTAGCAGACGATTATCATAGCGTCAAGGAGGCCCTCTCCTCGAGAGGCTTAGAACTTGACAAAGGCTCTCTTGTCAAAAGGATTAGAAACTATGTATTTGTTTTGACACCGTTACTGGTAAAAAGTATCGAGAACGCGGAGAAGCTCGTGCTTGCGATGAAGTTGAAGGCCTTTTCGCTGGATAAGAGACGAAGGAAAAGCAGTAAGCTAGGTCTACTAGATGTCTTAGTGATATCGTCTTCTATCATCGCATTAGGGGTTGCAATCTTACACTACTGGGTGGGGGTCATTTAGATGCTAAAGAGGGTTACGCTGTATAACGGAGAATGTACTTACAGAGTAAAAATCGGTGAAGTGGTCAGAGAACTACCCATAGTTCAGGTTGATAAGGGGCTTTGGATAGCCTCCGATGCAGAGTTGATTTTGGGCGACGTCGAGTTCATCTCATACACGGCGGAGTTAATTTCTAAAAAGATTAAGCGTTTGAACCCAGAGGTGATAGTTGCACCCGAAGCAAAGGCGTTACCCTTTGCGTTCCAAGTCGCCAAGAACCTCAGACATAATAGGATAGTCTTTGCAAGAAAGAGTATCAAGGCTTACATGTCGGATTATTTGTTTGTAGATACGAAGTCAATCACGACTAGCGAAAAACAGGTACTCGTATTAACGGGAGGGGACGCAGAGTATCTAAGAGGGAAAAGGGTTTGTCTTTTAGACGACGTGGTATCGACAGGAGGGACTTTAAAAGCCTTAGAAAGCCTAACCAGCAGGGCCGGTGGTAAAACTATCTGTAGAGCCTCTATCTGGATAGAGGGACCGTGGTATGAGGGCGACCTACTGTTCCTCGAAGAGTTGCCGGTATTTGTGAACGAGGAAAAACTCAAGGAGCTAGAGATGTGCTACTGTAAAGCCCATAGGTAATGTATGAGTCAGAGGGACAAAGTTCAAAAACACGATAGCATGCAGCGTATAGTATGGCAAGAAGTGGACGATTCAAAGAATATGTTGTTGTCGTTGTTGGCGCATCCAGCGGAATAGGAAAAGCTACAGCAGAAGCATTCTCTAGGGAGGGAGCGAGGACCATACTTTCTGCACGCTCTGCTGATAAGCTCGAGTCCATAGCAAAAGCTCTCCGTTCTGAGGGGTTCGAGGCTTATCCCTTCCCGTCAGATGTGAGCATCAGGCAGCAGGCTGAGAGACTTATCGACTGGGTAGTCCAAACCTTCGGAACTTTGGACATACTCGTAAACAGTGTCGGAATATACGACATAAGGAAGGTGACGGAAGCAGACCCAGCCGATATAGAGGAAGTCATGAGGACGAATTTCTTCGGACCGGTATATTGCACGCTCAAGGCTTTGAAGGAGATGCTAAAGAAGGGCAAGGGAGTCATAGTAAACGTCTCGTCGATAGAAGGTAAGAAGGCTTTGAAGCATCCTCCTGGTTACGTATGCAGCAAGTTTGCTCTAACAGGCTTCACGGACCTTCTCAGGCAAGAATTGTACGGCACAGGCGTGCGTGTCGTGGGCGTTTACCCTGGATATGTCAATACGCCTCTAATAGAGAAATTGAGGTTGCCCGATAGTAAAGCAACAAAGCCCATTCCACCAGAACAGGTGGCTGTCGCGATACTCGATGCCGTGGAGAAGAATAAGGCCGAAGTCATAATACCTAACCCTACAAGCGTCAAAGTTTTCCTTACTCTGAGCACCCTGTCTCCGAACATCGGCGACTGGTTCGTAAGAAGGTACAATCTCTCTGGAGAATTTTAGCTATCTAAAACCCTGTAGCTTACCCTAAAACCATTACTAACTTGCTCAACTGACTCGATTTTTATGCGTCCAACTTCGGATGTGTTCTTCACATGAGTCCCGCCACACGGTATCGCGTTTATCCCTTCTATCACTATTATCCTGTAAACGTCCAAACGAGGTAGCCGGCCTAGGTTAGGGGCTCCAAAGACTTTCTTACCTAACTCATGAGCGCTCACGTACTCTGCAAAGACAGGCCTGTTCGATACCGCGACCTCGTTGGCCACATCTTCTATCCTTTCCTTTAGGTCGCCCAAATATTTACCAAGGTATTCTTGAAAACCATGTCCTACGTCATGCGTGGCTGACTGAGATTGGAAAGGTCTCCCGTAGACTGTTACGACCGCGTAATCGACTATATGACCAGCGGTGTGTGTCCTCATTATTTTGTACCTTCTTTCCCAGTCAAGATGCATCCTCACATCCATTCCTTCCTTAAAATCGCCACCGCTTATCTCTCCATAGTGCACGATGACGCTATCATATTCCATGACCTTGCTTACCGTAAAAGTGGTACCGTCAGACTCTAAGACGCCACGGTCGGACGGTTGGGCTCCAGATTTTGGATGCATTATCGTTTCCTTAACAACGAGATAGCCTTTTCTTCCTGTCTCCTTTATCCAACGTAGCACGTAGGATTCTGCCTCTTTTTTGTAGGAGTCCTCAAGGTAAAGCTTTCTGGTCTCTGGCAGACCTGCAACGACTTCGGCTAAGCTTACCATTCCATAGCATCCCTTTACTTCCTTGAAAGCAAGACTATAAACGTTTAATGCGACTTCAGTAACCCATAATTGGGAAGAATGGTGAGGATTCCTACTGGTCTACCAAAACTCGACATTACCATCGGCGGCTACTTAGGTGGCATGCTATATTTCGTTTACGGTGAGGAAAAAAGCGGCAAAACTAGCCTTGTGCTCCTTGCTGCCGTAAACGCCATCAAACTCGGCGGCAAGGTTGTATGGATAGACTGTGGACAGAGATTACACGCTAAGAGGCTCTCACAAGTGTTGTCTACGAACAAAGCGGACGCCTCCAAGTTCATAATCACACCTACCAAGAGTTTTGACGAACAAGAGGCGGTCATCATAAGCCTACTGGAAGGTACATCGTCCGGTACGAGGTTGATTGTGCTTGACGATTACACGTACCTCCACCGTATAGCGATGAAAGGGGAGTTGAAAGAAGATGCGCCCATATTCAAGAGGCTAGCGTTTCAGACAGCGTCGCTTAAAGAAGTTGCAGCCACGAATGACATACCGATAATCGCCGTGGGTCAGGTCCACGAGGTGCCCGGCTTTGGCACGAAGCCCGTGGCGTCCAGGATAGTTGGGTACTGGTCGGATGCCGTATTCAGGCTCGAGAACGCTCCAGCTGGCTTCAGGGTTCTGATACTCGAGAAGGGCGGCAGGTATCTTGAGCAAAGGTTTAGGATAACAGATGCTGGCGTAGAGGCAGTGAGTTGAACATCTAACCTCTGTTTTTCGAAATCATCCCAATTTTGCTTGTAACGCCAACAATATACCGACGAATGCCACTAACAACAGAATGGAGCTAAAGACGTACATGTACTTTACCCTTTTACTCAAGAACTTTTCCCTTCCCGCCATGATGTAAAGCACGACGCCGATGAAGGCCATGAGGTAGTACGTGAACATGACGAATAGCTCACCAGACGTCTGCATCATTAAGTCTGGGATGAAAACATAGGCTATTCCTCCTATGAATATCACGGCTACTGTCGGGTTTGATATACAGTACAGAATACCGCTCATAAGGATTATGACGAATAGCGCAATAGCTAACGGAAGACCTATGCCGAATTGCCTTGCCGAGATGATTTTGTTAAGCGATTTAATAAGACGGTCGTAAAGTCCCTCCAACTTCCTTTCCATCCCACAGACACCGTTCTTTAATTTTACATATATTAGACAATTTCGGTCGGCTTTAAAGATTCTTAAAGCTATATAAGACTCGTTAACGAACATTTCTGAGAAGTAGCTCGGTGGTCGACTTGCTGGCGATAATCTGCGGACACTGTGGTTACGTGCTATACGAGGGTAACGAATTAAAGACGCTTACCGAAGTAGTTCGGGAGTATGCCAACGTTTGCCCCAAGTGCAAGAAGGCTCTTAAGCCCATAACCCAAAGCGTTAGAATTTTAGAGGGGGAGAGGTGAGCGTATGGAGATCAAAAGTCGCCTTCGCTCATTTTTCAGGTCTAGGCCTACTGTACTAGAAATTTCAGCCTTGATATCCATTCTAACGATTGCCTTCATCATTAGGATGTTGCCGATTAGATGGGGTGCCCTCCTGTCAGAGTTTGACCCATGGATGCAGTTCCGTCAGGCCGAATTTATCGTTGAAAGAGGATGGTCAGGGTTCATCGAGTACTTTTCTTGGATAGATACGGAGCGCTGGTATCCTTATGGACAGTTTGTGAGTAGGACTTTTTACCCAGGGCTTCCCTTCGCATTGGCATTCATCTATCTCTCCCTATCGTCGATAGGCATACATGTCAACCTTTTGGAGCTGGCTGTCGTCTTCCCCGTCATGATGTCTATAGTAGCGGTGCTCGCAGTTTATTTTTTGGGTAAGGAAGTCGGCGGAAAGTCGGCCGGCTTAGTGGCGGCGTTTACGTTAGCGGTAAGTAACGCAAACATAAGCAGGACACACGCAGGCTGGTTCGATGACGAAAGCATTTCCATCCCCCTTATGTTGATAAGCTTTCTTATGTATATCTATGCCATCAAAAGGGAAAAGGGCCTCAGACATGTGGTTGTATACTCTGTCTTATCTGGTTTCTTCCTAGGATACGTTGCCGCATGCTGGGGTGCCCATAGATTTCCGTTCATGTCTATACAGCTCGTAACTTTGTTGCTCTCATTCATAGGACGGTATAGGAGAGGGATTTTGGTATCTTACTCGATAACCTTTGGTCTATCCTCCACGATAGCTGCATCTATCCCTAAGTTAGGTGGCGTAGGTTATGTAAACGACCTAACCATAATGACCGGACTATTCGTCCTCGGCCTGCTTGTAGTTTTCGAGCTATCGAGCAACTTTAGCAACAAATTCCTAAGAAGCTTCGTGCCTAGAATTACGACAATAGCTTTGTTAGCGTCACTCGGCATCCTAGCGATTCTTCCGGCTACTAAATTCCTTTCGACCGTTATACCGGGCATAAGGGGCGAGTTACCCGTCCTGATATCCGTTGCGGAAAACCAAGTAAGCACTTGGGCGACAGTATTCATGGACTTAGGATTCTTCTTGCTATTCGTTCCAGTAGGGGTTTACTACATGCTGAAGGAAGGAACCGATGAAGCGATATTCATCTCTGCCCTTGCCATCCTGAGCATATATTTTGCCACGTCCATGGTAAGACTGGCTGCACTAGCTGCACCATTCGTAGCCATAACTTCTGGATACGCAATCAGTAGATTATTCGACTCACTTGGGAACGTAATAGCAAGCAGAGCTGATAGGAGGAAGGGCGAAAAGATTCCGATAGAGTACGCGATCGTTACACCCATACTCATAGTGTTGCTGCTGGCGCTTCCGCTTGCGCCTTCTTTCCTCATCAGCAGAAATT
The DNA here is from genome assembly GCA_023267975.1 of Candidatus Terraquivivens ruidianensis. Taxonomy (GTDB): domain Archaea; phylum Thermoproteota; class Nitrososphaeria_A; order Caldarchaeales; family Wolframiiraptoraceae; genus Terraquivivens; species Terraquivivens ruidianensis. Next base: position 207,583 of record JALNLA010000002.1, read on the forward strand.
TGCCGAGGTTGTCACCAATAGACCAAGCGTACGTTCCTCCTACAGTAGTGCAGAGCACGCTACCAGTTGCTGCAAGCATACCTGACTGGATAAACGCTTTGTCGTGGATGAGAGATAACCTTCCGGACGATGCAGTCGTCGCCACATGGTGGGACTACGGCTATTGGATTACTATGATGGGGAACAAAACGACGCTCGCTGACAACTCGACCACGAACAGCACGCAGATTGGTGTGCTAGCCCTCGCCTTCATGTCACCACCTGAAAAGGCCGCTCAGATACTGAGGCAGCATGGTGTGACGCACGTCGTAATCTTCGTAACGCATGAGGTTACATCGTATGCTGGTACGTATTTGCCAAGGTTGCTTGGCTACGGTGATGAGGGAAAATGGGTATGGATGCTGAGGATAGCAAACCAAGAGGCACAAAAGCTTGATATAGAACCTTTTAACGAAAGGGACTATTACGACCCAACAAAACCACTAACTGAGGGTGCCACGGATAAGTTTTGGAAGGAGACCTTACTCGGTCAGCTTATACCCTACAAGCCGACTACTGAAGGCGGTAACGTCGTACACTATTATAACGAGCCCGATGTAAAGGGCTTTAAGCTCGTTTACTCGTCAAGCCCTCCGTACAGGAGTTATGCGTACGTATATATTTACGAACTCACCGATTAGCTTAGTGCTTTGGCGCTAATCTTAAAAAGAGATAATGCTTAATTATCAAGTAAGTAGCCATACGTTTTGGGTCATGTCAAATAATCCGAAGAAGGTTGTTAGGAGGGACGCAAGGGGTCGGCTTTTAACAAGATTAATTCTTGGACTGTTCATAATGTTTGCTGTATGGTCGATATCCGGCGTCTTAGCCGCGGTCGCAGGTGTTCCAAATCTAGCAGCAAAGGAGGCAGGCCTCGACTGTCTTTGCAGTCCTGCACTCGTCGGCCTTCTGGGATACTATGCTACAGTCGGAGAGATGGAGGTTAACCTAAGTTTTCTGGTTCCAACGCTGGTTTTGGGCATCATGCTCCTTTTGCTCTACGCCTCTAAGAGGGAGGTCTTTCAAACCAAACTAAAACAGACCGTAGGCATCTCTTTGGTTATTTCGTTCGTTGGTATCGTGGGCGTGGTTGCAATGGCATACGCTGGCGGAGAATTGGGGCCCATTATCCAGTCTCATGAACAAGCGTACCTTCATGTGGAGTTTGAGCTTTTGAACGGTGAGGTCGTGACTTTATCAGATTTTAAAGGCAAACCTTTACTGTTAGAACTCATGTCACCTTGGTGTAAATACTGTAGCATGCAGGTTAATGAATTAAGGAAAATCGTGGAAAATTACGACGATGCCCTAAATGTGCTTTCCATATGTGCAGACGGCAGAGCGACAGTCAAGGACGTTGCCTTGTTCAACGAGGCTCACGGTGTTTCTTGGCAGACGGGGATAGACACTATGGGTAAGCTTATGGATGCTCTTGGAGCACCTGGGTATCCGTACTTAGTATTGATAGATAAGGACGGAAACGTCATTAAGGTCTTCAGAGGGTTAACCACTGCAGAAACGATCGAAGCATACGTTGATGAACTTGTTAGTCAGTGATTAAAACCTTGACCTCTTCGACCACGTCGGAAAAGGTCTTCTTTAGGCGGGAAATCACGTTACCGTCGCTTGGTAACACTCTTGCCTTCACCACCATGTCCACATCGCCGTAAACTTCGTCGACACTGTCTACATCGTCCCACGTCATAAGTTCACCTATTATCTTAGATGCCGGGAATTGAGGTTTTAACTTAATCAGGATGTAAGCGTTCTCCGTTCCAAATATGCTGGAGACGTCTTCCATTTTGACTTGTATGCCGGCGTTTACCAAAATATCCCTTACCTCTGAGGGAAGGAGCTTTCTTCCTTTATTGCTCGAATTGGATGCGAGCATCTCTGTAATTCTTCTTGCCTCGTCACCCTTAACCCCATATTTTGATAGGAGTCTCTCAATGATCTTATGGCTCAGGTATGGAGTCGCCTCAAATACGAGACTTCCGTTGAAATCGTATATCAGCTTTTTCTCAGGAACGTATCCCCTCGGCATCTTAACAACCATTGACTGATGCACTCCCGCCCTAACGGTTCTCGCCTCTTTCGAAAGCGGATGGGAGAAGTAAGGCCTTATGCCTGTCAGCTTTGAAAATTTTTCATACAATTTAGAAATAGCATCACGTTTCACGCCGGTGCTAATATTGTAGATGTCTTCTAGTCCTGCGACAACCTCATAGAGGTCAGCTATTCCGTTTCTATCACCGATTCCAAGCACGCATACATGTGCTTCATCGGCACCCTCAGCTACCGCCTCGACCGTGTTGGCTGAGGCGTAGCCATAGTCGTTGTGAAAGTGGCATGAGATTGGAGTCCTGCATCTTCGCTTTATGGTCGATATGAAATCTCTAGCTTGCTTTGGAGATAGCATGCCAGCAGTGTCCGGTACGCTAACCAAGCTAGCACCAGCATCGCCCATAGAGTCGATGAGCTTCTCAAGCCTCTCCATGCCAGCTTGGCCGTCAAAGTAAAATCTGCTTGCGTCCTCGACGGTCGCTCTGATGTATTTAAAGCCGAAAGATTTTGCAATCTCTACCGATTCCTCCATCCTTTGAACAGCCTCCTCGTAAGAGAGGCCGCCTAGCTTGTATTCTCTATGGATGTCCGTCGGCGCGAGGTAAAGGGCACAACCGTCGACGTCGTACTTACTCATGGCCTCTATATCCCTTTGGTAGGCCCTGCCGTGCATCACGACCTCTACGTCGTAGGGACTTAGCGCATCTATAATGTAAGCAACGTCCTCGTAGGTAGTCCTAGGCGGATAATCGACCGTTAGCTCTATTCTAGGGATACCTGTCTCCGCCAGCTGAACCGCTATCTGTCGGTTAACCTCGCGGCTGAAAATCCTATAAAGCTGCCCTTCACGTAGCGTCGAGTCAAGGATGATGGGCTTCATGGTCAACCCATGTGTTTATCGTCTACTATAATACGTATTTAAGCATAATGTTTACTTTTTTCGTAAAGAAAAATGGAGCTTTCGTCTATCAACACGTAGACCTCCTGCGAAAAATTTTAAGAGAAGCCTCGGCTCCTTCCTTAACGCGAGAGCTAAACCTCGGCTAACACGGTGCAAGGAGCGCTATCAATGCCCTCGACGAAGAGTGGCACGACGATTACCAACTTTGGACTATCGGTAAGCTTGGATAGGTCCATGTCTTCCACGATGAAAAAATCCCGGCCGCTCAGCAACGTTTTATGCGAAAGCCTACCGTCCTCCCTGTGGTCAACGGAAGATAGGGATATGGTATCTAACCCTAAGGCCCTGAGTTTCGGAAAGGTCTTGACGATGTAGTTAGCCGCGCCGGAAGAGAGGCCCGGATTATGCATGCTGTATCTCTCAGGTTCCGGGGACCTAAACTTCTGGAAACCCGTCTTTATTAGAAGCATATCCGCCTCTGCGATCTTGTTTTTATACACCTCCAACTCTTCGGCCGTAATTAACTCTGAATCCTGCTTCGGCATGTTGAGCAGCAACGGTCTTCTGAACGTTAAGTTTTCTATTCCGTAATCTGCTATTGAGCGCCCAAAGGGGTCAAAGTGTCGTGGTGCGTCCACATGAGTTCCCAGATGGTTTAGCATTTCTATTATGTAGCTGTTGCTACTGTCACCCTTGATTATCTGCCTTAGGGGCCTCAGCTTAAGGCTCGGACCTCCAGCATACACGGGCGTTGCCGTACTAAGCTTATGTGAGAGCAGGATGAGCATGGCCAATTTAGCATGCGACAGGTAAAATATTAGTCGTTTGGTCAGGCTTATAAATAAGACTAAATAGGCTTGACTCACCTCTAGTGAAGGGAACATGAGGACGCTTAGACTGGGCTATTGGGCAGCGCAAGAGCAGTACGACCCGGTTCGGTTGTTAGACTTTGCTGTTAGGGCAGAGGTTGCGGGCTTTGACATCATAGCCACGAGCGACCACTTCCATCCATGGCGTGATACAGGCGGACAAGCAGGATTTCCGTGGGTTTGGCTTACGGCGGCGGCAGAGAGGACAAAAAGAGTTCAGGTCGGTACTGCGGTAACCACGCCTATGTTTAGATACCATCCAGCAATCGTAGCTCAGGCTTTCGCGACGATCGACCACATGTATCCCGGCAGAGTATTCTTAACAGTCGGCACGGGTCATGCGATGAACGAGACACCACTGGGGTTCGAATGGCCAAGCTTCAACGAAAAGGTCGAGAGATTAGAGGAGGCCATTAAGATAATGTTGGAGCTTTGGAAGGGCGACTTCGTAAATTTTGAGGGGAAGTACTACAGGCTGAAAAATGCAAAGCTATACACAAAGCCGAAGGCGAAGATACCGGTCTACGTGGCCTCGGCCTGCCCAAGGGTTGCGAAGATTGCCGGAAGGCTTTGTGACGGTATGCTGATAAATCCTAGGGGCCTCGAGAAGTACTACGAGATAGTTCAGGCCATGGAGAAGGCTGCCATAGAGGCTGGAAGAGATCCGTCGGCGCTCGTCAAGTCCATGGAGTTTAAGGTTTCATACGACGTTGACTATGAAAGGGCTTTAAACTCCGCACTCTTCTGGGCTTCGACGGCCATACCGAGGGAAAAGCGTGAAAAGATTTCTGACCCGAGGGAGCTGGAGGCTAGCGTCGGGCAGGAAGAGATAGAAAAGATCAAGAAATCATGGCTCATAACGACAGACCCGGACGACATATTCAAGGAACTTGCAGAGTTCCTTAAGCTGAGGCTTGACATAGTGTATATACACAGCGCCAGCCCGGACGAGGAAAAGTTCATCAGCATCCTTGGAAGGGACGTGCTGCCTTGGATGAGAGAATTTTATGAAATGTTGGACAAGCCTATAAGGAAAGTTGTTGAGTAGCCAGCGCTCATATCACCGAGTGGTACCAGCTGAGTATGTACTCAGGAAGCTTCAAGCCTCGTTCCTCAATACGGTTGACTAGGTATATGGGTAATGGGCTGAGTGCGAATGCAGCCTTAACATAGAAGTTACTGGGCTTACCAGGAATTCTCTCGCTCTTTATTACGTAGGACTCGTCGGATATTGATTGGAGCGTCGAGCCGGGCGTCCCGACTATCGCGGCTAACTTGCCGCCCAACCTCTTAAAGTTCTTACACCAGCTTACGACTATCTCAGTCTCACCGCTCCGAGAAATAGCTACTAGCACGTCGCCCGCCCTTGGAGCTGGTGTGCTTGACTCGCCGCCGACGTATACGTGATCGCCTATCGCCCTCTTCACGTGCCCAACCCTCACGGCAGTCATCCTAGCAACCTCTTGGCCGCTACCGAGACCAGCGAAGAAGCAGGCTTTCCTCTCTTCCAGATTGTCTAACAAAAATTCAAAGAATTTCGATTTAATGACGTCATCTACCATGCTGCCTATCTCTACCGAAAGTGGACGGATATAATCTTGAATCTTATCGGCTGGCTTATCGTCGTTCATGGCCTCTGCCATAGCATAAAGTAAGACCGTGCTGCATAAGATGAAGACGTCCTCCAATATACCGTAGGCTTGGAACTCCCTTGCCTCACCCTCAACCCGCTCGTTTCGCTCCCGTCCCTTAATCAAGAGTACGTTCCCGTACTTCTCACCGAGCTTCCCTATTGGCGAGTTAATATCCGACGTCATAACGTCTATGCTGAAGTTTTTAGAGTCTCCAGTCTTCTCCACATAGAGGGCCATGTTCTGAGCATCGATGAGGGGCATAAGGGATTTACCGCTACCGCTGTTAATCAGCAGGCTTACGTGGCCGTATCTATGCTTCAGGATGGGTGCCGCCTCGGAGATATCTCTGCCTGGGAATCCCAAGTCGCTCCTGTCCACGATTATCTTACCCTTCCTCATCTTGGCCATCTCGCTACAGACTATGCTGAGTGCACCCTTAGACCTCCCTTCGGCTGACGGGATTATCACACCGCTCTTCACTAGGCTATAATAGAAATTCTCTTGCTGCGTTGCATTAACGAGCTTTACGTTCTGAAATATTTTATTGATGTAACCTAAACTACTGACAGTCTCGGACATCTTTCTCGACATCCATAAAAAAAAGCCAGAATTATAGTTTTATGTCCTTATACATCCGGCATATGATAAGTTTTTTATTAACTTGATAAATGGGTACAGCTATGCAGAAGTCAGACGTGGGGCTCATAGGGCTTGCGACGATGGGCGCTAACCTTGCCCTCAACATAGAGAGCAAAGGGTTCACTGTGTCGGTTTACAACAGGACGGCCGATAGGACCAAATCCTTCGTGGAGCAGAGGGCGAAGGGAAAGAAAATCCATGCATACTTCTCTATAGAAGACTTCGTAAAGTCCCTCGACAAGCCTCGCAGGATAATACTTATGGTGAAGGCTGGCGATGCTGTCGACGAGTTTGCTAACCAACTTACGACGTGGCTCGAGCCAAGTGACGTGATAGTTGACGGTGGTAACTCGTACTTTAAGGATACGGAGAGAAGGGTAAAGAGACTAGGAGAGCGCGGCATATACTTCATGGGCGTTGGGATAAGTGGTGGTGAAGAGGGCGCGTTGAAAGGGCCTTGCATAATGGCTGGTGGCCCGTTGGAGGCGAACGAATACATGAAGCCGGTATTCGTAAAGATTGCCGCAAAGGTTGAGGGCGAGGCGTGCTACGGTTACATGGGTCCTGGCGGCGCCGGTCATTTTGTTAAGATGGTCCACAACGGTATCGAATACGCGATAATGCAGGCCATAGCTGAGGTATACGATGCTTTCAAGACGTTGCTTAGGTTGGATGCCGCTACCCTTTCGAAAATATTTGCCAAATGGAATGCTGAGGAGCTAGACTCCTTTCTCTTAGAAATAACCTCGGAGGTTTTGGCGAGGGTGGACGAGGAAGCTGGAAGACCGCTCGTCGAGCTTATACTGGATAAAGCAGGTCAAAAGGGTACCGGAAAATGGGCATCACAGACAGCGATGGATTTAGGCGTACCAACGCCTACGATAGATGCCGCGGTCTCTGCGAGAAACGTATCCGCATTAAAGGAAGAGAGGGGCATTGCATCGAAGGTCATAAAATGCTCGACAGAAGCACAACGTGTGGACGAACCGTTCTTGACGAGCATAGCGAAGTCATCTCTATACTGCACGATGCTCACGGCATTCGCTCAAGGGATGGCCCTTGTATCTGCAGCCTCAAGGGAATTCGGCTATGCTACAAGCCTCGAGGAGGTTGCTCGAATATGGAGGGGCGGATGCATTATAAGGGCGAGGCTACTCAACATGATAAGAGATGTTTACTCCAGAAAACCAAGTTTAACGAATCCCATACTCGATGAAGCTTATGCTAAAGAGTTATGTGATAGGCATAGAGATTGGAGGTCTTTCGTGAGCACGGTCAAATTGCATGGCATACCATGCCCAGCCATAGCCTCTGCCTTGGACTACTTCGACAGCTTCAGACGTGAGCGGCTACCCGCAAACCTCATACAGGCCTTAAGGGACCGCTTCGGTGCGCACGGGTATGAAAGGGTTGACAAACCGGGGGTCTTCCACACAGAATGGAGTAAACGTTAGTTTAGCATAAGGCGAATTTTTCGGCGAGCCCAAAGTAATGTGACCGCTTAGCGTCTCAACATATACGTCTTTATGAAAGAATGTGCCTCTTTGAGATTCATGACGCGCTTTATCCTCTCACTCTCCTTCACCGACCTATTCCATGGCCTGTCGTACAATGCCACGTACTTCCCTGCTGACGCAATCTCTTCGGCGTTCACTGGCGAATCGTCTATGTAAAAGTCATAACCAAGCTCTGACTTCTTGCTCCTAATGTTGACGAACACCACGTTATTGTCGCTTAGCTCGTGCTTACGTAACCATTTAAGAACGTACGCTTTAGTGTTCTTCGGTCTTGAGGTAACTATATCGACTTCGCCCAACTCCTTAAGCAAAGCAACCTTATTGAGAAGGTCGGGTTCTGTCGGCGGTATTGACTGCCAATTTTTCCAAGTTTTGTAAAATATTCTGTGGAATTCATTCGAGGTAATTCCCAAACCTTTCCAAAAATCCCAGCACTTCACGTCCTCAAGCTTAAGCGAGTCGTTTCTCGATTCATTCCATATCTTTAACCATACGGATATGCTGTTGGCTAAAACGCCATCGAGGTCGAGTGCTATCTTCAACATTATCAGAGCACGAAGGGGACTGTATTAAACCTTAAGCTCGGAACCCTTCGGCTATCCTCTTAACCTCTCTCAGAACTTCATCGCCATAGCCGTGTTGTTTCAAACCTTTCTGCATTATCGCCAGATATTCTGCCGACGGCTTGACGAAGCGTCTCGGATTGGTAGCAACATAAGTCACGGCCTCGACTTCACCACCCTCCGTCCTCACGACCACTTTCCTCCTGAGGTAAGTGTTCGGAACGCCCTCGCACTCGTCCAGCTTCTTCAGTTGCTCCTCGTCCAGTAGATAGATCACACCGTAAACCTTCGAGCCACTTTCTTCCCTTATATCCGCCGCACCGCCTCTCCAACGCCTCGAGAATACGCCGAAGTTCAACCTGTAGCCCTCCAGTATGCTCCTCTTGCAATCCTTCCACTCACCAACCCGCTTTTTCATCAATTCCTTGTCGAGATTGGCACCGTAAGCAAAGTACCAAATAACCATTCCAAATTTTACGTTTAGTGTAGATGTTTAAAAGGTTTATAGGTGGACTATCCTCGCCTTAACGGTATCTTTAACCTCCAATATCCCGTAAGATGCATAAGGAGCAGGCCAGGCACCGGTCGCGCTGCCCGGGTTGAAGTATAGGATGTTATCACGTACCTCCTTTTTTGCTCTATGGGTGTGACCATATACTATAACGTTAACGTTACTAAACCTTTCTCTTATCCTACTCTCGATTCTTAAAGGTGGTCCGCCCTCGACAGGATGACAAATTCCTACGAGAAAACCGCCCACTTCGAGCATCTCCGTCTCCGGGAGCAGAACCTTTACTTCTTGTGAATCCATGTTGCCACGAACGCCCTTAAAGTTCCCGCAAGCCCTTAACTCATTAACAAGACCCACTTCGGTGAAGTCTCCGGCATGAATTATCCAGTCCGTGTCGCTAAGCTCGTCTAAGATTTTAGTAGGTAAGGAGTCCAAACTAGACGTATGAGAATCCGAGAGAACGACGACCTTAGTCATCAATAGCCTAGCCCTATAGTTTTGCTTAAAAAAGTTAACGGCACCTACACATCGACCGATGCTGGATACGAACCTAAAACTTTTAGGAACACCGTCTTATCCTTTAGTGCCATCAAGCAGTCCCTTACTAAGTCGTCCGATATGTGTCCCTCGAAGTCCACGTAGAAGTTGTACTCCCAAGGCGTCTTTTTCGTCGGCCTCGACACTAGCATTGTTAGGTTAATTTCCCTTCTTGCAAAATCCTCAAGGGCCATGTAGAGTGCACCGGGTATGTGCTTCGTCGTGAAAATTATCGACGTCTTATCCTTACCTGTCCTCGTAGCCTGCTCCTTGCCGATTACCAAGAACCTCGTGTAGTTTACAGCAAAATCCTCTATGCCTCTTCGGAGAACATTCAACCCATATATCTCAGCAGCCAGCTCGCTTGCGATGGCGGCAGCATCCTTGACGTTTGATTCCTTTAGCATCTTCACGCTTCCGGCCGTGTCGTAGTACGGTACGGTCTCCCAGCCCATGGCCTTGATGTACGTTCTGCACTGCGCAAGTGCTTGTGGATGCGAGTAAACACGTTTTATATCAGAAATTTTAGTACCTGCGTTGGCTATCAAGCAGTGGACTATCCTCAGCTTCACCTCACCCGCGACGTGCAGGCTTGTCTCGAGGAGCATGTCGTAAGTCTCGTTCACGCTACCCTCTAACGAATTCTCGAAAGGGACTACCCCATACTTAGCCTCAGAAGCCTCGACAACCTCGAATACATCGGCTATTGTCTTCTGGGTTAAGGCATTAATCGGCCCAAAGAACTTCAAGGCGGCTATGTGGCTGTAGGCGCCAAGCTCACCCTGAAAGGCAACGGCTACCCCTCCGCCGCTCATACCAAATTCCCAAGGCAACGTCCTTACTTATCCGTTATGTATAAAGCCTTGCGGACAGCCTCCTCCAGCGTAAAGCCCATGATGTTTATCGCTATCACGGAACCTATGGCTACGCCCAAGATAACGGCGAGCGGGCCGGGTAAATCCAAACCAAAAATATTGTAGGAGCTCGGCATGCCTACCAAAACCCAGAGATAGCCCCCCACTATCAGGGTGATGGTAGCCGTTTGGATAAGGGTTGCGGCAAACCTTCTCTTTACGCCACTACGCCTTCCTATCAACCATGCAAGATAGCAAGCCAAGAAATTGGCCAAGGCACCACCAGTCACGTCTATTATAGATGCGCCGCCGAAGAGTATTAGGCCGCCAGCGTAGTTAGCAACGGCACAGCCTATAGAGAGGCCATAGGCTGCGGGCATGCCAAGTATTATGGAAAGCGGGAGAAGAGCATCGGCAACCCTTATCTGGAACGGTAGGAAGCTGAGGGGCGCAAGTGTCACCACCAAGACCGCGTAAAGCGACGCTAGAACGGACGAAACGGCCAAAGACTTTGTCCTACCCTCCAAATGCAAAATCACCCCTTTATTCGTACCAGCCAACTAAGCAGGATACGTCGGGAACGCCAACCGGCTTGGACTTTTAACGATAAAGTAACTTAAATGCATATCGCCATCGATTTAAGAAAACAGATTAATAGAAGTGGTGTTCTGCCCCGTAGGTAATGACGCTACGGCCCTTACAAGTGAAGGTTGTAAGGATAGACGAACTCATCGAGCATGAGGAGATAGACCCCGTACACTTAGAGGAGTTGAAGGCAGAGATATTAAGCGACGGTTACCTCAGGAAGTCTTTGGCAGTGGATTATAAAACCATGGTAATCTTGGATGGACATCATCGCTACAATATACTGAAAGGTCTTGGGTGCAGCAAGGTTCCCGTGTCATTCTTCGATTACGATTCGCCACTGATAGCGGTGGAGCCGGGTCCGCTCGGTCTGTCCGTTTCTAAGGATATCGTGAGGAAGGCTGGCCTGAAAAGGAGAAAGCTACCCCCGAAGTCAAGCTATCATGTGGTCGTTACCGATTCTGGAAAGATGCACCTGTCAGAATTCGAGCTGGATGTCTACGCTCCCCTGGAAACGCTAAAGTAGGGGATGTTCCTATAGCGCTGACGGGCTAGGATAGAAGGGCGGGGGTTGCCAAGCCTGGTCAACGGCGCAGGGCTCAGATTCCTTCATGATGGGATACCCTGTCCCGTAGGGGTTCGTGGGTTCAAATCCCACCCCCCGCATCAATTTACTCTTAGACGCAGTACCCGTCTTCTGAGCCAAAAGAAACCGTGGCCTCCACGGAAAGACTATTATATCTTCAAAGTTATCAGTAAACTTTGTGTTTCACATCCCGACGCCCGAAGAACTATTGATCAGTTTTGTGCTGGTAGGCTGGGTACTGTTCGTCAGCCTCTTCCTGACCAAGAAAACTTACGAGGCATTCGTTGCACGGGGATGTACGCATCATGTCGCCGTTTATTACAACAGGAAAATCATACACATACTTACTGGCGGATTGGTTGCCATCCTCATTCCCTTGCTATACAAAAGCTTCGTACCCGTAGGCGTTATGGTTCTTTTTCTGGCGATCGGCAACTATCTACCGCATAAACAGAATAGGTTGTTTTACTGGTATCAAGTCGAGGAAAACATGTACGAAGTCCACTTTATACTGATGTGGGGACTAGTAATGATGATTGGGTTCTTAATAAACAACGTATGGGTCGCCGTAGTCCCAATACTCTTCATGAGTTTTGGAGATGGTGTGACGGGTATCGTGAGGAACCTACTCTATCGAAAGAGGACTAAATCGTGGTGGGGAAACTTAGCTATGTTCGTAATATGTGCGCCGATGGCGTACGCGGTGTTTAACTTAGCAGGCCTTATATCTGCAACCCTTTCAAGCATCGTTGAGAGGTTTGAGTTTGGTTTAATTGACGACAACATAACCGTACCTCTTGTCGGCTTTGTATCCCTGCTACTTCTCACAGGCCCTCTAAAAATCATATAAGTGCAAAAGACAACGCTTGACACTAAAATGCTCACGATTTGTGTAGACCAGCAATTTGGTCAGACTGCCCGTCGAGTATCATGAATCAACTCGGACGTTGCTCATCATTCCATACTATTTTTGATGGTGGATTTATATAAACGTAGTAGCAATGTAAAAATAAAAATTTGGAAATTTTCAAGAGTGCTTTTTTTCTCTAAGGCTTCGTTATCATCGTCTTTGTCAAAGTCACGATCTCCGTTACTTTGGTGTTTTCCACGTCAACCTTTACTATCGCGCTCGCCGAATCTTTTCTTAACATTACGATAGCTCCTGTTGCCTTCATCGTGATGCTACCGTCCTCCTCTACTACGGCTTTCACTATCGGCCTTATGCCGATAACGCTATACCCATCGTTTAGTAGCCTCTGCACGTCTTCGTCATTCTTGGCTATATTGAGCGCTTTGTCTTTAAAGCCCTCGCTGGCCTCGGCGAACCCAAAGCATCTTCCTCCAAGCATCATCTTATGCGGCAATCCATTCGGCATGATCTCTGAGTTTCCGTTGCTCAACGCTGGAAAGCCATTCTGATTTCCTTCCCCGTTGATAAACGGAGGCGTAGCGTTAACGGCGACAGAGTATATTGCCATTATCGCAATCGCTACGGCGACTATGCTTAGCGACGCGATTATCATCCTCTTACTATCCGTCTTTTTTCACCTCCATTTTCACCCAACCAACGGCCCATTTGAATTAAAGCGTTTTTCAAAATTAATTCCAATTCTTTTCCAAATTCAAAGATGGAGGCATACTTATAATCAAGATAATGTAGGCTTCAACCAAAGCTGGAGCCGCGTAAATGTCCGACAGCACGCATCCCTTGAAGTACCTACTCGGCTGGTTAATTGCAGGCACGAAGGGCGGCCCGACGAGGGCAAAGATACTCATAGCGCTGAAAGAGGCTCCGCAGAATGCGAACCAGCTGGCGAGCAGGCTCAATATGGACTACAGGACGATAAGACATCACCTTGAGGTCCTCGAAAGGAACAACTTAGTAGTGTCTACGGGAGAAGGTTACGGCACCACGTATTTCCTATCTCCGGTCATGGAGGAGAATTACGCCTTGTTCGAGGAAATTGTGAAGAAAATTTGGAAAAAGTAGAAAAGGGGGTGATGCGAACGAGTAACAAAATGAGCCAGAGGTCAAATGCTTGGCTGTTGTTCATACTCTTACCGATTCTTGTGGTAGCGGTAATGTTGGTTGCGACGTGGGCCGCATCTACGTTCTGGTACTTCCAGCTTGCATGGCGTCCTAGATTTCATTTGTACGTCATCCCAGGAGACGTAGAGTTTTTCTACATAGCGAAGACTGTTGTCTCAACGGTCAACATAGCCCTTCTAATCTTCTTACTGATAGTGTACGCTGACATATACAGAAAAACTAAGTCTGAGTTCACCGTCGGACTGATAATATTTTCAGTAATCCTATTCCTGTACGCTCTTACCTCTAACCCTATGATGATGTGGGCCTTCGGATTTAGGCCATTCGGTCTAGGACCGTTTGCATTGTTGCCCGACCTATTCACGTTTGCGGCACTCGTCGTTCTGTTATATCTCAGCATCAGATACTAATAAGGCATCCTTAAGTTAAGATTATATGCTGTACTGGTTCTTTCCGATTCAATATGGAACTACAATTTAGTTAACCCGAGCATTTGTATTATACCCATGAGTTCTTCAATGAGTTCATTAACTTTTATAACTTCCCTTATATTCCAGAAAACAAGTTTGTCGGAAAGCATCTTTAGTGTCGATGCCTCTTTCCTAATCTTTTCCAATTCCTCTTCATTTGCAACCGCAACTACTTTCTGGACTGTGGAGTCTTGGGAAGCCCTCATTAAATTGAGTAACAGCGAGTCAATACTGCCCTTCATATGAACCTCGAATACGTACCTCAGCTCGCCTAGGTTGCCTATCTTCGCCAGCCAAACAACGTCCACCCTTGCTCCGGCAGCCAATGTAACCTCCCTTAATGCGTCGAAGCCTAGTCCCCTTCCAATATTCAACAACATGTTGATAATATCGTCATGTTCAAACGGTTCCTCAACTACCTGCCTACTCTCCTCTTCAGCAATAGTAAGAACATAATACAGGAAGTAATCGACATCCAATAAGTCTGGATTTAGAAGTTTTTTTGGATCTTTTAGTAGACTTGCCACCTCTTTGAGGACTCCAATTATTGATGAGTATTCTCTTCCTGTTAGTCTGCTTACCCCAAATGTTGCAGCCTGAGTTAATCCAAGTTTCAATAATGCCTCCTTAACCCTCCTATTCCATATGCAGTACTCCCTTGGATTAAAGTATGTCAGCATCTCCGTTATCATTGCCACACCTACTCCCTTGACATTTCTACGAAACTCATCGAACCTTTCGGCTAAATTGCGGTCAGAATAGAGCAATTCATTCAAGTAATGCCTGAGCTTATCTAATCCACCAGACCCTTTTATCCAATAATCTACGAGGTACTCCTTTCTAGTCCACCATATGAAGGCGTATAGATTGTTGGCGAGGGTGAGGAGTCCGCTTTCATCCAACCTATCCAAGTTCTCCCTATCAAGTATCCTCTTGACCTCAGCCTCGTGTCTCCTCCTCTCTTCCTCAAATCTTAATCCATCGTCTCTGCTCCTAAAATCGAGATAGCCCGTCTTGAACTTTAAGACATTTTCCGTAAAATCTCGCGACAAAATCATATGAGACACGCATACATTCGATGCCGCAATTCTATAAAAGATTTTGGCGCAGAGATTAAAATATTAAGGGAGTAGGTGTAGTTAATGACAATCATGCTATAATCAAGAGCATCTGGTAGTGAAATGAGGAAGGAACTTCGCCCTAATCGATTCATTAAGTACTGATTGGTGCTCGTTCTTAGAGTATATAGAGTCATTAGTTACGCTCGGTGGGAAAAAAATTTTTCACGCATCGCAACTAATTCTTCGGCGAAAGGACGGCGCGTTTTAAAATTATATATCGCATCCGTTCTTTTTTTTGAGCAAAAATGGAGCGACCTTGGTATAAGTTCTATCCCGAAGGCGTACCCAGATCTATAGCGTATCCAGAAATACCGCTGCATGGTTTGCTGGAGCGCTCCGCGTCGGCCTATCCAGAAAGGTGTGCGGTCGTGTCAGGCGAGAGCGGCTACAGATTAACGTACCGTGAGCTGAATAACTTGGCGTCCTGCTTCGCAAACGCTCTGATCAGCATGGGCGTTGCCAAAGGCGATAGGGCCGCCCTCTTCCTGCCCAACATACCACAGTTCCTGATAGCGTACTATGGTGTGCTCAAGGCCGGCTGCGTAGTAACCACCATAAGCCCGCTGGCACGCGAGAGCACGCTTCTCTTTCAGCTTAACGACTCAGAGGCCGAGACCTTGGTCGTTCACGAGTTCTTGATTCCCGCCTTCCTTAAGGTTGCATCCTCTACGGCAGTCAAGAGGGTCTTCGTGACGAACGGTGTTGCGGGCAGGCCTTCCCAGCTACCTCAAGGAAGCTTCTACGACTTTGATGCTGCCCTCTCGAGATATCCCCCAGAATCACCAAAATTTGAGATAGACTCGAAGAGGGACCTCGCCTGCCTTCAGTACACTGGAGGAACGACGGGCACGCCTAAGGGAGCGATGCTCACGCACTTCAACATGGTGTCGGACGCCATCGCATTCTCCACTTGGATAAAGTGTAGGCTTGCCGAAGAAGTTTTCCTAACGGCGTTACCGCTTTCCCATATATTCGGAATGACGACGTCGATGAATGCGCCGATCTATGCCGCGGGGACTATCGTTCTGCTTCAAAAGTTTGACGTGAAAGCTGTCTTAGATACCATTCAGAAGTACGGCATAACGGTTTTCTGCGGCGTACCCACGATGTACGCGCTGATAGTCGCCTCACCAGAAGTGCAGTCGTATAATCTCAGGTCGATAAAATGCTGCATATCGGGTGGCTCGCCCCTTCCTCCTGAGGTTCAGAGAAAATTCATCCAGCTTACGGGCGGCGTGCTCGTGGAGGGGTACGGCCTGACCGAGTGCTCGCCGGGAACGCATACCAACCCCGTCGACCCTAGCATGAAGACCGTCAAGATAGGCTCCATCGGCTTACCTTGGCCTGACGTGGATGCGAGGATAGTTGACCTCGAGACCGGGAGTAAGACGTTACCTCCCGGAGAGATAGGCGAGCTCGTTATAAAGGGACCGCAAGTCATGTTGGGTTATTGGAAGAGGCCCGATGAGACTAAAAATGTGCTAAGGGACGGCTGGTTATACACGGGTGACGTAGCCAAAATGGACGAGGATGGTTACTTCTACATCGTCGACAGGAAGAAGGACCTCATCAAACACAAAGGCTACTCTGTATACCCGAGGGAGGTCGAGGACGTCATATACGAACATCCAGCCGTGAAGCTTTGCGCTGTCGTTGGTAAGCCGGACCCGATTGCAGGCGAGGTGCCGAAAGCATTCGTCGTCCTAAAGGATGGAGCTGACCTGACAGCGGATGAGCTTATCAGCTTCCTGAAGGAGAGGCTGGAGCCGTACAAGTTGGTGAAGGAGGTAGAGTTCAGGAAAGAATTACCGCTCACACCAGCGGGTAAGGTTCATAGAAGACTTTTGAGAGAGGAGGAGCTTAGCAGGTCACCGAAGTGACGTTCCAAAAATTTAAATATGGTTTCTAAATCATGTTTTTTATGCTGAAAATTTTATGGATTAATCCCGTAGGAACAGCCTCATTTGATGAGCATATGCTCGGGATACTCAAGGATATCGGGAGACCCGACGTCGAGCCCTTCGTTACCCACCTCGAAAAGGGACCGGACCATCTGGAGTACCACTACTATGAGCATCTTGTGGCGGATGAACTTCTTAGAGTTATAAGAAAAGCTGAATCGGACGGTTTTGATGCTGCGGTTATAGGATGCTTTTACGACCCGAGCCTGAGGGAGGCCAGGGAGATAGTTTCCATACCCATCGTGGCACCGGCTGAGGCCTGCTTGCACGTCGCCTCCACTCTTGGACATAAGTTTTCCATCATAGTAGGAAGACGAAAGTGGATACCGAAGATGGAGGGGAATGTCTGGCTTTACGGCCTAGAGAGGAAGCTGGCATCCTTTAGAGAATTGGGTTTTAGCGTAAGAAGGATGATGAAAGAGCCGGAAAAATTGAAGGAGGCGATAATCGAGCAGGCCGAGAAGGCCGTAAGGGAGGATGGTGCAGAGGTCATAATATTGGGATGCACAGCGGAGTCAGGCTTCATGAAGGAGCTCAACCGTAGGCTTGGCGTCCCAGTTCTGGACCCAGTAGTGACCGCATGGAAGTATGCTGAGATGCTAGCGGATCTCTACAAGAAGTTCGGCGTAACCCACAGCAAACTATACGGATACGAGCCGCCGCCTACAGACGAAGGTTGGCTAAAATAAGGTTTGGGAGGTCAAGCGATCTCAGAGCTTCTCGAGTAACAACTCCGAAATTCCTGGAAACTTCCTTAACTTCGATGGCGGTTTTGGGTAGGCCTTATTGCTGTGAACCAGTCTAAGCTCTGCCATGATTTTGGCGAGCTTAATCGATACGGGTACTGGGTCTATGACGGGGATGCCGATGACTTCCTGAACGTCTCTCGCCATTCCTACCATACCGGTGCATCCTAGGATTATCACGTCGGCGCCATCCTTTTCCACCGCAATCCTTGACTCATCGGCTAACCTTTTTTTAACCAGCTCCCTTTTCGTATCCAGCTCGAGCACCGGTACCTCCACAGACCTTACCGAGGCGAGGTTTTGTATAAAGCCGTATTCTCTAGCTTTTCTCCAGAAAAGCGGGACTACGTTCTCTAGGATTGTAACCACCGAAAACCTATCACCGAGCATAGAGGCCATCGCCATCGTGGCCTGACACGGACCAACCACGGGTATCCTTACGATTTCCTTTGCCGCATTGAGGGCTATGTCTCCCATACAATCCAAGAATACCGCATCAAAGCCGTTAGCCTCGGCCTCCTTAACTTTCTCCAGCACCCAAGGCGACGCCATCCTGTCATCAAATTCTGACTCGATTGACGCTGGCCCTCGCTCTAGGCTGACTATGCTCACCTCAAGACTTTCATCTCGAATCTGCTCGATCTCCCTTCGTGTAACCTCTTCCAGCGCGGGGTTCTTTAGTATAGGAAGAACTACTAACACTCTTATTTTTCGCATACGAGTACAAATAAAAAGTATAATATAAAATTTCTAAAAATAAGGGCGTTAGGTTTTCAACGAGTAGTTCTTGTTCTAGAGGAGCCTCTCTATTGGTATATACTCCCCGGTATAACCCAGCTCAGCAAGAACCGGGCGGAACACAGCAAGCCCCTCAGGAGTCCTCCACCTTTCATGGGCCTTTATTCCTATCACAGCAACCTCTAAGCCTTCTTTTATGTCGGCGTTGGTGAGGGGTCGACCGTCTGTCGTCATCCAGCATATTAGGTCGGGCGATATGGCTATCGGCTTTCCTGCCCTCCAAGCTATCATGTTCTCGTTCTTATAATCCACGCGTATGTCGGCGACGTAGACTTTTCCGTAATCAAAGCCTCCCTTGGTTTCGACCTCCTTCTTAGTAACCTTTCCTCTTGTGATTTCAAAACCTTTTGTGACTTCCACCACGGCCTTGACAGGGTCTTTGCCCTTGTTCTTTGCCTCCCTGATAGCCCTACCCACGTTCTCGGCCACGGTATAGGTTCCGCCTATTACCGCCTTCTTCATCTGCCAACCTGCCATGGGATGACACGCAAGGCCGGCTTGCATACCAAAAGCCACGGTTATTCCCCTCGCCATCTTTTCGGCCATCGGAGCGTCTCTAGGATAAAGGACGGCCGAGTTTCCATAAGAATCTGCCAACGTGACGGGAGCCAATGGCAAGTTATGCACGTAGAACATCGTCATCTCCAGCTGTGGTATGGCCCTTCCTACGCCGTCGCCATCGATTGCCGGAACACCGCTTGCTGCAGCAGCATGGAGCGGAGATACGGAGTTAAAACCCCCCGTTTCAATCGCGATGATGTAATCCATTTTTCTACCAACTACCTGCTCTAACAATCTGAGGGCAGGTACGTCTTCGTTTCTCCATCCCCTCTTGAGTAGCGCTTCTGGAGCACCCATACCTGCTACGACTGCTATCATACTGTAATCTGGCACCTCATCTGGGTTGACCATCTGAACCTCTTTACTGATTTCTAGCGTGCTCTTAACGAGTTGCATCCCATTCTCAGGCGAGCCGCCACCGCCAGCTCCAAGCAAAGTAGCTCCGTATACAATATCCTCTAACTCTTTTTCCCTTAAAACCCTCATTTTTAAATTCCTCCGACAGGCAAAATGGAAAGCGGTACGTTTATAAATTTTTCGTGTATGCATACAGCACGTCTTTGTTTGGATGTAATTTATGAGACAAGAAGTTCGGGATATTTACGCTAAAACTCTGGATAAAAATATAAGTATGAGTTAAAGCGTATTATCGTAAAACGGAAGGGCGTGGTACTAACATGGGCAAGGCCTTAGAGACTAAGGAACTCGTGAAATGGTACGGAAAAGAGGTTCTCGCTCTCAACAAGGTAACGTTTGATATAGATGCGGGAGACTTCTTCGTCATAGTCGGTCCTAGCGGGTGTGGCAAGAGTACTCTCTTGAAAATCATCGCGGGCATATTGGATTATGACTCCGGAAAGCTTTACATAAACGGCGTGGATATGAAAGGCGTCCCATCTTACAAGCGAGATGTTTCGATGATGCTGGAGATGTATGCCCTATTTCCCCACATGAACGTCTTCGATAACGTGGCATTCGGTCTTCGAATGTTAGGAAAGGACAAGTCCGAAATAGAGAAAGAGGTAAAGGAAGCTCTAAGGCTCGTCGGTCTGGCTGGGCTCGAGAAGAGAATGCCGCTCGAGCTAAGCGGCGGACAGAGGCAAAGAGTTGCGCTGGCAAGGGCGCTTGTTATTAACCCGAGCGTTCTTCTACTCGACGAACCGCTCAGCCACGTAGATTATAGACTGCAAAGAAAGTTAATGGAAGACCTTAAGGAGATCCATAGGAAAGTAGGTAACACTTTCATCTTGACGACCCACGTCCAAGAGCACGCGCTCAGCCTTGCAGACACCGTCATGGTTATGAACACGGGTGTAATAGAGCAAATCGGAAAGCCTGAGGAAGTTTACACCACACCAGCTACGGTCTTCGCCGCAAGGTTCGTCGGTGAAATAAACTTGTTCTCAGCACAAATTAAGTCTTGGGACGGTGGGTTGTGTTACCTTACCACGGATATAGGTGAACTCAAAGCAAATCCCAAGAACAAGAATACACTACCATCCAGCGGCAAGGTAGCATACGCCATAAGACCCGAATACGTAAAGATAGGAGAGGAGGCAAGGCTATGTGACAACAAAACAGAGGCAAAACTCGTCAGCTACTATTACTTCGGTCACTATATGGAGTATGTGTTCGAGGCAATCGGTAACACGAAGATAAAGGTCTCCGTTCCCACGGAGAAAGTAGGTAACCTCACCCTTGGGTCTACGTACCTTCTAGGATGGAGTGCGAAGGATGTCTTACTAATAGAGAGGCCGTGCATGATAGAAGGACTGAACATAGAAGAGGTAATATATGGAAAGTAGGTGTATAGCTTGAGTACCCTCCAGCTGAAGATGGGTCTGACAGACAGAGTTGCTAAATACTCCCGTTATCTACTGCTTCTCCCAGGATTCGTGCTCCTGCTGCTTTTTCTATTAATACCCCTTAGCATGATAGTCGGTATAAGCTTCTTCGAAAGATTTACGGTTACAGGTCCGGAGAACCTTACCCTTAAGAACTACGTCGCATTCTTTACATCGCCCCAAACACCGGTAATACTGTTGAACACGTTTGGAATGTCCTTGCTTGCATGCTTGATAGCGTTTTTGCTTGGTTATCCTATGGCATACTTTTTGGTGTTTAGGGTTAAGAGTGCACGCGTAAGGTTTTTTGTAGTCAGTCTGCTGCTCGTACCATTCCTGATCGACTGGAGCGTCCGTGTTGTTGCTTGGCTACCGATACTTGGAGAGAGCGGCATAATCAACTATGCCCTCATGTCTTGGGGCGTGATCAAAGAGCCCTTGGAGCTACTGTTCGGGCGCAGTGCCCTACTTATAATCTGGCCCCAGACCTACCTGCTCTGGATGATATTCCCGTCGTATCTTGCGTTAACTAGAATAGACCCTGACATAATAAACGCGGCCAAGGTATTAAAGGCTCCGCCACACCGTGTCTTTTTCGACATAACGTTCAAGCTCTCGCTTCCCGGTGTTGTGATGGGCTTCATATTCGTCTTCGTAAGTGCCTTGGGAGACTACGTAACGCCAGCCTTATGGGCGGGAGGTATACAGACGCTTGGCCTGTCAGTAGCCAACTATGCCGCCAACTTCGTATGGCCCTACGCCGCCGCACTATCGACAATCTTGGTGGCGATAGCACTGCTCATACTTTACGTACTCCTGAAGGTTGTTGATATAAAGAAGTTGGTGTATTAGCGAGGTGTTGGGAATGGGATGGGGAGATAGGTTAGCAAAAGTTTATATCGCCTTGATTATACTCTTCATATACATTCCGACGTTCTTCATGATAGCCCTGTCCTTCAAGAGCGGCGCCAAAGTGAGCTTTCCCATAGAGGGCTTTACGTGGGATTGGTACGTAAAACCGCCGACTGGTTATGAGTATTCTGCATACATCTCGATAATGCACGACAAGAACTTCTTTACAGCTTTGAACAACTCGTTATTCGTATCAATCGTCACGGCGCTGCTGACTTGCCTCTTGGTCACTACGACCGCATTAGCTCTTAGGAAAAAAATAGTGGGCAGGGACCTTCTATTCTACCTGTTCCTGTTAGGCTTCATAGTTCCTGGCGTTGCACTCGGTTTAGGTGTAACTTTCATGTTCAGGCTTTTCGGCATTGAATCGTCCCTTTTGGCAGTTGCGGCTATCGTTACGGTTTACACGGTACCCTTCGGCCTCATACTCATGATGTCAAGATTCGACCCTGAACTAGCTACCTATGAGTACGCAGCCAGCGTACTAAAAGCGAGTCCGCTCAGCGTGTTCAGAAGGATAACGTTTCCTTTGATAATATTCGAGGTCATATCGGCGGCGATAATGGGCTTTCTACTTTCATGGGGCGAGATAATCAGGACCCAATTCGTCATGAAAGGCATGGGGACTTTAGCAACCTATATCAGAAACGAGCTTTCGATAAACCCGATAACCCCGAAGTGGTTTGCAGCCGGCACTATCATCGCGATAATAGCTTTTGTAGGTTTAGCAATATTCGCCTACATAATGTCCAGAAGAGTCCGTTAAGTGGAAGACACATGTATATTTGTTAAAAAGCTTTAAATATATCTTGTAAAAAAGTAGTCAGTAATGTCAGAAAAAGTATCTAGGAGGAAATTCCTAGCTGCTGCTGGAGGAGTTGCTGCAGCTGCCGTTGTCGGCGGATTAGCATGGTACCTATATACAAGCGCTCCGCCAACTCCGACACCTACTGTGACAAAACCGTCAAAAATCAGGTACTCAACGCACCCATTTTACTTTCCACCCGACGCTGAGAAAGAGTACGAGAAGGCAATGGGTATTGACGTTGAAACCACTTATCTAGAGTTCTTCGTTATGACCCAGAGACAACTGGCTGACCCTGCTGCATGGGACGTGGCCGCATCAGGAAGGTACAGGCCCATCATAGCGGAGGGGCTGGCGAGGCCGATACCTGTTGAGAAGGTGCCTAGGTGGAGAGCGGACAAAGTCTTAGATATATTCTACAACGTCGGGAAGTACTTCAAGCCAGCGCAGGCAGAGAGGTTCAATTATCTTCTGTGGAAAGAGCCCGGAAAGTCCCTAGTATCCGTCCCAGTTATGTGGAACTTCGACTCCGTAACGTACCTGCCTGAGTTCGTACCTTATGATGAACGTGGCGGCACGAAAAGGACGTTGGCCTATTCAGAGCTTTGGAATCCAGAATGGAAAGGAAGGACTGGGATGCAGGACGAAGGTTTTACGGTATTTAGCGAGACCGCAAACTACTTGGAAGCAACCGAGCAGATGGCGTTCTCAGGCGCTATAACTAATCTAACCGAGGGGGAAGTCAATGCCGTTTTTGAATATCTTCTACCATACGTTAAGCAGGGCTTCATCAAGACGTTCTGGTTCTCCTACGGAGACATAGTTACGCTGTTCTCAACCAGGGAAGTA
The DNA here is from genome assembly GCA_023267975.1 of Candidatus Terraquivivens ruidianensis. Classification (GTDB taxonomy): domain Archaea; phylum Thermoproteota; class Nitrososphaeria_A; order Caldarchaeales; family Wolframiiraptoraceae; genus Terraquivivens; species Terraquivivens ruidianensis. The sequence goes on from JALNLA010000002.1 coordinate 230,999, forward strand.
TGGCTAGCCAGCACGTGGCAACCAGTGTGCTTTGATACGAGAAAGGCTGGTACGCCTGCGTACTACGCAGCACTACAGCACGGGCCGTTCTTCTGGTACAACTCCGGCTATGTTTCTTCTCTAGCCTCACCTGAGGTGGCAGAAGAGGGCATAAAGCTACTCAACTGGCACCTCGAGCTTTTCACGCAGATGCTCTACACTAGGCAAGGATATCCGACGCCCGCGTGGGCTTGGGATGATTATAAGAATGCCATGGGAGACGAATTCTATGGGTGGTTCTACGAGGGTAAAAGCACTTACCTACCAATAGATGAGGTGATGGGCGTGATATGGCCGGATAAGCCAGAGTTCGCTACACTACCAGAAAGGTTACAGAATGCGCTCTTCTTGCCTGACGTGTACTTCAAGCACTTCTGGACGGGCGAGTCACCCAGAGAGGGCACGCCACATCCAAGGGGTAATGTTAGGGATCTTGGTTCCGTCGAGGATAAACAGAAGATGACTAGGTATTTCCTATCGCCGGACCTACCTGATAACAACGATTACTATGTGAAAAAGTTCGAGGAGTTAAAGACCGCACTTCCTGTGTAGAATTTTAATACCCTCAATATTTTTATTTTAAAGTCTCAAGACCATATTCTTTCTTGAGCTCCCTCAATTTCTCCGGAGACGTTCCTTTGGTCCTTTTCACGTAGTAATATTCGGGCTCCGATAGCTTCCTACCAGTTATTATTCCATCTATCCTAAGGATTGTGTACGCGAGCTCGAAGGCAGTCTTGATAGCCTGTTGCTTAACAACCGATAGCTCGTATAAGCCCAAATCCTTAGCACTTGCAACACCTCCTTCGGAGTTAATGCATGCATCAACTTTTCCAGATGCGTGCTCTGACCTCAGCTTGCTCAGAACCTCTACAGAATCTTGACCTAAGTTTGTAGATAGAACCGATACCACTTCTTCGAGCGCGTCGGCCACGGCTTTAACGACCAGCTGCCTCTTATCTGGAATACTTTCGGCATATTCCTTAAGACATAACGACAACTCCACCTCAAAGGCACCGCCGCCGTAGACGACCTTAAAACCCTCTCTAATAAGAGAGAAAATCGGAAGGGAATGCTTGATACATCTTTCCACATCGCTTTGTAGCAAGTTTGTTACGCCCCTAAGCAGAACGGTAACGCTTTTTGGTTTCCTGCATTTGTAGATGAGTACTGCCTTCTTTCCGTTTAGGTCAACTTCCTCTACGATTCCTGCCCACCCGAGGTCTGACTCTTCCAGCAGCGTTGTGCTCGCCGGTAACGCATTAACTGCCCTAGCTATCAACTCCACTTCCGGATGCGGAAGTCCGTATATGACAGCGATTCCTGCCCTTGCAAGCTGCTCGATAGCGATGGAGTCTGCTCCTTTTTCGGCAACAACGAAGCCAACATTCAGGTCCATGATTCTTTTAATCAGGTTGGAGATGTATGCGTTTTTACTGTCTAGCAACTCCCTTAATCCAACGTCATCAAGCTCTAAGGAATAGCTTAGCTGACGCCCAATCTTTTCGTGAATTCTCAGTTCGTCTTTAAGCACGGCAACTTTCGTGGCCTCTAACTTTTTTGGCATGTCTGGATGGGCCATCTCTTTGAAAACGGCAACACCATCTAAAACGAATGAGTCAATGAGCGTACCCCTCTCAACAGCTTTAACATCAATCACTTTATCCACGTCAACGGACGTCAGTTCATCGATACCAACGATCTCCACCACCCTGTGTAGAATGTCTGCAAGCTTATGCCGAACATGCTCAGGTAGCCTGTTCATCAGGGTTGTTTTCATAATTAACCCCAGCATATTTTCACGTTGAGACGATGCGTCAATGGACAGCTTTTCTGCTATCCGCAAGCTTTGGTTAAGCGCATCCAAAAGCCCTTCGAGTAGTATCGGTGTTTTAAGACCTTTCAGCATAAGCTCTCGACATCTCTCCAAAATCTTACCGCCTAGGAGGATCGTGTACACGGCTCCGTCGCCTACGGTCTTGGACATTGTTAAACCAGCGCCAGCCATAAGTTGGGCTATCGGATGTGTCAAGCCTGTCTTCTTTAGAATCGTCCTGACATCACTTGCCAAATATTTTAGACCCTGCTCATCCGTTATCAGCTTACTCATCCTAAGCGGCCCATAGAGTCCTGATATGAATTCTGTCATCCAGTGCACGGCAGAAAATTTCTCAATTTGTGCATCCTCTCCCAACTTCAGCTCGGAGCCTATGCTGAATACGGAAGCTGGCTTACCGTCGATGTATATGGTAGGTTCTGGCACGGACTCATGCGCAAGCGGCAGCATTCGCTGGTCAATCTTAGCTAACTTACCATAACCCCTGTCAATCTTTTCTAAGAGCAACTTATGGGAAACCGTAGGCACGAAATCCCTACCCTTAGCTCCATGAGCAAATATGGACATCTTTAACTGAAGCTCGGATGTTCATATATAAATTTCTTTGTGGTTGGATGAACGACGAAAAATACAAGGTACCGTTAAAAATCTATAACATATTTACAAAATACGTCATAATGACGTAAATGAGAAGAGAGTAATTTATTTCATGCAATTCGTTACATGGTGCAACGTTGAAGGAATAGGTGAATAAATTCACTTTGCTCTAAATATTAGCCGCACCGAGCTGTATGGGAAACGTTGATAAACACGTACAAGAAGGGTTTAATGTGAGGGGCTCACGGTTTGTATGAAGCTTACACGTTGGTGAAAATATCGAGATGGGTTCTTGATATAGGTGCACTCAACAAGATAGATGAGATATGGGATATAGAATTAGCCTCTTAGAGATCGTGAGAGGTGATGATGCGACATTGAATCCGCATTTTAGAAAGGATGTTGACGTATGGAGCTTGGCTGACGAGTGGGGGCCAGAAAAGGTCATACAAGTTTATGACCCACATACGAGGATGCAAGGAGTTCTGGTAATCGACAACACAGCCATGGGTCCAGGAAAAGGCGGGATAAGGTTTCAGCCAAAGATAACGCCCCAAGAGATTTTTCTGCTTGCAAGGACTATGACTTGGAAGTGTGCCTTGGCAGGTCTACCATTCGGTGGAGCAAAGGGAGGCATTAAGGGTAACCCTTTAGAAGTTGACAGGGTTGCATGGGTTAGGGCATTTGCAAAGGCCATCAAACCATACGTGCCGTTGCAGTACATAGGAGCTACGGACATGGGAACCACGGAGATGGACATGGCCGTGTTTGCACATGAGATAGGCGACATGAAGGCCTGCACTGGTAAGCCTACGGAGTTAGGAGGCATACCGCACGAGCTCGGTACCACGGGCTATGGCGTCGCCATCGCAACGGATTTGTCGATTAAGATTTTGAACAAGCTAAACCTGTTGAACATAGAACCGAAGGATGCTAGGATTGCTATACAGGGATTCGGTAACGTAGGCTCCTTTACCGCCAAGTTCCTCGACGAGATGGGTTACAAAGTTGTTGCTATAAGCGATGCTTCAGCATGTATATGCGACCCAAACGGCCTGGACGTGCCGAAGATAATGGATGAGCTAAGGCTCCTAAGGACAAAAATGAAGGCCCCTATGCTTAACGATTTGAAGACCGCTCAGAAAGAGCCCAAGGAGAAAATATTTGAAAAAAAAGTGGACATATTCGTACCAGCTGCGACCTCGTACACGATAAACGAGCAAACCGTCCACAACCTCATCTCATCTAAAATAAAGATGGTTGTCGAGGCCGCGAACATACCGACGACTAAAGACGCAGAAAATACGTTGCGGCAAAACGGTACATGGATAATACCTGACTTTCTCGTTAACGCAGGCGGTCTCATAGGCTCCTACGTCGAGTACATAGGCGGAACCGAGATGCAAGCGTTTGAGCTGATTAAGTATAAAATAACGACCAACGTAAAGAGAGTCCTAATCGAGTCGGTCCATTCAAACTGCTCACCCAGAAGCGTCGCCGAAGAGATAGCGAAAAGAAGGGTCAAAAAGGCAATGCTGCTGAGGGAGGGTGCTATAGACGTAGCGAGGGAGGCATACGCCCGCGAAGAGCTCGAAGAATACACGTGGAGGGGCGACGAGCTATAAGCGTTTAGAAGGTTCAAAGTTTACGAATTACGTAATATGTAAAAAAATGTTTACGAAAATTATTTATGTTGACGCTTTGCCATTTTTTTTCTAAAAATGATGTCGAACACAAGCTTCCTATCGTACGTAATGAGGCAGTTTGAAGAGGCGACGCAGACATTAGGTCTAAGCCAGGACATATGCGATGTCCTAAGGAGACCTGAGCGCTCCGTTACAGTGTCTCTGCCCTGCAGAATGGACGATGGTAAACTTAAGGTTTTCACTGGATATAGGGTGCAGTATAGTTCTGCTAGGGGGCCGTACAAGGGTGGCATAAGATATCACCCGGATGTAACCCTCGAGGAGGTTACGGCACTGGCCATGCTGATGACTTGGAAGTGTGCCATTATGGACATACCGTTCGGCGGTGCAAAGGGAGGGATAAGGTGCGACCCAAAAAGCATGAGCCAAGCGGAGCTCGAAAGGCTTACTAGGAAATACACGATGGCGATTGCAAACATCATAGGCCCTTATTTGGACATACCTGCTCCTGATGTTTATACGGATGCCCAGACAATGGCTTGGATAATGGACGCATACAGCAAAATAAAGGGTGCGCCAACGCCTGCCGTCGTAACCGGTAAGCCCGTCGCCTTGGGTGGAAGCGAGGGCAGGTTTGAGGCTACGGGAATGGGCGTAGCTGTGGTCACAAGAGAGGTCAGTAAATATTTGAAAAGACCGCTGAAGGACGCTAAGGTCGTAGTGCAGGGATTTGGGAATGCAGGATACATATCGGCCAAGCTGCTTCAAGAGATGGGTTGTAGGATTATAGCCGTAAGCGACTCAAAAGGCGGCATACACTCCCATGATCAACTCGACGTCGAAAAAGTGTTAGAGCATAAGAGGAGGACGGGTTCCGTCATAAATTATGAAAAGGCTGAGAACATAACGAACGAAGAGCTTCTAGAATCGGAATGCGATTTTCTAATCCCTGCCGCCCTCGAGAATCAGATAACGGCGAAGAATGCAGATAGAATTAAGGCGTTGGCCGTGATAGAAGCGGCTAACGGACCGACCACGCCCGAGGCGGATAGGGTTTTGTTTGACAGAGGCATACTCGTCGTGCCGGACACCTTAGCTAGCGCAGGTGGTGTAACCGTCAGCTACTTCGAGTGGGTTCAAAACCTTACGCGCATGAAATGGTCTTTGGAAGAGGTTAAGAGAAACCTAGAGATGAGAATGGTGAAATCGTTCGAAGACGTTATAAATTCCGCCAAAGAGTATAACGTGAGCGCACGGCAGGCAGCAATGATTGTTGCAGTGAAAAGGGTTGCAGAGGCAGTAAAGGCTTTAGGGAGCTGGCCTTAATTAAATTAGAATCATGCCAACGCTGGAGACCATTAGAATTGTCCTAGTATTAGTTATGATGTGCTACGCATCCTACAGCGATTTGAGGTTCAGGGAAGTTAGCGATAAATTATGGATAGTGTTCGGCTCCATCGGTGTGATCATAACGACGTACGACTTCGTGATGGCAGGGCTATCTGAGTATACTTTTTTAGGTCTAATTTCGATAGGTGTAAGCACAGCAGTATCCTTCGGTCTGTACTATGCTAAACTCTATGGTGGAGCGGATGCGAAGGCTTTGATGGTGATTTCTGTGACGATGCCCTTATACTGGCCAGCCGCGGCCATTCATCCCTTCACGGCGCTCCACTCCTTCATGAACGGTTTGCTGATATCCGCAGCTTTGCCGATAAGCTTTTTGATATATAACATTGTACGCATAATCAAAGGCGACAGGATATTTGAGGGTCTGGAGCATGAACCTGCTTTGAGAAAAGCCCTAGCGTGCTTCCTTGGAACTCTTTGCTATGACGCAAAGATGAAAAAATTCTGGATGCCCATGGAAAGCGTACTGGACGGCAGGCGTAGGTTTATGTTCAACATATTCGTTGACGTTGAGCCGCAAATCGACAGGGACAGAGCATGGCTCACACCAGGCATACCTTTGCTGGCCTTCATAACTGGCGGTTTCGTGGTCTCAGTATTCTACGGGGACCTATTAGGATTCATACTCCATAAATTATTCAGCGTTTAAGATTATAGTAGCTCTATCGTTAGCATCTCTAAAGCTGCTGCTATTAACAATAATCCAGCTACGGCTAAAATTATCAATGGAAGTGCTTTGGCTTCAGACCTAAGCTTTTTCTTAAGCGCTGAATAGATTAACAGAACACCCTCCGATGTGGCCAGTCCGTATCCTAAGAATTCTAAGACACCATACGGCGACAACATCGCAAGCCCAATGAAGTATATCGCTGGTATGTTCAATTGGGTCGAGTAGGCCGCGAAGACCATCCCTGTTGAGTAAATGATGTATCCGCCAATGAATGTACCAAATGCTGGAATAAACATTAGCAAGGCTATCTGGAAATTGTTAAGGAAAATTTTCCAAACGTTTATGTCGCGAAGCAGCTCGTTAACCTGTTGGATTATTTCTCCGCTCTCTTCTGGGCTTAGGGTTGCCAAAGATCCATACAGAAGTACCAACACTAGTGTCAGCGTGGATGCAGCGACCAACAGTAGCCTCTTCTTAATCGAGATGGAACCGATCATTTAGATTCAACCTTAAACCTTCTTGCCATCTGCTCGAGCAATCTTACGTTACTCATGATACCTTCTCTCATCGACCTTATCCTATCAACTCTTATTGGGTCCGCACCCCTCATGATTGCAGCGTAGAGACTCACATAGTCACATATAACCATAGCCGAAAGGATGTTAGTAATGTCGCTGTCCCCCTCACTAACTATCTTTGACACCGCAACACCGAGGCGGTCCTTTAGTATGGTCTCCATCCTATCTAGCGCTTCCCTGATAACCATGTGCTCGCTTTTATACCTAAGCATGACGACCGCTAGACAATTAGCCACCGCCGGATTCCACCCTTCTATATCGTTGTGTAGGACCTCAGGTAAACCTTGGTTCACCGCCAGCATCTTGGCGTTCTCGTTTAGCTGACATTTTAGACGATAGCCAACGGAGGAGAGATACCCATGAGAGTAGATGAACGCTATCTTGTTGTATATGCAGTTTGCCGTGTACTTCGCCACGTTGGACTCTAACGGTTTGTGAACCTCTACTGATTCTTGGGCGCGCTTTGCCTCCTCAATCGCACTCTTAAACTCATCCGTAGTTATCCTTACAAATTCGGCACTCGCTAAAACGGATACGGCAGCACCGAGCATATGGGGGACGGCCATCCGCGGCAGTAGGCCGGCCCTAACCTCGACCACCGGTATCCCCAGCTTCTTACAAATTTCTTTCATCAAACCGCCCGATGTGATAGCAAAAGTAGGTAGGCCCGCATCGTAAGCCTCAACCATCGCGGACAGGGTCTCGGTAGTATTGCCCGAATAGCTGACTGCAACGATCAGCGCATCCCTCGTTAGATATGGAGGGCGAAAGTAATCCTTATGGCACAAAATTGGCAAATCCCTACGTTTTGCCGTGATGTCTGATAAAAGGTCACCGACTATCCCAGAGCCGCCGACTCCCAAGAATACTATCGAGTTTATATCATGAGGTATCTTGGGCGAAACGTTCTTGGCAGACATCATACCCTCCAAGAAACCGTCCAGCTCCGTCCTCAGTTGGGCTAGGAGCTCCCTTACCTCAGGCCTCTCGTACGACTCAGGGGTGTCCAGCTTCATTGCTCAGTCGTTCCACCCAATGCCGCTATTTTTTCTTTTAGCTCTTGCACAGCCTGCCCCATATCTTCTTCGATCTTCTCGGGCGAGGGAGCAACTGCTGTGAGGTGAAGCTCGATTATGGATACGCCGGACTCCCTGCCCTTCGGATGTGACTTTATGTAAACCAAAGGATGTCTCGACATTACCTCTTTTATTACAGGAGCTAGCGCGGATTCCACTACATCTCTTGCGATTAAGGTCCTCTCAATCATATGTACACGCTTTATAGATTTTTGAATCGTCGGTAGCAACTCGTTTTCAAAAATATCCATCAGCTCAGCCGGAACACCTGGTAAGCATGCTATCCTTTGACGACCAAACTTTATCAGCACGCCCGGCGCTGTGCCTACCCGGTTTCGTAGGGGAACGGCGCCTGCAGGAAGCTCGGCCATCTTCCTCCGTTCCGGCGTTATGTCTAGGCTTTTGAGAATGCCGCGCTCAAACATCTCCTTGTACTTTTCTACCAACATTTGATAAGCTTGCCTGTTCAGCCTTAATGGTTTCTTTATGGCTTTAGCAACACCATTCAGCGTCATATCGTCGAAAGTGGGTCCGAGACCGCCGCTCGTTATTATCCACTTCGTACCCCTTTTTAGGGCTTCCCTCACCGCAGAGGATATTTCCGACAAATCATCCCTAACATCCACAATCCTTCTGATGAATCCGCCAATTTCTGTAATCCTCTTAGCTAACCAGCTCGCATTCGTGTTCACGACCTTACCTATTAGCAACTCGTTTCCGATGCTTATTATCTCAAAGGTCGTTTGCTTATACTGAGCCTTACGTCCCAACTGTTAGCACCGCAACATGGGTTAACATTTTGTCCCTTAAACCTTTCCAAATTTTACTAAACACAAGATTCATATAGAAATATAGGTTAACTTTGGATTGCAGCTTGGGGATGTCGGGATACCATACGATTAGGTTATCTGATGATTTTATGATTGCCGAAACCAAGAGGACGTTCGCCGAACTTTCTCAAAGGAACCTTGAGGATATTGCCAGAAAATGCGCCGTCGCATACATACCTCCCCGTGAGCCGAGTGTTAAAGGCAGATTCATAATAACCGTCTTCAACAGAACGTACTCCGTAGAGATTTCAGAAGAGCGTATTGTAGACCTTTTAACGGATAAACCCGCGTCCATAGACATTCATTACATAGTCATTAAGTACCTTATAACCGGTGATGGTACGCCGTTAGGCACCAGATGGATAAACTACAGGGACATCGTTGGCGCAGCGCCTTACGTCAAGGAGTTTGAGGAACTTGTTTTAAGAAGGCTGGTTAAGAGATTCGGCAACGTCGTGGATGCTTACGAATACGCGTGCAAGATCTTGAATGGAAAGAAGGAAAAGCTAGGAGGCGTAAGCTTCTCTTTCCTGATACTCCCTAGAGTTCGAATACTTTGCCAGCTTTGGGCGGCCGAGAGGCAGGAGTACATGCCAGCAGTAGCCAACGTCTCGTTCAGCATGTATTCCGATAGGTTCCTCCCTGCCCGCGAGCTTGGGATGGCGGCGCTGTTGCTAGTCGATATGTTGGAGAAGGGAGCGAGTAAGTACACGCAACCTGAGCGACGTTAGGGCTTCTCGTCCAGCATGTTTTTAATTTTTACAACTTCCTCCTCAACGTATCCCCTAGCATTTACTACCCTTGCTAAGATGAAAAAGAACGTAGAAAGCCTGTTTAAGTACGCGAGGAGTGTTTTGTTTACATCAAATCGTGTTCTTAACGATACAGCCCTCCTTTCGAGTCTCCGGGCAATGGCCCTAGCCATGTGCAGAATTATGCTACTTATGGCTCCGTAAGGTATTACAAACTTCGACATTGCGCGTACTTCGAGTGCGTAACGCTCAATAAAGCTTTCAAGCTCCTTCAACATGCCTTCATCGACAGACATTTTGTATGCCAATGTCCCGGTAGACGCTATCTCGGCGCCCACAACATACAGCGAGTTTTGTATATTCAACAGAACCTCTTTTATGTCCTGATATCCGGTAAGAGCCCTAGCAAGACCTATGATAGAATTCAGCTCATCGAGAGCTCCCAGCACCTCGACTCTGATATCGTCCTTCGGGACCCTAACCCCTCCCAAAAGCCCGGTGGTACCATCGTCGCCGCTGCCGTACTTCAATTCAACCATCAACCCTTACCGTGACTGTACATTCAAGGTATAGGGAGACCTTTATAGGCCTTGTCTAGTAGCAGTACCGGATGGATGACCTTCTTGCTAGTGCATCGTTCTATATGCATCTTGCAAAGGCTACACTCAGTAACGACGAAATCCGCATCGGACTTAGAAATGGTGTTGGTAAGCGGCTCAGCAATTACCTTGCTTATCTCGTAACCATCGTAGCCCCTCTTCATGCCCCATGTACCACCCATGCCGCAGCAACCGTAGTCGATAAATTCCGTCTCTATACCAAGCATTTCCAAAAACTTTAGGACGGGCCTGTCCTTGCTTAGGTGTCTAGAATGGCACGGAATGTGGTAAACGGCCTTAACGTCTTTGTATCGCTTAAAGCTTAAGTCGAGCATGCCGTTCTCCAATACCCTTAAAAGGTAACCAAACAACTCGTAGCTTCTTTCTGCCACCTCGTACGCCTCTTTAGTTTCAAGTAACTTTGGATAGACAAACCTGAAGCAGTAAGCGGCGGTAGGTTCGGTAGAAACTAGGTCGTAACCTTTAGATACGTACTCGTATGCGTGCCTCACGTTGTACTCTGCGACCTTCTTTGTGAAGTCTAGGAGGCCATAAAGGAAAGAAGGCATGCCGCTCCCTCTTTGGGGTGGCATCATGATGTCGAAGCCGTTCTTTTGAAGCACGCTGATGGTCGCTAATCCAACATCCGTATCGACGTAGTAAGCCATGCTATCCGCAAAGTATGCTACCTTCCTGCCATTTCCTGTATGTGAAACTATCGTTTTCTCTGCCAGCTCCTTTAAAGTCTTCCTAGAGAACTTAGGAAGGTTTACTCTCCTGTCTATGCCGATAAATTTTTCTAACATCCACCTAAATACGCTTGTGCCGGTTAGGAAGTTTGATATGGGCGATGTCCTGCTTGCAAGCTTTACGAGATTCTCGTACCCAGCAAGCCTCCTGTCTATCCAACGGTAACCATTACGCTCCCCATACCTT
>JALNLA010000002.1:242003-274569 GCA_023267975.1 Candidatus Terraquivivens ruidianensis
CTCAGAAATCATCGTGGGTATATCTATGCTAACGGGACATGTCTCTCGGCATAGACCGCACGAGATACAAAGAGATGCATAATCCGCTGCGTTCTCAAGACCGTGTGATATATATGTCCAAGGGATACCTATCGGGCCGCTATATATGTAGCCAAAGACGTGCCCCCCTAAAATCCTGTAGGTTGGGCAGACGTTAAAGCATGCTGAGCACCTTATGCAATTCAGCGCGTCGGACATAAACCGATCTTGAATTGCACCAAGCCTTCCGTTATCCAGCAAAACTAGGTGGAACTCGCGTTTTACGATTCCGTCCTCTGACGATGGTGTTTCGGAGCCGGCGTTCAGTACTGTGATATAGGTGGCCATTTTTTGTCCAGTAGCGCTTTTCGGCAAAACGTCAAGTATTTTCACAGCATCCTTCCATGTGCCGATTAACTTCTCGACCCCGACGATCGCCACATGAATAGGAGGAATTGCTGTAACCAACCTGCCGTTCCCTTCATTCGTTACGAGTACCAAGCTACCGGTCTCTGCGACCAGTAGATTCCCACCAGTTATCCCCATATCAGCCCTGAGAAACTTATCTCTTAGGAACGAGCGTGCAAACTTCGTGACCTCATCAGGGTCCGGTGGCAGCTTAACCCCTAGCTTGTCCTCTATAAGCTTGGATATATCATGCCTAGAAAGATGTATTGCCGGAGCCGTCAAGTGTGAGGGTCTCTGGTTGGCTAGTTGGACAAGCCACTCGCCAAGGTCTGTCTCGACTACCTCAAACCCCTCGGACGTAAGCCATTTGTTTAGCTCTATCTCCTCCGTAGTCAAAGATTTTGCTTTAACGATCCTCTTAACGCTCCTAGCCTTTGCCAAGCTAACCACATACTTGCATGCATCCTTAGCGGTTTTGGCGAAGTAAAAGTTGCAGCCGTTTTCCCTGAGCTTTTTCTCAAGCGTCTTGACATTCTTATCGATTGAGCCTATCGATAACTGCCTAATTCTTCTCAACTCGGCCAATTCTTTCTCAGTGTAACCAGTCATAGCAACATCTCTTTTCTCTATCATATGCAACGTGGAGCTTCTTAGATTCTCGATCTGGCTCCTGTTTTTCAATGCTTCAGAGACTTCAGCAACCAGATTCCTACCTCTCACCCAGCACCCTCCTCCAAGACTATAACATGAAGCTCGTGAGGTCCATGAACGCCTACCACAATTTCGAGCTCTATGTCCGCGGTCCTGCTCGGCCCAGTAATCACGGATACCGTATGCGTGCCCGTGTCTTGCATCTTCTTAAACCATTCGGCAAGTTCTAAGAAGTTATCCACTATGCCTCCTTTTGTGAGTATGGCAACGTGGATTGGGGGTAAGCACGATAGAAGCCTCTCCGCATCGTTCCTAGTGGTTAGGACGAGCGAGCCTGTCTCAGCAACGGCCAAGTCCGCATCCGTTATCCCTATGTCGGTTTTTTCGAGAAGCTTACGAAGCTCATGTCCGTCAAAGTCTTTGACATCAAAACAGGATGCGCCTGCTGAGGCTATGGTCCTCGAGAGTTCAGAAGACAGCTCCTGGTCTAGGCCAGACATGAGTACCAACTTAGCTTTTCTTTCAATTACAAGCTTTTCGATATACTTGATGACTTCTGTATGTGTTCCGAAAAGCTTACCAGTCGCCCCTAGCTTATCAAGTTCAGACATGAATTTTTGGACCAAACCGGACTTCGCTTTCATGAATTTGTGTCACGAGCTTTCTGCTCAAAATATGATATTCTAACCCGCTCCTTTTATACTTAATGAGTTTACTCACGACCGAGCTCAACTTTCTGAAGGTCGGTGGACTTTACAGTTTTATACTGTTTTATGTTCTTAGAAGTAGGTCATCGATTTCGATGATGTTTTCAACTTGAAAGTCAACGTCTTTCGATGCCCTACCCTTTCCTACCATGATTGTATTGATGCCAAGCTCTTTCGCCGTCTTCAGGTCGATCTCGTATCGGTCGCCGACGTATATGGCCTCCTCGGCAGCTATCCCAGCGAGTTCGAGTATCTTTAAGTATCCGTCACGGGAGGGCTTTGGTTCAGCATCGTCGCTCGTGATTATTATATCGAACGTCGAGGGCTCTATCCCAAGGGCTTCGAGTACCTTAAGGGCAAGCGCTTTTCCAGAGTTCGTGTGTGCTGCCAGCTTGAATCCTGATTCCTTAAGCTTTCTCAGCAAAGCCTTAATACCCTTTATCTCCTTTATATGATTTGATGGGGTTACCCTCCTAGCCAACTCTCCATAAAACTCCTTCAGGTTTATCCCAAGTTTTATTAAACACCAGCTTATGCTAGCAACCTCCTTCCTCAGAGTCCTAAGCTTAGCTTTGGCCTCTTCGGGGCTGCAGCCAAGCTTCTCTGCGAGCAATTCCACGATTTCTTTATGAAGTTCTCTCTCGTACTCATCATTTCTGTACAGCGTGCCATCTATGTCAAAAATTATCAGTTTTTGCTTAGGCATCTTGTTTTAACCCTACCTTGCTTGAACGAGCAACTCGATTTCTACCGGAGCGCCCCTCGGTAGCTCCATGACACCTACCGCAACCCTAGAATGTTTCCCATTCTCGCCGAATACTTGTATGAGAAAGTCTGAGGCACCGTTGACTACCTTCGGTTGCTCCCTGAAGCCATCGGCGGAAGCCACGTAGCCAACCAGCCTGACAATCCTCCTTACCCTTCCGAGGCTACCAAGTGAAGACTTTATAACTGAGAGAGCATTTAACGCCGCAACCTTAGCTGCCTCATATCCTTGCTCCAATGTGACCTCCTTGCCCAACTTACCGGTATACAAAAGCCTATCGTTTATTAGAGGTAGGACTCCACTCACGAAAAGTAACTTACCTACTCTTACGCTCGGAACGTAGGAAGCAACAGGTTTGGGCGGCTCCGGTAACGAATAGCCCAGCTCTTTTAACCTCTTCTCATAACTAATCCTTGCCAAGCATACCACGCGTAAAAAAGATAGGGTGCGGTTATAAAAACTCTAATGCTGTTTTAACACCTAACTTCTGAGAGTCTTCGCGATAAGCTTACTCAACTCGACCAGCCTACACGAAAAGCCCCACTCGTTGTCGTACCATCCAAGAATCTTTACTAGCCTGCCACCCACGACCATCGTACTCAACCCGTCAACTATTGCAGAATGACTGTCTCCGATTATGTCAACGGAGACTATGGGCTCTTCCGTGTATGCCAATATACCCCTCAGCTTACCTTCGGCAGCCTCCTTTAGGGCAGCATTCACCTCTTCCTTCGTAACGTCCCTCTTCAGCAATACTACTAGGTCGTTAAGAGAGCCATCGGGAACTGGGACCCTTAGCGCCAACCCGTCCAGCTTTCCCTTCATCGTCGGCATAACTTCCCCGATGGCTCTGGCCGCACCCGTCGTCGTGGGTATTATTGATAAGCATGCACCCCTCGCCCTTCTCAGATCTTTGTGGGGAAGGTCAAGCAACCTCTGGTCGTTGGTGTACGCGTGACACGTGCTCATAAGCCCGAACTCAACGCCGAACTTCTCGTCCAGCACCTTCACTATCGGTGCCAAGCAGTTAGTGGTGCATGAGGCCATGCTTATTATGTTGTGCTTTGCTGGGTCGTAAGCGTGCTCGTTAACGCCCAAGACCAACGTTATATCCGGGTCCTTCGCTGGAGCTGATACTATGACCTTCTTTGCACCCGCCCTAAAGTGCTTCTCCGCACCCGCTCTGTCCGTGAAGAGTCCGGTAGACTCCAGCACGAGCTCCACGCCCAGCTCCTTCCACGGAAGGTTCGCTGGGTCTTTTTCAGAATATACTCTTATTCTCTTACAGGATATGACGAGCGCATCGTCTTCGGCCTTAATATCTGTTTGGAACTTTCCAAAAATAGAGTCATACTTGAATAGATGAGCCAACGTTTTCGCGTCAGTTATATCGTTGATTGCGACCACATCTATTAATTTCAAGAACTCTTCATCCTTAAATGCCGCCCTTAAGAATCCACGACCTACCCTACCAAAACCGTTTATACCCATCCTAACAACCATGCAAACACTCTCCCACAGGGTTAAGCGATGCTTTATTTAGATGTTTTCCATTTTTCCGCCGCCCTCTTCAGTGCATCGAAGAGCGGTAGCTTCTTACCTGACAAGAATTTGATGAGGGCGCCACCAGCGGACGTTGCATGGGTAACTTTATCTCTTAAGCCAAAGAACTCAAGCGCTGTCAACGTGTGGGCACCGCTTACGATGGACAACGCTCTGGAATTAGCAAGCTCCATCAACAATGCCTTAGTACCTACGTCAAAGTTCTTTTTCTCGTACGCACCTGGTGGTCCGCTTACAATAACCGTTCCCGAATTTCTGATTACATCTGTGTATTTCGATACTGTCTTCATACCTATGTCCAGCACCGGCCTCTCCGAATCAAACTGAGAGAGCGTAAGCTCTTTTCTTTTGCCACCCATCTCAACGGCAAAATCTTCAGGGAGAATAAAGGTTTCTTTAAACTCCGAGAGGAGCTTTTCCGCTTTCTTGATGTACTTCTCTTCATCCTTAATGCCCGTTGGCACGTTCAAGTCCTTGGTAGCCTTTAAGAAGATGACGCCTAGTAGACCGCAGGGCAGGATTTTATCAACCTTGTAACTGCTTATCAGAGCTTCTATCGATTCAATCCTATCGGAGACTTTCGCACCTCCCAGCACCAACGTTATGGGTGATCTTAGCTTTTGCAGAATGGATAGAAGCGAATTTACTTCTTGTGTAAGTAACCTTCCGCCGCATGTTGGTAAAACTTCAGCAAACCCCACTATCGACGGGTTAGCTCTATGCGCCGTCGGAAAGGCCTCGAGAATGCATACGTCGAAATAATCTTTCAGGGTCTTAACCATGTGGGTTTTTGAAGCATCCTCTATGCTGAACTCGAAGTTTTCTTCGGCAACGAACCTTAGGTTATCCAAAACGAGAATCTCTCCTGACTTCAAGTTTTTTATTGCTTCCCTCGCCGCCGGTCCGATAACATCATCTATGAACTTTACATTCCCTCCGACACATTCTTTCAGAACCTCTGCATGTTCCCTAAGCGATACGTAGTCGTAGTTACCGACCCTGCCTTGATGCGAACCTACGACGACCTTTGAACTCGATAACTCCCTTATGGTTACTGCTGCCTCTTTTATTCTTACCTTGTTGAGCAGACGACCAGAATACGGGTCTACGGGCGAGTTTATGTCCGCTCTGAGGAAGATGGTCTTCCCCGCGAGGTCTAAGTCATCCATTGTAAGAAAATTGACGTAGGGTATTGAATATGTATCCACCATACTTGAGCTTTAAATTTGAAGTTATTTTAATTTTTTGCATCGGATTGTCGGTGGATGTGTAGTTATTTTATTGCTTGATGCTTTGCGGCACACATAGCTCTGCGTCGGAATCGCGGGATTTCTAGGCGTTCAAACGGTTCTGCATTCATTCAGACGTTGGTGTCGGGTAGTAGTACTCGCCGATTGCTTTCTGTTGCCTGTCCAGCCTAGAGTCGGGTTTGTTTGCCCTTGGCCTAAACGTTTGCTGGTCCCTCCTAAATGTAACCCCCATCTCCTTAAGGAAAGCATTGAACCCGGACCTAAGGTCCATGGGCCTGCTTGCATGCCCTCTGACGCTGGGCTCGCCTGAGAAGACCATTAGTCTATTCGATGCAAAGTCCAACACCATGAGGTCATGCTCCACGAGAAAGGTGTAGGCCTGCATCTCGCGTGTTATCCTCTTCAACAACTTTGCAATCGTGTATCTTTCCTCAACGTCTAAGTAGGCGCTGGGCTCATCTATCAGGTAAATTTCGGCATCTTTCGACAGGGCTTCTGCTATCACAACTTTCTGGAGCTCACCACCGCTCAACTCCTTAACGTTCTTCTCGAGCAGTTTGTGCAGGCCTAGCGGTCTAATCAGCTCTGACTGATAAAGGTCGGTCCCGAACTTACCTCCAGCCGCTTGCCTAAGCACGACCTCAACCTTCTCATCTCTTATCTCTGGATACTGAGGCTTGTAGCTTATCGCCCTACAAGGCAGTTGGAATTCTGCATCGGCCTTCTCAACGCCCGCTAGTATCTTTATGAAAGTTGTCTTGCCTATGCCGTTCGGGCCGACTATGCCGATTACCTCACCCGGATATATGCATCCGTCCTCGACCTCGAGCCTGAAGACATCGTAGGTTTTCGTCATGCTAGGCCAGTAAAGCGCTGAATGGCTTTCCTCGTAAGCTTCTGTAGGGGGCTTTAGTTGGAACGATATCCTCTCGTTTCTAAACCTCACGTTCTCATCGGGTATGTAACCTTCTATGAGTATATTTATGCCCTCCCTAACACCGTAAGGACCTGCGACGATGCCGTATACCCCCGGCTCGCCATAAAGGACGAAGACCCTGTCCGACATGTAGTCGAGGATTGCGAGGTCGTGGTCTGATACAAGGGTCATGCTTCCCCACGTCACAGTCTCCCTAATTGCCGAGGCAACCCTAAACCTTTGTTTGATGTCGAGGAAGCTTGTTGGCTCGTCCAAGATGAAAGCATTGGCATCCTTCGCAAGACAGGCTGCTATCGCAAGGCGCTGGAGTTCACCACCGCTCAGCACGGAAACATCTCTATCCAAGATGTTACGGAGTTCCAGCAGGTCTATTAACCTGTTAACGCGTTCTTCCGAGCCTATCTTTGATAGAACTGTACTAACTTTGCCCTTAACCACTTTGGGTATCATGTCAATGTATTGTGGTTTGTACGAAATTTTCACGCTACCGTTTGCGAGCCTCATCAAGTAATCCTGTATGAGCGAGCCCCTGAATACTCTTGCAACATCGTACAGAGATTTCTCCCCATCGAGCTTGCCTAAATTCGGGACGATATGACCTGCCAATATACGTATGGCCGTAGTCTTGCCTATGCCGTTCTTTCCTACGATGCCGATAACCTTTTCCTTTTCTAAGTATGGAAGCCTATAAAGCCTGAACGAGTTTATACCGTATTGGTGCGTCAGGTCCTTGCCCAGCTCCTCGCTGAGGTTAACTATCGTGATTGCCCGGAATGGGCACTTCTTGACACAGTTATGGACGACAAGCCCTGTTGCGTTATACGTTTCATCATCCTCAACCTCCAAGTTCATTACCAGATAGTCCTTTACATACTCAACCTTAATCGAGTCTATTGGGTGTAGCTGGTAGTTTTGTGACGGTACGATTTTTTTGTTATCCGTGAACGAAACCATGTAAACGTTTTTATTACATTCAATTGTGGCTTTGCTTACTGAGAAGAACAAACCTAGCTTAGCGGCCATCAGCTTTAGGATGTATGCATTGCCCACAGAATTACATAGGGCTACACCATTCTTTCCGACAGATAAGAATCCCGATATGATGCCTCTCAAGAAGTCGAAGGGTGCTGACAGAAAATTCACCGGTATGCGCTTTGACCCTTCTGAATTCCCAAGGAGGTTACTTAACAAATTGGCTAACGATTCTGAGTTGACGGTGACCAGCCCAGAGCCTTCGTGCCTAGCTTTTACACCAAAGCATCTTTCCAACAATTCTTCAGCCTTCTTCGCTAAACTTTCACCATTGAAGCTAAATACGACTTCTCCACCTTCTACGTAACCTCTTGCGAGGTAGTAACCGAAAACTACGCCAAGCTCGAAAGTTAGTTGAAGTCGTAGCGATTGCGCTAAACCATCATCGGTCGAGACTATCGGAATGCAAAGATAGTCGTCTTCCCTCAGTTCGGGCGGAGTTTTCCATGTGAACATGAAACCATTTCCATTCTGACATTTAGACGCCACGAGCAGGGGATGCTCTTCGGTCAGCGCTACATGCTCTGCTATGCCGTAGACCTCTATCCTGTAAAGGGGACCGGTATATGCCCTAACGCTCTTCGAAAGAACTGTCTTAAATCTCCCTTTATGGGTGAGTACTCTATCACCTACCCTGATTTCTTTAATGGGCTTTAAACCAGCCTCTGTTACGACCCCTGTATCGGGGTCGAGGCATATACCACACCCAATGCACAGCACTTCGTTGATGACCGGGAATCCCTTCTCGCCGAGCTTTATGGCATCTATCTTGTTTCTCACAGGCGGGCAAAATGCTATACAGGGCTGGCCGCACTTTGTCGGCTGACAAAAGTCATAATCTATAACAGCAACTCTGTGCAACTTGGTCCACCTATAACTACATGCCAAGACGCTTGGGCACGGCTTTTTACCGCGTAAGAATTAATTGAATCTTAGCACAATTTAAGTATTGGTCGCCCTGATAAGGGTTGAACGGGGTAAACTTTAACCTCGCTTAACCTCTGACTTAAGGAAATCAGCGAGCAGTCTAACACCTATGCCCGTTGCGCCCCTCGGTATATAGCTCTTCTCGGGTGACGATTCCTGGGTCCACGCCGTCCCTGCTATATCTATGTGGGCCCAAGGTATGTGATTGTCTATGAAGTTCATCAAGAAGGCAGCCGCAGTTATCGCACCGGCCGGCCTACCGCCGACATTCTTCATGTCTGCCACCTCGCTCTTTATCTGCTCGAAGTACTCTTTCCAGAGCGGAAGCCTCCAGAGCCTCTCGCCGACCCTTTCTCCCGAATTTATAAGCGCGTTGGCCAGCTCATCGCTGTTGCTAAACAAGCCACTCGCATGCGTTCCAAGAGCTATGACGCAGGCGCCCGTTAGCGTCGCCAAATCTATTATTGCTTTTGGTCTCATCTCGGATGCATATGCGAGAGCATCAGCGAGTATAAGCCTGCCTTCTGCATCTGTGCTTATAATCTCTGCCGTCTTACCGTTCCTGAACCTAACGATGTCGCCAGGCTTAAGTGCCCTGCCGCTCGGTAGGTTCTCGACAGCGGGCACGATGCCTATAAGCCTTACAGGAAGCTTAAGCTCTGCCACTGCCTTCATAAGCGCGATAACAGCAGCCGCGCCGGATTTGTCATACTTCATCTCCTCCATTTTCTCCGAGGGCTTTATGGATATGCCTCCGCTGTCAAATACCACGCCCTTTCCTATAACAGCATAGGTCTCGCCGCCTCCGTCGTATTCCATGACTATTAGGACCGGTGGATTGGAGCTACCTTTCCCGACACTCACTATGCCTCCCATGCCCATCCTCTCAAGCTCCTCCATCTCGAGGACTTTAGTAGAGAAGCCGCTAATCCTGCCGACCTCAGCCGCCATCTCTGCCATCCTCTTAGGTGGTAGGTCGCTGCTTGGCATGTTAGCTATGTCCCTCGCGAGCTTCACGGCCTCGGAAACTATGGTGGCCTCATGCGCCGCCGTATCGCACATAACCCTAACATCAAAGTCCACTACGAGCCTGATGAGCTCCGGATGCTTGCTATCCTCGACCTTTGACCTATACTTATTAAATCTGTAAAAGGCTAGGCTTAGCGCCTCGAGGACGCTGGCGGTTATTTCGGGGGCGGTATAAGGGGGTAAGTTAGGTATGGGTATTGCCATGCTCTTGCTACCCATTTCCTCAGCTTTCAGGGCCGCGTAACCATGGGCCTGTCTTACAGCCTCGAGGCTGAGCTCCTGCTTGTTCCCCAGACCCAACAACATAAAGCATCGGGCCATGTTTACCGATTTTGGATATATCGGAAGCACTTGACCGAGCTTGGCCTTAAAGCCGCCTATCTCAATTGACGGTGCTATCTCTTTTCTAATGCTCTCAGGTAACGTAAGCGCTATCTCTGGAGCCTCGGCTCCCTCGAAGAGCTGAATAACGACAGAATCTGCCTTTACATCTTCTAAATTCGTCGAAATTACCTCGATTTTCATCGCTTTTAATCGACCACCAATCTATTAATAACTTTTAATCAGCACTAAAAAGACCCTTAGAGCTAATAGGAGCAACGAGAGAGGTTAGAGGCTCACTCCCAGACGATAAGTGTGGTCGTTGACCTGATTCTTTGAATGTGTCGTATCCTAGATATTATCGCCCTGAGCTTCTCGTGGTTCTCGGCCTCTATTCTAACCACTATGTCGTAAACCCCGTATACCCTGTAAGTCTCCTTTATGCTCTCGATTCGTTTCAGCTCAGCTAAAGTCTCTTCTTCGTATCCAGGCTCGACCGTCAATAACGCGTAAGCTACTTGCATGTCATGCATACCACTAAATATTTAGTATAAAAATCTTGCTTAACGCTACTCGTAATCTTCCTACGATAATACGGAGAACTCTCCGCGTTAAATCCACCACCTTTGCATTTAGGGGAAGAGTTATGGCAAACCACCTTCGCGGACTTGTAGCATGAGTAGGCTAATAGCAGGTCTCATCATTGGCATGGCAATCCTTACCATGACGTCCGTTGCCTTTTTTACGGGCTCTACCCCGTCCTGGCCTGAGCCTGAAGATTTCCAATCACTGACGCTTTCTGTGCTACTTCAGGCATATACTGCACTTTTAATGCCCCTATTCGCAGGCGTTATAAACGGTAACGAGGGGTTAGCCATATTTGCAGTATGGGTAGCTGCATCTTCGCTCGCAGGATTAACGGCTGGCAAGCTCTCTACATCCATAAAGCTAGCGCTAATCATGCCATCCTTCGTTATTCTACTGTGGTTTGGCTTAACGGCCGTCGTTTTTGCAGAAGTATATGGTCCCCAATCTTGGTTGGTCGAGATAAACGCGTTCCTAGAGCGCATTGCTGCGTACCGTCTGCTTAACCTTTTGGTGCCCTACCTGCTTGTCTTGGCGTTTTCGGGAGTGTTCGGTTTTTTGTCCTCAGCGTTTCTGGCCCGTAAGAAGACGGTAACCGTTTGAGTGGACAGGTGCTTAGGTAAAAATAAAGGGTAGGTTTAAGATTTAGTGTTCTTGAAGGCTTTATGCCCCTGCCCCGCCAGCCCCTTCGGTCGGTGCCTCGGGTGCCTCCTTCACAGCGGCCTTCTTAGGTTTCTTCTTTGCTTTTGATTTCTTTGCCTTTTTCTTTGGCATGCTTATTCACAATACTTTATACAAAGTATTGTTATAAAAATTTTTCGAATTTTATAACAACTTGATGATGTACGTGATTAGAACGTGAGGGCGTGATGCTAAAGTAATCTTTTTAAACAATCCAGAATCTGGATGCTTGAAGCCAGTTGTCGCAGGTTGACATATCGGAATTTAGGAGACTTGACCTTAAAGTAGGCTTAGTCGAACATGCGGAGAGAGTAGTAGGAACGGATAGGCTCATAAAACTGCTCGTTAATTTCGGCCAATTCAAGAAAAAGTCGATAACTGCCCTTGGCCACCTATACGGTCCTGAGCATTTCGTCGGTAAGAAGTTCGTATTTCTAGTAAACCTCAAACCAAGGGTGGTTAGGGGCGAGGCATCTGAGTGCATGATACTAGCTGCAACCGAGTCAGAGGACGTCATAGCGCCGGTAGTCCCCGAGAAGGACGTGAAGGCAGGGTCTCAGGTATTATAATGATCGCCAGAAACCCTCAAAAAATGCCTTAAGCGTCAAAAAAGGTGGTGTTTAAATTGGCCAGAAGATTACACGTTGCCGAAGTCTTTGAGGCGCCAGAGAACGAGGAAGTTGAGCTATTTGGCTGGGTCAGGAACAAGCGGGCACATGGAGGGCTGGTTTTTCTGGAACTTAGGGATTCCACGGGAACTATCCAGGTTGCAGTAAAGCGTGGGCTTGTGGAGGAGGAAGGCTTTGTAGAGGCCTTGGAGGTCACAAGGGAATCCTCTGTTATGATAATGGGCATTACCAAGAAGGACCAAAGGGCACCGGGTGGAACAGAAATCCAATGCAGGTCGTTCAAGGTCATCGGCAAGTCAATAGCCGAGTTCCCCCTAAAGCCTAGGACTAGCGTCAAGCTCCTGTTGGACAATAGGCACCTGCATCTTAGGAGCCCCAAAGTTGTTGCTATAATGAAGATACGCTCGTTGCTGACCGGCATAATCCACGAATGGTTCAGAAAGAACGGGTTTACCGAGGTCCACTGCCCCACCTTTATAACGGCCGCCGTCGAGGGCGGTGCCACGCTCTTTAAGGTGGATTACTTCGGCAAGAAAGTTTACCTGACCCAGAGCGTTCAATTCTACCAAGAGGCAGCCATATTCGGGCTGGAGAAAGTTTACACGATACAGCCCAGCTTCAGGGCCGAGCTCAGCAGAACTAGGAGGCATTTGACAGAGTTTTGGCACGTTGAGGCCGAAATGGCTAACACCACGCTCGAGGACTTGATAGCGGTTGTAGAAAGGCTCGTCGGTGACGTGGTTAAGGCGTTGGCGGAGTCGGCTGGACCATATCTTAAGATTTTGGGAAGGAGCATGGAACCATCGGTCGCGGAACCCCCATATCCCAGATTAAAGTACGCCGAGGCGCTAGAGATTCTGAGGAAGAAGGGGTTTAACGTGGAATGGGGACAAGACTTCGGGGCTGACGAGGAGAGGGAGCTATCCAATGAATTCAGCAAGCCCTTCTTCGTAACCCATTATCCCAAGGAGGCAAAGGCCTTCTATCACATGCCGGACCCGTCTGACCCAAGAGTTACGCTCAGTGCCGACCTTCTGGCGCCTGGGGGTTATGGTGAGATAGTCGGCGGAGGCCAAAGGATTCATGAATACGAGCTACTTGTTCAGCGAATCAAGGAGGCCGGCCTGAACCCTTCGGATTACGAGTGGTACTTGGATTTAAGGAGGTACGGCTCAGTACCGCATAGCGGCTTTGGGCTTGGCTTAGAAAGGGTGCTCTGGTGGCTACTCGGCATGACCCACATCAGAGGCACAACGCTCTTTCCCAGAACGCCCACAAGGGTTTACCCATGAGTAGTGTATACCAGCCCGCAGAGGATACTTTCCTACTAATGGATGTCGTCAACGATATGCCCCATGTCGGGAAGGCGGTGGAGGTAGGCTCTGGCAGTGGTATGGTTTCCGTAGCGTTGACATATAAAGCCGATTATGTAGTATCCATGGACATAGACCTGAACTCATGCTATGCTACGTTAAAGCGTCTTCGTAAGCATGACCAAAGGGCCAAAACCGACGTGATTTGCTGCAACCTTCTTTCGGCCTTTAGAGAAAGCTCGGGCTTCGAGCTTATTGTTTTTAACCCTCCATATCTTCCTAACGAACAGCTACAGGACGTCTCCGTGTTCGGCGGTGAGCACGGTGTAGAGACCTCGGTCGAGTTCCTACATCAAGCCTCATGCAGGTTGTCGCACTTTGGTAGAATCTTGTTGGTAGTCACAAGCCTTTCCAACGTAGAGAAATTGTGGGAGGCAGCGTCAAAGCTGGGACTCCACCACAAAACCCTTAGACACGCTAAGCTGTTCTTTGAAATTTTGTGCGTTGTAGAATTTAGAAAGGGAGGTATATAAATAAGGGAAGGTTGATAACGGAAGGTAATTACTGTTAATAAGTTAAAACTCTTCCTCTTCCTCAAACTCCTCTTCTTCGAATTCCTCCTCGCCCTCTTCAAACTCTTCCTCAAACTCCTCCTCAAACTCTTCCTCTTCCTCAACGGACAATATGCTTGGATATACCATATTTATCACCGCACTGAAAACTACGGCCATATCTTGTTTTTAAGGTTTGCGGGTTTTCTCTGAGGCATGTAAGGTCGCATGAATTCGTTCTTTAGGTGCTGTCTTAACAATCAAGTCCCCAAACGGCATAGCTTTAAAGAAAAGATAACGTTTAAGTCGTTACACTTTCGTAAGCTTTACAATAGATAACGGGAACAAGTATGCTGGATGGAAAACACAAGACCGTCATACGGTTGAGGTGGTAAAGAACGTTATGGTATGAGGGCTTAGCGTTCGTGGCCTTGGGTTTCGGGATAGCTAGCTTGGGAACGCTGATAGGGATAGGCGGCGGAGCGTATCTTGTTCCAACCCTTATCTTGCTGTACGGCTTTGAGCCCAGGATGGCAGCCGGGACGAGTTTGCTTTTCGTTCTCTTGAACGTTTTGTCTGGAAGCACCTCATATCTGAGACTGAAAAGGGTCGACGTTAAGCTTGGGTTCATGCTCATGGCTCCTACGATTCCGGGAGCGGTCATAGGCGCATACTTGGTGAGCTATCTCGGGTCCTTCGTGTTCAGGCTTGTCTTTGCGGCCCTTCTGGTTTGGGCATCGCTTTACCTTTTATTCAGACCTACGAGTCGATCCAGTATTACGATGATGAGGGGGTACAGAAGAAAAATCGTAGACTCCGGGGGAAGAGTATTCACCTACTCGGTTAACGTGCCCTTAGGGCTAGTAACGAGCTTCGTCGCGGGGTTTGTGTCCAGCGTCTTCGGTATAGGCGGCGGCGTGCTGCATGTCCCTATCATGATACACGTGCTCGGCATACCCGTCCACGTTGCAACGGCCACGTCGCATTTCGTACTAGTGTTCACAACACTGTTCGGCTCCATTACCCATTCCGCGTTAAACAACGTCTCATTTGAGCATGCCCTTCTCTTGGGCTTAGGTGGTGTATTTGGTGCCCAAGTAGGTGCACGCATATCCGGCCGTATAGACGACGTGAAGATCAAGAGGCTACTGGGTCTTACGCTTCTGGTCGTCGCGATTAGGCTGGTATATCAATTCTCATAAGGATAACCGTTACGTCCTTTTCGAATTTCTGGCTTTTCAGTAGTCAGAGCTGGTGAGGAGCGGATTCGGTCCAACGTACCATGGAACCATATTATGATTAGGTGATTCTTTGGGAGAAATTTTTCGTGCATCGTAACTAATATACGCTTAACCTTTCCATCGGTACTCAAAGACGATGTCTGCAATCTACCTTGACATTATGTACCCTGAGTAAATCAGAGCCCATGAGAGTACCGGATAGACTATCATCCTCTCCATCCCTCCATGGCCCAATCCCATATGAATCCCGAGTGCAAACAGCAAGATGGCCGTTAAGGATGCAGCACCAAGGACTATCGAGGGTAATGCTAAGCACCTTGGAGAGGTTCTGCTGGAGAGCACGGCAGAGGTGCCTGCGAATATGAAGGTTATGGCCGACATGATGAAGTGTAGGTTGTAAGGGCTGCCCTCTGGGAATATTCCAACACCCATTGCTCCCATCCCAGCCAAGAGCACGGTTGCAGGGAAAACCCTATCGTTCAGCATACGTCTTAGGAAGAAGGATGCAGCTGTAACGGTCAATCCTAAAAACGTTATCGATGTATTGAAGATCGGTGCAGTATCCCCTACGCCTAGGTCGCTAATGTAGTTGTTGGATACGCTGTAACCTACATATAGAGCCTCGGATACTATCATCATGATCATGAATTGCGTTATACCAGAGAGTATCAGTAATCCTGCGATCAGACCATACCGGGGCATGCTTAAAGGTGGAAAATCATGGCTAAAAAAATTTCTTGCAACCTTAATGCTTTTTACTTCTTTTGAGCTTTCTATCTCGAACAGGGCTGAGATCAGTGCGGGGGGGTTAGGTTTAGACCTCGGTTTAAATTCTCGGAATTTTGCCCATGGCGAAATCCATGGAGATACTACAGTTCATATTCTTTCTTGGAATCGAGTTCCTCAGAGGGCTATCCAACTTTTTATGAAAGCAAAACGCTCTGGTATTCTGGGTTTACTTTGTTGTATTTGTCCTGAATTATGTCGCGGATTTTTCGCCAATCTTCAGCTATTTTTGGCCAAAACTGGCTGGTCATCACTTGCTTCGTTACGTAGTCTTTCATAGGCTTTTCTCGTTTTATTGTCCTTAGGCGCCAATCAATGCTAATGAGTCCTGCACGTCTTAAATGTTGAATGTTATGGCCGACTTGGTCCATGTCAAGAGGATAGCTTATACTTCGTGTTAGATCGGCTAATAAGGAATCGATGGAAATCTCGTCTTCAGCACGCAGACAGATTATGGCCACCATATCTTGAACAAATCTTGCGGTCTTGCTGAGATAAAGTCCCTCGTGTCTTGTCGGAATCAAAACTTGCTCCAAGCGGTAGGCATATCGTTTATAGAACCACTTTTTGACGGTTTCGGTTAACACTAAGTAAGCGCCAATCAGTCCTGCCAAGAATAGGAAAAACGTGAATGGCGGCTTCACAAAATGGAATAGTTCGCCTATTGGCGTGAAGGGCAGTAATAATGCAATGCCAACGATGCTTAGGCTGCTTAAAAGTAAAAGTCTGCTTGGTTTGCTCTTGTAGAAAGGCGTTCTTCTCGTTCTTATGACAAATATGACAAAGGTTTGTGTACATAAAGACTCGAGAAACCATGCTGTTTGAAACAGCGACTCGGTTGCGTTGAAAACAAGTAGCATTATAAAGAATGTTAGGAAGTCAAAGATAGAGCTTATCGGCCCTAGGAGTATCATGAATCTCCTTATGAAGGAAATGTCCCATCTTTTGGGTTTTTCAACATATTCTGGATCTACATTGTCGGTTGTTATGGTGGACTGGGAGAAATCGTAGAGTAGATTGTTTAAGAGTATCTGTGTTGCGGTCATAGGCAAGAATGGCAGAAACAGGGATGCTCCGGCGACGCTGAACATGTTGCCGAAGTTTGAGCTAACTCCCATCATGACGTATTTCATAGTGTTGCCGAAAGTTTTTCGTCCTTCTAAGACGCCTTCGTACAGCACTCTTAAGCTCTTTTGCAATAATATGATGTCAGCGGACTCTTTGGCTACGTCCACAGCGTTATCAACTGAGATGCCGACGTCTGCTGTCTTCATGGAAGGTGCATCGTTGATTCCGTCTCCCAGAAAGCCAACCACATGCCCGTTACTTTTCAGCGCGGTGATTATTCTGTCTTTTTGGGCTGGTGTCACTCTTGCAAAAACGTTTGCTTCTTCAACAACCTTGGAAAGTGCATCGTCATGCATCTGAGCAATCTCGCTTCCAAGGACAACACCTTTTATTTCAAAACCCAGGTGTTCACAAGTCTTTCTTGTAACCAATTCGTTATCGCCAGTAAGAATTTTTAGTTCTACTCCCGCCTTGTTTAATAGCTGCAGAGATTCCCGCGCCGTTTCTTTGGGCGGGTCGAGAAAAGCCACAAAACCCAAAAACACCATATCGCTTTCATCATTCACAGAGTATACGGGTTTTTCTTCTCTGAGTTTCTTGTAGGAAACTGCTAAGACTCTGAACCCTTCAGAACTCAAATCATAGTATTTCTGCTCAATTTTTCTACGAAATTCGTCTGTTAAATCAGAAATCGTGTCTCCATGTTCACAGTAGGAACATACCTTAACTATCTCCTCGGGAGCTCCTTTAGCAATAAAATATCGCTGTTTTTCATACTCAACAACAACAGAAACTCGCCTTCTTATGAAATCAAATGGGACTTCATCGATTTTCTGGTAATCTTTCACATCAATGTCTTTATATCCGAGTATAGCCTCGTCGAGTGGGCTTTTCAACCCTGTCTGATGATAACTGTTCAGAAATGAATACAACAGTACTTTTTCATCATCTTTTCCTTCCATATCCACATGCAGTACAAGTTTTATTTTGTTCTCTGTAAGCGTACCTGTCTTATCAGTACATAAAACATTCATGCTTCCGAAATTCTCGATAGCCGCGAGGCGCTTTACGATAACGCCCTTTCTAGACATCGCAAGGGCTCCTTTGGAAAGATTTACGGTAATAATCATCGGCAGAAGTTCAGGTGTCAAACCGACAGCCAAAGCCACAGCAAAAAGAAGCGACTCCAAAACGTCACGTTTGTACAGCGCGTTTACGAAAAAAACAAACATTACCAGAAGAAAGGTGACTTGCATTATTAGAAACCCAAAACTCTTGATTCCCCTTTCAAATTCTGTTTCAGGCTCTTTTTCAACAAGTCTTTTAGCAATTTTCCCATATTCAGTGAGGCTTCCAGTTTTTAACACAACAGCTGTTGCCGTTCCGCTTATAACTGAAGTTCCCATAAAAAGACAGTTATTCCATTCCGTGGGCGCTGTTCCCTTTGCCTTTACTGGCGTAGATGTTTTTTCTACTGGAAAAGATTCTCCCGTTAATGCTGATTGGTTCAGGAACAAGTCTTTTGCAGTGATGACTCTTGCATCTGCAGGCACAATGTCTCCAGCAGAAAGATACACGATGTCGCCTGGGACAATCTCGGAAAGTCTCACTTCTTGTTTGGCGCCGTCTCTGAGAACCGTCGCAGTTGTGGTTACTTTTTCCTTCAGCGCTTCTGCAGCTTTTTCCGCTTTAGATTCTTGATGAAAGTCAAGTATCACACTTACGAATACGATGTAAAATACAATGGTAACATTTATGATCTCTCCGAGAAAACCAGCAATCAAACCCGCAATCAATAATATAATTACCAAAGGGCTACGGAAGTGAGAAAGAAAGTCGAAAATAGTCGTTCTCTTCTTTCTCTTGGCAAGTTCATTGTAACCATATATTCCTAGGCGCTTTTCTGCTTCTTCGGAAGAGAGCCCAGTCATGGAAGTGTTTAAGCGGGCAAGAAACTCGTCAATCGGTAGACTTAGAAGCTCTTCGGTGCTTGGCAGAGCCCAGCTCGAAAACTGCTTGTAGTCAACCTCTCTATGTTTTGATGCTTCATCATTTCCACTGTCCATTTCTCTTTAATCACTCTCCAGCTGAGCTGTCATACCCTTAAAAACCCAACATATTCTTAAAGTTGTTTCCACAATTTTTCATGCGACAAATTCGGAAGAATTGCCTTTGATTGAGACGCAACGGAGAAACCGAGAATTTAAACCTTCTTCCCAAATGACAGCGGCACTAGAAACTGAAAGGGAATAATTTGGGACTATTTAGCGAAAATCGCTAAAAAATAAGAATTTCTGGTTAATCTTAGGTAGTGCGGGGGGTGGGATTTGAACCCACGAACCCCTACGGGACAGGGTCCTAAGCCCTGCGCCGTTGACCAGGCTTGGCAACCCCCGCCCTTCTATCGGAGGTTCATGGGTCCAAATTAAGGGTTTTTACAGAAAACCTCCGACTATGAAGGAGAGTAGGGCTATGAGCATCCATGCCAAAGAGTAGTTTTTTACCCTTATGGCGTTCTTTTTGCTAGGCGACCTGATTATCGAGACCGAGGAGTAGATGAAGCCGGCATCGCATACGAGCACGATGGGCACGTATAAGAACGAGACGTAGTCTAAGACATAAGGTAGGGGACTTAGGCATACCGCTAAAGCGTAAAGGGTCGCGCCGAGTATGGCCGCCCTTTTCTCGCCCATGCTTCTGGCTACCGACCTCACACCTCTAAGCGCGTCACCCTCGACGTCGGATATTCCCTTGACGACCTCCCTTCCAGTGTTTGCTAAGAAGGCCAGCAGCGCGAAGATGAGTACCTTAACCCCTACCGTACTGTCGCTTAGAAGAGAACCATAAACAAAAGGTGCTACGACGTTGAAGCTCACCAGCATGTTCCCAGGTAAGCCGCTCATTTTAACTAGCGAGTTGTATAACATGGCAGATGCGTATGCTAGCAGAGCGAACGCTAAGCATACGTATGAGGTAAAAGCAGCCGCTATCAGGCCCAAGGCTCCTAGGATGAGGGAGAAAACGATGGCGCCTTTCGGCGGCACCATACCTGAGGGAATCGGCCTATTCGGTGAGTTTATGGCATCGACATGCCTATCAAAGTAGTCGTTCATTGCCATAGAGCTTCCGTTGAGGGAGAATGCTGTTACAAAAGCCAGTGATGCTTGGTATGCGGTTATGGACCTACTCTCAGAGAAAAGCACGCCTACCAGTACTGCTATAAACATCATAATTCCGTTTTGCGGCCTTGTTAGCTTAAGGTACGCGAGCGCCTTCCTGAAGTTACTTTTTTTAGACATTCTTCAGGTCGACCTGGCTGGCCAGATAGTAAACAACCTCGTTTCTCCTGTCCACGACGGAAATAACCATATCTTTCTTGAGGGCCCTGCAGATGGACAGCAGATGCTTGAGCTTGCTGAGCTTAACGCTCTTGCCCTCGCTCAAAGGAGCTATTAAGTACTTTGCCGTCTCCTTTTGAAATTCACCCCTCTCGAATACTCTAAAGGCAAGGTCTGGGCTAAACCCTTCCTTGACCGTGTAGCGTCTGTTTCTTAGGTCCCTGTAGATTACATAGTCCCTCCATAACGCCTCACTCTTGCTTTCGAGGGCATAGAGGAGCTCATTGAAAGTCATATTGGAATTACCCGACATAACGAACGCCATCTTATTCTCAAGTAGGTAGAGAGCCTCCGCACAGTTGTAAACTATTATTCCGTTCTCTTTATCGAGCTGACCATAACCCTTTGATAGGAACGCTAAAGACAGCTCTGATACTTCTGCGTAAATCTTCTCACCATCAAAGTGTAGTTCAAGCTTATTGGAAAGTGCCTCTCCCAAACCCATGCTCCGTCCATTCCTTCTTAATAGGCCTTGGTATAAATCCTAAAACCACCTAGCGTTACTTGATTATGCCTACGATTAAGCCTATGAGAAGGCCAGCGGCCAGCATGGGATAAGTTTTCAAGAAGCCAATAAAACTCTTCGCAACATCCTTCAAAAATGTCGCAATATTAAAGAGTTCCCCATAGTTTGGCAATACAAAGCTCGCTATCGTTACCCCGACGATGCTCAGTATGAGAATGGCCACGACTATCAGGACTATCCCCTTTAAAACCTTAGCAACGCCGAAGCCTATGAGGAAGCCTACGGCGAATAGGATGATACTCGGTATTAGTATGGCGTAATCTATCATGGATAAAAGTGTAGTCTTTAGCCGCATATATTTCTTACTTAACGAAACATCTTTTTTATAGCAGTTTAACGGACAAGAATGGATTATAGAGATGGCTAAGCCGAAGCTCCATTGGCTCGAGAAGCTCATCCTTCGAGCGTTGATAGATAGTGGCAGGCCTATGGAATACGGCGAGGTTGCGGATGCGATATCAAAGGACGAGGGTGCCGTGGCAAAGGCCTCGCTATGGCTTAAAGAGAAAGACCTAGTCGAGGTAAAAGAAGTGTCAGTGAAAGTAGCAAAGCTAGGGACAGTTGGAAGGGATTACCTAAAGAACGGCCTTCCAGAAAGGAGGTTGATTCACGTCCTGAAAAAGGTCGGAGGCCGTACGAGTATAGACGAGCTTGAGAAAGAACGGTCCTTGGGAGGCGAGCTGGCGGTCGCGATAATGTGGGCAAAAAAGAAGGGTTGGATAACGGTTGAGGACAGCGACAGCTCTAAAATTGTTAGAATAGTTGATGAGGTACCCGACGTTACACCTGAAGAGGAGTTATTAGAGTATCTTGGAAAAGGTGACGTAAGGGTTGACGCTCTATCGCCGAAGCTTTTGGATGCATGTCTCGAGCTCTCTGGCAGGCCAAAGGTCGTGGAGCTATACGAAGAGAGAAGGCACATCATGATTCCTACAGAGCTGGTCCGTAGCATACCGCTGGAAGAGCTAGAAGTGGAGCGGCCTGTAGTTACGAAGCTAACACCCGAATTGCTGATAACCGGCAAGTGGCGCAATTTTGAGCTAAGCCCCTTTGACATAAATGCGCCTACAAAACCGATTTTTGCTGCAAAGCGTCATCCTCTCGTAACCCTAATCAAGCTGATAAAGGATACCTTCGTTGAGCTCGGCTTCGATGAGATTAAGGGTCCGCTCGTTGAGCTCGCATTCTGGAACTTCGATGCACTATTCCAGCCCCAGGACCATCCGGCGAGAGAAATGCATGACACCTTTTACTTGGCATACCCAGGAATCGGCAAGCTTCCTGAAAGGTTCGTCGAATCCGTAAGGAAATCGCATGAGTTTGGCGGTGACACTGGTTCTAGGGGGTGGAGGTACAAGTGGAGCAGACAGGAAGCCAGTAAGCTTATACTCAGGACGCATACGACCGCGACGACAATCAGGCACCTCGCATACAACAACGAGCCGCCTATCAAAGTATTCTCGGTCGACAGGATATACAGGAACGAAAAGGTAGACTGGAAGCACCTCGCCGAGTTCCACCAAGTAGAGGGAATAATAATGGACAAAAAGGCTACATTCAGGGAGCTGATGGGTCTCATAAAGGAGTTCTGCAATAGAATAGGCCTTAAGGAGATAACGTTTAGGCCGTCATACTTCCCTTACACTGAACCGTCGGCGGAGGTTATCGTTTACATGCCGGAGAAGCACGAGTGGCTTGAGCTCTTCGGGATGGGCATATTCAGGCCAGAAGTTACGGTTCCGCTAGGTGTCAAGCATCCCGTGCTAGCATGGGGTGGTGGCTTGGAAAGGTTAGCCATGGCGCTCTTCAAGCTTGACGACATAAGAACCCTATACGCCAACGACCTTAACTGGATAAGAGGTATGCCTAGGGTTTACGTAGACCTGAAGAGCGGAAGGTTATAAATATATAAACAAAAAATAAAAAAGCTATACCGTAAACTACATGGTCAAAGTTAGCTGGTTTAATTTGCTAGCATTCGGGATAAACCTCGTGTTAATACCCGTGATGCTTTATGTCTTAATTCTTATCGCAAACCACTTTAACATTGGCACTTTGGACTTCCTCATGATATTCTTTCCGACATTTATCTTGGACTACAGTAGGGCCATCGGTAAATCCGTGATACTACCGATTTACGAACTCATTAGGAAGCCTCCAATACCTGCCTACACGCCTATGATAAGCGTCATAATACCAGCCCACAACGAGGAGAGGACTATAGCCGCTTGCATAACCTCCGTACTCGAAAACAACTATAAGTTTAAAGAAGTCATAGTCGTGGACGATGGTTCCACAGACGGGACGTATCTTGTCGCATCAAGGTTCAAGGAGCGGATAAAGCTTCTATCGAGGCCTAAGGGTGGGATTAAGACGTACGCATTGAACTATGCCTTAACCTTTGCAAAGGGTGAAGTCATAGTAACAGTTGACGCGGACACGATAATTTCCAGAGACGCTATCGATAAGATTACCGCATACTTCTGCAACCCAAACGTCTTAGCGGCAAGTGGAAATCTGAGAGTAATCAACGAGGATAAGAACCTGCTAACAAGGCTACAGTCGTATGAGTATGTGATAGCGTTCGACATAGGCAGGAGGCTACAAGCGCTATTTAAAACGTTGCTCATAATACCTGGTGCGAAGTCCATCGTAAGGAAGCATGTTTTAGATTTTATCGGGGGATTTGACCCAGTCCTTGGCGAAGATTTTGACCTTACGCTGAAGGTTCATAAAGTAAAGGGCAGGGTTGTTTTCATACCAGATTGTTACGCGTTCACCGACGTTCCCGAGGCATGGCGCTCATGGTTCAAGCAGAGGGAGAGGTGGCATAGGAGTCAGATTAGGATCTTGATAAGACATAGGAACATCTTCTTCAGAAGAAGGTTTGGAACACCTGGCATGCTGGGTGCACCAGATATGGTTTTGATGGATATGCTGGCCGTCTTCCTTAGACCAACGTGGTTCACATGCTTTATGTACGCACAAAATGTTGTTAGTGTTGGATTGCTGTTGGTGCTATTCTATTTTGTAATAGAGCTTCATACCATTCTAAGCGCATTTTCCGTGCTCGAAGTCTTATCAGACTTAAAGAACGCGTACCTCTTGCCTTTAGTTTTGATATTCTACAGACCGATCTATAGTTTTGTCAGGCTCTACGCCTACATGGCCGAGCTAATTAAACCAAGCACACGATGGTGATTCAACGTATGAGTAACTTTTTTATGGTGTCCTCTATTGTAAAAGTAAGCTTTTCTATCAAAGCTTCCGTATCCTCAGCCTCTACTATGATTATTCCGTAGTATTTTGCCAATGCTTTTGCCTTCTCACTCGCCATTGGAACGGCTGTGAGCATTGCGTTTCTTATTTCGGTATCAATAATTTTTGCGTAGAGACCGAGTACTTGTATCTCCTCAACGACGCCTGTGTGAATGTCCACCACAACATCCGGAGTTTTCTTTAAGCCGTACTCGTATGGCCATAAAGCCAACGTGAAGTTGTGCTCAATGCCCGATTTACCTCTTATCCCGTAATTTTTCTTTGCAACCCAGCCGAGTGCGGAGACCCTTTGAATGATGGGTGTTAGGTTGAACGTCACCTTCGCCAAGAGCTCACGCTTAGTATGGTCCAGCAGATATTTGTTGACTTCTATATACTTTGCCTCATCTATCGTCTGTAGCTCTCCACATACCCAGCATTGAAGCAAAACTGTGGGGTTTTGTGTCATGTTGCCGCACTCATTACAGACGTATTGTATACCGGGCTTTCCATAATCAACGCCCAAGGCCCTGAGCTTCTTCTTACATTTCGGGCACACGTAATTGTGCTCGGCAAATATTGACTCTAGCTCCGTGTATCCGCACGTCAGATGCTGGATAACCATGCCCTTTCTTAAGCTTAAAGAATTGCAATTCGGGCAACGATGCATTACCATGAAGGATGTACTGCCGCATTTTTTGCAAGCTGTAATGTTTCCCTCCTGAATCTTTATGAATAGGCCCTCCTTATGTAATGCCTCAAGCGTAGGTTGTACGTTGTCTTTCAGGTCAGCCTCTGCATCCTTATAGACTATGCCGAGCTTAGGGTCAATCTTCGGTGAAAGTTCTTTGATAGCACCGTCCCTCATCTTCTGAAGGAAGACTCGGACTTCTTGCCTCTTCGTTATGGATTCTTCATTCATTTTTTCCTATAATATTTTACGTATTTTGATATAAGTACTTTTTTTGTTTTAAAAATTTTTTAGGGACCTATTCGGTAACGACTTAGATGCATCACCAGATTTGGAGCGCGTTGGTGAACAAAGGGTGCCGATACTTAACTTGAAGTTGGAAAGGTTTTTCAAACTATTACACCAAAAGCTCGACAAAGATGGGTTGGTTGATGCCCTAACGAGCGTGGGCGTCGCTATCGAGGAGTTGGGAGCGGAATATGTTAAAGTAGAGTATAACCCTAACAGGCCAGACTTTTCTAGCCCTACAGGTCTTGCAAGAGCGCTCAAGGGAATTCTCGGAATAGAGACGGGTATCCCAAAATTCCGTGCGCTCACACCCAAGACATTCTTGAAGGTTGAGAAGAGTGTTAAGGTTGTTAGGCCTTGGGTTGTGGCGGCTTACGTTGAAGGTCTTAACCTATCAGCAGAAGAAATAGAAGAATTGATATCGATGCAAGAAGACCTGCACTGGGTTATAGGAAGAAACAGAAGGAAGGTAGCGATAGGTCTACACAATGCCAGCGTCATAAGACCGCCAATAATTTACAGGGCAGTAAAGGGAGATGAGATAAGCTTCATACCGCTCAAGGGCTTCAGGAGGATGACGCCGCAGGAGATAATCGAGCAGCATGAAATTGGCCGTAAGTATGGTCACATAGTGGCTGGAACTGGGCTTTTCCCAGTCATCATGGATTCGCATGGCGAGGTGCTTTCGCTCCCGCCTATAATAAACTCCGCTCTGACCGAGCTGACGGAGGGTACGGAGACTCTTTTCATAGACGTAACTGGTACGGACTTAGAGGCTGTAAACGGTGCTTTGAACATACTGACGGCGGCGCTGGCGGACATCGGCGGAAGAATCAGACGGGTGAGGGTAGTTTACGATAACGTGAAGATGACGACGCCTGACCTAAGGACGAAGGTCTGGAAGCTTAAGCTAAGCTATGCCAACGATTTACTCGGCTTGAATATATCCATGAAGGATGCTGTAAGGGCATTGAAAAGGTCAAGGATCGGCGTTAAGAAGGTCAAGGGCGACACGATATTCGCTGAGGTACCGGCATACCGGTTCGACGTTATGCATCCGGTTGACTTGGTCGAAGAGATATCCATAGGTCTTGGGTATAAGAATCTCCAACCGGTTGTTCCTAAAACGTTAGGTTTCGGTAGGCATCATCCCGACACGAATTTCGAGGACGTGTGCAGAGAAATCATGTTCGGGCTCGGCTTTACAGAGGTTATAAATTTCACACTCTCTAACAGCGTAAGGGATTATCGTTGGATGAAGATTGAGCCGCAGAATCCTGTAAGGGTTCTTAATCCAGTCTCGGCCGAGTACGACATACTGAGGACATGGCTCCTTCCCGGTCTGCTCTACAACCTAGCGATGAATAAACATAGTCCTTATCCACACAGGCTTTTTGAGATAGGCGATGTGTTAGCTGTTGATGAGTCTTTCGACGAAGGTGCTAGGAGAGAGGTGAAGCTGGCGCTGGTGAGCTCCCATGCGGACACGTCATTCTCAGAGGTTAAATCTATCGCAGAGGAGTTCCTGAGAAGCCTCGGCTTAAAGGAATGGTGTCTGAAGGAAGTTGAGCATGCCAGCTTTATCGAAGGAAGGGTTGCCGAGATAGAGGTCTATGGCGTTAATATAGGGATAATGGGCGAGATAAGCCCAGAAGTCTTGGAGGCCTTTGACATAACAATGCCCGTAAGCGCAATCGAAATAGAGTTGCAGAAAGTTCGCGGTTTACTCAACAAAGCGCAGTAACGGTTTTAAGTACGCTCGGCGATTTTAATGTTGCCCCACCATACCTTGAGCCGCACCGAGGAAGGGTTGCACCCTGCTCTATGGGGTGCGGTGTTCGTGGTGGGGCAAAACCCGATACATTATTTTTAAATATTCACGTAGCAGGTAGAGGCAGGGGTTTAGAAGGGAAGGGATTGATTTGGACGTCGATACAAGGATGGAGCTGATCACTAGGCCACCGACCGAAGAGGTGATAACGCTTCAGGAGTTGAGGAAGCTCCTTGAGACGAATGATAGGCCCGTCGCTTATGACGGGTTTGAGCCGAGCGGTCTTGCCCACATACCCTTCGCGATACTCAGAGCGATAAAGCTGAAGGATATGCTGGACGCCGGTTGTAGGTTCAAGCTGTTGCTTGCCGACTGGCACGCGATGGTAAACAAGAAGATGGGCGGTGACCTAGAGAAGATAAGGAAGGTCGGCGAATACCTAATCGAGGTTTGGAAAGCCTCTGGCATAGACGTCAGCAAAGTAGAACTCGTTTGGGCTAACGACGTTGCAGCAGACAAGGAATACTGGAAGCTCGTCATAAATGTGGCGAAGGAAGCTACGCTCAAGAGATTTCTTAGGTGCCTTCCGATAATGGGCAGGCAGGAGGGCGAACTTCAGGAGGCTGCCCAGCTCTTCTACCCAGCCATGCAGGTCGCTGATATATTCTATCTTGGGGTTGACATATGCCAACTTGGCCTTGACCAGAGAAGGGCCAATATACTTGCAAGGGAGATTGCTCCAAAGCTTGGGTTATCGAAGCCGGTAGCAGTCCACCATCATATGCTCATGAGCCTGACGGGACCGGTAGGAGCCAAGGGTCTTGACGACGATACCGAGATAGACGTACAAATAAGCTCAAAGATGAGTAAGAGCATGCCCGAGACTAGCATATACGTACACGACACCAGAGAGGTACTCGAGGAAAAGGTGATGAGAGCTTACTGTCCACCGAAAGACACGAAGTCGAACCCGATAATAGAGTACTGCAAGTACATAATATTTCCGAGGCTAGGGAAGCTAGGCATAGAAAGACCGCAAAAATACGGTGGAGACGTGCTCTATGAAAGTTTTGAACAACTAAGGAAAGATTACGAACTTGGCCAGATTCATCCCTTAGACCTAAAAAGGGCGGTCGTGGAGGCGCTCGACAGGATACTCGAGCCGATAAGGGCATATTTTGAAAGCAACCAAAAAGCTAAAGAGCTTTTTGAAAGAGTCTCAAGCTACGAGATTACTAGGTGATTTCCTGAAAATCATATACAATGAATAAAGGACGAATCCTAGGAGGAGGAAGGACCTAGTAATTGCCATCCACTGTATGGGGGAGCTTATGCCCCACGACTCGACCGTATATTCTATGCCCAATATACCCTGTATGAACCTTGAGAATCCGACCACTATTATCGCAGAGTTCAAAACCTCAAAGAATATGAAGAATGGATACGGCGCTACGGCCAGAAGCGTAAAGAAAGGAAGGAGTACCATGTTCATCTGGGGTGTGTAAACATAGTTAGTAAACAGGAACCAGGCCATAACTAACCAAGAGGTTAGCAGAATTTTACCATACTCTGGAAGCGAGGTTTTACGTAGTACAGTCAGTGGCAGGACGGCTAGTATGGGCATCAACCCTGCCGAAAGCACTCTAGCGTTGGGATCAAACATATCAAACAACAGTATCTGCCAGTTGCACTCCACGTACCAAGAAGCATGGTATTCCCAAAACCTTAGCCAATTGCTGGGATTCAATAGGATGGCTGGAAGATTTACGAGAAAATAGGTGGTGAGGCCTACGATGACGAATTTCATTTTTCTTCTAAAATCACCATGCGTTATGAGTACAGCAATCGAGGGAATAGCCGTTATCAGGTTCGATGCTGCAGAAATCCCGAAGAAGATGCCAGCAGACATAGACTTGTCCTCGATGGATAACCTGATTGCCCTTACCATGAAGTAGACCCCTAAGATGTACCAGTTAAGGAGGTTCATGAAGAGCATGCTCGGCGTGATTATGAAGTACGCATAAATCCTTCTCTTATCAGTGCCACATAGCTCGCACAACTTTCCAACCTCTAAGGTCGTTAGGAACGTTACAAGGAGCAAGATTGTCGAGGTGATTGTGTAGTAAAGGAATAGGGCAGGGTAGTATCCTTCAGTTAAGAAGCTTGCCATGAGGCCGGACGCGTAGGCCAAGGCAGCAGTTATTACTGGGTACTCGAAGAAGACCTCGAGGTATGGAATTTTTGGTGGAAACCCCTCCAACCTTACTTGGTATACCGAGATTATATCGCTGTAAACATGGCCACCACCATATGGTATGTGAAGCCAGAAGCAGATAAGAAACACGATAATGGTTGCAAGTAAAAGCGCATAACGTTCCTCCAGCTCTTTGCCCATCAGAGTTTTAAATTTGCTCAAGTCGTTTGTTGTGCCCCTTTAGGTTTTTGTATACCGGATAGAGATTAATGTTTAAACAAAGATGCCGAAGGGTTTAAAAGTAGCCAACTTCGATGCTCAAAATAAGGACGACTTCTACAAAGGAGGTGGGACGGGCCACTCCTTCACTTCGAGGGAGGTGGTTTGGGTGAAGGAGTTGGGACGGCAT
The DNA here is from genome assembly GCA_023267975.1 of Candidatus Terraquivivens ruidianensis. Taxonomy (GTDB): domain Archaea; phylum Thermoproteota; class Nitrososphaeria_A; order Caldarchaeales; family Wolframiiraptoraceae; genus Terraquivivens; species Terraquivivens ruidianensis. Next base: position 271,002 of record JALNLA010000002.1, read on the forward strand.
CTAATAGCGGAGCTTTACGGATGTGATGTTTCGATCCTCGGGGACTTGGAGACTCTGAGGACGACCTTACTCGAGGCAGCTGAGGCCTCGGGGGCTAAAGTTCTCGGAGAGTTTTTCAAAAAGTTCCCACGAGGGGGCGGTGTGACAGGTATCTTGGCGATTGCGGAATCTCACTTTTCAATACATACGTGGCCGGAGTATGGTTACGCTGCCGTTGACCTATTTACATGCGGAAGTCAAGTAGACCCTTGGAGGGCATACGAAGTTATCCACAAAAGGATGAGACCAGCTCGTATACATGTCAAGGAGTTTAAGCGGGGGCTTATCGAGGGTGAGGTGCTTTGGCAAAGGATAGAGGAGTAAACTGGAGATTCCTGCTGGAGTGGCAGACACCAACCTCAGCCGTGCTACATGTAATCAAGCGCGTCATCTATAGCGGCAGGACAAAGTATCAAGAGGTCGACATACTGGATACCTACGACTTTGGCCTATGTTTGGTACTCGACGGTAAGATACAATCCTCCAGTGCTGACGAACAAGTTTACCATGTAGCTTTAGTCCACCCAGCGATGCTCACACATCCAAAACCATCACGGGTCTTGATCATAGGCGGTGGTGAGGGGGCTACACTTAGGGAAGTCTTAAAACACAACACAGTAGAGAAAGCGGTCATGGTTGATTTAGACGATGAAGTGGTCCAGCTATGTAAGAAGTATCTGCCAGAATTTCACATGAATTCTTTTGACGACCCCAGGACGGAGATAATCATCGAAGACGGAAGAAGGTACGTCGAAAGACTTCCGGACAACTCGATCGACGTGGCGATTATTGATGTGACGGACCCGCTAGAGGGTGGACCTTCCTATCTTCTATACACAATAGAATTCTACCAGCTGTTAGCGAAGAAGCTGGGCGATGGTGGTGTATTCGTGACACAGGCTACCTCCACTTACTACAGCAGGAATTGCTTCGCGGCTATCTACAAGACTGTGGCAAGCGTTTTTCCGGTTGCTAGGACGTACCATGTCTTCGTACCATCATATGCATCAGAGTGGGGTTTTGTCTTAGGTTCAAAGGCAGCCGACCCGCTTAGCCTCACTTCGGAAGAAATCGAGCGTAGAATGAAAGAGAGAGGGGTAGATAATCTTAAATTCTACTCGCCCAGCATTCATCATGGAATCTTCGCATTACCGTCCTGTCTAGCCCAAGCGTTTGAAGCCGCTAAGCCAGTAACGGATTCCAGCCCTGTTTTCATGTCGGCCTAGCTTTCGCTGTGTTTTCCTCTTTTTCATTTCGGTACCCTCAACTCGTTCGATTTTTTACCTGTTAGTTTTCTCATGTAATATTTGCTCCCCCTCATATTCAAGCTCTATGAGTTTATTTTCTTCCAAAATATGATGTTTAACATCCGCATCAACGAATGATATATTAAGAGACGAAAACTCGAAATTGTGAAAGATATGCCCCGTAAAAATTATAGAATAGCGCACATATCCGACACGCATATTACCAAGCACGGTCAATTTGATGAAAGCATATTTAACATGGGTCTTGAGGCGCTTGACACGCTCAACCCAAAGCCCGACATCTTAGTGCACACGGGAGACCTGACAGACAACGGCATTCTTCCAGACTACGAGTTGGCGATGGATAAGCTCAAGTCCGTAAGATACAGATATATCATAGCACCTGGCAACCACGACGAACGAAATTATGGTCATTCCATATTCAAGGAAATGATAGGGCCCTTAGATTTCGAAAGGGACGAAGGTTGGGCAAAATTCATAGTCCTAAACTCACCTGAACCCGATAGGGATGAGGGAAGGTTAGGAAGGCGTAGGCAAGTGTACTTGGAGGAGGCGCTTAGGTCAACATCAGCGGAGAAATTAAAAGTTATAGTTTTTCATCATCACCTAGTGCCAGTCCCGTATTCCGGAAGGGAAGTAAACGTTTTGGAAGATGCTGGTGATGTTCTCGACATAGTTCTCCAGAATCATGTTGACTTGGTGTTGATGGGACATAGGCATGTAAGACATGCCATCAAGATAGATGAGACAGTTCTCGTGAACGCAGGAACTTTTTCGTGTATAAGAACGAGGGGACGCTACCTTCAGTCGTTTAACGTGATAGACTTATCGGCAGACGGTACGATAAAGATTGTGGAGGTTGACATTAAGACAAATGAGGAAAGAATACTAAAATATTTTCCAAAGGTGAACGCTTCGACATGAAACTTTCCAATATAGACCTTCATACTTCGCTTAGTAAGACGGAGGCTGTCTCGCTAGGAGAAGGTTTTTATTTAAATTCAGGCAACCAATTCGAGGTCTAACAAAGTGTAGCTGGAGGTCAAGAAAAGTGTATCAAAAAGTTCCTATTGAAAAGGTAATAAAGAGAGATGGCAGGGTCGTTGACTTCGATGCTAACAGAATATCAGAAGCCATTAGGAAGGCCATGGTTTCGACGAACCAGTATAACCCAAAAACCCACTCGGAAGTCTTGAACTACGTTTTAAAAGTTCTGAGCGAGAAATTCTCTGAAGGACGTGTACCGCATGTTGAGGAAATACAGGACATAGTCGAGCTTTCGCTCGTTAAGTTTGATCTGTACGAGGTAGCAAAGGCATACATTCTTTACAGAAAAGAAAGGGAGAGAATAAGGGAAGAAAAGAAAAAGATACTCGAGAAGGACTACGTGGACGAGGTCGATAAGGCTTTCTCTCTAAACGCTCTCAGGCTCATGGCATCCAGATATCTGCTGAGGGATGAGAACGGCAAGCTAATCGAGGGGCCGAAGCAGATGTTCCAAAGGGTTGCTGCTCTCGTCGCGATTCCAGACATCCTATATAATGAGCTTGTATTCTCAAAAATTGGGGGTCAGAAGGTTCATGAAAAAGAGGATTTTAACCCATTAGAATGGGTTGGTAAATTAGGATTGGAAAAGGGAGAGGGTGGGTATAAAGTTGTTTGGAATGAATGGCATCTTGAACGCATGAAGCATCTTTATGACGAACTTAACCTGCAGGGGAAGATGAAGGTCAGCTGGAGTGAGTTTCTCAATTTATTTCAAAATCGTATGTTTAAGCACAATTTTGAAAATTACTATAAAATAATGGTTAGTAAGAAATTCATACCAAACAGCCCGACGCTGTTTAATGCCGGTACAAGGTTGGGTCAACTCTCCGCGTGCTTTGTCCTTGACATAGAGGACGACATAGAGTCCATAATGAATGCGGCCAAGGATGCTGCCCTAATATTCAAGTCTGGCGGTGGTGTCGGAATAAACTACTCTAAGTTAAGGCCCGAGGGCGATATCGTTTTCTCAACATCAGGCGTCGCATCGGGTCCAGTGTCGTTTATGAAAATAATCGACACGGTTACGGAAGTTGTTAAACAGGGAGGTAAGAGAAGGGGTGCAAATATGGGCATACTCGAGATATGGCATCCCGACATAGAGAAATTCATAAACTCAAAGTTAACTGAGGGATATCTTGAGAATTTTAACATATCAGTGTTAATAACGCCCGATTTTTGGGAATGTTATGAGTCCAAAAAACCATATCCGCTTA
>JALNLA010000002.1:274579-305438 GCA_023267975.1 Candidatus Terraquivivens ruidianensis
AACCCAAGGTCAAGAACGGTTTGGAAGGCGGTGGACCCTATCAGGCTTTTCAGGTTGATAGCTGAAACCGCATGGAAGACGGCTGACCCGGGGGTAATTTTTTTGGATAACCTAAACCGAAGAAGCCCACTAAAGAAGAGCATGGGTTACATCAGAGCCACAAACCCATGTGGTGAGCAACCTTTATATCCCTATGAATCATGCAACCTTGGTTCTATAAACCTGTACGCTTTTATACGCTATGACGCTAACGGGCCCGTATTTGATTGGGAAGAGCTTTCCAAGACCGTAAGACTCGCCGTTAGGTTTTTGGATAATGTGATAGACGTCAATAAGTATCCGTTACAAAGCATAGAGGAAAAGACTAAGAAAACAAGAAGAATCGGCCTAGGCGTAATGGGCTTGGCGGATACGCTCTATGCGTTAAAGGTTCCGTACAACAGTGAGGAGGGTTTTGCCATGATGAGTAAAATCATGGAGTTCATAGCATTTCACGCGATGCTGGAATCGGTTGAGCTGGCAAAGGAGAGGGGAGCATTCCCAGAGTTTCAAAACTCGAGCTACACGAACGGTGAATTACCCATAGAAGGGTATTATCACAAAGAGTGGTGGACGCTAAACTGGGAAGAAGTGGTGAGTGTGATAAGGAATCACGGAATAAGGAACTCGCACGTTACCACAGTCGCCCCAACCGGCAGCATATCGATGCTTGTGGATGTATCCTCGGGTCTTGAGCCCCAGTTTGCTCTTGTCTTCGAAAAGAGAGTTACTGTCGGTACGTTCTATTATTGTGATGTCGAGTTTGAGAGGCAGCTGAAGGATGCAGGATTGTATAACGATGCGTTGCTAAAGAAGGTTGCTGAGAACGGTGGCTCGGTTCAAGGATTGGACGACATTCCAGAGGACCTGAAAAAAGTCTTTCTCGTTGCGTACGACATACCTTGGTGGGACCACGTCAGAGCACAGTTCGAAGTTGGTAAGTGGGTCGATGCTTCCGTAAGCAAAACAATCAACATGCCAAGCTGGGTCTCACCAGATGATGTTATGATGGCGTACTTTTTTGCGTATAAGCTCGGGCTGAAAGGGATAACGGTATATAGGGATTCATCCAAAACAGCACAGGTTTTGGTTACGCCAACACATAGGATGGGGAAGTACATGGTCCTGACACCCAACAACACTTTGAAGATAATGGAGGAACTCGGGTTTAAAGTGGAGCAAATCCTAACGAGGTACATCAAAGCGAATGCTATGTTTGAGAAAGTCGAGGCAAAGCCTAAACCAATGCATGTTGTTGCCACCTCCGAAAAGACGACGGCTACAAAAGAAAAGGTGGAAAAGTGTCCGGCATGCAACAGCCTCAATATACTATACCAAGAGACTTGCGTAAAGTGCATAGATTGTGGATGGAGTAGCTGCCCGATAGCATAAGTTAATTTTAATATCTAAGGCTTTACATGTAAAGCCTCGTCAAAAGGGGATTGGAGATGGATTCTGTCCTATCGCCCTTATCTATCCTTATAGTTCTAGCCGCAATCTCACCCGTCTTAGCATATATATCAAGGAGGTTTCATGTAGAGCGTGTAATGGATGTTTATTCTGTCGTCGGCCTTGTGGTTGTGGTTTACTTTTCAATAGTCCAAGTGTTGAACGTTTTCTCCCAAGATGGAGTGTTGACATTCATTGTCTTACCTAGGGAGACCGCATCCGTAATCTTTATCGATAGGTTGTCTGCTTATGCGACCTTCGTCTTTGTACTAGTCGGCTTAGCATCCGTGCTTTTCTCGGTCGGGTACATAAAGGAGCGAAAAGCAGAGTACTACCCACTCCTACTGGCCATGATAACTGGGATGGTAGGCGTGGCATCCTCCGGCGATTTTATGACCTTCTTCATCTTTTGGGAGGTAATGAGCATCTCGGCCTATGCCCTTGTAGCCTTTAGGTACAAAAGCTGGGAGGCCGTGGAGGCATCGTTAAAGTATCTCATAATAAGTTCCGCGGGCACAGCTGCCATACTCTTCGCGTTATCGCTCATGTACGGAATATCGGGTACGCTCAACATAAAAACCCTCTCCACGATCTTTGGTCTCCAAAATATGGCGGGTGAAGTTTGGAGCTATGTCATTTTGGCACTCCTTATAGCAGGGCTTGGCGTTAACGCTGCGATGGTGCCGTTTCACAGCTGGCTACCAGACGCTCATCCAGCCGCACCTAGCCCAATCAGCGCTATGTTATCAGGCGTCGTGATAAAAACAGGAATATACGCTATGTTCAGAGTCCTAACGGTTATATTTCCTTCCACGGTTTACGATTGGGAGATTGCTCTGGCGTTTTATGCTGTGGTTACAATGACAGTAGGCAATCTGATGGCCATGCTCCAAGAGGACATAAAACGCTTGCTTGCCTTCAGCAGCATAGCCCATATAGGGTACATAGTATTCGGTATATCTGTGGCGAACGTTAACGGCTTGGCCGGAAGCCTCTTACACGTCCTAAACCATGCGACCATGAAAGGGCTGCTCTTCTTATCCGCCGGAGCCTTTATCCATGTAGTCGGAACGAGAAACTTGGATGAACTTTCGGGCATAGGTCGTAGGATGCCCATTAGCGGCATAACGTTTGCCATAGGTGCCTTCTCGCTCGCCGGGATACCTGGCCTGAGCGCTTTCGTGAGCGAATTCCAGATAATAACGGCTAGCCTAGAAGCGGGGATGCTGCCCTTCACGGTCATAATGATACTTAACGTTCTCGTTGGCGTTGCTTACTACCTAAGACTCGTACAGATAATATTCTTAAAACCCTTAACGCCAGTCTCCGAGAAGGCACGTGAAGTCAACCCGTTGATGTTGGCACCAGTTATAGCTCTCGCTGGCCTTGGCATATTCATAGGAATATATCCATCGCCTTTCTTAGAAATAGCAAAAGCGGTCGCTGGCTCCTTACTCGGTCGTTGAGCAATTTCGCTACAGCATTTATAAACACCAACCGCATACTAATTCTGTATGATTTTTAAGAATAGGACAGAGGCAGGCATGTTATTGGCAAAAGCACTCAAGGAGTATAAGGGATGCGATGTTGTCGTCTTGGCTGTTCCTAGGGGCGGTGTCGTCGTCGGCTATTATGTTGCTAAGGAGCTGGGCTGTCCGCTTGACGTCATAGTCCCTAGAAAGCTGGGTGCACCGTTCCAACCAGAATTAGCCATAGGAGCCGTGGCAGAGGACGGCACGACGGTGCTGAATGAGGATTTGGTAAATTCCATGGGCGTGTCACAACAATATATAGAAAAGAAGGTTAAGGAGGAGGTTGCTGAGATAAAAAGGCGCATATCGCTCTACAGGTCCGGGAAAGAGGCAATACCCGTAAAGGACAAGATTGTAGTACTCGTTGACGACGGTCTTGCAACTGGAGCGACGATAAAAGCGGCGATAAGTTACGTTAAGAAGCTCGGACCGAAGGCCCTCGTAGTCGCCGTACCCGTAGCACCGCCGGAGACCATTAGAAGCCTGAGGCAAGAGGTGGACAAGGTCATATGTCTATCCACTCCGGAGCCCTTCTACGCTATAGGCCAGTTTTACGAGGAGTTCGAGCAAGTCGAAGACGAAGAGGTCATAAGGCTTCTTTCGGTCAAGAGGCGGTCTGCATGATAAGAGTCGACGAGCTAATTTCACCCATCGTGTTCCTTGGCATCCTTCTAATAATAATTGGCGTAATGTTTGTCGCACTCCCAATCCTACTGAAGTTCATGCCGAGGCTAGAGGAGGTTCATCCGTTCATCTTCTGGTGGTTCAGGGTTAACGGCGTAACGGTAGGGACCTCACCAGCGTTCGTACTGGCTGCAGTCTTAATTTACCTCATACTACTACTGTTCAAGCGTTAATATTACTTTACTCTTTCGGCCAGTCTGACCACGAGCGTCGCAACCTCTAGGGCATCCTTTCCGAACACGGTAACCATGGGCTCCTTTCCCCAATCTCCCTCATGGTATATGAGGTTCGGGACCCCGCCGTGTAGCCTCACGGCCTGGCTTATGCCCCATCTTACACTCATGCCCTCGGTCCTCTTAACCTCTTCAGGCTCTAGCCTTCTATCATAGCGCGATATGCTGAGGTTCAAGAGTTTCGCGGCATTCAGTACGTCGTCGCCCAGCCTTATATTCATGGCAGCCCTTACACTCGGGTTGTACTCCATAGCAGCTAGCACAGCATTTGCTACGTGTCGGGACGCTCCAAACTCTGGGCAACCGGATGCTCTAGCGCCCCATGGCTGCTTTACTATCCTTCCAGGTATCGCCACGACCTCATCTCTTCTTTCAGCATAAGGAATGGCCATAGCAATGTTAGACTGCGACTCTGGTATGAGCTTCACGATTGATGGGTTGGATTCCAACAACTTGACCGCCTCCCTAAGACATTCTAGAGTCTCAAACCTTATGGCAGCCTCATATACGGAGGCAGATGGGTTTACCGGTCCGTGTCCTCTACCGATGTTTATTCCATTCCTGATAGCATTTATGACGAATTGCTTGGCTACTGATACCGCGTCGAAGATGCCCGAGCCTTTTGCCAGTTCAGCCGCTATGGCTGATGCAAAGACGCATCCGGTGCCGTGCGTGTTCCTCGTATTAATTTTCGGAGATTCTAGCAACCTAACCTCCTCGTCGTAATATAATATGTCAACCGACTTTTCAGTGCTTATATGTCCGCCCTTCACGACTACCGCCTTTGGTCCCATATTGGCTATTACCTTTGCCGCCCTTTTTGCATCCTCCAAAGTCTTTACGGCGATGTTCGTCAGCTTCGAGGCCTCTAACGCATTAGGTGTTAGAACGGTAGCAATCGGGAGCATCTTTTCGATAAGACTTTTCACAGCATCCTGCCTCAGCAACTCTGCACCGCTTTTCGCGATCATGACAGGGTCCACGACTATGGGTTTGGAAAGTTTAGAAAGCTCCTCGGCGACTACATCTATTATCTGAGAGGTGTGTAACATGCCTGTCTTAACAGCGTCAACGCCTATGTCCTCGGCTACGGCCCTTATCTGGCTTCTGATGACGTCTGTATCTACGTCTTGAACGGCATAAACACCGACCGTGTTCTGGGCCGTAATCGCAGTTATTGCACACATACCGTGAACGCCCAAGGCTGCAAAGGTCTTGAGATCAGCCTGTATTCCGGCGCCCCCTCCTGAATCAGAACCTGCAACCGTTAGTGCACGCGCTCTGAACGCTCTCATTCTGTTAGGAAAAGATGTTACTCAGGCTTATATACATACATAAAAAATGGTTATAAAACTACAGAAAGAACTAGTTCATTCCAAGAAGATTACCCTATCAACCTTTTCCATTATTTTTTCAGTTAACGTCCTTTCTCTAACCGTTATGCCGGAACCCTTATCGTCCTGAAGCTTGGTTCCATAATAGACCGTTCCCACGAATGTCTCAGAAGCCTCTATGCACTTTTCCAGCAAGCTCGGGTCACCGACGTGGATGTAAATCGTGAGGTCATTAACGAAGAGCATCCGTGTAGGCTTGCTGAGGAATTCCTTTAACAACGGTTCGATGGTTTCTCTGTTCTTCTCAGCCAGTAACAAAACTTCCTCTTTCGTTTTACCGGAGAGTCTTGGCGCGTAAACGTTTACGGGCATCAGCAACCTTATACCACTAACCTGATGCAAATAATCCGTCACCTTACCACCGAACTCGCCGAGCTTTTTTGGTGCCAAGTCTATCAAAGTTGCCTCATGAGAAAGGCCCTGCGCGTTCACCTCCTCCAGCAGCCTAACCAGAAGCATGGTTTTACCTGTTCCAGCCTCGCCCGCTATCAGCACCTTTTTGCCGAGTACATCCTTAAGTTTTAGAGTCAACTTCTAACTCCTTTCTGAAAGGACGCCAAATCTTTCAAGCGCAATTAGAATCACGAAGCCTATGGTGCTGCCTATGACCGAGCTTATAGCCCATCCGCTCCATAGCGTGAGGAGTGCTGTGAAGGCACCAAGCTCCTGCATGCGCATAAGCAAGTCTTGTGCAGGCTTCAGGTAACCAGCAGCCCACGGTGCGACCAAGAGCAACGAGATAGTCCCTCCGATAAAAACAGTGCCTATTGGCTCAAAGAGTGCTGCTACGTATTTTAGATGCCTGCTCTTTATACGCGACGTGAGCATGTAGATAAGTCCTACGACGATGGCACCAGGTATGCCTCCGGGAAAGGCGAATACCGTACCGACGCCAAGCGCATTCCTTATGAGACCTATTATTATAGCCACGAGCGCTGCCCACCAAGGACCCAACATTACGCCAGCCAGCGAGTTAATGAGGTGCTGCCCAGGATATGCCCTCGTCCCGAGAAACGGGAACCAGAAGAACGGCGCCAGCACGATACCTAGTGCCGAGAAGGTTGCGGTCAAAGCGACCTTCCTCGATAGACCGGAAACCTTGTATTCGGTTTTCACGGAAGTTGTGCGCTTTATCCCACAATAATAACGTTTACTTCCAAACCCATAAGTCACTTGTAAAATAGTTAATAAATGTACCAACCCCTATGGCTATCAGATTAGATATTAAATAATGTATACCGAGGAACTCCGTTATGAGGAATAGCGTAACCATAGTCGCAACAAGTCCGAGTATTCTTGAAACATGAAACTTAACGAGTCTGAGCCAGCGCGGCGAGCACGGGTTTCTTTTCTTGAATGTCCATATCTCGTTAAGAGCGAAGTTATTAAGGAGCGCTGCTTCGAAGCTGAACGCGGCCGCCAGTAGGTAATAGATTCCAAGGATGTAAGCCAGAAGAAAAAGTATTGCCTGGTTAACTATGACACCGATGGCACCTACGATGCTGAATTCTAGGAACCTTACCGTGAACATGCTTCTGATAAGTCTTAGAATTAATGCCTTTGCACTTGATTTTTCCGTAACAGCTCACCCATAAAGCTCCTTAGACTTTAGTATGTTTGTCCTGAAGTTTCCTCTCTTGTCCTCGGGCGTTTCGAGAATGAATGGAAGGTTCCTTAGAGCTTTGTGATGAAATATCGCTCTGAAGCCTTCCTCACCTATCATGCCCATGCCTATGTGCTCGTGTCTGTCTAGATGGCTACCAAGCGCGCCCTTCGAATCGTTTATATGAATGACCTTAAGGTGTTTTAGGCCTATCGCGTTGTCGAATTGCTCAACCGTCTTCTCTACGGCCTCATCGTTTCTGAGGTCGTATCCAGCCGCGAACGCATGGCATGTATCGAAGCATATGGCAACACGCCTTACGTCACCTATTAGATCTAAAATTCCCCTCAACTCCTCGAAGCTTGAACCAACGCTATTCTTCTGTCCAGCCATATTTTCCAAAAGTATCATGACGCCGTTCTGAACTTTCTCCAGCGCAGTCCTACATGCATCCGCTACTCTTTGCATGCCGACGTCGATGCCCTTACCCATGTGGCTTCCCAGATGAACCGCGAGGAACTTTATACCCAGCTCACCGCATCTTTCCAGCTCAGCCATCAGGACCCTAAGAGACTTTGAGAAGAGCAACTTTGACGGCGATGCTATGTTGGGTAGGTAGGGCATGTGACCTACTGGTACGAAGAAACCCTTGCTTGAGACCTTTTCCCTGAATAGCTTTACCTCTTCTGGGTTAAGCTTTTTGAATTTCCACCCTCTCGGGTTTCTTGTGAATATCTGGAAGGTTCCAGTGCAGCCTATTTCCACAGCCCTATCAACGGCTTTATCGATGGAGCCGGCTATCGAGACGTGTGCTCCAAGGATAGGGCCTGTTGTCATGTTCATACGGTCTAGTAACCCATAGAAAAGCATTTACCGTCAGTTTTCTTAAGCATAGTGGCTCCCAACAACTTTAGGAAAGATTTGACCAGACGATGAATTAGTTATGTCGTATGGAAATTTTTCGGATACAGTAACTAACTGGGCATAACGCTTACTGCGTTGAGAAGGTTAAAGCACGAGGGGGTTATTTATCCATACTTCGTGCGCTGAGAAAACTTAGATAAGCCACTAGAGCTCGCATGCCCCTTCCTTTTTAGAGAAAGCAGCACTAACCTGGCATCTTCTTGATTCTCAGATTTGTAGAGTATGCATTTAGAACTTATGTAACTTTTCTTACCACAGCCATGGCATATGAAAGAGCGTTCAGCGAACGTGATTTGCAGATGACCGCAGTCCGGGCACGAGATGACCTTGTACTCTCTACGCAACGTTTCGACCTCCGCTGATTTACAAATAAGATTTACGACGAAGTTAACTTTATATTAACGTTAGCTTACTAGCGCTCCACACACCTCACAATAAGGGTGCCTAGGTTGCTCCAGCCGTTCAGGGAGAATTTTGCGTTACTTCCCCAATACATGGAACCTGTTTTTTACATAACCTTAGTACCGTTCATAGCAGTATTCTTCATAGGTCTGTACAAACACTACAAACTTTACGGACGCTATGCGATAAAAGAGGTTACTAAGCATAGCGGGCAAAGATTAAAGGCTTTGCTTAAGTATGGCGTGCTTCAGGCTAAAGTGCTCTCCGACTACTTTAGGGGCGGTCTACACGCAACGCTCTTCGTCGGAATCATCGTACTCTTCATAGGTACGTGCATGGTTTTTGTTGACCATACTATTGAAAAGTTTGGAGGGAAGCTATTGGTAGGAGATATTTATCTAGTTGTTGAGTCGCTACTAGACTTCTTTGGATTGCTGTTCGTGTTGAGCGCAGCCATCCTTCTTGTCTCTAGGGTTGCTAGATACCCTCCCAGAATCGGCATCCGTGTTCAATACACATTAGTGCTGGTAGGATTGTTGTATGTAGGCGTATCTGGCTTTCTGGTAGAGGGATTTAGGTTACTTCTCAGAGATGTGCCTTGGTCTGGATACTCTTTTACGGGTACGGCAATCGCAAGCACACTCTCGTACTTTGGTATTCATTCAGAGTTAGCACATAGTTTATACGTTGTGCTTTGGTGGAGTCATGCACTCGTAGCTTTTACGTTGATAGCTTTCTTGCCATACTCCAACCTCATGCATATCCTAACCTCATCCGTGAACGTGTACCTCTCAAGGCCGACGGAGCATGCCGGAAAGTTAACGACGCCCTTTAACATTAAGGCTTTGGATGAGGGCGAGGGGTTTGAGTTACGTGTAGGGTTCAAAAGAACAGGGGAGATATGCTGGAGAGATTTACTTGGCATCTACGCATGCACGGATTGTGGTAGATGTGAGGTATCCTGTCCAGCTTATGAGGCAGGCTCAGTGTTGTCACCAAGAAGACTTATCCAGTCGTTGAGGTGTCTACTCAATAAGGGTCCTGAAGACCGTGATGTGTTGGTCGACGGAGCGATAAAGGAGGAGGCGATATGGGCATGTACCACATGCTACGCGTGTTTCTGGAAGTGTCCTGTTCTCATAAACCCCACAAAATATGTAATCGAGATGAGAAGGGCAATAGTATTCGAGGGGAAGATGGACGAAAGGGTTTACTCGCTAGTTTCCAACATAGCCAGGACGTCTAACCCATTCGGTATGCCTGAGTACGAGAGGGAAAAACTGGTCGAAGAGCTTAGGGGCATGGGCGTAAAAGTCCTGCCAGATGACGGTGAGGTTGAATATCTCTATTGGCTCGGTTGCGCTACCTTCTATGACCCAAGGGTTGGAAAGGTGGCTAAGACGGTCATCAGGCTATTGAGGGAAGCTGGATTAAGCGTAGGGATACTTAGCGATGAAGGATGTACTGGCGACCCAGCTAGGAGGGTTGGAGAGGAGGGTAGATTCCAAGAGCAGGCGTATGCTAACATCGAGAAGGTTACGGCGCTAAAAGTGAAGAAGATAGTTACGCATTGTCCGCATTGTTATAACACCCTAAAGAATGAGTATAGGGAGTTTGGGTTAGATGCCGACGTCGTTCACCACACGCAGCTATTAAGTGAGTTGTTAACATATGGGAGGCTTCGTATAAGGAAGAGGCTCGAAAGACCTGCTGTATTACACGATTCGTGTTACGCCGGCCGTATAAATGGAATATACGTTGAGCCGAGGCATGTGTTATCTACTGTGCTGTCGAATAGGCTTTTAGAATTTCCGCGCTCGAAGGAAAATAGTTTCTGTTGCGGTGCTGGTGGTTGCAACTACTGGTACAGCATGCCGAGGGTTAAGAGGGAGTCTCTGATAAGGCTTGAGGAGGTCATCTCAATAGGTGCGAGAATGCTTGTGGTCGAGTGTCCATATTGTTTATCGATGTTCGAGGATGCCGCGAGGGTTATGGGTCTAGAGGACTTCGTTATAATGGACGTAGCAGAAGTTTTAGCAGAATCAGTCTTCGATAAATAAATTTAAAAATTAGCGAAATCTGCGTATTTAGCGATAGCGTATGATAAACGTTCTTGTATGTGTAAAACAAGTTGTAGACGTAAGCCAGCTTAAAACATCGGACGGCTCCATCCAAGAGGCGATGCAGCACGCACCAAGGAAGATTAGCGAGTTTGACTTGAATGCGCTGGAAGAAGCCATAAGGTTAAAAGAAAAACATGGAGGCAAAGTCACGGTTCTCAGCGTTGGCTCTGACGTCAAACCGATGCTGATAAAAGAGGCGCTTGCGATGGGTGCCGACGAGGCTTATGTCGTCTCCGACCCTGAGATGGAAGGCTCTGACGGATTGGTTACGGCCATGGTATTGGCAGAGATGGTAAGGAGGATAAAAGGATGGGACATCATCCTATGTGGGGAGGCATCCTCTGACGAGGCTGGATACCAAGTCGGTCCTAGGCTAGCTAAGGAGCTTGGTATACCGTTTCTTGCCCATGTGACAAAGCTGGAACTAAAATCGGGCAAGTTGCTGGCTGAGAGAGCCTTGGAGAATATCGTGGAAACGTATGATGTGCCATTACCGGCCCTATTCACGGTAGGATTGGAGATAAACACGCCAAGGATTCCAAGCCTGCTTATGATAAAGGCATCATCCAAGAAGCCCATAACTTATTGGAGTTTGAAGGATTTGGAAATCACGGTCAAGCCGGCTTTAAGAACGATAGAGATGAAGGTCGTGAAGAGCGAGAGGAAGAACATACTGATAGAGGGCAATCCTGAAGAGGTGGCCGAAAAGCTGGTTACGATGCTGCTGAAGGAGGGTGTGATAAAGGGATGACGGATAGGGCAGTCCTAGCGTTCTCCGAAGAAGACAACCTTACGTTTGAGCTTCTTACCTTGGCTCGACAATTGTCGAACCAGCTCGGCTCTTGGGCAGGAGCCATAATCTTAGGTGACGGTGGAGAGAGGGTTGTCAAGTGCGCGGAGTATGGCGCTGATAAAATCTTCGTGGTTTCAGAAGTCGATTCACAAAAAGATGGGCCAGATGTTATCGCTGAGGCGGTTTCGCAAGTTATTTTAAGCATAGCACCCGAGATAGTCTTAATTGCCGCGACGAAGATGGGTAGGGAAATTGCTGCCTACGTGGCACAGAGTCTACGCGTAGGATGTGCATCCGAATGTTTGGATGTCTCGCTTAAGGATTCGCGGGTTGAGGTTATAAGGTTTATGATGGGCGGCGGCTTTTTAGCTAGGCAGGTTTTCGAGGGTTATCCGGCCGTTATCACGATACCACCTCATAGGTTTCAGGCAGTCTCGTCAAAGGGCAAGGGTATTGTGGAAAATGTAAAGGTTACAGTACAGAAGAAGTTATCCAAAGTTGAATCTCGAGCTGTTGAGAAAAGCGGCGTTAAGCTCGAGGATGCAGAAGTCGTGGTCGCCGTAGGAAGGGGCCTAAAAAGAAAAGATGATCTGAAGCTGGTGGAGGAGTTCACGAGGGCATTAGGGGCTGAGCTTGGTTGCACGAGGCCAATATCTGGAGACCTAAAGTGGCTTCCTGAGGACAGACACATAGGTCTATCCGGAAGGCGTGTAAAGCCTAAGCTCTACGTTGCGGTCGGCGTATCTGGTCAGATACAGCACGTGGTAGGTATGAGAGACTCGAAAGTCGTCGTATGCATAAACACTGACCCAAACGCGCCGATGCATAGAGAGGCCGATTACAGCGTACCACATGATCTCTACAAAGTTTTACCGGCTATCGTCAATACCATTAAGGGGATAAAAGGGAAAGCCTAAGTCTCTTTATCCGATGTACGCCATCGACTTCTTGAAAACATTTATTATTTTCTCGTACTCGGCCTTCTCGATCTCTGTGACGCTTGGCTTTATCTTCTGCATAGCTGCCTCAAAGTGTCTTGCAGATACCTTGCTTACGTTAATGTCTTCCCTTATGGCAATTGTTGCCGCCTCCCTGCACACTGCCTCTATATCAGCGCCCGTGTAGCCCTCAGTCATCTCGGCAAGCCTCCTCAAGTCTACATCCTCATCAAGGGGCATTTCCTTCGTATGTATCCTAAATATTTGATACCTTGCTTCGAGGTCAGGAGGTGGCACGTAAAGTATTCTGTCAAATCTGCCGGGCCTTAAGAGTGCCGGGTCCAATATGTCAGGCCTGTTTGTCGCACCTATTACGACAACGCCCTTTAACGTTTGTAGTCCGTCCATCTCCGTCAGAAGTTGATTTACAATCCTGTCGGTTACGCCGGCATCTGGATGAAGGCCCCTTCTGGGCGCAATCGAGTCGAGCTCGTCGAAGAATATTATGCAGGGAGCCGTCTCACGTGCTTTCCTGAATATTTCCCTAACGGCCTTTTCCGATTCTCCAACCCACTTGCTTAAAACCTCTGGTCCCTTCACCGATATGAAGTTCGCCTCGCTCTCGGTAGCTACGGCCTTCGCCAATAGCGTCTTGCCAGTTCCTGGCGGACCGTACATCAATATGCCCCTCGGAGGCCTGATACCTAACCTCTTGAAGACATCTGGATGCTTGAGGGGCCACTCGACCGCCTCCTTCAACTCTTGTTTTATTCCCTCGAGGCCACCTACATCGTCCCACCTTACATTCGGTATCTCGAGTATGACTTCTCTCAACGCAGAAGGCTGGACTACCTTCATGGCATTGGCAAAATCGTCCCTGTTGACCTTTATCTTTTCCAGAACTTCAGCGGGTATAACCTCTTTCTCTAAGTCTATCTGGGGGAGGAAACGCCTGAGGGCATTCATGGCGGCCTCTCTACAAAGGGCCGCTAAGTCTGCTCCCACAAACCCATGTGTTATGTCCGCGAGCTCGTCCAAATTGACGTCCTCGTCAAGCGGCATCCTTCTTGTGTGTATCTGGAGTATCTCCTTCCTACCGTTCCTATCTGGCACACCAATCCTAATCTCCCTGTCAAATCTACCAGGCCTCCTGAGGGCTGGGTCTATTGCTTCCACCCTGTTTGTCGCACCTATAACTATGACCTGACCCCGAGACTTTAGACCGTCCATCAAAGTCAAAAGCTGAGAGACAACTCTTCTCTCAACCTCGCCCGTTACCTCGCTCCTCTTTGGAGCTATGGCATCAAGCTCATCGATGAATATTATGCTCGGAGCGTTTTGCTCTGCTTCTTGGAAGACTTCCCTGAGCCTGGCCTCGGATTCTCCGTAAAACTTGCTCATTATCTCTGGGCCATTTATCGTTATGAAGTGTGCGCCCGTCTCGTTGGCTATAGCCTTAGCTATCAGGGTCTTCCCTGTCCCCGGAGGGCCGTAAAGCAGGACACCCTTCGGCGGCTCGATGCCAAGGTGCCTGAAAAGCTCCGGATGCTTTAGCGGTAGCTCTATCATCTCCCTTATACGCTGTAGTTCATCATGCAGTCCGCCTATGTCTTCATACGTTACACCCGTAATCTCTTCCATTCTTTTTGTTGGCGTTGGGCTGACCTCTATTAACGTGCTCTCGACAACCATTACGTGCTGGCTAGGGCTTGTTGAGATGACCTTAAGTTCGACTCCCATGCCCAAAATCGGAACGACTATCACGTCGCCCTTTGATAAGGGCATATTCATGAGCTGACTCCTTACTATCCTGCTGAAATCTCCCACAAACGGTAAGGGTTCAAATGGTGCTAAAACTACCTTGGTCGCGGGTTTCATCACTATCTTACTGACCTTTACATAATCGCCTACCGTTGCGCCGATGTTCCTCCTAATCTCCCCATCTATCCTGATGATGCCCATGCCCTCATCCTCTTTATAAGGTGGCCAGACTATCGCAACGGTCGAGCGCTTACTTGTTATCTCAATCGTGTCGCCGGGGCTTAAATCAAGTTCCCTTATTGCGGCGTTGTCTATCCTGGCTATTCTTCTCCCTATGTCCCTCTGTCTAGCCTCGGCTACCCTAAGGCTTACCTCTTTCTTCTTTGACTGGCTGGACATAACTATCCCGACCCAGCAACGGTTTGCAGTATAATGTTAAAATTGTTAATATATTAAGTTCTTTGCTCATTTAACCCTTAATTAATGTTTCAAGCCCTTATAGGTATTCACCAAACTTCTAGTAAAAGAACGAGGTATGTACATTTAACGTTGTTTTTTCTAATACCCCAAGCCTGTAAACGTAGCCATCGACTATAGCGTTCAAACTTGCCTCCAATATGTTCTTCGATACATGCATTGTTGCTCAGATAGTGTCTTTAGACATGAACTCTACGAAGACTCTTACGGATGCTGCTGTACCGTCTTCGCTGTCTACAACGCTTACCTTGTAGTTAACAAGCCTCGTATCCTTCAACTGTGGATGCGGAGACTCGAAGAAGGACGAGGGAAATACTGAGAAGAACGTAGCGAGGGTCCATGGGTTTGAATTGGGATCTGAAGCCTCGGGCGGGATTCGAACCCGCGACCGCCGGCTTACCAAGCCGGCGCCCCACCAGCTAGGCTACCGAGGCACCATTTCAACAGAGCTTACTCGGAGAAAATAAACTTTGGCTCGGAAAAATCCTTATACGGATGACTTTGCCTACAGTAGGTAGGGGGCGTGGCCCAGAGGAGCAACGTCTCCGGGGAGCAAGGTCTACGGCGCCGGGCTCCAGATCTACATGAAGCAGAAACCCGGAGACCGCCGGTTCGAATCCGGCCGCCCCCATCCAATAGGTTAAGCTTCATTACCGTTGACACTTCGCTGGAGGATTGTAACGTAGATTTAACAGTCAGCCTCGCTTATGGTAGCATAAAGCTTACGACACCTATCTATTTTGATGATATGTCGTTTGGTGCACTAAGCGGTATACCAAACGTGGTATTGGCAAAGACTGCGGACTTGACAGAGACTTTGACCGGAACGGTTTGAAGAAAGTGGCCTCATTGCAATGAGGAGATTTTTCATGGTTGATTACAGGAGATCAAATGAGTACGACCTCAGACTGATTGGCCACAAGCTTTCAGAGTTCTTTTGCTGAATTAATGATAAACAAAACTTGCAAGAAGAGGTTTACAACTCAAACTTTACGGTGATGAGTGCCTCTCAAACCAAACGGTAACTAAACAAATGTTTATTCATTTTATAAAATCTATACAAATATTCAGAAAAAAAGTTTAAATATTGTATCCATTCAGAAAAAAGACGTTAAAATGGACAAGTGAAGGCATATGAAAACGTCGAGGGAAAGGGCGCTCGGATACCTCGCGGAGAAAGGAGGCGCACGTCAAGTCGAGGATATCATGAACTTTTTAGAGAAAGAGGGCATAAGGTTCATAGACCTTCAATTCACAGACATTCCCGGAAAGCTCCAGCACGTAACCATTACGGCCGAGTACCTTGACGATCGGGCGTTCGAGGTTGGCGTTCCTAAGCTCGATGGCTCATCGATAAAGGGCTTCGTCGATATACATGAGTCTGACATGGTTCTCAAACCAGACCCGTCCACGTTCGCTGTAATTCCTTGGTCAGCAGACTCGACAAAGTCTGCTAGGATGATATGCGACGTTTACTGGGGTCTCGGAAAGGGAAGGTTCGAGAGAGACCCGAGGGGCGTCGCTCAGAGAGCCGAGGAGGAGCTCAAGAAGGTAGGGTTTGACGCGTCCTTTTGGGGGCCTGAGATAGAGTTCTTTGTCTTCGACAAGGTTTGCTGGGACGTCCAGACGCCCTCGAGGGGCCAGAGCTACAGCATAGAATCGAAGGAGGCTCCTTGGTCCGTCGGCACGGGATATCCGATAAGGTTCAAGGAGGGCTACTATCCAGCTCCGCCCCAGGACACTTTGATGGGCTTCAGGAGCGAGTGCGTAAGGATGCTTACTGACTACTTTGGAATAGAGGTGGAGGCTCACCACCACGAGGTTGCGACGGCAGGCCAGTGCGAGATAGACATGAGGTACGATACGCTGACGAGGATGGCCGACAAGTCTGTGACGCTCAAGTACGTCGTCAAGAACGTCGCACACCAGATGGGGCTCGTGGCCACGATGATGCCGAAACCCGTCTTTATGGACAACGCATCCGGAATGCACGTTCACTGCAGCCTTTGGAAGGACGGGCAGAATGCATTCTACAGCCCAGATGATGAGTACGCGGAGCTGAGCCAGATCGGCAGGTACTTTTGCGGCGGTCTGCTGGAGCACAGCAGGGCTTTGGTAGCAATAGTCGCACCTACCACCAACTCGTACAGGAGGCTCGTTCCCGGTTACGAGGCGCCTGTCTTCATAGCGTGGAGCAGGGCTAACAGGTCTGCAAACATCAGGATACCCGTATATCATACGGGTAAGTCGAACGCCTCGAAGAAGAGAATAGAGTTCAGGACACCCGACCCATCCTGCAACCCTTACCTATGCTTTGCAGCAATACTGATGGCAGGCTTGGATGGTATAAAGAAGAAGATAGACTGCGGCGACCCAGTGGACGAGGACATATACAGGATGCCGCCGGAGAAGAGAGAACTTTTAGGAATAAAGCAGCTGCCTGGGAGCTTGGTGGAAGCTATAGAATGTTTGGGGAGTGACAGGGAATTCTTAAAGCCGGTCTTCGACGATTCGCTCGTGGACGTTCTGGTAGAAATAGCAAGGAGGCAGCACTTGGAGGTCTCCCTGAGGCCGCATCCATATGAGTTTTACCTTTACTTCGACGTTTAGTAGTTTGCTTTGACTCTTTATAAAATTTATAAGTCAATTTATCACCTTCCGATGAAGGTATTCAATAAGACATTTGGGGTGACGTTTCTTAGATTTTATTAGATAGTAAAACACTTTGTGGATTATTCAGCTTATTGCTCAAAAAGTTTAGTTACTTCCGAACTCATTGCGAACTCCTCGGGAGAGATGGGCTTAATTAGTCAAAAGCATAATAAAGGAATGGTTTTAGGATGAGTGTTATGACAGAGCCTCTTTTATAGCCCTCCTGTCCTTAAGCCGCAACAACCTTCTGTAAGAAGACCAGCTGATACTCCGCTTGATCATCGTCCTTCTAGGGCATATTTTTCTGAACCTAATCCAGTATCTTACTTCTGTTTGACTAAATCCGAGATCCTGAGATATGCTTGATACAACATTTGTCACAGCAAATCCCTTTTTCATGCACTTGTTTATAAACGATTGTATAGCATCACCAAGTTTCCATCTTAAAACAGCAGCTCCATAAGGATGGGTAGAAGACTTAATTTTTTTCACATGTTTTTTGCATACTTTGACCAAGGAGCAGTATCTAGACTCTAGTAGCTTTAATTCCTTGTATAATTCTTTTTTTAAGAAAGCGTTAGATAATGGTGTCATAGCACTTACTCTTATCTTTCCGTCAGGATCCTTGACCCTCCTAATCTCAATGGGTATCATCACCGGCTACCCCGCTTACTTAATTTGAGGTATTTTTCGAATAGAATTTTCATATACCTCTTGCGCTCATGATCATTTAATTGTTTCTCCTCAAGAAGTACCCAAAATACGCACCTAATTATGTGATAATTAACTCCGCCCTCTATTTCAGTTAATTTAAAGGTGGGGTGTCCTGTATTAATTTGTATACTCTGTGAGCCCATATCAATCCATGCTTCATCATCGAGCTCAGGTCTATCCGCATAGCCTATTTTTATCCCATATCTCACTGCTCTAGGGACTTTTACTGCAGACTCACCTTGATCAGATTCATCATAACCCTTTCCTCTATCAGGACCATAAACGCTCACTCCCATACCCCCTTCTTCACACCCTTTTGTTCCAGGAACTTTCTGAACACCCTCAATAAGTTTTACCTTTTCATATCCAAGTCCTGGTAAGGTCACTTCTTTTTTGACAAGTTTTAAAAATGGGTTTAGATCACGCAGTTCAGGGTCTTGCAGAAGAGTGTTAATACTTTTTTCAATGAGTTCTGAAAGCTGCCTTAACTTTCCCTCTTTACTTTCCTTAGTAGCCGGCATTACCCCAATATCTGAAAGCCACCGCGCAAAATGCCATGCTACTCTGGACTTGAATTTCTTCCAGCTACTTGACTTTCTGTCAAAATTATCTTTAGATGTAGTAATAATACTGCTCAGATGATCAGCAATTATATAACCAGTTATTTTGTCAGCATTCATTGGATGCTGGTCAAACCACTCCCTAGTAACCATCTTACCATTGACTACAACTCCTATCCCTCTAAATTCTTCTTCACGAATAGACTCTTTACAGAACATGAAAGTACATTTAACGACATGATGGGCATCAACCTTAATTTTTAATTCTTTTTTATTTAAGGTTTGTGGAATCCATGCCCGCAACTCTTCCCCGTTAACTATAATGGATCGTTTACCATATTCACCTAATAGAATAGCATTATAGTTTTCACGAATAACCTTTAAGATGAAGTCTTTATTAAGTTTATCCGCATCTTCTTTAAAAGCTAATACAACATCAACATAAGTACCCTGATCCCTAACCTTTCCAAGAGGTTCGATGTACCTCCATTTTAAGGCCTCACCTTCGAACATCCACTCGGATGCGGCATGAAAATTAATAGACTTGGTTTCTGTTAATATTTGTACAGCTCTATCAAGGAAAATCTTGGCACCAACACCTGCGAAACCTATAGTTCGCCCTCGCCCTTTCGTAGTATATGCAATGTTATGATAGTTTTCAAAATCTTCTTTGTTCATACCCATGCCATTATCGCGAATAGTGTACCTACGACCCGAGGAATTTATTACAATGTTTATTTCAGTTGCACCACTATCAATAGCATTGGCTACGGTCTCAACAATCAGAGCAGTAAGAGGATCGTACGGAAATTGTTGCCTAAGGTCTTCAATAAGCTTACTGATATTGACCTTAGATTCTGACCATTTGCTTAACATTGCATAAATTGTATATATATATGCACTTTAATAAATATTATATTAATACCTTAAAAACTATCAATTTAAGGCTAGGCTCTTCACCTTTAGTAAGTGAAAATAATTAGGGATAAGCCTGGGCTCCTCTTGTCATTCCATTTAACAATATCCCCTCGGTTAAGGGTCTGACTGTCAGGCTATATGTTAAAGGCATGAACTCTACACTATTCAAAAGAGAGCTGGATTCTGTCTAATATGGGAGCTTAATAAACTCTGATCTCTTGCTGAAAAAACAAAATTTGACATAGAGTTATTTCAAACTCCTCAGGATGTCCAAAATCCGCCTTCTTTAGGATTTTGAAACAAACTTATAGTAAAAATAACTATAAATTATTTATCAAACATGCAATATTCCCATCCATTCAGCGGGCTACCGCGGACATTATACACAGGAGGTAGTTTATTGCAGTCCTATCATTGCCCATAAGCCCTCTTCTATCTAATTTTATAATCAGTAAACTTTTACGGTTAGAAGTATCCGGTGGTATGGTAAAAGATTTCGGGATGCAATAATCCCTAAGTGGGTAGGTAGTCTAGGCAAGCGGGTATTGGAGCGGAAAGTTCATACGCTCTGAAACAGTATTACGTATTTATACAAATTCAAAGTTCACTTTGCAATATACTTTAATATTAGCAAACTCGATTTCTCCAATAAATCGTTTCCTCGCAACTCTCGCTATAAGGTCTTATGTGGTTGTAATTTCTTTCGAACACTAACCTTGGATTGAGCCTGCGTAACACATACTTACAAACAGGTTCTGAGACCATCTTGCAGGATATTTTTGTGTCAACGTTAAGCGAAAGTGATAGGTTGAGGATCGGGCATGGGTTTTTGCAGCGCGTGACAAGCACTTCGTCATCAAACCTTACAATCTCCACGTCTCTTTCGCGCAACCTGAGGAAGTCTAAGTAAAAAAGTTGATAGACATCTTTCAGCGACTCTGCTGAACGCCGTTTAAGAGTCCACATGAATCCATAAAGAAAGAAGACGATTTTTGCGAAAAACAAAGGGACTCTTTTCAATCCCAGAGTTTTTTCCATGTTACAACCCCTTTAGGTTTTCGAAGCGATACGATTGCTTTGCTAAAGTTTTTAAACATTCGGAATAAAATCTTTACTATGAATAAGAGCATAAAAGTTCTGAACGTTTTTCTCGGTAGCAAGGCTCGAAGGGGCTGGCCGTCACCGTTCTACGATTATGATGCAAGGGTGAAGGAGTGGGTTAATAGACTTAATGGTCTGAAGCTTCAGCTAGCAGTAGAGTTTGTGAACCATGTCGTCTCGACTATGGATGAGGTGAACAGGCTGGAGAGAGAAATCGGCAGCGACGTTGACGCAATCTTTGCGTACATATTGACGTCCGAGAGTACACGTTTCACTTATTGGGCCTCGAGGCGTATAGCCGACCTCGGATATGACTACATACACAAGTATGGTGGATATGGCATACCGACCGTTTACGTGATAGACCTTTACGGCGGTGACATCTCTGGCCTACCGCTGGTGGAGGACTTAGAGAAGGCTGGCAAGAGGTTCTTGATGGTCTCCTCAAGCGACATGAACGATATAGAGAAGGTCCTGAGGGCTGTTTACACCGCCAAGATGCTAAGCACGTCGAAAGTCCTCGTCATAACTAGAAGAGAAGCCAACCCGGCGAAGTACCTTAGCCCGCAGTACGTAAGCTTAGTTAAGCAAAGACTCGGTGTGAACTTGGAGTATGTTGATTATTCTGAGGTTAAGGCGCTTTACGATGAAGTCGATATGAATGTCGCAGAGAGGCTTGCCGAAGAGGTAATGAAGAAGGCTACGGAAGTCAGAGAACCGTCGAAGAGCGAGGTCGTTAGGGCGGCAGCGATTTACATAGCCCTGAAGAAGCTCTTAGAGAAGCATGGTGCGAATGCGCTTGCGATAGATTGCCTCGGCTGGCTTGAGTACGGCAAGGTTGAGATGCCAACGACGCCCTGCTTGGCCCTATCTCTATTGAACGATGAGGGTTATGTAGCGGCCTGCGAGGCGGACGTTCACTCAGCCCTGACGATGCTGATCTTCAGGTACCTTGCCGACAGAGCTTCGTTCATATCGGACCCAGTCGTTGACGTTGCGGAGAATGCTGTAATTCACTGCCACTGTACCGCACCAACAAAGATGGATGGACAAGTGACTCCATACGTTATCAGGAACCATGCTGACAGCGGTGACGGCGTTGGACTCCAAGTGTTTATGCATGAAGGAATCGATGTCACTGTAGCTAAATTCGTTGAAGGTTTGAATGAAATGGTCGCCTCCGTAGGGAAAATTTTAGATAACGTTGACATAGACCGTGGCTGTAGGACGAAGGTCAAGGTATCCGTGCCCGACGCTCGGAAGTACCTCTACGGGTACAAAGGAGGGCTTCACAGGGTTCTAGCATACGGAAACCATCTCTCGGCTTTGGAAGATTTGTCGAGGCTTATGGGCTTCAAGTTGACGCTTGAAGGCGCATAACTCTCAAAAGTTATTAGCTTGGCTACTGAGACGTATCGGAGGTAATTCGTATTGAAGGTCGTTAAGCTCGATGAGCTTGTTGCTGAGGAGAAAGTGAGGTTAATCAATAGGTGTATGCTCGACTTTTCAAGTATCGAGCACGAGGTAGCTGATATAATCAATAGGGTCAGGGAAAGAGGCGACGCGGAAATAGTGGATTTTTATCGTAGATTCTTTGGACAAGAAGTGCTGACAAAAGAGAAGATAAAAATCTCTAGTGAGGAGATAAAGAATGCATACGAGCACGTCCCCGAAAGGTTAATCGAGGCACTCAAGGTTTCGGCAGAAAACATCGAAAAGTTCCACAGAAGCCAGCTACCTCCTCAGCTATTTATAAATGAGATAAGGAGGGGTTTGTATGCCGGACGGGTAGTAAAGCCACTCGACTCCGTTGGAATATACGTCCCTGGTGGTAGGGCATCATATCCATCTACGGCCCTCATGGCGGCGATTCCAGCAAAGGTTGCCGGCGTTCCTAGAATTCTCGCATGTACACCTCCCAGAGAGGACGGTACAGTTGAACCGGCGATATTAGTAGCGCTTGACATCGCCGGCGCGAAAGAAGTCTATAGGGTCGGTGGTGTGCATGCTGCGGCCGCAATGGCCTTCGGAACCGAGACTATTCCAAAGGTCTTGAAGATCGTGGGGCCGGGTGGTGCATGGTTCACGGCAGCAAAGTTGCTTTTGATGACATTCGTCTCGATAGATATGATTGCAGGCCCTTCCGAGATATTGATAATAGCCGACGGGTCTGCAGACCCGGAATTTTTGGCGTGGGATCTTGCAGCCCAAGCTGAGCATGACCTGGCAGCATCCCCGTTGCTCTTGACGAACTCGAAGAAGTTGGCTGAAGAAGTTTCGCGGACGTTAGACATGGTTGTGGAGTCATCGCCGAGGAAGAACATCATCAAGGAATCGTTAAACAGGAATGGTGTGATAATTCTCGTCAACGACTTGGATGAAGCCTTCGAGTTTGCTAACGAATACGCCGCGGAGCACGTAGAAGTGATTGCGGATATGTCCATGGTCGAGGTCCTATCGAAGCTCAGGAACGCCGGCTCAATCTCTATCGGCCCTTGCACACCAGTGGCCCTTGAGGACTACGTTGCCGGACCGAACCACATACTTCCAACATCAGGCTGGGCTAAGACTCGCGGAGGATTGTCCGTCCATGATTATCTAAAGTTAGTCTCGGTGCTGCTGGCCGAAAAAGACGGCTTAGAAGAGCTTGGAAGGTTTGCGGTTGAGATGGCCGAGGCTGAGGGTCTATATGCCCATGCTGGGTCTATAGCTGTAAGGCTCAAGCGAAATGCTTAGCTAGCCTCTTAAATAACAAAGATTGCTGGTAGACCATAGACCTATGAGACGCTCGCCCCACTAATTAGTTCAGCATGTTGGAAAAAATTTTCTGTGATACGGAACTTTTGTCAACTCTTTAATTAGTTGAATACGCGCAAAAATTTTCCCGTTCCTAATGGAATATGGCAGCAAGACACGTATGGTGGTTTTAAATAACATCACTCGTTGTTTTGCATATATATGCAAAATTCTCAGTTAGGCTTATATGCATAAATCAAACCATTTGATAATGTAATGAGTCTGACAGGCTCTAAGTTTGATGGTGTTGCTGTCGCGTTTGCAGCGGTTGTCGCGGCCACGGGGAGTTATTCTACTGTAGACAGGCTAGCTAACGCCATGAGCGGTGAGGTTGTAGCAAAGGCCACTTATGAAGTTGCGCGAATTCTTACGGTTATAAAAGACAGAGTAAAGATCTTCGAAGAAGCAGATAAACCTTATACTGAGGTAAAAGACAGAGAGGACAAATTACTCCGCATTCCAGGGAAACCTGCCTCTTACGATGAGCTGGATAAATTCGTGGAGGAAGCTACTAAGGACTTGTTTCTGGCCAGACGGGTCGCTGCTAGGGCCACATATAAGATTGTAGAAGTGCTGCTTAAGGAGGAGAGGTAGTATGTTTCTCAGCCTTTCCTTAAGGCTTCTGGTAAACGCTGAAGCGCTTAACATGGTCGAAAGTGTCGGAAACCTTTCTAGGCATAGGACCATGCCGATAGTCATTAAACAGGATGACGGTCAGTATACGATAAGATACGTCCCGGCGGTCTCAGGCGAAACTATAGCCCATGAATACCAAAGCATGCTAGTAGACCTTGCACCAAAGTATGGTCTTCGAATCGGTACATTAACTGCAGCGAAAGAGTTCATAAAGTATGCGGACGACAATTACTTGGAAGATATCGCACCACCAAAAAACCAAGTGGATGCGAGAAGGTTCGAAGTGGATGTACTCCTACATGATGTTGTAGCAGACATAGGCGGGTTCTTATATGCAGGCAAAACACCTGTAAGAAGAACTTCTAGATTCCAAGCGAGTTATATGATTCCAGCTCTAGACTCTTCCCATGCCGTAGGCCTCGAGAGTCAATTTCATGTTAGAATGGCCCTAAGTCAGGTTGAAAGGGAAGAAAAAACGGGTCAAGCACGTCCTATGATTCCTTATAATGTTGAGGTAGGCTCTGCGCTGTATACTTTGACGTTCAATCTGGATATAGACGGCATAGCCATACCCTCAACGCCCTTGCTTAATGAGAAGGGCATGCCCGTTCCTAAAGGTAAGGTAGAAAGGGAGGAAGAACTCATAAACCAAAGAATTCCAAGAATTAAGCTTGCGATTGATGCCCTTACGCTGTTGTTTACAAATCTGTCGTTTGGGGCAAAGAAAAGCCGTTTCCATCCGATAACCGATGTCAGGTCAGCAGTCATAACTTTGTCTAGGATGTCGGATTTCGTAGCCTCGCCTGGAAACTACTGGACTCATATAAGGGATTCTGTGGAAAGGGCAAAGAAAATGACGGAAGCTTTATCGAGACACGGTATAAAGGAGAAGGTTAACATATTTGCGGTAACAAAAGAAGACAAGGACATGGCTGAGGAGACCTATGATAACGTCACATTTAAAGTAGGAAACAGCTTGGAGGAGGCTTTGTTAGAAGTAGCTAAGTTAGTGGACCAAGAAACGTCCGGCTGAAGAAAATGATGCTTCTTCATATACAGGCGAGATACCATTGGGGTTACTCTATTAAGCATCCGTTTTCTAGCAAGGGTCAACCAGCGTTTGCACTACCGCCTCCCAACACACTAAAAGGAGCTCTTTCAAAATGTTTCATGGACAATCTCGAAACAATATACGTCTCAATAAAGAGGGGAAAATTCAACCTGACGTCTTCAACATCTTTAATGAATTTTATAAAAACTGCTTCGTGCAGGATTGAACACAACGAAATTGCCAGTGAATGGATGGATATTAATCGTTACATCGTGCTCCACTTCCAAAAACCTGTAAGAAGAGCATTAAGAGAGTATAGGTTTGGCGCAATTTCATCTGGAAAGGTGCTTGCACCATATAGAATATTTCATATACTTTACTTGATAGACGAAGAAAAGGCAAGATTGATTTTAGGAGATGGTTGGAAACAATCTCTAATCTGTAGTGCTTGGAGCATAACTCGAATAGGCTCAAAAGAGAGTATAGTAAGCATCGAGGATGTTAGGCTTAACGATTCGTGGCTCATTAACCATGACGTCGTCAAAACTTCATATTACTTCCCTTCAGAAGTTAAAGAAACGATTAAGGGTGAATATGACGAAGTGGAGTTTTGGGACGACGGATTCGGTAGTAAGGAACCAAAACCGATTCGCTACATAATTCCAGGAAAAGTGCGTGGTTCGATAGAAGGTGATGTTGTCGAAGTTAAAGTGTCAAGCAAAGGTCTGGTATACACGGATGGTGAAAACGTTATGGTGGTTTCACGTGACGCTACATGAATTGTACTTGAACATATGTGATGCTTTTTCTTGGCGGGCAAGAACGCTCATCCATAAGCCCCTAAAGATGATCTCTGAATTTTTACATAACGATTCACCAATATTTTGCATTTTTCTACTTCCGACCGGTTACGGCAAGAGCACGCTAACCTTGACTTTAGGTTGTGCTAGTTACGTGGATGAAGTTCCATGGAGGGGCGTGATACATGTATTGCCCATGAGGAGCGTAGTAACGAATCTATACGAAGAGATGAGGGAACGCATAAAGTACCTCCGGGAGTTAGGTGTAATGAATTCTCAGAATCTTGAAAACGATGTAGCTGAACAAATGATGTGGTCCCATGGTGCATTGTACTTTGAGAAGCGTATAGTGTTTACTACGCTTGACACGTTTTGTTTGAATTTATTTAAGGTGCCAGTTGCTGAATCTTGGAAGACAGGCTATGGTTTGCCCACTCACTATGACGTGAGTAGGGGGTTAATATACGGCTCGGCAGTAGTTTTTGATGAATCGCATCTTTTTATGGAGCTTGGCTCGGCTACCAGTAGCAGGCGCGGACTTGCAGCACTCTGGGCCTCTGTAGAAAGCCTAGTGACGAGTGGTGTACCAACCTTTCTAATGACCGCAACGCTCTCGCCGAATATTCTTAAAGGTATTGCTGAGTATGCCAACAGTATCGGCTCAAATGTGATAATAGCTACGATGCCGCACATTAAAAACCTCGTAGAGTTTCCTAAGGATGTTATCCATATATGCGAACAAGACTTAGATTTTGCTGAGGGTTACGGTAATAGGGATATAAAGCTCAGCTTTATCAAGGAAAGCGATATCGAGCCGTTGGTTGAGAGACTTCTATCCGATGGTAAGCGCATCTTGATTGTATCGGAAACTGTTGCCAGAGCCGAGGAAAGATGGAAGAGGCTCCGCAAATTTAGGCCGGTCTTGCTCCATGGGAAACTTATGAGGATAGATAGGGAGGCTCAGCTACGTCAGGCGCTTAGTAATGAAACTAAGTTAGTCGTTTCGACGCAGGTCATAGAAGTTGGTGTTAATACGTCATTTGACGTCATGATAACAGATTTAGCTCCTTTGGACCGCCTCATCCAGAGAGCCGGGCGGGTCGCAAGGAAAGGCGGTAAGGGAACGATATACGTAGTAGAAGATGCGACGGCTAATTTTTATGAACAGAAATATGTTAAAAAGACCAGAGAAATAATAGCTGATGGAAAGGGCTTTGATTGGGTATTCGGGACCGCAGAAGCATTGGGTAAAGTGTTCTCAGATATTGATTTCTTAGAACTTATTAGCAAAGAACCCATAGGCAGGGACCTCATAGAACTCGATAGATCAATATTGCTAACGTCTATGCAAGCACAACAACTTCTGAAAAATGTAGGAAGCTTTGTTAGGGATGAACCGCTTATGCAGGCATATCCACGAGATTATCTTTATCTTGGTGAGATGGCCGTGGTCGCTTTGAATGAACATGATGCCAAGGAAGCTCTGCGTAAAAGCAAGGCTATTGCCATCAAACGTAACGGACAGTTGTTACCGTATGAGTTGGATGAAAACTTGGTTAAGCAACTTGAGAAAGAAATGGCTGTTACAACATTCTTGGAGAAGCTCGGACAAGAAATGAGAAAGGATGGGGTAAAGGTATTGGGCGTGATATTAGATGATTATCAGAGGCCCACTGAGGATACGGAGTTGGAGACGCACTTGAGGAGTCGGAACGATTCTAACGAAGTAGGACTCACTCATTCATCACTATTAACCCTAAGGAGAGATGGCCAGCCTAGAAAACCTTGTGCTTATGAGCACCAGTCGTTATATGATCACATAAATGCCATATTTGAGATTATCGAAAATACTCCGAAGAATTATATCAGAGCCGTTAGACATAGACTCAGGCAAGTTGGCATCGATACAACAGATGATGAGCTTAAGGCATTACTGAAACTTTTGGCAATACTTCACGACGTTGGTAAGTGTTACAATATCTATCAAGACAACTTCGACATGAGTTGCGAGAAAGTACGCAACGATATGAGCTTTTATCTTCATGAAATATTATCAGCTTATGTCGCTGACCATGTTTACAATGGACATGAAAAGCTTAGGGACTTGCTCGTGCTCTCGATAATTAGGCACAGTGAGGCATGCCGTAGCAGAGACCCGTTGTTATACCTTGATGAGGTAAAAAAATATGCACATGAGCATAGATGGTTAACCCTATGTTTATATGACGAGGCTGTAAAGCTTCTAAGAGAAATGCTCGCACCTTTTGATGTTGACACTACGGTTATAGAGTCTTTAAAAAAGATAGAATTCTCCAATGTCGTTAAGTTTTTGAAGTCTAGCAGATTCGAAAAAATACAAAATCATTACAAGCTATACTGCATGCTGATAGCCCCGTTAATGTTGGCTGACTATCTTGATGGTTTCTGTAATAGGAATGGAGAGAAAAGCGGAGTAGGCCGCCACTATGTCGAGGCGGCTTGTAGGTTCTTCGGGGTGGAATGATGAAGGAGTGTGCTATAGCTCTACCTCCCTCCGGAACTGTTCTCAGGGAGGTTCTCAAGACCACTTTCTATCTGTTAAACATCAAGATGTTTTCAGAAAATCCTGTAATATTAGGTGACAGAATCGTCCTGAAGCCGAAAAGGAAGGGCAGCCTGATTAATGCTCTGAGTGAGCTATTCTACGGGCTGGCTGAGTACATCTCTAAAGAAGAATCAGAACTCATCGAAAGGGTTAAGAAAAAGGGGAAGAGTGCGAGTCCATTAATGATATTTCCCATGTCAGGAAACGACAGGAAATACATCGACGAATTTCTTAAGAAGTTGAAAGCAAAGAAATTCTCGGAGGCTTTTAGAAATTATGCTAAGCTTATAGGTGGTGTCGATGAGGAAGAGTTAGTCGAGATACTTTCCGAGTATAGGACGGAGCTTCCTGTATACGGCTACACGCTTGACGCTGAGAAAACCGTCGAGCTGATGGTACCGCAAGCTCTAAAGCCAGAGCATTATGAGTTTTCGAGGAAATACGGTCAGGGCCTATCTTCTCCGTCCAAGCATTACCTTGGGTTGCATTCTATGAGCTTAGCCCTTGCAGGCTTCATGTACTCACGGGCTGGCAGGATAGTAGAAAAGGGAACGGGTCAGGGAACTTTTGTACTCTTAACACCGGTTGACGTCTCTTACGATCTCGGAAACGTTTACAGCGAGATCCTACGGTCCTACAAGTCTGTCGTCGTAGGAAAAGTCGATGGGCTCACGCCCGAAGAGGCATTGGTACTGTGGCTCGGTACAAAAGCCCGCTTCCCTTCAAATGTTCCTAGAATTCACTCAAACCTAAACGTGATAGCTGCAAGAGAACCCGGGGGACAGTCACCCTCATTTCTCGTTTTGCTGAAGACTTACAGCCTGTGGCTACCGTCGATGCTGGCCAATAAACTTACGGAGCGCGGGGACAAAGTTTTAGAGGCATTCGAAAATGTCTTGCAGAAGACTTTCAGATATGTCTACGGGAGAGACGTTGAAGGTGGTGAGATGTACGTTAAATATGTAAAGCTACTTTACGAGGTGTTGGTGGGCTCTAAGCTGGCAGATGAGTTTCTTTACGTTGTGAACAGGGATTTGGCATCGATTGTCGCTTCTGGCGGAAAAGCAAAGAGTTGGATGAGGACTCTCAGCTGGCTCTCTAGACATCTGTACTGGGCCATGAAGGAGCTCATGCACCCTGCTTAGCCTCTCCAGCAAATGGTTTCAAAACTACCATCCCAAAGCCTGCCGTCTTCCCCGCTCCAACGTTGGTATATTCAGCGAGCCTCAAAAGGGCGTTCATTACCTTGGCGTGTTTTTCATCGTACGTGTCATCGGGTAGGCTGTAGTGGACCGTGCCGAGGAAGCCGACTATCCATTTGTTACTGTGCGGGTGCTCGTAAAGCCTGTACGTCTTGAGACCCCTTGGGTATCCTGATATCGCTACGCCCCCTGTCGTCAGCCACTCGTCAAAATCCCTGCCGCAAGGTGGCTGACCGAAGAAATTCTTCCAAATCCTTAGGACGCTTCTGGCTAGGAGGATAGGGTCTGGTAGAGGATAAAGCCTGAAGGGCGATTGGCTGCCCGGTTTGTCGATAGGTCCTCGCGGCGTGAGCCTGAAGACGGTGGGTGTTTTAAACGTTACCGAGAAGCGCCTGACTGGCTCGGCTTCATCGATTAGCTTCTTGGGGTCCACGGTTTTTATAGCTATCTCTAATAATGGGCATTCCTCGCCCAAAAGTTTTAGCGAGGATAGGCCGCTGAAGATTGCTTTCTCGAAAAACTTGTAAAGCATAGGGTCGAATAGCGAGATCCTAAGCGATGCGTTCGTCGTTGCTGGAAGCCTACGGTACGCTATTCTTCGGAGCGCGCCTTCCTCAAAGAACTCGATGGGAGAGGTTGAGTACGGCGCTATACCCTTCCTTCTATGTAACTCCTCGGTCAACTCGTATGAAGCTCTGCCGAGTATGTCGAAGAAGACGCCCCTAGAAGAGAAGCCAGAGAAGCTCTGGAAGGATAAGTCGTGGTTGACGGAGAACCTGAAAGTCAGTAGCGTCAACATACCGTAGACTTAAACGTAGACGTCGCTTATAAACTCCGATTAACAGTTTTCCAGGAAAATGCTGTAGGTACAGCGGTCTACGGTGTACTCGTATCACAATTAGTTCAGTATTCTAAAATTTTTCATAATGCTAAACTTTTCCTCCTCGAATTCTGCCCTCTTTTTAAGATTCGTCAAATAGTTATGAAGTTTAGAAAAATTTTTCTTGACGTTGATAACTAATTCCGTGCTTTTTCGCTATCGCCCTGACGCTGTTCTGAAACTTGGCCGAACAGTCGCCGTAAACCTCCTTAGCCACCTCTTTCGCCGTCTTTCCTTTTTAGACTTTCAATTCTCTTTTTGAGATTCTTATATATGTTATAATAACTATAATAGTTGAAATGCATGCTTTCAATTCTCTTTTTGAGATTCTTCTATGCTTTCCATTCTTCTTCACCTCTTTTGATGCGTTGTTTCTTTCAATTCTCTTTTTGAGATTCGCTTAAGTCTGTAGAATTGTATCGTAAAGCCATGGGTCTTACTTTCAATTCTCTTTTTGAGATTCGCAAGGTTCGAGGCTCAGCTAAAGGACTACTTGATGATCCTGGACTTTCAATTCTCTTTTTGAGATTCTTATTGGAACAGCTATTGATAGCGATATTCAGGGCGGCTTTCAATTCTCTTTTTGAGATTCTACGATAGCCGCCAGTCTTTG
>JALNLA010000003.1 GCA_023267975.1 Candidatus Terraquivivens ruidianensis
CTAACGTATGATAAACCAGGCGTCCACCTTCTCCCCACAACCTATTCTCGGGTCTTGGAAAAGAAAGACCGCCTTAACGCCTTGCTCTGCAAGCTTCTCCAAGTCTTCCCTTATTTTCTCGGGTCGCCTGAAGGATGGCTTTCTCTTGCCGAGGAGCCTAGCATACGCATACGCTGAACCACCGCACGTAGCGCAATTCTCCGTGCATCCTCTGCATATAGGTATAGACCAATGGAGACAGTACGGTGGCCTGCTCGTTGAGAATAAGATAGACTTAGGAACCAATAGGTCCAACCTAGTGAAGTCAAACTCATCAAGGCTTTCTGAAGGCGTTGCTAAAGGCCCAACTATAAGCCTCCCATTCACTTTCAAAGTCGCACTTTCTACGGAAAGGTTTTTCTGTCCACTCTCCAGCGTTTTCATGAGCTTCAAGAACGGCTTTTCTGCCTCGCCCCTAATCACCACATCTACGAAACTATACTTCTCAATTATCTCTTCGTGAAACCTAGTTGCAGTTAGCCCTCCAAGAACTATTACTGAGTCTGGATGAAGCTTTTTACATAATTTGGCCAACTCTATAGCTCCCTGAGCGTGAGCGCACCAATGGAGGTCAATAGCGTAAACATCCCCCTTAACACTTTTGACGTGTCTTTCGACGTCGAACGTTTTATCCTGTATCATCCTCTCGCCTATGTTGTCCACTATGACTTTGTATCCATGCCTATCTAGGTATTCGGCTATGCTCAGCATACCTATGGGAGGTATTATGAACTGTTCTGTGCTTTCAGTGACCGTGTAAGCTATCGGGCCCGGGAAATTTGACCTCTTTCTAAAATCGTATATAGCCGGAGGGTGGAGAAAGACGATGTCGTAGCGCTTCATGGTCCAACCAAAGTATTGAGACGAAGACTATATAGGAATGGTGGTATAATCTAAGATTAGTTTTCCAAGCGGTTTTCTTTATAAATATTTTTACGATATAAATGAAAGAAAGGAGTTTAGTTGTATCTAGGAGAGATTTCTTGAAGATGCCAAGACGCATGCGGCATACTTCTCAGCAGATGAGCTGACCCTTGAAGACGCGGTACTACAAATAGCTCCATAAATCCACTAATTTTTTCATTTAATTAGTGAATCTAATTACTACCTTAATTAACTGAAGTTCTTGTATCTACTTTTTTTCTTGTGCTCTGGACTTCGCCAACTCTGCGAATTTTCCAGCGAGCGCCCTGTACCTTTCGGGAGCATAACTTTCATGTAAAGAGAATCCTTTCTCAACGAACCAATTTAAGATCTCATATGTTTCAAGCGCTATTAGGGTTTTCTTATCATCTTTCTCCCAATCCTCTTCCCATTTCCAAAACGCATCGTTAACGTGAGTGATTATTTTGTTCTGTGCATCTACCGTAATGGCTCTTGGAAACGTATTCCTGCCATAGACGTTATAGACCAACTTCTTTAGCACAACACCCTTGAGTTCGGGAAAAGTTTCACCAATATCTATGAACATGCCATAAGGTCCTCTCAGAACGCTCCAAGGAACTATCTGGTACTCGACACCATTAAACTCTATCTCACCGATTATATTGGCCTCATGGTCAACATAGAAGTGCATCCATCCCTTTGCCTCAATTTGTTGAAGAAGTTGCTCTATATCCGATCTCATTTTGAATATCTCCGATATAACAGCTCTTCCGGGACATTCTAGAATTAACTTTCCCTTTAATGATCCTTTCTCGAAAGGAATTCTGCCTGCCGACATTTTCACCACAGTGTCAAACTTATCTAACTTAAGTATGTTGCTCATAAAATAAAAAATTAATAAAATTTTTGGACAGTTTATTTTTTCTTGAAGAGCGCTATCGACCCTAGATGCACGTCCTTTCCTGTGTACACTGTTCCTATGACCTTCGGATAGTATCCATCCAACGTTATGGATACAGAATATACATGATTCCACTCAAGGTTCTTCAACCAGAAGTCTCCGAATTCGTCCGTAGTAGTTGAATAAGTCTTGCTAGTATTTAGGTCTACAGCAGTTACGGTGGCTCCTCGGAGACATTCGTCGATTTCTGGGTCGTAGATGTCTCCGGCTATGAAGGGTTTAGGCAAGTTTAGGTAATAGACCCTAGGCTTAGTACCGTACTCCGGGTGGAGCACCTCTGCATTCTTTATGAGGTCCTTCAACTCATCGTATTCCCCGAATTTTATCGCATCAGTGTGACAACTATCCACACACCTCGGGGTCTTAAGACCAGGATCGTCCGTCTTATTAGCATAATCTATGAGATGGGCACATCCTATGCATTTTTGAGCAATCTTAAGGTCATTGTTGAAGTATATTGCACCGTATGGACAGGCATCTATGCATGCTTTGCATCCGTTGCACTTGGCAGGGTCGATTATGACTAACCCATCCGCCCTCTTGTATATCGCTTTCACGGGGCATGCCGGTATGCATGGCGCATTGTCGCAATGCATGCAAGGAGTCGGAATGTAGGTTACCTTGACCTTCGGTATCGAACCCCTTTCCATCTCTACGATCTTCATCCAGAAATGTCCAGTATCTGGCTGAGGCTTAGCGTAAGGCGACCAGTCGTTGCCTACGAATTCGTCCTTACATACAAACTGGCATGAGTAACAACCAGCGCATTTTTCAACATCTATAACGAATACTTTCATTCAGATCACCCCCTCGCAAGCCAAGTTTCTGTCGTCTGGCCAGACCTCTCGTCGTACTTTTTCTTAAATGCCTCTGGATACCGCTTCGCCAGCTCGAAGACGTCCACTTTCTCAACCTCAACTA
Organism: Candidatus Terraquivivens ruidianensis; assembly: GCA_023267975.1. Classification (GTDB taxonomy): domain Archaea; phylum Thermoproteota; class Nitrososphaeria_A; order Caldarchaeales; family Wolframiiraptoraceae; genus Terraquivivens; species Terraquivivens ruidianensis. Next base: position 2,807 of record JALNLA010000003.1, read on the forward strand.
GGAAAGCGCTGACGACCATACCAAAAGCATTCTTCGAGGTGGTCTTGTACGGGCATATCAGGTTTATTGTACCACCTCTGTCAAGCCCTATCTTGCCGTCGGGATCGTAGTATACTGGATCTAACCTCTGGCCGTGGTCTATTGAAATGGCTCCCGGCATTATCCTCTCAGTCACATATGCCGCGCAGAGTATCGCACCTCTTTCATTGTAAACCTTCACGATGTCACCATGCTTGATGCCCCTTTTGGCAGCGTCTATTGGATGTATCCACATTGGGTAGTATAAGTACCCGTCTGGTCCTCTTATCTTATGCGTCGCTATCTCTGAGAGCCACATGTTGTCGTCTAGGTTGGCATGCTCCCTCCACCTCGGATGGTTAGACACGACGAGTAACGGGTACTTCTTGGCCCTCGGATGGAAGAGGCTCTCTTGGTGTGTCTCACCGTAAGGAATCCAACGGGCGACCGGTGGCCTTTCCGGATCGTTTCCAAAGTTCTCATAAAGCCACTGGCAGAAGAACTCTATCTTTCCAGACTTAGTATTCAGACCCTGCCCTTCTGGCAGCTCCCAGTACCATCTAAACCCAGGTTGTGCGTATTCTTTCCATGTAGGGTCAACTGACACCACGTAATATTGCTTTTCCAGAAGCTCTTCCCAAGATATCAGGTCCTGAACCCCAGAGTTAGCCCAGCCTTCCTTCGCCCACTCAAAGTGCGACTTCCCGTAAGTGAAGTCGTACCCTAACTTTTCAGCCACCGTTTCGACTATCTCGACGTCACTCTTTGACTCTCCCACCGGGTCTACGCATCGGTACTGGACATATAACATATTGTATTGCCCGCTCCCATTATCCGTCATTATGTCTATGTCATTCTCGAATGTCGTAGTGACGGGTAAAACCAAATCGGCAAAGAGGGCATCGTCTTCGAGTGTGAAGTGTTGAGCTACAAAGAATTCCACGTTGGAACTCCTGTAGGCCTTCACCAGTTCGTTTCCACCGTTCCAGCAAGTGGTCCAGCAAGGTGTTTCGGTCCAAACCATGCGCGGTGTTGGGTATCCCTCCTCTGGCGGGAATTTGTACTTAACGAACTGGTCTTGCACAGGAGCAAATGCTAATGTGGTTCCGTACCACTCGAACGGCCACGGTCCGAGTATCGCACTGGGAATAAGCGTCTTTGGTACGAAAGGCGGATCCGCTCCTATTCCGAATATTCCTCTCGCGGCAGCTCCAGCGCTTACCGTTCTAGACGGTGTACCAAACGGCCAATTAAGTCCTCCCCACTCATGCATCTGTATCTGCTGAACCCCGGGCTTTCCTATTCCTTGCATCGCTAGACAATACGTCTCAAGCCTGGCTGGCTCCGTCGCATACTGTCCTCTTATTGTTGGACCTCCGTTGCAATGGAACATTGAGGTTCTCTTGCTGGCCCAAAGTCTGGCCAGAGCCTTGATTGTTCTACTGGGAACTCCTGAGATCTGCTCTGCCCACTTTGGCGTCTTCGGTACACCATCCTCCTCACCAAGGACGTACCTCTTGAAGTGCTCGAAACCGTACGTATGCGTCTCAACGTATTGCTTGTCGTATGTTCCCTCGGTTATCCAAACATAGGCTATGGCCAAGTATACTGTGGCGTCGGTATTGGGCCTTACAGGAATCCACTTGTCGGTGTAGGGAAGCGCAGCAGAATAGTTTAGGTCTGGAGCTATGTTGATTACCCTCTTGCCGGCCTCCTTAAGCCAGTAGCATGTTAGGCTGGCCATCCTTTGTGGGTTGTGGCCATTAGGTGTAGTCTCCGCATCACAACCCCAGAACAGAGCAAGTTCGCCATTCAGGAAGAAGTCGTAAAGTGCTAGTCGTCGATACTGATTTTGTCCTTGGCCTCCATCCATTCCCCAGACGTGTTTGGCACCCCAGTAGTAACCCTCCCAACTGTCGGGGTTCCTAGCCTGAGTTATGCATCCGCCAAAGAAGTTGCGAAGGAAGTGCCTTATGGCACCCGGCCGTGTGTGCACAGCCTTAGACTCTCCATGGAAGTCACTTTGCACAAGTATGGCGTATGGGCCGTAGGTCTCCTTTATCCTTTTGAGCTCACTCGTGAGAATCTCTAGGGCTTCATCCCAAGATATCCTAACAAATCCGCTTATGCCTCTATTCTGGGGATTTCTCTGGTTAGGAGACTTCCTATGGTCAAAGTCAACTCTCTTAAGCGGGTACCTGAGACGAGATGGCGAGTAGACGCGCATCTTATACACCAAAGCGTAGGGAGCAACTAGAGTCTTCAGCGGCGGCTCGAATTTCTTCCCGTTCACTTCAAAGCTCCAAGTCTGGAAGTCCTTTCCAGGTTTGTACTTCCAGTCGTAGTGCAACGGTCTTATCCTTACTATTCTGCCGTTCTTCACGTCTACTGCAACACAGTTAGAAGGGCCCCAACTTCCACCACCCAAGCTCAAATTTCTTACGTACGTCTTTACCTCTGCGGCCGCTTGCTTGAGTTCTTTGAGCTCCTCCGCGGACACCTCCTTCAACAGTCCTTCTGGCAACTGCGTTGTTATCGCAAACGTAGCACCTAGAACTCCAGCGATCTGTAAAAACTCTCTTCTAGTAACATTAACCATTCCATCTAACACCTTCTTTTTCAGATTTTAAGGGGCACATATGCTTATAAATTTTTTCATCATCACTTTATCATGTTTTTCATCTGTAGACCGTATGCTGGGATGAATAGAATGTAAGCTAAGTTTCACTAGTTCTAGGTTGTTAATTCACTATATAATATTGCTAAAAAATTCTTCATATTTTGATTTTAATTCCCTCAACTTTAACTTCTTAAGAATTTCATCCTTTAAACCCATTATGTGCTTAACTTCTCCCGCTATCGTTTTATCCACATTCAGCAATAGGCGTTGAATATAAATTTCGTGCGGATCGAACAGACGATATTTCTCTCTTTGAGAAATCACCACTTCCATGGACTCATAGATGAAACCAGTTATCGCATCTCTATCTAGTGAATCTGTCTCATAGTTAATTCGCTGGACCCAGTGAGGCATGCTCAGGCTTTGGATGCAATCCTTAATGTTTTTAAATAGAACACGATATCCATACTTTTCTGGATAATCGTATCCTAAAGAGCCTGGGTCAAGGAAAACCATGTGACCCATAATGGGCCCGCCTACTGGAACACGTTCTTCGACATCTTTAAGGAGACCTTTGTCAAGAGCTTCCCGGTCCAATTCACAAAGCGCCCCCCATAATCTCCACGTTTCTTTAACGCTTTCTTTGGTGTCAGGTGCCAACGGAAGTAGAAAATATACGGTGATCGGCATGTGATACCTGTGACATTTTTTGACAGTTGCTAGCAACGCTTCGTTAGTGTAATTGCGTCCATGTTTTTTCCTAACTTCATAAGATCCGGATTCTGGAGAGATGTTTAAGGCCATAGTCACACCTATTCTTGAGAGCTCTTTTACGTACTCTTCATCAGCTGGGTAAAACAGGTCCATAGTCAAGCGCTCAACGTCAAACTTTTCTTTTCGAAGTGCAGATAATAACTGGGTCCAATACTTTCTTCCACCCATACGTGGGTCTTGGAGAATACCTATACACTTTACACCTTGAGCGGTGAGTCGCTGTAGATCCTCAACGAGTTTATTAGGACTTCTGAAAGATGGTCTTTCCATACCAAAGTAAGTTTTATAACTATAAGCAGAGCCACCGCACGTGACACAATTATACGTGCATCCACGGCATACGAACATGCTTATATGAGGTGACGTACCCGGTGTGAAGACCGACCCCTTTGGTTCAAGAAGGTCTAACCTAGTAAATTCGAACTCGTCCAAGTTTGCGCTTGGATTCATAATAGGCGCGACTGTTATTCTACCATCTTCACGGTAAGTTACATTAGGTGTCTCTGAAATATGTCCTCGATTTTCATACATATTCATGAATTCTAAAAGAGGTTTTTCGCTTTCTCCCCGAATAACTGCATCAATGAAGTCGAAATGTTTTATGAGCTCCTCATGAAATACTGAAGCCGTAAGGCCACCAATGATGACCAGTGACTCAGGATGTAACTCTTTGCATATCTTGGCTACTTCTATCGCACCCTGAGTATGTAAATACCAATGCAGTTCAATAGCATATACATCGGCTACATTCCTTTTTATGTATTCTTTAACGTCAAAGTAAGGGTCAGCTAACATCCTTTCGCCTAAATTATCAATTAAGACTTTGTACCCGTGTCTATCTAAAAATTCAGCTACACTAAGAATACCAATAGGGACTTGGATGTACTGATGTGTTGTATGGATAGATACTTGGGATGCAGGTCCTGGAAAATGCACTATTTTCCTGAAATCATAAATGGCAGGGGGGTGTATAAAGAGTACGTCGTAGTGCGTCATTTTACTTTATCGTGATATCACGTATCTCTAAGGCGAAGTTTTCGACGAATATTTCATCAATCGTAGCGTATATGAGGTGCATAGAACCATCGTTGATTGTGCCACCAACACCACGTGCTGCATGTTCCATCAGTTCGCCCATGGGATCCTCACCGGTTATTGTAAACGGTCCCATACCATACGCCTTGAATGTTAAGTAGATCATATAAGAATCGACCGATGTCATAACAGCTTTTGAAGCCCTAGCTATCCACTTATCGTCGCTTGTAAATTTATTGATAAACCTATCCAAAGAATATTGCATAGGATGAGCAAGCACCAAGTCGTATACCTCACCCCTACCTACAGTAAAGTGGAGCACAGCCTCTTTAAGCTCCTTATATGTACCATAGTCTTCGATGGCATACCCTTGTAACAAGTCGGCTTTGGGAGCGTTAATTATTGTTGGAACATATGGCTCCTTACCACCTATGTACTCCCCAGAAACCTCGTTTTCCATGAACCTTGCATTTTTTGCCGTCCACTTGAACAGAAGGATTACGCCATTTTCTAGAGATAATGTATCGTATGGTCCTAGTGAGGTTGCGCTTTCACTTGTTATTTCCAAGGTTTTTCCTAAACTCGGCGAATAGGCAGATATACGTACAGCATATATCTCAAGGTCATTTACTTCGACCATCGAAGATGAGAGCCCTATCCGGCTAAGAGCAAAGTCACTTATCTCCATCTTCTCAGCTACTATTCTGACACCATTTACTTCTCCACCCTTAATTGTCGGCACTGCCACTGGGCCCTCTATTATGACGTTCTTTAACATTGCCGAGTTGAACTTTATTTCGTATTCCAGGCCAGCTATTGTTACTGGCGCTGGAGCTACTTCTATGATTACAGTCGCAGATGACATACTATAGCTCTCATCACCTTCGAACGTTGCTGTGACCTTAACGGCTGTCTTAGTTGTCAGAACCTCTGGAGCCTTGTATGTTACCACGGTCCCAGTTGTCGCAGATAGCGTTCCAGGACCTTCTAAACTCCACTTTATGGTTTTGCCTGTGAGTACATTTCCATCCACATCCTTCAACGTAGCAGTCAGCTCCTTGGATTCGCCGGAAACTATGGAGGCACTTGTCGGAGATATCGATAATATTGTGGCCTTCTTGGCAATAGTGCCCTTAGGCAATATAGTACCGTAGCAAGGTTCACTGGTACTCGACAAATATCCACTCGTTCCTAAGAATTTCGCAGTTATCTTGATTGTAGTCTTGGCAGTCACCTCTGGTGCCGTGTAAGTTACGGACGGGCCTTTAACCGGAGATATCGTTCCAGGACCTTCTAAGACCCACTCTATCTGCTCAGATGGGGCTGATGGAGGTTCTAGGGTTGCCGTGAGCGTTATAGATTTACCTGACTCTACCTCAAATGAAGATGGGCTTATGACGATTGAGGTTTTAGATACTCCTGCTGGCAATATTGTTGCTGTTACTTTAGTAGAGCAACCCCAATAGTCCTTGTCTCCAGCGAAGGATACAGTTATTGTAACCTGTTTTATCTCAGATACCACTGGCGCCGTGTAAACTACCATCTCACCAATAGCCTTATCTAATGACCCATCAGTTACTGACCACTTTAGCTCCTTTCCGGAGAGAATGAATGAATCAGAAGTAAGTGTGGCAATCAGCGTTATGCTTTTTCCTGATTCAAGTTCGAATTCTGATGGTGTCACGTTCAGCTGCGTGCTTCTTGGAATTACGATCAAACCCGTGAAGAACATGGCACCTACAGCCAACAGTATTATGATAACTGCAGCAGCTATGATTATGATTTTTGTCCTAGTACGCAAAGTCATTTTTCACCTCGTAATTGTAGAACATCCTATGACTCGCCACTATAAATTTATTATGGAAAAGTTTTATACAAACTCAACGTTCTTAATACAGATACGACGTTCTTCAATATCAAGATACTAAAATCTAAAAAAGGCTATGTACGCAAAGTTTTTCATAACCAGTGTACTGACTTTTTTGTTTGATGAATATTGTTTCGTAATCTTTGTTGTTACTTTTTAACGAGCCCTTCTAACATCTTAGATGTTTCTTTATATCTCTCGAGGTTATAATTCTCGGATAACGTTAGTTTCTTCTCGTCTATAAGCCATTTTATAACCTCATAGACTTCAAGAGCTTGCGACAGCTTCTCCGGGTCCTTCTCCCAACCGCTTTCCCAATTCCAGAAAGCTTCATTCACATAAGTTATTAAACCTTTGGAAAGATCAACGCTTACACTTCTTGGGAAGCTTTTCGTACAGATATTTATCCTGAATATCTCTACTTCAGAAACATCCTTTATCTCCGGCCAAGTGCTAACGTCTATATCAAGTACGAAACGCGCCTCCGCTCTTGTACCAGTATGGGGGGTCCATGCTGTCGGAAACAACCTAAACGGTTTGTTTTCCACATCAACCTCAGCCACACCCCACGCCTTAGCTTCTATGTACAGAAACGTCCAGCCCTTTTCCTTTATTGCGTCAAGCCAAGAACGTATGTCTTGACGATATTTTACAATCTCGTCGGGAGCAGTTCTCATTACCCTTATCGATACCTTACCTTTTGCATAACCAATCCACATACTCATCGAAAGGTCACCACCAGAGTATTTTTAGAATTTTTTGGTGTAGTTATTATACTTTTAATCTGGATGCAGCCCTCCGAGTTTCTGTTAATTTTTGTGACAAATATCAGGTGAATAATAAGTTACTTATGAATAGAGGAGAGTAGTTGAACGTCTGTCAGGGAAGCTTTATCCAACTTGAAGAGGACCGTATGGACCTCCACGTTAAGTACTCTATGACAGTAATATCTTCCTATACCCCAAGACGTCCATAGATGCCATATTACGCCACCGATGCTTTCATCACCAGTAGCTTTGATAGAATAAGACCCGAACGGTCCTATGTATCTGGATGTTTGAACTATAATCTTGTAATATATAGCGTACATTGTCATATTCTCTCCTGTCAGCTTCGTCGAGTTTAGAACAAGCCCAGCTTTGTATCCGTACTCTTTCAAGGCCCTATTCAAATGATACTCCGTTGGCATAATTATTGAGAAACCATCCGCCTCTACCTGACCCGATGTCAGCTTCATGACCTTCTTAACGAGCTCTTCATAGCTTTCGGGTGCACTCATCGCGTATTTTTGCGATAGCACCACCTCCGTGGCGGTGACCACGCTCGGCATGTATGGCTCAGACCCTCTAACATACTTTCCAACGATGCGTAATTGTATTGCTTCTAAAGCCTTACAACGCAGCATAGTGAACATGATTTCTCCGTCATTCATCTCAATCGTGCCTGATAGCGCTACCTTCTTATTGCCAGTTAATTCCACAACCCTTCCATCCAGTATTCCCTTAAAAGATGAGGCATATATTTCAAGACCCTTTAGCATCGCTTCGGCTGCCATTAAACTAGCATTAAACATGGACATGTTGTAAACAGTTGCCTCTGCGCCTCTAATTCTTATGAATGAGAAGTTACCGATATTTATCGGTCCTTCCACAACACCATCTTTGAAGGATATCCTGCTGAATCTGAGGTCATAACATTCTCCGGTAAGTTCGTAGAATGGTGGAGGAGTGGTGGGTTCTAAAGAGACTTTGCCGACCGCATATCCCATGCTCGGGAGGTAACGTACATTCCCTTTGAAGAAAGCTGAGATTCTTACTTGTACTTCTACTTCGACTTCTTGAGGTGCGAAATACGTTACACTCTCACCTACGTTGTTAGATAGACGTCCTGGACCTTCAAGCTTCCACTCAATGAGCTCTATTGGAACCTCTTGAGGTAAAACTACTGCTTTTAGGGTCACATATTCGCCTGGCTTAACCACGAACGACTGCGGCATTATAGATGTCGTAGTAGGCTCCTGCCCAAGCGATATTACCGTGCCAACTATTGTGGTAGTTGCACCCTTATACTCCTCATCCCCGTAAAATGATGCGATGATCGTTACAGTCTTGTTTTCGTGAGTTGATGGTGCTATGTATCTCACGACGTAACCATCATTTTTATCGAAGAAACCATCTGAGGCCCACCAGACAATATCTTTGTTTGGTATCGCCGCCGCTCCGAATGATAAGTTTGCAGTAAAAGTAATGTTTCCGCCCGAGATTATTGTAAAATTTGCGGGCGTTATAGTTAGTGAGACTTCCTTTGGTGCAAGGTACATATTAGATATTGGTATAACTGTTATGAAGAATGCAAGCACTATCGCAGCAGATATGAGCATCTTCTTTGAGGCGTTGAACCGACTTATCGTCTTAAACGTCACACCATTTTGCGGACATTTGGAGTAGCATACCAAACATTTAGTGCATTCAGCTAATTCTTTTTCTTTATACAGAGGTATTCCTTCTGGACATATTTTATCGCAGATTCCACACTCTTTGCAAGAACCTCTTTTGACTATAGGTTTAAAGAAGGGGTTCAACTTGCTAATAATCGTCAATAAGCTTGAGACCGGGCATAGGAACCTACAGAAGAATCTATTCTCGTACAGACTCGAAGCCACAACGCCTCCAACTATGACGGTCTCAGCAACCGCCACGAGTCCGCCCGCGGCCGACCCCCTGCATATTGTTCCTATAGGACAGACGCTACACCAAGCAGGGTTACGGGATATTATAGCGGACCCCAGCACCCCTCCAAGAACCGCGTGTTTAATGTTCTTGTTTAGTAGGGAGTTTTTTGGGGCTACTCTGTTCTTTCTTCTGGTATATGGTACGAGTTTAGCCTTGGAGAAAGCATACCCGACCAGCTCCACAACTGACCCTACTGGGCATGCCCACGCACACCAAGCTTTCCCAAACAGTATGGTGGTTATTACGAAGATAGCGATACCTGACAGAACCATCAATAAGATTCTTGTGTTGAATGTTGTCATGTTTGAGAATATTATTTGTAGCCCGCCGAGAGGCTCGATAGGAGCAAACCCATTAGCCGTGAAGCTGCAGACTGTGCCTATAACAAAAAGCACGAAGAAAACGAAGAATAGAGCCTGGGATACGTGCCTGATCCATTGCACAACATTTTTCATATTTAGAACAGATACCAAGCCGTCATCCCTCATATGGTTCATGAGTTATAGAGCGTGGCGGACAGAGTATAGCACATTGCTTACACCCTATACATTTATCCAAATCGAAGCTTGGCCATCCTTCATTGTCAACACTTATTGCATCGAACGGACAGATAGCAACGCATATGTAGCATTTTGTACACTTTTCCTTATCGTTTTTAGGTATGCTAATCTTAATCTTTTTTAGAGGTAAACGCTTCAGAGCACTCGTTGGACATGCATCGATGCATCTTAAACATAGCTCTGCATTCTCTCTGCTTCTCTTAAAATGTACATTTTTCTCTTCACTAGGCTCCACAAGTTGAATGTAGAAAGCACAATAGCCCTCTAGTACTGGCGTGCCTAAAGTGTAGAAGTTTAAGTAGTCGAGCTTTATTCCACCTGTTGGACAAACCTCAACACACTTACCGCACCTTATACAAGAAGAAACAAATTTGTCCTCATCTACAACTCCAGGAGGTCTGATGGTTTTGCTTTTACCAACACCGATTAAAGTTAGTAAGGCAGTAGAGGCGAACAAGCCGATTATGGAAACGATGAAGCCTCGTCTGTTCAAGCTGAACATCTATGAGTGTTAGAACCTACATATATTTATACTACAGCTTAGTAATCACTAGGGCCTGAGCTAATAACAGGCACTACAGCGACTAAATTTATTTACCTTTACTTCAACGTAGATTTGTAGCACCGGAGAAAGAGAATGTCCACCATTCTTTATCCCAAATTTAAGCTCTGGTTTATTGACAAGGATGGTAAGGCAATTTTTGGAGAAAGTCTGGCAGAGCTTTTAGAGGCAATCGAGGTACATAGGTCTGTTTTTAAGGCGTCCAGACAGCTAAGCACGCCATCACAGAAAAACGTCTAAAACATAAACTGGTTAGTAAGCATCTGGGTGGAGTTGCTGGAGGAACGGCAGAGGGGGAAGGTTGCTCATGAAATATAGAAAGATCAAAAAACCTAGAAGAATTTTTAAAGCGTTCGCATGAATTGTGAAACGAGGACTAACCTTTACTAACTCACAGGAGTCCAGTGGATGATAATGTATTTAACTCAGCCATTTATCGTGAAGGAATCGGTGGGAGAGCTTGAAGGCCGAGGTTGGAAGGATATGTTTTAAGACGATGGGTAGAGAGGCCGGACAAAAATGCGTGGTTGTCAGCGTTGCCGATAAAAATTTTGTTTTGGTGACGGGCCCGAAAAGTTTAACCGGTGTTAGGCGTAGAAGGGTGAACGTTTCACATCTAGCTTTCACACCGTATAAGTTGAACATAAAGGAGAACGCATCGGATGAGGAAGTCTTAAAAACTATACAAGAGTCCGGGCTCATAGATTTTATGAAAGAGGAGGCGAGCGTCAAGTTTGAGTAGAGTGGTTGAGGGGCTCATCCCACCTTGGCAGCATAAGAGAAGGACGTTGACGAGGTTTGAGGCTAAAACCGACACCAGATACGGATACAACCCTTACGAGAGGCCCATCCGGATGCATTTGAGGCTGGGCGTCATTAACCTCGATAAGCCGAGAGGGCCTACAAGTCACGAAGTATCCTCGAGAATAAAGGATTTGCTGGGCATCGAGCGGGCTGGTCATGGCGGGACCCTAGGAGGCTTTGAGCCTGGGGACATCCGGCCGTTTCTGGCGTGCTACCGATACTACTAGAAGAATCTACCAAATGCGCTAGAGCAATCATGCAAACTGGAAAAGAATATGTCTGTTTGATGAGGTTGCACGGCGACGTTTCCGATGAAAGGCTTCTTGAAGCAGTAAAGCTCTTTACTGGTCAGATATATCAGGTACCGCCTGTAAGGTCATCCGTTACGAGAAAGCCTAGGATGAGGACGATATATTCGGCCGAGATAATCGAGCGGAACGGTAGGGATGTCTTGATGAGGGTAGCTTGTTCTGGCGGGACATACCTAAGGAAGTATTGTTATGACCTAGGGTTATACTTAGGATGCGGAGCACACATGCAGGAGCTTAGAAGGACAAGAGCTGGACCATATGATGAGGAGAACTCGGTCACGCTATTGGACGTGTACGAGGCCGTTAAGCTTTACAACGAAAATGGCGAAGAGCATGCTTTGAGAGAAGTCGTTCAGCCAGTCGAAACTACGATTAAGTTCTTGCCAAAAGTTTACGTGCTGGATTCAGCCGTTGATGCTGTATGTCATGGAGCAGACTTGGCAGTAGTTGGCATATCTAAACTCGACGATGGAATAAAGCGTGGCGATGGGGTTGCCGTTATGACTCTGAAGGGCGAGTTGGTTGCGCTTGGTGATGCGCAAATGAGTACCGAGGAGATGCTGGATTCAGAGGAAGGTATTGCCGTGGATACTGAGAGGGTTATTATGGATAGAGGTATTTACCCTGCCGTCTGGAGGACAGGTAGCAAAGATTTTAATTAAATCAGCTAGATTAATTAATCTGCCGGGGTAGCCTAGCGGATAAGGCGCAGGCCTTGAGAGCCTGTGACCCGATGAGGGTCGCCTGGGTTCGAATCCCAGCCCCGGCGTGTTAAAAAGCCGTATTAGTTAGCGTAACTCATGCTAATAATCTCTTAAATCCAGAAATCATGCCTTTGTCTTCTTCCTTATATACAGTAGCGCAAGTAAGGCGGCGATTACTGATGGGATAGCGATTCCAAGGATTAGCGTCAAGCTAGCTATCTGGAGCTGTGTTCTGGTAGCTGAGAGTTCACCCTTAAGAATCGTGACTTCTTCCATCACTACTTCTAATTGAGAAGTTAAAGAAGAAACCTGCTCTCTTGCGTATTTTAGCTCCTCCATACTCGATGCCAACTGACTCTCTAGGGTTTCTATCCTTGCCTTTGCGTCTTCGAGTTGTCTTTCCAGCTCAGCGTTTTGGTTGATTAATAAATCAACGAACGGAGAGAATGTCGCTTCATATAGGTACACCTTAGAAATCGTTGGAGGTATGGGTAAGAAACTTGTGAGCGCCAGCATCCAAGCGTTATTGAAATATACATAAATTTCTTCTTGAGAACTCGGCTGATAATCTATGTAGAACGCCAACATGAGTGCACCTTTTTTCCACTCGTCGGGCCACTCCATCCATTCTCCGGTTTTTATCGCCGTATTGATCTCTTCTGGTAGTGTAATATTCATCGTGGCTTCTCCTGAGCTCGAGGTAAACGTTATCGGATCGAGCTTGCCAAGCATCTTGATATCCCCCCTTGTTGAGATTAGTCTAAGGTCAGCAGAATATGGCACGAGCATTTTGTTTCCCATGTCCCTGTCTTCTATTCCGTCCCATCTTACGCTAACCACGAATTCTTCTCCATTAGAATACAAGGTAAATGTAATAGCCATCTTAAGCGTAATCTCGTATCTATCCTCATCTTTCGTTACTTTTATAAGGCCATCCTTCCTTAATGGTGCCCCGACTTTAACATCTCCCTCGAAGTCATCGCTTATCAAGGCGATGATCGTGCCATTTCTAGAAATCGTCCTTTCGGTAGCAGCGTTAGTTATACCGGCTAGCGGTGGAGCCTGACCTATTTCGTCGAGTACGTTGATGGTTATAATTCGTGAGTTAAGTACTTTAACAACTTTAATTTGATTAAAGCCCGTGAACATGACTTCGCTTACGTTGGTTTTTAGGGGTTTGTTGAATACATCGGGTATCTCGAGCTTTATACGCTTGTTTAACTGTTCTTGAGTTATCCAGAAATAGGCCTTGCCCCACTTGTCTGTGTTAGTAAAAAAGTAGTATCCGCTGTCAAACTCGAGTCGTATGACAGCGAAGGAGATAGGTCTATCATCTTTGCCTAAGAGTTGAATAGAAACTCCACCATAATCCTGAGCTTTTACTGGCAAAACAAGAGTCATCAGGATAACTATCACTAAGGGCAGAACCTTTACGGTATAATTTGTCATAAGATATTTTATTTAACAAACCCATATAAGATTTCGTTAGTAAAGGATGATATTGGACCCCTCATTCCATCGTCCTTTATACGGCGTATTTCACTTTAACGCTACCCACGAAGCCTCAAACGACTATTAATAATAGGGCAACGTATAACTTACCGCCCCTTAGGCACCTCTATATCGAGGGCATGCAAAAGTATGTTTAGGCTTAAATGACCTCCATCTATTTTTGAGAAACCTCCAGAAGACGGAATAAAGAGGAGTGGCCATAATGACGTTAGACTGCGAGTTCGTAGTTTTTCAATTTCATACACATTCGTCAGCTTAAAGTCTTCTTCATTTAACAGCCATTATAGAATGCAACATGTATCCAACGCTTTTAATGGCTTTTCCTTCTCCTTTTCAACTTCCTCTTTCCAGTTTCATTTATATGTCTCACTCTTTTTTGAATAACATCTACTATCATAGCGTTAGCGTATAATTTTAGTTAACACGTACGCATTAATAGTTACGCTTTTTATTGTTAGGAACGTTCCAAACTACGTAAGTGAAAAGTTTTTAAACTGTCTCTCTTATTTTCCCGCATGTAAGACTGTTAACTTACCACTTACGACGGATGAACGCGAAACGTTTTACAGGCAATATGAATCTTGTGCGCATTGGGAAAGAGTTATGCCGTAATTTGGAATGTGTGAGGGGGCAGAGTATGGATCTCACGAAAATGTTTTTAATGGCCATTAATTCTTTTATTTTAAGGAATTAAAGCCTCTTAGACATAGTAATGATTCAGGTTGTTGACTTTCTAATTTTGCATTCTTTTAAGGTTCTTTCCATTACTTGGGCTAAAAGCTTACCGTAACCATAAGGGTCAGCTATTGGTTTAAAGTATTGTAATGTAAAGTCAAACGCATACTTCAAATATTTTAATCTTAAATTCTTCTCTTTCTCACTTCTAATACTTATTATTTTATCAATTTCTGTTTTTACTAATTTATCTACATTCAGTTGTAAGCGTTGTAGGAATATTTCATACCGATTTAGTAACCCATAGTTTTCTCTACATTGGATAGCAAATTCTATGGACTTATAGATTAAATTGATGAGTGCTTCTTTATTTAATAATTCTGTTTCATAATTGAATCTCTGATGCCAGCATGGCATAATTAGTATTCTTAAGTGATCCTCAATCGTTCTACAGAGTAATTTGTATCCATATTTTTCTGGATAGTCAAACCCCAGGGAACCTGGATCCAAGTATATCATATGACCCATTATTGGACCTGCTACTGGAATAAAATGTTCTAGATGTCTGAAGATCCCTTTAGAGATAGCTTCTCTATCAAGTGATGAGAGCTTCTCCCATAACCTCCAAGTATCCTCTATTGTTTTAAAATCTTCTTTCGAAAGCCCTATCATGAAGAAGACTGTTATCGGGATATGGTATCTATGGCAGAGCTTGACGGTTTCTATTAACTGTTCATTGGTATATTCCCGTCCATGTAGCATCCTAACTTCGTAAGACCCCGTATCTGGAGATATGTTAAGAGTTACTGGTAAACGGGTTCTAAAAATATATTGCATATACTCTTCATCAGCTGGTTGGAACATGTCCATCGTTAGTCGTTCAATATCGAGATCTTCTTTTCCGAGTAGGGTAAATAGCTTTTCCCAGTAGTTTTTTCCAGCCATACGCGGGTCTTGGAGAAGAGCCACGCATCTTACATCCTGCTCAATAAGTTTTTGTAGATCTTCAATTAGTTTTTCCGGGCTCCTAAATGCAGGCTTTTCTCTACCAAAATACTTTCTATATGTATATGCAGAACCACCACACGTAACGCAATTGTAAATACACCCTCTACATATAGACATGCTAAAGTGGGAGGATGTACCTGGAGTATATATTGAAGTTTTTGGATCAAGTAAATCCAATCTCGTAAATTCAAATTCGTCCAAATTTTCAGAGGGTTTCATGAGGGGTGTAATTGCAATCTTATCATTGTTGCGGAAGGTTAAATTAGGTACGCCGTCATCGATTTTCCTCTTATTCTCATATTTTTTAAGAAACTCGTATAAAGGTTTCTCAGCCTCCCCTCTAATAATTAAATCTATGAAAAGAAAATTTCTAATAATCTCTTCGTGGAATATCGTAGCAGTAAGCCCGCCCATCACTACTAATGCTTCTGGATGTATAGTCTTACATAACTTAGCAACTTCTATCGCACCTTGACCATGAACATACCAATGCCACTCAATAGCATAAACTTCTGCATTTATCGATCTAATGTATTGTTCAATATCAAACTTTTCATCATAAAGCATTCTTTCGCCTAGATTGTCTACTCTTACTTTGTAGCCATTTCTATCTAGATATTCGGCTACACTTAACGTACCTTGAGGTACTTGGATATATTGAGCGGCCGTATGTATGGAAATCTGGGAAGTAGGTCCTGGAAAATGCGGTATCTTTCTAAAGTCATAGATTGCAGGCGGGTGGACAATTAACACATCAAGATTCATACAATCCGTACCAAGATACTCTTATAAGACTTCTCTAATCAGCTTTTAAGTTTTTCTATTATCTCGTTCTTAGATTCATATTCTCTAAATTTTTGTAATAATCCTCTGCATCGTTCTTCGTGCAGATTTTCATGTAACTTGAATTTCTTTTCTTCCATAAGCCACCTGACTACTTCATAGACTTCAAATGCTTTTGATAACTTCTCTTTATCTTCCATCCACTCATCCATCCAATCCCAGAACGTATTTTCAACATATGTTATGATTTGTTTTACCAGTTCCACCGTTACAGATCTCGGGAAACTTTTTGTAGATATATTAATATGAAATTCATCTACCTCTTTTATCTTCACTTCTGGAAAAGGCTTACCTAGCTCTACGTCTATAGAGAAACGACCTTTTGTAAACCAGTCCGCAGCATAGGGAATTATTCTTGAGGGTTGTCCTGAAAATTCCAGTTCTACAAAATATTTTCCTGTCATTTCGATATACAGATATTTCCAGCCTTTCAACGTAATCTCATCTAGTATTGATTTGTATTCAAGAAAATTCTTTAAAACTAGCTCAGGCGTTAATCTCCCATCATATTCAAGCGTTAGCTTTCCGTTAGCGACTGCTTTTTGATTAGTAATTAGAAAAGTTGGATACCGTATCATATCAAACTCAAAGTAGATTTATATAAATTAACATAAATACATTTTTCTTTGAACTGATTCTTTTCAAAAAATAAATAAAGGAAGTTATTCTATGGTTTCTTGTACAAAGGTATCGATCCTAAATGTACGTCTTTGTTTGTCGCTACAACTCCTATGATTTTTGGATGATATTTTGGATGTTCTATAGTTACCCGATACATCTTATTCCATTCCAAGTTCTTAAGCCAGAAGTCTCCGAACTCATCAGTAGTATCAGTTGCGCTTACGATACCAGTTGATATATCAACTGCATTGACCGTTGCTCCTTGAATGCATTCATCATTCTCTGGATCATATACATCCCCAGCTACGAAAGGTTTTGGAAGGTTTATGTAATAAACTCTCGGCTTCGTTCCATATTCTGGATGTAATATTTCTGCTTTTGCTATGAGGTCCTTTAATTCCTCATACTCCCCAAACTTTATAGCATCGGCTGGGCAGTTATCTACGCATCTAGGCATCTTTGGCTGCCCTTCTCCAAGACTTACACCATCCAGCATATGAGCACATCCAGTACATTTCTGAGCAATTTTAAGTTCTGTGTTAAAGTATATGACACCGTATGGGCATGCATCTATGCATACTCTGCATCCGTTGCATGTAGCTGGGTCTATTATGACCAAGCCATCAGCTCTCTTGTATATTGCCTTTGGCGCGCATACAAGCATGCATGGAGCATTATCACAATGCTGGCATAGCAATGGTATGTATGTTATTACTACCTTTGGCCTGCTTCCCCTTTCCATCTCTACTATCTTCATCCAGAACTGTCCAGTATCAGGCTGAGGTTTTGCATATGGACTCCAATCGTTCTCTACATGCTCATCTTTACATCCTATCTGGCAATCGTAGCACCCAACACATCTACTAAGATCTATGACGAATACCTTTGCCATCTAGCTCACCCCTTAACCCATGAATCGTAGCATAGACCAACGTCTGGATGGAGCCTCTTCTTGAAACCGTCTGGATACTTCTTCATGATCTCGAATATATCGACCTTCTCGACCTCTACGAGATAGGCTGAAACGCACATCAATGGATATGTGTACGGTACACTTGGTGCTAAGAGGTTAGTTGATCCACCCCTGTCAAGCAATACACCACCTTTCTCATCGTATGCTATAGGATCGATTCTAGAACCATGATCAGCATATACATGCCCTGGGTTAACTCTTTCGGTAACGTATGCAGCACATAGCACTGCGCCTCTATCGTTATAAACCCTCACAATATCCCCATGCTTTATACCTCTCTTAGCAGCATCTATAGGGTTAATCCATAGAGGCTCATATAGGTAACCATCAGGGCCACGGATCTTGCATGTAGGAATCTCTCTAAGCCAAGTAACGTCATCACATTGAACATGATGCCTCCACCTTACGTGATTGCTTTGTAGTATTAGTGGATACTTCTTTGCCCTTGGATGGAACAATCTCTCTTCATAGGCCTTACCATACGGTATCCAGTGGGGTATTGGTGGCCTCTCTTCTTTGAACTTAACGCCGTAATTCTCAAGATCAGCCCATTTCTCAAGACGAACAGATTTGAACTCAATCTTGCCAGTCGGTGTGGGATGTACTCCTCCCATACCCTTACCCTCTGGTAACTCATAATACTTGGTCATGAAAGGCTTAAGACCTCGTTCACGTTTTACTTTCTCCCATTCTTCCGGTGTTGGAAACGGCATGACGAAATATTTTTTCGTCCTAACTTCATCCCAACTCATAAACTCTCTCAACGTCGTCCCCTCCCAGAAAGACCTGAACCATTCTTCAAAGGTCTTACCTCCGGTAAATTTATCTAATATGCCAAATCTTTCTGCAAGCATACAGTATATCTCGTAGTTGCTCTTAGATTCGCCTATTGGTTCAATTGCTTTCTCACCATAAAACACTATAAAGTTTTCGAACCCTGTATCCGTAACTTCTAGAGGCGTTACACAAGGAAGTACTATGTCACAGAATAACAGATCATTCTCTAGCACATGTCCTAATCCAACATAAAATTCTACCTTCGGGCTTTTCCATGCCTCTATGAATTTATTGCCCGGGTTCCAGCATGCTGACAAACAGGTATTTTCATTCCATACCATGTGTATCTCAGGATATCCAGGCATTGGGAATTGATATTTCACAGCCTGATCATCTATTTCTGCACCAAATGCCGTTGTACCGTACCAGCTGATAGGTGGATTAAGAATTGCTGCCCAAGTCAATGTTTTAGGTACGTGTTGGGGCTCCACTAGCCCGACAGGAATAGAACTAGGGTGTCCAAGAATAAATAGCGCTCTTTCAGGAAGTTGGGGCAGCGTGGAGCCCCAACCAATCATACCAACATGATTAAGCTCCTGTACCCCTGGCCTTCCTATTCCCTGCATTGCTAGTAGGCATGCTTCCAACCTAGCTGGCTCAGATGCATACGGTCCCCTGATCTTCGGACCTCCGAAGTTGTTCATATATGTCGTTCTCTTAGATGCCCACAATCTTGCCAATGCCTTTATTATTCTTGATGGAATTCCCGTTATTGGTTCTGCCCATTTAGGAGTCTTCGGCACACCATCTTCTTCTCCTAGAACATACTTCTTGAAATCTTCAAACCCTACCGTATGTGTTTCTATGAATTTCTTATCATATGTCCCCTCAGTTATCCAAACGTACGCTATTGCTAGGTATAGAGCAGCATCGGTATTCGGTATTATTGGAATCCACTTTCCACCCTTGACCCAGAAGTAGTGAGCAGCACCAGCATAGTTAAGTTCAGGGGTAATCCAGATAATTCTTTTACTAATCTCCCTAAACCAAAACATCATTATAGTTGCGAAATGTCCTTGGAAACCACATGTTGTTGTCTCAGTGTCAGCATTAGTAATTATTAACTCAGCGTTATTTAAAACATCCTCTAGAACCAAGTCTTGGTCAGGTAATCCAGAGGGCCCAGGAAACCCCCATACAAGTCTTGTCCCATAATACCAACCTTCCCAACTATCAGGATTTCTTATCGCATGTGTGCAACCACCTAGCAGTGGGAACAGGCTATGCGCATATCCATGAATAACATGTAAGTTACCGTTTTGGCCGTGCCCATCTGAGAATACTAGGCATGAGTATAGCCCATATGTATCCTTTATCCTCTTTATCTCGCTTTCAATTATATCCAACGCTTCTTTCCATGATATTCTTACGAATCCGCTCACTCCCCTGTTTTGTGTATTCCTCTTGTCCGGTGATGCTCTATGGTCGAAGTCAACCCTCTTCAAAGGATACCTAACACGGTTAGGGTTGTATACACGTCTCTTATGTGATAATGCAAGATAAGAAGGTACACTTTTTAACGGATGTGTAAGAGTAATGTCTCCTACCTTAAGTGTCACCTTTTTTATCTCTTCAGGTTTATATTTCCAATCCCAATGTAGCGGTCTTATTCTTATTATTCTCCCATTTTTCACATCAATCGCACATGGTTCAAGATCATAATCTCCGAATCCACCTAATTGAAGGCTCTTTATTGTTGTTTTTATTTGTTCTGCCTCCGCTTTTAGCATCTCTGCTTCTTCCTTAGATACTTCTCTTAACAAAGATTCACTTAATGGTATTTGGATAGATGCAGCGAATGTTGCAGACAGAATCCCTGAAGTCTTTAAGAAATCTCTTCTAGAAATCATTAAAGTATTTTTCATTTCATACGACATGATTGGTAAATACACTATAATAACTATATAAAATTTACGTTATACGTTAACATAAATATATATATTACGATGTAGCTTAAAATAATTTTGATGAAGCTTCGTAAAAGAACACTATTTACTATTATTATTATAATGATAATTATCGTTGTTATAGCAATCAGTGCAGCATTTATAACTGGACTGATAACCATTCCTAGAAGTACGAAGCTAACAGTTAACCCACCTACATTCGTTATAGAATCGGGCGGTACTATAATTCTATCAGCAAAGTTGGAGTCTGAAACTTTCATCTTATCTGGGAAAACTATTGTATGGTCAGCTTCAGAGGGTATATTAGATAAGAATGTAGGGGATGTCATTACATATACGGCACCTCTCGTTACAGAGAATAAAACCGTGAGAATAACCATTTCATTTTCCGGAGATAGAGAATATTACGGAAGCTCAACTACGATTATGGGTGTTGTAACCCCTAAAAAGGGGATTTTAACGACATTGTCAATCTCGCCTCCAACGTTTGAGTTATCTGCAGGCAGTAAAATTGTTCTAACGACAACATTATATCCTGCTGAAACGTATTCAAACATTATCTCTTGGAGTCTTGAGGGTCTAGGAAGTATAACACCGACAGTAGGTGCCACCGTTACATATGAGGCTCCCTCTGAAGTTAAAGAGAAGACTACTGTGAGGATTACAGCAACGTTCCCGGGAACGAATGAATATTCATCCAGCATTGCTGTATCCATAGGTGAACTTACACCAACGGCTAAGATACTGGCAACGTTAGCCGTGTCGCCTGAAAGTTTTAAAGTAAATGCAGGTGAGAAAATAACTTTGACTGCAACACTAAAGGATGTTGAGGGTAACGTGTTGAGTGGTAAGACTATAACGTGGAATCTCGAAGGACTTGGAAAACTTTCGTCCACAACCGGTACATCCATAGATTACATAGCTCCAGAAGAAGTGTCTAAAGAAGTTATTGTAAAAATAAAGGCCTCGTTCGCAGGCGATGAGAAGTATACAATGAGTAGCGCATTAGTAATTGGAAGAGCTGTACCTACTGCTGTGGTTATGGAAGAAGAGTATGTCATGAACCTTGATAGAGCTTTGCTAAAGAATTTGAAGATAGAGGGACCGTTAACGTTTGCTGGAAGAAGTGTTATGAAGATTGTTGCTGATGGGATTGAGGCCTCAGATTTTAGTGTAACCCATGTAGGCATATCTGCAGAAAGCGCAAGCATAATGAGTGTGGAGATATATGCTACAAACTTGAAAGCATACTCGCCTGAGTTAGGGAAGACTATAGAGATAACTGGGGAAGATAAAGTATCATTAGGTCCCTATGATGTGACAACTTTTGAGGGGGCAACAATACGCTTTGTACACCTCTCCGCTAAAACAGGACATTTAGTTAATGTAAAGGTTGTTGGTGAGCACGTTGGAGGGGTTGAGCCATACATTCCAATACTGATACATACTCCAAAAGTAGAATTATCAGAAGGTTATGCATTAATTGGGCCGCAATCTTATGAGGAACTGAAGGGAGCAGTCCATTCGTTTACAGTGGGGAAGGGAATAATTACGGACTTAGCTTTAATACTTCCAATAGAGTACTCTTTGGATAGAGAAAATAATAATGTCGAGTTTGTACCTAAATGGACAGCAACAGCGTCAAAAGCAACTCTTACGGAGCTAATGTAGGTTACGGTGGGACAGTAACAGATGCATCAATACATATAGTCTATGCTGAAATACGTGACATGCTTGCCGAGGATTTTGTTTTAAAAATAACATAAAGGATTAGACAACCGCTTCCTTTATTTATTTTGTGATTTGTATTAATATCTGATCGTTAGTAACTACGCATTTTCCTAATCCGAAATATGAGATTGTAGTAGATAACATACATAGCCATGCTCTCCCTAAGTAGCTTACTAAAGTTCAGGAACAATCTTCCTGAGTGAGAAGACTTTCCATCCATTTTATCCCGAACCTATGGCAAAATAACAAAGAATAAGAAAGAGAGCCCTTGAATTATATGACGAATCCGTTGAATGCTCATTTTATGTAACAGTTTTTACTCCATGACATCTCATGGAACCTCCGAAGTAATCGCTCTGTATGGGTAGAGTAATTTATATTACCTGCATCCAATACATTCATTTAACTCTCAGTATAGAAAACAATCATCATTTATGTAGATGACCAAGAGCATTATGTTAAAACACGTTCGCGTAATCTATTGACAACTTTCCATGCGATCTGGTCTAACCTGAGCCACGTTCCCAACATGTTCTTAGGAATGTTATCCGTTAAGTTGCTATAAAAGATGCTATAGTTATTACGGATACGATGCTCAGCATCCTCTTCCTGCTAATGTCATTCGTTGTACTCAACCCCTATGCCGCTTTTATTTTATTCAAAGTCGTTATCAAAGAATTAAAAACCTTAATTCAATGATAAACAATTTGAATCTAACCCCAAGTGCTTTTGGTTTTCTTCAGGGAAGTCATCTTAAAGGTTAAAGGCTACATTATACTTTTAATAGCTGGGTATGGCAAAATGCCTACTTTGTGGTAAAATCTCTAGCACAATATCTAGCAGCATCGGTTTCTGTATCGAGTGTATAAGGGCTAAGCCAGATGACGTTATCCCAATCATAATGCAGAAACATGCTGATGCGAGAATGACGTACAACTTACCTCCCAAGCCACCCAGGGGCATGGGATTAAGGTGCACGATATGCGCCAACGAGTGTGTGTTGGGTGATGGCGAGCTTGGTTTCTGCGGCCTCAGGCATAACGTCAAAGGAAGACTCGTGTCACTCTCTACACCTGAAAGAGCGCCGCTCCACTACTATCTCGACCCGCACGTAACAAACTGTTGCGCCGCTTGGTTCTGTCCTGCCGGCACAGGTTCTGGGTATCCAAAGTATGCGTGTAGGAATGGTCCTGAATACGAATACTATAACTTAGCGATATTCTTCTACGGATGTAACTTTGATTGTCTATTTTGTCAGAATTGGAACCATAAGGAGATAAGCACTTCGTCACAAGTCACTGCAGAAGAACTGCTCAGTGTCACCCTGAAGAATGACAGGATAACGTGCTGGTGCTTCTTTGGAGGTTCTCCAGAACCCCATTTACCATTCGCCATAAATGCTTCGCGGAAAGTTCTTGAATCCATAAAAGACAGAAGGGTCATGAGGATATGCTTCGAGTGGAACGGCTGCGGCAATGAGTACCTGGTTAAAAGGTGCGGTGAGTTGGCATTCATTAGCGGCGGAAACATAAAGTTTGACCTGAAGACCTTTGACCCTACGCTTAGCTTGGTACTGAGCGGCGTTAAAAATGACAGTGCGTATGAAAATTTCAGTATGCTGTTCAACGAGTTTTACATAGAAAGGAAGGAAGTGCCCATCCTTACGGCCACCACGCTCCTAGTTCCAGGCTACGTTGACGAAAAGGAGGTGGAGGGTATCGCTAAGTTCATATCAGAACACGATGAAAACATACCCTACAGTCTGTTAATATTTCATCCGGATTACATGATGCGCGACCTAACCATAACTCCTGCATCTCAGGTAAAGAAGTGCGTCGCTGTAGCAAAGAGGTATCTAAAAAATGTCAACATAGGAAACTTGCATCTCCTCAGCATCGCACCACCTTAGCAGTTTAAGATACAGGTTTGTAGACGATGTTCAGAGAATCTGCAAACGCGTAGGCGCTCTCCATCTCTTGAAAAGTCGGTCTGCGTGCTATATCAGGGTATTCATCGGGTCTCTTGGCCACGAGGTACTCGGGTCTGTATTGCTCCATTATGTTTACTAAAGCCTTGGGGCAGTTTTCGGATATCCACTTTAAGACGGGTTTGGTGCAGCAGTCCAGATGATTCGGTAGCACAAGGTGCCTGATTATCATGTCGCCAGACTCGTGTGCTATTTTATGATTCCTCGATACAACCTCGAAGTAACGCGGAATTTTCGAGAATTTCATGGCGCAGTTGTCGTTACCGTACTTGAAGTCTGGCAACCATATGTCTATGACGTCGACCAAAAGCTTCATACTCTCTAGCGATGTGTACATATTGCTATTCCATAGCATCGGCACATTTATCTCAAGATACTTCATACCTTCGATTATTGTGTGGAGGTTCGGCGTAGGTTCGCCGCCGACGAAGTTTATGTTTAGAGCACCGGTAGTTCTCAGCTCCTTCATTATAAGTGCCAACTTTCTTCCGTTAATTTCTATGCCGTTAAGAGGATCTTGTGATATGTCCCAATTTTGGCAAAAGACGCACCTGAATGTACAGCCGGCGAAGAATATGGTTCCTGAGCCGCCATAACCTACCAATGGCGGTTCTTCTCCAAAATGATGGAACCATGTGGAGACTCTAGATCTGCTATCAACCTTACAGGCACCGAGCTTCTTGGCCTCGTATCTGTCCACCTTACACCTCCATTCGCAAAAATGGCAACTTTTTAGCATCCTCTTAGCAATCTCAACTTTCAAGTCAAGATAACTTAAGGCCACTGGTTTAAGTTCACTCAACAACATCCTATCAGTCTTTATATCACTCAGAACCTCATTAAACATTTTGCTGAGCCTTTCGTGCTCATCCCAAAGCCTTTCGTTTGAATCGGATTCTATGTTTACCTCACAAGGAATCCTTTTCGTAATAAGAAACTTTGCGGGTTTCAAATCATTCATAACGTTATAGTACCATCTAAGCCTCTCCCTAACCTCCCGGTTCTGCCATAGCGGTGTTGTGAACGAGCGCATCCAAACAATTTTGCTTAAAGGTTACTAATCAAGTTATAGGCGAGTATCCTTCTAAAACATAAAATCTCACACCGCTTGCGATGAACTCAATCGCTATCGCAGCTATAAAGACCGCCATTAACCTTGAAATGACGACAGAGCCCGTTTCTCCGAGGGAGTTGTTTATAGGCTCTATAGCCCTAAGTATCAGCCAAGTGATGAACAACACAACCATCACCGATATCACGGATGTAAGCACACCAGTCGTCTGAATGTTAACCATAGTTAAAGTTATGGCACCAGGCCCGACCAACAAAGGGAATGCAATAGGTACGACACCTATACTTCTACCGGGTAGGTGTTTTTCCTCCCACATACCATGGATGAGTATTTTGATGGAGATTATGAGTAGTAGGAGGCCCCCCGCTATTTTGAAGCTGTGAAGGGATATGTTAAACATTGAGAGGATGCTCTGGCCAGCCAAGGCAAAGACGTTAAGCAGAACAAAAGAGATTATTATGGCCGTCCTGAACGTCCTGCGCCTTTCCTCCCGACTCATATTACTAGTCAAGCCCATAAATATCGGTACGTTACCGATGGGGTCGACTATAATAAAGAGTGCGATGATGGACTTCGCAAGTTCTTCTATCGTTATTTCCATACATGGATGTAAATCGATTGCTAATTAAAGGTTTACGTAGCGCTAGAAGGTCCCGTCGATAAATCCTCAGTTGGTTTTACTTTAAACTCTATCACGACATGTTCCTTTGTTGCAGAATAAGATTTTACAACCCTTGAATCCAATAATGTGCTCGCGTAACCTAAACTAAAACATAGCTCGCTTATCTCTTTCCACAGCTCATCCTTCCCAGTTCCTCTTTTCACGAGCTCATGAAGATGAATAGTAGTGCCTTCTGGTTTAACTGTGCTTAGAGCAGCCGGTAAGGCCTCTATCGTTCCTCCAAAATAACCCATTATAATTCTGTCTGCTATACGGCCAAGAGTTGGTGCCAATACTTTGCAATCGCCCAACATAGACTCCGCTATACCCTCGACGTTGTTGAGCGTGATGTTTATCTTAAGATATCTGTAGGCTTCTTCGTTGATCTCTATTGCATAAACCTTAGAAGGTTTTGAAATTACGGCGCACGGTATTGAGAACTGACCTATGCCAGCGAACATATCAACCACAACTTCCCCAGGTCTGACAGACCTTGCAGTCCTGAGACGTTCATAACTGTTTCCTAGACATAACATTAGCTTAGATACATCGAGCATAAATTTGTACCCGTGCTCTTTGTAGATTGTTTCAGTATTCGGGTCACCATACATCAATTCCACAACGGGCTGTCGTAGCTTGCCAGAAATACCTTGTAACCTTAAAACTGTTTTCACCGTTGGATAAAATTCAGCAATAGCCTTACCCAGCACCTCTGAGTCAATTCCTTTATCTTGGAACCTTACGAGCGCTACGTGTCCTATAATCTTCGCTTTCTTGGGCAGGGTACGAAGATCAGCACACGTAAACTTTGACTTTAAGAATTCTCTCAAGGACGTTCGTCGTAAGGCAAGCATCCCGAACACCCTAACGGTAGCTTTGCGGCCTCTATTAGCTCTATTGCTGTTTGAATCGATTATTGTCTCACTACCCACCTTGTCTATCGTTATGTTATTTGACCTTAACTGCGTAGTATCCTTCTTTCTTAATTTTTAGAAGCGTTGCAATCTCTGAAGACTCTGGTTTCAGGACGATTAAGAGGCCTTGGTATGTCGAGGCAAGATTTGTGGAGCCACATACATCACATGTATCGTCCGATACTATCCTCTTACAGTTCCTGCAAACTCTTTCTTTAACCGACGCTTGTTTCAACTTTACTCTCAGACCCCTCCATCTTTCTTGTTTCTTCTTTTATCCACTCAATTTTACCGAGGAAGGGTTGCCTAGTTGTTATACCAATCTTGCCTGAGGCACCGCTCGTTAATGAAACTGCAACTATTCTAGCTCTGACGCTGTCCCCTACAACTAGCTTTTTTCCAGTTTTCTTTCCGGTCAGTATTGAGTGCTTTTCGTCATAATCTAAATAATCATCCATTATTTGGGATATATGTAGTAAAGCGTCTACTGGCCCTATCCTCACGAAGGCACCAAAATCCGTAAGCTCGACTATTTCTCCCTCTACCACTTCCTGAACCTTCGGTAAATATGTGAGAAGGGTTAACCTGTATTTGTGGTACGTCGAGCCGTCTCGTGGTAGAAGATATCCGAGCGGTTCAACATCGACATCGACTATCGCTATCACGTATCCAAGTTCATCATCAACTATTCCTTCGTAAACATTCCTCAACTGCTGCATGGCAACTTCCTTTAACGGCTTATGAAATTCTTTTGGAGGTATGCCTATTGCCTCCTCGATCTCAAATAGCATGAACACTCCCAAACACCTTATTATCGCCCATTAAACCAACTTATTATGCCGCTTTCTACTTGGCCTAATATATACTTTTCAGGGGATGAAGCCCTCTACCCTTACCTTTCCTCTTTTATTGACGTAGATTACGCCGATACCAGCGCTTCTTAAATCCCTCCTTAACTTACTATCGCACGTTAAGATAGGCAGTCCCAGCGCTTTAGCTACCCTAAGCAGGACAAGGTCCACGTCCTCTTCTTTTATAGTCACATCCAACTGCTCTAACGTCTCGCAAAGAAGGAGGGCTAAACCTGCCCTCTTAGCCCTAATACTCCTACCCTTTGCAAGAGCTTTAAGCTCTTCAACAACCCTAGGTATTACAATGGGCATGATTTTTGTGCCCAATTTCTCTTCAACTTTTGTGAGTAAGTCCATACCCAACTCTGCTATCCTTATTAAAAAGCTTGTATCGACGAGCGTTCTCAAGACCGGACTATCTCACTATACCATAGCCTATTAATCTCCAACCAGCACCTATCTTCCTGCTTATGGTCACCTTATCGCCTACGTTGACGCATATCGGCCTTGTGAGCGTAAGCTCTACACTCGTACCTGTCTTTTTGGTCACCACACCTTTTGCCACGGCAGAATAGGCATTTATGACAAGCGGCTCCCTTTCTGCTAATGATTTAACCTCAATATCACCTTCAAGACCGACGACTTTGCTGAAGAGCTCATACTCCAAGTGGAGATGGTACATTGTCGGTGGCAAAGCTCCTGGCTTGCCTGCAATATTTCCGGTCAACCCATCCGACTTTGTTAGCGATGGGTCCAGCTCCGTTTCGATGCCTGTAAGACCGCCACTCATCGCCTCTTTAACGCTCCTACCGCCCGCATGTATGTTCACAACCCTAGTGTACAACGGCTCGTACTTTTCTTGAAGGTTGTCTTGCTTCTTTGGTAAACCTGGCGCTACTTCTATCTCGTCATCTACCTGTACCTTTCCTTGAATTATCGAGCCGCCTATGACCCCTCCCTTAAGCTCATCCGCACGTGTTCCTGGAGGGTTCACGTCAAATGACCTCAATATTGGCATCATAAAAGGCGAGTCCAGTTTTCTTTGGGGCGTGAGGATATACTTCTGGATGGCATAAAGGAGAACATCTATGCCCAAGTTATGCTGACCTGAAACGGGTATTATCGGTACACCCGCAACCTCCGAATTTCTGATAAACTCCCTAATTTCATCGTAATTCTCCAATGCTCTTTCTTTTGTCACGAGGTCGATCTTGTTTTGGGAAAATATCAGCTTGTTAATGCCCAATATCTTTACCGCATGGAAATGCTCGCTATCCTGAAGTTGGGGGAATTTGAACCTTGCATCAACTACGAATAGCGCTCCGTCAAATAGAGACGCACTTGAAAGCATAGTAACCATTAGCGAATGGTGACCAGGACAGTCTATGAAGGAAATTGTCCTCTCGAACTCAGTTTTCGAGCCACATCTAGGGCAAACCTCTTTTGTCGTATAGTTGTACGGCTCCTCGCAAGACGGGCATCTATAGATTGGGGCGTCTGCATAGCCTACCCTTATCGTGATGCCCCGCTTAAGCTCTTCAGAATGTCTTGCAGTCCAGACGCCACTAATGCTCTGCACAATCGTTGTTTTACCGTTGTCGACGTGACCTAACGTCCCGATGTTTACCTCAGGTTGTTTTGGTAGTATTTTGCTCGTCATCCAAGAGGCTTTATTGATTTATGCTGTTTATATAGATTAAACTCTCCGTTTATCATTTCTGGCTTTATGCCAATTCTTATTTATTTTGAAGATCTATCCCTCCATACAGGTTTATAATGCGGCTTTTTTATGAATTCGCCTGGTTGGAGCATTCCATATTTAGAGCCAAAATACTGGAGAAAGAAAGCGCAGTTATAATGGCCTTATTCTAAGAGCTCCTTCTCATCGAAGAATATCCTAACCTCCCTTTCGTAGGATTCTGGGCTGTCACATGCATGTATTAGGTTGTCAGTCTTGTCCAAAGCTAGGTCGCCCCTTATAGTTCCCGGATTCGCCTCGACCGGGTCGGTGGCGCCTATCATCCTCCTCACAACCTCAACAGCATTCCTACCCTCGACCACCATGAGGACGACCCTATCGCTCGTCATGAAATCTACTAACCTCTCGTAGAACGGTTTCCCTAAATGCTGCCGATAGAGCTCCTCCACCTTTTCTCTAGGAAGCTTTGCGACTTTCAGTTGGAGTATCCTTAAACCTTTCTTCTCAAACCTCGAGATTATCTCACCAATGAGACCTCTCTTTAAACAACTCGGCTTAAGTATTATGAAGGACCTCTCCATGCACATTCCTGCTTCCTCCCGCTTTAAGGATGTTTAGGCACGCTTCTCCTTGCCGTAGAATTCTGTCCACTTAATCTTTCTAGGGTCTTTCTTATGTTCGAGCATGTAGACCCTGCACTTTCTGGAGCAGAACCAGAAAGTAGAGCCATCATTCTTTACAAACAGTATGCCACTTCCGTGCAAAAACTCTCTCCCGCAGAAAGAGCACCTGTGCATAGTCGGCATAAACCCCTCGTCCTACCATCGTTTAAGTACTACTACTTTACTTTATCTTTTCTGCTTCACGCTCTGTATCCAGCAATAGGAGTACGTCACCAACCCTAACAGGTCCCTTAACGTTCCTCGATATCACCCTGCCTTGGTACTTGCCTTTGAGTATTCGAACCCTAACCTGGGTCACCTCTCCCGTAACGCCCGTTCTTCCTACGATCTGTTCGACCACTGCCGGTACGGATTCCTCAACTGGCGGGGGTGCTTTCTCACTCATACACGTTACCTCGGCTTACCAGACCTTATCTCAGCCACCTTCTTGGCTATCTCGTCGATGTAACCTTTCGCATCGCCTGGTTCTGTTATGGAAATGGAACTTGCAGAGACCGATATACCAGCAACCTCACCCAGCTCCTTCTTGGAGGGGACAAACATGTACGGTATCTTCTTTTCGTCGCATAACGCAGGTAAGAAAGCAACGATCTCAGGTGGGTCAACGTCCATCGCAATCACAACAAATTTAGCCTGTCCCCTCTCGATGGACTTTATCACTTCGTTGATGCCCTTACGAGTCTTTCCTGTAAGCTTCGCTATCTTTACCGCCTCTAGAGTTGCTTTAATCAATTCCTCGGGCGGGTTGAAAGTTACGTAATAAGCTCCAGTAGCAGACTTCATCAGCTTCTCCCCTCAGCCCGCTTACACCATTTCTCACTTGTGGATGTCAGACTTCTATTTATCTATATATTCGTTGGGGGGTGCTCATACGAAAGGCGAGTTAACGCTTTTTAGTGCGCTATAAAATGGGCATGCCGATGGAAATCAGGACGTCGATTCTCAAGTGGGCGTTAAAGAATGCCATTGAGTATGATGGTAAGGCGGCGGTAAAAGCCGTTGTATCAAAAGTTCTCGGTGAGAGACCCGAGCTTAAGGACATGATTGGAGAGGTGCTGAGGGTAGCTGAAGAGGTCGTAGCAAGCGTCAACCGAATGGAAATTGAGCAGCAGATAAGAATGCTAGAGGAGATAGCGCCAGCTTTGCTTGAAAAGCACAAACCGAAGGAGAAAAAGCTACCACCATTGCCGCATGCTGAGCCTGGCAAGGTTGTCACCAGGTTACCACCAGAGCCAAGCGGCTACATGCATATAGGACATGCGATGAGTGGTATACTGAACTACATGTACGCCAAGATGTATGATGGGAAGCTCTGGTTAAGGTTTGAGGATACGAACCCAAGAAAGGTCAAGCCCGAGTATTACGAGAACTTTAGGGCAGGGTACAGATGGTTTGGAATAGAATGGGATTATGAGAAGTGCAACTCGGAAGATTTGGAGCTGTACTACGAGTATGCGAGCGAACTGATAAGGAAGGGGTTCGCATACGTATGCTCCTGCAGTAAGGAAGAGATGAGTAAAGGAAGGTTTACGATGGTCGAGTGCGTGCACAGGCAGCAACCCGTTGAGATAAATTTGTCGCTCTGGAAAGAAATGCTTTCGGGGATGTTGGAAGAAGGTTCTGTCGTACTCAGGCTTAAGGGAGACATGACAAACAAGAACACCGTCATGCGGGACCCTACGCTATTCCGCATAATCGATTATCCGCATCCAGTCGTAGGCGACAAGTACAGGGTTTGGCCAACCTATGACATAGCAGCCGCTATAGAGGACGCTATTTGCGGCATCACGCATGTCTTGAGAAGCAGTGAGTTTGCCTTACGCGATGAGCTGCAGAACTACATAAGGTCCCTGCTAGGTTTGCAAAGCCCAGTCTTCGTAGAATATTCTCGGTTTGAGTTTAAAGGTACACCCTTAGCTAAGAGGGAGATAAGGCAGCTGATAGGACAGGGAGTCGTATCCAGATGGGACGACCCAAGACTGGCAACAGTTGACGGAATAAGGAGAAGGGGGCTATTACCGGAGGCGATAAGGGAATTTACCGTATCTCAGACGGGCTTAACGTATACAAAAAGGGTTTATGCATGGGAACTCTTGTACGCCATCAACAGACGTATATTAGACCCGGTCGCAAAAAGATACTTTTTTGTCCCTAATCCAGTTTTGATAGAGGTCGAGGGCGCACCAGCGTTCCATGTCGAGCTACCCTATCATCCATCGGAACCGCTCGGAAAGAGATTGGTCTATACAGGTAACAAGTTTTACATACCAAGAAAAGACGTACACGGACTTAAGGAGGGTAGCATGCTTAGGCTCAAGCACCTATTCAACATTAAGGTGAAAGAGTTTACTGACTATATGGTAAAGGCAACGTTCGTGTGTAAAGAAGTGGTCGAGGGCATACCCATAGTCCAGTGGGTAACTGAGGACCACGTCAATGTCGAGGTTCTGGTGCCAGACATTCTCTACTTAGACGATGGGCAGCTGAACCCTGATAGCTTAAAGACAGTTTATGGGGTTGGCGAGAGAGCATGTAGAGAAATTAAACATGGTGAGAGGGTTCAGTTCGAACGTTTCGGCTTCTGCATAAGGGACGACGTAAACGCTTTACGTTTCATATTCATACACACTTAACAATATTATTTGGAATCGCATACATATCTCATAACAATTCTAGCTGAGCATCTATGCATTAGCTCTCTATAAAGAGAACATTGCTAAAGCCTAATCTTTGGATGTTGTATGCCCCTTTGCTTAACCCATTCTAACAAACGGCCCATCACCACAACCTCTACTCTCTTAAGAGAATCGATGTTTTGGCAACCCGTCAGGAACATGGCAGTCTTCAGCTCCGAGATAAGCCGCTTTAGCGTCGCTACGACCCTATCTGAGCTGACCACGGCATGTTGAAGCAACGGTCGGGCTATACCGGCCATGCTTGCGCCTATTGTGAGAACTTTTGCGATGTCTAAACCATTCCTTATACCACCTGACGATATCACGGGGAGTTTTGTCAGCGCGTAAGCCTCTATAGTAGCTGCCGCCGTCGGTATCCCCCATTCTAAGAATGTCTTCCCTATAGTTGCGTTTTCGAGAAAACCCTTCTCTGAGGCCCTTATCCTCTCGATTAACGCCCAGTTTGTACCACCAGCACCGCCTACGTCTATCGCGGCCACACCTATATCCTCAAGCTTTCTTGAAAGGTCGCCGGATATTCCGCAACCGACTTCCTTCACGATAACCGGAACCGGTAACTTCTCTACGACTTTTCTGATCGCGTCGAAGATGCCTTTGAAAGATGTAGTACCATGAGGTTGAACAATTTCGTGAAGCGGATTAAGATGTATCGCTAATGCATTCGCATCGACCATCCTGACGACTTCTTCAGCTAATTTTACACCATCTTCGACAAGCTGTACACCACCTATGTTGGCAATAAGAAAAACGTCGGGTGCGACGTCCCTTGCAACTCTGAAGCTTTCTACAAGCCCTGGGTTCTCTACTGCAGCCCTCTGACTTCCTAGCCCCATCGGTATGTTAAGTTCTGATGCGGCCATTGCTAAGTTCCTGTTTATTACCTCTGTACCTTTTGCGCCCCCTGTCATACCTTCTATCAGGATTGGCGCAGAGAATCTTTTGCCGAGAAACTCAGTCAACGTATCCACGTCGGAGTAATTTAGCTCTGGTGCAGCACTATGTATAAGCTCTACGAATTCAAGCCACGTCGTCTTTTGCTTAAACTCGACGTCCTTATCTAAACAAATCCTTATGTGGTCCAGCTTCCTAACTTCTATATTGCTCTCACTCATACAAGCCTTAAAGTTTGAAGACTCCCTTTGATAAATACGTGACGGTCATGTCACTTTAACCCTAGTGCCGACGACCTTCTGCCCTTTAATTACCGCCTCTATACGACCCGGTATAAGCCCGTTGATTATATAAACCTCTACGCCGTAACTTGCCGCGGCGAGCGCTTCCTCAACCTTGTAAAACATACCTCCGGTCACATCACCCTCAGTCGATTCATACTTTACGGTCATATGGACCTTCTCGGTCAACTCCTCTATAAGAAAGCGCTGGGAAGTTTCCTTATCAAAACCATAAACACCGTCTACATCTACGGCAAAGATGAGTTGCTTAGCTTTAAGCTTCCTTGCTATGTATGATGCGAGGGTATCGCCGGATAGTATCGTAAACTTTAGCTTCCTATCGAACACGGCATCGCCATGCATCACGGGTATAAGACCTATATCCATAGCCGAGAAGATCGGGTCAAAGTTGCATGTCTCTATATCGCCGTCGTTCGTCGTTATGGTGCATGATGGCGATATGCCTATTACTGGAAGGCCAGCATCGCTAAGCGCGGAGACTACGAGGTCATTAAGCTTCTTCATCGCGTTTATAGTCTCCACAAAACCCTTAAGCTGCTCAGGCCTCCGGTATCCCTTCTTTATCCCGTAGGCTTCGGCTATTGGATGACCGAACGAGCCTCCCCCGTGCACGACGAAAATGGGCGTAGGCCAACTTGACCTTAGCTCGTTGCCTATCCTTAGAACAACATCTCGGTTGAATGAAAATCGTTCTTTTTTATTCGTTATAATAGAGCCTCCAAGCTTTAGGACTATCAGTCTCCTCATCTTCCTTTAGCCGTAAAATATTATAAAAAGGAGTTAATTGGTTTTGCGAGCTAGCCTTGCTTCGTATGCGCTTGAGCTATTATTGGTCTGAACTTGTAACCGTAGTATATGATGCCATGTTCAGATTCTTGCCCTAACATCCTAAAAGCTAGCTCTACCGGCATGCCGATTTTAACATCCTCAGGCTCGCAGTCTACTATTTCTGCGGTAAGCCTAGTTCCATCCTCTAGCTCCACTATGGCCATAATGTATGCTCCGTAGCCTTCCTTCTCAGCTGGCAACGCATGGACAACGGTGTAAGAATATACTGCGCCAACCTGAGGAAGCTGGACAGTTTCGATTTTTTCAGAGCCACAAGTAGGGCAGACACTCCTTGGACCTATGCTGGTTTTTCCGCACGCTGTACACTTTGAGCCCAACAACCTGTATCTTCTCTCGGCCAGCTGCCATATTCTTGGTGACTTCGGCATCATCTCAACTCACCTCTTCTGTCTTCCGAATACATGAATCACGCATGTGCTTGCAGAGCCGCCGATGTTCTGCGTCATGCCTATCTCGGCACCAGAGACCTGTCTCTTCCCAGCCTCGCCCCTCAATTGCTTAACTATCTCAACAACCTGCGCAATACCTGTCGCGCCTATAGGATTGCCCCTAGCCTTCAGACCACCGCTCGGGTTGACAGGTATTCTGCCGCCAATCTCCGTCTCGCCTTCCTGTATCATCAGCCCCCCCTTTCCTTTTTCGCAGAAGCCCAAATCCTCATACGATACAATCTCCGCAATCGTGAAGCTGTCATGTAGCTCAGCGACGTCCACATCCTTGGGCTCTATCTTAGCCATGTTATATGCTTGTCTTGATGCCTTTACGACAGCGTTCAGCGTAGTTATATCGGGCCTGTCATGGAGGGCGATGCTATCTGATGCTACGCCGAGCCCAAGCACGTATATGGGGGTGTCCGTATACTTTTTTGCAATATCTGCCGAGCAGAGCACGACGGCGGCCGCACCATCTGTTACGGGCGAGCAGTCTAGGACGTGTAACGGGTCAGAAACTATAGGAGACGCAAGCACGCGCTCTACTGTGATCTCGAACTGAAATTGCGCTAATGGATTCTTCGTTGCGTTTCTGTGGTTTTTGACGGATACCATCGCAAGCTGCTCAGGCTTTGTACCGTATTGAACGAAGTGTCTTCTGGCGATTAGGGCAAATGCTGCTGGAAGCGTAAGTCCGAAGAACGATTCCCACTCTGCATCCATTGCCTTTGTATGCACGCTAGTAGCCTCGGGTGCTGATATGTCCGTCATCTTCTCTACACCGCCTACCATCACTATGTCGTACATGCCGGATGCGATTGCCATACAGGCTAGGTTAAACGCCATACCAGACGATGCGCATGCGCTCTCAACCCTAAAGGCAGGCTTAGATTTCAACGATAGATAATCTGCCAAAAGGGGGGCCACATGTTCCTGTCCGACAAAACTACCAGCGGAGAAATTGCCAACGAAAAGTGCCTGAACCTCATCCCTTCCCATGTTCGCATCTTTGAGGGCTTCATTCCCGGCCTCGACGAAAAGGTCCCTAAGTTGCTTATCCCACCTCTCGCCGAACTTCGTCATTCCAACACCTACGAGCGCTACCTCACGCAAAACACGTTCACCTCACAGCACTACCTTCCCCCAGAACCTCGCATAGAGACTATAGTCAACGTATTTCTTCTTGCTGATGTAGTCTTCAACCTTGGGTGCGAGGTCTCTCTTCCTCTCTATACCATCTGCTACCACTATGCTGAACGCATCCGACCCGGCGCCCGAGCCGAACGAGACTAGGAGTATTCTCTGACCAGGTTTAGCTTGGTCGAGTACCCTGCAAAGCCCTGTGGGTGAAGAGCCAGAGTAAAAGTTTCCCACGATGGGCGATAATAAGCCTGGCGACACCTTACTCTCGCTGAATCCTAACCTTTTGGCAACTTCGACTGGGAATGAACCATTGGGCTGATGCGGAACTATGTAATCAAAGTCCTCCGGCTTCATGTTAAGCTCCTTCATCAAGCCACTAGCAGCTGCTATTACATGTCTAAAGTACGCAGGCTCTCCCGTAAACCTTCCACCATGTCTTGGGTACTTAATTAAATCCCTTCTCCAAAAGTCTGGTGTATCCGTCCCTACTGAGTACTGTCCCTCAAAGTAGGCTATCGGGTTGCCCGACTCGTGGCCTATGATGAAAGCCGAGCCGCCTGCCGAAGCCGTATACTCCAGTATATCACCAGGCAAGGACTGGGAGCAGTCAGCGGCAACCGCAAGCCCATACTTAATCATGCCTGACCTTGCTTGGGATATGCAGCTTATGATGGCTTCCGTACCACCCTTGCAGGCAAACTCGTAATCGGCAAGCCTCACCGACATGGGTGCTCCTATCGCGGCCGCGATTATCGTTGAGGTAGGTTTAACGGCGTAAGGTTTTGACTCCGAGCCCGAGTATATCGCTCCTATGTCCTTCGGGCTCACCTCGGGCGCTCTCTTTAAAGCGTTCCTAGCAGCCTCCACCGCTATCGTGACCTGATCCTCGTCTGGTCCCTTCACGGAAATCTCTTGGACCCTTAACCCCCTCAGCGCATCTAGCGATTCGCTCCATGCATGGGCTATATTTTCTATCTTAATCCTATATCTCGGTATGTAAGAGCCATAACCCAATATTACCGTCTTTTTATCGCTGAAGGCCGTCATTGACACCGCACCTACCTAAGCAGCTCTTCCTCTCAACTTCTGTAGTATCTCAACGGCCCTGTCCAACCTTATAACTCCATCCTTCACCATCATCTCAGCGACCTTCTCCACCTCGTCGCCGACAGCGCCAGCCATCACGGCAACGTTCTTCGCATGTAACGACATGTGACCTCTCTGGATGCCCTCGGCTGCCAATGCCCTTAATGCTGCAAGGTTCTGAGCTAAACCTACGGCTCCAACGACTTCGGCCAACTCGAATGCCGTCTTGACTCGAAGGATTTTGAGGCATATCCTTGCTAGAGGGTTCGTCTTGGTGGCACCGCCCACGATGCCTAGGGCTAAGGGCATTTCTAAAGTACCGACAAGGTCACCACGTTCGTCCAGCTCCCACCTCGACAAAGGCTCGTACCTTCCGTTTCTTGCAGCGTAAGCATGAGCACCTGCCTCTACTGCCCTCCAATCATTTCCCGTGGCTATAACTACTGCATCGATACCGTTCATTATTCCTTTGTTGTGTGTGGCAGCCCTATACGGGTCGGCGGCCGCGAAAGCCCACGCATAGACTATACCTTTCGCAACCTCTTCCCCTCCGACGGCATCCTTTGGCACGACGGCTTTTGTCCTTACTAGTCTCCTGTCTGCTAAATTGGATATTATCCTGAGGTAGACCTTCCCACCAGTTATTTGTGAGATATAGGGAGCGACAGCCTCGGCCATAGTGTTGACAGCGTTCGCGCCCATAGCATCCTTCACGTCGACCAGAAGGTGAACGATAAGCATGGGTCCCTCTGAAGAGTTTATTATCCTTGCCTCCAAATCCTTGGCACCGCCTCCCAAGCTTACTAAGACTGGGTCCTTCTCATTGGCAATCTTAAGTATCTCATCCTTGACTTTCAAAACATCAAACCTAGCGCCCTCGATGTTTTTGATTCCGACAACCTGCACCTGACCTATCATCACGGATTCTGTGCAAATGGAGAGTATACCGCCACCTTCCCTCATCATCCTAGCCGCGTTGGAAGCTGCGGCGACTACCGAGGGCTCCTCGATCACCATCGGTACTAAGTATTCCTTTCCGTTTATCAAGAAGTTGGTCGCTATACCGAGAGGTAACCCAAAGGTTCCTATGACGTTCTCAATCATCCTGTTCGCTACGGACAAATCCAGCCCGCCGTGTTTCCTCAACAGCTCGACCTCTTCGGGCGTAAGGTCAGCGAACTCCGCTACGTGCTTTAGCCTCTCTTCCGGCAAGAGTTGATAGAATCGAGCTATCCTGGACGATTTCATGATATAATTTTAAAAAAACAGTCAAATAAATTTCTTATGCTTAACGCTAAAAGATATCTTTAAACGAATTTCGTACTAAAGCTTCTATTAGGGTCATTTAAACGAAAAGGGTTTTGCAAACTATGTTTTGGAGAGAACGCAGCGTGAAGACGCTCGTAAACTACTCTAGCTTTTCGTAAGCCATACCCTTACGCCAGCGTTATGTTTCCTGACCAATATCGGCTGGCCGCCGCTCTCTTCTATGGCTTTACATACTGCCGCCTTTTTGTTCGATGTTGCAAGGCTTATCATACAACCGCCACCTCCACCGCCTGTCAGCTTGCTCCCCAAAGCCCCAGCCTTCCTCGTAGCCTCTACCAGCCTGTCTAAGGATTCATGCGACACGCCTATGACCTTAAGCAACTCATGGTTCATGTTCATCAAGGCACCCAAGGTCGCCAAGTCCATTTCTCTGAAGGCCTTCAAGGCCAAGTTCGATATCCAACTCATGACACCCATCAGCTGGCTTATACCCTCAACCCTCTTAGCTTTCTTTCTACCTACTATGGATACGAATTTGCCGGTTGAACGCTGTATTCCCGTGTTGCCCACGATTATTTCGATGTCACGATTTATCTTCTTCGGTTTGCTGTCGTCCTGTATCCTCCAAACCAAAAGGCCTCCGTAAGTTGAGACAAGCGGGTCTATACCAGAAGGGTTTACATGCACGTGCCTTTCAGCTTGTAACGAGAACCTCCATATCTGCTCTCTGTCAAGCTCATGGCCTAAAATTTTACTGGTAGCCGCTACCGTCGCCACGGATATGGCTCCCGAGGAGCCCAGACCTACGGACGATGGAATCGTAGAGCATATATCTATACTTAAGCCCTTCTTCTCCTCAAAGTGTTCTAAGACCGTTTTGGCCGCTATCCTTACGGGTTCGAGAAACTTTGTAGCCTTTCTACCGCCCATTAAGGGCTTAACTTCGCTGTCCTCGTAAGTGCAGGCAAAACCCAAGTCTGAGCATATCCTTAACGACCCATCCTCTCTAGGAGATGCGGAGACCTTAACCAGTTTGTCTATAGCCATGACTATGGCGGGCACGTTATAGACCACGAAATGCTCACCGTAAAGAATCACCTTGCCAGGCGCTACGGCCACTGCTTTCAAGGGTCTGAGTTCACCTAGTCCACTGTCTTTTACGTTAAAATATCGCTTATTTTTGTTTTCGGT
Organism: Candidatus Terraquivivens ruidianensis; assembly: GCA_023267975.1. GTDB lineage: Archaea > Thermoproteota > Nitrososphaeria_A > Caldarchaeales > Wolframiiraptoraceae > Terraquivivens > Terraquivivens ruidianensis. The sequence continues at coordinate 42,626 of JALNLA010000003.1, forward strand.
TTATCCATTTTTAAGTTCGAAGTTCGTAAGTATTTTGCTGAGTTTAAAGGTTGAACATCATACCTGACCCTGAAGTATTCGTCTGTAGAAAGACCTCCTGACCCTGTCCACGCTCCTAAGAAGCTCTTCCCGGCTTCTGTACCTAGCCTTTACGATGCTAAGCGTCCTTTTACCCCCTTCCTCCTTTGACAGCACGTACCTGACCGTTCCGCCTGTCCCTCTGCCTCTAAAATCTTTTTCGACCTCTACCAGCATATCGTACGTGGTCCTGCCGCCGTTCGTCATGACGATGCCTATAGCAAATCCGCACCTACCAAACTTCTCGTAAAGAGCAAGCTCTTCAGCGTAATGACGGTAAGTTATCAGACCTATCACTTTCCTATCCTCAATCTTTGTGAGCATGTCTTCAACAATGCCCTTTAAGCTCGCCTTCATGAGATTTACAGGGCAAATGCCTATTTATATCAATAACCATACGAGCCTTACGAAGGCTACCTACCTTATAACTACTCTATGATTATGGAGGCGTAGCCCACGACTGCCGATCTGTCGCCAGTAACGTCTCCGCTCGTTGCATACTTTAGCAGCCTGACATTCCTGGCACCTAAAGCTTTCGATGCAGCTAGTATGGCGGCAATCGGTCCATAACCGCATGCAGTAATCCTGTGTTTGAATATTACATCGTAAAATCCTTCAACGTCTAATGCGCTTATGCGCTCTATCGCCATTGAGTCTTTTTTCTTAGCGACTGCGTCTGGCTCGTAATGAGTGAAATCCGATGATGCGATAAGCAGTGCATCCTCTCCGCTAACGGATTCCGCTATCGCCCTGCCGACTTCCTCTGCCGCATCCTTATCTTGGTTTAGCATCACTATCGGCACAAGCTTGAATTCTCCCAGCACGTACTGGAGGAATGGAAGCTGAACCTCGAGTGAGTGTTCTTCGTCGTGCGAATATTCGTCCAAGCTTACTAAGTCCGAGTTCTTCGAAATAAGCCTAACCAGCTCTGAATCAATCGACACGCTACCAAGCGGCGTGTACCATTCGCCCTCTGGGTATACGGAAACTTCAGAACCTATGCCAGCATGGTTGGGCCCTACCATGACCACGACCTTCGGCTTCCTCCTTCCTTCGAGGGAGGTATACGAGTGGGCTGCTATGGGCCCAGAATACATGTAACCCGCATGGGGGCATATGAGTGCGGGTATTTTTTCATATCCCCATACACCTTTTGGCAACCTTCCCGGCCCAATCGGGTGTAAAAACGCATCTTTTATCTGCTTTATCAAAAGCTCCCGGGTACCAGCATAGAAGCTACCGGCAACGACCGGCCTGCGTATACCCATTCCTGATCTCCGGATATTCACTGCTCGCCCGTTATTAAAACTTCACATAAAGCCTAAGCGACTGATGGGGGCATGAAGCTTTCGGGCAGTATCTCCGCTTCCTTTTCTGGGGTAAGCAAGCCCCTCTCCATGAGGACGCGCTTCGCCAAATACCAGAATGCGTACGGTAAGGATGACTTTCCCCTGTTGTTTATCGGAACGGCCAAGTCTATGTTGCTAAGCATGTTATCTGTGCTGCAGAACGCTATAACAGGTATTCTCGCTATCGCCGCCTCATCTATGGCTTGGGCATCGTAGCGCGGGTCAGAAACGAGTACCAGCTGGGGCTCTATATAGTATTTTAAAACCCTGTTCGTGAACATTCCTGAACGAATCTTTTGAACAACAGGTATACAGCCGGTAAGCTCACAGAACCTCTGGACTGCCCTGATACCATAAACGTGCGTCGATACCACGACAACCTTTTCAGGAGGGAAGAGCGAGATGAATTTGGCGGCAATGTTAAGCCTGTCAAGGGTCTTCTTTATATCTATCAGGTATATGCCATCCTGCCTCAGCTTAAATATGAATTTCTCAGTATGTCTTACTTTAACCTTTGAGCCAACATGCATGGCATTCTTCACGAACAGCTCCATGATTTCTGCTTCTGCTGACTGCGACGATTCCAACATTCATCCCTCCAACGTTGCCATTCTTAGCTTGTTACCCAAGCTTTCACCAATCCTTAACAACTCGTTCGCCTTTGCAACCCTCTCACCGCCAACTACGCCCGACTTAATTAATTTACACTCGAACCCGACGGCTATATGGGCAAGGTGACCCTCGGGTGTCTCTCCCGACCTGTGGGATGCGACCGTTACCATACCGAGTTCCTGCGCGACTTTGCATGCTTTCCGTGTATCGGTAAGCGTACCAACTTGATTGGGCTTGATGATTACCGCGTTGGCAGCCCCAGTCTCTCCAGCCTTTTTGATAAGCGTCGCGTTAGTTACCACAAGGTCGTCGGCGCAAACTAAAACGCCCGACACATTCTTGAGTATCTCTCTGAAACCTTCGAAGTCGTACTCTTCAACTGGGTCTTCGACATAGACCAAGTCAAACTCTCGTATGAGAGACAGTATGTAGCTTATGTGTTCTTCCCTCGTCATGCGCTTGCCCTCATTCTCGTAAATGTAACATCCTCTCTTCTCATCCCATAAGCTTGATGCGGCCACATCCATTCCGATTCCAAGCCTTATACCCGTATGTTCCGAGACCCTATCAACAGCATCCATGACGCTCTCTAAAGCATCACGAATAAGCATGTTCGGTGCGTACGCCCCTTCATCACCTTTTCCAAGCGGAAAGTTCGGTAGCTTCTTTTGGAGAATCTTTCCCAGTTCCTTATGGACCAAAGTGTTTGCCATTACTGCATCAAGGGGCGTCTTAGGATTGAGCGGGACGGTTAACATTTCCTGTATGTCTGGTGCGCCCTTGCCTGCATGCTTACCCCCACCCAATACGTTACCCAGCGGTAACGGAACGGTCGAAGCTTTAGGGTTCAAAAGCTCATGTAACGGTTTTCCTAAAGAATCCGAAGTCGCTAGAGCTGTCGCAAGGGATACGGCGTAGGCGAGGTTCCCACCAATCTTTTCAAACCTGTCTGTACCATCGACATCTTTAAGCACAAAATCCACGGATTCTTGTTCGAATGCGTCGAGACCTATCAAGCGTTGCTTTATAATTTTTTTAAATAGCTCGAGGGATTCTTTGACACCACCTAAAGGATAGGGAACGGCCTCCTTTATGCCTCTACTCTTGCCAGCAGGAGCTGCAGCCCTTCCTAGACCTTTAGTTGTCCTAATTTCGACCTCTATCGTCTCGTCGCCCCTGCTATCAAACACTATCCTTGCGTGAGCATCTACAATTTTTGATGGGCTGCTCACGTCTTTACGTCTCCTCTCTTACCAAACTTTGACCTGAATTCCACAATCTCGTCAAAATAGTCTTCCGTAGATATGAACATCCTTCTACAGCAGTACCTCTTTATGCCTAACTCGTCAAGAACCTTAGCCGGGCTCTCGCCCGATTCTACCTTAGCTCTGTACTCCTCCCATTTATCCGCTATGAGGGCTCCGCAGGTGAAACACCTAATCGGAAACATCAAGTCAGATCAACACCAAACCTAAAGCTTTACCTGTATGACTTTTGCTTAAACCTCCTTGCAGACCTTCTGTTTGGCTTTTTGGGTTCAGTCCTCCGCGGGTCGTCTACCAGCAACGCACGATCATATTGTAGCATCGCCTCCCTTGCCTTTGAACTATGAGCCGCGATGGCTTTTGCTATCGCAATCGATGTAGCATCGGCAACAGCAAGAACGCCACCGCCCGAGACTTTCACGTCAAAAGTATGCGTCTTCCAAAATTTCTCATCAAAGTACAACGGCGTCAGTATTTTTTTGATGATAATATCATGGCCAAGTCTCTCGACGGGTACGTTGTTTATCAGCACTTCGCCATTCCCATGCCTCACCTTAAGCCTCGCCACGGCCGTCTTCCTCTTTCCAACAAATATGTTTTCAACTACCTTGCTCATGTTTACCTCCCACCTTTCAATTCCCTAGAGATCTGCTCAATTGTCATGTATCTTATAAGTCTACCACTCCTGTTCCTAGTACTGGCCAGCTTAGCCTCTTCAAGAGATACAGGTTTTGTATGCTTGTATTTCTCAGGCACATCCACGTACACCTTAAGCCTGCTTGCCGCCGCCCTACCTTCGGGCTTCTTCGGAAGCATCCTCACTATAGCATACCACACTAACTTATCCGACGTTCTTGGGTACCAGACGCTCGGTCTATGTATCGACCTCTTTTGACTTCTCCCTAGGAGCATAAGATACCTTTCCAGTATGGCTTTCTTAGTTCCCGTGACGATGGTTTTCTCGGCGTTTATGATAACGACCTTTTTACCTTGTATTAGATTCTTCGCCACGTAAGAGGCCATCCTGCCCAGCTTCAGGTTCGTTGCATCGATTACCGTTTCCTCTTGTGCATAATCTTGGAAGCTAACCAATTATCTTTACACCCCTTCCACTTGGATAATTTTTTATAAAATCCTCCATAGAAAGAACAGTCCCGCCGGCTTCTATAACCTTCTCGTACGCAGACTTAGATAGAGAGAAGGCAGAGACTGTGACGGGATGGTCTATATTTCCAAAACCCAGCAACTTGCCTGGGACGAAAACGACCTCGCCATCTTTCGTATATTTGTTCAGCTTGTAGACATTTACCACCCTTCTCGGCTTATTCGCTTCCTTTAGGATTGCCCTCCAAAACTTAGATTCCTTTGCCAACTTCTTGACCGTGCGATACACGGGTAGGCTAATCACGTTATTCACACCCCCCTGATGACGTGCGCGAGCTCACTCACCTTCTTGTTGAGTATCTTAATAGCTTCAAGAATCATCCTCTTCGGTTCCAAGAACCCGAAAGATTCTACAAAGAGTATTCTCTTCTCAGTACCTTTGGACTCATAGAGCGTCGCTATGCCTGGCTGCCATTTAGCGTGCATCTTTCCCCTTCCAACCCTTACGTAGACTTCAAGTTCTATTTTCTCACCGGGTGCCAGCTTGACGATCGGTACGTTCCCGCTTACGGGTACGACCGTCGTGTTCGGGTTCTCCGGCACCATATCCCTAGAGTAGACGGTTAGGGGCTGGTCACCTGCTTCTGCCTTTAGGACATACCTGACGACGCATCTCTCGCAACCCAGCTTGCTACCGCATGTACACTCATCCGGCGGTACATGGTGGTCGATGTCTGAGACGAAAGGAATTAAGGATATCCTGTGGGTAAGTATCTCGTTCGTCATCCCTGAGGTGTTTTCTATGACGAGCACCTCCTCGACCGCCATCGTAGGTACCTCAGATATTATTAGTCTTCTTATGGCGTTAGCTACCGCTAAGGGTACGCCTCTGAACTCGACCTTCATTGACTTGTCGTCCGATTCCAGAAGCTCTACGGCCATACCTTCGCCGCTACTCATACCTTATCGGTCACTTCCAGCCTTTTTATTAGTCGTCAGCTAAATACCTTTTCATAAAGGAGAGCCTTATTTAGGCTTACATTTCTTCAACGATGGGTATGCCGAGAATCCTTAAGCAATTACCCATAGTTATTAAGTAGGCCTTGATGAGGCTTAACCTGAAGTTCATGGTATCCTCATCACCCGTTAACACGGGGCAACTTTCGTAGAAGTTATTGAAGGCCGATGCCAGGCCGTATGCATAGTTGGCGAGCTTCTTGAGGAGCATCAGTTTCACCGATTCCTCGACTATGAGTGGGAAGAGAGATATCTCCCTAAGGAGGACCATCTCCTGCTCTTCCAGAGCTTCCCTACGTTTAACCTTCGTCTGCATTATCGGCGACTTCTCGATTATCCTGCAGGCTCTTGCGTAGGAGTACTGTAAGTAGGGCCCAGTATCTCCCTCAATCTTTAAAGCCTCTTCCCTGTCAAAGACAATTATCTTATCCGCATCACCCTTCACCAACGCGTATACGAATGCGCCGACGGCCACACTCTCCGCAATGCTTTCAACCTTCTGAGGATGCCAATCCGGATGCCTTTGGGTCGTCTCGGACATGACCTTCTCCTTTATGGAGTCTATGACCGAGTCGGCCTTCACGTATATGCCTTCCCTACCCTTCATGTGAACGAACTCTGTATCGCTAACGTCTAAACCCATCCTCTCAGCCTCCTTTGTGCTTAAGGATACGACCTCATAGGCGTAGTGTACGTACTTTGATGGTTCTGCACCGAGTAGGCCGAGCGCGTACTTTACTATCTCTTGCGGCCTCCTCTGCCTTATGTCTACCACGGCTATCGTCGTGTCAACATCCCTTATTTTAAAATCAACCTCACCGTCTATGTCCGTTATAAGTATGTCGCTTTGGTCCCTATTCTTACCGAATGGCTTATACTTGAAGTCTCTTTCAATTATTCCGAGCTTCCATGCGGCGTATGCTATGTCCCTTGCTACGTACGTAGTGGTTCCGTCGCTCTTTACGAGTACCTCGTCACCCTCCTTGCTAAGCGTTTTGTGACCCGAGAGATCAAGCATCCAACAACCTGCCTTAGGTCCAGATGTTGCGAGGTAGCAGGCATTCTTCTGCTTGAGCTTTGAGAACGTTTCTTTCCATAGCCCGAATGCGACCACGTCGCTCTCTCTGTTCAAGATGTCGTACGAGGCACCCAATCTCTGGCAGGTCTTCAGCTGCTCCTTCAAAACCCTGAGGGCTATCTCTCTACTGAGCCTGAAGCCTTCACTCAACCTATCCTCTATTTCTTTAATCAGCAGTCGTTTCCTCTCAGATAGTTCTGGCTTCTGTTCCAACAACCTATTAACCTCGACGTATATCTTGTCGCCACAGTATTCGTCAAACCTTATACCTTCTGGCGGCTCGTTTGAATATCCTAAATGTTTGATACCCAATACGATGTCAGCCATCTGGCTCCCGCTGTCGTCGATGTAGTTAGTTACTATAACACTGAAACCAGCAAACCTGTATAACCTGGCCAGCGCGCTGCCAAGGCACACATTCCTTGCGTGTCCCACGTGCAAAGCCTTATTCGGGTTTACGCTCGTGTGCTCTATGAGTATGCGTCGCCCCTTTCCCGTATCGGATGCGCCGTAGGCCTCGGCGAAACTTAGAACGTCTTCGATTATCTTGACCGCATATGAGGGCCAGTTAACGTAGAAATTGATGAACCCGGGCTTAACAACCTCTACGGACTTTATGAGGCCCTTCCTTTTATCGATGACGTTCCTGGCCTTTGATGCCAAATCCATAGCAACCTCCATCGGACTTTTATGTAACCTCTTGGCAAGCTCGAAGGCAGAGGTACATGAAACTTCACCATGCTCTGGCGATTTGGGTATCTCGAGCTTCGGGTCCGACAGTCCAGCTTCCCTTAGGATTTCCGTCGATTCGGCAAGCAGCGTTTTCACGGTCAACGACTTTCTTCCCCACTTAAGACCTAAAAGCTTTGATAAATCTTTAAGAACTTATTTATTAAAGCAAGAGTAAAATGGATGCCAAATTAAAGGAGTGGGCTCATGGTGACAAAATACCGCTGGGTCATACTCGCCGTGACTGTGTTCGTAAGCGTGGTTGCGGCCATAAATTACTTTAAACCTCCGCCAATCATGCCAATTTTAATCGAGACTTTCGGGCTGAATTATGCAATGGCTAGTCTTCTGATGTCCTCCTTTTCTATCTCAGCAGTTGTCATATCGCTTCCGACGGGGACGTTAACTGAGCGTTTCGGCCCTAAAATGGTCGGGAGTCTCATGCTCATATGCCTCACAATAGGTTCAATAGTCGGAAGCTTTGCCCCGAACTATGAAACTTTACTTACATCACGGTTCCTTGAGGGGTTTGCTTTCGGTTCTGCACTCATATTTGCACCTGCGCTAATAACTATGTGGTTTCCCCCGAATGAGTTGGGGAAGGCTTTGGGTATCTTTGCGCCCTGCGTTCCCATAGGAATGCTTCTCTCTTATGCGGTAGCACCGACACTCGTGGTAGCATCATGGCAGAACGTGTGGTGGTTTACTACTCTACTCTCGATAATCGCATGTATACTTTTCGTGGCCTTAGTTAAAACACCACCGGTCATTCTAACCGACGAAGAGAAAAAGAATGTAAGTGAGGTGGTGGGTGCTTATAAGAACGTCAACGTGTGGTTGGTGGCTTTTGGGTGGCTTTGCTTTAACTTTGCCGCCATAGGCTTCTCGACTTGGTTACCCACACATCTTACTGAAATTGGCTATCCGCTAGCAGTAGCATCGCTGGTTGCAACGATTCCAATGATTATGTGCATACCCACCGGTCCGATAGCGGGAGCGGTAGTTGACAGAATAAAATCTATGAAAAAGCCTATCGTCACGTCCTGCGTTCTTTCAGGCATCGCATTTCCACTTTACATGTATTCTGCAGGCAACCTGTGGGTACTGATCGCATACGCAATCGTCCTTGGTACAATATGGGGATTCACACCTGCCCCTACCCTCGCTAGCTCGGGCGCATTGTTGGGACCTAGATTAGCCAGCGTTGGGCTAGGAATCATCAACTTCATGAGTAACATCGGATATCTCATAGGACCATTAGTACTCGGCGTTATAATCCCGATAGGTTGGTCAGTCGCCTTCGTAACGCTGTCTCCTATCTGCTTCGTTGCAGCAATCGCGGTAACCCTTGCGAAAAAACTGAGGTAAAAAGGGTCGTTGGAAATGTAGCTACGCTTTGCGTAAAAGAACGCAAATAAGAGAGTTCCGCATAATGCTAAACTGGGCCGGGTATGCCGACGAACCTGCCGGCGGAGGCAAAAGTCAAGCTGGCTAGGTACAGGGAGGCCAAGACGCACGAGGAAAAAATCAGGGCGTTAGAGGAAGCGATATCCTGCATACCCCACCACAAGCACACGGAGAAGATGCTCAGGCAACTGAAGAAGAGGCTTGCCCAGCTCAAGCGCGAGCTCGAGCACAAACCGGCAAAGGGTGGGAGGAAGGATGAGTTCAGCGTTGAGAAAGAAGGTGCAGCCCATGTTGTCCTGCTGGGTGCCACAAACAGCGGTAAGTCCTCCCTGCTCGCAAAGATTACGAACGCAAACCCCGAAATAGCCGAGTACCCCATGACGACAAAGAGGCCTATACCGGGCATGATGGTGTACGAGGATGTCGAGATACAGGTGGTAGAGCTTCCGGCAGTTTTGACGGAAGGATTGGAAGAAACCAGCATAGCGTACAAGAGCCTTGGCATGGCAAGGAATTCGGACCTCATAGCCGTCGTTCTTAACGCGTCGAACAAGCCGCTCGAGCAACTCAGGAAGATTGTCGAGATGTTGGAGGACGTTGGTGTCGTGTTAAAGAAGGAGAGGGCGAGGGTCGTCCTCGAGAAAAAAGACAGCGGCGGCATAAGACTCGTGACGTTCGGCAAGTTTCAGGGTACCGTGGATGGCGTTAAGAAACTGCTTGAGAGCGTGGGCATAAGGAATGCAGTAGTCAAGATAATCGGGGATGCAACTATAGAGGACGTCGAGGAGCAGGCGATATATGAGTTCGTTTATAAGAAGGGCCTTGTGATACTTAACGAGTTCGACGTCAAGCCTGAACTGCCGGAGGACGTAAATGAACTGGCCGCACAGCTCGGGATTCCGCTGGTAAAGGTCTCGGCGAAGGAGGGCAAAGGATTAGAAGAGCTGAAAAGCGTGATGTTCAATTCCTTAGGGCTCATAAGGGTCTACACGCAGAAGGACGGTGTTGTCGCAAGGAAGCCAATAGTGGTGCCAAACGGTACGACGGTCGGCCAGCTCGCGTACCTTATCCATAAGGAGCTTGCTGAGGGCTTCAGGTATGCAAAGGTCTGGGGCAACTCAGTCAGGGTACAGGGCCAAAAAGTGGGCGCCGACCACGTGCTGCAAGACAAAGACTTGGTTGAGATATTTGCCCCATAGGACGCTGGTACCATGGGCCTATGGTCTTCTCCAGGATTAGTTACGTTCGGCGGAAAAAAATTTTCGTGCGTATGTGAACTAATTTTTAAGGCGAAGCTACTTCCATACCTTGTTCGTCAGCAAGAGCGCAGCTACCGCGGCGAATATTGCCACGCCGTATAGGCCTATGCCGAAGGAAAGCACGGGGTGTGCGGGCATGCAGGAGAGCGCGTAGAAGAACGAGGCGGACTGATTGTTCATGCCATGCATGTAGGACACGAGCCAGATGCTGCCTGACTTGAGGAAGGCTAGGCCGAATATCACAGACAGTGTCACCGTGTATGCCGTCATCAGGAGCATGCCCTCCACAGGATAGCCCGGATAGTTTTGACCCATCGATACCACGGGTGCGTGCCAGACGCCCCATATTAGACCGACGAGAAGGACGGCTTTTACTTTACCTACCATGCCCGTCAGCTCAGTTTGGAGATAGCCCCTCCAACCGTACTCCTCACCGAACGTTATTAGTAACGTAAGGAAGGGTGAGATGATTATCAGCTGAACCCCCATTAGGATAAAGACGCTCATCATCTCAGACATTCCCATTTCTGACGGGAGTCCCAGCAACTCACCTAGCCTAACCGGCGTGCCCAAGCTAAGGTTGCAGTTCAGCCATGCCATACCGCCGTAGAGCGCCACCAGAAGCGAGCCGAACAAGAAATAATGCTTAGGGTTCCCGAAAGACAGCCCTGCCCTACGGAAAGCATCGCCGCCCACCATGAACCTGAGAGCCACTAGGACCAAAAGACCCAGACTCGTCATGGCAAACGTCAGCGTGTCCGCCAGCTCGGCGTATCGTGGTGAAATCCAAGATGCTACGGAGAATATCAGAAAGACGGCAAAGTAAAGAAGGAAGAAGTAGAAGAATAGCCTAGTTTTTTCTCGGAAAGTCCTGAAGTACATGTCGCTGTCCTTCTCAAAGAACATCTTGAGGACGATTGCCGAGAAGGCCGGCACGAGCATCATAGTTATCATGGATGTCCTAGCCTCGGCTGGCAGTTTGAAGCCGAACGCCAAGGCCATGCCTAAGTTTAAACCGTAAGTCAGAACAAAAGTTAACGTGATGAACCGGATTACCTTCTTTCGCTTAACGCTAACCTCAGACAACATGTTTCAAAACAACACCGCCAAAAGATAAGCCTTAGCATCGTCCGAATAGAATAATCTTTATTACCAATGTGGTAGCGTGGTTTGGAGGTGGTCGTATGATATACGAGACCGCTTCGCTAATACTACTTTCGCTCTCCGTAGCGTTCTCAATCCTAGCCGTTGAGGCGAATAGCCTGTACAGGTCCATCTTCGGGCTTTTCGGCATGACAGCCACCATAGGCGTTCTGTTCATACTTATGGCAGCGTATTACGTGGGTATAGCGCAACTGCTGGTTTACGCGGGTGGCTTGATCGCCCTCATGCTAATCGTCGTTTCTCTAACGGCAGGTAAAGAGAAATGAGGTACGTAGAACTCCTGGGCTCCATATCAACACTCGTGCTCGCAGCCATCCTCCTCTACAGCTTTGCAACCAGTCCGCCCGTCTATGAGTATTGGAACGATGCCGCGGCAAGGCTCGTAGCGCCCAACGCCTTGGAATCCGGCAAAGCCATAAGCATTTACATATGGGAGGACTTGTTTCCGGCAATAGTCGCACTGGCTATAGCTTTCTTGGCCTTTGTTATGGCCCTCGTGGTCCTGTTGAGGAGAGAGTGAGCGATGTCGCTCTTTATCCTATACTACGTTCTCGTTGCGGTTCTACTCTTCATAATCGGCGTCTACACCCTGACGACGAAGAGAAGCATCATAAAGATGATAATCGGTATCGAGATAATGATAAACGCCGCTCACCTGAACTTCATAGCGCTATCGACTAACTTCCCTGGAGGTATGATAGACCCCTTCGCCCAGAGTGTCGTCCTCATATCGATGGGTGTGGGAGCGGCGGTTATAGCGCTGGCGCTCTTGCTCAGCGTTCATGTCTATAGAATGTACAAGACGCTGGACATAACCCTCTTGAGAAAGCTGAGAAGGTAGCTGATGAATGAGGGATACATTTAATTTCAGGTACCTTGCGTTATTCGGCTTGAAATTCCATGAGGCTGGGTAAGGCCTTCGGTATCTTTCTTATGCTGGTTTCCGTCGTCCTAGCCATGTTCTACATAATGTGGTTCTTCGGTTTCATAAGCGGCTTCGACTCCGAACTCGCCGTGAAGGTTCCGATACTGATCATAGTCCTGTTCTTCTTCTTCGTTGTAGGATGGACTGGGTATGTGATGTACACTACGCCTATGCCAAGGTCCGTCAGGAGAAGCTAAGGACGGACAAGCCTTCCCTCAGGCGTTATCTCGTCCCTGATTACCCTTGAGGATGATATGGGCTTCCCGTCCTCTGCGAGGATCAACGGACACTCTATCATCTCTAAGGGCTTCATCAACCTCTCAGCCCTTATGGTGTTTATTTCCACAACCCTAAATGCCGTGAACGGGCTGACAGCTATCGCCTCCAACGTGGCGTCCGTTATCGAGGGGCCGTATGGGTCATCTAACTTGACTATCGTTGCACTATCATTCCATCCGTACTTCTCCAAAACCTTTCTTAAGTTGTTCACACGTTCGCTGTAAGGCTTTATCTCATGAGATTTCCTCATTTTCTTAGCGAGTTCGTCACTCGTCACACCTATAATCACTCTTTTACCGTTCTTAAAGGCGCTCATGAGTAACGCGATATGTCCGTAATGGATTGTATCAAACGTGCCTCCTAGGCATACGTACGCGTACTTTCGCTCGGCTGGCAAGGCCTTAAGTTCCTCCTCAAAGTCATCCGCATACATCCTCAGCTCGTCCAAGATGACCATTGCCTCGCCTAACGGTATACACAACCTCACGGCAAGCTCCTCTGCTTTTATGGACGGCTCGTTCAGAATTATTCTGTCCCTAACATAAGACTTGTGAACGGGATAAAGGCTCATGCTTTTAACAGTCTCTACAAGAACCTTCCATAAAGGATTCTTCACATAATCCCTTCTCAAGGTCAGACAATCTATTCCTAAGGGGCTAATAAAAATTTGGTTAGTGTGAACTCTATCGCAAGGTTATGTAAGAAAGCGATTCTATTATCTTCGATGCAACCTCGACGGAGGCCTTCTCCTGCGCCTCTAAGGTCTGCGCACCTATATGGGGCGTGCATATAACGTTTGGAAGTTCGAGTAACTTCTTGTTGATAGGCGGCTCCACGTAGTATACATCTAAGGCAGCGCCCCTCAGCCTTCCAGTAACCAAGGCCTCGTAAAGAGCCTCCTCGTCTAATACAGCACCCCTCGACGTATTGACCAAAAATGCTCCTTGCTTTACAAAATGGATGTTGTCCTTGTTTATCAGGTTCCTCGTCGAAGACGTTAAGGAAACGTGGAGCGTTATGTAGTCGGATACCTTCAGGAGGTCCACGAGCGGGAGAACCTTTCCCGATATTTTCTTCAGAAAGTCTTCGGGTATAGGGACTACGTCGTTCAGTAGCACTTCCATACCGAACGCCCTCGTTAACTCCGCGACCCTCCTACCCACCCTTCCTGCACCGATTATGCCTACAGTCTTGCCCCTTAGCTCCACGCCTTCGTGTTTTCCTTTAGGCCAGCCACCTTTCTTCATTTCTTCGTTTAGCGAGCATATGTTTCGTGATAGGGCCAGCATGAGGCCCAAGGTTAGCTCGGCCGTAGCGTTTGCGACAGCGTCGCCAGCACAGATTACCCTTATCCCCAACTCATGGGCCGCATCTACGTCTATGTTATCCGTACCCGCTCCAACCCTTGCCACCACCTTCAGCTTCTTTGCCGCCTTCATAACATCCCTGCTTATCCTCGTCCTGCTCCTGACTATGACTACATCGTATTCGGAGATAACATTCAGCAACGCCTCGTAGGTGATTCCATCAGCTACTGTAACCTCAAAGCCTGCATCAATTAGCATCCCTATTCCAGCTTTGTGAACTTTGTCGCAAACTAAGACCTTTGGAGGGTCGTCTATCAAGCAGGCTACCTCAAGTACGGTAGTTCTTCAATCCATGGATAGAGCCTTTTTAACTTTTCTATAGAATCCTTTATAGCACCCTCAGGATATTCCCATTTAAGCAACTTTCCTGCTAAGAATTCGTCGTAGGCGTGCATGTCGAAGTGTCCATGGCCGCAAAGGTTGAATAGTATCGTCTTCTTCTCACCCGTCCTCTTACACTTGAGGGCCTCATCTATCACGTACCTTATCGTGTGCGAAGGTTCCGGTGCGGGTATGATGCCTTCGGTCCTGGCGAACGTCGTTGCGGCCTCAAAGATGGATACTTGGTCGTAGGCGATTGCCTTAATGAGCCCTTCCTTTGCGAGCAAGCAGAGCGTCGGTGCGTCGCCATGGTACCTTAGTCCTCCGGCGTGTATCGGTGGCGGAATGAAGTCCGAGCCGACCGTGTACATGGCCAGAAGCGGTGTCAGCCTGGCCGTGTCACCGTGGTCATAGGTGTATATGCCTTTGGTCAGAGTGGGACACGCCATCGGTTCGGTCGCGATAAACTCCGTGTCCTTCTCAGCCTTCCTCATTACCTTGTCATAGTAGAATGGCCAGAAGAGGCCCGAGAAGCTGCTCCCACCTCCGACGCAACCAGCCACCACGTCAGGGTACTCGTCCAGCATCTCCAGCTGCTTTTTCGCTTCGAGACCTTGGACTGTCTGGTGCATCAATACATGGTTGAGTACGCTGCCCAAGCTGTACTTCGTGCCTTCGTGCGTCACGGCATCCTCGACCGCCTCGCTTATCGCTATGCCCAGGCTTCCAGGATTCTTCGGGTCGTTCTTCAGTACATTCCTGCCAGAGTTCGTCCTCTCGCTGGGGCTCGGTATTACCTCCGCGCCCCACGTTTGCATCATTGTCTTCCTGTAGGGTTTCTGGTTGTAGCTCACTTTAACCATGTAGACCGTGCACTTTAGGTTGAAGAGCATGCAACCAAAAGCAAGGGCCGAGCCCCATTGGCCAGCGCCGGTCTCCGTGGTCAGCCTTTCCTGCCCTTCCTTCATATTATAGTAAGCTTGCGCGACGGCTGTGTTGGGCTTGTGGGAGCCCGGTGGGCTCACGCCCTCGAACTTGTAGTATATCTTAGCCGGCGTCTTTAGGTACCTTTCAAGCCCTATCGCCCTGTATAGCGGCGTCGGCCTCCACAGGGCGTAGACTTCCCTTACTTCTTCGGGTATTGGAATCCACCTCTCCATGCTCATCTCCTGTTTGAGTAGCTCCTTCGCGAAGACCCTCTCGAGCTTCGCCGGTGAGACCGGAGACCTCGTCTCAGGGTCTATTGGTGGAGGAAGGGGCTTTGGCAAGTCCGGTAGTATGTTATACCACTCCTTCGGTATCTCATCATCGCCGAGGACTAGTTTACGTTCCATGCCGCCCCCTTGAATTTGAACCTCTAATAAACGTTGTGTGTAAAAACAAATGCATTCATATTGTTGAATAACGTTGTGCATCCAATACGTACTAAGAAAATTCCAAGAAAAATCCGATGTTCGGAAAACGTGTTATCTAAGACGTATAGAATTCATATCCAATTCTTAGAATGTTTGTGCGTACAAATGTGTGCATGTACAATATGGGGCATTTTGGGCTCGCATATAAAATTTCTTAATGAAAGATTTAAAATATTCAACATTTTAGCTGTCACCCATGCTGCTGGTAACACCCGGTCCTACGGAGCTTCACGAGCGTGTCATCGCCGCGATGTCCAATCAGGTGATTAGCCACAGGGGACCTGAACTCCAGAAGCTATATACTTCTTTGGTCGAAAAGTTCAAGAGGCTGCTCAAGACAGATGGTCATGTCTTTGTTCTCGCATGTTCTGCCACTGGCGGGATAGAGTGCGCCGTATCGAATCTAATAGATAGGGGCGACAAGGTGCTCTCACCGGTGTTCGGCGTTTTCTCCGAGAGGTTCGCCGAGGCGGCAAAGTTTTACGGGGCTGACATTGCTTATCTAAACATTAAACCTCAAAGCGCTCCGAACCTTGAACTCATCAAAAGGGCGCTTGACGAAAAAGTGTACGACGTTGCGTTGCTGGTTTACAACGAGACCTCAACCGGTACGGCAAGCAGGCAGTTCCGTGAAATCGTCATGGCGTGTAAAGAGCGTGGTGTTCTAGTTGCAGTGGATGCTGTTTCTGCTGCGGGAGGGTTACCCCTCGATATCGATGCTTGGGGCATCGACGTTTGTGTTATCGGAAGCCAGAAGTGTTATGCCGGCCCGCCTGGCCTGTCGATAATAACCGTGAGCGAAGAGGCCTGGTATAAGATTAGAAGGTCTAAGAGGCCTTTCTACTTCGACCTCATTAAGTATAGGAAATTCTACGAGGAAAATCGTGAAACGCCGTTCACGCCAGCGGTCAACCTTATGTACGGAATGGACGAGGCGCTTAACATCGTTTTGGAGTATGGAGCGGATGAGTGGATAAAGAAACATCTAGACTTTGCTGATGGAATCTATGAAACCCTCGAGAAGGCCAACGTAAGACTGTTCGCAGAGAAGGAATACAGGTCGCCCACGGTCATCTCGATTTCACTACCGGACGGTGTGACGGATTCTGAGGTCCTCAAAGAGCTTAGGGTCAAGCATGGTGTGATAGCCGCCGGTGGTATGGGAAGCCTGAAGGGCTCACTCATAAGGGTCGCCAACATGGGAAACCTGAGTGTGGAGAAGACCGTTAAGGCGTACGGTGCCATCTTGGACGTTCTGTCTTTCAAGATCGATGGAATAGACCATCGTGTCGCTGGAACTTTAGAAGAACGTCTGCGTAGGATGGGTTATCAATGAGTTTTTGTTAGCAAGTCAACTCAGGCTTCTTTTTTTAAAACATTTATCTTGAGACGTCTCCGATATTAAACAAAAGCTGGAGGTGTAATTTAGACGTCTGGCAAAGAGGCGCCTTTCTGGGACCACGTCAGAGAGCTGGGCATGAGGCTTAAGCGAATACTCATAGCAGTATTCGTCGTGACGATATTCATGATGGTATTTCCTGCGGACCCTATAGCTCTCGTCGTAAACCCGATTCAGTTTTTGGAGGTATACGAGCCCATCATAGCAAGAGTACTCGCATCGATTAATGAGTACATGCTTCCTGAGGGCGTGAAACTGATAGCCGGCGAACTCTCATCACCTTTTGAGATTTGGATAGTGGCCTCGATACTTTTTGGGTTTCTTCTGAGCATGCCCATCGTAGGTTACGAGATATACGCTTTCGTTAACCCCGCGTTTTATCCGCATGAAAGGAGGCTTATCTACCCATTCTTGACCGCATTCATATCCCTCTTCTTCGTCGGGGTCGCATTTGCACTCTTTTTAGTTCTCCCAGCTTTGATGAGGTTCTTGGTCATGTTTGCTGTGATGTTTAAGATAGAGGCAATCGTTACGGCCATGTCCTTCTACACTATGGTCTTCTTCACCGCCTTAGCCACGGGCATCGTCTTTACCTTTCCCGTAGTGCTCATCCTCCTCATCAGATTCGGCATAGTCGGAACGAGGCCGTTTAAGAAATACAGGAGGTACATCTATATATTCATGTACATAGTCGTGGCATTAATCACGCCAGACGGTGGAGTAGCGGGCAACTTCATACTGCTCATACCCCTCGTTGTGATGTTTGAGGTCGCGCTCCTTATCGGGAAGAGGTACGAAAAGAAGAGACTTATAGAGCTGTACGGTGAGCTCAAGTGTAAGTTCTGCGGTGCGGACGTTTCACCGGACGACGCGTTCTGTCCGAAGTGTGATAGAGCACTCAAGTAAGCAACGCCGCGCTAAACATATACTGGTAGGTTATCCTCATCAAGAACTATGGTGTTTCCCTCTGTTATGTGCATCTTTACCGCCCTGAGCTCTACGCCGTGTATCTTAGCATCGCGTAAGAGCCTTGCGACCAAAGCATCTCCCGACTCACATGGTTTGAAGCCTATAGCAGACGGATGCGCTGCAACGAACGTTATGATGCTCCTAGCACTCCTCGCTAACTCTTTCATCAAGAGGATGTGCCTTCTTCCCCTTACCGTGGGCGAATCGGGATACATGGCATACCCATCCGAAAGGTAAACTGCGGATTTGAGTTCTAAGTAACCTTTTCCTATACCTTTCGCATAAAGCTCGTAGTCTATTCTTGAACCGTTTATCCTCACTTCTTTCCTCGCTATCTGGTAAGGCTGGAGCCACGATATCTTGCCGAGGCTGCATGCCTTCTCGAAGCTCTTAGCCTGAATATACGTGTCCACGAGTGCAACGCCCGTAACGACATTTACTCCGACGATTGAGGCATGAGTCACGCCTCCACGCCTGAACTGGATGAGCACGCCCGAGCTAGGATATATCAGGTCTAGCAGCCTTCCAGTGTTTCTGATGTGAGCCTTAAGCCTCTTGCCATCACGTTCTATCAGCACTGTAACCCTTGATAACCTTTTGACGACCTTTGCCGGCCATAGGTCCAATTTTAGAAGCTCGGTCAAGCATTCATTATATACTTAACCATAGTAAAAGCATTGCGGATTTATGAGTATAGCTCAGAAAGAAAAGCTATATCCTACAATTAACCTCATCCGTGCAGGTGAAATGTACCGCCAAATTTAACAGTCCTTTCAGAAGGAACGGACAACGACAGGATGGAGTGTGACCTATTTGTCGCTTTTCCAAAGTAGATACAATCCTAAGAAAGTTGAGGAAATGATAGCAAACTGGTGGCATGAGAGAAATATTCAGCAGAAGGTTTTCGAGGCCAACAAGAATGCACCCGTGTTCTCCTTCCTCGAAGGGCCGCCGACAGCAAATGGTTTCATGCACGTAGGTCATGCCAGGGGCAGGATATACAAGGATGTAGTGCTTAGGTACCAGACGATGAAGGGGCTCAACGTCTGGAGGAGGGCTGGTTGGGATTGCTTGGGGTTGCCGACGGAGCTAGAGGTCGAGAAAAGGCTGGGCTTTACCTCTAAGAAGAACATGGAGGCGTTTGGTCTCGAGCGGTTCGTCGATGAGGCCAACAAGCTTGTGGACTTTTACATAGACCATTGGAGGAAGGCATCCGAGAGGCTTGCGCTCTGGCTTGACTACGAAAATGCATACGAGACAAGAAAGGAGAGCTACATGGAGCACGTCTGGGCCTTACTCAAGAAGGCGTACGAAGACGGTAACCTTGTTGAGAGCTTTAAGGTTGTTCACTACTGTCCTTCCTGCGAGACACCGCTCTCATCGCATGAAGTGTCACAGGGTTATGATGAAGTAGAAGACCCATCAGTATACGTCAAGCTACCCCTTAAACGAGATAAGGATGAGTACGTTGTGGTATGGACTACAACGCCTTGGACGCTTCCAGGGAACGAGGCCGTTGCGGTGAACCCGGATGCAGGGTATGTCAAGTGCAAGGTTGGAAACGAAATATGGATAGTAGGCGAGGAAGCGCTGGAGAGAGCTATGGGTGATATGGGCGTGGAGGACTATAAGGTGGTTCAGAAGGTGAGGGGGTCGGAGCTTGTGGGTGAAGGCTACTGGCATCCGCTCGCTGAAGAGGTTCCTGCGCATAAGGAGCATGAAAGCCCAGCCCACACGATAGTAGCCGCATCATTCGTTACGATGACGGAAGGAACAGGATGCGTGCATACCGCACCTGCGCATGGACCAGAAGACTTCGAGCTGGGGAAGTCGTTGGGCATACCGATATTCTGTCCTATAAGACCTAACGGCACTTTCGCGGAAGAAGGCGGTGCTTACGCTGGTATGCATTTTAAGCAGGCCAGCGAGCGGGTTTTGCAGGACCTAAAGTTAAAGGGCTTGTTAGTGAAAGAAGGAAAAATCGTTCATGCTTATCCCTTCTGTTGGAGGTGCGGAACCCCGCTCATATACCTAGCCAGCCGTCAATGGTTCTTAAAGATAGATAAGATTAAGGAGAAGATGTTGGAAGAGAACAAGAAGGTGAAGTGGCAGCCTCAATGGGCTGGAATAGGCAGGTTTGGTGACTGGATAGCAAGCGCAGGGGATTGGTGCATATCCAGGACAAAGGTATGGGGCACACCACTGCCCGTTTGGATTTGCACGAGTTGCGGAGCGAAGAAAGTGGTGGGCAGCAAAGCTGAGCTTGAAAATGCCATGAAAAAGCCCGAAAAGGTTAGACTCCTAAGGCCTTGGATAGATGAGTTCGTTTTTAGGTGTGAGAGTTGCGGCGGTGAGATGAAGAGAGACCAGTTTGTCATGGATACATGGCTGGATTCTGGTGTCGCCCATTTCGCAAGCGTTGATTATCTAAGGGATAAGAGCTTATTCAACAAGCTGTTCCCTTACGATTTTATAACAGAGGCCATAGACCAGACAAGGGGATGGTTCTACACGCTACTCTTCACGTCGGTACTTTACTTTGGAAAGGCACCCTTCAGCTCTGTGCTTAACCAAGGACATGTGCTCGATAGCGAGGGAAAGAAGATGTCGAAATCTAAGGGCAACGTGATATGGGCCATGGATGCCTTCGATAAGTTTGGCGTTGACCCCTTGAGGCTATACTTGGTTTCAAAGGCTAAACCTTGGGATACGATTAATTTTATGCCAGCAGAGGTCGATAGAGTTGCCGAAGACCTGAACATACTTTGGAACGTCTTTGCTTTTACAAAAACCTACTTTGACCTTGATAAATTTGACCCGGAGAGATACCAAATAGGGGCGATGCTAAGGCATGCTGACCCAGTTGATAAATGGATACTCTCAAGGATAAACTCCTTAGCGAAGTTTGTGACAAACTCACTCGAAGATTTAGAGATATACACGGCTGCCAGGGCCCTCAGGGGCTTCATAGTTGAGGATTTGAGTCATATTTACATCAGGAGTATAAGGCGTAAGATATGGGTGGAGAAAGCGACTGTTGAGAAGCTTACGGCTTATTCTGTGCTCTTCTATTTGATGAGAAAATTAGTGGCTTTGCTGGCACCATTCATACCATATTTGGCTGAATACCTGTTCCCTGTGGTAAAGCAAAAGGATGATCCAGAGAGCATCCACCTACTAAGGTGGCCAAAGGTTGACGAGGAGTTCATAGACCAAGAGCTTGAGGATAGCATGGTCATCGTCCAGTCCGTATTGAGCAGCATACTTGCTGCAAGACAGAAAGCGGGAAGAAAGCTCAGGTGGCCGGTTAAGTCTGTAACGCTAGTTCCAAAGACTTTGAGGGTTAAGCAGGCCCTGAACGTATTCAGGGATTATCTGAAGTCTCAGGCCAACGCTGAGGATGTTCTGATAACGGAGGTGGGTACAAGACCGAGTTGGCTCCGTAGGAAAGTCACGCCAATT
This sequence comes from Candidatus Terraquivivens ruidianensis, assembly GCA_023267975.1. Classification (GTDB taxonomy): domain Archaea; phylum Thermoproteota; class Nitrososphaeria_A; order Caldarchaeales; family Wolframiiraptoraceae; genus Terraquivivens; species Terraquivivens ruidianensis. Next base: position 63,825 of record JALNLA010000003.1, read on the forward strand.
CTTTCATCTCTTGGTCCTAAGTTCGGTCCGAGACTCAGCAACGTCTTGAGGGCAATCCATTCGATTCCAGCCGAAAAGCTTGAAGACGATATGCTGGATGATGGTATGGTAAAGCTCACGCTTCAAGACGGTGCGCAGGTCGAGCTAACCAACTCCGACGTGAGTTTCTCCGACGAAGTGCCGGAACACATAAGCTATGATAGCGGACGCTTTGCCGATGTTTACGTCGATTTAACCGAGACGGAACTCATCAAATTGGTGTCGTTAGCCAACGAATTAATAAGGAGGATACAGGTCATGCGTAGAGAGATAGAGCTCGACATCGATGATGTGGTTGACTGCGTATTAACATCCGACTCCAGAGAACTGACTGAAATTGTTGGAAGGATGAGTGATTACATCGAGGAGGAGACCAGGACAAGACTGAAGATCCACGAGTCGCCGTTTAAGCTGGGAGAGTCCTTTTACAAGAGGGATTGGAAGATAGGCCAGATGCAGGTGAGCATAGCTTTAAGTAAAGAGCGTAAGGAAAACAACTGAGGGCATGTCTTTACAGGACTTCGTTAGAAGGCTTGACGAGCTTACGGAGGAAGATTATAGCATACTCTCTATCATGGAGAGGAATCTAAGCAAGTTTCGCGAGGTTCCGTACGAGCTCATCTTAAAAGCAGTTAAGTTCAGCGAGACAAAACTGGAGCGAGGCTTGGCTAAACTTCACTACCTCGGGCTTATCTGGAGTCCCAAAGGCAAAAAGATGGCATACATATTGAACTACCTCGGCCTAGATGCGCTCGCCCTAAGAACGCTCTCATCGAAAGGAATAGTATCAGGGTTAGGCGTACCGATTGGTGTAGGGAAAGAGGCAGACGTTTATGATGCAATAAGCCGTGAGGGCACGAGGCTCGCGGTAAAGTTTTTCAGGATTGGAAGGCCAAGCTTTAAAAAATATGAGAGAGTTAGGGAATCTCTAATCAAAGCTCACAACTACCTCGAAGCGTCCATTAGGGCCGCTTACATGGAATTCAAGGCCTTGTCAATGCTTGCTGGAAAAGTGCCAGTTCCTATACCGGTCTATAGGACGAGGCACGTTGTTGTGACCGAGCTGTTCGAGGGTATCGAGCTTGCCTCTCTCTCTAAGCTTGAGGATGCTGAAGGCGTCTTGTTGAAGATAATCGAGGCTATTAAATCCGCGTACGAGGTAGGCGTGGTTCATAGAGACCTTAGCGCATACAACGTCTTGGTTAGAGCCGATGGAAGCATAATATTGATAGACTGGCCCCAGTGGGTGGAGATAGACCACCCGCAAGCATCCTTCTACTTAAAAAGAGACGTTGAGAACATCTTAAGTTTTTTTGCTAGGAAATGGAATGTTCGGAAGATACCTCCAAAATATGAGGAGATTATTGGCAAACTAGTCAAGAAAAGCATTAATATATAATAAGCAACAACGCATTAGGGTCAGGTGCGGTATGGGCTTTTATAAAGCCTCCATAGCATTATGTATCGCGGGCATAGCCGTTGCCCTCATTCCTATAGTTCTCTACATAGCGTACTCACAAGAGCTCAGTTTTTTGAAAATGTTGGAAGTTGAGATTCTGAGCGGCGTACCAGCATATTTGGGGCTTTCATTCTTAGGCGTCATATTGACAATCGTGGGGTTGGTAACGTTTGTAAGGGCAATCAGGCGTGAGCAGGAGCCTAGCGTTCCGTATGCTAGGGCTAGGCCGATGCCCACCGTTGTAACACCAACCGTAACTAGGCCGATGCAGGTTAGAAGACCTACAGCCCAGCAGCCACCAACAGTGAGACCACTTGAGGAGGTGGTCGGGTCTATAGAAAAAGAGTTGGAGGAGGTCATACAGAAAACCGCTGTGGAGCAGCCTGCACCACCAACACCACCCCAGAAGGTTCCCCAAAAACCAACCATAAAGGTGGTCACGATGGGTGTGGACGAAGTATGCCCATCATGTGGTGCTGTAAACCCTTTGGGCCAAAAGGTGTGCACCGAGTGCGGGTCCGAGATATATGCTGAAGACCCTAATCTTCCGAGTTGCCCAGTATGTGGTGCACCTCTGAAAAACCCACATAAGCTGTCCGATAAAGTATACGTTTGTAATGTGTGTTTCAGCGAGCTGGAGATTCCAAAAGATGTTTCGAAAAAGCTTTAAGTATGATTAAAATCATGTAAACATAAGAGTGCGTGATCTACATGCCAACCATCGAGAGGCCTTTGACGGTCATCACTAAGTATCTCAACAAGCCCGTTAAGGTCGTCCTGAAGAATGATTTAGTTTACGGTGGGATGATGGTCGAGTGCGATAGTTATATGAACCTCGTAATCGACAAGGCGGCCGAGTACCAAGGAAATGGTAAGAAGGCGATGTACTCGAAGGTCCTGATACGCGGGAACAACATAATCTACATACAGTTAACTCCCGTTTTAGAGGATTAATAGTGGGCATTAGATTTATACTCTGGACGCAATGCTGGACATAGGCGGGAATTGGCGTGAACGGTAACATAATCGTTGAACCGCTGAAGCATAAACCTGTTAGCGAACATACCTGCGAGTTTGTTGAACGGAAAGGCTTGGGTCATCCGGACTATATGATAGACTCCGCATGCGAGGTCGCGAGCGTAGCCCTATCAAAATACTACATGCAAAATTTTGGGAAAATTCTACATCATAACGTTGACAAGGGCCTGCTGGTCGGAGGCAGGGCGACCCCAAAGTTTGGTGGCGGTACTGTCGATATGCCAATTTACATACTCGTGGCAGGTCGTGCGACGATGGAGGTGAATAGTCCAACCGGTAAGACAAGAATACCCGTAGAGGATATAATGATGGGAGCGGTGAGGGAGTTTATTAAGAAAAACTTCAGGTTCCTCGATGCTGAGAAGCACGTGGTGATAGATTTCAAGGTGAGGCAAGGCTCGGCCGACCTTAAGGCGATCGTAGAGGTATCCGATGAGATGCCGCTGGCAAACGACACTTCCTTCGGTGTCGGGTATGCTCCCCTAACCCAATTGGAAAAACTTGTTTACGAGTGCGAAAGGATGATAAATTCGAAGAATTTCAAAAGAGAAATCCCCGCTAGCGGAGAAGACTGCAAAGTCATGGGTCTACGAACAGGCAAGAAGATACGCTTGACGGTCGCGGACGGTATAGTTAGCAGCCTTACGCATAACGTAGACGAATACAAAGCGACGAAAGAAGCAATAAGGGAGAGGGTCTTAAACCTGGCATCAAAGTATGCTAGCGACTTTGATGTTGAGGTTTATGTGAACACGGCCGATATATTCGGGAAGCGTCCGGGAGAGGATGTCGTATACCTAACGGTCACAGGAACTTCTGCAGAGGCTGGTGACGATGGCAACACGGGTAGGGGCAATAGGGTTAACGGCCTCATAACACCAAACAGACAGATGTCGTTGGAGGCGACCGCTGGGAAGAATCCTGTGTCGCATGTCGGGAAGATATACAACGTTGCCGCCAAGTTAACGGCAGAGAGAATATACGAGGAGACGAAAAGCGTCGAGGAAGTCTACGTGAAGATGCTCAGCCAGATAGGGAGGCCAATAGACAAACCGCAGGTTATCTCGGTTGAGTACATACCATCAAACGGATGTAGCGAGAACAGCCTAAACTATGAAATTACGGAAATAGTGAACGAAGGTCTGAGGAATATCAGGGAGATAACGAGGATAGTCTTAGAGGGCAAAACCACGTTATTCTAAAAAGAAAGTCTGATACCTATCTCATCATGCGGGTAGATTTAGCAATCTTAGGATTGTTATGTATAGGTCGTTTTTTACTGGAAACCATATGAAAAACCAAACGAGCTGAGCAGAAACTATGGCCGTAAGTAGCGTTGTCATCCAATCACCCCATTCCTTGAATCGACCTAAGCCGATTGCAAGGGCCGGTACGGTTACGTAGAAGTAAAACGGAAAGACCCAGCGCTCTAGGATATGTGCAATCGGAAAGTATGGTAAGTATGTAAAAGCTACCCAGCTTAGGAGCAGCACTTCTCCGAAAGTAGTCCGATTTCTCTTAATGTTGAACACCAGCTTATAGATGTAGATGGGAAAGAAAAGCCACGTTGACCACCACAAAGGGCTGTAAATCCCCCAATAGGCAATAGGATGGTAAACGACGGAGTCTAACTTAACAGTCTCTACGTAGTAAGGTGCGGGCTTAAAAGGGTTTATCGGGTTTATCCATGATAGGGGCATATCGACTTCGGACGGGTTCGTATACTTGAGCGTACTGTGATAGTTCAGCATAAATGCAACGTGGTCAAAGGGTGTTTGGAAGGCACCGTATGCATAGTCGTAGGCCCACAGTCCCAAGAGAAAGATGGCCGCCGCTAACAGAAACACCTTACCAAGATTTCTGAGTAAAAACGAAAGCTTGCATAGCCTGCTTATCCGTCCTCTAAGGCTTTGTGCGATAACCATTACTAGGATTGGACAAAGCATGCTCAGGAAGCTGAGCTTACAAAGCAAAGACAGACCTACGAACGTGCCGGCCAGAATGTACCTCCTTCTGAGGGTAAAGTAAACCGCAACGAGGATAAAAGCCATGGCAGGCGCATCGAGCATGGCTATTGAGCTTAAGTTGAAGGACATTATGTCCGTAGCAAACAGTAAGGACGCAATGTATCCTACTGACTTTCTGTCAGAAAGCTTCTGGGCTATAAGGCCGACCATCATTACGGATACCGCACCGGAAACCGCTATGAAGACCCTCCATCCCGCCGCGTTGCCAACACCATCCCCCAGAAGCAGCATACCCGCCATGATGATGAGCTTGGATAAGGGAGGGTGCTCGTTGTTCGCCGCCTCTCCGCTCATGAGCTTTCTTACCGCTGGAACGTAGTGGGCCTCGTCAAATATGAAGCTGCAACCTTCGCCTCTTATCCCCATACAGGCCTCAGGTGGTGCACGAGGGCTCGGAACATTAACTATCAGCAACTTAACCACTAGAATCGTGACTGCCAATATTGGGATGAAGTATTTTTGGAAAAACCCGTAAATTCTGTTAAGACATACCATTAAAGGAGAGGCCTTAAAATACATTCTTGCCCAACTTTCAGTAGAGCTTTTTAGTAACGTAAGCACCTTCCTTCACGTATCCGTGCTCGTAGTAATACTTTCTAACACCAACACCGCTTATCACGGCAACCTTTTTACACCCTTCTTCAATCGAAATCCTTTCTGCCTCGGAGAGCAACTTCGAGCCGAGACCTCTATGCTGCCAGCTTGCATCCGACGGTTTATCACCTACTGGTGTCATCTGCCCGTATACGTGTAGCTCCCTTACCAATGCGGCATCCTCCAACTCGGGCCTCAACGATTCTGACGGTATCCTTAACCTAATAAAGCCGAGAAGTATGTCGTTTTTCACGTCTTCGTAAGACAGGAAGTACTCCAAACCACCCGATGCCTCGTATTTTAGGACTTTTAGCTCTACACAATCCATGTCTGGATAGATTCCTTCCTTCAAGGCCTTATGTCCAGCCTCGCGGCACCTTATGCATCTGCAGGGCCTACCATTAACCTTTAGCTTTCTCTCGATGGTTTCCCTTAAGTTATATAACCTGTTCCCTGCAGCCGCCAACCTTAACGGTATTTCCCTCTGGACCCTGATTACCCTCACGTAAGGAGGCACTATGCTGAGGCACTCGCAGAGAAGGTTGACCAGCTCCTCGTCCTCATAAGGCCTATACCTACCGTCACGCCACATATCGTAAAGCTCCGTGCTTGGAAGGACGAGCGTCGGGTAAATCTTCAACATATCCGGTCTGAAGTCGGGGTTATCGAATACCTCTTTAAACATCTCTAAGTCCTTCTCGTAGCTTGAGCCTGGAAGGTTAGGCATAAGATGGTAGCATATCTTGAATGCTAAATCCTTTAATATCTTCGTGGACCTAACAACGTCAGCAACGGTATGTTCTCTCTTGCAAATTCTGTAAATTTCATCATCAAGTGCTTGGACGCCTAACTCCACTCTCGTTACGCCCATCTCGATAAGGACGTTCGCTTGTTCCATCGAAACACAATCTGGCCTTGTCTCCACAGTGATTCCGGATATCCTCCTACTGCTAGATTCGGCTTTAACCAAAGCCTCCTCAAGCGTAACGGCTTCCAAACCGGCTACTGCTTCTATACAAAGTTTCAGAAAATGTCGTTGGAACTCAATGGGAAAAGCGGTGAAGGTGCCGCCGATTACTATGAGCTCAACCTTATCAACGTCGTGACCCATAGAGCGTAAGACCTCAACCTTCCTTTTTGCCTGAAGATATGGTTCGTAAGAACTCATGCTAGCCAATCTGACGATAGCTTCCTCGCCAGTGTAGCTTTGAGGTGTGCCATGATCGACTCCTCCAGGACAATAAACGCACCTACCGTGTGGGCATCTGCTTGGTGGCGTGACGACCGTGATGATGGACACGCCGGAGGCAGTCCTGACGGGTTTAACCCTTAGTATGCGAGCAAGTTCTCTCCTCTTGCTTTCCTCGGTAATCGCCCCTAGTATTTCCAAGTTTGATGGCACATAGCCAAGGTTCAGCTCCTTGGCGAGAGATATCTTAATGCTTGAAACGCTACCACCAACGCTCTCGTGACATCTGTCCATGAAGGCTCTTACAAACTCCTTCATTACAGCCTCCTTTGTCTCCATCATCCTCGTCACTTCATAAGGTAACTCCTGCTTTAATCTTCTTCATCCCTTAACCTCGGCAGCACCTCAGCGTTCAGAAGTGCCATAGCCTTTTGTGGGTCAGGCCCGATAGGCGGACCGACGAGTACGTGTTCGTAACCAAGAGACAGTATGTCAAGGAGCCTCTCGGCTACCTGCTTAGGCGTTCCGTAAACTGCAAACTTATCAACATCGTCCTCGACGAAACGTTTGGCTTCTTGAAAGTCCATACACATAACCGCCGACCTAATCTTCGACGCCTTTTCTATGCATACGCCCAATCGCTCAAGGACGACATCGCCCGAGCCCGCAAGTATGTATGCGGCATATGGTAACGCTGCCTTTTTTGCAAGTGAAACGTCATCAGAGATTGAGACAGGTACGTGGGCTACTACGTCCATATCGGACGGGTTTCTTCCAGCGTCCATGCTCGCGCGGTATATCAGCCTAATCGCATACCTTAAAGCATCATCGTCGGAGAAGTTTACGAGTATACCATCGGCAAGGCGTGCTGCCATCTTAAGCATGCCGTCACCCTGAGCGCCCACGTATATTGGGATATTATCTGGATGCTCAAAGCCTATCTTCGCACCAACTAACTTGAATGTAGGGCTACAAACGTTTACAGACTCTCCCTTTAAGAGCTTCCTGACGGAAAACAATGCATCCCTTACGACCCTTAGGGGGCTTGACCTTTCAAGGCCGAGCTGCGTGAGGCTTATGAGGTCGCCTGCTCCTATGCCGCAGACGGCCCTACCTTCTGCCAAATCCGCCAAGGTTAGGACGGCCTGAGCTATGTACGCTGGGTGGTGCACGTATGGGCTTAGGATTCCAGGACCTATTCTAACCCGATGGGTAACCGAAGCGACGATGGCTAAAGTAACAAAGACGTTTCTGTTGTGGTAATGGTCGCTTACCCATATCGTATCGAAGTCAAGCTCATCGGCTAGCCCAGCCATATCCCTAAGCATAGAAGTAGGCCACTTTGGCGCAAACTCTACGGAGAGTTTAATCCTCAAGACGCCCCACCATTTACTGACCTTGTCCTATTTGATAGAAGAGGGTACTTTAAAGCTGTGTCTACAGGTATTCGATGGTTCTCAACCATGCCACGAAAACAGTTATATTATTACAGGCTTCCTAAGAGGGGCATGTTCGTCTCGAGAAGAGCGACAGTGAAAGGATATCTATGCCATGGCTGTTATGTGCTAGGTAACAGCTACGTCGGCGATGGCACATTCATCGATACTAACGTCACGATAGGGTATCCTTCCAGAGGCAAGCTCATAAAGGCAGACTTCAAGGGTCAGCAGGTGCTGGAAGTTTTGGATGAGCTGAGTAACGGTGCCAAAATAGGTGAAGGATGCATCGTGAGACGCGGTACCGTCATTTACGAGGACGTAGAGATAGGAAGGGGCGTGGAGACGGGCCACAACGTTCTCGTGAGGTCTGGCTCGCGTATAGGGGACGGTTGCATCATAGGCACGGGAGCCCAGCTTGATGGTTCTGTGAAAATCGGTAAGAATGTCAGAGTAGAATCAATGGTATACTTGCCTCATTTAACCGAAATCGGTGACGATGTATTTTTGGGACCATACGTTAAGGTGACGAACGACCTGTATCCACCAAGCAAAAAGCTAATCGGGGTTCGGATAGAGGATGGTGCTTCGATAGGCTGCGGTGCAATCCTTCTGGCCGGTATAAGGGTCGGAAAAGGGTCCGTTGTCGCCGCTGGCGCCGTGGTTACGAGGGACGTCCTGCCCGGCGTCGTTGTCAAAGGCGTACCTGCCAGAATACATACAACCAAGGATGAATTTCTAACGAAAAAGTCTGACTATGAAAACAAGGACCCTAAGTATTTATGATCTTCATAGAGGTTGAAGATAACTGGGTAGCCCTATATAAATCAACTACTCACAAATAAGAGGCTGACATAACCTAAAAAGGTTAAGTTTAAATTCACAAAAGTTAATTTATATTCCGCTAAGGAGAGTGGGTAATGCCAGATATCTGCCCGCGTTGTGGACTACCCACATCGATATGCGCTTGCGAGACGATAAGCCGTGAACAACAACACGTTAGGGTAAAACTAGAGCTGAGGAAGTGGGGCAAAGTGTCTACTATCATAGAGGGCTTGGACGGTAGCAAAAAGGACCTAACGGAGATAGCGTCAAAGTTGAAGTCAGCGTGTGCATGCGGTGGCGGTCTAAAGGACGGTGTGATAATTCTTCAAGGAGACCACAGGGAGAAGGTAAGAGAGCTTCTAGTGGGTATGGGTTTACAGCCCGAAAACATCGACGTAATATAGACAATAAAACAAGCTCAGCTAGCTGCAGAGGTAGGGGTGGATGTCACACCCTCTAGGACATCCTTTAGGCCCTTAAATCTATTCCGAACTGTCACTTCTGTCACACCTGCCGCTCTTGCGATATCCTTCTGCGTCACATTCTGGCCCGTCTCCTGACATGCCATGTAAAGCGCCGCAGCCGCCATGCCGACAGGGTCCTTTCCGACGGTTGCACCCTTCGAGGAGGCTTCAGCCAACACTTTGATAGCCTCTTGGACGACTTTCTCTTCTAAGCCTAGCTTCGACGCTATCTTGTAGAGGTAAATCTTGGGGTCAGCGACTGGTACTCTAAGGTTCAGGTACTTCAAGAGTAGACGGTAGCCCTGGGCTATTGTTTTCCTCTTCACTACAGGATAGGCTTTCTCGAACTCCCTCAGGTCCCTCGGCGTATCCATCATCCTACATGCTGCATACGTTGCGGCAGCCATTATGGACCTTATTGACCTTCCCCTAACAAGTCCGGCCTTCAACGCATTCCTATATATCAGCATAGCCCTCTCCGCAACAGCCTTCGACAGATGCAACTTGTCAGCATATATTTCAAGGATGTTCACTGCTTGCTGAAGGTTCCTAGTCTCTGAGGTGTTAACCTGCGAGATTGCATCGAGCTTTTTGAGCCTTAGCATCTTCTCCTTAACTTCTTTGGGGAGCTTCCTTCCCGCCGCATCCTCATCCACCTTTTCGATGACCGACGACAGACCATGGTCTCTGTACATTATAGAGAGCGGCGCGCCGACCCTGCTGCGACTCTCATCCTCTTCGTCTATGTTCCTCCACTCAGGACCCCAATCGACGTCCCTCTCAAGGATGACGTAACCGCAGACTGGGCAGCTTACCTCACCAGTCTTAGCATCGGTTATCAGCGCCGTGTTTCCGCATTCTGGACATACCATGTCATCCTTCCAGCCTCTTATCTTTAGCATACGCTTTCCCATCCCTTCCTTACGACCGGGACCGGACGTTACCTCTCACCTAATTTTTATATAAGGGTTACGAAATCTACAATTGTTACTGTATATGTAGTATATAAATATTTCGCTTCATGGCGATAAACGATATAACACACGAATTACCCGTCAAAAGCCGACACTTACACCGTTCGTCGAAAAGCCGGAGTTTAGGAAGTTAAAGTTTAAGAATATTAGTAGCCACCATCAAGCAGCCCTCGAGTATGGGAATAAGGGTTTACAACACGCTTACCAAGCGACTGGAAGACTTCAAGCCTTTTGAGGACAGGCTTGTAAAGATGTACGTATGCGGGCCGACCGTTCAAGACGTGGCCCATCTGGGTCATGCGAGAACCTACATAGCCTTCGACGCCATAATAAGGTTCCTTGAGTACCGAGGGTATAGAGTATTTTATGTTAGGAACATTACGGACGTAGGGCACATAAGGGAGGAGTCTGGAAGGGACAGGATACTCGAGGGTGCCGACAGGGAGAGGCTTGAGCCGATGGAGCTCGTGGACAAGTACATGCTGATGTTCTTCGAGGACATGGATGCCTTGAAGCTCAAGAGACCTAACATACAGCCTAGGGCAACGATGCACATATTGGACATGATTGAGATGGTCAAATCGCTGATAGAGAAAGGATATGCGTATGAAGTGAACGGCAACGTATACTTTGATGTCTCTAAATTTCCAGACTACGGTAAGCTATCCGGAACAAAGTATGAGGAGCTCATTAAACATAGGGTAGAGCCCGACCCGAGGAAAAGGAACCCGGCTGACTTCGCGCTTTGGAAGAAAGCTGAGAGAGGCTATCTTCTGAAGTGGCCAAGCATCTGGGGCGAGGGTTTCCCTGGATGGCATATAGAATGCTCGGTCATGAGCATGAAGTATTTGGGACCGCAGATAGATATCCACGGCGGTGGCCAAGAGCTTATACTGCCCCATCATGAGAACGAGATAGCCCAATCAGAGGCTTTTACTGGTAAAAAACCTTTTGTTAAGTATTGGCTCCATACTGGTTATCTAACGATAGCTGGCGAGAAAATGTCTAAGTCCTTGGGAAACTTCATAACGATAAAGGAAGCATTAAAAAAGCATGACGCGGATGTCGTAAGATTTTTCGTACTTTCCTCACACTACAGAAGCAACATAGATTACAACGAGGAAGCCATGGAGAGGGCCGCAGATGCTGTTGATAGGATTAGGTCAACACTCAAAGAACTATACTATATGAAGGATGGGGCTCAGGCTCATTCTGAAGAACATGAAACAGCGTTAGGCATTTGTGCAGAGATGAGAGAGAAGTTCATAGACGCCATGGAGATGGATTTCAATACGCCTGAGGCACTTTCCGCGCTCCATGAATTGATACGTAAAGCCAACATGTATCTATCATCAGGGACGACGACAAAGGCAGGGATTGATGCCTACTACAACACGATATTGGAACTTTGCAACTCGGTAGGTCTTCTGCAGGATTTTAAGCCGGAGGCAGAACTGGAGAGCGTAATCGCTTCAAAGGTTTTGCAGATATTGCTTAACGTCAGAGGAGAATTAAGGAAGATGGGCGCGTACGACCTGAGTGACCGTATTAGAGAAAGTCTTAAAGATATTGGGATATTTGTTGAAGATACGAAAGAGGGCCAAAAAGTGAAGTTAAAGAAATAACGTTTCGTTAATTTTTTATATTTCTTGCAATTATGTAAAGAACGACGGTGTTGTAAACTGAAGGCTGTCATCCTTGCGGGAGGTTATGGGAAAAGGCTTAGACCTTTAACCGAGAATATTCCAAAACCTCTGCTCAACATCTTAGGAAGACCAATACTCCGATGGCAGTTTGAATGGTTGAAGGCTCATGGTATCTATGAGATAATAATATGCACCGGTCACTTGAAGGAGAAGATAATGGAGGATGTCGGCAGCGGCCAGAAGTTTGGTGTAAAGGTAGGTTACGCAGTGGAGGATGAGCCATTAGGGACGGGTGGTGCGCTTAACAACGCAATACATTTACTCAACAAAGAAGAGACGTTCATCGTAATTAATGGCGATGTCTTAACTGACTTAAATCCTACTGAGCTAACTAGGACTCTTAGAGATGATGTCGTCGGAGCCGTGGCAGTTATACCTTTACCGTCGCCATACGGCATAGTGAGTTTCAATACCGATACGCTTAACATAATCGAGTTTAAAGAAAAGCCTAGACTGTTCGATTACTGGATAAACGCTGGCGTCTATGCGTTTACCTTTAAGGTCTTTGACTACCTACCGCAACAGGGTGACTTAGAAAAGACCACTTTCCCAGAGCTGGCAAGCCGAGGGCTACTTAAGGCCGTGCCCTTCAGTGAATGTAAGTGGATGAGTATAGATACCCACAAGGACCTTGAGGATGCGGAAAAGCTCGTGAAAAGCATGGGCTTTAATCTTTAAAGTCTTCTTGCCATTACGTATGCGTCCTCACCGTCTATGTAGTAGTGCTCCTGCCTCTCTACTTTGTAGAAGCCAAGCTTCTCATACATTGTGATAGCGGGTTCGTTGGAGACCCTCACCTCTAAGTAAACCTCATAACAGTCATACTCATTCTTCAGTGCCTCCGTTGCACACTTCATCAAAGCGCTGCCTATGTGCATCCGTCTGTAATCCGGAAGGACGGCTATAGAAACTATGTGGCCTGCCTTTTTCAACTTAAACTTGTCTATCTTCGAAAATATCCTTTCTATCCTACACATCACGTAACCTACTATCTTCCCATTATGTTCTGCGACGAAGAACGCTCTTGGAGCATCTCTATAAAGAGCCTCAAAGAAAGAGAAAGTATAATTTTCCGGAAGACATAGCCTGTTGATGTGCATCACTTGAAGCAAGTCGTTTGGAGTTGCGTTCCTTATGATGACGTTCGGCGGGACTTCGACGCATCTTGAAAGGTCTTCCATGTACGCACCACCAACGCTTACCTTTTGCTCGGAGTCAAATAAAGATATTTATTGAGGCTTAGTACAAAAGTTTTTGTAGATGCCTTTGCCCGAATACGGCTTGGAGGACTTAGAAAACATAAAGTCCCTTGTTATGAAAAGATTCACGGTCGAGGGCGTATTTTTTGACGAGGGCATCCTATCTTTTGCTATAAAGGAACGCTACATTAAGGAGCCATTTAAAGCGATAGTTTTTGACCTGAGAAAGATCGGGTACGTTCCCACAGCAGTTCAGGATAACGATAGGATACTCATAAGGGTGTTTCCTTATAGAAGGGTCGTCGAGAAAACGAGCAGGATGCCTTTAATACTATTCTTTGTGACCATCGGTACGGTGCTTATAGACGGCTACATGCGCTCTGCGTCTTATGCTGATATATTCTCGAGAGTGTTCGGTCGGGTTAGCGTCATGGACATACTCTTAAACACATTACTTTTCACCGTTGCCCTTATGTCTATAATAGGCCTACACGAGTTCGGCCATCTACTTTCAGCCAAAGCTAGCGGCATGGGTGCAACGCCTCCGTACTTCATTCCAGGAGTACCAGGTATTATGCCGACTTTTGGCGCAGTCATATTCCAAAAAGACCCGGTGATAAACAGAGACAACTTGTTCGACAGCGGTATAAGCGGCCCTATCACGGGATTCATCGTAAGCATAGCTGTAACCATCGCTGCTTTTCTGACGGCTAACTGGTTAAATGTATCAGAATATGAGATTGTCCAGACATTAATCGCGAGAGAGGGCGGGGTGTTTTTACCTTCGCCGCTTATATTTTATCTAATCAGGCCCCTCTTCGGTAAACCAGACATGGTTCCTTTCTTTTCCACGCTCGGTTTTGCCGCATGGCTCGGCATGGTGGTGACGGCGATAAACCTATTCCCCGCATGGCAACTGGATGGTGGTAGAATCTTTAGGCCGCTACTATCGAGAAGGCAATATATCATAGCCTCCTATGCTTCGGCACTCATCCTGATAATAATGGGATACTTTTTACTTGGTATATTAATCCTGCTCATGTCTTCCCGGACGCCTGATATAGTACCGCTTGACCAGGTCACGCCGCTATCGAACAAAAGGAGGCTGGCCTTTCTAGGAGTCCTCGGGATTCTTGCCTTGACGCTCGTTCCCCTCTCCTTCTTCTGATACAGAGACCCTTGTTGCATCTGGAATTAACAGTATGCTGCATTCCTTTCCCTTTATCCTCAAAGCATAAGAGAGTGCATCAGATAGTGTGTCGAACGCCTTAGCCCCCAAAAGTCTCTCCACATATGCCTTAGGCAGCGTTGAGACCAAGGCTATCCTATACTTTCTGGACAGGAGCTTAAACTTGTTGATGATTGCCGCCTCATGGTTGATTATACTCGACGGATGGTACTCGTCCTTCTCTACTGCATACTTACTCAGCTCTGCTGCAAAATCGGGACCGCCCAACCCGTCAGCACACTCACCCGCCAAAATTATGATACCGTCATTTTTTATGACGTGCTCAAGATTTCCTAAAGCCTGGAATGTGTTCATCAAAGTTGAGTCGTAAGGTGCACCTCCCGGGCTCGCTATGACTATGTCTGCCCTGTTCTTCAGCCTTATCGTCAGAACATCATGGGCTGAATTATATGCAGACCTTACAACATGCTCGGGCTGGCCTGCAAAAACGTTTACTAACCCTTTCCTATTCGAGTGAACTGTTTGGAAAGCAAGGCTAGGCTGGAGGTTTTTGGCAACTTCCCATAGACTTTCTAGACTTTTAGAACGTTTTGGTCTCGACTTTGCGTATGTTACGCCCATAATCGTTACGTGTCTGCAATCGAGCAGACCGTAGACGCCATGATGCTCCGTGGGTGAGAGCACCAGCTTCAGGTCGCTACCTAGATATTCATGATGTACTTGGAGGCCACTAGCATCATCTAAAACCCATTCATGGGACTCCGAGTAACGGTCCACCACGATTACGTTGACATTGGTAGCATAAGGACCTTCGAGGTTTGTAAAATGTTCGACCTCCTTCTTGCAGTATCTCCAAGGTGAAAGCAATACGTTAAAAGGTGTTTCGTTATCCTTGTGCTGAATTATGAATTCTGTTAGCTTTCTGTATATGCGTAAGAAGCTTTCGGTGGGTAATTGGGTATCAACCAGTAGAGAAACTTTCTTGGATGAGCGAATTAAATTTTCGAATTCCTTATGCCCTAAATTTTCTATGGCTGACTCCACTTCTGCTTCAACGTTCTCAACCTCAGTCGGCCTGCTCGGCTCAGCCACAAAGTATTGCGTTTCTGACGGTATATCAACAAACACTTCTGTCTTGCCGTACTTTAACCAAAGCTCAACCAAATCGCTACAACCTTCCTATAAGGGATTGGTAAGACTGATATAAGTGGTTAGATATATGTAAACATTGTGAGGGGGCCCTGGGAGATTCTTTCGTTCATATCCTCGAGAGCTAGCGCCAAGATTCCAGGCGAGGGGGAAGTCTCGCTCGAGGAAGTTATCAAGGCTCTGGAGGTTGCAACGTCTGCGCCGTCAGCGCATAATGCTCAACCTTGGAGGTTCGTCGTCGTCAAGGAACCTAGGGTAAAAGAAAGATTGATAGAAGAGATGGCAATAGCATGGCGCGAGGACTTGAGGAAAGATGGTCTAGATGAGAAGAGCATAGATGAAATCGTAGGGGCTTCGACAGAGAGAAGTATGAAAGCCTCGGTAATTATCGTCGCATGCCTTACCATGGAGGACATGAATAAGTACCCTGACGATAGACGGAGGATGTATGAGTACACCATGGCTGTTCAATCGGTTGCTGCTGCGATAGAGAACATGCTCTTGGCGTTTCATGCGATGGGCATATCGGCTTGCTGGAGGAGTAGTGCGCTTTTTGCTCCAAAGGCCGTGAGGAAGGTTCTGAACGTTCCAGATTCTTTTGAACCGCAGGCAATCGTAGAAGTTTCACGTGGAGGGGTTTCCTCGAAGCCTCCCAGAAAACCATTAAGCGAGGTCGCATGCCTAAATTTTTGGGGGAGTGCGATACGATAACGGCCCTTGCTGGCGGCGTCGGTGCTGCTAAGCTTCTTGACGGGCTCTCCTCAATAGTCCAGCCAGACAAGCTGACGATAATCGTGAACACGGGAGATGATTGTGAGTTCTATGGCCTACATATCTCGCCCGACCTTGACATAATCGCTTACACCTTGGCGGGATTAGTCGACGAAGAGAAAGGGTGGGGAATTAAGGATGACACGTTCAACTGCCTTGAGATGCTCAGAGTTTATGGTCACGATACATGGTTCAAGCTCGGCGATAGGGACCTAGCAACCCATATTCACAGGACGGTGATGCTAAGGTCTGGTTACAAGCTCTCCGAGGTAACGAGGGACATATGCGCCAAGCTTGGTCTTAGGCAGAAAATCATACCTATGAGTGACGATTACTTCGCAACGAAGATAAGAACCGATAAGGATACGATACATTTCCAAGAATACTTGGTGAAGAGATGCTCCTCCGATGTCGTTCGCGAGATCATATACGAGGGTGCAGAGAACGCAAAGCCAGCGCCGGGCGTGATAGAGTCGATAATAGATGCCGAAATCGTTATTGTATGTCCAAGCAACCCTCTAGTAAGTATAGGTACAATACTTGCCGTTAATGGCGTACGTCAAGCCCTGAAAGAGACTAAAGCCAAGAAGGTTGCTGTTTCTCCGATAATCGGCGGCACGGTCGTCAAGGGACCTGCTGACAAGATGATGAGGTCTCTAGGAATCGAGGTCTCAGCTTCCAGCGTAGCTAAGCTCTACTCTGACTTTTTGGACATATTTGTAATGGACGAGGCCGATGCTCCACTCGTGAAGGAGGTTGAAAGATTGGGTATAAAGGCCGTGGTAACTGATACGTTAATGAAGGCAAAAGAGGATAAAATCAGGTTGGCAAGGTTCATCTTAGGTGTTGCCTCAACGTTTAGAAAAGCCTAAGGCACTAAGACGGCCCTCGCCCTGACCTCACCCATCTTCAGCTTCTTGAGGACGTCGTTCACCTTTTCTAAGGGATACTTTTCGCATATAGCCCTTATCTTTCCGGTACGCGCCAGCTCTACCACATCCCTCATCATCCACCTAGAGCCGATTACTGAGCCAACTATTTTTTTCTCTTCGTGGAAGAAGAAGTCACCGAGCTTAACATGAACGCCCATGACTACCGTTCCGGACGGTTTCGTAGCTCTTATTGCTTGCTCCGCCGCTGTATCCGAGGGCGCGAAGACTATGCTGGCATCGACGCCGCCTAGCCTCCTTATCTCGTTCACAGGGTCGCTGGTTGACGAATCTATTATCAAGTCAGCCCCTAATTCTTCCGCAACCTTCAGATGGTTTTTGTTCCTACTAACAGCTATCACTTCAGCACCATAGAGCTTGGCTATTTGGATGACCATATGACCCACTCCGCCTATGCCGAAAATCGCCGCCCTCTTTCCCGGCTTTAAATCCGCTTTAAGTACTGCTCCGTAAGCCGTCACGCCGGGACAGAAGAATGGTGCGGCCTCAATGGGGTTTAGGCTATCGGGAAGGGGATAGACGTATCGCCAGTCGGCAAGGAGGTATTCAGCGTATCCACCGTCAACCGTCTCACCAGTTATCTTCTTGCTGGAGCATAGATGCTCGAGTCCCCGTAGGCAATACTCACAATTACCGCAGGCAGTCCAGAGCGGCTGAATGCCAACCCTCTGTCCGATCTCGAAAACTTCCACACCCTTTCCGATCTCGCTTATCTTTCCAACTATTTCGTGTCCAGGTATTATCGGCAACTTAGACGGTAAACCATACTTGACCCAGTCTCCCTCGATCATGTGAAGGTTAGACCTGCATACACCACATGCCTCTACTTTAACCAAGACGTGTCCATCCTTCGGTTCAGGCATGGGTATATCTTCGATAGTAAGCGGATTCTCCTCGACGGGTCTTGGTTTATAGAGAAGTGCGGCTTTCATGCTTAATGGGTTTTCATTATGCTTTATAAAAATTCTCGGCGCTATACAGGTCAGAAAGTATCCTAGCTTATTCTTTTAATCTCCTCGTAAGCTTCTTTTAGCATGTCATCGTAGTTGGCCGCCCTTCTTTCAATATCATCCATCATCTTAAGCAAAAGTCGAGTTCTTTCTTCAGATACAAAGCTATTATAATTCTTATTCAAAAACTTTACGCCCAACGTTTTCCTAAATAGGTTTTGAGTTCTGTTTCTTCGGGATTGTGCACTCTGAGCTGAAAGAAGTATTTTTAACTCTACATATTACTTCATAAATTTCCTCCAAAGAAGTGTCCTTTTTGCAGAAGGGTACAAATCCTCGTATATTACTGGAATCACCCTTTATCCCCATAAAATCCCCTAATGATAATTAGCGCCTAAATTTTTTACTTTTAGTTTATGCTTAGTAGGAAATTTAATATTTACCAAGTTAAACTTAAACTTACCTTGTTTGAGTTTGCAATAATCCCAGTCAAGAAGTTGGCGGACGCGAAGTCGAGGCTTAGAAAACTGCTTAATCAACAACAGCGTCGGCGCCTGATTCTCACGATGCTCGAACTGGTTGCTAACGCGTGCCTTGAGGCCGGTCTGAAAAGGGTGTACGTAATCGGAAGCGACCCCGAAGTCGAGACGCTGGTTAAGCGAAAGAGTCTGTCTTTCATACCCGACATATGGTGTGGACTTAACGAGTCGCTTGAAAGTGTCACCGATATGCTCTATTCAAGGCATGGAGGAGGTTTTGTTATATTCCCATGCGACCTCCCGCTAATCTCGCCGGAAGATGTGAAGATCGTGGGAAGGTTATTGGAGCATAACGATGTCGTGATCTCTCCTTCTTTGGGATTGAAAGGTACAAACGCCTTGGCGATGAGGGAGGCGCGCATGATCAGGATGCAGTACGGGGCTTCAAGCTTCCTTAAACATCTATCTTCAGCCATGGCATGTGGTAAGAGAGTGGCGATATACGCATCGCTCCGTGTAGGTCTGGATGTAGACGTACCCAAAGACATGGCAAAGCTCAAAAGGTTGTCAAAATTAGGTTATGAAAACTTTAAAGAACTCAGAGCCTTGGACTATTTACGCCTATGAAATTTCTTCCTTAGCACGTAGAAAATTGCGAGCGCCACTGGTATAAGCAAGAGCAATTCTGAGACGAGTATGTAAATCTGTGCTCCAGTTCCCTGCCCTTCGCCTTTTTGTAACTCAATACCAACTATGACACCGTCCTTTACAGTTACATTTCCAGCTTTAAGGTAGACAACGTTGCCTACCGCATCGGACGCAACGACCTTTATCCTAACGATTCCCTCCTTGATTCCTATGCTCTCATCACCAGCGTATCTTTTGTCTTGGACCGGATTCATTTCGAAGGTAGAGTTCAGGACGAGCTTTCCATCCATGTACTGCTCCACGATCGCCATAACGTAACTTACATCACCCTCTCTATCATCGATGTCGGCAAATGTTCTAAACTCTTTATCGCTGATCTTCTCAACCCATGCGAGCTCTATCGTAGGCGGTCTAGAAATTGTTACCACACCTATGGCATTCCTTGTTATGTCGATGAACCAGAACGTGTTATCTGGACCTTTAGTAGGATGCCATGGTGAGGTAAACCCTAAACGAATTTCGTCCACGTTTCCATCAAATACTTCACCCGCCGAGTTCCTTGGTCTGCAGAAGTAAACGACGGAGCCGTAATCTGTTGAAAGAAGGGGCGGAGCGACAACTGTTCCAGCTGGTAGAGCTATCTTCTTGGCTAACCTTAAGTCCTTTGTTATACCGATCAGGTAACCTTCGACAGTCACGGCCCAAACACCGCCGTCATTCGCCGGCGCTACAAGGTACGTCTGGTTTCTGACTTCGTATGTTTTGACAGAGCCAGATACTGTGTCAACGAGTAGCAAGTTCCTGTAGGATTTGTCTATAACCCAGAGCCTTCCGTCAGACTCGGCTATGACGCCTTCGCCCGTGGCAACGTTCACGTCCAGCTCCTTCAATATCTTCATCTCGGAAGGTGAGAAGAGTATAACCTTAGGAGTATCAGGAAGGGTAAACCATATGCCCTCTTTCGTTGGGTACATGTCCACGACGTCTGCCTTAAGCTCGAGCGTCCTTACGTCGAACGTCTTCGGGTCTATAACAGCAACGGATTTTACCTTCTCAAGAGCCACGACGACCACTCCTTCATAGTATAAAATCTTAGATGGAAAGCTTGGTAGGTTTATCGCTACCATTTCACCGGTCTTCGGCATGAAGAGAACGACCTCCATCCTAGACGGTAACGATAGCCAGACCTTCTCTTGACTTTCAACGGCTATATGCGTGGGCAGGTCTCCTCTAAGTTGAAACTCGTGGTAGCCTAAGACCTTGATGGACATAGCTGGCTGAATGGTCGTAGGCAACAATAAGGCCAAGACTGTTATTAATATGATTGCTATCCTCATCGTGTGGTTTACTATCTACTGTATTTATAAATGTTCATGTAATCTTTCTTGCGACATGAGAAGAGGGCTAATAAAAAATGTTGATGAGCTACTCGAAGGTTACTCGGGGCCCGAAAGAAAGCTCAGGGAAGACCTGCTTAGCTCAGCGGAGAAGGCCATAAGAGCGGTACAACCAGACGAGCTTCTACGTAAGAAGTTCAGGCTGAAAGGGAATACCTTGATGGTTGGTGATTTAAAAGTCGAACTCACAGATTTCGATGAGGTTGTCGTTCTGGGGGCTGGCAAGGCCACCCACGTAATGTGCCGCTACGTTGAGCAGCTCTTAGGCCATAGGATAACAAGGGGACTCATAATAGTACCGCATAGCGTTGTAAATGATTACATATCTCCCAACGTAAAGATCAGAGGAGGTGGACACCCTGTACCAGACAAGGAAGGGTACGAAGCTGCTAAGGAGCTTGTTGAAATTGCGCAAAGCACAGGACCTAAAAGTTTAGTGCTAGTGCTCATTTCAGGCGGCGGTTCTGCCCTCATGCCTTTGCCGGCAGAGCCCGTAACCTTAGAGGATAAAGTGGAAATTACAAAGGCACTTCTAAAGTCTGGTGCCACGATTGACGAGATGAATCTCGTGAGGAAGCACCTTTCTATGGTGAAGGGTGGTTGGCTTGCCCGTCATCTATCGAAGGCGAGAACCATATCGCTCATACTTTCCGACGTAGTTGGCGATAAGCTGGAGGTTATCGCCTCAGGACCCACATCACCTGACCCGACTAAGTATGCCGACGCTGTCTTGGTTTTGAAGAAATACGGTCTTTGGGGTTCTTCACCTTTGAGCATAAAGGTCAGACTAGAGCGCGGTATGGGTGGCGAGTTGCCAGAGACACCGAAGCCAGACGATGTAGCATTCTCAAAGGTCCACAACGTAATCATCGGCAGCTGCTCCGATGCATGCAACGCTGCCTTCTCTGCACTCACGAGATTAGGCTACAACACAATTTATTTGACGCATAGGCTTAAGGGTGAGGCGCGCTACGTCGGTCAGACATTGGCTAAGTTTATACTTGACGTAAAGCTAGGAAGAACGATGGGGTCTACTGCTTTGGTATTAGGAGGCGAGACCACAGTAACCGTGAAGGGTAAGGGAGTTGGCGGTAGAAACCAAGAACTGGCGCTCTCGGCGGCTATCGAGTTGGAGGGCTCGAAAGGTTGCGCATGTCTGTCCATAGGGACTGATGGTCTGGATGGGCCGACAGACGCAGCAGGTGCCATAACCGATTGTTGGACGCTCAATAAGGGCAGAAATGCAGAATACGAGGCAAGGGCGTTTCTGGAAGACAACGACTCCTACACGTTCCTGAAGAGAGTCTCCTGCCTAATCTTTACTGGTCCTACGGGCACGAACGTCGGCGACCTTGTCCTTTTGGGGAGGTTTAAACGCCCTTGAGAGACACCGCATGACCAACATCCAAAACGGGGTTAAAGATACATGCATATGTTTGAAGAAATACGCAAAAAATGTTGCTCGATTTTCATGATAACACTTTTTAAGCCCAGCTGTCTATTTAAATATTAGAATAAAAACGCAGAGATGGAAATATATGGTCTCGCCCATCAGACTGGTGGTTGCAACGTCCACTTCATTCGCAATCATGTTATTATTCTCATTTGTTGAACATTTTAGCGGTGGAATGCGTGAATTAATTGCGGTATCTGGTGTTTTGGTTTCAGCCATCTTGGTTAGCCTACTGGCTCGGTCACTGATCGTCAGCGTTATCGGCATGCTCGTAGGTGGAGCCATTGCCATGCTCCTTGCGCTTTCGAGTCCATATATCTTTAACATCCAACTTCAACTTTGGAACCCACTCGCCGTGCTTGTCGTTTCGGGGGTGTTTGGAAGATTGTTGCTAGTCGGTATAGCAGTTGGCATCTCGGCCGGCATCTCTAGCATCTTAAGAGGTTTTGAACACCCGAAGAAAGAGGTAACACCTCCTGCTGAAGAACTGGTAAGAGAGGTCGTTGAAGCTAAAGAAGAAAAGCCTGAGCCTGTAACCATCCCTCCGCCGGCGAAGGAAGTTACTGCTCCGGAAGTTGTCGAGAAACCAATCGAGACGGTAACCTGCCCGCACTGCAAGGAAGATATACCACCGGATGCCCTCTTCTGTCCTTTATGCGGAAAAAGGGTTAAAGAGAGTTAAAGTAGTTATAATATTGACTGTGGCGAGCGCTCCATGCTGGCAAGGCCATTGGCCGCTGACAGCTTCGGAACAAGAAGCATGTGTGCGTTTGTTGATACCGGAGACCTGAGCATAGTAATAGACCCAGGAGCGGCGCTCGGTCCTTGGAGATATGGACTTAAACCGCATCCAAAAGAGGTCAAAAAGCTTGAGGAGTATAAGGCGGAAATCGTCAGGTCAACGTCAAAGGCCGACCTAGTAATAGTTACGCACTACCATTACGACCACATACCAAGACCTTATGAAGATGTAGCATGGCTCAAGGGTAAGACGGTCATGGTGAAAGACCCTGAGAACAACATAAACTTCAGCCAAAGGTCAAGGGCTCATCTATTCTTAGAGCAATTACGGAGGGTTGGTTGTAAGGTATCAGTCGCTGACGGACAAAGCATTAAAATTGGCAATACTTCGATAAAATTTTCAAAGGCAGTACAGCACGGTAATTCTCCAAAGCTTGGATATGTCATAGAAATCTGCATAAGTAAGGGCAACGAGTGTTTGGTCCATACGTCCGACGTCGAGGGCTTGGTAGATGAGCAACAGCTTAGCTTCATCGTCCAGAACAAACCGGACATCATCATATGTGATGGGCCCATGACCTACATGCTCGGTAGCAGGTTTACGGAGAAAGACCTGGAAAAATCGATAAAGAACCTCATGAAGGTCGTAGCTTTATGCCGTCCAGCTTTCCTAGTACTCGACCATCACCTCATCAGGGACCTAAGTTGGAGAGACAGGATTAATGCGCTGATAACGTATGCGGAGAGTTTTAACACGTCTGTTTGTACCGCCGCTGAGTTCTCTGGGTTAAGCTACGAGCCCTTAGAGGCCATGCGGAAAGCGTTGTATGAGTCCTGTCCACCAGATAAAGAGGAAGGTATTAAGGCAAGTGAGGATGAAAACGTTTAGCATTCTGACCGGGAATATCCTATCCTTCTTCATGGGCGGCATAGCCCTTTGCGCCTCTTACGTTGCTACTGGTTACACTTCGCCACCTTTAAGACCGCTCATACTAGTACTATGTTGGTTGCTTCTCTTCTACTTTACACACTCTCCAGCCCACTACTTTGCTGGCAGGTTACTCGGTATCAGATTTAAATATTATTTTCTAGGAATATCGCGTATCTCAAAATCAGGCATGCCGCTCCTGTCCCAGATAGCTGAAAAATTTCCATACGTCATGGGCGTGCGTATTGACAGGTCGAGTATGAAAAACGTCAGCAAGAAGAGGGTTGCGGTTATGTACTTGGCTGGACCCCTTACGTCCATCTTTGCATCTTCTCTTGTATTGTTGATATACCAAACTGTCGGCGTGAGCATGCTTGAAAGCGTCATCCTAGCATTTTTAATTTTGGGCAATGCCGTAGTCTCGCTTTACTTTAGCAAAAAGTACGGGTGTATAGCCAAAGCCCTTAAAGCACTACAAGTTAGTTGAGGGTTCTTAGGCTCTATTCCTTCTTCTCTTCTTCTTGCTCTGGCTTCGTCTCCGTTGTCAACTCCGGCAGGGGTTCGGGAGTCGGTGTGGTCGCAAGCGTATAACCTATCCATGCCAGTATTACGAGGATTACGCCCACGCCGAGGAAGGCGGTTATTTGTATCGTTAAAAGTTGCCAAGCCGGTGGCGATAGGAAGACGAGCCAAAAGTAAAATACTAAAACCGCAATACTTACTACCAGTACGAAAGCACCAATCGCTTGGTCTCTGTTCATACCCCATCAGCATAACGTGAATGGATTTAAATTTATCGGTAACGAAAATCACGGTAAGGAAGGGACGGGGCAGGTGGGCAACTTATCTAGTGACGACGTCTTAGAGTTGTTGGCAAAGCCTGTCAGGGTTGCTTTCATCGAAAGGTTTGGAGAGTTAACCCCACCTCAGATCGAGAGCATACCGAAGATATTAGATGGTAAGAACCTACTGCTGATGGCGCCGACCGGTACTGGAAAGACTGAGGCAGCCCTCCTTCCCATACTAAGCAATTTGCTGTTAAATCCTGGGCTTCCAGGAATAAAGGTGCTTTACATAACACCGCTACGTGCCCTCAACCGGGATATGCTGGAAAGGTTTGACTGGTGGGCCAAGAAACTGGACATCAGGGTATCCGTCAGGCATGGGGATACCGCTCTCATGGAAAGGAGGACACAAACCCTCAGCCCTCCAGACATACTGATAACGACCCCTGAGACTCTTCAAGCAATCTTGTGCGGAAAGGTCCTCAGAAAGCACTTGAAGGGCATAAGGTGGGTCATCGTAGACGAGGTCCACGAGCTTGCCACAGACAAGAGAGGCGCGCAGCTCTCCATAGCGCTGGAGAGGCTCTTGGAGATAGTCGGTTCCGAGTTTCAGAGGATCGGCCTCTCTGCTACGGTCGGTAGCCCCGAGGCGATAGCTAAGTTCCTAGTCGGGCCCGGAAGGAAATGCGAGGTCGTAGGAGTCCCAGTAGCCAAGGGCATGACGATAGACGTCCTTTATCCTACGCCGGAAGACGAGGATGTCACGCTAGCTGAGGAGCTAGCAATTCTGCCGGACGTGGCATCAAGGCTCAGGACGATAAGGAGGCTCGTAGAGTCGCACGGCTCGACGTTGATATTCACGAATACGAGACCGTTGGCTGAAATCTTGACCAACAGGTTCAGGGCATGGGACGAGAGCTTCAGCGTGGGGATACACCACGGCTCCTTGGCAAAGTCCGCAAGGATATCGACGGAGCAGGGGTTGAAGGCCGGTACACTGCTGGGTATAGTCTGCACATCATCTCTGGAGCTCGGGATAGACGTAGGCAGGATAGACCTCTGCATACAGTATAACTCGCCTAGGGAGGTGACGAGGCTCATACAGAGAGTCGGCAGGAGTGGACATAGAATAGGAAGGGTCGCAAAGGGCGTCATCTTGGTCATGGATTCGGATGATGCCCTCGAGTCCATCGTCATAGCCAGAAGGGCTCTGTTGGAGAGGCTAGAAGAGGTTAGGATACCTACGAACTGTCTCGATGTTCTGATGCACCAACTGGCTGGGCTCCTGATAGAGTATAGCCGTGTCAACGTCGAAGATGCGCTAAGGATATTCAGACGGGCATACGGTTTCTCAGAGCTCGACAAGAGCATGCTCATGAGAGTCCTTGAACACATGAAGGGATTGAACATCTGCGTGCTTACTGAAGACGGTTATTTCTGGAAGCCCGTTAACTCTAAGCCCCTTTACGACTACTACTTCGGAAACCTGTCCATGATACCCGAGGAAAGACAGTACTTGGTCGTCCAAGAAAGTACTGAAGAACCCGTAGGCATACTGGACGAGGAGTTCGTCGCCGAGTACGGCGAGTCCGGTACGAGGTTCATACTACTCGGTAAGGCATGGGAGATACTCAGCACACTCGGTGAGAGAATCTATGTTAGGAAGTTGGATGAGTACGAAGGTGCGGTGCCTTCGTGGGTAGGCGACGAGATACCAGTTCCCTACGAAGTCGCGGAAGAGGTTGGTAACTTAAGGGCAGAGTACGAAGAACGACTCCGTAATAGTGAACCGCATGACGTTATCTGTCTCGACATAGCGAGAAGGTATGGCGTATCGGAAGGCCTCATCTCGAGGAGCATGGCTGAAGTTAGGACGCATATCGACTCAGGAATACCCGTGCCCACAAACAGGAGAATACTCGTGGAGAAAGCAGGAGAATACATGATCATACATATACACGGAGGACTAAGAATAAACAGAACCCTAGCTAAGGTTGTGTCGTTTATAGTATCCGAAAAAGTCGGCATGCCTGTTGCCGTTCAGCAAGACCCGTACAGAATCGTCATAAGGTCAAAATACGTTTACCCAGAGCTTATCCTTGAGGCCTTCAAAAGTTTATCGGGAGAAATATTCGGTGAAACCTTAAGAAAAGCGATTGAAGGCTCAACGCTATTCAGGAGGAGGCTCGTTCACGTAGCAAGAAAGATGGGCGTCATCAGCAAAGAGGCGAGTATACTTGACGTCAGCCTTTCAAAAATCGCTGAGATACTAAAGGGTACGGTGGCATACGACGAGGCGATGTCCTACTGCTTATTCCAAGACTTTGATGAACACGGCACACGTGAACTTCTTCGCTCCATATCCACAGGAAGCTACGAAGTTATAACCTACTCGCCGCCCGATGCGGTAAGTCCCTCACCCTTAGCGCTGCTCACGCTCAGGCGTTACCAAGAAGCTTACGAGGCAGTATCTTCAGACAGGATTGAGAGGCTTGTGGTGATGGCCGTAAAGGCAAGGTTGATGAACGAGGCGGGCATTCTCGTATGCTCCGACTGCTATCAGTACTTCGATAAGGTAGCTGTCAAGGACGTCGATGAGAGGCCATCATGCCCTGCATGTGGCTCGAGGAAGCTTGGCTTCCTGAAGGTTGAAGTAGAGGATGTTTACGGTTTGGTATCCAGAAAGGGCAAGCCCGTAAGCAGAAAAGAGAAGGAGTTGCTTAAGGACATAGAGAAGAGCTCGGAGTTGGTGGAGAAGTACGGGAAGGCAGCCCTCGTGGCACTATCGGGAAAGGGCTTTACCGTGAACGACGCTGCTAAGGTTTTAGAGAAGGAAGGAGGTTTAACGAATAGGCTTATAGGATACATAATCGAGGAGGAGAAAAAGAGGCTGGTTGCTACGTTCAGGTAGTATGGTGAACCGCTGCATGGGTAAGGAATATCCGAAGATGCCGGTGGTCGCCGTAGGTGCGCTGATACTTCAAGACCACAACATACTTCTAGTTAAGAGGACGAACGAGCCCGGTAAAGGAAGGTGGTCCATCCCGGGCGGTACCGTCGAAATCGGGGAGTCGTTGAGGGATGCTGTGGTCAGGGAAGTTTACGAGGAAACCGGCCTCGTGGTTGAAGTGCTCGAATTACTGGACGTTGTCGAGGTCATCAGGAAGGATGAGGTCGGTAACATAGCCTTCCACTATGTAATCCTCGATTACTTGGCTAAACCAGTTGGTGGTACACTCGTGGCTGCTTCGGATGCCTCGGATGTTCTTTGGGTACCTATCGATGAGGCTATGAAGATGGAAATTACAGATAGCCTAAGAGCCATGCTTCAAAAGCTAATGAAGAAGGGGTTCTTCGTCTAAGTCTTCTCTTCAACCTCATCTTTAGCCTGGGAGGGTGAAAGGTCCATTATAGCCTTCAGTAACTCCTTTTCGTCCACCTCCGCCAGCGTTCTCCACCCGACCTTTATCATGCTGTCCTCAGCCCTTATAAGATACCCTTTCCTGACGAAGCGCTCTATGGCGGCCTCTACCTTCCACCTCGGAAGCTTTACCTCGATGAGTTCCACCAGCTCTTTCTCAGTAGCCTTACCACCCTTTGTGAATATGTAGGAGAGTGCCGCCGCTAGGACGGCCACGTCGTCTATATTCCAGCCTGCGGCCACTATGTCAGCAACCGAGAGTGGTTCTGAGAGTGTGATGAAGAACCTAGCCCTATCGAAGTCCTCCTGTGCTGGATTATCACCTAAAGGCTGGTCGAACATTATCTTTACCCTAAGGCCTATGCCATTCAGCTTACTATTCAGCGCATCAATTATCTTGAGATAATTCCTACCCAGCCTCCTCCGCAGCTCCCAGCCCCTGACACCAGGAAGTCTGTGGCTCGAGAAGAGGAGCATGCTGGCGGCTATCGCTAACTTCCTGCCAGTTCGCTCGGTTTCATTCTTTTTTTCTTCCAAGACCTTTAGACACCTCTCCACTTTTTATGGAAACTACGAGCGCCGCTATTTTTTCTCTCTTTTGCTTCGAAGGATACGGTATCACCTTCATCTCTCCGGTAAGAGGATTCTTCTTTATTTCTGCCAAGCCTTCCGTGACCATGAAGCTAAGCACATACGCCTTCCACACGGTGTCTTCGAAGGTGTACGCACTCACTATAGACCAGTAGTCCACCTCGCCGCTGCTTCCTGCCATCATGATGCACCTATCATGCATCTTCTTTATTTCCTCTTCCAACTCAATGCCTTTTGCATATCCGACCTGGCCCGCGATACGCTGTGCATCCTCCCGCGCTATTGGAAGCTTTTCAAGAACCCTAGCTCTTGGCGGTAGCATCAAAAAATATTCCATTCCCTGCCTTAACCTATAAAGCGTAAGTTGCTCGGCTTTGACGATGGGCCTCCAGCTCCTCGCGAGCGCCGTAGCCAACTGCTTCGACTCGGCAGAAGCAATCTTAAGCGATACAAGTTGACTGTCTATGAAGAGTGACGACGCCCTCTCCTTAAGCCATCTCTGTTGCAGCGATATCAGGACAGCTATCTTGTAAAGCGTCTCAGCATCAAGGACTATAGTATCCAAATCCCTTTGCTCTACCAGTATGCGCCTCAGCCTCATCAGGAGCTCCTTCACGTTAACTGAGAACGGGTCCAAGCCCCTTTTCTCGATGGACTCGCAAAGCGCTATTATCCTCTCCAGCTCCTCCTTGCTCACCATCTTCTTTTCATGAGACATATTGTATTACCTTTCCATCACACCGACAGAAGACCTTCCGCTGACGTTTTGAACGATGATGACGTTCACGTCCTCGTCCACATTTATGTAACCAGGCGTTATTATTATGTACTGGACGGATGGGTCGCCTTTAGCCGTTGCCGTCAGCATCTTTACCATTCTCTCCCTATTGAGAGGGTCCAAGTGAACGTCAAACTCGTCGACGGCCCTGAATGATGACTTAACGTACTTCTGTAGCGCAAGAAGGAAGGCGAGTGTCGCCACTATCCTCTCACCACCACTCTGCGTGTGGGAGTCTAAGAGTACGGGTTCAACGCCCCTAAAGCCGACGTAAAGGTCGAGGGATGCTTTCTCAAGGTCTTCCAAGTTGCGTAGGGATATCTTACCGCTTGCATCAACTGATTTCAGTATTTGGACGTAAGCCGGCTCGACTTCTGCTATAAGCTTTCTTAAGAACTCCCTCCAAACCTCCTTTCTATGCTCAACTTCTTCCTTTGCCTTCTCTATGTTCTCGGATAGTTGCTTGGCTTTCATCTCAACCTCGCTGTACTTGGCGTCCGCCAAAAGGTACATTTCTTCGGCATTCGGCGTCACGCTACCCAAAGAGCTCATCTGGACTTCTAAGATCTTCAAATCCTCTTGAATCTCTATCGGTTTTCTACTGGTCTCGACACGAGGTCCTTTTAGCTCAGCCTCGGACATCTGGGATGCGAGCTTCGTCTTCAGCTCGCTCAGCTGGGACTTTAGCTTCCTCATCTCAGACTCTATTAGACGTGTCTTGAACCTTGCGATCCCCTCTTGGACTTTCTCATCAACTAGCTCGTCTATCAGCCCATCTATCGTTTTTTCTAAATCATCCAAAACCTCAGACGTTTGGGGTCCTACCCCCCTTAGCTGGTGTATCGTATCACGAATTCTCCCACGTAAAACCTCGGCTTCTGAGCTGTGCTCCTTAGCTTCCTTGTCTAAATCCTCAACCTCTAAGACAAGGGACGCAATCTTATCCTCAATCCTCTTTATATCGTTCTCCAAGGCTATAACTTGAGACCAAGCAAGCTCCCGCTCAAGCTCAACCTTATGACCCTCAAGCCTCTTGAGCTTCATCAGCTTCTCATACTCCTCTCTCCAATACTCCACGGTCGCCCTCGCTTCCTCCAGTGTTTTCTTGAAGCTCACTTCTTCGGTCAGCAGCATGTTCAGCTTGGCCTCAGCATCCATTATCCTCTCCCTGAGCCTCGATGCGCCGACAGCATCCTCAACCATCTGGAGCTTCTCGACGCTGCTCTTGGTCACGAACTGCTCTATCATATTCTGGTGCATTATGATGAGCATGTTGTTAGGGTTGATGCCTACTTGCTTAAGCAAGTGCTCGACCTCGGCCTTCGCCATAAACCTGTTGTTCACGTAGTGCCAGTAGTCTCCATTTCTTTTAAGGTACCTGGCGATGGATACTGTGTCCGTGTTTATTGTTCTAAAAGGTCTTTTTCTGTCATAAGCACTATTGTTGAATACGACAGTGACCCTGGCCACATCCTTTCCGCGACGTATTAGGTCGCTTAGCCGCTCACCCCTCTCCGTGTAAGTCTGACCAAGGGCCACGGATATGCCTAAGAGTATTGAGGACTTCCCGGCGCCGTTGGGCCCCATTATGACGTTAAGACCAGGCCTCAGCGGTATCCTAGAGTACTCGTGAGACATAAAGTTCTCTAGGATTACCTCCTTTATGTGCGGCAGGTACTCGGCCCTCTGCTCCAGCTCAAGCCTCTCAGTGGGTCGCTCGTCCGAATTTTCCACTTTGGGGGCTCTCCTCCCTTGCCTTTGATTTTAACCGTAGTATATTTGGATTATCGGGAAGGTTACTGAAAGACAGGAGCCCTTAAACTTTGAGACCAGGAGACCTTATATTTCTGGCCATAACTAGATGGACGTGACGTAATGCTTGAGTGCTCTGGCTCGTGGTTAAAAAATTACATCATTTTTGGTGAATCCAGGATGGCTCTTCAAGCAACTGCTTCAATTTCTTCAGGAACCTTGCAGCTGGTGCACCATCAACCACCCTATGGTCAAAGACCAACGTTAAGGGACACACAAGCCCTACGCGAATTTGTTCGTCCTTTACGACGGCCTTCTTCGAGACCTTTCCTACGCCGAGTATCGCTATGGCTGGCGGGTTTATTATAGGTGTGAAGAAGTCAACGCCCTCCGTTCCCAAATTCGATACCGTGAAGGTATGCCCCTTGAGCTCATCCAAAGACAAGCTACCCTTCATCGCCTTATCCTTAAGCACCTCGATCTCGGCGCTTATCTCGGCCACGTTTTTTTCGTCGGCCCTCTTGATTACAGGTGCGTAAAGCCCGTGCGGCGTGTCAACGGCTACGGCTATGTTTACCTCTCGTATGTATTTGACCTCATCTTCCTCAAAGATCGCATTCATAGACCTATCCTCGCTGAGGGCCTTGGCTGCTGCTTTGACGAAGAGCGCTGTTAGAGAAACTTTCTCGAAACCCCGCTCCCCCCTCATAGATTCTAATAGAGTAACCACAGGCTCAGCGTCAAACTCAACCATTAGAGCAACGGGTATGCTCACGTGGAAACCGATACTGAGCTTTTGAATCATGGCTTTCCTGAATGGTGTGAGCTTAACGCTACTCAGCATTTCAGGCATAGCCTCTGCACGCTTGCCCAACTCCTCCACTGCCCTCAGCACATCTTCCCTCGTTATCCTACCTTCGGGTCCGGTGCCCTTTACGACCCTTAGGTCTATTCCATACTCTGCCGCGAGCTTTCTGGCCGCCGGCGATGCCTTAATCCTCTCCTCTACCTCGGCCTCTTCACCTATCTCGGCTATCGGCTCGCCTACCTTTGCCTCCTCGCCCTCCTGCTTGAGTACCCTGAGTAGGATTCCGTCAATCGGTGAAGTTATCTCGAACGTAGTCTTCTCACCCTCGATGACCGCTACAGCCTCGCCCTCCTTCACCCTATCGCCTTCCCTTTTCAGCCATTCGACTACCTTACCGCTTTCCATCGCGGGGTCTATCCTCGGCATAAAAATCTGCCTCATACCTTCAGCTCCCCCCAAGGAGGCCTAAGACTGCCTTGACAACGTCCTCCTTATCTGGCATGTATTCTTGCTCAAGCTTTTGGGAGAACGGGACGGGAAGGTCTGGGCAGTTGAGCCTTACCGGTGGAGCGTCAAGGTAGTCGAAGGCCTCTTCTATGACCCGAGCTACAATCTCAGCCGCTATACCGCCGGTCTTCACACTATCCTCCGCGACTATCAGCCTACCGGTCCTCTTGACGGAGTCAAGTATCGTCTGAAAGTCCATAGGATATATCGTTCTCGGGTCTATCACTTCAACCTCCACACCCTTTGCCGAGAGCTCTTCGGCCGCGCTGAGCGCTTCCCTTACGAGTCTCGCTATCGCCACCAACGTAACGTCCCTTCCTTTTCGCTTCACGTCGGCTCTGCGCAACGGTATCACATACTCCTCTTCAGGAACGGGGGCCTTCCATCTATATAGGACGCCCGTCTCGACGAAAAGGACGGGGTTATCATTCCTTATCGCTGACTTCAGCAACCCCTTCGCATCGTAAGGCGTCGAGGGCATGACCGTGATGAGTCCAGGAACCTGTAAGAACCATGCGCCCAAGAATTGTGAATGCTGTGCTCCATGGACCCTTCCTAAACTGTACTGCGTCCTCAGGACCATCGGCACCTTCAGCTGTCCAGCACTCATGAAGCGCATCTTGGCGGCTTGGGTTACCAGCTGGTCCATGCATATGGGTATAAAGTCGAAGTACATTATCTCAGCAACAGGTCTTAGGCCCATGAGGGCAGCACCTATCGCCACGCCCGCTATCGCTGCCTCCGATATCGGCGTATCCCTGACCCTTTCGGGCCCGAACTCCTTCAGCAACCCCTCAGTAACCTTGTACGCGCCACCGAATACTCCTACGTCCTCACCCAGCACAATTACCCTCTCATCCCTCAGCATCTCTTCTCTAAGGGCTTCGCGCAAAGCTTCTGCATAGGTTATCTCTCTCATGAGGCTCAACCCCTATACATAAACGAACTCATATAGCTTAGAAAAGTCCAAGACCCTGCTACCCTTAGCAAACTCAACGGCCCGATTCACCTCCAACCTGACCTCAGTATTCATGCGCTTAAAATCCTCTTCATTAATTAGACCGGCCTTTAGAAGGTTCTTGTAGAACATTTCTATCGGGTCCCGCTTAAGCCATACCTCGACCTCTTCCTTTGGTCTATACTCCGCCTTGTCGTAAACGCCGTGGCCCTTCATCCTGTACGTTCTACATTCGAGAAAGACTGGAACTCTCTCCCTTCGTATGTGTTTTGATGCTTCGAGCGTGGCCTTGTATACCGCCATGACATCGTTTCCATCAACCATGTAGCTCTTTATACCGTAGCAGGATGTTCTCGCTGCTATGTTCTCTCCAGCAAAGGCTCTTGTGAGGTGCGTGCCCATCCCATAGAGGTTGTTTTCACATACCAGAAGCACCGGAAGCTTCCATAGGGAGATTATGTTCATGGCTTCATGAAAGGCGCCAGTGTTCGTGGCACCGTCGCCGAAGAAGGTCGTCACAACTTTGTCCTCGTTTTTCATTTTGACGGCCAAGGCTGCGCCCGCAGCTATGGGTATTCCACTACCCACTATGGCCGTTGCATAGATCACGTTCCTTTCTAGACATATCGCGGCGTGCATCGAGCCACCCAACCCCTTACACGTTCCAGTCTCTTTACCGAAAAGCTCGGCCATCAGCATATCCATCCGTACGCCTTTTGCGAGTGCGTGCCCATGGCACCTATACGTCGTAACGAAAGGGTCATCATCCCTCAGAGCAGCCGCTACGCCCGTTGCGATTGCCTCCTCACCTAAATACAGATGCGACGGCCCTATAAGAGATCCCTCGACGAGGAATAGTTCCTCTACCTTTTCCTCGAATATCCTCATCTCGAGCATCTTCCGAAGTATCCAGAGAAGCTTATCCCTTGATGCTAAAGACCCGTATTCTGTGTAATCTGGACCCTTGATGTAGGGAATTTTATCGAAGTTATGTGAAGACATATTTTCTTTTATTAAAAAATAAAATATAACTCTTTAGCTACAGAGCGCACCCGTAGAACTTTAGAGCATATTAAATGAACATCCATACTGAGGTAAAATGTTTATACGAATTAACCATTGCTTAAAAAGATGGCTTGAAGGCGGCATTCATTTCATCATCAGGAGGTAAAGTTGAACTTAGGGATGTCGAGGTACCTAAGATATCCGAGGGCGAAATACTCGTGAGGATGCGGGCATGCGGCATCTGCGGGACAGACCTTGAGAAAGTTTATGGCAAACCCGTAACGAAACCGACTATAGGCCATGAGGTTGTAGGTACGGTCGAAGAATCAAACACGGATAGGTTCTCAAAAGGTGACAGAGTTTTCGCTCATCATCATGTGTCGTGCAACAAATGCTATTACTGCTTAAACGATTCGCCGACTATGTGCAGCCTATTCTCCGAAACGAACATAGACCCCTGCGGTTTTGCAGAATTCTTTAGAGTACCTGCCGTTAATGTGGAGATGGGTGCTGTGCTGAATTTACCAGATAACGTGAGCGATGAGGAAGGGACTTTCATAGAACCGGCCGCGTGCGTTCTCAGATGTTTAGAAAGGTGTAGGTTCAGACACGGTATGAGTGCAGCCGTTATAGGCCTTGGACCGGCTGGTGCGATCTTCGTAAAGATATTGAGAGAGCTTGGTGCATCCTTCATAGTAGCTGCCGATGTCGTGCCGTTTAGGGTAAAGTTTGCGGAGAAGATTGGGGCAGACATCTCTATAAACACGGCGACGGAAAGATTGGACGACGTATGTAGAAAGGCTACCGAGGGGCGGGGCGTTGACATCGCGGTCGTTGCAACCTCATCTTCGAAGGCCATACCTGTAGCGCTCGAGGCCGTTAGGAAAGGGGGTACGCTATGCTTGTTCGGTGCCCCAGAAAAGGGAGCCATAGTTGGGTTGGACATCTCGAACATATTCATCCGTGAGATAAGCCTTGTCACAAGCTACTCCACGACAGAAAAGTACACAAATCTATCGCTCTCACTAATAGCGTCGGGTAGGATAGGCTATTCCGACCTCATCACGCATAGGTTTAGGCTGGAAAACGTTGACGAAGCTTTTAAGACGGCAATTGACGCATCCAATGCCATGAAGGTCATCGTTAGACCTTAAAACCTTATGGCTATCTTTATGTCCTTTCCTTCCTTTAGTCTGTGAAATACGTCTAAGATGTTATCAAGCTTGACCTCGCCAGTAACCAAATCCCTCAACCTTAGCTTTTTCGATTCTATCAAACGTAATGCCCTTATTACGTCCTGCGGCGTATGGTGAAAAGAGCCTACGACCGTTAGCTCTCCGTAATGGACTTTGTACGTATCGAAGTTGGCCGACGTGCCAGAGGGGCAGCCACCGAATAGGATTACGGAGCCGCCTTTCCTCGCAAGATTCAGCGAGCGTTCCCATGTATCCGTCCTGCCAACCGCCTCAACCACGACGTCTGCTCCCAGCCCATCCGTCAAATCCTTTACCCTTTGAACGGCATCTTCCTTAGATGCGTTGATTGTTATGTCCGCCCCGAGGCGTGCCGCAAAATCTAACCTCTCTTCAACGACGTCTATTGCGACGACCTTGCCTGCACCTCTCAAGCCAGAAAGCATGATGTGGAATAGACCTATTGGTCCAGAGCCTATCACAGCCACAGCGTCACCCACATCTATATGTACAAGTCTGTGCGCCCTGACGACGCATGAAAGGGGCTCGAGCATAGCGGCCTCTAAGTACTCGACTCCATCCTTTATCTTGTATAAATTAAAGCTGGCTACACGTTGCGGTAGCTTAACATACTCAGCATATGCCCCGTCGATTCCAAACCCTAATATCGACTCGTCAAGGTTTTCGCATAGGTTAGGATTTCCGAGTTTACAGTAAACGCAGTGACCGCAAGGAGCCGAGTTAACGGCCACGACCCTGTCACCATGCTTAACCAAGTTAACACCGTCGCCGATGCTCTCAACCACTCCAGAGAACTCATGGCCCATGACTACGGGTGGCTTAGCTTTTGGATGCCCCCTCATGAACATCTTCAAATCCGTGCCACAGCTGAGTGCTACGACGTTCTTTACGACCACCTCACCTTGTCCTGGCTCCGGCTTATCCCTTTCGACCACCTTAACGCTTCCCGGACCGTAAAAAACGGCTGCCTTCAAACTGGCCCTGATTGTTCAACTGTGATATATATTAATTACTTTCACCACGACGATGATGAACGGTTGAGTTTATTTGTACAACTCGTCGGCACCCCTTACACAAACAAAGACAAGCGGCTCTTTGTCAACGTTCTTAAACTGGTGGAATTCGTTACAGGCGATGAAGATGCAGTCGTCCTCTTTTATCTCTGTCTCAAAGCCCTCCCCAACCAGCACACCCTTTCCTTTCAAAACAAAAACCTCGTGCTCGTAGTTGTGCCTATCCGGCGGCGTGCAACCTCCACTCTCAACGAAGTAGCACCTCATGAAGAACTTGTTAGCACCAACCTCCTTGCCTATTAATCTCTTGACGTATGTCTTCTTTGCGCCCTCATGCATAAGAGGCTGGGAGTCAACTTTACTCAGACTTGTGATATACATAATAATTGTAAGCGTTTCTGGGGGATATAAACTAATACGTGCAACAACTGTTCATTTTATTTGTCTATAAAATCGATAATGGCTAGCTCCTCCAGAAGTGCGGCACGCTCGGCCCTATTGCTGGCGGTGAGGCCTTGCGTCTTCTTCTACCATGGTTAGCATTGTATCTGGCCTTACGACGTCTCTTTATGAAGTCCCTAACGATTGTCGAAAGCCTTGGTATCAACCTCTCAGCGCCCATCCACAACGTTATCATTATGATTGAGAAGACTATGGACTCGATTATTAGACTCAGCATAACGGCCACCAGAAACCTCAATACCATACCGGACGCTTTAACGTTTTTGTTTTACGAATTTCCTTTTTTACGTCTTATTTTTGGCTAAGGAGTATTCTATAATCCTAGTTTCTCCAAGAGAGATTTTCTATATTGAGTCAAACCGCGAGTCCTCGTTATAACGGCCGGGCTTTAAAGTGCCAAACGTCGAATGCTACGTTGCTTACAGAAATGGCATACATGGTTGCTTTAACCAATTTGGACACGCGTATACGTTAATCCGACTCAAGAATTCTCGATTTTGATATCACGGCGGGCTTTCAACAAGCATTAACCCACGAAAGTTTAATGAATCTCCGATTAATGGTAATGTACAGACGGAGGAGCCTGCTTATGACCAAGATTGAGACGAAGACGACGCTCGAAAAGTTCAGGAGGTTCGTGATAAGCAATTGTTGCGCATCCTTCATCCCTAAGGAGTACATGGAAGACCCTACCATTTTCCCAGAAAGGGACCCTTCAGAAGGTGCAATCCATGTAGAGGCAGTCTCTAAGGTGTTCCTTGACCAAATCAGAAACGTGAGGTTCGTGAAGGTAGCTGATGTCCTCGGTGTCCTGTACTCTTCCAAGAGCGGCAACACGAATTTAAAATGGAGGCAGACCAAGGGCAACGTTGGCAAGCTCACTGGCGATGCCTCCCCCAACTCCATAGTGAACCTCCTACATGCTGGCATACTAACGTCCAGCCAGATACAGCAGATGCTTTCTACGCTGAAATCATCCCAGCAAGATACGGAAAGTGAGGAGGGTTAACCAGCGTACCATGGGGGCATGGGCCGATAGTACCCTGCTGTTTTTTGTCCGCTTTGCCGGAAAAATTTTTCTGCCGGGATGAACTAATTGCATAAGCCTACTCAGCCAGCTGTACAACGTCCCTGTAGTCCTCGATGTACTTGTTGACGTATCCCATGCCTGGCGGTATGGTCAGGTATGGGTTTACCTTCGTACCAACAAGCATGCAACCCTCCCTTATCCTGACGGCGTTCCCGATGACCGAGTATTCGCCGATATACGTCGGATTGTTCCGAGAGGATTCAACGGTTGACTTCCTACCTATGATGCTATCCACTATGCAGGCGTTGTCACCGATCTTCACGGCATCCATTATCGCAGACCTTTCAATCCTGACATTCTCTCCTATTATGCAATAGTTGTCTATGCAGGAGTCCCGTATCACAGTATGTTCGCCTATTCTTGTATGTTTGCCTATCAAGGCCGAACCTTCGATGGTTATCCTGCCGTCCCTGTACTTTTTCAGCATGTCGTCCCTGATCTTGTTGGACTCCTCCTCGTATTCTTGTACCCATACGTTCCTATCCAAAGGGATCATCTTCTCTGACATTCTGATATCGATTGAACCTTTAAGTATCTCGAGCATGGCCCTCAAGTATTCCTTTGGGTTACCAACGTCGTACCAAACATTTATCTCGTAACCGTACACCGGAAAGCCTTTCTCCACAAGGTACGGTATCAGGTCGTAGCCGAAATCCAATCTTTTTCTTTCATCCAAAATTTTCTTTACTTCGTCACTTCCGACTATCTTTCTTACCTCGGGTGCTAGCAAGTATATTCCAGCGTTTACCAGATTGCTCGGAGCCTTTTCAGATGTCGGCTTCTCTATGAAATTTTTTATTCTCATCCCTTCGTCGACATCAGCTACACCGTACTCCTCCACGTTTTTTACCCTAAAGAGGGCAATAGTCATCAGTGCGTCCTTCTCCTCGTGCCACTTCATCAGGTCCTCAAGGTTTATGTCAAAGATGTTATCACCTTGGACGACTATCACGGGTCCGTTGATGTCGTAATACTCAACGTTTAGCCTGTACGAGTCAGCACTCCCTACGTCATCCATGTTCGGCTGGTGCATTATGTGGATCCTTGGGTTTACACCATACTTCGCGGAGAACCCGACACCATCACAAAACTGGTCAAAAAGGTCCGTGTAGTTCGTATAACCTTGCTCGCCGAATATGAAATTCCTTACACCCTGCCTTGCCAGCGTGAGTATCGGAAACTCTATCAGTACCCTGTTCATGAACCTTATGCATGGCTTAGAGATGTCGTATGTTAATGGCCTTAGCCTTTTTGCCACACCTCCGACAGGTATGAAGCACGTCAGGTCCTCAGCTTTCATAGAAGGAATAATTCTGAAGATATGT
This sequence comes from Candidatus Terraquivivens ruidianensis, assembly GCA_023267975.1. GTDB lineage: Archaea > Thermoproteota > Nitrososphaeria_A > Caldarchaeales > Wolframiiraptoraceae > Terraquivivens > Terraquivivens ruidianensis. The sequence continues at coordinate 103,139 of JALNLA010000003.1, forward strand.
ATATACATTATCTAAGCTTGCTCGTGCACCGTGCGCATGGCATGTAGCCCTTGACATCCGTGTCGTATATCCAATTACTGAAGTGCATCACGCACTTTGGGTCACTGCAGTGCTGAAGCCCAAGAAGATGCCCGACCTCATGGCATGCCTCCTTAACAGTTCTATCGCGGTAAAGCGATTCATCATAAGGTAAATCGTAAAACCTCGGGTCGAGCCTGTAGGTGGAAACGACGGCGACGCCCTTCAAGGCTATGCCAAAGCAGTAATTCAGCCCGGGCGCATAAACGTCTACATCAACTAAAGCCAGCAGGAGCTCATCATGCTTCTTCATCTTGGAAAGTATTTCGGCAATGGATACGGCGTTATGTTGTCTTCGCAAAGCGTTAAAGCTCTGGGGCGTAACGCTGAATGTCTTTTCATCTACCACAACATCAAGTCCATAAACTTCCTTCAGACGCTCCGCGACGACGTACGTGATCCTTTCTAAAGGTGTTGACTTAATTATCCTAAGCTTTCGCATCATTCTTTATGGGAACCGAATGTTTATTAAGTTTGAACTACTACATGGAGACGTTGGCAGACCTATACTTAATAGCCGGCGTTCCTGGTGTCGGTAAGACGATGATAGGATCTTTAGTGGCAAAGATGATGCGTACAAGGTTTATCGACTTGCCAGATTTTGTGAAATCGGAGAGACTTTATACGGCATACGATAAGAGCAGCAAGTCCTACATCGTTGATGTTAGGACGCTCTCGGCTGCTCTTGGTTCGGTCATAGAGGAAGAGATTAGGCCACCGATCGTCGCTACACATATAGCATTCAAGCCCAGGGGCTGCAGAGTATTGAAAGTCGTGGTACTCAGGAAAAATCCGCTAAGGCTGCTCGCCACACTACGCTCCCGTGGGTACCCTGCCCAAAAGGTTGCTGCAAACGTTGCGGCAGAACTTATGGATGAGCAATACGTTGAGTTCACACATAAATTCGATGGTTCAAGGGTTGCTCAACTCGACGTTACGCATTTGGGGCGTTATGAGGCAGCAAAAAAAGCAGTAAAGCTACTATCTTCAGAGAGCAGCGGTGACACGGTTGACTGGGTTTCTCTGTTAGAAAGAGGTAGCAAACTTAATAAGTTATTGTTGTTTCTTTCCAAGTACAGCTGATGTAGGTCCTATTTACTTCTTCAACAACTCTCTGGCTTTCTCAGCTATGGCCTCTGCCATCTCGGATGTCTTGGCAGTACCACCCAGGTCGTACGTGACCTTCTTTCCCTCGGCGATGATGGTCTCCGTGGCATCGAATATAGCCTTTGCCGCCTTAACCTCGCCTAAGTATTCCAGCATCCATGCGCCCGACAGGATCATGGCCGTCGGATTCACCTTGTTCATGCCCTTATACTTTGGTGCGCTTCCGTGTGCCGGCTCGAACATTGCATAGTTATCGCCAAAGTTTGCTGAGTATATGCAGCCGATGCTGGCAACGAGTCCTGAAGCTTCCTCTGAAAGGATGTCCATGAATAGGTTGGTCCCGAGTATCACATTCTTGTTGAACCTTTCCGGATTTTTCACGAGTTGTTGTGCCATATTATCAACAAAATACTCTTCGTAGGATATACCAGGGTAATCTTTCGCAACCCTCTCCACGGACTCCCAGAACATTCCGTCGGCCTCCTTCATTATATTCCTCTTTGTAACGACTATCACCTTACTCCAGCCCTTTGACTTGGCCATCTCGAACGCCCTTCTGGCCACCCTCTCGGACTGCTTCCTAGAAATCTTCCTGATAGCTATGGCGCAGTCGTCGGATAGCCTGGCGTCGATTCCGGTGTATAGACCCTCAGTCCCCTCCCTGACACATATAAAGTCAAGCTCGCCGAAGCGTTCTTGTAAGCCTTTGAAGGTCTTAATCGGTCTCACGTTAGCGTATAAGTCAAACTTCTGCCTAATGCTGACGGCGACACTCCTCGGCATGCCTCTCTCCCAAGGCGTCGTGGTCGGAGCCTTCAAGCACGCATCGGACTTCTCCAAAACCTCCCAAGTTTCAGGAGGTATCAGGGACGGGCCTCCGTGTGTTTGCCACCACTCAAGACCAGCTTCTACTGGAATAACCTTAACGTTAGGTTTGACCGCATCTAATACCGTTAGAAAAGCCCCAGCAAGCTCTGGTCCGACACCATCTCCCTTTATTAAGGCAACATTTTTCACTAAATCCTCACCATATTAAAAGCCAACATATTCATGGTTAAATTCTTTTTGGTTATTTGTTAAAATCATTTTTATTTCACGGGCCTTCGCTTTAACTCGGCACCACACTTCGTGCAGACGCTTAGGCTGCTGACGCCGTACTCGCTTCTGCACATAGGACAATAGGTTATCCAGGTTACCTGCTTTCTGATTCCTGGGTGAATCATGCCGATCGTCTTTATGGCCATACGCCTCGCAAGGTTTTGGATGCTGTAGTCGTCGCTTATCACGACAACGTCCAAACCCGCCCTGCTCTTCTCTAAGGCGAGCGCCAAAACGTCCAAGTCCGTTCGGGATAGTCTAACCCTATCGCCAGTCGAGGTGGCAACTTCCTCCACTTCCTTGATACTCGTCTCGGATGGGCTGGAAACCTCCAGTTGACCACTATCAACAGCAACCTCCACGATGTTCTTTACAGACTCATCGTGCATAACTTCTGACAAAACGGAGGGCGTAGTCGCGAACTCCTTCTTAGAAAAGTCCGTCTGGCCCGCTATGAGAGCCGTTGAATCAAGAACGTATATCGTTGACTTTCTGTTAACGTCTTTAGCGGAGACGTTTCTTAAGCCGTCTGGCAAAGCTGCATTCCCTCTTAACGCGGACAAAACGTATAGACTGTTCAGACTTGCTTATGGTAAGCTCGCTCGTATCCAAAATCTCCTTAATCTGACCATCGATTAGCACATGAATCCTCGGAACCTTAAACCTGAGGACTATCGCGCTATCAACGGGCAGCACAAGCGAGTTCATTCTTGTAAGCGGGCATACGGGCACAATAACGGCAGCCTTGAGCCTATGGTCAACGGCTGGACCTCCTGCGGACATGGCGTAAGCCGTTGAGCCTAGCGGCGTCGAGATTATGACCCCATCGGCCACACCATCGAGCAAAGTATATTCATTCTGCACCACCTCAAACTCGATGACCTTACCGATGCTTTCGCTTGAAACGTAGACCTCGTTGACTACGTCCCCCAGCTTTCTCTTTCCCACGAAAGCCGAAAGCTTCATCACCTCTTCGACGCCAAAATTCCCTTTGAGTATGTCGTCCAGGGCGTCGGATGCTTCCTCGGGATTGAGTTCTGAGAGATAACCGCCCCTGCCGAAGTTCACTCCTAATATGGGTATCCTGTAGTCGTATAGGGAGTGTACGCTCTTCAGTAGGGTACCATCGCCACCGAGGATTACGACGAGGTCTGCGATTATCTTACTTCCCATGTTCATGATGTGCTCCGAGTCAAAGACTTCACTCTCAGTCCCTAGGACGCTTAAACGCTTGGATAGCTCACTAGCCATCTCTGCGGCTCCAGCCTTTCTTGGTGCGTAAATTATCGCCACTTTCTTAATCAACGGCCTTTTACTCTCCTCAACCTGCCTCTATTTCGTTAACTATAAACGTTAAGCTTTAGAGATTTCTTAAGGGGTCGTCAACTCTTCAAAGAGTAACGGTTTTGAAAGGTGCCTGCGTGCGGAGGGCGGTACCTCATAAATGCCCGGTGTCAGAGTTCTATGCTCTTCAACAAACGTCTTTAACCCTTCTGGTAACCTATTCCCGCACCTCGGGCATCTGTAACCTTTGCTCTGGCCTAGAGACTCCATCTTCTTTCCACAGACGTTGCAGGATGGTGGAGACGTGCGAACGAATTTTGCGAGGCTTATCACTCGTATCTTTTCTAAGTTTATCGTCAAATGCATGCCAAGCTTTGACTTTACACCGCCGTAAACCCTTACCCTGTCACCAGGTCTCAGGGAGCGTACTACGTTTCTGAAAGACTTTGTAGGTTCAAAGGCCGTGCACTGTATCGTTCCCGTATCATCCATTAAGGTGAAGAACACGTGACCGCCAGGTATAACTCTGGGTAGGTCAGCAACAACCCCTTCGACAGACACTGATGTGTTCTCCTCTATTTCCGCAATCTTCACCTCTTGTATGTGCAAGTCTGTCGCTTGGTTCGTCTCAAAAAGCAGTAACTTTTCAATTGGCTCCAATATTCTTAAAATTGAGAATGCGTAAAAGGCCACGTCTGGGTCGAGCGACCTAATGCCCAAGAGCACTGGGCAGGGAGTATGCGGCGTTATCCTAGTTTCATTCGTCTCGTAATCAAAGTTGTCAAAGGTCCATGGCCTTGTCACCATGTCCATCCTGATGACGGAGCTATCATCAACTCTCCTGAACGTACCCCAGTTCTGCCTAACCCTGTATGCTATGAGTTCGTAAGTTTTTCTAGCAATCCTATCCATGCCCACAGCCGCCAGCGCACCTATGACACCCCTCTTTCCCTTCAGCGCATGGAGTTCGGCTCCGACAATCGAGGCGACGGAAAAAGCGTCCTCTACGGACACCATTCGTCTCACGACGGCCATGGAGAAATTTCTTAATTCCTCCGGTATCTCTTCGCTTACGTAGAACACGACGCCAGGTTCGGTACCCTCACATTCCAGCTCAGCCAATTCGGATACTCTCCTTAAAACAACATCCTTGACCAAATACAACTTTTTTGGGTCAACCCTAAACCTCAGAGCCACCGCTGCGTTACCTCTCGTCTTGTAGGGACAGTTTGGGTTAAGACGGACAAGCTGGGGCCTCATCATAGGAGTTAGGCCCATTTTCAGCAGATCGTCAAAGATGGCAGCGGCTACGTACGTCGTGCACATCGCCTTCTTAGAATCGGTATCGTCAATACCAATATGCAATGTTACCAACTTAGCCTTGGATTTTAGATGCCTAAACCATAAATTTAAGTCTAACTATGAGAGTTTTAGGAACGATAGAACCTTGCACTTTAATCCCAACTTCTTCTTCAGTTCCTCTGCAGAGTTATTGACGGAGAATATCGTAAATATACCAACAACCTTAGCTTTTGACCTCTCCACGAACCTTATCATCGCCTCGACAGTCGCGCCAGTCCTCACGATGTCGTCCACTATGAGTACGTTTTCGTCCTTCTTGATTGAACCTTTGGGTATGTAGAAAGTTTTAAAAAGGACTGGCGAGAACATCGCCTTCTCCTCAAAGAACTCCTCCACGCCTACCTCCTTGGTTCCCTTAGCCACGACGACTGCTTTGACACCAAGCTCGTTCCCAAGCTGGATTGCGAGAGGTATGCCGTCCACAGCAGCCGTCAGTATCTTGTCGACCTTGACGAACTCGAACTCGTTAACTACGCTCTTTGCAATAAGTTGCTGGAGGCTGGTGTCGTAGCACACAGAAGTGAGGTCGTAAGCGCCGTTCCTCTCCATGACCTTTGACCTGAGTATATCGCGAATGTATTTCTCGCTAAAGGCTTCTATTATCATCTCAGCCTTCTCGACGCTCGGTATGACGTGACCATTTATGTACCTACTCAAAACGCTCGGCGGTAGGTCTATCATCTTCGAAATCTCTTTGTAAGTGTAGTTCCTCTTCAGAACCCTTAGTATCTCGACGGCAAAAATCTTCATTTTCGCCGAAGCCAGTTTGTTCACGAGTATGTTAATGCTCGTTGCGTTATTTATAATTTCTTAAGCCACGCACAGTAAACAACGGGTTTAGGAATGGAATCTATACTCAAGCTTTATCTTAGACCATACCCAACCTTATGCCAATGACGCTGAAGCAGCTTTTTGAGCGCGCAAACTTGCTTAAGCAAAGGCTACGGGAAGAGGAGGGTAGCGAGAGATATCAAGCGTGGTTGAAGAGGGCAAAGAATGTCTGGAGGCCGTACCAGCCTAAGAAGGTTAGGAAGAAAATTGCGGCAGTCGATAGCGGATGGAATTACAGAATGTACGGCGGGTTTTACCTCTATACCATTAGGGCTATGGCCGTCGCACCATCATCAGAAACCGTTACGGAACCCGTGGTAGAAGTTGACATAATACCGATGGGGGTTGAGGACTCAGGCATAAGACCCGAGTTGTACATGCAAGGAGTGGCCGAATGTTATGAACACGACTTAGCATCAAAAGCATCAAAGTTTTCGGATATTGTTTTAGTCGACGGGTCTATCTTAGCGAGACTAAACGCGATGGATATCTTAAAAAAGGTCAGGCTCTTAAAAGATTACGTAGTTTACATGAGGCCGCTGAAAAATGCAAGGAACATACTCTTCATATCGAAGTACTCCCAAGACAGGAGACTTATACGTGGAGGGGTTGGAGACGTTTACTACATCAACAGGGCAACGAGAGACATCGGGTATACGGAGCCCATAATATCCGAGAAGGAGGGGGTGATGACATCAGTCTTCTACGTTAGGTTGTCAGAAAATTCCGATGCGATGCACGTGGAGGTCCCTGCCATAGTCAACTCCGAATACGTCAAATCCGTAATTGACGCACTGTATGGCACGGCAGTCAAGGGATACCCGTACGCCCTTATGGTTGCCCATGAGATGGCCTCAGTACCCAACGATCTTATGGATATGGTCGTCGAGGCAGCAGGGCTCGCCGCTCTTCCGACGGCTAGGGAGGTGCTCGAGGTTGGTTGAAATCGGTATCGTGGTCGGCGAGGCAAGACCCGAAAGGATAAAATTCTTCACGAAAGAGGCGGTCAGGGTCGGAGAGTTCGTCGTGACAGATACTGTGGACGGGCGAGTTTTGTACTTGGTAGAATCCTCTAAGCTGGAGAGTAAGCTTCTGTCGAGTGTGGGTGACTACATAACGGCAATTGAGGCAAAGGAAGCAAGTAAGGCTAACCCTAGGGACGTTGTGAGGTATTGTGCAGCAAGGGCCGTCGGGCTTATCGAGGGAGTTTTGAAGGGTAGGCGCGTTTATCCCACCCTACCGCCTGAGCCGGGCTCGGCCGTCTTCCTAGCCGAAGACGATTTGCTAAGGCAAATATTCCATAATGATTCGAGGGAGTGGGTTGAAGTTGGAAGGTTGTTGAGGAGGGATGGGGTTATAGTTTCGATCAACTTGAACAAGGTTGCCTCCAGGCACCTTGCGATATTGGCAGCTACCGGCAAGGGGAAGTCGAACCTATTAGCACTCCTAGCAAAGGAAACAGCGGAGAAGAATGGAACCATGATAATCTTAGACTATCACGCAGAGTATTGTAAACTGAAGATTGAAAAAGCGAGGTTCGTGACTCCGAGGATCAATCCGAGACATCTAGACTCTGAGGAGTTGGCAGATATGCTCGACATAAGGAGTGACGCAACGAGGCAAAGGGGCATACTCGGAAGGGCATACAATAAAAATGTGGCGAGCTCACCGAACTTCTGGGAAGCTCTAAAGAAAAACCTTGAGGATATTGTAGAAAACGAAGAGACGGACTTTCAAGCTAAGGTTACCGCTGAGAGGGTCCTGGAGATAATCGATAGGGGGCTCGCGATAAAGGGTAACATATTCAATACAGAGACGGAGAGCCCGCTAGACATCATCGAGCCCAACAGGATAAATGTGTTAGACCTCTCGGGATTCACAGAAATCCAAGCTCAGATAATCGTTGCGCGCTACTTAACGGAAATCCTGAATGACAGGAAGAACGCAACGCTCGGCAGGAGGTCAAGGTTCAAATCGCCCGTAGTCATAGCGGTCGAGGAGGCTCATACGTTCATACCGTATGACAGAAAATCCAAATGTTCTGATGTGTTAGCTAGAATAGCGAGGGAAGGTAGAAAGTTCGGTGTCTCGCTGATTCTAGTCTCACAAAGACCCTGCAAGCTGGACGCGGATGTCGCGAGCCAGATGGGTAGCTTCGCCGTATCTGGCTTGACCCATCCAAAGGACCAGGACTTTGTCATGGAAGTGACTGACGAGGTCTCGACGGAGCTAGGCGCATCATTACCAAGCCTTAACACTGGCGAGATGATACTCGCAGGTCAATGGGTAACAGTACCGGCACTCGTTAAGGTGGACCTCATAGAAGAGAAGGTCATAGGCATGGACTTAAACGCGATAGAAATGTGGGCCGAGGACGTCAATGTGGGATACAGAAGGATATCGACGGAGGAACTCATCAGACTATGATTATCGGGCACATGTCCGATACGCATCTCGGAGCTTATGCGGGAAAGGACGATGAGAGGGAGCAAGATTACTACGACGCTTTCCGGGAGGCTATCGAGGTATTTGTAAAGGACCACGTCAAGTTGGTCATCCACTCGGGCGACATACTGGACTCTCCCAAACCATACGGAACCGCCATGAAGGTTCTTGTAGAGGGCGTTAAGCTACTGGATGAAAGAGGCATACAGTTTCTATTTACATTGGGTGAGCACGACATATCTAACGTTCCAAGCACGCCCCACCCTTACCTCCTTGACGTTCTGGGGGTCGCTAAGTATGTTGGAACAGGAGAACCTGTCATTATCGACGACGTAGTTGTAGCCGGCCTTCACAAGCATAAGAGAGTTGAAAGGGAAATGTTATGCAAAAAGCTTGACGAGGTTGCTAGAAGGGTGAGCCAAACGGACGGAAAAAGAAGAATCGTTGTCTTACATCAAGGACTTACGGGGTTACGTGAGTTTGTGGGCGAGATATCCAAAGACGATATCCCAGCAGGCTTTGATTACTATGCGATGGGGCACTTCCATGTGCCCTACGAGTTCAGATGCGGTAAAGGGTTGGGTGCATACCCAGGAGCGACCCATTGGGTGGACTGGGACGACCCCGAGACCACTTCCATCAACTTAGTTGACCTTTCCGGTGATGAGCCTAGGATAAACATAGTTAGATTAAAGACCGTAAGACCAAAGATAGAGAAGGATACAAAGCTCGAAGAGCTGGATGGCATTTTACAAGAGCTAGCATCCTCTATACGTGAAAACCGTAAGAAGCCTTGCCTCCTACTAAAAGTCGAAACCGACAGACCCTTTGACCCTAGGCCGTCTGAAGATTCGTTAAAGAACCACTACATCGTCACGATTAGGCAAGTCTTGAAAAAGGTGGGCGGAGAGGTTCTGCAGGAGGCTCCAGACGTGAATGCCGAGTTGGTGAGGTTGACGGAAAACGTTATAGGAGACAAGGATAAAGCCGAGTTTGCGCTCTTCGAATTACTCAAGGCCCTTAGCGATGAGGATTGGAGGAAGGGGGCACTTGAGCTCGTCTGGAATGTCTTCAAAGAGGGAAAGCTAAAGTGATCACTAGGGTTTTCCTCAAGAATTTCATATCACATAAGGAGACTTCCCTGAACCTAGGGCCAGGTCTTCACGTCTTCGTGGGCAGAAATGGTTCTGGAAAGACTTCTGTCATAGATGGAATAACTTATGCGCTCTTCAGCAAGCATGGAAGGGGAGGTAACACCAACATAGCTAGGGATGGGACACCCGGAGGTCTTGTAGAGGTTGAGGTAATGCTCGGCGGCAGGACGTACTTAGTCGGTAGGAGCTTCGACCGTCAAGGTAAGCTGGAAGAAGCGTACCTAAGAGTTGATGGAAAATCCTTGGTGAGGGGCGAGAGAAAGAAGGAGGACACGGTAACTAAAAAGGTCGAGGAAATCTTGGGCATGGGATACGAAAGGATGAGAGCATCCGTAATCATTCAGCAAGGAGAGATTGACAGGATACTTTCTTGGCAACCGAAGGAGATAAAGGCACTCTTCGACGACCTCCTAGGTCTTAGCATGATGGAAAACGCTTACATGAAGATGGGTAGCGTGATTAAGGATTTCGAAGAAAGAATAAGAGAGGAGACGGAATACTCGGTTGACGAAGCCGACAGGGTCAGTAAAGAAATCTCAGAATCTGAGTTGGCTCTAAACAATCTTAACGAGGAATTAAGAAAGGAAGAGTACCAACTCACGGAGTTAAAGAAAAAGTGTGAGGGGATGGAGGTTAAGCTAGAAAGGATGGAGCACTATAAAGAAGCATACTCTGATGCTTTATCCAAAGTTAATTCTATCAAGGCCATCGTTAGGGATTGGATAAAAAGAAAAGAGGCAGAGCTTGAGAAGTGTGCATCAATATTAAAACTGATAGAAAGGATGGACGTGGTCAATGATAGGGTCAATAAAAAGAATAAGCTAAAAGAAGAAATCACAAAGTTAGAGACGGAGATTGAGCATTTAGAGAAGGAAATAAACAGGGTCGAGGGCGAAAGGGTAGAAGTTGAGAAGAAGTTAAATGCCCTGGGAGAAAAAGAGGTTAGGGGAAGGATGTTTTCTGAGCTCCTCAAAGAGGTCGATAGCGAGACGGCTGAGCTCGTCAGGTTGGCCGTAGAGTTCGGCAAGGCATTAGCAACGGGAGACGGAAGAGAAATTACTCTGAAGAAGTCTGTGGAGGACAAAAGGAAAGAGATAATCGAACTTTTTAGAGAGTCGTATACATCTGGGCTCCAGACATACTCCGAGGACCTAAAGGCCAAAAGGAAGACCTTGGGCGAGGAGAAAGAGGCCCTTTCATTAAAGAGAGAGTCATCAATGGTGATGTTAAATGCTAAGAAGAAAGAATTCGCTCAACTCTCTAAACTGGATGGTAAAGATGTTGAAGAGTGGCAAGAAGAAGTTAGGAGGGCTAAGGCAACCTTAGAGGCAATTGGCATCGATAGCCCAGAGAGGCTTGGTCTTGAGAAGACGAAGTTAGAGCGCATTAAGAACATCCTTGCGTCAATTCCAGAAGACAGCCTTCCAGACCTTGAATTGCTTAACGCCCTAGCCGTGACGGATGAGGTTGCTCAGATGGTAAAGAACGCTAATGCCACGATATCAGAGGCCAGGGCCTTTGATAAGGAGCGATACGGGGAGCTTAGGAAATCCTACGATGAGCTTCAGAAGAATATTGGCGTGCTGCAGGGTGAGCTTGAGGGGATTAAGAAAGACATCAAGAAGGAAGAGGATAAGCTTAGAAAGCTCAAGAGCGTCACATCCATCCTTCAGGATGCCAAGAGGTTCCGAGATTTCCTCATGGATGTTAGGGATAAGGTGTACCATAGGGATGGTCCCGTGCTTAAGTCCCTCAGATCGTGGGCCATCAGCGAGACGTCCAGGCTTGCCACTAGGCACCTAGAGATGTTCAACATTAACGTTGACGGTGTGAGGCTAGAGGAAGTAAAAAACGAGCTCGAGATTAAATGCTATCAGAGAGGGCGGGAAGTCGATGCTGATAGGCTTAGCGGTGGTGAGAAGGTTGCCGTGGCGCTTGCCCTTAGACTTGCCATCGGCGATATCTTGGGCGCGAGAAGGTTAGGCTTCTTCATACTCGATGAGCCGACCGTGCACCTCGATTCCGAGAATAAGAAAAGGCTTGCGGAAGTCTTCTCGGCGCTTAGCAAAGGGGTCAGGCAGGTAATCGTAATCACGCACGACGAAGAAGTCTTCGAAGAAGCTGAAGCTGCATTGTATAAATTTGAAAGAGGAGCAGGAATAGAGGAGCACACCAGAGTGGAGCCCCTAGGAAAAATAACAATAGGTCTAACAAAAAGCTAAGAGCCGCTACCCAGTCCGAGATAGAGCGTCGAGAGCTGTGAATGGGTTAGGAGTTCGTTGCATGCTCCTTCGAACGAGAGCCTTCCGCCCACCAGCAGATAAGCCCTATCGCCTATCTCGAGGGCTTTTCTAGCATTCTGCTCTACTAACACTATCGTTATCTTCATGGTATCCCTCAGCTTAACTATCTTTTCGAGTACACTATTGGCGACCTTTGGCGCGAGCTCGCTCGTGGGTTCATCGAACATCATGACCTTGGGTCTCCTCAAGAGTGCCATAGCCATCGCGACCATCTGCCTTTCGCCACCACTCAGTAAACCGGCTTTGGTTCGCCAATACTTCTTCACGACTGGGAACATGTCGCAGACCTCCTTTAACCTCTCTGCCCTCTCGGATTTATCGAGAGTGTAGCCCGCCATCATCATGTTCTCCTCCACACTAAGGTTCTCGAATACCTTACCGAGCTGGGGTAGGTAAGCTATGCCGAGCTTGGCTATCTCGTGTGGGGGTTTACCGACGAGTTCTGTGTCCTCGAACTTCACGGACCCGGAATAAATCGTGGCTAGCCCGAATATGGACTTCAGTAGCGTGCTCTTTCCGCTTCCGTTGGGTCCGACTATTGTGTTTATCTTCCCAGGGTGAAAGTTGGCTGAGACATCGAAGAGCACTTGGAGCTTACGGTAGCCGGAGTTCAGATTCTTGATTTCTATCATGAGCCATTATCCCCCGAGGTAGGCATCGATAACCCTTCTATCCGAGACTACCTCTTCTGGCTTACCGAATGCGATCATCGAGCCTGCCGCCATTACGTAAACGTAGTCAACGTAGCGAAGAGCGATGTCAAGCCTATGCTCTATGGTAAGGACCGTTAGGTTCTTTTCATCCTTAAGCTTCCTGAGAGTTTTGAATATGTCATGGGCTAGTACCGGGTTTACACCAGCTATCGGCTCATCCATTATCAGCAGTTTCGCGCCAGCCATGAGTGCCCTCCCGACCTCCAAGAGCTTCATTTGCCCTCCGCTCAGCTTTTCAGCCTCCTGATTCCATAAGTGGCCTAGGTTGAGGAATTTGAGGAGCTCGAAAGCCCTCTCGACGGCTTCCTCTTCAAACTTTCTCCACCCATTCCTCCTCAGGGATGAGAGAAACCCCTCCCCAGGATTGCCGGGATGAACGACTAGCATGTTTTCCAGAACCGTAAGCTTTCTGAAGGGTTGCGGTATCTGGAAGGTCCTGGATACACCGAGCCTAAATACCTCATGGGGTGGGAATCCTGTTATATCCGTACCGTCGAAGAGTATCTTTCCACGATCCGGCTTGTATACCCCTGTCACCAAGTTGACTAGGGTAGTCTTGCCGCTTCCGTTAGGTCCTATTAGAATCGTTAAAGTATTCTTCTCTACGTCCATGCTAACCCCCGCTACGGCTACAAGACCCCCAAAGCTCTTCATGACGTCCCTGATTTTCAGCACGCTCTCAGGCATATACGCGCATAACATAAAAAATGGGGGTTTAAAATCTTTTTCACGTTACTTCCAGAGGATTTCGGCGGTCGCTCCATAGTATGTTCCTGTGACCTGCCACTCGTACGTTCCGGGTTTGGTCTCGACAATCTCCGTTAACTCGTAGTCTGCTCCGATCCTGTCGCCCGTCTCATCCAGCATTAAGTGACCACTCGCGCCGTAATAGTGTCCTAATATCTGAGGCATTGCAGAGATTATAGCATCGGCACTGTATTCGTTAGCAGCGAGCAAGGCGAGGGCAATAACCCAAACCGCATCATAAGTGTTGTAAGCATACGGCTCAGGAGGTCTGCCAACCGTCTTACTGATCTTTTCTAGAAGCTCTTGGTATTTTGGTGTCTTGGTAGGAGCAAATATCGGGCTCACGAACCTGACCTTAGTCGAGAACTCTGCCGTCTTCGCCTCCTTAATAAGGGAGCCCTCGTAAGCTGTTCCGTCACTTCCGAACCACTTCACGTTCCATAGCACATCATATTCCCTTGCTGATAGCATGAAGGTCGTTGCCTCGCCGTAGGTTATCAGCTGAACCATTATCTTCTCGGGCGGCACGCCCTGCTCGACCAGCTTGTTGACTTCCGAGTTCAAGCTGGCGACCTCAGCTGAGTAATCCGGAGCGGCTTCAGCAATTCTGAATTTGCCGGCAACCGTTATGCCGAGTTCGTTCGCAGTCTTCTCCGCGACTTCCGCCAACCCATCACCCCATGGATTCGCCAGATAGACTAGAAATATGTGGGTCGCTCCGATCATCTTGGCAAATTTAGGACCTATCGGTCCTTGGTACAAATCATTGGGACAGAACCTATAGATGTAGTCACCCTTTATAGATAGAGCGGGTGAGGTTGACGACTGCGATATGACGAGGATTTTGTTCGAGTCCGCATACTCTTTTAACTTCATAACCTCCCCACTCCCCATCGGCCCTATGACGACCTTGATGCCCTTTGCGTGTAGGCTCATCAGCTTCTCCAGTGCGACCTCAGGTTTCGTTTCTGTATCCTCAACGTAAAGCTTCAGCTTCCAGTTGGCCCCTACTTGCGTGAGGAAAGCGTTAACTTCGTCCACAGCTGTTTGGATGGCCACCCTATCGTTCTCACCAAAGGCGCCTAAAGGTCCACTCAACGGTAGCAAAGCACCGATAGGTACCTCGCCGCTTAAACCAACCACAGGGGTCACGGGAGCGGTAGGCGTTACATAGGGCGTTACCACGTATCCTACAGCTATACCGACCAGTAGCATCACTACAGCAACCGCTACAGCTACGACTGTTGTTACACCTTTTTCCATCATTTTCTCATCCTGCTTTAAACTTATTAGGACCACTATCTGGTTTATAAAGCTTTGGCTAAGGTTATTAACCAGTCCATTAGAGTGGATGCGTCGGCAGGGAAGGATAGGATTGAGTCTTCTCCTCGTGAAAGATGCCGTGATCTTCAGCTCGCTGCTGATGATGCTTAGCGCAGGGTTGACGTTAACCTATATGACGACAAGGGTCCCAAACTTCGCCCATGGAGACTTTGCTACCCTGAATGTATACGCGAGTCTCGCATTGGTTCGGCTATTTAACATTAGCCCGTATCTCGGCACGATCCCGGCGTTCATGTTGGGAGGCGTGGTCGCTTTGGTGCTCTACTTGGCGGTGTTAAAGCCTTTAATGGATAGGGGTGCGAATTACGTGACCCTAATGATCGCGACGATAGCATACGACATGATCCTCATATCGCTAATTAACATATCTGCCGATTATCTTAACAGGGTCCACAAGCTTATCACGAGGTTATTCCAATTGAGGGGTTTTGACGTTGAGGTCTTCGGGCAGCCAGGATTGTTTGTGATAGCTCCCATCCTTGCTTTCGCTATGATAACATCACTATACTTCTTCCTAAACAAGACAAAGTTTGGGGTGGCGATGAGGGCCGCAATAGAGAACCCTTCCTTGGCAGAGGTGGTCGGGATAAACATCAACTTAACGTACGCGATCTCATGGTTCATTTCAGGCGGACTGGCAGGAGTTGTCGGTGTCCTTATGCCACTTTACATGACCTGTAATCCAGACATAGGGATAAGGTTGCTGATCAGCATATTCGCCGCAAGCATCTTGGGAGGTTTAAGTAACATATACGGAGCTTTTCTTGGAGGTGCAGTGATAGGTTTGGCCGAGGTATTGGGGACCGGTTACCTCTCGATGAGCCTTGGGCCGTGGATCGTTCCATACCGTCCCGTTATACCGTTAATCATAATGATGCTGACGCTACTCTTCGCTCCGAGGGGTTTGGCTGGTATAAACTGGAAGAGGCTCATGGGAAAGGTGGGCTAGGATGCCGCTCCCCATCCCACTCACATTTCTCGTAGACTTGCTGACGCTCTTCGGTCTATTCGCGATAGTCTCCATGAGCTTGAACCTTGAGTTTGGATACGCTGGGATACCGAACTTTGGTAAGCTGCTAGCTGTCGCGGGAGGTGCTTTCTTCGTCGGAGCTATTCCTGGTAGAGTTATCGCGTATCTGCTTAACGTACCTACGGAGCTCGACTTCTTCAGAAACAACCTTGAGGTCGTATCCTCGATTAATCAAGTCTTGGCATCCAACCCCATCATCTCGGTCTGCTACCTTTTGGCATCGCTGGCAGGAGCGGCGTTGGCTGGAGCGGCTCTGGGATACGTCGCATCCTATCCTGGAATAAGGCTTAGGGGCGATTACCTCGCAATGACCCTTCTGGCTATGGCTGAGGTGCTGAGGGTTGTAGGGGATAACTGGGAGCCGTTCATCGGAGGTAGTTTAGGTGTCCGTATACCCGACCCGTTCAGGTCGGTCAGCGGAGAGTACAGGCCGCTCTACGTGGCTCTGACGATACTTGGAGTAACCGCGGCGATATTCGTCTACTTAGAACTCGTTAGCAGATCGCCCCTCGGTAGGACGCTTAGGGCTATAAGGGACGAGGAGCTCTCGGCCAGAGTTTATGGGAAAGACGTCGATAGGTTGAGGATTAAGACGCTGGTCGTTGGATGCGCGATAGCCGCAATCGGCGGAGCACTGTATTCGTTCCTCACGGCGAGCGTATCAGCCCGCGATTTCAACAGGGTCACGCACACCTTCTGGCCATGGGTTATGGTGATTGTCGGAGGGGCCGGCAATAACCTTGGAGCAATCGTAGGAGCCGGTATATTCGTGACGCTCCGGAAGCTCATAACGTTCTACAAGAGCTACTTCGAGGTGTTTGTTCCGTTCGACGTCGTCTGGCTCGAGTACATGCTACTCGGGCTCGCACTCATCCTAGTCCTGCTTTACAGGTCTGAAGGGTTGATGCCAGAGAGGCCTACGAAGACCCTGAAGTATGAGGATATCGCTAAAGCGATTGCGCGCATCAAGCCTAAAGAAAAAACGTGAAGTTCGTTTAGCTGGCGACGGGTTTCCATCGATGTGATCGCAGGAACCGTTTAACTGCTCACCATCTTGCCGATTTCACTCGTTATCCTATATCCCTTCATCCGCTTTACCGCTTGCGTGAACTCCCTAGACGTCAGAAGTTTGAGTAGCTCTCTTACCGTTTCCCTTCTCATGGCTTCTTTTAGGATTGCTAGGTCGTACCATTCCCAGATGAGTCTCGTAAACTGTAAGCCGTAGAGTTCTGCGGCGTACCTCACGGTTATGCCTACGTCAGCAGCTCCCGTTGCTATCTCCTTAGCAACTTCAACATGCGTCTTAACTTCCCTGTCGTAGTTTCTGACGAGTCGTGGTACATCGGCCGGGTCTACGCCTCTGTCGAGCGCTGCCTGCTTGAGCAAATGGTCTAACAAAGCCCTCGTGCCCGAGCCTGGGTTTCTGTTTATGAGCCTAAGCTTGTGGTCCAGTAGGTCCGAGATCCCGTCGATTCTCGTGTCGAGCCTGAACGCTATGCCGAGTTCCCGCTGATAACCTCTGATGACTACAGCCCTACCCTCGAGCCAGTACCGGCCTAGGAAGGGTACGTTGTACTTGCCCGTAGCAGGGTCTAATAGATGAACTCCGGCTACGTGGGCGTCGCCCATCATGAGCGCTGCTAGACCGCCTGCCGAGCCGAGCCAAGAGACCTCGACGTCTAGGTCAGGCTTCCTCGCCTTGAGAATTCCGATGAGTACCTCTAGCGCTGGGTCGTTGCTTCCCATCACGGCCAAGTCGGGCATGCTTCCCGTGACCCTCGTATCTGACGCTGTTCTGAGCGTGCCACCAAGCTCAGCCTCGGCACCAAAGTAAAGCCTAAGGAGTTCCTTACCGAGCTTCGTGAGCTTCGCGCCTCCGCCTCCTGGGCCACCACGCTTGGCTTCGAGTAGCTTGCCGCCGAATATTTCTTCAACCCTCGTCAGTCTCTCCCAAGTCCTCGCGTAAGGCACGCCGACGACCCTGCACGCTGTCAGTAGTGAGCCTTTCTGCTCGATTTCGCGTAACACTTTGGCCAACTTCGAATCTAAAATGAGTTCACCTTTCCACTCTAAGAATACCTCAGCCCTAACCGTTAGGTCCTGTAGACGTAACTCTTTCAAGGCAGTATATAGTCGTTATCTTTTTTATAAAAACATTTAAAAATAACCGTTATCTCAAAAAGAATAACGGTGATGTTATATGAAGATGAGATGGGTAGCCATAGCGCTCGCTGTCATAGTTGCCGTTTCCATTTTGTTCCTTTTCATTTACCGAAGAGAACATTATGAAGGCACGCTCCGTATCACAACGACCACGAGCCTATACGCCACAGGCATTCTCGACAAGCTGGCTGAAGAGTTCAAACAGAGGCATCCGAATGTTTCTATCCAGTTCATCGCGGTCGGTAGCGGCGAGGCTTTGCGAAGAGCCGCGCAGGGCGATGCCGAGATAGTACTTTCACATGCACCAAACCTCGAGAAGCAATACCTCGACGATGGGACGCTGAAACCCGGCAAGATATTCGCATACAACTATTTCATCATAGTTGGGCCCGGCGACGACCCTGCCGGTATAGCGGGCATGGACCCTGTTAATGCTATGGCCGCTATCTATGCCGCGGGTGAAAATGGCAAGGCAGTATTCGTATCCAGGGCAGACAACTCAGGGACGTATGCTAGGGAGCTGGTGCTATGGTCGTTGGCTGGTGTTAACCCGTTAGGTAAGTCGTGGTACTTAGAACTGGGAGCGGACATGGCGCAAACCTTGATGGTGGCGAACGAGAAGGAAGCTTACACGCTCAGTGACATCAGCACGTATCTTAAGTTCAGTAGTAGGTTGGGCGAGCTTAAATCGCTCGTTGACAAAGGAGACATGCTAATTAATGTATACTCCGTGTATGTGGTTAACCCGGCAAAGATTATTGGCGTGAATGAAGGGCTAGCCGAGACCTTCGTGGAGTTCATACTCTCAGAAGAGGGGCAAAAAATAATCGACAGCTACGGCATCACCGAGTTCGGTAAACCTTTGTTCAAAGCGGCTAAAGGCGACCTGACAGGAGAGCTCAAGAATGCTTGGGAAAATCTGGCTAAATTTGGATAATTTCTGTAAATGCTTTGAGCGGAGGTTACGGCTGTGTGGCAAGAGATAGCTGAGGTTGTTACGAGGTCCATACTCATTTCGGGTACGGCTACGTTGTTTGCTGCATTTTGGAGCGTGCCTATAGCTATGATGCTGACGGCTAAGGATTCTAAGTTCAGGGTAGCGTTGCTTGACGTTACAAACACGCTCGTCGGTGTTCCGACAGTCCTAGTCGGCCTCGTACTTTATCTTTTGTTTTCACGCTCGGGTCCTTTGGGTTTCCTTGGTATACTTTACACACCCACCTCAATCGTCATCGGTGAGGCCGTTCTAATTACCCCCATCATAATCTCACTTAGCGCCTTAGTGCTCCGTGAGACGAAGGCTAAGGTTTGGGAGATGGCTGTCTCGATAGGTGCAACTGAAAGACAAGCGTCGGTTACGATGGTGGCCGAGTCGCTTCCAAGGCTCCTGATGGCAATCCTCTTGGGTTTCAACAGAGCGATAGGCGAACTCGGCGTAGCCCTAATGCTCGGAGGCAACATTAAAGGATTCACGCGCGTTATGACAACAGCGATAGCCCTAGAGGTCTCGAAGGGTGAATTCGAGCTTGCCTTAACGCTCGGAGGAATACTGCTTCTTGTGACGTTTACAATAACGGCAATCGTCGGGAAGGTGGGCAAGGTTAGATGATAGAGCTAAAGCTGGTCTCGTTTGCCTACGTAAGCGAAGACGTCATCAGGGATGTGAACCTTGTGTTCAGTCCGGGTGTAACCGCGGTCGTGGGTCCGAACGGCTCGGGAAAGACGACTTTGCTGAAGCTGGCCGCCGTCATCTACAGGCCGCGAGTAGGCGAAGTCCTGATAGATGGTGTCAACCCTTGGTCCATGTCCGAGAAGGCCAGGGCATCGGTTAGACGGGATGTTGTATACGTGCATGAGAAACCCATAATGCTCAGGGGCAGCGTCGCCGACAACGTCGCCTACGGTCTGAGGGTCAGGAACGTACCTGCTGATGAGGTTGTCGTTAAAATAGAGGAGGCGCTTGAGGCACTCGGCATCAAGCACTTGGCCCACGAGAAAGCTCAAACGCTTTCTGTCGGACAGCAACAGAAGGTAGCCCTAGCTAGAGCCTTGGCCGTCAGACCAAGGAACTTGCTGCTCGATGAGCCTACGGCAAACCTGGACAAAAGTGGTCGGGAAAACTTCATGGAGTTAGTAAAAGAGTTAAGAAGAAAAGGCGTTTGTATAGCCGTTGCGACGCACGACAGGCTTCTCGCCATGGAGCTGATGGACAGGCTCGTCCTCGTAGAAAATAGGACGACCAAGTTCATCAAAAACCCATAGCATACTGGCTGATTCAATCGACGTATTTCGCGCACTTATAGCAATAGTGCTTTTTATACTGGGGTATGTATGTCGCCTTTTCGCCGCAAGTAGGACACTTTACGCCGCTAGATTTAACAATGGACTTCAAGGACTCACCTATCCCGCCCAGCTTCTCCGTCACCGTTTGGGGAGTAGGCTTAGGCACCTCTAAGGGCGGTGCTGATGGTGCCTGTATCTCAACTTTCTCCTTCAGTAGAAGGATATCGCCAACTGTATTCACATTTGCCCACGGTACATACTCTATGGTCCCGTACTTGGTCTGTACCTGAAGGGCTACCTCATTCCTGTCTATAATCAGCTCGACGTCGTTTATCGTTCCTACTAACGTTCCATCTGGGTTGTAGACCTGCTTACCGATAAGCTGACTTCTGGTTAAGCCAGACATTGTATGTGTTTGCCATTTAGCTACTTATAAGCGTTGCCGTAATAAACTACGACCGAGATTGATTCTTTAAAATATCTGGTTTTGCGACGTAAACCCCGGTGGACCTAGAGGGAACGTATAGGCGTACGTTGTACTCACCATACATGTATTTATCTAAACCTCTAAACCGAATTTTCCATACGTTAGAAGTTATGGAGAACCTTATACCATAAAAACTGGTCACACCCTACAACTTTCGATATAGGATATGACCAGGTATTAGGAATTGGTGGGGTTTAACTTGGTCTCCGCTTAATTATGAACACTCCTACCAACGGAGGGCGGGGGAGGAGGCGGCAGGCTCTTTACTTTCCGCTTAATCACGAATGATAATACCGCTATTGCTGATGTCAAGGCTGCTACCGCTATTAGGACCATTCTCTGCAAGTCGAGACTACTAAGCTGGCTTTCAAGTTGTTTAGATTTATCCTGAAGTTGTGTTAGCTCTGCCTTTAAAGCATCCCTCTCAGAGGATACTTTAGATAATTCTTCGGACACTTTAGCGTAATTGTCTTGGGATTCGGCGAGAGCGTTATTTAATGTCTCAATTTCCTTGGACATGTCGCTGTATGCTTTTACGAATCCCCATGCTTGAGATGGTGTTAAGACTAAGAATCTCATCGTGACCATCGGCTCTTTGTTGAAGTATGTTACCACAGTCCACATTCCTGTGGATTCTTCACCGATCTTTCCAGCAACCTGTATCCTCGACCAAGTATACACATTAGTAAAAGTCTTACCTACCTCGTCCTTAATTTCACTTGAAGCATACAGCTTACCGTCGGGACTGTACCATTCAGTTCTTAAAATGAATGGACCACTTATCTGCTTGAATTTAATATAAGAGTATGCGTAATCATCTACTGTTAAGAATACTCCTCCAAACTCCGATTCTGTTTCGAATACTGGTTGATTTATTGGCTCACCTTTATCGTTTAAGCCTCTCGCAAGGGTATAATAATCTATATCGTAACTTGCTGCACTAACCACTGGTCCCAAAGACATCAACGCTATCGCTAAAATCGATAGGATGGCAAAAACGTAGATCGTTTTCCCCTTTATTTCTAGGACTTTTTTCATGAGTCGGGATGTTTAGACCACTATATAAAGGATTAAACCTCATCAGCTTCGTTACAGGCGCCACATCAACGTCCTTCTCTATACGTATCTTCTTATTATCTCATACTCTCAACAAGCTTACGATAATCTATCGTTCCTCTTAGACCATCGATTAACCGAATGAAGAGTCTTCGCTCCAGAATTACCACCAATAACGATTCATGAGCATAGCGGGGGATGGATTTGAACCATCGATCTCCGGGTTATGAGCCCGGCGGGTTATCCTGGCTACCCTACCCCGCTCCAGAACTAATCGAGAGCCTACCTAAATAAATACGTTAAGGCATAGAGATTGCAAAATTTTTATTAAAGAAAGGTTTTGCCTTAAAACATGTTAGGCTACAATAAGCTTTCCTACGTCGACCTTCAGTCTGGTAAGGTAGAGGTAAAGGATGTCGACGAGACGCTCGCATATGGTTTTATAGGCGGTCGCGGATGGTCAGCCTACATCTTGTTCAAGGAGCTCGATAACATAGCTGATGGTCTTCATCCTTCCAACGTGCTGGTCGTCGCAACTGGACCGTTGACCGCCGTGCCATTCCAGAGCGGTGGAAAGACGACGTTTGCGGCCATAAGCCCACAGACCGGTATGTACGGCGACAGCAACGTAGGCGGCTTCTTTGGTTACAAGATGAGGAGAGCCGGAATAGATGCGTTAGTGATTAGGAATAAATCATCACGGCCTGTTTACTTGCTCGTGGCCGACGGTAAGGTAGAGGTTCACGATGCGGAAAGGCTCTGGGGCCTCAACTCACAAGAGACGGATACGAAGTTAACGAGTGAGTACGGCGATTGCTCAGTTGCATCGATAGGCACGGCGGGTGAGAAGCTTGTGAAGTTCGCTTGCGTTAACGTAGACTGGTCGAGGAAAGGAATGCGGCATGCTCAGGCAGGAAGAACGGGGATGGGTGCTGTCATGGGCTCGAAGAAGTTGAAGGCGATAGTTGCGATGGGTGACAAAGACGTTAAGGTCGCGGACGAGGAAAGACTAAGGGAGGCATCGAGGAAGCTTCAGAAGATGGTAAGGGAGAGCGTAAACTACGATGCTTGGAGAAGGTACGGAACGATGGGCACGATCGAGTGGTCGAATAAAGCCGAGTGTCTCCCGACTTACAATTTTCAGAGAACAGTTTTCGAGTATGCAGAGAACATAGGCGGTAACGCCATGGATAGGGTGAGGTTGTTTACGAGGGCTTGCTCCAACTGCATAATTCCGTGTGAGCATGTGATTCGGTTTAAGCTAAACGGAGAAGGTAAGGTTGGTGTTGAGTACGAGACGGCGGCCATGATGGGTTCAAACCTTGGGCTGAAAAGTATCGAGGAGGTTGCAAAGGCAAACTACCTTTGCGACTACTACGGACTTGACACAATCAGCATGGGTTCCGTGCTAGCATTTATCATGGAATGTTATCAGAGAGGATTGCTTACGGAGAAGGAGCTTGGCCTCGTGCCAAAATGGGGCGACGTTGAAGCCGTCTGCAAGATGATACGTATGACGGCTAGTAGGGAGGGCTTCGGCGACCTGATGGCGGAGGGCGTAAAGGCTTTGGCTGAGCGCATAGGCAAGGGTTCCAAGGCATTTGCCATGCATGTGAAGGGTTTGGAGATTAGCGCTTACGACCATAGGGCTGCGACGGCCATGGCCCTGAGCTATGCAACTTGTGATATAGGTGCACACCACAACAGGTCCTGGGCGATAACCTACGACTTGGAGGTCGGCAGGGACAAGTATACGGAGGATAAGGTCAGGAAGGTCGTTTATCTTCAGCACATAAGGCCGCTGTTCGACATGCTGGGCGTCTGTAGGTTTTACTGGGTGGAGCTTGGCATCGACCCTAACGTTTATGCGGAGGCATACTCTGCGGTTACCGGAAAAGAGTTCAGCCTTGACGACCTCCTATTCAGGTCGGAAAGAGTATGGAATTTGACGAGGGCCATCGCGGTAATCCGCAGGAGCATAGACATGAAAGATGACATGTTACCGGAGAGGGACTTCTCTGACCCGGTTCCGGACGGATATACGAGGGGTGCAAAGCTGGATAAGGATAAGTTCGTGGGGATGCTAAAGACGTACTACGCCGTCAGGGGTTGGGACGAGTTCGGCCGGCCGACCTCTGAGAAACTCATGAAGCTTGGCTTAGAAGATGTCGCCAGAAAGCTTTATGGAAAACCCTAAACCTGATGACATGGGTCTCGTTTAACAATGAGGTACAATGTCTTAGAGAGGTAGGTTTTACGTTAAAAAAATTCGCATGGATAATACTGAGTCATCCTTAAAGCCACGTAACGTATATAGCTATCCTCCCAATGCTGATGCGAGGGGGAATATGAGCAAGCCAACTGATATGGGCTCTCTAAAGGTCGGACACAACGTCGTGATCGACGGTGAGCCTTGTAGGATAGTCGAGCTGGAGAAGAGCAAGCCGGGCAAGCACGGCTCGGCGAAGGTCAGGTTGGTCGCCATAGGGATATTCGACGGTGTTAAGAGGAGCATGGTCGGACCCGCGGACAGCAAGGTTGAGGTTCCGATAGTGGAAAAGAGGTCAGGTCAGGTCGTGTCGATAGGCGACGTGGTCAGCGTCATGGACTCCGAGAGCCTCCAGATAGTCGAGGTGCCGCTACCGCAGGATGAGTCCCTAAGGAGTAAGGTTGAGCCCGGTGTCACCGTCGAGTACTGGACGATCATGGACAGGCATATGCTGGTCAGCGTCAGGTAGCCTGTTTATTTTTAGAGACCCTTTCCGTATAGTTTATATATGGCTTATTTATCGAATTTGATATCATTGGTGATATCATGTTCGATTATCCTCCACACCTTCCGCCGTTCAGGCATTGGATAAGGCACATGGCTGCCGTTCCGAAGGGTTTTCTGCGATACTACGTACTCGAGCTTTTGAACGATAGACCTCTCTCGGGCTCGGAGATAATGAACGAAATCGAGAGAATGACTGGAGGTTGCTGGAAACCGAGCCCAGGGTCCGTCTATCCGCTCCTCGCATGGCTCCAAGACAATGGGTACATCGAGGAGGTGCCTGCGCAGGAAAGCGGGATAAAGCGTTATACGCTTACCACTAAGGGCAGGGGTCTTTTGGAGGAGCAACGAAAAATAAGGTCGCACTTCGGGATGGAGAGGATGGCGCTCATACCGCCGTTCTGCGGCCCGCGACTGCGCATACCGTTAAAGGATGTCGAAGAGATTCAGGGGACATTCAGGAGATTCTTCAGGGCACTGTTCAACCTCCGTATGAGCTTGGAGGAGAAGTTCTCGGAGCCTGTCTTAAAGGAGTCGCTCGAAGTTTTGAACGAGGCCGCGCAGAAGTTGGAGGAAATAGAGAAGAAGCTGAAGGGGTCTGGGTAAGCATGACCAAAAACGTGATAGAGGTTGAGGGGTTGACGAAAGTTTTCAACAGGGGCTTCGTGGCCGTAGACCACGTAAGCTTCAGCGTGAAGGAGGGCGAAATCTTCGGCTTTCTGGGGCCGAACGGTGCCGGTAAAACTACGACCATGAACATGCTGATAACGGTTTTGAAACCCACAGAGGGTAGGGCATCTGTGCTCGGCTATGACGTCGTCAAGCAAGCGGGCATGGTCAGGAAGGTCATAGGCGTCGTGCCCCAAGAGTACACGGCTGACGAAGACCTGAGCGGCTACGAGAACGTAATGCTGTGCGCAGACCTTTACGGTATACCCAAGGATGTTGCTAAGAGGCGGACCTTAGAGCTGTTGGAGCTCGTAGAGCTGACACAGTTCAAGGACAAAAGGGTCGAAACTTATTCCGGCGGTATGCGCCGAAGGCTCGAGCTCGCATGCGGACTAATCAATACACCTAAGGTACTCTTCCTAGACGAGCCGACCTTGGGCTTGGACGTCCAGACCAGGGCTGCGATATGGGACTACATCAAGAGGCTTAAGGAGGAGTACGGTATGACGCTTTTCATGACGACTCACTACTTGGAGGAGGCAGATGCTCTGTGCGACCGCATCGCCATAATAGATCACGGTAAGATAATTGCCATGGGGTCGCCGAGCGAGCTGAAGGAAAGCTTGGGTGGCGATATAATAACTATAAGTATCAAAGAAGATATGGACGTCAGCGAACTTATCCGTAGTGTAGATAATGTGAAAGAGGTCAAGAAGGAAAACGGGTCCTACAGGATTAAGGCCGAGTCAGGAGAGGTGACGGCCCCCATAATAATTGAGGTCTTGCGTAGGAGGGGCTACACGGTGACAAGGCTCTCGCTCACCGAGCCCACGCTGAACGAGGTTTATCTGGAGCACACCGGAAAATCGATGCGGGATGTTGAGGAGTCTAGGGAGGCATTCATAACGCACAGGATAACTTTGAGGAGGGCTAGGTCAAGATGAGCGAGTACCGTCCAAGCATACTTCGCGGGCTCTTAGCACTAACCATCCGTGAGCTAAAGAAGTGGGCGAAGGAGCCCATAATCCTTCTCATGGCTATACTGCAACCGGTAATATGGATGGGGCTTCTCGGAAAGGCCATGAACATCAACGCGATTTTTTCGGCGAATAGCTTAAGCAATGTAAACATACCTGACATAAGCATACCCGATTACGGCATAACCATCCCGAGCTTACTGATTAAGCAAAGGCTGCTAGAAGCGTTCGATAGCATAGGCGCTAATGTGATGCAAAACGTTTTCGGCGTTGCAGACTACTTTAGTTACATGTCCATGGGCATGATATCCATGATAGTCATGTTCACGACGATGTTCAGCGGTATGTCGATGGTCTGGGACAGACGCTTAGGTTTTTTGGACAAGGTCCTAAGCACACCAGTCTCGAGGGCGGCGATAATCTTTTCGAAAGTCCTTAACGCTGCCCTGAGGTCAATGTTCCAGGCCACGATAATCTTGGCGCTGGCGGTGGTCTTCGGCCTGAAAATCAGCCCAACGTTCAGCCCGGTGAACCTATTGGGTATTTATGCCGCTGTATTCCTTCTCTCGGTAGGGCTATCTTCGCTGTTCTTGGCGCTGGCGTTGAGATCGACGCGCCACGAGACGCAGATGGCAGTCGTGAACCTGATAAATATGCCGCTAATGTTCGCAAGCAACGTGTTCTTCCCCACGTCTATGATGCCCGAGTGGCTGCGGGCCATAGCCAGTGTGAACCCAGTGAGCTACTTGACAGACGCCATAAGGCAACTGACGATAATGCCGCTTGACGCATCGATGCTCGTTACGGATTTCATATACTTGGGCGTGTTCGCGGCCGTGCTATCCGCGATTGGTATAACACTTTCGTGGAAGTACTTGACAAGATAGCGACTATGCTTTACTCACACAATCCAAACTTAGTATCTCGTAAACGCCCCTATCGCCGAACCACTTTTTGACTGCTTCCTTCACCCTAAGCCTCTTCTTGAATATAGGACAGTCGAGGACAAAGGTCTCGGCCTCGCCACCCTCGAAGCATATGTTTATCCCGAACTTTTCGCTCAGTCGGCATAGCTCCTCTATCGCGGCCTCGTCCAACCTCCTGCCCAGCCAGCTTTCGTCGAGGCCCTCAGCCGATGTCGACGTCACTATGGTCTCGAATCCTAAAGCGTGCTGCTCGCGGAGCAGCCTCTCCGGCTCCATACCCCAAAGCGGCATGATACACTTCAGTCCTAGTTCGTTGCATAGCCTCTCAATCCTGCTCCTCTGGTAGCGGCTCGCGACTGTACCCGAGACCAAGCCATCCACGCCGCTCAGCCTCTCTAGCGCAGCCTTCAGCTCCTCGACCTCTTCCTCCTTGATGCCCATGCTGGGCACCATTATCTGTTTTATGCCGATAGCATCGGCCTGGTAGCGCGTCATCTCGATGTTTATCCTGTGAAACATCCAAGAGTTTGGGTTGCGCGTTATGACGGTTACCAAGTGTTCCACGGAGCTACCACTGAGCAGTGCCTTGTATACGGCGTAAGTGCTGTCCTTTCCACCGCTGAAAAGGGCCGCAACCTTCAAAGTCGAATTTTCTCCAGTTGAGTAGGGAGGTTTTCGGGGATATTAACCTATACTTACCAGAGAAACTCTCCAAATAGTTATCCAAGATTATGCCCATTTTCAGCCAACTCTATAGTTTAATTCTAAGCACCCCATTCCGTATAACGGGAACGGATGAGGATATTCAAGGATGAGGAAAAGCTTTCGCTGGAGTATGTCCCGCCTGTCCTTCCGCACAGGGAGGGCGAGTTGCGTCTCCTAAACGCTTTCTTCAGTAGCATCCTAAAGGGCAAGCAGAGCATTTCGGTTAGGGTCATAATATCAGGCTCCGCGGGTACGGGCAAGACCGCCATGGCAAAGCTCTTCGGAAAGCAAATGGAGGCAGAGGCTAAGGGCAGACGAATGAACCTCAGGTACATCCACATAAACTGTCGTGTGAACAGGACACTCTTCACAATACTCAAGAGGGTCGTGGAGCATCTCAGGATACCGCTACCGTCAAGAGGATACTCGACGGAGGAGCTGATGCACGGACTTTTAGATTATCTCACGGAGAACGAGCTCTACGTGATTATGGCGCTCGACGATGTAGAGGTGCTGATAAAGGAGGAGGGGTCGGACCCATTCTACTTCTTAATGAAAGTCGGTGAGGAGAGGGAGGACAAGATGTCTAGGCTTTCTTTCATATTTATCGTAAGAAACCCGGAGATACTGAGTATGTTGGAAGGCGGCACGAGGATTGGGATGCTTAACAACATCGTACACCTTCCAGAGTACGATACTAACCAGCTCTACAACATACTGAGCTACAGGGCATCCGAGGCATTCTTCGATAACGTCGTCTTGGAAGAATCAATAAGTCTAATAGCAGACTTGGCGAGCGAAAGGGGCGATGCTAGGTATGCCATCGAGACCCTTTGGAGAGGCGGAAAGTATGCCGAGGCCGAGGAGAGTAGCGTCGTAACACCCGAGCACGTGAGGAAGGCCGCAGCCAGTATATACCCTGCGATAAAGAAGGAGAACCTGGCGTATCTTTCATTGCACGAGAAGCTGATACTGCTGGCTATAACGAGGGCTTTGGCATCCAACGAAAATGCATACACCACGTCGTCGGAGTTGAACGAGGTTTACAGGCTTGTGTGTGAGGAGTACAGAGTCCAGCCTAAAGCTTACACACGTTTTTGGGAATATCTCCAGAAGCTCGAGGACCAAGGCATAATAAGGATAAGGGTATCCAGCGAGGGCGTAAGGGGGCGTAGGTCCTACATAACCCTGCCCGAGATACCCATCTCTATACTCCAGCGTGAGCTGGTAAGGCTGCTGGAAGGTGGGAGCAGCGAGTTTTGAGCGGCCACATGAAAAGCCCGACACCCCTCTCGAGGGGAAAGAAGAAGATATTAGAGGTTCTTGCGAACTTTGGCGAGGTAAACATATCGAAGATAATAAAGCATACATCGCTTAACCACAAACTCGTGAATACTTACCTGAAAGAGATGGAATCGTTGGGGTTGGTGAGAGAAAGGAGGTTCGGTAGGGTCAGAATGTTTAGGCTCTCTGATTCTGATGTGCTTAAGCGGATGCTTCGGAACGTCGTCGAGTTGGAGGGCTCTTCTTGGGTTTCGCAGCCTTAACCCTTGCCTCCCCACCCTCCCTTGGCTTCCCGGAGAGGTATGATTTCTCAGATTCGGATAACTCGAAGAATTCCGTAAGGTCTTTTGCAACATCGCCATCGTTCTTGAGTATAAAGCTCAGGAAAGGAAGCATCTCGATACCTGCCTTATAGGACGACATGTGGCATTTTGAGGCCATCTTGCTCGTCACACTATTCATTATCTCCCTATCGCGCTTCGTAGCTTGGAGCATCCTGATCCTTTGGGGGAAGGAAAACTTAACAAAGCCCTTTGATGTTTTTTTCTTGGAAATTGCAACCCCACCAGTCATGAGGGGTGCCGCGTATCTCAGCAAACCCCACCTTTGCATCTTCTTTATCTTGGTAAAGTATAGGTCGGCCCTTGCGAGAAAGTCCATCGCCTGTTCAAGGTCAGTAAGGTCCGTCAACTGTTGTGGGACGTTGTCAAGTATCCAGTTGAAGAAATTATCGATGTCCATGCCGATGTTTTCCGTTGACGCCCAAGCATCTTTAATGGTCTTTGATTGGAACACTTGAACCAAGGCCGAGAATATTTCCTTGACTCTGTCTCTGTAGCCCAGCGCTGCCAACGTTGAGCCATCTATCCTCGGTCCCACCATTGCCAATGCTTGAAGGTCGTTTATCGCCGACCTCAGGTCACCGTTCGACCTTTCTGCTATTGCCTTTAGCACTTCATCACTACACTCCAATCCTTCTAGCGCGCATATCTTTCTCAGATGAGACATTATCAGCTGTTTGTGTATATGCTTGAATTCTATCATTTCACACATATCCCTTATTGTCGCTAACCTTTGACTCCACGGGTTGTTTGCAACAAGCACAAGGGGCACTTTGGTCTTCTCTATCGCATCTTTTATCGCCGGGATTCCCCCAGCATCCTCCTGACCCGCTATGCCATCCACCTCGTCAACCAAAACCACCCTCTTCCTCATACCGTTCAGCGTTGCGTACTCGCATGCTGAGCCTACGACGGCTTTTACCTTCTCGGCAGTCCTCCAGTCGCTGGCGTTCACCTCAACCAAGTCGTATCCTTTTTCTGTGGCATACGCAATAGCAAGCGATGTCTTTCCCACACCGGCAGGCCCATACAGGAGTGCCGCCTTCTTTGACGGTTTCCCCTTCTCCCAAGACGCCATCCAACTAAGAAAGGCCTGTACAGCTTCCTTGTTATCGATTACCTCCGAGACCCTCTTCGGCCTGTACTTCTCTACCCAAGGTACAGTCAACTGCTATCTACGGCTCCTGGCCGCAAGTTTTGCGAGAAAGCTCATGATTTGTACCTCTTCCGATGCGCCCTCCGCTATTCTGTAGTCAACCTCGCCCAAGCTATCAAGCAGCTCGACCTTCGATTCTTCTGGGATGTTGAGGGTGAATATCTCCCTGTAGATTGCCGTTACAAGGTCCCTACCAGCTATGCCTTGTAAGTATAGGATAGACCTGAGGGCATCCCTAGCCTCCACGAACTTGCCAGACATCGCGTACTCCAATATTCTCCGAACGTCACCCCTACTCACGTATCCTATAACAGTGTAAACGGCTTTCTCGTCCACCTTCTTTCCGAGTGTTGACGCAGCCTGTAGTATGTTTATGCACTTTCTCATGTCCCCCTGTGCGAAGTCGTATATTGTATCGATAGCCTCACCATCTAACTCCATCCCTTCAGCACCCGCTATCTTCTTTAGATAAGATGCTACGTCGGCCTTCGTGAGAGGCTTAAACCTAAAGACTGCGCATCTCGACTGTATCGGCTCGATTATCCTGTTACTGTAGTTAGCTACGAGTATGAACCTGCACGTTGAAGAGAACTGCTCCATCACACGTCTGAAGGCATGCTGGGCATCATCCGTAAGCTGGTCGCTCTCGTCCAAGAGGAGTATCCTGAAACCTACGTCGCCGAACGGAACGGACCTTGCATACATCTTTACCTTTTCACGAATGGTTGCTATACCACGTTCATCGGACGCGTTAATTTCTACGAATAAACCATCTTTTATGTAGCCGTCTCCATACAGGTCTCTTGCGAATGCGTGCGCCGTCGCAGTTTTTCCCGTGCCGGGTGGTCCTGTAAAAAGCATGTGCGGAACCGATTTCGTTTTAAGAATGTTTTTCAGGCTGGATATCACCTCTCGCTGGTTTGCTATCTCGTCGAGTGTCGTGGGTCTGTACTTCTCAATCCAAGGAAGTGTGCTTAACGTAGACAATTCGCAACCGACTGATTGGTGTCGTGAAGTATAATAAACATTACTTCAGAATCTAACCTAAAGCTTACCTAAGAATCATATTTATATTGTATTCTTTTTTATTACGTTGTCAAGATGGTGGCGGGAAAGAATCTATCCTGCATTTGCGGCGCGTCCGTTGACGCCTCGTCACTCATTATAAAAAGAACTGAAGGAGGAGGTTACAGGATAGTATGTCCATCGCCGAAATGTCCCTTACACGAGTTGGGCTCTGCAAAGGTGATTCGCAGCTCACAGCCGAAATTCGAGGTCAAGCTTTCGAGAATGTTCAAGGATTGGAACGTCCTGCTCGTCGGTAGGGAAAGTTGCGACAGGCTCGTGCGCGACCTGTTGAAGCAAATATCTTTGAAGCTTAGAAAGTTTTATTAAGGAAATAGCTTTATGAAAAGTACATGAAACTTTTAGACGTTAGGACGATACACTTCGTGCGACCAGAAGTTATTCTAGACGACGTTAAGAGGGTTTTAAACGCGTTGGGCATAGCTTTCGATGTGAAAGAAGAGGAGGAGCTTTCGTGGACTATAGCGGGTAAGAAAGACAACAACGAAGTTAAAATAAAAATCACTTGCAAACTTGTGCCGTTCAAGAGCATACTCGGCGTAGAGAGGAGCTTGATGATAATAGACCCTGCGCCCATAACCACCATCGAGACGTACAGCACAGGCGACGCAGAGTTTAACGAGAAATTCAAACGTCGCTTAGAGCTCGGGCTGTTCAGGGCTGGAGGCTAACCTTTAAATCACAGCGTTATAAGGTTTATATTGTACTGTAGGTTATTCATAGGCATGCAACTCATATTCAAGAAGGCGTACGGCTTCTGTAACCCAAGCACCCTGCTGGATGATATTAAGCGTGTTCTCACCAATTACGGCATGTACATAAAAAACATAGAAAAGAGCGGAGAACAGGCTTGGAATATAGCCGCGGAGAAGGGGGACGTAAGCGTCCTCGCTAAGCTCTCCTACACAAGCTTACCGATAAAGGAGCAGCCTGCATTCCGATCGAGCGGTCTTTCTGGATACGTCTCAATCTGCGAGGTCGAATTGTACAGCAGCGGTGACGATGGCTTCAACGAACCATTTAGGAGAAGGTTCGAGCTCGGGCTGTTCAGGGCTGGAGGAGTTTAATTGTTAACGATAAGTTTTATGAATATATATAACTATGCGGAATAAATAAGAGGAAAACATTGGATGGTCTGAGGCTTCACAAGAGGCTTGAGCTGGTTAAGAACCTAATACTTGAAGATTATCCAAACGCGACCTTCCTCCATATAGGACCCAGGGGATGCGGCAAGTCCCTATTCCTAAAGCATATATTATACGAAAGGTTAAAGCAGGGTTTTAGATGCGTCAATCTTTGCGTAAAGAGCCGCCCGATTGATTTCTTGTGGTTAATGAGGAAAAGAAACATGGATGCGGAAACATACCTTAAAAGCGGAGACCTTATACTCATCGATTACCATACAGCGAAGCTCGGTCATCCTACAATGGAAGCATTGGATAACGTTCTGCAGCTCACAACGCTGGACCTGACGGAACTTAGCGTCATGCTCGATATGCTTAGGTTGAAGCCAGTAGAGTTCTTCTACGTAGACAGCCTGCTGGATATTTTCATCGATTTCGGCTACAAGAATGCTATGAAGTTCATCGACACACTCATTACAAGGATTAAAGATACATGCGTCGGCGCTTTCGCGCTCGACAAAGGTATACTTGGCGATAGGATAGAGAATTACTTAAGGTCTATAGTAGATGGTGTGGCTGAGTACATGATCGTCGACACTCCAGAGGGCATAGAGAGATACATAAGGATGGCACACTTCGACTTCGCTAACGTAGATACGAGGTGGCATAAGCTGGTTATAGGACAATATGATATTAAGATTGAGTAAAGGTTTTGGGTTCTTGAAATTACAAGATGGATAAATATACCGAGCATAGATCAAAATTTGTCGTGTATGCCGCCGTAACTTAGCCCTTAGGTTCTTCTTTTTCAAAGTCGTTAAATTAGTAGCAGTTAAGCTGGCTTATGGTACGGGTAAGATGGGGGATGTTAAGCAAGCTTAGACGTATCCCATTACCTGCAGCTATTTACGGAATAACTGTCATATTTGCGGCAGAGGTTTGCGTGGAAATCATCTGGATAGGCTTCTCACTCATGTACTTTAATGGAAAGGTATGGGCTTCAGCCTTTTCCACTTCCTAGGGGCGTCTCCAGGCAAGGAAGCACCTTAACGGTAGGAGGTGATCCGGCCGCACGTTCCCGTGCGGCCACCTTGTTACGACTTCTGCCTCCTCGCCAAGTCTAAGCTCGACCCAGCCAACAAGACCAGGCCTCGCTCAGACCCAGCTCGGATGCAGCGACGGGCAGTGTGTGCAAGGAGCGGGGACGTATTCACCGCCCGATGGTAACGGGCGGTTACTAGGGATTCCGCGTTCACGAGGGCGAGTTGCAACCCTCGATTCCAACTGAGACGGGGTTTAGGGATTAGCTTCCCCTTTCGGGGTCGCAACCCATTGTCCCCGCCATTGAACGTCGCGTGCGGCCCGGGGGATTCGGGGCATACTGACCTGCCGTGGCCCGCTCCTTCCTCCCCCTTTCGGGGGCAGTCCCCTCAGAGTGCCCGGCGCCTTTCGGCCCGATGGCAACTGAGGGCACGGGTCTCGTCCGTTGCCTGAATTAACAGGACACCTCACGGCACGCACTGGCGACGGCCATGCACCTCCTCTCAGCTCGTCCGGCAAGGCCTTCAACCTGGCCTTCATTCTGCTGTCGCCCCCGGTAAGGTCTCCGGGAGCCTTGCGACCGCACGCGCGGCTCTTTCCGGCGTTGACTCCAATTAAGCCGCAACGTCCACCCCTTGTGGTGCTCCCCCGCCAATTCCTTTAAGTTTCAGCCTTGCGGCCGTACTCCCCAGGCGGCGGGCTTAATGGTTTCCCTTCGGCACCACACCAGCCCGTAGCTGGTGCGACACCTGGCCCGCATCGTTTACGGCTGGGACTACCGGGGTATCTAATCCCGTTCGCTCCCCCAGCTTTCGTCCCTCACCGTCGGGCGTGTTCTGGCCGACCGCCTTCGCCACTGGTGGTCCCCCCGGGATCAGTGGATTTTACCCCTACCCCGGGAGTACCGTCGGCCTTTCCCATCCCCAAGCCCAGCAGTACTCTCCGCAGCCCGGCGGTTAGGCCACCGGATTTAACGGAGAACACGCTGGGCCGGCTACGGACGCTTTAAGCCCAATAAAAGTCCCCACCACTCGCGGAGCGGGTATTACCGCGGCGGCTGACACCCGTCTTGCCCCCCGCTTATTCGCCCAGCCGTTCACACTGGGCAAAAGCCACCACGAGGGTGGCACTCGGGATGGCCCCGTCGCGCTTGCGCGCATTGCGAAGGTTTCGCGCCTGCTGCGCCCCGTAGGACCTGGACTCTTGTCTCAGAGTCCATCTCCGGGCTCCCCCTCTCAGGGCCCGTACCGGTTACAGGCTTGGTGGGCCGTTACCCCACCAACTACCTGATCGGTCGCAGCCCCATCCCAAGGCTATGCCAGAAGCATCCTCCTGGCACACTTTCGGCGACGGGTCCTTCCAGAGCCCATCGCCTATGGAGGTTTATACCCCAGTTTCCCGGGGTTATCCTCCTCCTTGGGGTAGGTTGGCCACGTGTTACTGAGCCGTGCGCCATGGCCGCAGAAGCCACGGCCATAGACTTGCATGGCTTAGTCCCATCCCGATAGCAGTGGGGTCCGGCAGGATCAACCGGGGTCAAAGCCTAGAGGTACGCCGCATTCCTAGGAATTTATGGGGCTGAAGCCCATGATTAGACCTAAGTGCAACGCTCAGGTCCTCATCTTGTCCCACGACCAGGAGGCCGCCCTTACATCTGATGGGCTTCCACGCCCCAAGCGTTCGAGGGCGGTACCGCCGTCGAGTCGTGGAGTTCCGCACATTATTGTAATTATCGCCTGCTTATATATTTTGCAGAAGTATGCTTAAAAGGGTTCTTTAGAGCTGGGATGCCAAACTCTTCTCTTAAAGGATGACCTTGAAAAGCTATTACTCGGCAGACCGGGGAATGGATAGCACAGCATAGAAAAGTTTCTGCATACCGTGTAATTGATACTAAAAACGTTAAAACTGAAAAAATAACATATCGAGAGACAAATCCCAAAAGGGGTAACAGCCTGAGTTAGTAATTAAAGAGGATGTTAGATGAGCCAGCAACCAGGGTCGGATGCTAACATGTTACCTGTCTCTTCGTAGGCCCTTCCTCTGCAACCTCCACCGCGCTGCACTTATTATACATCGCATATATCATTGACTCTTTCACTCTGTTATGGCCGATCAGTGGGTTCGAAAACTATTCTACTATGGCTATCGAGCTTAAGAGGTATGATGTGACTTGCGCGCTCTACTTTCAGCTTCATCTCACTCGCCTCGCATAAAAGATTGTATCAGCTGAGCAGTTTAACATACGATGTCGGAGAGGGTGGATAAAATCAGAGAAAAGTTATCCATTAGGTGACATTTAGGTGTTTATCTACATGATATCAGAACATGAGATATGAAGGCTTTTATTATGATTTAGCATAATTTCTTGCATGGTTGCTCAGAAGCCTATATTGTTAGAGATCTTTAACCCTAACATTCCTCAAGATAGAATGATTTTAGAAATTCTCAATAGCCCTAATGGGCTATACACAAGATTGCCGCAGGATGTTCTTGAAAATCTTGGTATAGATACTGGCTTCACAATCCCTTACTTGATTATAGACGGCGATAAGCTAACGAATGTCCCATTGTATAGAATAGGGGTAAAGGTTAATGATCGTGAATGTGTAACTCTTGCAATACCATCAGAGGAAAAAGCCGTTGGCTATCTTACGTTAGCAGAGCTAGGTCTGAGATTTAAAACTGGAGAGATATCGCAAATAGTAACATACTCAGACCCATTAATTTATACATTCATTTTTGAAATGATCCCTGATACATATGAATCCATATATACTGTCGAGCCTGCTAGAAAATTGTATCATGAGCTTTTGATCCTGTATGACGATTGGTTTTTTATCGTTAAAGATATACTACAAGAGTGGAGGTCTTCAAGTTTCGTTACGGCCATAATGAGTATATTTCTCTATAATCTTAACTCGATGATATTTTCGATATTTACTGGTATGTTGCCTCATATAGCGTTTGGGATGAGGTTATCTCTGGAAGCTTTAGTTGCTGGATATTTTGGAGACCTCAACCCAAAGTTTAGAGAAAGATATCCAGATCCATTAGTAAGATTGGAGAGAACGATGAAACGTATTCATGGAAAAGGTTTTAGAAAATTTTGCGATAAATATCTACGTGAATATTTTAATAACGTGGAAGACGTGGTGAATTTATGGAATGCCCTCTCCTTTAAATTTATTCATTCCATCGGATGGGTTAGAGCTATTTGCATATCGCATGAGCTCCCATCCATAGCTATGGGAGCACCATTTTCAGCATACTATAGAGGCGATGAAAAAATACTCTCACAACTAACAGATTACGTCAAAAGATATAGAGAAGTATTCAACATGTTATATAATGAGTGGGTGCATAAACAAACTTAAACTTATTACAATGTACTGATGTACATGATTATTAGGTCAGTCGGCTTCATCGCAGCCTTGGTTTGAGATAAGCTCTATCTTGGCACTCAACTATCTATGAGTTCTTTACTGATGGTGTGTTATCATTCATAATGATAATTGGGGCTATTACAATAATTGCTATGGACTATTTCTGGTCAAAGAAATCTTTTAAACGGCCCCTGAGCCGGGGGCTATGATGGAGAATTTTTCAAAACCCGTGAGATCTCATAGTGGATATTTATAACGCGGCCAAACATAGTTCTTTCCATGCTCAGTGAGCGCGAGAGAGTTTTTGGAAAGCCCCGAGAAGTTTTCTAAGAACTATGCCAGGAGGCTTAGGTTCACGATAAGGTGGAAACTCAGGGCTTTAAACGAGGAGCTCGAATTCATCATGAAAACGAGACCAGAGCTGTTACGAGAAATAGTAGCGCATGAGTTGGACGTTACATTTCTCCGTAACACCGTGATAGAGAATTTTAGTAGAATAGAGGGCCGCGGCTGGGATTCGAACCCAGGCTGCCGGCTCCACAGGCCGGAAGGCTAACCGCTACCTTTGCGTCCACGTTGCGTGGTCACCGCGGCCAACCGCGGCCGCCTACTCATTGAAACTAGCTTATCCTTAAGCGTTTTTGGCCTTACCTGAGTAAAAAATATTAAAAGAGTAGTGGTGGTTTATTCGCCCTTGATTTTGCGGAGTATGCCCTTGGGGTCTTTGATCATCAGGACTATTTCCCAGACTGTCAGCGCGCATACCAACAGGACGAAGCCGAGGACCGTAGCCTCGACAGACATCTCGAGGAACTCTCCGCCCTCCATGAGGTAGCCCATGACGTGGTCGACGAAGACCATCGTGGTCGCGCCCCAAAGCATTAGGCTCAACAGCTTAAGCATGTAGACGTCGTTTTCAGCCTTAGAATACCACATCGCGGTTGACAGGGCCGCGGCCATCGCCAATACCAAGAGCCACATGGTTTCTTATTCTATTGTTACCTTTATATAGGTGTTACTATTATTGAATTTAGTATTACGGAGGGTGTGAGAATGGCGTGCTTCCTCGTCCCGATGGTGTTGGCGATCGTAACCTCGCTCATACAAAGGACAGCACGAAGCCTAGCTGAAAAAATTAAACTCTGGATTCTCAACGCGTTGCTTTGGGGCGGAGTAATATTGCTGGCGGTTGAGCACGTTTGGCATGCAGAGGTCGTTCCATGGCCGCCGTTCCTAACGGCCATGGCAAACCCAGTCGACATACCAATAATGCTCCACGAAATGGCCACCGTGGGCACGGCAATGTCCGTCGTGACGCTAGCAATATGGGGAGTGACACTCGCAGCGTCACACTATATGCCAAAGATTGCTACGGTAAGAACTGCTATGCATACAGAAAAGCCTCTAACTCCGCGCTAAAACGTTAACCTCCTTCTTTTTATTTGGTGAAGTTTTAAGCAACATGACAGATTGCGATACTTTTTAGCCCATAAAGATTTTTTGTTCTCTGTAATAGCATCTAAAGCCTCATCTTTCCTATATGGAGAAAGGCTCTACAGGAGGTATATCGTGACAATGTTCCGCGTCCAACCCAATTAGGAGCGGGTCGGTGGGGCTCATACCAAAATGGGTTCAGGTCATATTTTTTGTCCTGAGCACTTTTGTGGTTTATCCATTGCTGTTGTTTTAATTTTTTGGGTAGAATGCTTAGCGATGTTGTAGTTGACATGTTCATATGGCGCGGATTTGACTGGTTTCCTTTCGGTTTTAAAGTCTAGTATCTGTAATGTTTATGGTCAAAGGTTAAAGTTTTTTGAACAGTTGCGCGTATACATAAACAAGAGTAGAGAAAGCTGGAGACAAACATGCAAAGAACAGGCAGAAGCCCACCCAACACCACTACAACACAAAAACAACATTTAGTTGCAATTAAAAGAAGAATCAAGTTAGGGCAATATTCATTAAGGTTAACTTTGATTTGTTTTCATCTCTTGAGTTTCTGATGTTTTGGAAGTGGAATGTTAAAAGTTTTTATAAGTTATTGGGAGAATTCTCTTATGATGGTGTATGGTTGAGTCTGTTGAGGTTTCTAGGCTGGAAATTGAGATATTGAGGATTTTGAGCGAGTCGGCTGAGCCTGTCGGGTCGAGGTTGCTTCAGCGGGAGTTAGAGAAGAGGGGTTTCTTCCTGAGCGAGAGGACTGTGAGGTATCACCTTCAATTGTTGGAATTGAAGGGTTTGGTTGCTGGACATGAGCGAAGCGGGAGAACTATAACTAGTCATGGATTGGCGGAGCTTAGCAGAGCTTTGGTTTCTAAGAGAGTTGGTTTTGTTATCACCCGTTTCTTGTCGATGGCTTATTCGGTTACGTATGATTATACTACTGATTCTGGGATGGTTGTTGCGAATGTTTCTCTTGTGGATAAGTCTTTTTACGATAAAATGTTGGGGATAGTAAGGGATTTGCATGTTGCGAATTTGCTTTTGGCTCCTTACATTAAGGTTTTAGATGAGAATGAAGAGTATCAGAATATTGTTGTTCCTGAAGGAAAGATTGGTCTTCTCACAATTTGCGATCTGACTGTGGACGGAGTGCTTATCCGTTTCGGGATTCCATTATTTTTTAAGTATGGCGGTTTGGTTCAAATGGTAAATGGTAAACCTTTACGTTTTGTTGATATGATATCCTATGAGGGGACAACAATTTCTCCGCTTGAGCTTTTCGTTAGAAGCAATCAGACTTCTGTTTTGAAGGTTGTTAAAACTGGATCTGGAGTTTTACCCGTAGGTATGAGGGAGATTGTGGCTGAAGCTAGGGAAAGAACGCATAAAATTATTTCGGCGTTGAAGGATAAGGGGTGGGGAGGCGTTTTGGCTTTTGGTGTTCCAAACGAGCCTGTGCTAGGCGTGCCAGTATCCATGGACAGATTCGGGTTATGTATGATCGGCGGCCTTGCCTTGGCAGCAGCCCTTTTAGAGGGAGGGGCGAAAATTGAAACTTTTGCTTCTCGCTGTTTGGTTCCCATTGAGGAAATGAAAAAGATATGATGTATCACCGAAATAAAGATGAAATGTGTCTGTTTAATGGTTTGAAATGTATGCATTCTTTTTCCAGCTTCTATGACTTTTATGACCGAAGCGGCTCCGCTTACCACGTTGCCTTCTGCGAAAATTCCGTTTGCTGCTACGATTGTGTTGGGTGTGTGTTTCGTTGCAATAATAACTGTTTCTGCGCTGTAGAGGAATTCTGAGCCTTGCTCTTATGATCTCGCCTTATGTCGACAACTCTTCCAACAACTTTTCTCTGATAGAATGTGCAAACCCGTTTTAGATTCTTAAGTGTAAAGTCTTCCATAAGGCCTATGGGATACCGGCACTATTTTTGTAAACTCCTGTTTTATTATCTTACTAGAATTGAAATTGAAAAGATCGCAGAACTGTTTGACTAGTTCACAGATAACTCGCAAATCGTTTTCGTCGATATCCATCATTTTGGCGCCTTTCCCAAGATGGGTGATTTTTCCTCGTACGTATATGACCCCACCGTGCATCCCAGTACCTATAAACCTTGTTTCGTGTCGCCTACTTTCATCTAGTCCTAGAAGGAGAATTATGCCTCCTGCCATGTATTCTCCTATAAAATCTCCCGCGCATCCGCCGATGACTAAAGTTGGAGCGGTTCGGTAGCCTTTCATGTGAATACCAGCGCGGTATCCAACATCGTCGCGTATGAAAATTTTGCCTCCTCTCATGGAGTAACCGACAATGTCGCCTGCATGTCCGTAAACGGCTATTAATCCGTCATTCATGGTGTTACCGCAGCCGTCTCCAACGTTTCCATAAACGTACATGTTTGGACCATTCATGAAAATTCCAAGATCATTTCCAGGGGTTCCATAAACCTTAAACGTGATGTCCCCGCTTAAGCCTGCCCCTATGTAACGTTGACCATAAACATTATATAAATTGAGTCCTTTAAATCCTTTCTTAACAAGATCTCTTATTAATGCGTTAAGTTCATAAGAGCGCATTTCCAAGGCGTTAACGCCAATAGCGCCTTCTTCAATCTTTAAACGTGAAAGCTCCTTTAAGGTTTCGGTAGGTGTTTCCATGACGAGATATTGCCTCCTTCACCTACCCGCGGGTTTAATATTCAAAATTCTAAGCTCACTTTCGCTTAATCCGATGCCTCTTAATTGTTCACGGTTTCCACGTAGGCTTTCAATGGAGTTTATACCCATCCCGCCAAGCATTTCCTTGATTTCTATACCCCATGCGTTGAGGAGATTAATTAGTCTACGTGAGGCCTCTTCCGGGTTAAGTCTTTTTGAGATTTCAGGGTCTGTGGTGGCTATACCCCATGGGCATTTTCCAGTGTAACATCTTTGGCACACGGTGCAGCCCATGGCTACTAGAGCAGCCGTACCTATATAAACAGCGTCAGCACCGAGGGCAATGGCCTTGACCACGTCGGCGCTGCTTCTGATGCTTCCAGAGGCTACTATGGATACTTCATTTCGGATGCCTTCATTTCGAAGCCGTTCATCCACGCTGGCTAAAGCGAACTCGATGGGTATGCCTACGTTATCCCTTATAACCTTCGGGGCTGCACCTGTAGCGCCCAAAACACCGTCTATTACGATGATGTCGGCACCGCTACGGGCTATGCCGCTTGCTATTGCGGCCGTATTATGAACAGCCGCTATCTTCACGGCCACTGGTTTGGCATATCCTGTTGCCTCTTTCAAGGCGTAAACAAGCTGTTTCAGGTCCTCGATTGAGTATATGTCGTGGTGTGGAGCGGGAGATAAAGCGTCTGTGCCAACAGGTATCATTCGCATTTCAGCAATTTCCTTGCCCACTTTCTCCCCTGGCAGGTGTCCGCCTATCCCCGGTTTGGCTCCTTGTCCTATTTTAATTTCAATCGCTGCGCCGATGTTAAGGTATTCTGGGTGGACGCCAAAGCGTCCAGAAGCCACTTGAACTATTAAGTGATCTCCATACCTGTATAGATTTGGGTGCAGTCCGCCTTCTCCACAGTTGAAGTATGTTCCGCATTCTACAGCGGCTCTTGCTAAGGCTTCCTGCACATTTAGGTTTACGGCTCCGTAGGATATGGCAGCGAACATCACAGGAATTTCGAGGCAAAGTTGCGGTGTGAGTTCTGTTTTTAAAACGACTTCGCCGGTTAACGCTAGTTCTACCTGCTTGCTTTTTTTGCCAAGGTATGTCCGTATTTCGATGGGTTCCCTTAAGGGGTCGATGGATGGGTTAGTTACTTGGCTTGCATTTAGCAACAGTTTATCCCAGTATGTTAAGTTGGGCTTGTCGCATCCCATGCCAGTTAATATGGCTCTCCCCGTTTCAGCTTGTTTCTTAACAGCCGTTATGACTTCGCTTGTCCAGTGGTGGTTTTTGCGGTACGATACCAAATTTTTCCTGATAATTATAGCATGTTTTGGACAGAAAAACACGCATCTTTGACAGTTTACACAATTCTCATCCCTACTAAGCATACAATCTTCTTTCTCGTCATAGTAGTGAACACCATATGTGCATTGTTGGATACAAACCTTGCATTTATTGCATAGTTTCACATCCCTTTTAACGATGTATTCGGGCGGGAGATACGTTTTCATAGCTACTCTCCTAACGCATCGTTGCCAATTGAAGCCTCACGAATGCAGGTGCTTTAACCATGCCTACCACAATTTCTCCACCAGTAAGATTCCAAACTTTATCTAAAGTAGGTTGCACAACACGTATTGCAGCCTCTTCAGACGATAGATATAGGAAGCTTCCCCCCATACCGGCTGTTAACGGCCTTAACTTCATCCGATCTGGTAACCCAATCATTTGGCCCTGTCGAGCAACGATGAGAGAGAAAGGTCCGTTCATTAATAATCCGCTGTAGGTTTGCCTTAAGGCTGTTAAAAGCTGCTTCTGTTTTTGCTGCATTTGGTCGATTTCGTCCCAGAAGGGAGGCGTTAAAATTTTTGGCACTAACTCTAATGGGATTTTATGTTTCCTCACCAGAAGGTCAAATGCGTAGGTAAGCACTTCAGTATCCGTTTGCATTGTGCACTTATAACCATAAGCTTCTAGAAAGCGGCGATTAGCGCCATATGATGAAAGCTCCCCGTTATGGGCAACGGTCCAATCTAAGAGGCTGAATGGATGGGCTCCTCCCCACCAACCCGGAGTGTTTGTGGGATATCTACTGTGACAGATCCACATGTAACCCTCATACTCTTCAAGGCAGAAGTATTCCGCAATGTCTTCGGGATAACCTACCCCTTTAAACACACCCATGTTTTTGCCGCTTGAGAAGATTAAGGCCTTGCCTCTCTCTGACACGTTTATCCTCATCACATTTTTCATTACGTAATCATCTTCCGTGATCTTTTCCTCGTTCACTTTTGACGTATTAGGTTCAACAAAGTACCTCCATGTTAACGGCGGATTCGAAACTTTGGCCTCTTTTGTTGGGAGCTCCTCGCTAAGGACCACTCTAAATTCTTCTTCCAGAGATTTTTCTACCCTTCTTTTAGCTTGACGGTTCAAATACATCACGTGG
This sequence comes from Candidatus Terraquivivens ruidianensis, assembly GCA_023267975.1. Taxonomy (GTDB): domain Archaea; phylum Thermoproteota; class Nitrososphaeria_A; order Caldarchaeales; family Wolframiiraptoraceae; genus Terraquivivens; species Terraquivivens ruidianensis. The sequence continues at coordinate 146,669 of JALNLA010000003.1, forward strand.
AAGGCGTAAAGTTCTTTATGATCAGGATAAATGCCATATACCGCGAAGCCGGCTCCTAGACCGTTTCCCCTCTCCCGCATATTGGATATGGCTTTGAGGGGATCTTTGAAGGGGAATCTTGTTCCTTCGATATTAATCATTCCGAAAAGTGCACATGCATCTATGTTCTTGTCGTCCTTGTATGGATTATTGACTTGACTTAACGGCCTCACCGCTACCACCTAAATATTTCAGAATAGACGTAGAGAGTTCAAATGCGAGGAGTTTACATGAATTTGGAACGGCGCATGCACCCCCTCAAATATGGTTGTAGGTAACCTATTGCCGATATATTTAAGCGTTTCGGAAATACAGCCCTAAACTAAAATTTAGGCGCGAATGGTTGCGGGCAGTTTATGGGTTATGCCATAGAGTATTCTTACAACTTACGGTATTTCACTGGTTATCCTCGTTAAGATTCTTTCCAAGAATGAAGACAGGCATCCGTCCGTCATGGTAGGGATTAGGAACTCTCAATCGCTTCAAGTCTTCCACAGTTTTCACTGGATAAGAAGTTACTATAGGAAGAGCTGATCGATATAACTAATTTTACATCCGCAGGCCTTTTACATCTAAGCTCATGTCGGCTGTCAGGCAAATAGTATCTAACCCCATTTCTTCGACAGTGAATTTCATTGCTTTGAAATATAATTTGGCATCATGCAAGTCCTCGCTAATTGCATCCCTGACTCGAAAACAAAAAAAGGATGCGGGCCCGGTGGGATTTGAACCCACGACCTACGGCTTAGGAGGCCGCCGCCCCATCCATTCTAGGCCACGGGCCCAAAATTTTTAAGAGGATGATGCGTATTTAAACGTAAACCAAAGGTTAAGAATGATGCTCGTAGACGTGCACTGCCACCTGACCGACGGAGCCATGAGGGCAACGTTGGCAGACGTTATAAAGAATGCAAAGGAGTCAGGAGTAGCCGTAATCGTAACTTCTGGGCTTGGGTACGAGGATTGCTTGAAAGCCTTGGAGATATCCGACTATAGGATGATATTTCCATCCTTTGGAATAATGCCATACGAGCTTGAGGGGTACGAAAGCGTGCTAAATCTAATAGAGAAGAACGCGAAGAGAATCGTTGCTATAGGCGAAGTAGGCCTTGACTTCCATATAAGCGTCAGGTCAAACAAAGAGTTGCAAAGAAAAGTCTTCAAAGAATTCATAGATTTATCCCTGAGCTTAGACCTTCCGCTGATAGTCCATTCGAGAAGCGCTGGAAAGCATGCGCTGGAGATGCTAGTAGAGTGTGGTGCAAAGGATGCGATAATGCACGCATTCGACGGTTCCGCATCCCATTCTCTAATAGGAATCGAAAGGGGTTATTTCTTCAGCATACCACCATCTGTCGTTAGAAGCGTCCAGAAACAGAAGCTCGTGAAGAAGATACCCTTGGATAATATCTTGCTCGAGTCAGACTCTCCAGCCTTGTCTCCTGTTCCCGGCGAGGTGAACCTTCCATCTAACGTAAGGATATCTGCCGAGGCGGTGAGCAGGATAAAATGCATACCGTTGGAGAAGGTAGAGGAGGTCACGACCGAGAACGCCATGAGGGTGCTTAGGATAAGGGCATAGGGGCTTTAAGGGTCTATGTGGTCGCGAGGCATCTGGCATATTACAGTCTTAAGCTCCGCCCTTTCAAGCTGTAATAGGAGGTGCGCGCGAGAACAATACTTAATAGCACCTCTAAGCCCTTCATCAAAAGGGTAAGTCGCCTTGGGAGGACCCAAGAAGCCCACGATGTCCCAAGCCGAGAAGAGACAGACAAAGCAACAACCACAAAAGACCGAGAAGAAGGAGTCAGTACAAGAGAAGTATGCGGCCAGCATAGCCCTACCGGACGAGAGGGATGTCGTCAACTACATCAGGAGCATGAAGTATGCAACGCCCTACCTGCTGTCCGAGAAGTACGGAATCAGGCTGTCAGTTGCGAAGGGCTTGCTGAACAGCTTAGCTTCGAAAGGCCTGGTTATGCCGATAGTCGGCGATAGCAGGTTAAGAATATTTGCGCCGACGCAGGCAGCCGCGGAACCTAGCAAAACTTCGGAGGCAGCAAAGCCATCCGTACCAGCTGAGGCAAAGCCTAAGGCTAAAAAGAAGAAGTAAATAATCTACTACTTCTTGATAACCCTTACCTTGGCACCAGCCCTCGTCTTCGCAAGCGCGGTTAAGTCGCCATATAGCTTTCCGACCTTTACTGTCTGGGCATAGGGCTTAGCTTTCTTAAAGACGAAACCTAGAGCACCGGCCGGAGGCCAGAAAATCATATCGCCATGCTCCACGTTTTCCACTGGCTTCTCAGCACCCCTAGCTACGCGGGTCTCTATGTAGACCGCGTAGTCCCAAAGTCCAGCCATACCTTCTATTGGTAGGAGTCTTGCGAGCTCGGTCACGGTTGCTGGTGCCAAAAATTTTATCAGCTCAGCCTCATACTCGCCCACGCCCTCGACCCAAACCCTTACGGGGAGTCTTACTGGAACCGACATGGCCAGTCTACTCGCCGTACATGGGAACCCTGCCGAGGTAGTTCATGATGGTCGGCATAAAGTCTATGCCCCTTATTCTACCGAGCGTACCCGATGCGCAGGAGATTTCGTCAAACCTTTCGACATTACCGTACCTTGCGCCCGGTGCATACAGAGCCAATGGAACGGGGTCGCCCGTATGCTCTCCGACTTCCGATGGCGTCGTATGGTCGCTCGTTATGGCCATGCATGTCTCCGCTAAGTCGACCTCGGATACGACCGTGGAGAATGCCTTGTTTATTCTGGATATTACCTCGACCTTCTTTACCGGATTCTTGTCATGGCTGACGACGTCGGTTGACTTAACGTGCACGAACACGAGGTCGTAAGCTTTAACGGCGTTTATTGCTGCCCTCATCTTAGCATCCAAATCCGTATCGACGGTGCCGGTCGCACCCTTCACCTCGAGAACGTCAAAGCCCGCCGCCTTGCATACACCCTTGTAGACCGCACCGCCCGCTATGACTGCGGCCCTAACGCCGAACTTGGCCGGAAGCTTCTCTATCATGGGTAGCGTTCCGGCACCCCTCGGTAGCACCACGTTGGCTAAGGGCTGACCGTTCTTTGCTCTGCGTTTGTTGACGCCGTGCTGTAGAAGGACCTTCCTTGATACCTCGACGAACTCGTTTAAAGTATCCGCTGTCTTCTTTGCCGCAGGAGAGTCCACCAGTGGTCTAGAATGTAGGAACCTCACACCTATCTTGTGAGGGTCAACGTCAGAAACGAACCTCGATAAACCCTCGCACCTGAGAACTAACACACCCCTATGCTCTACCGTATGCTTAAACAGAACGCTGACGTCCGAGTTCCTGACGAGCCTTATACCGTTTAGGCTTTCGGACAGAGTCTCAGCATCCTCGTTGGATATTCTTCCGGCCCTCCTGTCGACCACCGTGCCGTCCTCGCTTATGGTAGCGAGGTTGCACCTGAACGCCACGTCATTAGGTTCGAGTTCGATACCGGCTCCTAGAGCCTCAAAGGCACCCCTACCCGTGTAATGCTTGTAAGGGTCGTAGCCGAGTATGGCTAGGTGGGCCGTGTCGCTTCCAGGCGGCACTCCCGGTGAGATTGGGTCCATCAGACCGCACTCGCTTCTTGACGCAATCCAGTCGAAGGATTTTGGCTTCGCCGCTTGGAGCGGTGTTAGCCATCCCAGCGCCGAACACCTTCTATCGGACATGCCGTCGCATACTAAGACGATGGCCTTAGATGCCATGTAGACCTGCATGCTATGCTCGTGCTTAAACTTTGCCGAGACCCTTTACTTAGAGTTACTCGAAAGAGGACATATCTTCGCTAGCGCTTAAATACACCGTTGGGGCGTTTTGATATAGCATGACCCAGAAGGAAAAGGCAAAAGAGAAGAGGGCGTTCGTCGATATAGAAGATTTACCGTCGGTCGGTCAGGTTACAGCAGAGAAGCTTAGGGAGATAGGGTACAGCACGATCGAGGCATTAGCGACAGCAACTGTTGCCGAGCTGGCTGCTGCTGGTATTGGAGAGAAGAAGGCGGCAGAGATCATAACCGCCGCTAGACAAGCGATAGAGATATCGTGGGTGACGGCAAAGGACCTCGCATCACTCAGGGTGAACGTCGGCAGGATAACGACGGGAATCAAGCAGCTGGATTCGTTGATAGGCGGTGGAGTTGAGACGCAGAGCATAACCGAGTTTTACGGTGAATTCGGTAGCGGGAAGTCACAGCTATGTCACCAGCTGGCCGTGTGCGTCCAACTACCTCCTGAAATGGGTGGTTTGAATGGTGCGGCACTTTACATAGACACGGAGAACAGTTTACCCTATGATGAGACCGTTCTGGTTGTTGAGAATGACATGGCAGTTTTCAGGAAAATTGGCGAAATCGTAGAATCAACTCTGTCAAATTCGTACGTTAAAGTAGAGAACGGAAGCTATGTTGCTACTCCCTCAAAACCTATCAAAGTACTAGCGTTTGATCCCGAGGACTATAAGGTGAAGCCGTTCGAGGTCACAGCCGTAATGCGACATCCATCTAAGAAGATTTTCCGGGTTAAGCTTGCTAGCGGAAGGGAAGTTAGAACTACAAGCTATCACAACTTTTTTACCCTAAGCGAAGAGGGACTGTTAGAGGCAATACCGACATACCAGCTGTCACCAGGTACCTTTATAGCTATTCCATCAAGGTTCCCAGCTATCAGCGAAAAATTGGAGCTTGACCTCTCGGAGATGTTCTCAGCCGTACAACCTAATGGTTTCTTTGTGCGCGGCGATGGAAGGTTCAACACTTTCCTTAGAAGCATCAGCAGCGAGCTTAGGCAAATCGCCAAGTCTTTGAACATAAACCCTGCTAGGGTCGACAACTGGAAGCAAAGGGCAAGCCTTCCGCTTCGAGTTTTCCTCATAATAAAGGATAAGGTACCTCTGGACCTGATTAGCACGCTTAGAATCGGCGGGCGAGTAAGCAAGAACGCCATCCCCGTCAAGCTTGTGGTCGATGAAGACTTTGCCTTTTTCTTGGGTCTATATGCTGCAGAAGGCTCTAAGACTCATATCAACAACCAAGTGATAATAACTTCGAAGAACGAGACCATTAGGAATTTTGTTAAAAGGTTCGCTTCAAGATTCAACTTTAATGTTAGAGAGAGAGTCGATACACCTGACCTTATAATAACCTCAAAACCACTAATAACCCTGCTGAGGGTTCTTGGAGTGGGCGATTGTGCAAAGAGCAAGAGTGCACCCGCTTTCATAATATGCGGTCCGGAGAGTATAAGGCTGGCTTGGTTAGAAGGCTACTTGGTAGGGGACGGGAGCAAAAATAAGATTACAGGCCAAACCAGTGCAGATACAGCATCCGTGGACTTGGCCAACTTCATTCTGTATCTAACCCAAGGCCTTGGCATCCCTTCAAGGAATTCTCTGATTATAAGGCAAAAGTTAGACGGGGAACATGTTTCGCGAAATATTCATTGGGCATCTGAACCGAGAAGGGGGCCCAAGCTCCTCCATGTACCGGCTGCGCCCCTTGGCAGGTTGCTGAGAAGGCTAAGGATGAAGCATGGTATCTCTATGAAAGAATTAGCTGAGGCGGCAGGCTTTGCAACGGAGGGTTCTATATGGCAAATGGAATCAGGCTTCGTTAAGCGTGTAAGCAGGGATAAGGCTACCAAATTGATGTCGGCGCTCGAAGCCTTAGGCTTGAAGGATGAGCCGATGTTCGACAGGTTCAAGGCTCTTATCGCCGGCGATGTATGGTTTGACGAGGTAGTAAGCGTGGAGGAGTTGGGGGAGGAGCCGACGTATGATTTTGAAGTAAGACCAGGGGGAAAGCCCGTAGAGAACTTCATAGCAGGTTATGGTGGAATCTTTCTTCATAACACGTTCAGGACCGAAAGGATTGAGAGTATCGCGAGGCGCTTTGGACTCGACTTCGACGAGGTCTCGAAGAGGATAATCTACGCCGAGGCTTACACGAGCGACCACCAGATGCTCCTCCTCGAGAAATCCGATAAGGTGATAAAGGAGAATAACATTAGGCTGATAATCATCGACTCCCTGACGTCCCATTTCAGAAGCGAGTACATCGGCAGGCAGACATTGGCCGAGAGGCAACAAAAGCTGAACAAGCACCTTCACAAGCTGATAAGGCTTGCGAGGGCCTTCAACGCGGCCGCCGTGGTAACTAACCAAGTCATGGCAAGGCCGGATGAGTTCTTCTCACCAGCTGCAGTTTCGCCAGTGGGAGGACACGTAGTCGGCCACACGAGCCACACCAGAATATTCCTTCGCAAATCCGTCGGTAGAAACATAAGGATAGCGAGGCTTGTATCGAGCCCCTACCTTCCTGAGGGTGAGGCCGTGTTTAAGATAACGGAGAACGGCTTAGAGGATGTAGAGGAGGATGAGCTCAAGTCTAGGTGAGGTAAATGTCGCATCCCAACAAGATGGTAAAGAAATTCTTCGTCACCCTATTCAGCGGTAAAATCTCAGAGGCCGAGAAAATGTTGGAAAAGCTTAAGAAAAGTTTGAGTGAGGATAATGATCCAGGGTACTATGACGCGCTTTACGGAATATATTACGCATATATGAATGACGATCTCGAATCTTTTGTGTATAAGGTTTGGATGAACCAAGATATGAAGAAACAGAGGAAGAAGCTGGTGGAGGAATTTGAGAGAAGGGCTAACTCACCGTTCACGATAAACCCAGGTTTTTACAGAGCGTGGTCAGACTTCCTCAAAATGCTTTCCGAACTACCGCTCCCCCATAAGTTATCGCAAAAAGAATCATCCCAGAAGGTTGTGAAAGAGCATCCAACTCAATAGCCAAACGAGGAAGTACGATGCCAACCCCGTTATGTACAGCTTCTTGGTTTTCACACTACCTGTCGGCATTCTGAATATAAAGGGCGACACTATGCTGTACACCACGTAGACGGATACGGCTACGATTATGGCGACTATGGACGTAGGCTCGTGCAACCTTAAGAAAGCCGAAAGGAAGCCTATAAAAACCCCTAAGAACACTTTAGACCAGTACAGCCTATCTTCCGGGGTCATCGCCTCAAGCCTCGGTGGGTTTTATGGAAGTATCGGCTCTTGAACTTTCCGTCCTACTAAGAGAAATGTCGCAAACCCTACCAGGGTGCATGGTCGATAACGTGTACCAGCTTGAGGACGGTAGCATCATACTTAGGCTTAGGGGCGAGGGGTGTGATTACGAGCTTAGGGCTTCGGTCAGCAAGTGCATATACTTTACCCCCCATGCATACCCAAAACCGAGGACACCGACAGACTTCGCTATGAAACTCAGGAGGTTTCTTAACGGAAGCCGGCTCAGGAATTTAGAGCAGATGGGTTGCGAAAGGATTGCCGTTCTAAGCTTCGAGCGGGACGTTACTTTAAAGCTAACGATAGAACTTATGCCTAGGGGAAACGTAGTACTTACGGACGAGTCCGGCAAAATCCTCGTTGCGCTATTCCATGCCAAGACGAAAGACAGGGACATAACCGTAGGAAAGCGCTACATGCCGCCTCCGCCTAGGTTCACGCTGACGGCATGCGCTGACGTGGAAAAAATTATGATGGAAGCTAGCTCTAAAAAGAAAATCGTGGCTTGGTTGGCTTCTGAGTTGGGTCTGGGTAGCAAGTATGCAGAAGAGGTTGTTGCATTGGCAGATGTTAACAAGCAGATGCCACTCGATACTCTTGACGAAAGCGGCAGAAAGAGAGTTGCGGAGGCCATAGAGCAGGTAATCCTCGCATTCAAGGAGCCGAAGGCATATGTAGCAAGGCGTGACTCAGAAGTCAGAGCCGTTCCTTTTATTTTGAAGAGCCTAGAGCGGAACGGCTACTCCTTCGAACCTGTAGATTCTTTCAACGAGGCGGTTGCGGCAGAGTACGAGGCATCCTTAGCAAGGGAATATGAAGACAGGGTTATGGTAGATTTTAGACAAAGGTTAAGGGAAATCCAAGAAAACATAGAGGCCAAGAAGGGTGCCATTAAGGAGTTGGAGGCAAAGATCGAACGTATCAAAGGTATTGTGGAAAAGCTTTTTCCGATGATGCACGAGGTAGAAAGCTTCAGGCTGTCCATCAGAAAAGGGCGTCCTGAGTCCGTGGATGACCTAAAACTCATCAGCTTGGATAGAGCAAGGAATGCGGCCAACGTCTCCCTCGGCGGGATTGAATTTGAACTCTCGTTGAGCGAACCCGTCTCCAGACAGGTCGAGGGCATGTTCGACGAGATGAAAAGGCTAAGGATGGCAAAGGAAAAAATAGCTAAGGAGATAAACGAATTAGAATCTGAGATTTCTAGGATAACGAGTGAGTTTGAATCGAGAAGGCTATCGGGTCTCGAGCGGGTCAGGCATGAAGTACGTGAGCGGAAGAAGTGGTTTGAGAAATTCAGATGGTTTGAGACGTCCGAGGGGTTTCTGGCCGTTGCTGGAAAGGATGCATCTTCTAACATCGCTTTACTCAAAAAGCATCTAGGGTCCGACGACCTTGTTTTCCATGCCGAGATAACTGGTGCTCCAGTCGTTATCCTGAAGGAAGGTTCCAGAGCCAGTAAGCGGTCTATAGAAGAGGCGGCCCAGTTTGCTGCATCCTACAGCAGGGCATGGCGTGAAGGGCTATCGTCCATCAACGTCTACTATGTTAAACCCGAGCAGGTGTCTTTCTCGGCACCATCAGGAGAGTTCCTTCCGAAGGGCTCCTTCATGGTCATGGGTAAGAAAAATTACGTTAAGACGAGGCTGGCCATGGCGTTCGGTCTTCGTAAAGTTGACGGAGCATATGAGGTGCTCCACGGCCCATCATTTTCGGTAGCCGCTAAGTCTAAAGCTCTCGTGGAGGCGGTACCAGGTGATGAGGATGCGAGAAGCCTATCCCTAAAGATAGTCGATTTGCTGTGTCGTCAGGCGGGATACGAACCGAGCGGCGAGGAAAGGCGCTCCTTAGCCGCATCGATAGCCCAGCTGGTCCCTTACGGCAGGGGCACCTTATTAAGACAACAAATTTAATATTAACGTTCAACACCAACATGGCGAGACCGGATGGTTAAGCCAGCGTCGCTTGCAGAAGAGCTAAGGGTTAAGGACATAATGAGTAGTCCCGTGATTGATGCTGATGTTGAGGAATCTGCTGAGGAAGTTGCGAACAAGATGATACGCTATAACATAGGTAGTATAGTCGTGACTGAAAAAGGATTTCCGGTCGGTATGATAACGAAGAGGGATTTGGTGTATAAAGTCGTTGCGAAGAACCTGAAACCTAGCGAGGTGAAGGCTAGGGACATAATGAGTAGTCCCATACATGTTGCAAACCCGGACGACTTAATAGACAACGCTTTAAGGAATATGAATAAGCTGAAGATTGACCATCTTGTGGTCGTTCATAGGAACAAGCTTGTTGGCATAATCAGCACGACTGACATCTTACAGGTAACGCCAGAGATACTGGACATAGTTAGAGAAAAGATGAGGATGGGTAACGTAAAAGCTAGCGGCGAGGGGTACATGGAAGGGTTTTGCGATGCTTGCGGCGAATGGTCGGATATGCTGCTGAGAGTTGACGACCAATACTTATGCGAAGATTGTAGGATGGAGCTGGAGAAAGGAGGCAGAGAAGAGGTAGGAAGTTGATTCGGGAGAAAAAATTCTTGCTCGATTCTATGTTAGGAAGTCTCGTAACTTGGCTTAGGATTCTAGGTTATGACACAGAGTATTGGAAAGGCGAAGACAGGAAGATGGTTGAGGTCGCAAAGAAAGACTGCAGAATAATTTTAACGAAGGATAGAGAAGTCGTGAGGTTTGCTGAAAGAAACGGCATACCCGTGCTCGACTTGACAAGCCTCGAGATACCGGAGGCTCTTGCGACGATTGCTGAGACGTTCGGTATAAGCTTAGAGTTTGATGGGAGAAAGACGCGTTGTCCCCTCTGCAACACGTCCCTAAGGAGCAGCGACTCCCGCTGGTTCTGCGAGGAATGCGGTAAGGAGTACTGGATAGGGAGTCACTGGGCCGATATAAGCAGAAAGCTCTCGGAGGCAAAAAGGATACTCCTAGAGCGCAAGGGCGGTCAACCATAGCATATTAAAACAGATAATAGTAAGCTCTTCAACTTCCTGCTCGATGAGCGTGCTAAGCTTAGACGAGGGCATAAGGCTCGTAAGACTCGCAAGGACCGCAATCCAAGAATATTTGAGGTCAGGTAGCGTATACGTGCCGACCGAGGGGGGCGGCATTCCCACTAAGGAGATGGGGGTCTTCGTTTCACTTTACGTGTATCCCGAGGGCGAGCTTAGGGGCTGCATAGGCCTCCCCTTGCCTGTAATGAGCCTCCCGGAAGCGACGGTGAAAGCCGCGATTGCCGCAGCGACCGAGGACCCACGATTTCCGTCTTTGAAGCTTAAGGAAATGGATAGGGTCGTTATAGAGGTAAGCGTTTTGAGTGTCCCAGAAAGGATAGAATTCACAAACCCGAGGGAGCTACCGTCCAAGATCGTCGTGGGCAGGGATGGTTTGATGGTAAAGACCAACAGGGGCTCTGGGCTACTCCTTCCCCAAGTACCCGTAGAATACGGATGGGATGCCGAGGAATTCCTTTGTCATCTTTGCTTAAAGGCAGGCTTGCCCGCTACCTATTGGCTGACGGGGAAGTTTGATATTTACAGGTTCACGGCAGAGATATTCGCCGAGGAGAGCCCAGGGGGAAACGTGGTCAGGAAAGAGCTGAAGGGTTGTGAGGTTTGAGGGCATACTTCGGCGTCTGCGGAATCGGTATGGGTCATGCCGCTAGGAGCTCGCTCGTCCTGAGAGCGCTGATGGAGAGGGGTTGGGACGTTGCAGTATCCAGTTACGGCGAGGGGACGAAGTACCTCGAGGCCCTTGGCATCCCTGTCAACAGGATTAACCCAGTATCTTACGGCGTCCTTCCCGATGGCAAAGTCAGCATAAAGTTGACGATACTCGAAAACCTTTACCTTCCGCTCAAAGTTTCTCTCCAAATAGCAGGGGAGATTTCCAACATCTCTTGCTTTGACCCATCCGTCGTTGTCTCCGACACGAGGGTCTCGACGATAGCGGCGGCAAAGTCTCTCGGTTATCCCGTAGCGTTGATACTCAACCAGTTTAACGTGCTGGTAGAGTATCATAAGTATAAGACGTTGGTAGAGCTCGTCGAGAACGGCGCACAAATCGTTACTAAGTTTTGGGAGATGGCAGATAAAATAGTGATTTCAGATTTCCCACCACCTTACACGATATCTAGGATGAATCTTGCGTTGAGTGAGGTCGTAAAGTCGAAGAGCACGTTCGTCGGCCCGTTGTTCGAGGCACCGAGGCAAAGACCGCCTACAAAAGATGAGGTCTGCAGCAAGTACGGAATACCATCGGATAAGCCGTTAGTCTTGGCGCATATTAGCGGGCCTACGCTGGAGAAAGTTGTGCTCGCCGAGAGGTTGGCTAAAATTTCGAGAAGCCTAGATGAATACTTTTTTGTAATGACCCTCGCTGAGCCGGGAGCGTCCAGCGTGAAAAGGGAGGACAATTTGTTGCTTATGGACTGGGTCGAAGACCCTAACGAGCTCTATGCGGCATCCGATGTTATCGTATCAAGGTCAGGGCATGGAAGCATCGTGAGAGCCCTGATGTTCGGCAAGCCCATGGTCTTGATACCCATAAGGGCTCATGGCGAGCAGAAGTCAAACGCTAATTCGATTGCGAAACACGGCATCGGCATAGCGCTCAACGAGGATGGGTTGAGCGAGGACACGCTCGGGCGTGCACTACACGAGATTCTCGATAACGATTCGTATCTAAAGAACGCTATCTCCTTCAAGAAGATGATGGAAGAGCTAGACCCTGTGAACTCTACGGTCTCGATAATCGAGAGCCTAGCGCGTAAGCTTTAGCCATTCGGCAAACGCCCTGACTGCTTTTCCCCTGTGCGATATCGCGTTCTTCTCCTCAATTTCCATCTCGGCAAAAGTCCTTCCGTCACCCTCCTCGGGCATGAATATCGGGTCAAAGCCAAAACCACCCGACCCCCTGGGCTCATGAGAAATTCTTCCGACGCACACACCGCTGAACATCTTGACGGGCTTTCCGGATAGCTTGTACGCTATGCAAGACTTAAAGTATGCCACCCTATTCTCTTCACCAGCCATCAGCTTCAGTATACCAGCATTGCCTATAGTCCTGTAGACGTACGATGAGTAAGGTCCAGGGAAGCCGTTCAGGCGCTCGATGAAAAGGCCAGCATCCTCGACGAACACCGGCTCCCCCAAAACCCCGTAGGCCTCCTCGCAGCTCCTCATCGATATCTCCTCTAGAGAGTCAGACTGTATTTCTGTGAGCTTGACGGCGCGCACGTCTATCTCTATGCCGAGAGCCCTTAGCAGGCTTCTGACCTCGTTCGCCTTTCCCATGTTCGTCGTCACGAAAGTTAGCCCCAACGCCTCCTCCTCTCCACGTACCTTCCCCTCGATTCTATCTCCTTAACCTTCTCCAAGATTTTGTGCAGTATACCGCCTAAGATTGTCCCATAACCTTCCATGAAAGACCGCATGAACTCTTCCCTTAGGCTATAGTGAGTGCTCTGGAGAGACCTGTCGAGTAGGTGGACGTCGACGGCGAACTCCTCGATGTCCTTAGTAAAAGTAGCCAGGCCGAAGTCGACGAGGTAAGGGTTCATTCGCTCATCGACTATCACGTTGGAGAGCGTTAGGTCGCCGTGAGCTATGCCGCCGCCATGCAGCATGCCCGTAAGGGCGCCAACGCGTTTTGCGAGCATGGAGAGAGTTTCTCGGTTTAGGTTTCCTATGACGTTCCTTGCCTCCGTGCCCCGTATCCTCTGCATGTATATCGTCGCATCGTCCAAATCCACGAGGATTATCGCTGGGCATGCCACACCATGCTTCTTGGCTTCAGAGATTATCCTTGCCTCGGAGGCAGTCCTCTGCATCCTTATCTCCTTGTCCAGTAAGGGATGTCTGTAGGGTTTGGGTATCCTCTTCTTCGCCACAAGCTCCATACCGTTCCAGTTTAGCGTATAGATGGCTGCCTCAGCACCCAGCCTTATCATTTCCGTAGGTTCTCCCAAGCTCAGCATACCATCCTCACCCAAACCATTTAACATCCACCTCATCTATCCTCATCCTCGGCTTCACCCTGCTATCCTCGACGTCGACCACCATACCAGATAAGAGCTGGAGAACACCGTTCCAGGCTATCATAGCACCGTTGTCGCCAGCATACTCGTCAGGTATCGTGTAGACCTCGGCTCCGCGCTCCCTCGCCATAGTGTCAAGCATTTCCCTCAACCTCTTGCTCCTAGCAAGGCCGCCGACCACGAGTATCTCCTTCTTGGCCGTGTACGCTACAGCCCTTTCGGTCACCTCGGTTAACATACTGTAGACAGTCTCCGTCAGGCCGAGACAGACGTCCTCCAGCGCAACTCCTTGCTTAAGCTTTAAGAAGGCAGCGGTCAGCAGGCCCGAGAAGGACACGTCCATGCCCTTGACGGTGTAGGGAAGTTGGACGAACGACTTTGCCTTCTCCGCCATGAGCTCGGGCATCGGCATAGGTCCTATACCTGCCTTTATACCGAAAGCATCGAGGCAGTTACCAGCTGCTATGTCTAGTGTCTCGCCGAATACCCTGTACCTTCCTGCGCTGAAGGTGACTACCAGCGTGTTTCCGCCGGCCACGTAAAGGACCATAGGGTCCCTACACCCTGCAAGTAGCCTTCCGATCTCTATGTGGGCAACGCTGTGGTTCACGGCTATGAGGGGTTTGTTCAAGCTGAGGGCAAGCGTCCTAGCTATGGTTGCGCCAGTCCTTAGGCAAGGGCCCAAGCCCGGTCCGACAGAGAAGGCTATACCGTCCAACTCGCTGAGGGATATACCAGCTCTAGATATACCGGCCCTAAGGGTCTCCGGGGCTACGCGTGCGTGGTGCTGTGCCGCCTCCCTCGGATGTATACCTCCCTTAGGAGGTTTGTAGACCCTGTTCTCGTTGGCCAGTATACGGCCGTCCGAGGACGCAACCCCTACACCGAACGTGTGGGCCGTGGACTCTATGCCCAAGACTACTTTGGTGCCTTCCTTCAACGCTTCCCAAAGTGAAAGCTCTCGAGGGTGCTTATCATCCTTGTGGAGCAAAAGACCCATTAGACAGCGGGCAGGTTAATGGAGGGGGTTCCGCATGCATCTGAGGCAGCCAATCGTTGTTGTGCTGGGGCACGTCGACCACGGCAAAACGAGCCTGCTCGATAAGATGAGGGGTACGTTGGTCGCAGCGAGGGAGGCAGGCGGAATAACGCAGCATATAGGCGCGAGCCTCTTCCCGCTCGACGCAATCGTCTCGACGTGTAGGGCGCTGCTTGGCGAGGTCAAGGTGCAGCTGAAGGTTCCGGGTTTGCTCTTTGTCGATACGCCGGGTCATGCGGCCTTCGCCAACCTGAGGAAGAGGGGAGGCTCGATAGCAGACCTGGCGATACTCGTCGTGGATGTAACGAAGGGAATACAAGAGCAGACGCTCGAGAGCTTAGAGCTACTTAGGACGAGGAAGACACCGTTCGTGGTCGCCGCGAATAAGATAGATCTAATACCGGGCTGGAAGTCTGTCGAGTATGAGCCTTTCCCCAAGGCATTCCAGAGGCAGAGCCAAGCTGTGAAGGACGACCTCGAACAGAGGCTCTACATGATGGTAGGCGAGCTTGCGGGCCTAGGCTTCAGGGCTGACGTATACACCAAGATCACGTCGTTCGCGACAACGCTTGCCATAGTCCCTGTGAGCGCCAAGAGCGGCGAGGGCATACCTGACCTGCTCCTCGTACTCTTAGGTCTTGCTCAAGTCTTCATGAAAGAGCAACTCACGGTCCGCGAAGATGTGCCTGCTGAGGGTGTGGTGCTCGAGATAACGGAGGAGGAGGGGCTCGGCACGACAGTTAACGCGATAATATACGACGGTAAGCTGAAGGTTGGCGACAGGATAGCTTTACTCGGTCCTGACGGCGCGTTCACGACTAAAGTTAAGGCCATACTGATGCCGAAGCCCCTAGACGAAATGCGAGACCCAAGGGACAGGTTCAAACCAGTCGAGCTCGTCGTGGCGGCAGCGGGTTTGAAGGTCGTGGCTGAGGGGCTGGATAGGGCATACCCAGGCTCGCCCATATACGTAGTCGGTCAGAGCGAGGGTGAGACCCTAGAAAGGATTACGAAAGAGGTTGGCGAGTTCAGACTCTTCACAGACAGAGTAGGCGTCGTGCTCAAGGCGGACACGCTAGGCTCGCTCGAGGCAGCCGTCAACTTTCTCCATGAAAGGGGAGTCCAGATAAGGGTCGCCGACATAGGTGAAATTTCGAAGAGGGATATAGTAGAGGCAGAGGTTGTTAGAATAAAGGACGAGTTGAGCGGTGTCATCTTGGCGTTCAACGTCAAGGTCGACCCGGTCCTCGAGCGGGAGGCCAACAGCAAGGGCATCAGGGTCTTCAAGTCAAACGTGCTGTTCAGGCTCGTGGAGGATTACATAAGTTGGGTGAGGGAGGAGAAGGAAAGGAGGGAAACTACCCAGTTTGAATCCCTCACAAGGCCTGGTAAGATAAGGATACTTCCGGGATACGTCTTTAGAAGGAGTAACCCGGCCATAGTGGGTGTGGAAGTCTTGGGCGGAAAGATTAGGCCGAAGTGCTCGTTGATGAACTCCGAGGGTAAACACATCGGCTCGATATCGCAGATACAGGATAAGGGTCAGAGCATACCAGAGGCTATGGTAGGCATGAGTGTTGCGATATCCATGAGGGAGCCGACGGTTGGCAGGCACGTGAGGGAGGGCGAAGTGCTCTATACGGTAATACCTGAGAACGAGGCACGACTGCTCTTTAAGTCGTTCGCCAACAGACTGACGGAAGACGAGAGGGCGGTGCTCGAGGAGATAGCCCAAATAATCAGGAAGAATAACCCTCTATGGGCCAGATGATTGAGACTTATTAGGAACCTATTAGTTGACGAGGATAAACTGGAGGTGCTCCGTTGTCCGAGAAGAAGGTCGGCCCTAGGCTCGTCCTGTCCGACCCATCCACGGGTAAGGCACAGACGATCCAGCTGACACCCCAGCAGTTCTCGCTATTCATAGGGAAGAGGATAGGAGATGAGTTGGACGGCTCGATACTGGGAAAATCTGGCTTTAAGGTTAGGATAACGGGCGGCACGGACGTGGACGGTTTTCCCATGAGGCTGGATGTGAGCGGCCCTAGGAAGGCAAGCATCCTCTTTTCTGGAGGTGTCGGTTTCCATCCAAAAGAAAAACCATCCTCTAAGAGAAAGAAGAAGAGGAACAGAAGGAGGAAGGAGGGTCTTAGGAAGAGGGTGACGGTGAGAGGAAACATGATAAGCGATGCGATTGCTCAAATAAACGCAGTCTTGATACCTGCAACCGGGTGATGGAAGTGGCTAAGCTATCTATCGTTTCGGAGGCTTGCAATAAGATGTTCCATCGAAAGGACGTCCAGATGATATTAGAGTACGACGGCGCAACGCCCAAGAGGGCTGAACTACTGAAGCTCATATCGGAGTACCTGAAGGCGCCGGAGGATAGGATAGCCGTTGTCAAGACGGAGAACCTTTTTGGACAGCGCAAGCTCTCTATACACTGTCACATTTACGATACGCCAGAGGATATGAAGAAGTACGAAAGGAAGTACGTTCTAAGGAGGCAGGGGGTGGAGGTTTCTGGGAAGGCAGGCTAAGCTTTGGACGAAGTACAAGCTCGAGGACGACAAGCTGACGAAAAAAACCTTATTCTGCCCAAGGTGTGGAAGGGGCTACATACTGGCCGAGCACGCTGACAGATACACGTGCGGAAATTGCCACTATACGGAGTTTAAGAGCAAAAAGTGAGGCCGAGAAGGTTTAACCCATTCCTTCGTAGTAACTGCGACCATACTCTAACGTTTGCTCTTCGCTTTGATGCTCCTTAAAATCGCACATACTTCCTGCTTCTTCTCTTCCGTGACATCGACGGAGACGGCACCGACACTTGGCTGACCGTAGACGACCGTAGAACCCAGCGGAGCCAGCAGAACAGCAGGAAGCGTCAGCAAATCCTCTTCACCGTCTACATAAACCACGGCACCCTTCCCGGAAGAGATTGCTCCCTTCAGCGCGTTCACCGCCTTCTTAGATATCGTACCTGCGGGGTTCTCCGTATTAATCTGCAGAACGTTATCCCTAACGAACCTCTCGGAGACCTTTCTCTCGACCTTTCCGTCGATCACGTAGACGTCCGCACGGATTCCCATCCTGCTAAGCTCCATCGCGGAAAAGTCGCCGACGACTATCAGCATCGCTGGCCCTTTTTCCTTGATGTGTTCAACGAGTCTCTCCGTCGTTTCAGGCGGCTTACCCTCGAAAAGCTTGCCCAGAGGCTTCCTGACCTTCTCCTTGTCCTCCTCGCCGAAGATTATGTCCTCGTCGAACAAGCAACCCGGCATTCCTCAAGAACTCCTCTGAAGGCCGTTGTTACTACTGGAGGAGTGTGTTCAACAAGATGTCTTTTTCCCTTAACATGTTTTGGACGTCCTTGAGCGCTAAAAGCATCCTTTCTATATAGCCGTCCGTCAGCACATCTAGCTTGCTCCTCTCTAACGTGGGCAACGGCTCGATAGCACCCTTTACCTCTGCAAGCTGTCGCTCGTTAGTCACAACGTAGCATTTTCTCGGAGACCACCTTCTTATACATTCTTGGAGGTTGTACACTGCAGACTTCACCTGACCCTCCGTATGCACCTCGAAGGCGTAAACGACGGCAGATTCAGGCCTTGCATCCCTCTGCCATACGACGTCTATCCTGATAGGGCCAACCTTATACTCCTCGGATGTCGCATAGCCGAGTAGGCTTCCGAGTTCTGCTAGCATGCGCTTTAGTTCGCCGTGTGTCGGAAGTATGTTAACCCAACGATACTTTTTTCTAAACACCTCCACGGCACCGAGAAGCGTTAGAAAGCGGAGCCTGATATTCGGCTGGGTTGTGCTCCTCCAGCCAGAACCGAGTTTGCGCAACTCCCTCACGATTTCCTTAGCCTTCATCGGTTTTTTGGAGAGTGTTTCCCTTATCTCACGGAACCCCCAGACTTTATTCTCTAAGTTCTTCAGCAGAAGCCGTGGAGATTTGGTCTTCAGAAAAAGCTCCCCATCGCTTGTCAGTTTAAGGTTGCCGTACTCATCCACGTCGGCAAGGCCCGTATAACATAGGCTCATCTTCAGACGACAAGTCAACGTATTCTTTGAAATTCTGAACATTTTCAGGGGTAGTGAACTGGCCAACTCCTCAAGCTTACACGGACTCTTTTGCAGGCGCTCGAGTAACTTCGTAAGCAATAAAAAGAATTCTTTTTGTTCGCTCCAAAAAGGATAGAAGGCTCCTTTTATTCTCTCATCTTTTGTGAGTATTGGGCCTCACCAGGTTTAAGCATTAAGCCTCTACAAAGATAAGGCTTTCCGTGACATAATTTAGGTGACTGATGTGCAGAAAAAATTTTCACGAAGTCACCTAAAATGAAAGGTACCATGGAACCATGGGTCCACTGGCCTACTTCAAAGGTACTGCTTGATTATCTCCAAGAGCTTCTCAGTAACCTGCTCCGGAGAGCCCCTTATGAATTCCCCTTTCCTCTCCCTCATCTTCGCCTCCTTCAACTCCTTGACTGTCGTATAAGATGCCTTCAAACCAACCTGCTCTTCCGAGACACCGAGCTCGTTCTTGTTCCAGACCTTAAGCCTGAACTCCCTCTCGGCCCACCTCTTCCTCCTAAAGTCCGGGAACCTTGGCGTGTTGCAGCCGAGCTCCACGCTGAGCAGGACAGGAAGCGGAGCCTCGACGACCTCGTAGCCTCCCCTAATCGTCCTCCTCGCCCTTACCTTTCCGTCCACTACCTCGACCTTGTTCACGAAGGTTATCTGGGGTATGCCGAGCCACTCTGCTATACCTGGCGGTACCTGATTCGTACCTGCATCGGATGAACCCTCGCCGCAGAAGATTATGTCGACGTTCCCTAACTTCTTTATGCCCATAGCCAGCGTGAACGACGTTGGGTAAGTGTCAGCGCCTGCGAAAGCCCTGTCGCTGAGCAGTATAGCGTCGTCGGCGCCCATCGCAACAGCCAGCTTCAGGTGGGGCTCGAAAGCCGGAGGCCCCATAGAGAGGACTATGACCTCGCCGTCGTGCTTATCCTTGAGGTTCAGGGCCATCTCGAGCGCGTTCTTGTCGGCCGGGTTTATCTCGCTCTCGACGCCTTCACGGATTAAAGTCTTGGTTGTAGGGTCGAGCCTCACCTGCTCGGCCTTCGGCGTAACCTTAACGCAGACCACCATCCTCATAGCCATCAACCCTTCAACGATTCAATCCTCTTTATCAGCTCGGGCATTATTTTGAAAAGGTCGCCTACGACGCAGTAGTCTGCATGGTTGAATATGTTGGCGTCAGGATCTGTGTTTATCGCTATCACGTTCTCTACTTTGTCTATGCCAGATAGGAAGTGAGCTGCTCCGCTTACGCCAGCGACTATTGCCAGCTTGGAGCTCAGGCCGACGCCTGTTGCACCGACCATTATGTCCCTGGGCGCTATCCCCTGATCTGAAAGGGGCCGTGTGACACCAACCTCACCGCCGATAAGTTCTGCAAGCCTTTTTATGAGCGATAGGTCGCCGCCTGTTCCTACACCGCCGATGACTACCTTCTCGGCCTTCGATATGTCTATGGCTTTTCCAACTTTTTTCTCCACGATTCTTGTCTTTATGTCCTCGGGCTTCAACCTGACCTGAACCTCTTCTATCCTGCCCTTCCTAGACTCGTCTGGCGGCAACGCCCTGAATATTCCAGGCCTTACCGTAACCATCTGCGGCCTTCCCTTGACGCACTTGCAGACCGCCAGTATGCTTCCGCCGAAGCCTGGTACGGAGCCCAGCAGCAGACCGGTTTCCTCTTCCAGCTCCAGCTCTACGACGTGTGCTATCAGGCCGGCGCCAAGCCTTACCGCTAACCTTCCGGCAAGGTCCACACCGTTGTTCGTCGCGCCGAATATGAAGGCATCCGGGTTCCTCTCTTTGACAAGCCCAGCTATGACTTCCGTGTAGGTCTCGGTCATGTAGTTCTCTAGAACTGGAGAGTCTGCGAGAATAATGGATTCGGCACCACGCTTTATCGCCTCGTCCGCAAGCCTCTTTACGTTATGTCCTAAAAGTATGCCAGTTACCTCCGCTCCGACCTTGGATGCGAGCTCCGAGGCTTTTCCCAAAACCTCCAGAGAGACCTCTTCAAGAACCCCTTCGTTCTGCTCGAGGAAGACCCATATACTCTTGTATCCAGCCATACGCACGACCTCAGCCTAAGGCCCTATCCACCAACTCGGCTAGGTCGAAAACTTGGAGCGGTTTACCGAGCCTTAGCCTCCTGACACTGTCCTCGAAGTTCTGTATGCAGTATGGGCAGGAGGTCACCATCAAGCCAGCTTCAACTTCTGAGGCCTGGGATACCCTCATGTCCGACGGTCTTCCGCCCTCAGACTCCAGCCACATCCTACCACCGCCACCGCCGCAGCAGAGCGTGTCTTGGGCAGAATCCCGCATCTCCACAAACTCTATACCGGGTATACTCTCTAACACCTTTCTCGGAGGCTCTACGACGTTATCGTACCTAGCCAGGTAGCACGGGTCATGGTAGGTAACCCTTCCGTCGAGCTTTCGGCTGGGGTGTATCTTGCCGCCGTCGAGCAACTGTTCCAGCAGTTGGGTATAGTGCAGCACGTTCAGGTCAGCTCCATAACTTGGGTACAGGTTCTTGAAGGTGTTGTAGCAATGCGGCGATATCGTGACCACGAACTCGGCGCCGGTCCTTCTGAACTTCTCGGCATTCTCGTTGACTATCTCCTCGAAGAACTCGAGCTCGCCGGCGTGATAAACTGGGTCGCCGCAGCACTTCTCCTCTTTACCCAGCACGCCAAAGTCCAAGCCCGCGGCGCCAAGAACATTTACCAAGCTCCTCGCGACCTTGTACAGTCTAGGGTCGTAGGGAACGGCGCAACCGACGTAGAGTAGATACTTAACGCCCTTAGATGCATCCTTCACTTCCAAGCCCTTTGCCCAAGAAAGCTTTTCGGTCGACTTCACGCCCCATGAGTTACCGTTCTCGTAAACGTTCCACAATACCTGCTCCAGCTTCTCCGGCGTCTTCTTCGAAAGGGCCAACAACCTTCTTGTCTTTACGAAAGCATCCGTTATGGGAACGCCCCTTGGGCACTTGGACTCGCATAGCTTGCACGTTGAGCACAACCATGCTTGTTCAAGAGCATCGAGCATACTCAGTTGCAGAGCCCTTACGAACTTTCTTATGTTTAGACGGTGTCCTAATAGCGGATAAGGACAGGTTGCCGTACAGAAACCGCACTGGTAGCAGGGAGTTACCATTTGCCTAATGCTGGCCAATTCTGGCATGGTAGACGTATCTTGGGATACCAGAATCGGTTTGCTCATGCCGCGGCCTTCACCCCCTTCAATTTCTGCGGCGTTGAGCGTATCTCATCGATTGGAAGTGACTTGATGAACTCGGCAACCTCCTTCATCTTGTTGGCAAACCTCTTGCCTTCTGCTGCGCTGTTCCAGTGAAGCTGGAGCCTGTTTGGGTCTATCCCTCTTGCCTGGAGCATCTTCTTCCAGCGTTCCATCCTCTTCTCGGTGTTCAGATTTGCGTAATTGTAGTGGCAGTCCTGAGGCCAGCAACCAGTTACGATGACGGCTGCTATACCTCTCTCGAAGGCCCTCATGACGAACTTCTGCGATACCCTGCCGCTGCACATGGTCCTGATGATTCTGACGTTCGGAGGATACTGGAGCTTCTCTATACCGGCTTGGTCAGCTCCGGCATACGAGCACCAATTGCATGCGAACACTATCGCCTTCTTCTCTGGCTCGACCTCGGTCGCCGCATCTACCTGTGCCAAAATCTGCTCATCCTCGAAGCCGTACTGGTTCATCGCATCTCTCATGCACTCAGCCACGCAAGTTCCGCAGCCATGGCACATGGCCTGAACAAGCTCCGTGCTCTTTCTCAGCTCACCCCTTATCGCATGGAACGGGCACACCTCGGCGCATCTGAGGCAGTAGATGCATTTTTCTTGCTCTATCCTTGCGGTGAAGGGTTCTAGGGTTATACTGCCGGCCGAGACCAAGGCTGACGCTTTGGACGCGGCGGCGAGCGCCTGTGCCACAGACTCTTCAACACCCTTTGGACCCTGGGCTGTTCCAGCTATGTAAACGCCCTCGACGGACGTATCCACGGGTCCTAGCTTCGGATGGCTCTCGAGGAGGAAGCCCTCCATGTCTCTTGGTAGTTTCAGTTGCTCGATGATGTTTTTTATAGTCGTGTTGGGCGACAAGCCTACGTTAAGGACGAGCAAATCCGCTGGGATTGCCACCTCCCCGCCCTGCAGCTCATCCTTAACAACGACTAGACCGTTATCGAACCTAATCACGGATTCGGGCAGAGCGTCTTGGGGATACTGGAAGAACTGGACTCCCAGCTTGCTTGCCTTCTCGTAAAGCTCCTCGCCGTTTTTGTTGAATGCCCTTATGTCCTTGTAGACTACCGTTACGTTCTTACCCATCTCCGCTAACCTTATCGCTTGCTTCAGCATAGACTGGCAGCAGTATCTCGAGCAACCCTTATCCGGTGTCCTTGAACCGATGCACGATACGAACGTGATGTTATTCGCATCCAAGTTGTTATTCATCATGGACTCTAATTCTAAGGACGTGACTACTTTGCCGTTGCTTCCGTAACCAAATTCCTTCGGCTGATAGGGTACGGCTCCCGTGCACATCACGATGGCGCCGACGTCGAGCGTTTTACCGTTGCTCAAGACTACGTTGAAGTTACCGACGAAGCCTGTAACCATCTGTACATCGACACCCGTCATGATGTGAGCGCCCGACTGTTCGAGCTCTGTCCTCTTCATCTCCAGAATCTTTTTGCTATCCACACCTTCTGGTGCTATTTCGCTTACGAATCTCAGCATGCCACCGAGCTCATTCTCGCGCTCGATGAGGTATGTCTCTATTCCCTGCCTGGCCAAGTTGGTAGCCGCCGACATACCAGCTATGCCTCCGCCTACTACGAGGACGCGTTTCGTCACCGGATAGGTTACCGGCATGAGAGGTTTCAGCCTCTTCGCCTTCTCGACGGCCATCAGTATCATGTCCTTGCACTTCTCGGTGGCTTCCTTTGGATAATCTCTGTGAACCCACGTGCAGTGGTTCCTTATGTTAGCCATCTCGACCATGTATGGGTTTATGCCAGCCATCATGGCGGACTTCTGGAAGGTAACCAAGTGTGTCTTGGGGGAGCAGGCAGCTATTACGAGCCTGTTTGCGTTATGCTCCTTCATCTGCTGTGCTATTTTCTTTAGACCATAACCGGCGCAAGAGTACATCGTATTATCCGCGTAGACCACTCCGGGTATGTTTCTTGCAAATTCTACGAGCTCTTTTATGTCGGCAACGCCAGCTATATTGGAGCCGCAGTGGCAGATGTTCACGAGAACTCTTGGCTCCACCGAAACTTCTTTCTGTTCAGGAATTTCCTCCTTGGGCCATCTCCTTTTCTTAACAAAAGTCATGGCCTCGGCTGCAGCAGCTCCACCCTCTTGAACGGAATCCGGTATGTCCTTCGGGCCCGATGTACAACCACATACGTATACTCCAGGCTTTCCGGTAGATACAGGGTAGCCGGGTATCGTCTTAAAGAACCCATACTCATCGAGCTCTATGCCCAATATTTCTGCGAGCTTCTTGTTGTCCCTGCTGGGTAGCGCCGCGGTAGCCAGCACGACCATATCGTACTTGCGCTGCACTAGCTCGCCCCTTTCAGTGTCCTCGTAAATCACCCTGAGACCGTCTTTGCCCGGAATTATTCTTCCGGGCTTACCCCTTATGAATTCGACGCCCTCGCTTTTTGCTCTTTGGTAGAAGCTGTCAAATCCCTTTCCATATGCCCTTATGTCCATGTAGAGTACGGATACATGTTTTATACCATGTTCTACGGTCTGTAGAGCCTCTTTAATCGTAAGCATGCAGCATATCCTCGAGCAGTAGGCGCAGTACCTTCTATCCCTCGAGCCGACGCAAAGCACGAAGAGTACGCTCTCGGGCTCCATTCCATCGCTCGGCTTCGTTATGTGACCTCCACCCGGACCGCTCGAGTTTATGAGTCTCTCGAACTCTATCGACGTGAGTATATCAGGATGCCTTCCGTAGCTGTATTCGGTTATGACGCTCGGGTCGAATATCTCGAAACCCGTTGCGACGATTATCGCCTTTACCTTCTTTTCTATGACCTTGGGTTTCATGTTGAAGTCTATGCATTTCGGTCCGCAGACCTCCATACATCTGTTGCACGGAAGGTAGTTTGGAGGCTTGTTTAGGCAGTGCTCTATGTCTATTACGTATGCGCCAGGCTCTGACTGGGGTATCGGTGTGTATATCGCCTTCCTCGCTCCCATCCCAAAGTCAAACTCGTTGTGCAGAACTACTGGGCATACCGGGACGCAGTCGCCGCATCTCGTGCACTCGCTCGTCACGAACCTTGGCTTCTGGAGTATCTTCACCGTGAAGTCCCCTGCTGAGCCGTTTACCTCTAGGAGCTCGGCGAGCGATATTACCTCTATGTTGGGTGAGCGCATGACCTCTCCCATCTTAGGTGCCTCTATGCAGATCGAGCAATCCAGCGTCGGGAAGTTCTTGTCTAACACTGCCATCTTCCCTCCTATGGTCGGCGACTTCTCCACCAAGACGACCTTGACGCCTGCCTTCGCTAAGTCTAAGGCCGCCTGTATGCCAGCTATGCCCCCTCCGACTACGAGCACAGAATCCGCATCCTCAGACAACTGCACCACCTCCTCTAGCGTGCCTGACGCCTTCCATGAAGGCCTTCTCGTTGAGCTCTATGGCCTTGGGGAACCTTCTCCTTATCACCTTGAGCAGAGACTCGTGCTTCACGATGCCGGTAACTTCTGAGAATGCTCCGAGCACCACTATGTTGGCGATTATCCTCCTTCCGAGCTGCTCGGCTATCTTGGTGGCTGGAAGTCCCACCATCTTTATTCCTTTAACAGTAGACACGTCCACAAGTCCGCTGTCGTATATGAGTTGCTTCCTCGGTATCCTACCTTCCTTCCAGCTCCTGTCAAGACCTTCCTGCGACATAACGATTAGCACGTCGGGCTTTACAACGAGTGGGAAGTCTATCTGCTCGTCGGATATCACGACGTCTGCCCTTGACCATCCGCCAACCTGTTCTGGCCCGTAGGCTATGCTTAACGCGGCATCCTTTCCCTCCTCTAAAACCGCGGCCTCTCCGAGTATCTGCCCACCCCTGATTATACCCTGGCCGCCGAAGCCGAACAGGCTTATGTCCCACCTAACCATACGGCTTCCTCCCCTTCATAGCAATCTCTATCAATTTTCTATCCATGTCGTTGTAGGACGGCTTTTCTATGTGGACGAAGTTGCCCACGATAAGCGGCTTACCGGGTCTCAGGTCTATATCGACCTTCCTCAGGTCTGCTTCGTGCTCTACGACGCATGCCTCCCTGAAGTACTTCATCATGTCCATGCCCGTCGGAAAGTTGTTGTCCTCGCCATACTGAGTCGGACATGGCGATACGACTTCTATGAATGCAAAGCCGTTTACCTTCATGGCCTTGAGTATAGCGTCGGTCAGTTGACGAATGTGTAACGTCGTCCACCTCGCGACGAAGGGAGCGCCGAGCGAGGCTACCAAAAGCGGTAGGTTGAAGGAATACTCTATCATGCCGTAGGGAGCCGTTGACATCTTCGAGCCTATGGGCGTCGTGGCTCCGTACTGTCCACCGGTCATCCCGTAAGTAAAGTTGTTGACTAGGACGACGTTGAAGTTGTGGTTCCTCCTGATGGCATGTATGAAGTGGTTTCCGCCTATCGTCACCAAATCACCGTCACCTGCTATCACGGTTATCTCAAGATCGGGCTTCACTATGTTCATGCCTACGGCGAAGGGTATTGCCCTGCCATGCGTGGTATGGTAGGAGTCTATGTTCATGTAGCCCGGAAGCCTTGAGGAGCAACCTATGCCAGATACGACCACGTGTCTCTCAGGCGGTATCCCGCTCCTCTTTATCGCTTCTACGTAACACTTCATAACTATGCCTATTCCGCAACCGGGACACCATATGTGGGGTATCCTATCTGCCCTTATCAGCTCATCGTCAGGATGCTTTGTCGCTAAAACTTCCTTCGGCATGCGCATCACCTCGATACTGACCTAATCGCATCGAGTATAACGTCCGGCGTCTGTACCGCACCAGGGGCCCAGCTTAAACCGATGACGAGACACTCAGCAACCTCCCTTATGGGATGGATCATCTGACCCATGTTTATCTCGGGAACTAGGATTACCTTGGCCTGCTCGCTTACCTTCCTGACAACTTCCTCCGGGAAAGGCCACACCGTGATTAGCCTTAGCATACCAGCCTTGATACCTTCGGACCTTGCCACCTTTACTGCTTGGTATGCCGGCCTAGATGTTATACCATAGGTTATCACGACTATGTCGGCATCGTCCAGCGTGAAGCGCTCCACCTCCCATATCTTTTCGGCGTTGTTCCTGATTTTTGATACCAAATGCTTTACACACCAAGTCGAGACCTCGTGCGTGTAGTAGGGGTAACCCTTCTCATCGTGCGTTAGGCCGGTGACGTGTATCCTGTATCCCATGCCTGCTAGCGCCATCGGGGCCACCTCGTACTTCGCGTCGAACGGCTTAAAGTCTGGAACGCCCGGCGGAACGTTGGGCAACTTCCTATTCACTATCTTTATCTCTTCATGCGGCGGTACGACCAATGGGCCATACATATGACCAATCGTCTGATCGGCCAACACGATGACCGGTTGTCTGTACTCCTCAGCCGCGTTGAAGGCCTTTATCGTAAGGTCGAAGAACTCTTGGACACTGTTCGGAACGTAGGCTATGGCTTCATAGTCTCCGTGCGAGCCCCACCTAGCCTGCATCATGTCGCCCTGCCCAACCAGCGTCGGTATGCCAGTACTCGGACCCCCTCTCTGGACGTTCACTATGACGCAGGGCGTTTCTATCATCATGCCAAACCCTATATTCTCCTGCATCAATGAAAAGCCTGGGCCGGACGTAGCCGTCATAGACTTTACGCCAGCGTTCGAGGCACCTATGATGGCCATTATGCTGGCTATCTCATCCTCCATCTGTATGAAATGACCGCCGACCTGCGGAAGCCTGTAGCTCATCCACTGCGCAATTTCGTTGGAGGGCGTTATCGGGTATCCAGCGAAAAACCTACAGCCGGCTATCAGAGCAGCTTCGGCGCATGCAATATTTCCTTGCATGAAGTACTTTCCTGGAGGAATTAAACCATCAGTCATTCTTTCACCTCCTTTACAAATATCGCAAATTCTGGACAGACCCATTCGCACATGCTACAGGCGACGCAGGAGTCTTCCTTGCCGGGCTTGACCCTTGGATAGTGGTATCCCTTGTGGTTTATGCTATCCGACTTTTCTAGGACCGAGTTCGGGCAGAGTTCTATGCAGTATAGACACTCTTTACATCTATTAGGTATTATGTGGATGTTACCCTTTGGAACCTTAAAGGCACTGATGTTTATCGGCTTTCGCTCCAAAGCCAGATACTTCTGACGCGTGACCAAAATTATCTCTATTATTTGAATAGCGCTCTTAGGTAAATAATTTATTTGCTGATAATGGTATGTTATGTTTATATTACACTATATATAGTATAATTATGGGTTAAGTTGAAAAGGGGCAATACGCTCAAAGGCTTTTTTGCCCTTCTTGAAAGCTTCTTTCCTCATGAATGGAACGAGAACACATATATACGTAGCCCTCCTTTTCTGCTCTTTAAGACAGGTAGCTCAGCAATACTGGATGTCGACCTTCTTTACGATTCGGTCATCGAGCATGCCTTGAACAACGCTGGCATGAAGCTTATAGGAGGTAATTCTTACTTTTTGTTAATCCCCTCCGTCCAAAGAACCCTTACGATGTTTGACTGGTTTGTAAGACGTAGCTGGCGTAAGGCAGAGTACGTCATACTGTGGTCCATCTTGAATTTGATGAAGGGCGAGCAAGAATGTAACTTAAGCATCGAGCAAGTATGCATGCGAAGTGGGTTTGACCAAACAACGTGTACAGAAGTCCTCGGCTTGCTTGGTATTAAACTGGATGGAAGTAAATTCACAATATCGAGGGAGAAAGTTTTCTCACTCATAAAAGAGCTACTACGCACGTTGCCAAGCTGGATCGAGGAGAACGTCATGGATTTTGTATGCTCTAACGTAAACATCTCTGCCGCTGACGTCCATTCGTACCTATCGTGTTACGGTCTAAGCCCAAGCTTGACTTATAAGATACTGAGAAAGCTAAAGTCTGAAGGTTACATTAGGGTAGTGAGGCACGTGAGGGTAAAATCGAAGGGACCGATGCGTGAGTTGATGTCTTCCGATTGTAGAAAATGCTTCTTCGGTTACTCATCCCCCATTAACTGTTTTAAAGCGAGCTTCTGCCAGCTCGAGAGGCTGGTGGAAAGGTTGATGGGCCGGCCCATAAAGATGCATGAGGCTGAAGAGCTCTATCAAGAACTCAGCAAGCTACCTTTTAACGAAAAAACGTTAAGGTCCGTCAACAAGGCATTGGTCCTTGCATTGGAGCTCTCAAAAAGGTTAAAGGAGAAGAACGTTGCGATGGTTCTACGAAAGATGGGCACGTCTCTAGATTTTAAGATACCTAATATATAGTTTTTATACGGCGCAAATGTACAATAAAGCCTTTTAAAGGAACAGCCGTATGTTTAACGTTGTATGGATATTTATTGTAAGTGTAAAGACTGTAATTATTGGTTACCCCTCGACGTCTTACCTATACTCGGAGAGTGCCGCAACCTCGAAAGCGTAAACTTTGGTAAAGCTGTTTTTCAGGACGATACTCCATGCAAAAACTTCAAGGAAAGGACTTTTGTTGACGTTGAGTTTTACTGGTGTAAGGACTGCAGAGTAACTCTTTATCGCGAAGACCTTAAATTGCACGAAGGGCATAAAATTTTTATTGGAACCTCCACGTTATCCGTTGAGGATGTAGTGGAGCACACGTTCGCAGGCGATTGAAGTGAAAAAACTGGTGGAAGTAAGATTTCACGGAAGGGGTGGCCAAGGTGTCGTCACGGCCGCGAGGCTTTTGGCCGAGGCTTGCCTTTTAGAAAACAAGTATTCGCTTTCTTTCCCAGAGTTCGGTCCTGAGCGTTCTGGTGCACCCGTGAGGGCTTACGTCAGGATATCAGAAGAACCTATAGAAGTCAGGTCTTTGGTCTACGACCCGGAGATAGTCGTCTCGATAGACCCAAGGATTTCCTCTTCTACTGAAATACTGATGGGTTTAGATGAAGAAGGTACCGTTGTTATAAATTCAAAGAACGTCAGCGACTCTCTTTTGAAAGCCATATCTTCTAAACCAAGGGTAAAGCTTTTCTACTTGGACGCAAGGGGCATAGCCCTCTCCTTGGGCGATGCTAGGTTCGAAAACTCGGCGATGCTGGGAGCCGTCGCTAAAGCAACAGGAGTCGTATCTCTGGGTTCGCTGGAGTCGGTCTTAAAAACGAGGTTCAAGGGGACAGTCCTCGAGAATAACCTTAAAGCGATGCAGTTAGGATATGATAAGGTGGGACAAGCCTGATGGTAAAGGTTGAGACAGCCATCCTTCCTGGCGGTGTTGTAAGCAGGCCGGGTTCCACGACCGATTACAAGACTGGAACTTGGAGGGTTAAGAAGCCAACAGTGGATTTGAACAAATGTACGGGTTGCCTTATATGCTGGATATACTGCCCTGAGCCGGCCATTCTGAAAAGGCACGACGGTAAAATCGAGTTTAATTACGATTACTGCAAAGGTTGCGGCATATGCGCCGAGGAATGTCCTCCTAAGGCCATAAGCATGGTGGAGGAGTGAGGAGGGATGTCACTTCTTCAA
Source organism: Candidatus Terraquivivens ruidianensis (assembly GCA_023267975.1). Lineage (GTDB taxonomy): Archaea > Thermoproteota > Nitrososphaeria_A > Caldarchaeales > Wolframiiraptoraceae > Terraquivivens > Terraquivivens ruidianensis. Next base: position 176,821 of record JALNLA010000003.1, read on the forward strand.
CCCAAGACCCTTAAACCGATGTCGACTTCGGAGGCGGTTGCGTACGCGGTTAAGCAGACAAACGTTGACGTCATAGCTGCCTACCCGATCACACCGCAGACGATAATAGTCGAGCGGCTTAGCGAGTACGTCAACAACGGTGAACTCGATGCCGAATACGTTGCCGTCGAGTCGGAACACTCCGCGATGTCTGCATGTGTGGCCGCAAGCCTTACCGGCGCGAGAGTTTTCACATCGACTGCCAGCCAAGGACTTGCGCTCATGCACGAGGTCCTCTATATCGCTTCTAGCCTAAGATGTCCAATCGTCATGGCTATCGCGAACAGAGCACTATCCGCGCCCATAAACATCCACTGCGACCACTCCGACGTTATGGGCTCGAGAGACGCTGGATGGGTACATATATTTGTAGAGAATGGCCAGCAGGCATACGACAGGATTTTTCAAGCGTTCAGGCTGGCAGAGGACGAGGACATACTTCTTCCAGTCGGAGTAAATATCGATGGTTTCTTCCTCTCGCATGCCGTCGAGGGCATCGCGACCATATCGGATAATGAGGCAGCGATGTTCCTTCCGCCCAGAAGGACAAAGTATTACGTCGATTCTTCGATGCCCATGACGTTCGGTGCCTTCGCGCTACCGGATTGGTACTTTGAGATAAAGGAACAGGTAGCAAGTGCGATAGAAAAGGTTCCGAAGAAGCTGGCAGAGGTGGAGAAGACCTATTATCAGATGACCGGTAGGATGTACGGCCATGTTGGTGCCTACAAGACCGAGGATGCCGAGGTTGGCTTAGTATGTGCAGGCTCGGCGGCCGCTACGGCAAAATTTGCCATCTCGAGGCTAAGGGAGAAGGGCATTAAAGCAGGGCTGCTGAGCATCAGGCTCTTCAGACCCTTCCCGGTTGAGAGCATACTCCCCCACGTGAAGGGCATGAAGGCCTTGGTTGTGATGGACAGAGCGATGAGTCCGGGTGCACCGTCTGCGCCGATTGGCCAGGACATAAAGACCATGCTGTACGATGCTGGCATCAACATACCAGTCGCTAACTTTGTCTATGGACTTGGAGGTAGGGACATCTCGGCCGCAGAGTTTGAGAGCATTATCCTAAAGATGGTAGAAGACTTGAGGTCAGGAAGGCCTATAGAGAGAGGCGTGAGGTACTGGGGGTTGAGGTCCTAATGCTGGTAGGTGAGGTTAAGTCGATAAAGGAACTTTATGGCTTGGATCTAATAGCTCCGGGCCATAGAGCGTGCGCCGGCTGCGGTGCCCTTGTAGCCGTGAGACAAATCCTGATGGCCTCCAAGAAGCCTCTCATCGTGGTGAACGCCACGAGCTGCTTAGAAGTGACCAGCACGCCATACCCGCAGACGATGTGGAAGGTCCCTTGGGTCCACCTGTTGTTCGAGAACGCTGCCACAGCTGCGTCAGGCATAGAGGCTGCGCTGAAGGCCCTATCTAGGAAATACGGCCGCCAAGAGCATTACATCATAGCCTTTGGCGGCGACGGTGGCACGTTCGACATAGGCATACAGGCGCTCTCCGGAGCCCTCGAAAGGGGCCATAGGTTCCTTTATGTATGCTACGACAACGAGGCATACATGAACACGGGCATACAGAGGTCTGGTGCGACGCCGCTAGGAGCGGCCACAACTACGTCGCCGGTAGGCAGCAAGATAGTGGGAAAGGTACAGAATAAGAAGGACCTGCTAGAGATTGTTGCGGCCCATAGGATACCGTATGCCGCTACGGCTTCGCCTTCGCATTGGAAAGACCTTACAAACAAGGTGAGGAAGGCGCAGAGTTATGATGGGCCATCTTTCATCCATGTCATCGCACCATGCAACAGGGGATGGTACTTTGACCCGAGCTATACGATAAAGGTAGCAAGGCTGGCCGTCGAGACGAGGTACTGGCCGCTCTACGAGGTGGAAAACGGAAGGTACAGGATAACCCACTCAGTTCCAAGTCCTAAGCCTCTGGAGGAATTCCTGAAGGTGCAGAGAAGGCTCAGCCACATGCTGCTTCCAGAAAATGCTGAGGTACTCGAGAGGCTGAAGGCGTACGTAGACGAAAGATGGGAGAGGCTCCAAAAACTTTCTGCTTGCTTTACCTAACGTCCCAGCGATACCAGACGAACTCCACCGTCGGTTATCGTTAGGGTTGTGCTTATCGTTTTTCTTATGGGCGATGCCCACCCTCCAGTATTGGCCAGTTTATTTCGCTCTTCTATTCCTGGAAAATGCGTATGGCCCATGACGAACCATACATCATCGCTTTTCATGATACGTTCCTTCGAAAGCTTCTCGACGAATAGCTCATGTCCCATCGCTTTAGCGAGCATGTTGATGGTATATGCTACGTAACCTTTCTTCACGAACTCGTCTCCATGCGTACAGAAGATCTTGCAGCTATACTTTCTCAGTATAAGGGGCCTTGAGTAGACGTTGACGAGTATGTTGCCGAAGCGATGATTCTGCGTATCGGGCAGGGGCGTTGGGTCATGCGAATGCTTGCTCACGACGTAATGAATTTCTGAACCTTCTGGGATTTCGAGGTAGCGTAAGGCCGCTTGCAAGTACGGCCTAAGCTCTTTGGCCGTCATCGTACCTTTTAAGTCGTCAAACATGTCACCAGCTATGACCAGATTTCGTATGCCGCTCGATCGGAGGAATGAGCCGAGGAGTTTCGGGTTCTTGGTCTTGAAGAGATGAAGGTCCGAGACTATTGCCACGTCTTCGTCAATGTTGAGTATATGTACCGTAGAGTTTACGGGTTCTTTGTTTGAGAAAGCAAAGTAGAGCAGCTTAGCGATTTCAAGCACGGGACATCCTTCCGTGCTATCTACTTATCAACTTTCCCCAGTCCGACTTTCTCGTTGGACGCCCCTTTAACTGTTGTATGTAGTTATAGGCCGAGAGAGCCGCGATGGCACCTTGGGCCGCCGCTATCACAGCCTGCTTGTAAAGCATGTCCGTCACGTCACCTGCCGCAAATACTCCGGGCCTGCTCGTCATCCCGAGCTTGTCCGTAATTATCTCGCCGTTCTCGTTGAGCTGGACGAAGTCCTTTAACCAGCCAGTTTTAGCGGCGTAACCCATCTCGACGAATACGCCGTCAACCTCCAGCTCGCTCTCATCCCCTGTCTTAACGTTCTTCAACCTTATCGACCTAACCTTCTTGTCGCCCTTTATCTCCGACACTGTGCTGTTCGGCACATAAACCACGTTCATCTCTTTGGATTCCCTTATCAGCTCCTCGTCCGTAAGCTTGGCCTCGCCCTTGTGTATTAGGTAAACCTTATTGCCGTAAGCGCGCAGAAGCTTCACGGCTTTGAAGGCATGGTCTCCCCAGCCGACGACGGCAACCTTCTTTTCCTTGAACAGGGGAGCGTCGCATATCGCACAGTAAGATACTCCTCTGCCCACAAGCCTGTCTTCTCCTGGAACGTCGAGTGACTTCGGTGTCTTCCCGAACGCGAGTATAACGGTTAGGGCCTCGTAATCTCCGCTAACCTTCGTGGACGCAACGAAGGAATTGTTTCTTTGAGATATGCTGACTGTCTCATCGTAGACGAATTCTGCACCGAACTCATCGACCTGTTCCTTTACCATCTGAGCGAGCTCCAAACCTGCAACCGCCTTTATTCCGGGATAGTTCTCGATGCGTGGAGCGAGGGCCAATTGGCCGCCGATATCCTTTGCTATGACTAAAGTCTTCAAACCTTGTCTTGTTGCGTAGAGCGCCGCAGCCAGCCCCGCGATGCTTCCGCCTATGATTATCGTATCGAATACTTTTCCGCTCATGCGAGTACGTAATCACATTACACGTTATTAGATATAAACCCTATTCGGGCGGCAAAAGCCTTAACGTAACTTTAAATTCACTCCATCAGCATGATTTCGTGGTAGAGGGTTGAGCGAGAGCGGTAGAAGGTTCTTGGAACACATGTCTGACGTTTACGTAGAGGCATACGGACCGACGATGGAGGAGGCGTTCAAGGAAGCCGGGTTGGCTATATTCGACGTCATATCGGACACGAAGGGAGTTAAGCCAGAGCTGGAAAGGGAAGTTTATGCCGAAGGTTTTGACATGCATTCCCTTCTTTATAACTGGCTGGAGCAGCTGCTGCTTTTTTTTGAGCTAGATGGCTTCTTAGCTTCTGATATCAAGGTTCACGCTATAGATAGGTCGGGTGATGTCCTTAGGATTAGGGCAACGGTAAAGGGAGAGAGGTACGACCCTTCTAGACATAAGCATGGTATAGGCATAAAGTCTGTCACGTATGCCCTAATGGAGATAGTTGAGGGCGACGTGAAGAAGGTCAGATTTCTCTTGGACATATAGCAAGGGATGGGTTACATGCCAAGGTTTGAGGACGTGCCGAGGAGGGAGTGGAGGCTTGACGTCCTGCTTCCCTCAAGCTTAACGGCCGAGACTCCCCATCTGAGGGAGAAGACCTTCAGGCTTGGGCTCGTCGCAAGGTTCCTTGCGACTTTCAGGGTCGACAACCTGATAATCTACCACGAGGACCTTAAGCCCAACAAAAATGCAGAGCTCATAAAAGACATCATGGACTACCTGAACGTCGCACCATACCTAAGGCGGAGACTTTTCCCCATAAAGCCTTCTTTGAAGTACGCAGGCTCGCTTCCGCCGCTGAGCATACCGACGCATCCTGAGGCAGGCTCCGAAAGCAGTTTCCACTACAGGGAGGGCATAGTCGTCTCACCCGGCAGGATAGAGGCAGGCCTAGGGAAGACTATAAAGACAAGAAGGGCGCTGAAGCAGGGCACGAGGTTGATCGTGGCAGTAAACCCTGAGTCCGGCGAGTTTAAGCTAATCTCTAAGAAAAAGGCACCGGTTTATGCTGGCTTTAAGACCGTAATAGTGCCTGAGAGGTTAGACGATTTGGTGGTGCAGTATGACGTTAAGGTGGCAACTTCTAGGCTCGGCAAGGCCTTCCATGAGTTGACTCGACAGCTGGCCGCAAAGCTTTCGACCGCTAAGAGCGTCTGCGTGGCATTCGGCTCGGCTAGAAGGGGCTTATACGACATAGCCAAGCTTCAAAACTTCGACTTGGATGAAGTCTTCGACTTCGTGATTAACGTAGCTCCGGAGCAAGGCGTGCGGACTATAAGGACCGAGGAGGCGGTCTGTGTGGCCCTCACGACAATATCAGCCGTAGGGTTTATCTTCAACCCTTAACTAACGTCAGTTTATATTTGGCCGCTTATGGTCTTAACCCTTGAAAAAGAGTTGTTAGATGAGAAGCAGAGGGCGTTCGAGTTCAAGTTTCCTTTCCTAATCCTCAGGTCGAGGAAGGTTACCGAGCTCTTTACTTGGGCGGCAAGGAGGAAGTTTCTTGGTCCGCTGGGCTGGGTCATGGTGGCACTCCTTCCTATATTTTCAGCCATAGGTATATTTTTGATACTGAACGCCGTGTCCTCCATCCTGATCTCGCCTGAGGTAAGGGAGGCGGGAAGGCAGATGGGCGCCCAAGCCTACCTCCTAATACCGGGCATAAATCCTTACCTGCCGATAGCCTACGGCTGGATAGGTATCGTCGTAGCCATCGTCGTCCACGAGTTCTCGCATGGTATATTGGCAAGCCGGCTTGGCTTTAGGGTGAAGTCCAGCGGCATCCTACTGCTCCTGGGCATCCCCATAGGCGCTTTCGTCGAGATCGACGAGCTACAACTGAAGGAGGCAAGCCCGAAAAAATCCGTAAGGGTCCTCGCGGCTGGTCCTGGCGCAAACGTATCCGTCGCCCTCGCATGTCTCCTCGCCCTGCTGGTGCTAGTCTCGGGCCTTTCGCCATCCATAGATGGGCTTTACGTTTCCAAGGTCGAAGAGGGCATGCCAGCCCAGCGGGCAGGAATATCCGAGGGCGATGTCATAATATCGGTAAACGAAGAGCAGGCGTTTACGACGGACGTCCTGAGGCAGGCGATGGAGAGTCTACCTCCTGACGGAATGCTAGTTTTGGAGCTTAGGAGGGGAGAGGGCTGGAAGGATAGCCTGACGGTTAAGTTGGCGCCAGTTGAGACGCCAGAAGGTCCGAGGATTGGCGTGAGCGTCGCAGAGCTCAGAACGACAGATCTTCTTGAGGCTTACAGAAGGTTGGCTTACTCTTCACCTCTCCTGCACTTTATCCCTCCGACCCTAGGTAGTGCCCAAGGCTTCGTTCCCTTCTCCGACACACTCCATATCTTTTACCAGCATCCCATGGGGCCAAGCTACTACTACGTGGCTAACTTCCTTTTCTGGCTTTGGTTCGTCAACTTGAACGTCGGAATCTTCAACGCCCTTCCGATTTACCCGCTCGACGGAGGGCAGGCACTCATGAATAGCCTAAGGGCCTTAGCTAAAGGCAGGCTGACTGAGCACGTCATCAAGGGCATAACTGGAGCAATCTCGGCGGCGCTCGCGATGCTAGTCATTTCCATGATCCTGCTACCCTTCTTGATCAGGTAAGGCTAAATTAAATAAACGAAGCATATAATACAAAATCGTTGGAGTTGATGCCGGGGTAGCCTAGCTGGTAAGGCGCAGGCCTGGAGAGCCTGTGGCCCTTTCGGGCCTCGTGGGTTCGAATCCCACCCCCGGCGTACATGCTTTAGAGCAGAAAGAGCTGAAAAGCCCCTTAATCTCATCCGGATGCCATGATTGTTCATTGCCTTCTGGTTCGATGTGCGTTACGATGTTGATGTTGCTTAGTTTCTGCTTTAACCTGCTTCGCTTCGTCATCCTTACGTAGACGTCGTTAAGAGTGATGAGGGCGATATAGGTCTTTCACCTTGACAAGTCTTTGAGTGCTCTATAGCATGAGTATCTGCTCCGACCGGCATTTCAGCGCATGTCCCAGCAGCTCACATTCTCTTATGGCTAAAAACTTAAACAACATCTTATTGAGCCGTGTCATCTTCGTGGTGAATGGTCCATTTAGGCTATTAGACCCTGCTCTCTTAATACGTCTTTAACGCTATGACCCGGCCTAACTATCAGCATCCTTATTCCAAGCTGTTCAAGCGCTCTAGATGCTCCTGGACCTATTTCGCCCGAAATCACCATGCCCACGCCTTTATTCGCTAATCTTTTTGCGATCACTGGCCCTCTTTTATGTGTCAAACCTTCTGCAGGATTGTTCATAACCTCAACGTTCTTGACCTTCCCGTCTTCTATCTCAACTATTGTAAATGTTTTTGAATGACCGAACTCAGGGGAGACGGTATCCTGTAAACCTTTATCCCCAAGGGTAGCTATCGCAATCTTCATTCCTTTACTTTCTCTCTTCAAGAGATTTCTTTAATTCCTCTATTCTCCTATCGATGTCCGATAATTGTCTTTCTAGTTCTTTCTTGAAATCCCCGAGGAGCTTTAATTCCTCGCTTGGATCTGCTGGAGGATAGCCGTACCACCATGGAGCATATGCTCTGGCCCAAGCGGGTGGCCACGGATGCCTCGGACACCACCAACCCTTAGACCAATGCCGATAAAACCATCCTTCGCGCACTCCATATCACCAATTTTGTGAAATATCACATAAATACGTGTACAGGCGCTGTTGGCGTAGAAGGCATAGGTGCGGTGGGGTCGGCAGGTGTCCAAAACCAGTTATCATCTCAACTATGCCCTTCACCGAGAGAATAAATCCCTCACCGAGAGGTAACGATGAGCCAATATACTTAGATGTTGCGGAAGTTGAGGCGTTGAAGCTCGTCGACTTAGATAAATTGACCCTAGAAGAGGCGGGCGAGAGGATGAGCGTGTCTAGAAACACGATTTGGAGACTCGTCCAGAGCGGTAGGGAGAAGCTTATAAGGGCCATAGTTGAAGGTAGACAAATCTTGATTCAAAAAGATTAGCGAGCTTTTGGAAAAGTTGTTAAAATCATTGTAGGAAGAGATGGATGTTCTGAAAGCCTAAAATAGTTTAACCTCAAGCCACTAAACGTGAAGAATAGGCTTAATCACACCAATGGATTTCCCGCCACGCCCTTGAAAAATAATCCATCAAAATTTGTCGTTTGTCATTTTGTTTGAGAGAACTTGTTTCTCGTATACTTAATGCCAGCCGCAACCAACTCCTCGTTTCTTATCAGGGCTTCGACTACAGTATTGAGCGACCCAGCGGGCGGGTATGGACAGAGCACGATTACCATCGGCAAACTAGCAACGATATGCTTCAGAAAGCTTAGTGTTAGGAGACGAGAAAGATAGCGAGGGAGCTATCCCCTTACAGACAGTTTAGCCTAAGGCTAAGAATTTGGGCTCCGGCTAGCTCTTTAGGATTAGTTACGCTGCGGGGAGAAAAAAAATTTCCTCGATTCGTAACTAATTTAGGAGACCATGGGACCATACGCCCACGATATACCCCTCTGGCCATACTTACATACCGAACAGCATCCCCGAAAGGCTCATCCGACCAGAAATAGCTTTATCAACCTCTGGGTTCTTGTCCTGACCCTCAGCCGCCTGATTAAATCCTTGTCATCCTTGGTCTTTTTGTAGAGGAATTCCCTCCTTTTATTCAGCAAGGTAAGCAGCATCACGATTCCGCTAACGGTTCCTGAGAACGTGTAAACATTCCCTAGAAAATCTTTTGGCCTCGTCAAGAACCTTATCAGCTCCAGCATAAGCAAAACAGCTAGGGCCTTTATGAAATTCTTTAAGCTTAAGCACTCGAAGAGTACGAATACCCTGTTCCTACTTCTAAGGTAAGCCGCCCTCTTTACGCTCACGACCCTGCTAGCAGTTCCGCCACCATAATGGAATATCTTGCTCCTGGTCGAGTAACCTATAAGGCCGAGCGAGAGCAATGCTTTCAAAGATATCTCGTCATCGTACGCATAGGTACCTAGGCGCTCGTCAAATATTTTTCCCAAAGCTTCCAGCAGCTCCCTTCTAAAGAAAAGGGACGTACCGCTTACGTAAGCAGTCGGAACAACCACCACGTTCTCGTCGGCTCTGAACCTCACATAACTAAACCACGCATTCATATCGACATAAGTGTGATAAGGTATCTCGGGCGTAGCCTCCGCCGAGCCAAGTAGAACATACTGCGGATGGCTTTTCATGGCCTTGACGAGAGATTCTAACCACGCTTTATCTACGATTACATCGTTATGCATCGTAACCAAGTATCGTCCCCTAGCCACCCTTAGGCCAATGTTGTATGCAGCCGTAAGGCCGTAGTTCTTTCCGAGCCTTAGAACCCTTACATCAGGGAATAACTCCCTTGCAACCTCGACGCTCCTGTCCTTTGAACCGTTATCCACCAGAATTACCTCATAATCCCCGTACGTCTGAGAAACGATGGATTTCAAGCATTGCTTTAGCGACGCTTCATCGTTATGGCTTACTAGAACTATCGACACCGATGGCGTGCGCCGAAAATCGTTCATGACGCTCTCTTTACCTCGTCAAAGAAGTATTTAATGCGTTAAGCCCTCTAAACGTTCTTGCGAAGCTTAAACGGGGGTATCCTGATGGACCTTAGGCTCATATCAACGGTTAGCGGCGGCCCGTTGTACTCTGCCAAGCTCATAGGCTTCACATCGGGCGTCGTTATCTTTGCAAGCTCATACATCGATAGCTTCTCCTCGCCAGCAACGTGTAGAATCCCAACAATCCCTTTCTCGATTACCGATTTTAGCGCTAACGCAAGGTCATCAGCGAACAGATATGTTCCGAACCTATCGACGAATGCCCTCTCATATGACCACGGCTCTCTTGCTACAAAATTTGTTCTGACTATTAACCACCTTAACCTTGACCTCTTGACAATGACCTCGCTTACGAGCTTCGTCAACGAGTAATAATTTTTCGGGTGAGGGACGTCCGTCTCGACATAATCCCCCCTATCTCCGTAAAAAACGCACGCTGTCGAGATGTGTATAAAGTAACAATCTGATGCAAACTTTTCGCACGCATCAATTAAGTTTTCCGTCCCCTCCACGTTTACCCTCCATGCACGCTCCTTGTTCTCCTCGCACTGCCTTATCCCTGTTAGCGCAGCACAATGTATGAGGGTTTTTGGCCTGTGCTTGGATACGTAACTGAAGACGGTTCCCCTATCGGTTATGTCCAGCTCCTTATGGGCTGGGTGAAGAGAATCTGGGTAAAGCTTTACTAGCTCCCTCCCGAGCTTTCCGCTACCTCCGGTTATCATGAGTGCCATAGAGTGTCCTCCTAAGCCACTCCGCATTGCTGTATATAGGTTCGCGGTAATCCCTTATCACGCCTTCCTCCATAGCTGAGCCGACGTCGCGTATAGAGTCCTCAACATCGTGCGTAGCATTTACCCTTAATTCTTTCATGGCCTTGGAAGAATCTACGATGTAGTTCCTAGGGTCCTTTATCTCTCGATAAACGGTAACCTCACATCCCGTCTTTCTCTTTATCGTGTCGGCTATGTCCATTATCCTCATGTTCGTGATGCCAACGTTGTATGTTCCAATAGCGTCCGTCTCTAAGGCCCTGATTATGGCATCGGATGCATCCATTATGTGGAGGAACGGTCTAAACTGCTCACCACCAAACACCGTTATCCGCTTATCCTGAATTGCTTGAGCAATGAATCTGTTTATGACCAAGTCGAACCTCATCCTGGGAGACATGCCATGCAAAGTTCCAAGCCTAAGTATCAGATAATTTTTACAGTAATTCCTGATAGCATCCTCGGCAGCAAGCTTTGAAAGCGCGTATATTGAAATGGGAAAAAGGGCGGATTCCTCCGTAAGGGATTCGTTCTTTTGCGTTCCGTATACGGAGCACGTCGACGTGTAGACTATTCTTTTATCGTACCTTCTGCATAGCTCAGCCAGGTTCCTCGTTGCAAAGTAGTTGGTCCTGATAGTATCCTCCTTTGATAGGTCGCCTGCCTGGTCGCCCACGATGGCTGCCAAATGTATAACCGCATCCATGGATGGCACGAGTTCGGTTAGCTCAGTAGAATCCCTGATGTCAGCCTTCACGACGCTGGCATCTAAACCTTTGATGTGGTTTTCACCATATAGCATACAGTCAACCACAGTAACGTTGTATCCTTTATCTATGAGGTGCTTAAGCAAGACGGAGCCAAGGTATCCAGCACCGCCAGTCACTAGGACCCTCATCTTGGCTTAACCTCCCACACATCCTTCCCATACTTCATCGGGTCAGACCTGTAATCGTCCCGCAAAGACTCCTCCAAAGTCTTATCCGAGAGACCAATGAGTGTCGTGTTCTCATCCAAAGAGACCCAACCATGCTCATAACCTGGTGGAATTACCAAAAGACTTGGGTTTCTTGAAGATAAGACGAAGCTCATAATCCTTCCATTCTCTGAAACAACCACAAACTTAGCCGCTCCGTTAATGACGAAGTAACACTTGGATTCCTTTAGATGCTTATGAAATCCCCTTATCGTACCCTTGCCAAAGTTTCCAACCACGTATATTCTTCTAACGGTCGAGAAGAACTCCTGACCTTCTTGAAAAACTTGGTATAGAAAACCCCTATCATCTACATGGCATCTAATATCAACTTGTCTAGGCTCGCTCATGGATAAGCATCACCTGTAGTTGTTGGCCTATAATTTTAGGCGTCTTGGATATAACCTTAATGCCCATTGTGCACGTTAACATTTAGTTGACGGAAGTTCACTGAGCTTTACGATACATTACAACGTTCGGTTCATATCCATCAACGAGGTGCAGAAGATTTACTACTTTTACATCAAGATATTCCATTACGTCGGATAACATTATCTGTCTAAACTTTACCAAACACGTGTTCTTGATTAACGCATGAAGTTCGAGAGAGGCTTAACGGATGCATTATGTTTATAAATGCTCTAAATTCGTTGCATATAGGTATAAAAGATGCATCGGCAGACAAGGATGCCCATCAACCTACTGATACTGGTTCCGCATGAAGACCCAGCTAGGATTAACCCAGCAACCGCATGGCCTAGGCTTTACCTAATACCTAGGCTGAGGTTGCACCTCAAAAAGATAATAGTTCTTTCGATGGGTAAACGGTATGGCGGAGGCTCTAGGATAAAAAGACTCTTAAGAAGGCTTTTTCCGAGTCCGGAGTACGACGGAAACGTAGAGTACCATTACTCTCCGATGATATTTGTCCCGCTATTCGAGTTTCTTCAGGTACCTTTGGCTTTATTTTATGCGCTCGTCATGTTAGCAGTTCGTAGGATAAAAGTTGATGCGATTTACTGCATCACAATAGGCGAACCGTACTTCGCTCCCGTGGCTCTGCTCATATCAAGTATATATAGGCTACCTCTGATAATGGAGCATGGTGATCCTTTCTGGGAAGAGTTAAGAGGGTTCAAACAAAGGGCGTACTTGCTTTATCAAAAGCTTATTATGAAAAGTAAAAGGACTAAATATTCGATAGCGGTATCCCCTTCCATAGCAGATTTTTTAGCCAGACATTTTCCTAATAAGAGGGTGCTTTTCATTCCTGAAGGGTATCCCTCTGACTTTGTAGGGGTAAGCGATAGTGATAAATATTTAATTAAACAAATTAAACAAGAATATAGATTAGATAATAAAAAAATTGTCCTTTATGCTGGCACTATTTCTTCTCCCTCAATACCTATTAATAATTTAGTTGATGCTGCGAGCTATGTTTTAAGGTCTCAAAGTGACGTGTTATTCATAATTTTCGGTAGGGGTGCAGAAAGATTAAGACCATTCATAGAATCGAAAGGTCTTTCACAACATTTCTTATTGGGGTTCAGACCCCATAATGAAATAAAGTTGTGGATCTCCTTAGCAGATGTTTGCATCCATATTAGGAAAAGTGCTGTCTCACCTACAAAAGTCTATGAATATATGATTCTTGGGAAGCCGGCGATAATAGCAACGGAACATCCCGAGAAGTACACTAGGCTTCTTATAAATAATGTCAATTGTGTTATTACTTCTTTGAGCCCTTCTGAAATAGCTTACAATATATTACGGCTTCTTGTAGATAGGGAATTAAGAGAGAGAATCGGAAGAGAAGGGTTCATGACCATAAAGAAATACTCATGGGATTACTTTGTAGAAAAATTGATATGGATGCTTAAGAGCATTGCTAAAAATGGTAGCAAAATTGCAAGAGAATGAACCTAAGGTCTCAGTAATAATGCTTAACCATAACGGATTAACATACTTAGGCGATAAGTTAGATAAATGCATATCTGCTGTTTTAAAGAGCGATTATCAGAATTTTGAGTTCATATTTGTGGATAACAACTCAACAGATGGTTCGGTCGAATACGTTCAAAGTAAATACTTGATGGACAAAAGAATGCTGATACTAAGGTTAGATAAGAATTATGGGAGTAGCGGCGGATATAACAAAGGTGCACTTAAAAGCTCAAAAGGTTCAAAGTATCTGGTCTTCCTCCATAACGATGTTGAGATTCCAA
>JALNLA010000004.1 GCA_023267975.1 Candidatus Terraquivivens ruidianensis
CGAACTGGGTTCATCTGTTTAAATATCGGAATTTACTATGCCTGCCGCAAGTCGGCATCGGAAAACTGCGCCCCTGCTGCCAGGAGAGGCAAAAAAGGGCGCACTGATCCTAGAAAGGGAACTGAGATTACACCTTTTACCCATACTTCAAAAACTCTTATCTAAGACTTCTATAAGGTTAATTCGATAAACCTTGACCTCCTACAAAGGCGATACCGGGCACATCCCGATTACGCTTAAGATAAAGAGGAAAGGATTCGAGGTGATAGTCCAAGGCGACATACCAACGATAGCTAGACAACTCGATGCTTTATCTGAGTTTATAGAATCTTTGGATGAAAAGTTGCACGTGGAGACCGAAGAGGTCGAGGTGGAAAAACCTCCGTCGCTTCAAGAACTATCCTCGGTGCATACCTCTGATGTACCCCTCATAAAGCCGTCGAAGAGTACGACGGATAACATAATCAGCTTATTCCAGACATCTTGGGGAAGGCAACCGCACACGCTGGCGGAAGTCATCAGGGCCCTCGAGATGAATGCCGTACCGGATACCCCAGAGAAGACCTCAGTGTATTTGGCTAGACTTGTGAAGAAAGGCTTCTTAAAGAGGATAGAGAAGGATGGCAAGTGGGCATATTTCCACGTGGCTAGCTCTTGAGAGAGCCGTATCCTTCCGTCCGTTAAGCTTAATACGTCTTGCTTGAAGTGAAAAATCATGATTAGCACCGCGAGAATCGTTATATTTCTCTCCGCAGTAGCCTTTGGGGTCGTTAGCCTATTTACTGGTCTGGTTCTGTACTTCTGGCCTCACGGCCCTAGGTCCGGCCAGCTGATAATCATGGGGCTGAACAAGGTCGGCTGGTCCGACCTCCACACGTATTCCTCCATGCTGGCCTTGGTTGTAATAGCGGTTCATTTGGTTTTGAATTGGAAATCGATAAAGCTTTACGTGAAGTGTTTAAGAGAGATATGAAGGCCCTGACTTCAGAGAAAAACGCTCCTTATCTTTGGCGTCATAAATTCTATACCTTAACGCTTTGATGATGTCCGGACTAGACTCTGTCGATAAAATAGTAAAACCTACAGCCCCAATCGCTTAGCCAGGTCGTAGATTATGGGAGGGGCCCAATAAACCTTGTTAAGCGAGTTCAGTATACCGAGTATCCAAACTACTAAGAGAAGCGCCCCGAACAACGCGCTAAGGATCAACCCGAGAAAACTCATGAAGGGCATGAGCGATACAACATAGGCCACAACGCTAGCGATTACCGCGACCACGAAGAAAGATATAGAAAGGTATGCCCAGTGCTTTACATAATTATAGTTCGGCTTGAAGAGTAGAGCTAGTATCCCTCCGATGAGGGGAATTAACCAAGCAATAAACCCCCATGTTTTCTCTTCATCACTAAACGTCGAACTCATGAAGCCTTGTCGTGTTAGAAGATACTTAAAGTTTTTGGAACATTTAATACCCAATCTTTTGCACAAAAACTATGCTCGGAGAGATGCTGACACTCTTGGCAGCTTTCTGCTGGGCTGCCGGTGCCAACCTTTATAAGGTAGGCTTGAGGAGCATGAGCCCGATTAAGCTAAACCTCGTCAGGAGCTGTGCCGCAGCGGTTTTCCTTTTGGTATTCGTACTCGCTTTGGATAAGGGCGAGTACTTCCTTTTGCTGCTTACTCCCTCGGCTATTTACCTTATCGCGGCATCCCTTGTAGGCTGGGCGCTCGGCGATACGCTCTACCTCGTTAGCCTAAAGCACATAGGCGTGTCCCGTGCAGTACCATTGACATATTCTTATCCGCTCTTCTTGGTTCCGATGAGCATGTTCGTACTTCAGGAGCCGTTCACTCTGAACATCGCCGCAGGGACTGTCTTAATAGTGTTGGCAGTATGGTTGCTCAGTGGACAGAAAAAATTACAACTTGATGGGTCGGCTGAGCTCGGTTTCATAGCTGGAATCTTGACTGCCTTCTGCTGGGCTCTAGGAGTAGCGTTATTCAAACTAATCGTGGCAGTATTCGATCCCATATTCACGGCATTTTTCAAGATCTTGATCGTCTTACCATTCCTTGCAGCGTATCTCAAAGTTTTAGGTTCTCAAGGTGCGCCATCTTCCGCCGCCGTGCCAAAGAGGTCAGAGGTCGTCTCAGCCATATTGGGCGGGCTCGTTTCTGTAGGGTTGGGCGACATGATTTACTTAGTAGGTTTAAGCCTGACGCAGGCCAACATCGCTGTCCCACTTGGATCATCTACTCCTATATTCTCAGTGATGCTGGCTGCGGTTTTCATGAAGGAGAGGATAACAATAAGATCCACTTTGAGTTCGATATTGGTCGTGGTCGGAGCAATCCTCCTATTAAGCCCCGTTCGTTAAGGGATGCTCTTAATGTAAGAACCAGTAACGAGTTCTTGGGAGGATGTCAAATTTCTGTTTAGCGTTGTTCAGGCTTGGCTTTGCCGGGGCTGGGATTCGAACCCAGGATGGCCTACGCCAGTGGGTCTTGAGCCCACCCCCTTGACCAGGCTCGGGTACCCCGGCATCTATAGTAAAATAAAGCGGGCAATATTATAAGATTAGTCACGGCGCTATGCTTGCCGAGTATAAAGCTCGATGATCTTCACTCTTTCTATGCCTTGGATGCTTTCTTGAATTTCTTTAGCTATGAGTCTCTTGGCTACCTGCAAGGTCGGCAGAAGGTATGCCTCTTCTGGTATTATGATGGAAACCTCCGGTGGCGTAAACTCGACCGTAAATTTCTGAATGTCTACGTCAGGCAACCTGTTATGTATTATCTGCTGAATCTTCTCTTGGTCGTCAGTTATGAGTTCCCTTACTGTAACATCGCAGACAAGGGTCTTACCGGCAAGGTACGGATTGAAATCTACCTGAACCCTTCCAGAGCCTATGGAACGTATTATACCCTCTTTCCCGTCAATATTGACCCTAGCGCCGACGGCCAGCGGTGCCTCGATATCCTTAAACTTCCTGATCGGATAAACCTTAACCTTTCCTGGATCCCTTTGTCCAAAGGCCTTCTCTGGTGAAATTTCGAACTTCTTGGACTCTCCAACTGACATCGTGACCAATTCGTCCTCGATTGCCTTGAGGAGCATACCCTTACCGATTATCGCTAACCTAGGCTCATAAAGCCTTGAGGCATCGTAAATGCCTGCTTCCTTCGCTTCCTCCTCCGAAGTTGTATCGACAAGTTCTCCGGTTTCCTTAATCCTTATTGTGTAGTCTACCAGAAGAAAGCTACCCGAGGGTAGAGTAGGTTTGGGGGCCTCCGGCACGGATTCTGGTACTTGCTTTTCGCCAGCGCCTTCATTTTCCGTAGGAGATTCCAAATTGTCCGAGGACATTTCTCAAGTTTCTGCTTAATGGCTTTTATTAAAGTGTTAGGGTGTAAACATTTTTATTTTGGTAGAATTACAAATCATATGGCTTTTACAATAAAGCCTTGTCTTGAATAGGCTAACAGATAGGTGATTGGTGTCGAAGGGATGTTTGGACATAAAGCGGACAGGGACATAGTCCTAAAGACGGGGACTACAACAGTAGGTTTGGTTGTAAAGGACGCCGTGGTGTTTGCAACAGACACCAGAGTTACGTCGGGTTATTTTATAGCCCACAGAAAAGGAAAGAAGGTCTTCCCGCTGGCCGACCATGCAGCGATAACGATTGCTGGCAGGGTTGCCGATGCGCAGAACATCATAGACGTGCTACGCGCCAACATCAACTATTACCAGATTCAATGGGCAAGGCGTATGGACATCATGTCAGTAGCTAGGCTTGCTTCAAACTTCTTGTTCAACTACAGGTACTTTCCGCTGATAGCACAACTAATAATAGGTGGCGTAGATGGTCAAGGGCCGCACCTTTACAACATAGACCCAACGGGTTCCATGACTGAAGAACTTCTGATTGCCACGGGCTCGGGCTCTCCCGTCGCGTATGGCGTCATCGAGTTGGGCTACAGGCCAGACTTGGGGCTTGAAGAGGGGATTAGGCTAGCCTTTAAGAGTGTCGCCTCGGCCATCAGGAGGGACATTGGCACAGGAGATAGCATCGACGTCGCATACATTACTACCACTAAGCCGTACACCGAGCTAACGCTGGAAGAGAAGGCGCCACTTTACGATGAGTTTCTGAAGATCGGCATTAAATGAATAGCTTAGGGTGTAATAGGGTGAGTGCAGCAGATAAGCTTCGGACGGAGGTGCTGAAGTACTTTTCTGTAATTAGCCCCAGGGAGGCGGCTATCACAAAGATCGAGTACGAGGGTACGAGGCTTGCCATATACACAAAGAATCCGGAACTGTTTGCAGAAAGGGACCAGATCGCAAAAGACCTTGTCAACATACTCAAGAAGCGTGTGGTCATAAGGTCTGACCCAGCGATAAGACTGCCCCAAGAGGGGGCTGAAAAGATAATCAAAGCAATCTTTGGCGAGGACGTCACGGCGTTCTTTGACGAAACGTTGGGGGAAATTATTGTTGAAGTTAAAAACCTTAACGTTAACAAAAACGAAGAAATAATTAAGAATGTTTGTAAAGAGACTGGTTGGCATGTAAAGATAGCAAAGAAATTGATAATGCCCTCAAAGACCATAGAAAAGATCAACCAGTACATTTACAAAGATTCGGGCAAGAGGCTTGGTATACTACGGACAATAGGTGAGAGAGTCTTCGGGATGAAAACTTTTGAAACGAATGACGTAACGCTTACAATACTCGGCTCCGGAAGGCAGGTTGGAAGGTCCGCTATAATGCTTCAGACAAATGAGAGCAAGATACTGTTGGATTGTGGCCTTGCAGTCGGGGCTGCGAGTAAACTTGACATGCTACCCAAGTTCGATGCTTATCCCTCGCTCTTCGATGAACTGGACGCTGTGATTGCTACACATGCGCACCTTGACCATACTGGCGTTATACCTTATTTGTTCAAATACGGCTACAGGGGGCCGGTTTATTGCGTCGAGCCGACACTACCCCTTATGACGATGGAGCAGCTAGACTTTATCAATGTTGCGGAGAAGGAGGGTTCATTCCCGCTGTATAACGAAAACGACGTAAGAACAGCCGTCCAGCATACGATAACTCTCAAATACGGTAGCGTCACAAGCATAACGCCTGACTTAAGGATAACGATGTATAACGCAGGCCACATTCTCGGCTCTTCAGTAGTTCACATACATGTAGGCGAGGGACTATACAACGTGGTTTATACTAGCGATTTCAAGTTCGAGAAGACTAGAACACTGGACGCATGTGCGTATAAATTCTTAAGGGCAGAGACCCTGATGATGGAGAGTACTTACGGTGCGACACCAATACCGTTTACGAGAGAAGAAAGCGAGGCTCTGTTCGCCAACTATGTAAAACAGACGATAGAATCGGGCGGGAAAGTACTGATACCCGTGCCAGCGGTCGGCAGAGCCCAAGAGATAATGCTTGTCCTCAACGACCTTCTAACGGCAAAAAGCATACCGGAGGTGCCCATCTATTTAGATGGCCTCGTCATAGAGGCGACCGCAATATATACTGCATTTCCTGAATATCTTTCTCAGGAACTGCAGAATGTCATCGAGTCTCAAGGAAACGTGTTCATGTCGGATTACTTCACGCCAGTAAAGAATCACTCACAAAGGGATGAAGTCCTAAACTCCGATGGACCTGCCATAGTGATGGCCACATCGGGAATGCTAGAAGGCGGACCAATACTGAATTACCTGAGGGAGTTTGCAAGCGATGAAAGGAACATGTTGATATTCGTCAGCTACCAAGTAGAGGGAACGTTAGGCAGAAAGCTACTCAAAGGTATAAGGGAGGTGTCATTCATGAGTGACAGTGGCAAGGCAGAGATTTTGAATGTTAAGCTGCGGATAGAGAAGGTGGATGGGTTTTCGGGCCATTCTAGCAGGCAACAACTATTAAACTATTTAAAGAAATTCACGCCAAAACCGAAGAACATAATTCTCCTGCATGGTGAGCTCGAGGCCATCGAGAGCTTAGCAAACTCTGCATCAAAAATGGTTCCAGCAAACATCTATGCACCAAAAAATCTTGAAACCGTATCGCTTTTAGGTTAGATAATTGTCCTTTGAACGATAGATTTAATTATCAAAAGAAAGCATCAAAGGAGCAAGGAGTTGCGTGATGCATGTCCGGTGATGTGTCGCTAAAGGTCCTTTCCAAGAGCTTGGGTGAGAAGGTCCTCGTAAAGCTTAGGAATGGTAAGCTGATCAGGGGACTCCTTCAGGGCTATGATCAGCATCTAAACTTGGTTTTAGAAAATGCTGAAGAAGTTTTAGACCAGAACAACAGCAACCAAATCGGAACCATAGTTGTGAGGGGAGACAATATAATAATGATAAGCCCAAGCGCCAAGGAGTAGCGTGATAAGCTTATTAGAAGGGCTTCAGCAATCCGGTCGAGCGTAACATGGTCAAGGGCACGCCTTCCTTTGGGAAGCGAAACAAGCCGGTGCACATACGTTGCAGGAGGTGCGGGCGCAGGTCGTTCCATGTCTCTAAGAAGCGGTGCGCTGCCTGCGGCTTCGGAGCCTCAAAGAAACTAAGGTCCTACAGGTGGCTAAAGCCCTTAAAGTTGAGGGCGTGAAGAAAAGCTTTAAACGCTACGAACAAGTTCATCTATAATCAGGGCCGGTAGATCAGCGGAAGATCGCGCGCCTGGCGACCTCGGTTTTGGCTGGATTGCGCGAGGTCCGGGGTTCAAATCCCCGCCGGTCCACTAGAAATTGTTATTTATACTTTCATAGAATTGTAGAGATGACATCTGACAAAATGGCCAGGGCTTATTTCCAACATACATGGGTCCACTTTATCACAAATCTCTAACCTCTCAGGGCATCTTGGATGGAAGCTACAGCCTGGAGGTACATTCAGAGCTCCTGGAATCTCGCCGGTTGAGATTACCTTCTTTGGTTTCATCGCCTCTTCCTCATCCGTTATTACGGGTATGGAGGAGAGGAGCATCTTCGTGTATGGATGGAGTGGATTATAGAAGAATTCCTCGGTCGGCGCGAGCTCCGCAATTTTACCTAAGTACATTATGGCTACACGTGACGCAACGTTCCTCATCAAGCTCAGGTTGTGTGTTATGAACAAGTAAGATAAGTCGAACTCCTTCTGAAACCTCATAAGCATGTTTATGATTTTTGCTTGGATTGAAACATCGAGAGCCGACGTCGGCTCATCTAGAATTATGAATGATGGGTTTACAGCTAAAGCTCTGGCGATGGCCACCATCTGCCTTTCGCCACCACCCAGCTCTGTAGGATACCTGTCCATATACTCAACTGGAAGTTCAACCATTTGTAGCAGTTCAGCTACTTTTTGAGAGGCGTCTCCGTGGGATATGCCGTGAACTTTTAATGGCAACTCTATGATCTGCTTTATAGTTCTCTTAGGGTTAAGTGAAGTCGCAGGGTCTTGGAAGACCATCTGAATTTTCTTCTTTAAGTTAAGGGGCCTTCTCTCAACTCCCATGGACATATCGATCCCTTCATAGAGGATCTTACCAGAAGTTGGTGCGTAAAGTCCGACTACGACGTGCCCCGTCGTGCTCTTTCCTGAACCCGATTCGCCTACGAGACCGAATGTTTCCCCATACTTAACAGTAAAGCTAATGTCATCGACGGCTTTGATGACGCCCTTACTGACCTTAAAATACTTCTTGAGGTTTATAACTTCTAATATGTTCTCGCTAGGCACACTCACTCACCATAAAGGAAGCATGCTACTTCGTGGTTGTTTCCCGCGTTTATCATTCTTGGCTGCTTTCTTTCGCATATGGGCATCGCATACTCGCATCGCGTAACAAACCTACAGCCTATGGGCGGGTTCATGTAATCTGGAACTCTACCCTTAATTCCTTCAGGAACTCCTCCACCCGTCAGCTTAGGTACGGCGGCGAGAAGGCCCTTTGTGTATGGATGGAGTGGCTCACGGAACACGTCAGACGTGCTTGCAGACTCAACGATGCATCCAGCGTACATGACGTAAACTCTGTCTACGAAACCTTTGACGGCACCAAGCGCATGGCTGATGAGTATTATCGAAGTACGTTTCTCTTCGACTATCTGCTTTAATAACCTTAAGATCTGATCCTCTATCGTTACGTCAAGCGATGTGCCAGGCTCGTCTGCTATTAACAAGTCATGTGCGGACGCAAGCGCCATGGCTATACATACTCTTTGTCTCATACCTCCGCTGAGCTGAAACGGATAGCTATCGAGTATTCTCTCAGGTTCTGGGAGCGCGGCCTCTCTCAAAAGCCTAACCGCCTCCTCTTCTGTTTCTTTTTTTGACAAGTTTTTTCCCACCTCAAGGTTTGTATACCTAACGATATCGAAAAGCTGATCTCTTATTTTGAATACTGGGTTCAGTGCCGCAGTAGGGTCTTGAAATATCATGGATATACTGCCTCTCCTGAGCTTTTTTAGCTCGCTGTCACTCATCTTCATGATATTCTTTCCTTTGAAGTATATCTTGGCTTTTGGTACTATAGCGTTCCAAGGGAGGATTCTCATTATAGCCCTCATCGTCGTGGTCTTACCACAACCCGATTCCCCTATCAGCCCTACCTTCTCTTTTTCATTCACCTTTAAGGCAACATCATTCAAAACTTTCAATATGCCTCCATAAACCTTGAAATGCACATGGAGTTCCTCAACGTTTAGTAGAGTGTTGCTCATGTTTTAAATCCACCCTCACATTCATAGCTTAACTTTTATATTTAATGAGCTTCGGCTGCGAATACGTCCCTGACACCATCCCCCAGCAGGTTAAAGCCGAGTATTATCACCGCTATCGCCATTGCAGGGAATATCGTAATCCACCATACGGTCGGCATGTACTTGGCCCCATCCGACAGCATCGTCCCAAGGTCAGGCGTCGGAGGTTGTGCTCCAAGGCCTACGAAGCTGAGGGCTGAACCAAGGATGATTACCCAGGCAGCATCGAGCGTAACCTTAGTTAATATAGCTCCAAGACAATTCGGCAAAATCTCTTTAAACATTATGTGGAACTTACTTGCACCGATTATCTCAGCAGCCTGAATAAACGGCTCCATGCGTAACGAGGATGCCATGCCATACACGAGCCTAGTGTACCATGGCCACCACATGAGCGACACCGCCATCATAGCGTTAAAGAGGTTAGGCTCTAACACTGAGCATATAGCAAGGGCTAAAACGAGCGGAGGGACTGCAACGAATATGTCTGCTATTCTCATTATAACCATGTCTATCCACCTATCCCTGTAGTATCCAGCTATCAAGCCGAGTATCACACCGGGCGGTGTGACTATAACCAATATTGTGGCCGCCATTATAAGGGAGTACCTGAAACCGAAGATTACCCTTGTAAGCACATCTCTTCCAAACTGGTCAGTACCAAACAGGTGGGCTAAGCTGGGAGGTTGGTTTGCATTAGCGAAGTCCACGAAAAACTCAGCGTGATGGGGATACGGTGTTACGTACGGTGCCAAAATAGCAAGGATGACTACCACGATGACGATCACGAGACCGGCAACAGAAAACGGGTTTCTGGAAAATTTATACCATGCCTTTTTGTAGTCCTCCGTTTTTCTTGGTGATAACACGCCAAGGTCTTTCAATTTTTCTAATAAAAACATGATACACATTGGCTACTTCGCCCTCTCTATCATTCTTATCCTTGGATCTAACAGAGACACTATTACATCCACTATTATATTTGCTATAGCAAAGACTAATCCGGTAACCATGACCACGCCTACTATAGCGTTTAAATCTTTCCTGAGCATCGCTATTATGCCGTATCTCGACATTCCGGGCCAATTAAAAATAGATTCTACGAGGAACGCCCAGCCCATAAGCGATGCAATGTCTAAACCCATTATGGATATGGTCGGTATCAGGGATGGTCTCATCAAATATTTTAAAATTATTCGTCTTTCAGGCAAGCCATGCGAAATGCTTGCAAGGATGTAATCCTTGTTCAGATTTTCAACAACGCTGGAACGGGTTATTCTGGCCTCCTGCGCAATCGGCCCAAGCGCCAAGGCGAACGATGGTAGGATAAGATGGGATATAGCATCCACGAACGTCGAAAAGTTTCCTGTAATAAGTGAATCTATAGTAATCAGGCCTGTTATTTTTGGCGGCGACATCACGCCTGGACTAAGTCTTCCGACGGTGGGCGCAATTTGTAATACGTATCCAAAGACCAATAGAAATATTATTGCGAAGACAAACGCAGGGATTGTTACGCCTATATACGCAAAACCCCTTACAATATTATCAACCCAAGTGTTAGCCTTTCTACCAGCAAGCATGCCTATAGGTATGGCGAGAGCCACGTCGAATATGAGCGCAAAGAGTAATAACTCCAGCGTGGCAGGTAAGAATTCTGTTATGTCCGTTAAGACATCGCGTCTTGTTACTAGCGACTCGCCTAGGCTACCACTGAACGCGTCCCTTAACCAATAAAGGTACTGAATAGGTAAGGGCTCGTTAAGCCTGAGCTGTTCCCTAAGTCTTTCTATAGCCCATTCTGGAGCCCTAGGACTCAAAGCCATCCTGGCAGGGTCTCCTGGCAGGACCCTAGCTAGCGTAAATATCAATATCGAGAGTCCTATCAACACAAATACCGTGTAACCTATTCTTTTTGCAAGGTATGTAGTAAGTCGCAACTCTAATCTCGTCCAAAAATAAAAATTTGGGAGGGTAATATTTATTTCTCTCTTTTATCCGAATAGCTCCGCCTTCTTTTCGGGGAAGACCTCGATGAGTCTTAGGTCAAAGAAGTAGCCTAAAATCGGTATTCCCTCACCTTTGGCAGCATACCAGTCAACGTAGTAAGAATAGTAGGCCCTTCTTTCAACCATGTCGAATAGGAACAACGATGGGCAAAGCTCAACGATACGATTTTGCAGCTCGGCATACTTAGCAAACCTTTCCTTGATATCAACGGTTGCTATTGCATCCTCTATAGCCGCATCCAACTCGGGGTCGAGCAACCACTCGTTTTGCTCCCATGTAGGTGCGGACTTCGAGTGGTACCTAGATTCTATTATCGAGCCAGCCTCCAAGTAATGCGGGGCGACGAATATCGACACTATGTTCGGGCTTGTCTCTTGCTTTGCCATCCCATCTATCACCGTTAACCACGGTACCTTCACGACTTTGACCTTGATTCCGATCTCTGCCATATTCTGGGCGAAGAGCAGAGCAACCTTCTCCTCATCCGGAACTTCCGCTATCCACCAATATTCAACCTCGTATTTGTCGAGCTCGGGATAGTATTTCGACTTCTTGAGTTCATCCATGGCCTTATCTAGGTCCCTTGTGTACTGCATAACTGTCGGGTCATGCCCCGGAACTACCGCTGATACCGGGCCCTTAGCGAGTGTTGTACCCACAAATATTTTTTCTACCACGGTGTTATAGTCAAAGGCGTATGCCATGGCTTTCCTGAAGTGAATGTCGTCGGTCGGTGCCTTCTTCGTATGTATCATTAGGTAAAACATACCGCCAGAGGGGATGTAAACGAGCTCTGCACCCTTACGTGCTGACATTTCGAGAAGGTTTTCATATGGCTGCCACTGATCCGTTATGTCCAGCTCACCCCTCGCAAACAACGTTCTTATGGTAACGGGCTCACTTGTACCGATGAACTTGACTTCGTCAGGCGCATTCGGTTTGACGTATCCCCAGTAATCTTTGAAGCGTTCAAAAATCACATACTCTTCAAGCTTTACCTCCTTTAGCTTATATGCCCCAGACCCTGCATCGTTGGTCAGTAGCCAAGCTTTTCCGTAGTCTCCGAAATCTCCGTAAGGACCTGGAGTCTTAATGTTCTTCATAACGAGGTCTTTATTCAGTATGTATAACCTTACGAGAGTTGTCAGGAATGGGCCGAACGTTGTCTTCAGTTTAAACTCAACAGTGTAATCATCTATCGCCTTAACCTCATCCAAGTAAGGCGAAAGTAGGTAGGAATACCCCTCACCTATTGTTACGAACCTTATGGTTGAGAAAACAACATCTTCGGCTGTAAGCTCAGTCCCATCATGGAATTTTACGCCTTTTCTTAAGTAAAATGTCCAAGTAAGTCCGTCCGGCGAGACCTCCCACCTTTCAGCCAGATGGGGTACTACCTCGCCAGTCTTTGTTGGATAGACAAGCGTGTCGTATAAGTTCACAAAGGCGCTTGAGCTGGCTTCATCTGAGCCTACTGCCGGGTCTAATGTCGGAACGTTTGCAAATGATATCGTTAAGGTTCGTGGTAATCTGGGTGTAGGTGTTGGTGTTGGCGTGGGTGTTGGTGTAGGTGTTGGCGTAGGTGTTGGGGTTGGTGGCACTGCAGTAAGGTACCATGCTGCTACACCGACTATGGCTATGATGACTACGATTGCAACGACGGTTGCAATAACTGAGCGCTTTACCATGATTTTCACCTAAATCTCGTAGTTTATTGTTTTTTTACGTTTATAAATCTTTTCATAAAATGCAGTAGATTAATGATTTTGTTTTTAACAAAAAATTTTAAATATAGTGCAAAATAGAAATTAGTTGAAGATATATGGTTGGAAGGTATGAATACGAGTTAGGGAAAGCTGCTGATATTCTCGTTCGAGAGCTTTTCAAACTGAAGCCCGATGAGACGTTCATCATAACTGCGGACACGGAGTCGGACCCAAGGGTTGTGGACGCAACGGCCAGGGCTGCGCACTCTGTTGGGGCTAAGCCAATGGTCATATGGTTGGCCTCGCCGCTAGGTGTCGGGAAAGCTGCTGACCCGATGCTACCCATAAAACCCTTGACGGCTGCACTGAAAGAGGCCGATGCGTGGGTCGAATTCAACAATCAGTGGTTGCTTTACTCTACGCCATGGGACATCGCCATGGAAGAGAACAAGAAGTTAAGGTATCTTTGCCTCGTCGGCATGGATGCAGACATGATGGTACGATGCATCGGCAGAGTTGACTTTCCTACACTGAAGGAATTCCAGACGAAGGTCGTGGAGCTGACTAGGAAAGCCAAAAGGATGAGGATAACCACGCCAGCTGGAACGGACATCTCTTTCGAGAACGACCCAAGTAGGCCGGTACTCTTAGAGGTCGGCTACGCTGATACACCGGGACCCCACTTCATGTCCGGTCAGATAGGATGGGCGCCAATATTCGAAACCATTAACGGAATTATAGTGTTTGATGGATCGCTCTCGCCACCACTAGGTCTGCTAAGGGAGCCCGTTAAGCTTCATGTGAAAGAAAGCAAGATTGTAAAGATTGAGGGGGGCAAAGAAGCTGTAGAGTTTGAGGCATGGCTAAAGAGTTTTGAGGACCCGAACATGTTCTATATGGCGCACGTATGCTATGGCTTCCATCCGAACGCAAAGCTAACAGGCGCGATCCTCGAGGACGAGAGGGTCTGGGGAGCTACCGAGTGGGGAATCGGTAACATAGGACCAATGCTAGCGCCACCAAAAGGGAGGCCAGCAAAATCCCATACAGACGGAATATGCCTTAACTCATCAGTATGGCTTGATAATGTCCAGTTGCTTGACAAAGGCAAAGTGATCCATCCGGAACTCGTAGGGCTAGCTAAGAAATTGGGCAAAGCGTAAACCATTTCTATATTTTTTGTTTGGGGGTAACATGTTTGATTGAACTTGAGAAGATTGAGCCGGGCGTTGTTAACATGTTTAAGGTTAACATGGGGGTCAAGTCAGGCGAGAAGATATTGGTCGTCACAGATTTTCCAACGGCAGAAGAGTGGAGAACAAAGTCGAGTGGGAAGCTTTTGGATGCGCTCAGGAGGTCGATCTTGGCTAAGATGGTAAGTGAGATTGCAACGAAGAATTTTCCTGAATGCACCGTCGAGTTTTTTACATACCCATCGGTTGGTAAGCATGGGACTTACCCAGGAATCGAAGTCGAGGAGAAGATGAAGGCCGCTGACGTCGTCATCGCAATAACTACATACTCATTAACACATACAGATGCGCGAATAAATGCGTGCAAGGCTGGTGCGAGGGTTGCAAGCATGCCTATGTTTCTGCCTGAGATGTTCTATCCTGGTGGACCAATGGCCGCAGACTATCAGAGGATAGCTGATGAGACAAAAAAGATTGCGAAGATGTTGAGCGAAGCGAATAGAGTTCATATCAAAACAGAAACCGGTACGGACTTAATGTTTAGCCTAGAGGGTAGAGAGGGAAAGATAGATGCGGGCATATTTAGGGAGAGAGGTTCATGGGGCAACCTACCGTCAGGGGAGGCTTACATAGTCCCGTTAGAGGGAACAGCTAACGGTAAGGTCGTCGTCCAAGTAGGATGGTACCCAGACCTAAAAGAGAACATGATCTTCACTTTTAAGGATGGTTACGTGGTGGAGATTTCTGGCGGCGGCGAAGTTGGCGATAGGTTCAGGGGTCTTCTGGCCTTAGAAAAGACTGGGCAACCCTACGTTTCAAGAAGAAATCTGGCCGAGCTTGGTGTAGGAACGAACCCTTACGCAAAGCGCCCGGACAACGTGCTGGAGGCAGAAAAAATAAAGGGCACGGTCCACATCGCAATTGGTGATAACTCGCACATGGGCGGAAAGGTCGAATCTGATATACATGAAGACTTCATAATACCGCGCCCAACGTTAACGCTGGACGGCAAGATTGTGATGAAAAACGGAGAGCTATTAATTTAAGAGCCGAAAATATTTTTAAACCTCTAAAACCTCACCATTTCTTTTATGCGTGTGAAGAACGATAGATGACGTAATTGCTTTTATGCCTTCTATTTTTAATAGGTTCGTCTTTAAAATTTCTCTAAACTTTGAGATCGATTCTGTTGTTATTACCGCTATAACGTCATACTCTCCAGTAACTTCAAATACATCGGACACATCGTGCATGTTGTTCAGTAGTTTACAAACGTTGTCAAGCTTATTGGACTCTACGTATATGTGAAGAATCACAGTGATTGTCATTTCTGATTAGAATCGTGTTGTAATCGGACGCTTATTAACATATTCTTTGCACCTTTAAAAGATTGCGGTTTAGCCTTATATCCATCTGATTTTTGTCAACCCTTAGACTATCTGGAATTGTCGCAAAGAGATAGCAAAGTTATCACGTTAAAAAGGGACATCGGTTGGCTCGGGTCTTTTGCCATAGGCTACGGTGACGTGGGAGCGGATATATTCTTGGCTTTAGGTGTTGTATTTGTTTATGCAGCAGGAGCCGCACCCTTTGCCTTCATGATAGCTGCTGTTGTCTACTTGCTTATCGGACTGACGTATGCGGAGTTGAGCTCAGTCTATCCCTATGCAGGAGGGAGCCAAGTCTTTGCCCTCAGAGGGTTCAACAGCTTGCTCGGGTTTATAGCAGGCTGGGCGTTGATGCTGGATTATTTGATATGCGTATCATTGTTCTCTCTCGCGGCTGCTGGATATCTTAAGTTCCTCTTATATGAGTTCTATACGTTAAGCCTGAGCGGCCCATTCAATCTGAACATATCCCCATTAGGTTTGGTCGCAGCACTACTTGTGCTGTCCCTTTTATTTATCAACTACGTCGGCATAAAATATTCTGCCAACTTCGTAACCACATTAGTCGTGTTTGGTCTGATAGTTGAGGCGCTCATACTGTTTCTAGGTTTCGCATTGACATTCAATCTGGAAACCCTGTTGTATCAATTGAACATTTTCGGAAACCATAGAGTCTTATCAGATGTGGAGTATTTTTTCTCCGACTCGGTACAACTCAATAATTTCATTTACGGCATCACAGTGGCTATGGCTAGCTTTATCGGAATAGAATCCATATCGCAAGCGGCAGAGGAAACGAGAAAACCCTATAGGTGGATACCGAGAGCCACCAAACTTGCCATATTGGCAGTTCTGCTATCTGTCCTTCTGTTCTCGTTTTTGGCAGCTGGTAGCATGGATTGGGAAACAATAGCAACATCTTATGAAAACGCCGTCGCCGTTTTAACTTCAAACTTTCCAATCGTAGGTGCACCCCTTTCATTAATAGTCGCCATAACCGCCTTCATTCTCTGCTATGCCTCCGCCAATACAGGTGTCATAGGCGTATCAAGACTTACGGCCAGCATGGGCAAATTTAGGCTCATACCTAGATGGTTCTATCACATACATCCAATATTTAGAACACCTAAGAGGACCCTACTCATTTTTGGAAGCATAGGTATCCTAATAGCGTTGATAGGGGACATTCCCTTCGTAGTTAGCCTGTACAACTTTGGCGGACTTCTGAGTTATATGATTCTAATGGCCAGTTTTATCAGGCTTCGGATTACTGACCGCGATGTCTACCGTCCTTGGAAAACGCCCCTGAACATTAGCCTCAAATTTAGGAACAAGGTTATTGAGCTACCATTAATAGGACTGATAGGATTACCTGCCACACTTCTTTTGTGGACGCTCGTAATAATCTTACATCCGCATGGAAGATTATTTGGTTTTATCTGGATTGCGATAGGATTGGTGCTGTATACATGTTATCGCAAGCTTCACAAGCTTCCGCTGATAAGCGAAGAAGAAGGCTCGTGGGTAATGCCATCATCATACATCATGGAAATAACGGTTTTAGTAGACCCGATGGAGGACTACGACGCGGTCAAAAGGGCAATACTGCATTCATACGACAAAAGGTACAAACTAAGGCTTGTAAGCATTATAAACCACATCGCGGAAAAAGAGCCCTATTTAAGAGAATTACAGACGTCTGTGTCAAGTGATCTTGATAAGTTGGCGAACGAGCTCAGAAGAGATGGGTACACCGTAACTTATGACGTCTTCTTGGGTGACGTCGAGGAGGTAATTAAGCAAGAGGTTTCTGTTTTTAATGTAGATTTCATAACATACGTAAAGCATTCTGTTAAAGAAACGTTGACTGGTAAACGTCGTGAAGAAGTTATAAACAGATTATCTCAAGAATATCCTGGACGGTTTATAATATTAAGAAAGGTAGAGTGATCTTACAATCAAACCCAAAGCGTAGGAACTTCCCTGATAACCCGAAGCAAAGCGGCAAAGAGTATTAACGATTTAGCAGTGAATGTAGGGTTGGAGTATATCTTTGCTAAGGGTTTTACCTTAACTAGTCTGCTCACGAATGCCGTTCCGGGACTCAGCTCCCCGGAAAAGATCTTCCTTGCGACATCGTACGTGCTCTCCACGGTGTAGTCAGGATTGACATCGTCGGGTATGTCTTTAGTAACAGCAAACCGTTTGGTCATGCCTTTGTCTAGCTCTACGTAAATCGTCAGACTTTTGTCAAATGTCTCCTTCAACATATCCGGCAAATCCTTTATCACATACGCCACACTAAGGCTAAAGCCTGACGCTAAAGACATGATTTCTGGGTCAGTTGACTTTGCCTTCTCGATTGCTATGACGGCTTTACGAACCCAACCCTCTGATAAGAAGTACTCCGCCGCTGACATCATAAGTATAGATAACAATTTTCTCTTTTTAAACGTAACGGCGTTACGTTTATATATGTCTACTTAGTTAAGTTTTAGACATGAGCAAAGAATTGGACCCTATTAGAGAGTTAAGGGAGGACCATAAAAAAGTCAAGGACTATCTATTGGAGCTAATTGATGCGCTTAACAAAAAAGACGCTCAAAGGTCTCTCGAAATTCTGGTACTGCTCGATAAGCTCGGAGGACCGCACTTCAGGTTCGAGGAGGAAACCCTGTACCCAACGTTAAAAAAGTTCTTCGGAGAAGAATACTACCAATACCTGCTGAAGGCTCACGATAGGGTTATCGCTGCAGCTAAAAAAATTGCCGAAATCTTAGGCAAGGGGGCTATTGCGGAAGATGAGGCAAAAATGCTAGTAAGCGTGATTAGGTCAGAGATTTTGCCGCACCCCATAGAGTGCGAGGGCCTAACGTTGCTGACGGATAGGTTATCAAAAGAAGAACTTAGGATTATCGCGAAAAATATTGAACTAAGCAGGAACGAAAACGTCCCTCTACTTGAGTGGGCCGAGACAATTAGGGATAAAAAGGTATAACTAAGATGAAAAAGGTCGCACTGATAGTAAACACAGCGTCCTTCGAGAGAGTCGCATATGCGCTGTCTTTCGCAGTAGTAGCGGCTGCACGCGGTATCGAAGTGTTTGTGCTCTTTGCGTTTGAAGGTCTATATAGGTTGATTAAAGGAAATGTTGACGTACTAAGTGATGAGACGAATCCTTTCATAAGAAAAGAAATAGAGTCGGGTTTAAAAAAAGATAGCGTGATGCGAATATCTACACTCATAAAGAACCTAAAGTACCTTGGAGGAAAGATATATGCTTGTCCCTCCGCCATGGCCTTACATAATGTGACGAAGGACGACCTTATAGATGATGTTGACGGAGTGCTAGGTTTAGCCGCGTTTCTTGAGTCGATAGGTGACGCTTCAACGATTATTTACGTTTAACTTTCTTTTTTTATTTTTGGTGCCTCGCATTTAGACGATTCGAGTATTCTGCATATCTCGCAGACCATATCGTTTACGGATTCTTTTGAAGCCTCATTTTTAACAATAGCACTAGCCATACGGCTTATTAACTCACGAACGACAGGGTTCGTTCTCAACCGTCTTATCATTTTAAAGCCGCGCTTTGCAGATAAGTACTGGCTTATCGCTGGCCTCGTGGTCCCGATAATCCTTGCCACCTCTGTCTGGGATAGCGCATGTTTATCAATAAGCTCTTTAGCTATAAGCGCACGTACTGATGGCATTACGTCGAGGACAAATTTTTCACATGGTGACCTCAATTTAGAGCCTCAATACGAATAATGAATCATGGGTTAAATATAAATTTACCCACTGACTGGGGGAACGGCAAATTTCTTGACCAATTCATCATAAAGTTCCAAAACCGTCTCATCATCGTAAATTCCGGAGCTCGGCGCAACTTGGACCACAGTAACTCCGCCTTTCAAGAACGTTATTGTGACATCTTTTCTGTACTCGAATGTTATTCCTAGTCTTGTCCTTTTCTTTGGATGTATGCCGTGTTTGGCAAGAAGATGATCGGTAGAATCCAAATCAATCTCCGAGGCGGTTGTTACCATGAATACACCCCTACCATCCCTTCCACAGACTCCGCTCACGACTTTCTCCTCAAGCGGTCTTGAGACAACCTTGCCGCTTCCACATACGGGACAATCAGGCACCCTAGCAATTTTGACAAAATCAAAAGACATCTTGTTAACGTCGATGTAGAGTAGACGATTCTTTAACAGTAGGTCCTTGTTCAGCAGAACCCTTACTGCCTCTGACACTTGTACACCAGATACGATGTCTATCAGTGGAGGGAAGACACCGACGATAGCACACTTGGGTAGGTCCTCATCCTGAAGACCGGAATAAAAACATTCAAGGCAAGCCGTTTCATTAGGTAAGATTGTGGAAACTACTCCGATGGTTTCTATTGCAGCGGCGAATATGTATGGAATCTTAAGCTTCACGATTGCCCTATTTATTATGTACCTTGCCTCAACGCTGTCAAGACCATCGATTACTATGTCAACACCTTCCAACAACTTTTCAACGTTTTTTGAGGAGATGTTAGTTGCAACGGCGTCGATTTTCACGTTGGAATTCAAAGAATTTATTCTTTCCTCTAAGACTTCGACTTTCGGCACGCCCACGAAATTTTCCCCATAGACCCTCTGCCTATGTAAATCTGACAAAGATACTACGTCCCTATCCACTATTCGAATGTAACCTACACCCATGGCCGCCAGCGTGATTGCAGCAGGCGAGCCCAGCCCTCCGGCTCCCATTATACAAACTCTGCTGGACTTCAGCTTAGTCTGACCAGCGTAACCGATATAATCGAGTACGAGTTGTCTCGAGTACCTCTCCAGCTCTTTATCGGTAAGCTCTTCCAATTTCACGGACGACGATAACAACGTTAACTATATATAAAGGCATCGCTAATTTAACGATGATGGCTTTAAAACAGCATATAATTGTGGACGCTCGTTTCAAGTCTTGTCCCGGTCCCTTGATAAGTCTTATCGAAGCAGTCAAGAAAGCCGAACCGGGTCAAGTAATAAAACTACTTGCAACTGATCCAGCGTCGCCTATGGACGTTAAAGAGTGGATTAAGAGTACAAAGCATAGGCTGTTAGAAGTGAAAGAAAAAGAGAATGCCTACGAGATATACGTAGAAGTGGTGGGTGGCGAGCTTGGCTAGCGATGTGCGCGTAGGTATAAGAGAGTTGTTAGAGACGCACGGGAAACCTACTAGAGAGGTATACTTAGACTCTGAGAATTCAGGCATGATTTTCCCTGAGGCCTTGAAGTCGATGGTTGATGCATATAAAGAGTCTTTTACTGGTCATCCATCCATCACCCACAGGCGTGGCTGGGAATCGTATGAGGCGCTTTACAAAGCATCCTCAAACATAGCTAAATTTATAAACTGTAAACCTGATGAGTTAGCTTTCACGCATAATGGTACCGAGGCAAACAACTTAGCAGTTCTTGGGCTAAACAAAGAGAGCGGAAGAAGAAATATAGTCGTTTCAGCGATAGAGCACCTAAGCGTGATCTTCCCTGCGGAGCAACTCCAGAAGTACGGTTACAAAGTAATAAAGGTACCAGTGGACCAGGAAGGCTTCGTGAATTTGGACTTTTTGATGAACAACGTAGACAAGGATACGCTATTAGTGAGCGTTGGGGCTGTAAACCACGAGATAGGAACCATACAGGATTTGAGGGCAATAGTGGAATCAGTTAAGGATAAGGATGAAAACATAATATTTCATACGGATGCTTGCGATGCTCTTGGAAGGATAGGCTTAGACGTCAAAAAGCTGAATGTTGACCTAGCATCGTTCAGCAGCCATAAGGTATGCGGCCCTAAGGGTGCTGGGGTGCTCTACATAAGAGAGGGGGTTAAGGTGGAACCAATTATACATGGTCAGCTGAGCACGCAGAAATTATGGCCGGGGTTAGAAAACGTACCAGCCATAGCTGGTTTTGGGAAAGCTATCGAATTGTTTACTTCGAACTTTGATTCATACGTAAACCGTATGACTAAGCTTAGGGACTCACTCATTCAAGGCATTTTGTCGAGTGTCGAGTATACGCTTCTAAATGGCCCCTCGGGAAATAAACGTTCACCCGACAACGCTAACGTAAGCGTGCTGTACTGCGAGGGTGAGGCATTGACCGTGGAGCTTAGCCTTAAGGGCATTTATGTATCCAGCGGAAGTGCATGCACCAGCCGCATTCTACAGCCAAGCCACGTGTTGCTCGCAATAAGAAGAGAGTTTCATGAGGCGCATGGAAGCATTCTGATGAAGGTAACCCCCCTCCATTCTTATGAGGATGTGCAGTATGTAATCGAGAACATCCCTAGCGTAGTACAGAGGTTAAGGTCTATAAGTCCTCTAAAACCTAAGGAAGGTGGTGAAGATGTCGGATAGAATACCCTTACCCTATACACCAAAAGTTCTTGAGCTCTTTAAAAACCCGAAAAATTTAGGGAAGATGGTGGATGCGAACGCTTCGGCGATGGCGGGGAGTCTTGCATGTGGGGACATGATCGCCATATACCTTAAGATAGACGATGAAACGCAAACGATACTTAACGCCACTTTCGAGAGCTACGGATGCGCAGCCAACATAGCCGCATCGAGCATACTGACAGAGATGCTTAAGGGTAAAAAACTGGAGGATGCGTGGAAAATCTCATGGAAAGATGTATCGAGTGAGCTTGGAGGGTTACCAACCGTCAAGTACCACTGCGGTGTGATGGCCGTGGGTGCTTTCAGAAGAGCAGTCAGGGGATACTTCAAGAATAAGCAAAAACCGGAATGGATTCCAGAGGAGTTAACGGCGGAAGAAAGGCACGTCGTTGAAGAGGAGAAGCTCGTCGAGATACTCTCTAAAAGGATGTCGTCTGGCTCATTGCCGCCAACTTGCTAAATCAGAAACTTGCATTAATACATCAGACAGCGTTGAGTGGACTGCAACCCTTTCAAAAAAACTTAGTTATCTGATAAGTATTGACGCCGCGGGTCGGATTCGAACCGACGACCAACGGGTTAACAGCCTCAGCCCCCTTCTATGAGGCCCGCTGCTCTACCGAGCTGAGCTACCGCGGCTTATTCTCTAGATTGTAAAGCAGGACGTTTTAAATTTTTATTTAAATTGGTTTTAGCCCAAAGGCAACGAAACGTACCCTGATTTGTTATGAGTTTCGAGACTCCTCTTCCTCATCAGAGCGGCCCTTATAAATCCCAGATACGCCGGCTCGGGCTTTCCTGGTCTTGAGATAAACTCTGCATGGTACTGGGTTGCTATGAAGTAAGGATGACTTGGTAATTCAATGATCTCAACCCTGCGCCCATCCTCGGACATGCCTGAGAAGACAATGCCCGCACGGTTTATCCTATCCCAGTATGCCGGATTAACTTCGTACCTATGACGATGTCTCTGGTACGTTACCTCAGAGTTGTAGAGTCTGTACGCGAGTGTTCCAGGCTTTATGATTACTTTGGATGCACCAAGTCTCATGGTACCGCCTAAGTTTTCAAGAGAGCGTTGTTCTGGTAAAAGGTCTACGACTGGATGCGGTGTATCTTCCGATATTTCCGTGCTATTTGCGCCATCAAGGCCGCAAACATTCCTCGCATACTCGACGACAGAAAGTTGCATACCGAAGCATATCCCAAGAAATGGTATCCCGTTCTCCCTAGAATACCTGATTGTATTTATCTTACCTTCGACGCCCCTATGACCGAATCCACCCGGTACTAGTACTCCGTCATACCTATTAAGCAAGCTGACCCTTTCAGGATCTGCCTCAAACCCTTCCACATCCACCCAATCTATGAGAGCCCTAACCCTTGCATAGGCAGCGGCATGTATTAGCGCCTCCTTTACGCTAACGTAAGAATCTATAAGCTTAGTGTACTTACCACACACAGCAATCCTAACTTCTTCCTTAGCGTTCTTCATCGAAGAAACTATCTCGTTCCATTCCTTTAATTTTGGTTGTTTCCAACCCAAGTTAAGCCTGCTAGTTATAAAAACACCCATACCCTGCTCTTCCAATATCAGCGGTACTTCGTACACGTACTCCACATCGTAAGAACAGAAAACGGCGTTCTCTGGAAGCGTTCCGAATAGAGCTATCTTGCTTCTTGTTGCTTTATCTATTGGTTTCTCACACCTTGCTACTATAGCATCCGGTTGTATGCCTATCCTACGTAGCTCGTTTACGCTGTGCTGCAAGGCCTTGGTTTTGAATTCCTCGGTAGCCTTCAGTATAGGCACCAGAGCTACGTGGATGAAAAGCGTATTCTCAAACCCTTCTTCGAGACGCATTTGCCTTGCGGCTTCTAAGAAAGGTTGTCCTTCTATGTCGCCTGCTGTACCGCCTATCTCGACTATGGCTACGTCAATGTTGTCTTTCTCCGCGGCCAACCTTATTCTACGCTTAATCTCGTCCGTTATGTGAGGAACTATTTGGACGCATTTGCCTAAGTAATCTCCCCTTCTTTCTTTTGTGATGACCTCCAAGTAAACCTGCCCTGTCGTGATGTTGTTATTCCTCGAAAGCGTGGTATTCAGAAATCGCTCGTACCATCCTATGTCCAGGTCTGTTTCGCCACCGTCATCGGTAACGAAAACCTCACCGTGAGCGTATGGGTTCATCGTGCCGCTGTCAACGTTTAGGTACGGGTCTATCTTTATGGCTGTTACCCTGTAACCCCTTGCCTGTAAAACCCTGCCTACTGAGGATACAACTATGCCCTTGCCTACTGACGAGACTACGCCGCCCGTTACGAAGATGTATTTCGGCACAAAAATGATGGCCTTGGGTCTAATATAAATATTTGCAAAAATTGTAGCTGCTTTGCTGTATTGTTAACCGAAATATTTGGTCAAAAGTTTAATAGTTAGGCACTACCTAACATTATCATGTTTAAGAACCTTAGCAAGATCGAATCCCGTTATCTTAAGCGCATCTATACGTCGGTAGTTGAGGACAGAAGACAGATTACGAGTGGAGACCTTGCCAAGATATTTAACGTCAGGACACCCTCAGCGATAGACGTTTTGAACAAACTGGAGAAAAAGAGATACGTTAAAAAAGAAAAGTATGGATACGTCACGCTGACTCAAGCTGGCTACAACGTTGCCGTCGAGCTATTACATGCCCACAGGGTCTTTGAGGTCTTTCTCGTGAAGAACCTCGGTATGGGGTTTAGCGACGCATGCAAGGCAGCAAGCGACGTGGACCACATATTCGATAAGGAAGTTATAGCTAGGCTTTGCGTTTACCTTAAGAAACCCGAGAAATGTTGCCACGATCGTGTTATAATCCATAAAGGCTGTGGGGTGAAGAATAGGTGAATTTGAGGTCCATGTTTTTAATACCTATCGTGCTAACCATGCTCCTCTTTTCAGCCCAACCTACTACTAATGCAACCACGAAGTTGAGCGTCGTGGTGTCTACACCAACGCTGATACCGTTGGTCAAGTCTGCTGCTGGAGAGTACGTCGAAGCCACAGCCGTAGTACCGTTTGGGACAGACCCTCATGAGTATCAACTCGTTCCTAAGGATGTAGAAAAAATCTTCAACTCAGACCTGCTGATTGTTACAGGCCATTTCGATTGGGAGAATGAGCTTACCTTGCTTGCAAAGCCTGGCTCGACCCTAAACCTACATGAGGCGTTAAACGAAAAACTAAAGCTGCTTAATCTTCCAAATGGTGAGGTAAATTTGCACGAATGGTGGCTTTTACCTTACAATGCCAGGATTATCATAAACGAGATAGCATTTAGGCTGGCCGGGATAGATGAAGAGAACGCTGAAATTTATAGAGGCATGGCCGAAAAGTCTGCAAGAATTGTAGATAAAACTGTAGCTGAAGTGGAAAGGATGTTGAACGAAGCGGGCCTAGTCGGCAACGTTGCGGTCTGCTCAACCCCAATCGATCAATATCTAATTGAGGGGTTAGGCATCCGCTGTGCGCTGATTTTAGCAGATGAAGAACTCGCTGGTATAAAACCCGCCGTTCTTGAAAATGCGAGGGCAATGTTGGCAACGAACTCTCTTAAAATAGTTGTGTCAGTCGATATCGATGAAGGTACGGTAGGAGCGGATGCGGCAAAGAGGCTTGCTGAGGAGACTAATGCGCGCCTTCTAAGGCTTGTCGTAATGCCGAACGACGGCTGGAGTTATGAGGCGCTTTTGGCGTACAACGCTGGCTTGATTAGCGGTATAATTCATACACCCAAAGTTAGCACCGATACGGATGTGCTCATGCCATTCTTGGTTTTGACATTATCCATAGTTGTAGTGGCCGAGGCAACAATCATATTGAAGCTAAGGGTGAGGAGGCCATGAACTCCGTTGAAGCTTCAGGATTAACCGTTAAGCTGAACGGCTTCGAGGTCCTGAACGACGTTAATCTATCTTTAGACCATCCAAGCTTTACCGTACTCATAGGGCCGAACGGTGCTGGTAAAACCACGTTGCTTAAAACGATTCTTGGACTCTTAAAGCCGCAGAGCGGAAGCATCAAGGTGATGGGGTTAGACCCGACAAAGAAGTCGAAGAAGGTTAGGCTAATGGTTGGCTATGTTCCGCAGAGGGATAGAATTTCTTTCTTCGTGCCGATGAAGGTTAAAGATGTTGTCATGATGTCGAGGCTAGTGTGGAAAAGGCCACCAAGGTGGATAACAGAAAGCGACGAGGCGGCCGTAAAAAAAGTCCTAAACTTCGTCGGAGCCGAAGAGCTCGCAGATAGAAGGTTCGACGAACTCAGCGGCGGACAACAGCAGAAAGTTCTGATAGCGAGGGCCATAGTTTCAGAGCCTAGGTTGTTGCTACTTGATGAGCCATTTAACGGCATTGACGTGAAGAGTCAATCTGAGATAATGAGTCTTCTCACGAATCTCAAAGAAAACGGTGTCTCCGTCATCATGGTAACACATGACGTAAGCGATGTTATTCATCTCGTCGACAACATCGTCCTGTTATACAGAACCATCATAGCCGCAGGAAAACCAAAGGACGTTCTGAGGGAAGACGTGCTGAAAAGCGTATACGGCGATAGGATCAGGATTTATGCCCACGAGCCGTACCCAGTATTCGTGCCGAGAGATTCGCATGGTTGACTTACTGTCGCCTTTTTTGATAAAGGCCTACGTTGCAGTTCTACTCATGGCAGCCGTATCCATAATCGGCTCTGTCTCCGTGCTGAGGGGCGTTGCTTACATGCCTGCCGAGGCGGCGCATGCGGCGTTGGGCGGTGCAGCGCTAGGCATCTTAGTCGGCCACGTAACCAGCCTAACGGTGGACCCGTACATAGTCGCGGCCCTCTTTGCAAGCCTTACAACGATTTTTGCGGGTTATGTCGGAAGGAAAGGTGGCCCGGAGGTAGTCACGGCAGCGCTTGCGGGTGCGCTTACGCTCGGCGTTTCCGTTTACGCATTCGTAAGATACATCCTACCTGCAAACCTCAGGGTCATTCTGGATGGCTATCTAGTGGGCGATATACTCCTCCTGAGAGATTCGGACATAGCGATGCTGTCGATTCTGACCATAGCATGCATGATGATTTTTACCTTGTTTTACAACGAGATGGTTTACGTGTGTTTTGACCCTGAAGGTGCAGAGGCCATGGGCATGAACGTCTCATTTTACGACTTTATGATTTTCTTCTTGATAGGTCTGGCTGGTAGTGTGGCCACGAAGACTGTGGGTAGCCTTATCGTCTATGCCCTCGTGATAGCACCGGCCATAACGGCAAAGGAACTCTCAAGAAGCATTAAGGGTATGCTGGTCCTTACGGCAGCCGTCACTCTAGCAGCTGGTTATGGAGGCTTAGCACTCTCTATCGTATTCGACATGCCGAGCGGCGGTTCCATCGCAATAGTTGCTAGCGCCATATACGTCGGTACCATGTTAGCCAAGAGGCTGGCTCCAAAGCAGTGAAGATATAATTACGGCTTCGTTCTACGGAGGGATGAGGGATAAGGGAGAAATGGGCCGGTAGCGTAGCGGAAGCGCGCCCGCCTCGCACGCGGGAGGTCGCGGGTTCGAATCCCGCCCGGTCCATGGACGGAGGCATCAAAGCCTCCGGTCACCCTCCTTAGCTCTCTGTCTAACATATAAGGCCCATTGTTCCATAAATCAATGTAAGAAGTCTCATTTTAAGAATTTTTATTAAGTTCTTAGTCTCTAAAGATAGAATATAATGGAGAACAAAGAAAGCATTAAAAAGGCAGAAGAATCAGCTCATGCATTCAAGCAATTTAGCGTTCAGTTAAAAGAAATCCATACCAATGTACCTCCAGATTATTATGACAACACTCGACTCATAATCCAACGATATTGGCATCAAAAGAGGTTTGAAGTAATAAAATCTATGCTAAAAAATTCTACAGGTCTGATCCTAGATATTGGATGTAATGGAGGCACGTTCACTAACATCATTAAGAAAGCAACGAGCAACTCCACCATAATTGGAATTGACATACATAAAGAGGCCGTGAAATACGCCGCAAAAAAATATGATGATATTTCTTTCTTAGTTGGCGATGGACAGAGCCTCCCCTTCAGAAATGATTTATTTGATCTAATTACTTGTCTTGAAGTATTAGAGCATATGCCGCAGCCGGATAGAAGTCTAAAGGAGATCAATCGTTGCCTCAAAGTAGGACGAAACGCAATTTTATTAATACCAGATGTTAAGAACTTCCTCTTTAAGATAATCTGGTATTTATGGTTAAAAACTTTGGGGAAAATTTGGAGAGGGGCTCATATACAAGAATTGGATGAAAAACAAATAGAGGCTTTAATAAATAATGCCCAACTTAGATTGGTTAAGAAAAGAAAATCACATCTAGGAATGTTAACGATTATGAAAATCAGCAAACCCTGAGGGAAATAGTATGGCAAAAATCTACACACCACTCCTGATAGCAGCCTTGTCGCTATGTATCCGATTGATCGCATTATTCTTCATTAGTCCGTTAGATTTTCGCTGGGAATCCTACCATTATTGGCAAATAGCGTTTTATACATTAAATGTAGGTATCCATCATGGCAAAATGTGGGATTTGGGTGGAATGGAATACTTTTGGGGTCCCCTTCCAATACTTACTCAGTCATTGCTATTATGGATATTCAATACTACTTCACTTTTACCCTTTCGAATTCTGAACTCAATATTAGGAAGCATAACCGTTTATCTATCATATAAAATAGGTAAACGCTTCTTTAACAGAAGGGTGGGAATATTGTCTGCCCTTCTACTTACGTTTAACCCCATAATGATATTCAACAATGTCGTAGGTATGGAAGAAACTATGGGAATATTCTTCGTTCTATTGGCATTAAATTTCTATCATAAAAACGATTATATAATGGGTGTTTTTCTCGGGCTAAGCTCATTATGTAGAATAGAATTCTGGCTCTTATCTCTTGGTATAGCATTTCTCATAGTATTATATGAACGGGACGCATCCTCGTTCATTATCTCAATTGTTGGATGGTTAACAGTGATGGTTCCATATTTTCTTCATGTCAGAGAAGTTACAGGCAGTCCATTTTACGCATTTTACTGGAACTTTATAGGTAATATAGCCGGAATATGGACCCCATGGTACGTCAGCCCTACTTTTAGAATCCTTTTCGGCGTCATTTTAGCCTGCTCGGTGATAGGTCTCATCATACTTTTTAGGTATAGGGAAAAGCTGAAGAAAACTTACATACTTTACGGTGTTTTCCTCGGATTTGCAACTTATCATGGCCTGGTATATGTGATTGGCGGAACTGCTCCATTATTTGACAGGTTCTTCATGTTAGATGTGGCGGTAGGCTCCATTC
This sequence comes from Candidatus Terraquivivens ruidianensis, assembly GCA_023267975.1. Lineage (GTDB taxonomy): Archaea > Thermoproteota > Nitrososphaeria_A > Caldarchaeales > Wolframiiraptoraceae > Terraquivivens > Terraquivivens ruidianensis. The sequence continues at coordinate 28,901 of JALNLA010000004.1, forward strand.
TTCTAAGCTCCATTAGCCAGAAAACACCATGGCCAAGACTTTCCACTGCAGCTCTATTTATTCTCACAGGATTCTTACTTTACTCTCTCACCCCGTATTATACTGACCTTCAATCTGATATAGTTGGTCTCTACAAAGTTACCGATGAACTCGGAAAGCGTTATGATGGTGGAACTGTATTATCTAATATGCCGATGATGACTTATAGGCTTGTAAACTTATGGGGTCTTTCTCATAATGAAATCTTAGGAACTTTGTACATTCCGCTTAATAACATCACTCAAGCATTAACCTGGTTAGACTACTACAATGCCTCATGGCTTATAGTGGCTGAGCCAAAGTCCCAAAATATGTTATCTGTCTTTAAACAACATTTTCCATTGATATGGAGTAAGTTATTTATAAAAGAGTTTGAGTTCAGCGGCGCAGCGATTTACAGAATAAATCAAAGTCTTACGCGCGAGCTAATATATGGAGGAGGAAAATATGAATGATAAACTTAGGGTGGTGTTAGATGCCACCATTCTAGCAGTTGTCACAGCGTTGCTCAGCACATATCTTGGGATATGGAATGAGCTTTACACTCGGGGTGATACGGCGGCCCACATGACAAAAGTGAAGCACATACTAGATTATTGGCCACATATAAGGTGGAGTCATCAATGGGCATTTGGGTTGCCATTATTTCTTTGGTACGCTCCTTTACCATATATTATACTAGCTATGATTTCCCTCCTCACCGGTTCAATAGAAACTGCATTTTCCTTATCGGCGACGTCCTCATTATATATAATCGCCCTGAGCCTATACTTTATCATTCTACGACAAACGGAAGATAATTCCGCCTCTCTTGTTTCAGCCCTATTGTTCTTGTTCAGTCCAGCGTCTTGGGTATATACATTAAAGGACGGACTATATCCAAGGCTAATCGCTATGGTATTCTTACCATTGTCCATATATTTTTATCTAAAGTTTAAAGAGCATCCAAATAGAAAAAACTATGTAGCCTTTATCTTTATCCTAGCCCTTGGACTTCAAGCACATCTTCTCATAGGGCTTATTACCGGATTAACGATACTCTTCTTCATATTTTTTACAGTCAATGGAGTACGGAAGAAACTTACAACGACTGCGAAAATTTTTCTCCCAGCTATAGCGCTCTCTTCCTACTTTTACCTGCCGTTCTTTCTTACTCAACCTGCTAGACGCTTTTTAGGAATAGCGGTCTCGTCTCCTCCACTTCCATTCCAACATATGGTGTTTGACACAGATTTACCTCCTTATGATGGAGAAGTGCTCTTTCCAGTAATCGCTCCCACCCTCATCGTTCTTCTAATACTCCTTTACCTCAGAAATTTCAAGGTAACCAGTAATGTTAGAGGGGTATCTAAGGCGGTTTTTTCGATGACCCTTTTATTCATACTCTTTGCATTCATAGGTCATTTCGGATGGCCATCAACTTGGTATATTAACGGATTTCCACCAGGTGAAGCCACAATCTTTCTCTCCCTACTTATGCCCTTTATAATAGGAATACTATTGGGCTCCCTATTCTCTGCTACCTCTCAAAGACGCAGAAAAACGTTATCAGCATTTATGGTCTGTGGAATACTGATAGCTGCGGTTTTGGTCTATTTACCCATAAGTACTAATGAACTTAGCTGGATTTCCCGCGCTGACAATCCAGTAATAAAAATAACTATGAAAAACATAACAGCTGACCCGAGTGAGTTTAATTACAGATTCGGAACCGATTGGGATAGAATAGGTATGTGGTTTAATTATAAATATTCCATTCCCCAGACACGAGAGTACTATGGGCAAGGTATATTGGTAGAGGATTGGAAATTCTGGTTCGAGAAGACTGTATGGGTAGATTTGGATAACTATAATGAAACTAACTATGCTTTAAACTGGTTTGCCGTCAAATGGATAAGCATTTCTTACCCCCATTATCATTATAATAAATTCTTGTCTAAACCAGAATTTTATAAGAAAATCGTTGAGGTTTATGAGCCATTAGTGGAATCCCTCCACGAATTCGTTTATGTTAATGCCTCTCCTATAATATCAGCTCGAAATACTCCCACCCTACTTATTATTGGGGACGAGTCTGGCTACGGCAATATATTTCAAGCCCTATCCTCCCTCAATTATAATAGTGAGTATATTATTCCGGTACAAGGAGGCAAGTTTATCGAGGATTACACGCTTAATGAACTGAAACTCTTTGATGCCGTGTTCTTATATGGATATCAGTTTAGAGATAGGGACAGGGCTTATAGTCTTTTACGTGAATATGTGGAAGCGGGTGGAGGATTAATAATCGATACGGGTTATTCTCCAGAAGCATCCTCCAAGAATTTTCCTGACCCATTTCCCGCATCTGAGACCATGGCGACAGATTTCGGAAGAATTTGGAGTTTCACGAGCATAGATAGCCCTGTGACTACGGGAATAAAATTCGAGCGATTCTCTCCTGCGATATACGGCGTATCTGCTCCTTGGGGAATGTCTGTCTCAGCCAACGAAACTATCAAAAAGTGGGCCACTCCTGTACTTTGGAATCACGGCCACCCTGTCATAATACTGGGAGAGTTTAAAAAAGGCCGCGTACTCTGGTCAGGAATAAACTTGCCCTATCACATAGCAAACTACATGAACCCAGAAGAGACTAAGCTTCTTATTAAGATGATTGAGTGGGCTCTAGGAAAAAGAGAACCATCAAACGAAAATGTAAGACATGTTGTTGAGAGAAAGAATCCTGAGATTGTCAGAATAACAATACACGATTATAGCAGAGGCATCCTATTCAAAGAGAGCTATATCAAAAACTGGAAAGCATATCTGACGGATAAGGATGGTAAAAGGCATAGTCTGAATATTTACGAGGCTGGCCCATCGTTTATGTATATTCCAATAGGGATGAAGCATAACTATCCTATCGAAATATTGCTCGTGTATGATTTGAGTTTAGAGGAGTGGATGGGGGCTCTGTTGAGCATATTGACTTTAGCATCCCTTATAATCTATGGATTCAGCCCATCTTCACGTTACCGAAAACCCTCTATACAAAATGCCTAATTTTTACCGGAAAGTTCTCGCGCAAGAACCTTGACTGGATTATGTAGGCGTCCTCTATCAACGATAGGGTTCCACGTATATTCTCCGAAGAGTAGGGAGTGAACTTGGGGTGCAGCGAGAATCGCTATTAAGACCATAAGGGGGATTGGAGCGTATCGTTTCCAATCAGACACGTTAAAAATGCACTGGATACTTGACCAAAAAGTTTTCTGGTAAAGGAGGGGCTTAGCGGTACAAATTGCGTAAAGAGCTTATGAGCGACGGCACGTCTTGCTTGAGCGATAGGACAAACGGCATCCCCTCATGTTCTGCCAGCATGATGGCTAGCTCGTCCACATCTTCAGGTTTCGTAGGCCCGTGGATTACGACCATCCTCGGCTTTATCGGATATATCTTCACAGCGATTAGCGGTGAACGACCTCTGCTGACGCCGACGAAGACTAGAGCCCTCATAGAGTTCGCGCCGAACAACCTCAAGAAGTCGCTTGCATCCATGACCTTTATGGCGTTTAAGCTGTCTACGACGGTATATCCGTATATCGGCTGATCTTGGCTCTCCCTGCCGGCCAAGATTATGCCCTCCACCGCTTCTACCACTTCTCTGACAGACTTTGCCTTGAGGAACTCTGCTATATCCAGGATGGTGCTGCTGAGGTCTTTTGCCGCCGCCGCGAACTTCCTTATGTGCACCCCACCCCTTTTGGAGTCGATTTCTATTAACGCCGTGACGAATTTCCTGATGAATATTGTTCCGGGCGACTTTCGTCGGTTCTTTTCGTAGTCATTTAAAACCGAGGGCGCTATGCCCATGTATCTAGCCAGCTCGCTCTGACCTAGCTCGAACAGGAGTCTCCACTTTTTCATGATGTCACCGGGAGCTTTGGAAAGTATTATCTCGCCCGCTATCCTATTCATCAGAGACTCTTCCATCGGTCCGTATGTGTCGACAGAACTGTCCATTCCTAAATATAGGAGTTTAAAAGACTAAATATATTAATATTCTAGCGCTCAGAAAAGCAGTATAGGATGAGAAAGAAAAGCACTCGTATGAAGAAAGTTAAACCACCTATCGCGATAGAGGTCTCAGATATTTTAAACTTGGCAAGGTTAGCGATGAGTAGGGTTGATATCCAGCCGTTATTTTGGTACTTTAACTGGAAAAAACAGCCAATCCTTGGTCATCTTTCGTCTATACCTTACTGGTACGGAAACTTGCCAATCTTTGCGTATACAAGGCTTAACTGTCCCTTAAAAGGTTACATAGCCTATATGAGCGTCGAGAAAGAGGAAGTCGTACTGACGGACAGCAACGATGACAATCGGTACGTGTACGGTGCTGTTATCGAGACCGAGGACGAGCCTCCGTTTATAATGGAGGCCCTTTCTGGACGTAACAAATTGAAGGATAATCCAGTGCTCATCAAGGCAGGGAGCTTAAATTCTCTAATTAGGATGCTGATGATTTTGTCGGACACAAATTCCTCACCACCTTTATGGTACTTCGAGTTTAAAGGTAAGCACCTGTTAGGTCTTATAGCTCCGTTCTTTGACTATTATGATGCTAACGCATTACCCGTCTTCTTCTACGTAGAAAGCGATACAAAGCCTCCAGCGTCATTCGTAAGATACATCTCGCTTAAAACTGGAGAGGAAATTTCTTACGTGCCCTACATAAGCGACATGAAGTACTTCTATGGTAGGATAGTAAACGTTAAGTCGATGCCCTTCTTTACTAGCCCGAGCCTAGGAAGTCAGAAGTAAAATCTCCGAACCCTTCCAAAGTTCTCTCTTTCGTTAATAGAGGCTTTCGTGTGTTTGCTACGCATTTTTGTTGTTAAAAAGTAGATTTGAACGAATAGCCCTGAAATATTGGAATTTTAGCCTTAATAACGTTAAAATTTATTAGATGGCTGAGTTAGCCGTTCTTTCTAGAGCGTGAGAATTGTATGGCTGCAGCTGAACCAGGTGTAGCACAACCAGTCATAATTCTGAAAGAGGGAGCTCAGAGGTCTAGGGGTAAAGAGGCACAGTCCTCAAACATCATGGTTGCAAAAATTATAGCAGAGAGCATGAGGTCGTCGCTTGGACCAAGAGGAATGGACAAGATGTTGGTCGACAGCTTCGGAGACGTCGTCATAACTAACGACGGTGCCACGATACTCAAGGAGATGGATGTGGAGCATCCTGTGGCCAAGATGCTAGTCGAGGTGGCCAAGGCACAGGATTCGGAGGTAGGCGACGGGACAACCACGGCCGTTGTCTTAGCGGGAGAACTTCTTGCTAAAGCTGAAGAATTAATCGAGAAAGAAGTCCATCCGACGATAATAATCGAAGGGTACCGTAAGGCAGCCGTGAAGGCCCTCGAAATACTCGATGAGATAGCTCATCCAGTAAGCCCGAATGATAAGGAAATGCTGACTAAGGTCGCCAAGACCTCGATAGCAAGCAAGCTCGTATCAGAGGAGGCAGACTATCTATCAAACATGGCCGTAGAAGCGGTGCTAAGGATTGCCGAGAAGGTTGATGGAAAATGGAAGGTTGACTTGGATGACGTTTTACTCGTCAAGAAAAGCGGCCAATCGATACGCGATACAAAACTCGTCGAAGGAATCGTCCTAGACAAAGAGGTAGTCCACCCAGACATGCCGAAAATCGTTAGAAACGCAAAGATAGCTATACTCGATGCGCCCCTTGAGATCGAGAAGACGGAATTCGACGCAAAGCTCCATATCGAAACCCCAGAGCAGATGAAGGCATTCATGAGACAAGAAGAAGATATGCTAAAGGAGATGGTCAACAAAGTCCTATCGGTTGGCGCAAACGTCGTCATATGCCAAAAAGGCATCGACGACCTAGCTCAGTACTTCCTCGCAAAAGCAGGCGTTCTGGCGGTACGCAGGGTTAAGAAGTCCGACATGGATAAGGTCGCTAAGGCCACTAAGGGAAGGGTTATTTCAAGAATCGACGACCTAACTCCGGAGGACTTAGGAAGGGCAGCCCTAGTCGAGGAGAGGCGTGTAGGCGAGGATAAGATGGTCTTCATTGAGGGTTGCGAGAATCCCAAGTCAATAAGCATACTCATCAGGGGAGGTACTCAAAGAATAGTTGACGAGGCCGAGCGCTCGCTGAAGGACGCGATAAACGTCGTCAAGGATGTTATAGTTGAAGGCAAGGTGGTAGCGGGCGGTGGTGCTCCCGAGATAGAGCTGGCCATGAGGCTCCGCGACTACGCGAATACTCTGGCCGGTAAGGAGCAGCTGGCCGTGAACAAGTTTGCCGATGTGTTGGAGATCGTCCCCTCCCAGCTCTCGGAGAATGCGGGCATGGACCCAATAGAGACAGTAGTTAACCTTACGGCGGAGCATAAGAAGGGCAACAAGTGGGCGGGCGTTGACGTGTTCAACGCCAAGATAGCGGATATGTTCAAGCGCGACGTCCTTGACCCGTTGCTGGTAAAGAAGCAGACGATAAAGTCAGCAATCGAGGCAGCCTCAATGATACTCAAGATAGACGATATAATTGCCGCATCAAAGTTAGAAGAAAAGGCTCCAAAGACTGGAAAGGAAGAAGGAAAAATTGGAGAAGGAGAGGAAGGGTCCTACGATTGACTACCCAAGTCTGACGAGGTACGAAAAAGCAAGGATAATTGGCGGGAGGGCGCTCCAGCTTTCGTTCGGCGCTTTTCCGCTCGTGGAGACGAAGCCTGGTGACACTGTGATAGACATCGCCAAGCGAGAGTTTGAGGCAGGAGTATTGCCGATTATAATAAGACGGAAGAGGCCTGACGGTTCGTACGTTGACATTCCCCTTCAAGAGCTACTTGAAAAACAAACAGCTTAATTTTTTTATATTCTAAAAATCTCGGAATACATTGCTCGAATGTTTTTGACATCAACCCTTATAAGAGAATAATCGCTTCCCAGATTAACTACGCAGATAATATCTTGGCGGTGCTGGGGAGTTGTATCGAGCAGGGATAAAGGAGCTTGAGGCATCGTACAAAAAACTCTCATCTTGGTACTACAACGTCGCAAGGTCTCTTATCTTAAACATCGTGAGGACCTTCATAGATATGTATAGCCCCTCCAGATTCGTTCGACTTTTATCCAGTCCTTTATGCTTTGATTTTTTGGCAGTCGCTACCGAGTTAGATGAACTGGATAGCGGTTCAACGACGGTCATGGGCGCCATACTAAAAGACGTACTAACACCAGCCGAAGGCATAGCGATATTAGGCGGAAAGAACTTCGCCAGATTTAACGTTCCGAACGAGCTCGACGCAGTTGCCGCCGAGCTTGGCCTTATGGATAATGAAGTTGAGTACCTAAAGTATTGCAGCCGAATGGTGGCAAAGGTGGACGAGGCAGCTATACAAGATGGTTTCCATTTATACCATCATATGATGGTCGTATCGTACGATGGTCTTTGGGCCGTTGTTCAGCAGGGAATCAACCCCATAACCAACAAGGTTAGAAGGTATCATTGGTTCTCTGGCAAGATCAAAAGCTTTGTAGAGAAGCCGCATGAGGGCATAATCAGTCAAGAGAGGTCAAAATTTGTCTTGGATATGACGGCCAAGGAGAGCGGCGAGGTGAGACGTGCCTCAATCGAGCTTATTGTATATGATTTTAAAAAATTAAGGCATGTGTACAACGTTGCCAAGCAAAGAACGCAGACAAACCTTTCCCTATGGTTTGACTCTCCCAAAGTTGAGAGCTGTATCGAGCTACCGCTCAGGATAAATTGGAGGCAAATTAAGAACATCAGCTTAAACCCACCATCAAACTACGAGGGATTGTTGGCGATAAGGGGCGTAGGGCCGGAGACCGTAAGGTTCCTCACTTTTGGGTGTAGGTGGTTGTACGGTATTGTACCGAGCATGGACGACCCTGCTGTTGTTCTGGATGAATATGCTGCCTACATACCCAGTAAAGAGGAGGAGAGAATCCTGCTCGATATAGTTTCTGCAATAGAGCTATCTAACCTTCCGATTGAGCTGAAAAATAGAACGCTCCATAAGGTAAACACGTGGTTAAATCAGAAGGGTAACGAATTCAACGCATAGCGTCGCTTATGCGCCCTTTATGAATTCCTCGACCATCCTCCTCGCGACATCATCCGGATACTGAATCGGTGGGGATTTCATGAAATACGCCGAGGGGCCTATTAATACGCCAGCCATTCCCCTGTCCATCCCGATCTTCGTGCATCTTATAGCATCTATGACGACACCCGCCGAGTTAGGCGAATCCCATACCTCAAGCTTCAGCTCTATGTTGAGGGGCGCGTTACCGAACGCCCTCCCTTCTATCCTAATGTAGGCCCACTTCCTGTCCAAAAGCCATGGAACGTAATCGCTGGGTCCGATGTGAACGTTTTGCTCACCTATGTCGTAGGGTATGAGCGACGTGACGGCTTGCGTCTTGGATATCTTCTTGGATTTCAGCCTATCCCTCTCGAGCATGTTCAGGAAGTCTGTGTTGCCGCCCACGTTCAGCTGCATTACCCTCTCAACCTTCACGCCCCTGTCAACAAACAATTTCGTCAGGACTCTGTTAACTATCGTGGCACCCACTTGAGACTTCACGTCATCTCCTATGAGAGGCACACCCCTCTTCTCGAATATCTTCTGCCAGCGAGGTTCTCTAGCTATGAAAACGGGTATGCCGTTGACGAGGCCGCAACCCGCCGCGAGGACTTGCTCGACGTACCACTTCGTAGCGAACTCGCTTCCCACGGGTAGGAAATTAACGATAACGTCAACCTTATTGCTCTTTAAGACATCGGCAACGTCAACCGTGGGCGATGGGTGTCTCTCGATTATCTCGGACAGGTACTTTCCTAGGCCGTCATGCGTCATGCCCCTCATGACCTCGACGCCGAGCTTCGGTACGTCTGCAAACTTTAGGGTGTTGTTTGGTGGGGTGAATATTGCTTCCGATAGGTCCTTTCCCACTTTGTTTTTGTCTATGTCGAAAGCTGCCGCGAACTCTATGTCAGAGACATGATAGTCCCCGAGCCTCACGTGCATAAGTCCGGGTACAAACTCATCATCGTCCGCATTTTTGTAAAACTCCACACCCTGCACGAGGGCAGATGCACAGTTGCCGACCCCGATTATACCTACCCTGACCTTGCCCACATCCGCTCACTAGAATTTTATCATCATAAACTAGCGTATTAATCTTTTTTATCGGTGAAGAGTTGGGCACGGAGATTATCTAAGAACTCCTTGGCCTTCTCGAGGAGTTCCTCGCCCTTTTTAGTTATCCTGTAATACCTCCTCGGCGGTCCCACATCGCTCGGAAGCTTTTGAGATATTGCTATGAACCCCTCCTTTCGTAGCATGTAGAGCACGACGTAGCACGTAACCTTTCCTGGCTTAAACCCGAACCTATTCTTTATCGTCCTTTCAACCTCGTAGCCGTACAACGGCCCATCCCTCAGCAGGCTGAGTATGTAAATCCAGAGATTCTCCCTAGTCAGTTTTCGGACGAAGCGTTGGAATGCCATGGCTAAGCTGTATGACTTAGCAACTTTTTTGGATAAGAACGTTTTGCTTAACAAAATACATTTGAGCCCTAGTCTTAACATGTTAATATTAAGCCGTTCATTTGCTCAAATACGGTGCAGGATTGGTGGGGGTTAGCAATCTGAAAGCAGTGATCCTAGACTTAGACGGTTGCGTATACGTAGGCGAAAGGCCGGTTGAGGGTGCGGCCAGCACCATATCAGAACTAAGGCAGATGGGCTACCGCATACTGTTCTTGACCAACAATTCTACACTCTCGACCGCAGGCTATGTCGATAAGCTTAACAAAATGGGTATATGGGCCGAAGAGAAGGAGATCCTGACGTCGGGCATGGCGACAGCGAAGTACATCTACGACGTTTACGGTCCATCCAAGATTCTTGCCGTGACGGAGGAAGGCTTTATCGAGGAAGCGAACTCGATGGGACACGTCGTGGTGCCTTTCGAGCGTTTCCATGAAGCGAGCGTAGTCGTCGTTGGACTAGACCGCGGGTTCAACTACCAAAAGTTAAGGGCTGCAGCTAGGGCTATAATGTCTGGTGCGAAGTTTATCGCTACAAATGAAGATAGAACGCTTCCAACGGAGACCGGCCCAGACCCGGGTGCTGGCTCAGTTGTAGCAGCAGTTAAGGTCGCTACGAGTGTCGAGCCTCTAATTATCGGAAAACCATCCAAGATTATAGTAAACATGGCGCTCGAAATATTAAATGTCAAGAACGATGAGGCGGCGCTCGTCGGCGATAAGGTGGAGACGGACGTCAGGGCGGCCGTATCCGCAGGCATGCTCAGCATTCTCGTATCCGGCACGGAACCCGTCGGACATCCGAGGCCGGACTTTGTACTCAAGAATATAACTTTATTACCAAAACTCCTCTCACGGAGGTAAACTGTTAAAGATATATACATTCGGGCTTTCTTTCAGCGTTCGCAAGACGACCCTAGTTTCCGTTGAGACCACACCTTCCATCTTGCCTATCTCGTCGAGTGTTTTTGCGAGCGACTCCTTATCCCTTACCCTAAGCTTAAGTAAGCAATAATAATCGCCCGTTACGTCGTGAACTTCCTGCACTTCAGGAAAAGAAATCAAGGCCTCCAATATCTTGTTGTATAGATGTGGTTGGGCCTTTACTGCCACGAAAGCCGTCATGGCCTTTCCAACCTTGTTCTCATCGATTACCGCTTGGAACCTTTTAATGTAACCCTGCTTGATTAGCCTTTTTACTCTACTGTAGGCCGCAGCCTCGCTTATGCCCAACCTCTTGGCTATTTCAGAATAGGAGGCCCTGCCGTTTTCTTGGAGCACGTTAAGAATCATCACGTCCTTTTCGTCCAGTCCCGTTTTCATAACAATTCACAAGGAACATTTAGGAGATATTAAGATTATGCTTATAAATAATCAGCCACGTCCAAAGAGGTTAGTGGTAATGTTGACAAAGGTCGCCTTAGTTAAAGGTCCTGAGCTACTGAAATACAGCTTTCCAGCACCTCATCCGATGAACTCCCGCAGAATCGAGAGCTTCTACAAAAGGATAGAGATGCTCTCTAGAGAGGTGCTGGATGCGTTAGAGATTGTCACGCCCAAAGCGGCGACGACAGAGGAGATAGCGCTCTTTCACGACCCCAGCTATATCGAGTTCGTAAAGAAAAAGTCGGCGGAAGGAAGGGGCTACCTAGACCTCGGCGATACACCATCCTTTCCCGGAATCTTTGAGGCGGCCTGCTACGTGGTCGGCTCGACGCTCGAGCTATGCAGGACTATCCTTTCAAGGGGCATAAAGAGGGGGTTTAATCCTATGGGTGGGCTTCACCATGCAAGAAGGTCATCGGCATCGGGCTTTTGCGTCTTCAACGACGCCGCAGTAGCCATAGTGTATTTACTCAAGGTAGCAGGGCTCGAGACCGTTGCATACGTGGACATAGACGCTCACCACGGAGACGGTGTTTGCTACGAATTCTACGACGACAAGAGGGTGGTGTTTGCCGATATACACCAAGATGGTAGGACGCTCTATCCCGGCACTGGCTTTAGACATGAAAGGGGAAGGGGCGAGGGTGAGGGGCTGAAGCTGAACATACCCTTGCCGCCCGGCTCGGGCGACGAGGAGTTTAGAGCCGCTATGCTTGAGATAAAGGGCTTTCTCATGGAGCACGACTTAGACTTTATACTCTTCCAATGCGGTGCTGACGGTGTGGTGGGAGACCCTATTACTAACCTGAGCTACACGGCAGCCTCGCATAGGTTCGCGGCTGAGGTTCTATGCGATGTTGCAAACAAGAAATGCGGCGGCAGGATGCTCGCCATGGGTGGCGGCGGCTACAATCCAGAAAACACGGCGGAAGCTTGGACGAGCGTCGTGAAGGCCTTCATCGAAAAACCCTAGGTTAATGCGAACCTCACGACCTGTCTAGCTATCAGCTTGGAGAGCCTTACCGGCTCGGGTACGCGGCCGTGCAACGTAAATTTGTCCAGCAACCTCCTGCCGACTTCCAGCTCGACGCCCAAGCATCTGATGAACGCCGTGTATCCTGTCCAGAGCTTTATCGCATGCCTTACACCATTCCTCTCGTAAACCTCTACCCTAGCTTGCCAATCGTCAGGAAAGTTTTTTATAAAATATTCCCTTATGCCCTCGGACTCCTCGTAAGTTATGCAAACCAACGGCACACCCGTCGCCTCATGCACGGCAGCAAGGTCCACGACGTTGTACCAGCTTATCACGCAACCGCTCAACAAGATGGCGTTTATATCAGTCCTATCTAGCTTTTTGTACAAAGATACGACAGCCTCGGTAGCGTCCATACCTCCTACCGTGCACTTAGCTATGGTCAAGCCATCTACTATAAAGTCGCTCCTCATCACCACGCCTGCCAGCACCGAGTTTTTGTCGAGCGACCTGTCAAAACTCTCGGCTATTCCAAGGACGCGTATTGCGGGCTTGTCCAACCTTAACCTCAGGTTGCTACCCCTCCTGCCAGTATACCTCGCCGGGCTCTAAGACCGCTCCAGCCGGAACCTTGCTATACGGCGAGATGACCGCACCGAATTCTTTCCTACCCGTATCAACGAGCTTGTCCGCAACCACCATCTTGACAGTCTCGTGTCCGGGTGGCCTATACCGCGTGGTGCATCCAGCACCGAGCACAGCACCCTCGCCGACGACCGAGTGGAATAGTACGGACCTGTCGCCTATGGTGACGTTCTCCATGACGAGCGAGTTGCCCACTACTGCTCCCTCACCTATTGATGTGCCCCCTAAGACTACAGTGTACGGCAATATCGACGAGCCTTTGCCCAGATTTACGCCCTCGCCCAAAAAGCACGGGCCGAAGAGCCTGGCTCCATCCTCGGTTTCAACGTTCATGCCCGGCCGTAAGAGCCTGCCGCTTTTTGGCGAATAACCGTGCTTGGATGATACGCGTTCTAAGAATGCGATGTTAGCGTCCAAAAGGTCCCATGCCCTGCCTATATCGAACCATAGGCCATCATCCATCTTTAGGACATGGATTTTGTACCCATCCTCGACGAGCAGGTTTAATATGTCCGTCAGCTCGTACTCGCCCCTCGCCGATAATTTGATTTTAGAAAAGTACTCGATGGATTCTGACGGGAGCATGTAAGCGCCGGCGTTTACATACGCCTCGGGTAACCTCTCCGTAGGCTTTTCTACTATACACTCCAGCATCCCATCCCTATCTCTCAAGATGCCAAAGCTGCCCACATCCTTAACCCTAGCAGCCATAATGACGCCATCGTAAGAACTCTTGACGAAGGACGAGGTCAGCTTCCTTACCGTCTCCTCCGTTATGGTTATGTCACCGTAGATGACGAGGAAGGTCTCCTCACCCTCGAGGAAGTCCTTGCACGCATAAAGCGCGTGGGCCGTTCCCAACAACTCTTTCTGCTGAACGTACGTTATATCCATCGGCAATCGTTCCTGTGCGATTGCATGCTTAATCGATTCATCCATGTAGGCGACAGTTACACCGACATGCCTTATTCCGTTACTCAATAGGGCCTCGAGTACTCTAATAAGCACGGGCTTGTCAACGAGTGGTAGGAGGTGCTTGGGTCTGAAGCTTGTGAGGGGCCTTAATCTTTTGCCCAAGCCTGCAGCAAAAACTACGGCCTTCAACTGTTTTTACCCAACGTACGTCGCTTTAAAAAATATTAAGCTTTAGTCCAGACCCTTACTGGCATGGGCATAGCTTTCGTGGGCCTAGGTCTGGGCCCGAAACGGCACATCACAGAGGCAGCGCTCGATAGCATCAGAAGGGCTGACGTGGTGTTCCTCGATGTATACACCGGCATGCTTCCCAATGAGACGATGGAATTGCTACGCGCAATCAGCAGGCGCTTGGTTCTGGCTGACCGTCACGTATTGGAGGACGGGGTTGAGGCCGTGCTAACGGAGGCAGCTAGAAAAGACGTGGTCGTAGCGGTTCAGGGTGACCCCTTCGTAGCCACGACGCATGTTTCCATCATGCTCGAGGCGCGTAAACGTGGAATAAATTGTAGCGTAGTCAGCGGCATATCCTCGTACTCTGTCGCGGCGAGCCTATCCGGCCTTCAGGCTTACAAGTTCGGCAGGGCCGTTACGTTACCTGCAGAGGAGAAGGTTGAACACGTGAGGTCTGTCTATGAAAGTATCGTAGAGAACATGTCTAGAGGTTTGCATACGCTCGTCTTCCTTGACACTAAGGAAGGTGGATTAACGATACCCGTCGCCCTTAGCCGCTTAAGGGTACTCGAAGGCCTGCTTAAGAAGGGCGTGGCATCGGACGACAGACTCGTCGTAGCGCTCGCAAGATTAGGGTACGAGGATGAGCTCGTAAAGGCCGGTAGGATTGCAGAGTTGATTGCGTCGGATTTCCCAGCCCCTCCCCACATACTGATATTCCCCGGCAAGCTACATTTCTTAGAACGTGAAGCGCTCGTGAGGCTTCTCGGTGCGCCCCCTGAGTGCGTAGAGGCTTACGAGCCGATAAATTACGGCGTGGACAGGGTGAGGCGCTATATAGACGTTTGTGAAAGGGTGTTATCTAAGGTGAGCACTTTAGCGAAAGAAGTGAAGGTTGGCGATGTGCTAAAAGTTGCCGAAAGCTATCTTGAGGATTCAAAATTTTTCCTGAACTCAGGAGACCTGTTTGACTCACTCTCTGCGATTTCATATTGTGAAGGTCTGCTCGACGCTCTGAGGATGATGGGCTACGTCGATTTTGACTGGAAGCCGTAGTTTGCTACCCTTCTGTAGTTCGTCGGCTTGAGTGCTCCAGCCAACGTTTCAGATATGCTCTTTATATTTACCTCGCATATTCTGTATAACTCCTCGTAAACCTTTAGAGCCTGCTCGAGGCATTCCTCGTAAGACTTGGTCCCTTTGCTGACTATATCCATAAGCTCCTCAACAAATTTTCTTGTATCAGGCGTAACGAGCCTCTCATCCACACCAGACAAAGTCTCGATGAGCCTCATGCCTAGCTCCGTCGGGTAGAAGGTCCTGCCCTTCTTCACGGCATAGCCCCTTTCTATCACTATCCTAGGATACTCAGCGCGTGTGGCATCTGTTCCTATTCTGTTCTTTTCCATGAGCCCCAGCAGCATCGCCTCAGTGAGCCTCGAGGGAGGCTTGGTCTTGTCCTCCTTTAACTCCAACCCAATCACCTCCAAGCTATCGCCTGGCGATAGCTTAGGCATGGGCGCATCTTTGGGCATGAAGTATTCGAATATCTCGAAGAATCCTTTCCGGGTAACAACGGCGCCCGATGCCTTGACCGCAGCCTCTCCTACCCTTATCTCCGCAGCGCTCTCCTTCAACTCAGCATCATCAAACAGTACGTTGGCGGCAAACCTCTTTGCTATGTATTCCCAGACCTTTCGCTTAAGCGAACCGTCTTCAGGGTATGGCTTTATAGGGTATATGGGAGGATGAGCACCGTCGTCCTTTTTTCCGTTAAACGGCTCGACCCTCCTTCTGCTTAGGTCTCCGAGCACCTCGGATAAATCGGACTCAGCCAGAGCCTTTAGGGGTTCTCTAAAGTCGAAGTCATACCTGAACCTGTTGGTCTCCGTTCTTGGATAAGAGCAGAAACCCTCAGCATAGAGCTCCTCTGCCACGGAGAGCAGCGTGGCCGCCGAGGTGCCCGTTATCTTTGTTAGGTCTTTCAGGAGCGCGTCCGTATCGAGGGGCAAGGGTCTGCGAATCGTCTTTTCCTTCTCATCATAGGACAGGACGTGCCCGGTCTTTTGTCCTTCGACACTTTTCCATACGGCCTTGGCTTTCTCGGCATCCCTCATGTTTTCGCTCTTGGCCTCAAACTCCTCGCCGTCCTTCGTCCTGAGCTTTACCCAAATGTACCAGAACGGCTCGGGCTTGAAAGACCTTATTTCCTTCTCCCGCTTTACGATAAAGCCCAGAGTAGGAGATTGGCAGGAGCCCCACGATATGAGCCTGACGTTTTGGTGCTTCCTTGTTTCTTTTGTGAGAAGCCTCGTGAAGGCAGCGCCTGTCACGAGGTCGAAGTGCTGCCTGAGCATGGCCTTCATGACCCAGTTCATGTTCAAGGAATCTTCCAAGTTGTTCCACGCCCTCCAGAGCTCACCCGGGTTCGTCGAGTTGAACCTCATCCGCTTGTATGGTGCTTGGTCGCCCTTACTGGCCCTATAGATTGAGAGTATCTCATAGCCAATCAGCTCTCCCTCCGAGTCGTTGTCCGTCGCTACGATGAGTAGCCCATCCTTTTCGAATGCCTTCTTCAGCTCCTTGTAAGATCTTTCATCGGAAATAACGTTCCTAAATTCTCTGACCGAAAAGAGCTTTGATGGGTCGACGCTGTTCCACTCATAACCCTCGGGGAAGTCTGCGTTGAACACGTGTCCCCTAACTGAGGTAACGAGTGCGTTTACGCCCCTGCTCTTCAGCAGCCTCGCTATACTCCTTGCGACGCTCGGCTTTTCCGCCACGACTATGTAAGGATTTGCGCCGTCCTCGTCCACGTGCATCCGACCTTATCGGCATGGATGCGTAAAACTCCTTGCTTTATTACGTTTATGCGTAGTAAAACTATAAACAAGAAATAAATATGCGTGAAATCTATTATCTTATCTATGAGTAGAAAGAGCGAGTCATATTATAGATGGGCGGACATACCAGAAGATAAGTTAAGACCCGACCTAAGCAGGAAAGTAATACACGGGGAAAACATGACCGTTAGCATGTTCTTCTTCAAGAAAGGAGCAAAAGTCGAGTTGCACAAGCACGTTAATGAACAGATAAGCTACGTCTTATCGGGAGCTGTCAGGTTCTTTACGGCTGATGGAAAGGAATACGTAGTGTCGCAAGGCACGGTGATGCATTTTCCATCCAACGTCGAGCATGGTGCGTTAGCCTTAGAAGACTCAGTTGCCATAGAAATGTTCAGCCCGCCAAGGGAGGACTGGAAAAAGGGCACCGACCAATATTTAAGAAGATAAAACGTTTAAAAGATTGACACCTCTCTTCTTTACAAAATAACGGGCGATGTCGTTGAAGGTTGGCGCTACACAAAAGAAAACGATCTTAGCTTCTGGTGCCTTCGACATACTGCATCCCGGTCACATAAAGTTCTTAGAAGAAGCGAAGCGGGTAGGCGGAAAGAATTCGAACCTCGTCGTGATTATTGCTAGGGATAAGACGGTCGAGGAAAATAAGGGTAGGAAGACCGTCTTCGGCGAAAGGGCCAGGCTCGCTATGGTTCAGGCCTTAAAGCCCGTGGACAAGGCGGCCTTAGGATATAGGCCGTTCTCTTTCGAAAAAGTGGTCGAAAAATATAGGCCGAACGTCGTGGTCTTTGGCTACGACCAGCTGTGGCTCGTGGAACGATTCAAGGGGTTGTGTCGAAAGAAGAAATGGGATATCAAAGTTAAGGTACTCAGAAAGTATAACCTCGGGGGCCTCAACAGCAGCTCGGACGTAATAAAGAGGATTAAAAAGCTTCGAATACTCAAAAGAAGAGTAAGATGATGCCTGCAATAAGAAAGAGGCATACCATAAAAACTATTAAACCGCTTGCAATCGAAAGCACGAAACCAGGGGTTATGAGCCAGTAAAGGAACGTTGAGCCGAAAAAGACGATTACCGCTCCCAGAATTTTTGTCATTATCTTTCCAATGCGTTGCCTAAGGACGCTCATGCTGCTTCACTTATTTTGACGAGAGCGAGGATTATATTTATGTTACGTAGATAACTGAATGTGAGAGTTTAAGGGATTATGGAGTTTGATAAACAGAGACTCCCAGAGTGATATTCTTCATCGAGACTCAAAGAAGGGCTAAATAGTTCGTTAAGGGGAATGACTTTTCAAAGGTAGATATGAATGAAACTTCCAGGAATAATGAGAAAAAAGGATGAGGAGGTAAGGGTAGTGGGGGTAACGGATATGGGCTTTGCCAGGGATAGGCTCATGGATGTCATCACACAGCTTAAGATTCAAGCGGAGAAACTGAACAGGACATCCCAGAGGTTAACGGCAAGGGGCAAGGAGCTCTTCGAGATGTGCGTCAGGGCTGAGCAGGAGAGAGACAAGGGCAGGGCGACGATATACGCCAACGAGATAGCCCAGCTTAGGAAGATATCCCGCACGATACTGAAGAGCCAGCTTTCCTTGGAGAAGGTAATCCTAAGGCTCGAGACGGTAAAAGAGTTCGGAGATGTCATGAATGTCCTCGGCCCAGCAACGAGCATAATAAGGCAGGTACAGTCGGAGATTTCCGGTTTAGTCCCAGAGGTCGCCTATAACCTGAGGCAGGTTGACGAAGTGCTCGAGAGCATAATCGTCGAGGCAGGAAGCGTAACGGGCGCATCGGTCCAAGTTATGGTGAGCGACAGCGAGGCGCAGAAGATACTCGAAGAGGCTGCTGAGATAGCGGCCCAGCGCATGAAGAGCACGTTCCCCGACTTACCAGAAGGTTACAAACACTTGGAGACGTCGACCGAGCCGAGGCAGTAGTACGTCAATAGGTTCAGCGACGATGGCTTGGACATGACGTAGAGTGTGAAATGTGGCCTACCAAAAATAATAATGAGGTATGCTAATACTGGGGTGCTTGCTTAGCGTTGCGTTTTTGACGACCGACTTTCTAAGATTCCGAGCTTGTAAACATAGCCATCAACTATAGCGTTTAAGCTTGCCTCCAGTATATTTTTTGATACATGCGTTGTTGTCCAGCTAGCGTCTTTAGACATGAACTCTACGAAGACTCTTACGGATGCTGCTGTACCGTCTTCGCTGTCTACAACGCTTACCTTGTAGTTAACAAGCCTCGTATCCTTCAACTCTGGGAACTTGCTTGATAAGGCCTCCCTAAGAGCCATGTCCAATGCATGAACTGGGCCAACACCTTCTCCCATTGCTACAGCATTGCTCCCGCCTATGTCTACGGATACCACCGCCCTAGATACGAGCCCACCCTCAGATTTGAAAGTCTCGACCCACCAAAAAATTACTTTAAAGCATGTCGGGTCCATTCCTAGAGACTTTAGCATCAAGAGCTTTACAGTAGCGTCTGCAAGCTCAAGATGATACCCTTCAGCCTCCAGCCTCTTTATTTCCTCTAAGCACCTTGTCGTATCCTGCTTCGATAATTCCAGTCCGAGCTCCTTTACTATATTCGCAAGCACGGACCTTCCTGAAAGCTCTGACACGGATATTATCCTGCTGTTCCCGACGAGCGTGGGGTCTACGTGCTCGTAGCTCCTTGGGTTCTTCAGCACAGCATCTACATGTACCCCGGCCTTATGTACAAACGCATTTCTTCCAGTGTAAGGTTGTCCCAAAATTTCTGGCATACCTGTAACTTCGTATACATACCTCGATACTTTCGTTAGCATCTTTAGACCATTTTCTCTCTTAAGAACATCATATCCCATTTTCAACTTTAAGTTTGGTATTATTTGACATAAGTCGGCGTTTCCGCATCTCTCCCCAAGCCCATTTATGGTTCCTTGCACATGTCGAACACCAGATTCCACGGCAGCTAATGTGTTAGCAACAGCAAGGCCTGAATCGTTATGCATATGTGCTCCCAGCTGGCAACTAATAAGATTCTTAACGTAAGCCGTTATGCTTTTAACATCGCTAAATAACGAACCACCATTAGTATCACAAAGCACAACAGTTCTAGCCTTCGAAGCACATGCGGCCTTTACAACTTCCATGGCATAATCTTTGTCTTCCTTAAACCCATCGTAGAAATGCTCCGCATCGAATATGACATCCAAGCCATGCTCCCTAAGGTAGTCCATAGTATCAGTAATCAGCTGTATGTTCTCCTCTGGTGTACACTTAAGAACCTCTTTAACATGCAGAGTCCAACTTTTCCCGAATATAACGGCAACTTCTACATCCGACTTCAGTATGGCATTCAAAGATTGGTCCTCGTTTACCCTTACATCCTTTCGTTTTGTGCTACCGAACGCGGCTATTTTGCTATTCTTTAAGGATATTTCTTTAACAACTTTGAAAAATTCCTCGTCCTTTGGGTTTGAGCCTGGCCATCCTGCTTCGATTATGTCTATGCCAAGCTCATCTAGCATATTTACTATGTTAAGCTTATCTCGGAGGGTAAAAGTGATACCTCTTGTCTGCGCCCCATCCCTGAGCGTCGTATCAAGAATTTCAACGTAATCGAAACCATTCACCTCAAACTTTTGGATATCGTAAATGGTGGACCCTCATAAATATTTTTTTGGGATTGTACAGCCCAGCATTTGATAGCGAAAGTTGTTGTAAGTAATGGTTAAAATTGTTAAGGGTATTACTTTCTTTTCAGCTGAACAAGCTCGTACAGGACGCCATGAAGATGCTTTGGGTTCACGAATGCTATCAACATGTCCAGCACCTCGCTTATTGGCTCTTCATCTGTGAAGGACATTCCAAGCTTCCTTAGCCTATCAACCTCCTCCTTTATGTTGCTAACTTCTACACCGATGTGATGTAAGCCTTCCCCCTTTTCCTCAAGCGATCTATAAATCTGAGAATCAGAAGACAGGGGCTGTAAAAGCTCGACTATTATGTTATCGAACTTTATCCACACGAGCTTCAGTTTCCCTTCATCGATTATATGTTCTCCAACCAACGAACCATTCAGCAACCTTAAGAAAGTTTCTTTCGCTCTATCAGCATCCTTTACAACTACACTAATATGGTGCAGCCTTACCATGCGGCATCATGACTGAATAGTCCGTATGCTTATTAAGTGTTGCGCCATAGATGTGTACAAAGGTTGCTAACGATGGCGAGAGAATACCTTACTTAGCTCTTCGTAGTCCTCTGGGCTCATGAACCAACCTACAGAACCCGCATTCTCTTTAACGTGCTCGGTTTTCACGGCTTTCGGTATCGCTATCACGCTCAACCTTCTTGTAACCCAATTTAGGGCTATCTGGGATGGTGTCTTTCCGTACTTATCCGCTAACTTTTGCAGTATATCCGCCTTGCGTCTCTCCAAGTGTCTCCTAGGTTCTGAGAGCTTACCACGTGCAAGCGGACTGTAAGCGATAACCGTTATTTTTTCTTTCTCGCAAAAGGGCAGTAAGTCATCCTCTATGCCCCTATCTAGCAGACTGTACTCGACCTGGTTCGATACTATCTCCTCCCTAGCGAGTGATGCCATGGCCTCCTCCATCTCGCTTACCGAAAAGTTGCTGACACCTATGAACCTCACAAGGCCATCCTTGACGAGCTTCTCCATGGCCCTCATCGTCTCCCTGATGGGTATTCTCGGGTTTGGCCAATGAATCTGGTAGAGGTCTATGGTCTTAATGTTAAGCCTGCTCAGGCTGGCCTTTGCCGACCTTATCACGGACTCGTAGGACAAGTGTTCCGGAGATACCTTCGTCGCCACGAAGACCTCGACCTTTGCATCTGCTATGGCCATGCCCACGACCTCTTCTGAGTGTCCTGCTCCGTACGCCTCGGCCGTGTCTATCAGCGTCATGCCCAATTCTATTCCGAGCTTGAGGGCCGCTATGGCCTCGGCGTCCCTGCTATCGTCCCTGCCGTAAAACCCTCCTATACCCCAAGCCCCCTGACCTAAGGCTGGAACCTTCCAGCCAGTTCTACCTAGCTCCCTGTAGTCCACGACGATAGCTTAGAGGGGGCAGGATTTTAGATTTCCGGATTAGTTACGTTTCGCGCGGAAAAAAAATTTTTCCTACGTTCGTAACTAATTCTTGGGCCCATAGAACCATGGTCCCATGGTCTTATCGTCCTTCTACTGAACCTTAGCGGCGGATTGTAGCGAAAGGGCCTCGGCGTGGGCCTTCCGGAGGAGGTGCTGGATCGTCTCCTTGGTTATGTACGAAGACTGTATGGCAACGGTGAGGGCTTTCATGTAGGCGAGCGCTATGACCTGTGCTGAGGTTTCTTTGCTCATGTAACCCACGTTCACCGCAAAGTTGAAGGCACTCTTCACCGCCGACTTTATCTCTTGTCTCCATGCGTCCAAATCTATGAACAACTCATCGCCGGAGTAAATCCTGCCACCATCGTAGGCCGCATCAACCTTTACTCCCTTTAGCACTGCCTTTATGTTTAGCTTCATGAGAAGACTCGCGAGGGCTGATGGTATCACGTCGCCCCTCTTCGCCACGAGTGTGTCTTTGGCTACCCAAATACTACCGCCGTCTATCCTTGTCGGTATCTTCATTTTGCCCAGCTCGCTCAGGATAGGGCCGGGAGGTATGCCGGTGTTGCACTCTGGGATTACAACGTCCACGTCAGCCTTCTCGCCCGCTTTCGCATGCATAAGTATCCTGTTCTTCTGTAGCACGAGTGCGAGTTTGAACGGCGACATTCTGGTGAAGATCAAACCGATGGGCTTAAGCCTGCCCTCTACGATATTCTTTAGTTCAGGAATGCCCGCCTTCTCAGCGGCCTTTACAAAAAGCGTTTTTTTAGTTACCTTAAACATGCTGTCTTGCCTAAGCTTCGCCCTTAGTTCATGCAAAACGTCTGCCCTCACGTTTGTAAGCTCGAACACAGCAATCGTCGGATACTTCTTTATGTATTCCATGAGCTCGGCTACCTCACGCTCCTTCCAAGCCCTGCCAACTTTTCTCTTCAGTGCCAACGCCAACTTATTTCACCAACCCCTGATGCCCTGAGCTTAATATACTCTCCACTACTTCTCCTCGACTACCACCCTTACTGGCTCCCCCATGGTTTTCTTGACGTATATGGATGCCACGTTCCTGAACCTTTTTTCCAACCTTTCCACAACCCTCGTGATCACCGTCTCCGCGTTCTCGGCTAACGCCTTGGATTCCATATCCTCCGTTCCAACCAGACAACCGAGCATCGGTCCCTTTCGTAACCTGATAGTTACGCTTCTCGAATACTTCTCGACTAGCTTCTCAAGTTCCGTGCCCGGAGGTATGGGTACTGGTGCCTTCCCCCTAGCGCCCAGCGCGGCACCGAGCGCCTTCGCCGCTATGCCCATCATAGATGGGTCGACGATAAAGTAGTCGTACTTTCCTGCAAGCTTCTTTGCTAACCTCTTGTTTCCTACTAAGGTCTCGATGTCCTCCTTTCCCATGACCTTGTCTACGAGCTGCATCCTTTCTGCTTTAAGCGCCACATCGCCAGAGGCTATCACGCATATCTTCCTCCTCTTTTTTCCAAGACCGTTCGGAAGCTCAATAGTTTCCGTAAACCTGTTTTCAGGTTTTGTCAAGTCCACGTCTTTTACGTTCACTACGAGTTCGACCGACTGAACAAAGTTCCTACTGGATGAGTTCTTTGCTGCGTCTATAGCCTCTAGTAGCTTAGACGATAGGGTTCTTAACAAATTAACCACCCAGCATGCTATCGTATCGACCCTCATCTATCTCTTTGAGTATCTGTTTAGGTTCTTTACCGTCAACCTTTATTCCCATGCTCACGCACGTGCCAACAACTTGTTTTGAGGCTGCTTTTAAGCTCTTGACGCGTAGGTCGGGCATTTTTACCTTTGCTATCTTGACAACAGCATCCATGGAGATGCCACCCACATACTCTTTGCTAGGGTTGCCTGAGCCCTTCTCGACTGCCGCCTCCTTGACTATCAAGGCCGCAACAGATGGTGTTCCTACCTTAATCGAAAACTCTTTTGTATCAGTGTTAACCGTCACCTCAACCGGAACACGCATGCCCATGAATTCAGCCGTAGCTTCGTTTATCTTCTCCACGACCATCAGCACGTTTAATCCAAGGGGTCCTAAGGATGAACCTATTGGTGGCCCGGCCGTAGCTTTGCCCCCTTCTACGATAAACCTGAATTGCTTCTCAGGCATCTTTAACTCGCACCCCTCTTTTGAGAAGAGAGAATCCTCACCTGGTCAGCCGATACCGATATCGGTAAAGGAAAAGCTGCCTCGGATAGCTCGACTGTAACTTCCTTTTTAGCCCTATCCACCCTAATTACTTTGCCCGTTATCCCTTTTAACGGACCGGCGGTTATCTCGACCACGTTACCCTCTGAAAGCATGTCTATCATCGGTTTCTCGATTAGGTGGTTCGATACTTCTTTAATATCTATCGGCATCACGGGCCTACTCTTGATGTGTCTGATTCCTTGTATGAGGACGTTCACAATTTCTTTGTTCTTTGCCTCAACGAAGATGTACCCTTTGATATCTGGGAGCGTTAAAATGGAGGCTATGTCAGCATTCTCGCTCCTTACCCTGCTCTCCAGCATCCTAGCTACATTTCTCTCCTGCCCTACGGTCGTCTTTACCGCAAACAGCCTGTATCTTTCCGTACTGCTCAAGCTTTAGCATCCCCGAGCTTCAGCGATTATGAGCCATTAGCTACCCATTTAACCAAATCGTCCCTAAATATCTACTTTTGCCCACACCCAATACTCATTTGAACGTTAAACCGTCTGGAGAGCGATGGCCACGAACCTTATTATGAAGGCAATCATGCCCAGCACAATTACTCCCAAAAACGTGATTTTTAGCGCTACCGTAAACTCAGCCTTGCTAGGCTTCTTCGCCACCTTCATGAGCATAGCCACGGATTTTAAGAACTCGATGAATCCCATGACCAGCCTTTCGCCAAATTTCTCCATCCTGTATGATATATCTTTTTTGTCTACCTACGTTGTTAAAAGATTTGTCTGCGTCATAAAGGTAGACCTTGTGTAATTTTCCATCCTCCACAGAAATTATGCTCTCGATGGCTATTGGCCGCCATCCTGGAATCGGGAAGTCATGGGCCACGAGTTTCGTCCTAGGTTTGATGTAAGATTCAAGCCTCGGTTTCAGGATTTTTAGGGCATCATGGGTCAAATACAGGGTTATGATGTCTGCTGAGCTAAAGTTAAACTCAAACAGGTCTCCCTTTACTATCTTAAAGTTTTTAATGCCCTTCTCCAGCAGCTTGTTATAAGCATAACTTGCCAGCCAAGGGTTGGATTCCACGCCGACAACAGAGCTGCCATAGTTGGTGGCCGCCTCTACCAACACCCTTCCATCACCACAGCCCAAGTCGACAAGTACTTGTCCCTCTTTCGGCTCTGCAACGTTCAGCATCAACCTAACCACATCAATCGGCGACGGGTAAAACGGTATAGCGGGATTCTTCTTTCTGGAAGCATACGGATAGGGCATGGCCCACCACTTGGAGCAGAATCAGCTTGAATTAAATTTTTCTTCTGTTTTGAAGTAGATGCAATAGTAAAGCGGCCTCGGTATGCAACCTGTTGGCAGCCTGTTGCCAGACCAAGGACTTTTTGCCGTCGATTACTGAAGCATCCACCTCTTCTCCTCTATGCGCAGGCAGGCAGTGCATGAATATCGCGTCCGGTCTTGCCATAGACATCAGCTTCTCCGTCACCTTGTATTCTGGATAGAAAACCTTCATCCTCCTTTCCCTCTCCTCCTCCTGACCCATGGAAATGAAAACGTCCGTGTAGACGACGTCAGCATCTCTTACTGCCTCCTCTGGTTTTTCCGTCAGCTCTACGGAACCTCCAGACCTCTTTATCCACTCCTTCGCCTGTGTTATCACTTCTTCCGAAGGTCGATACTCTCGAGGGGAGGCTACGGAGATTCTAGCACCGAGTAACGAGCAGGCTTGGATAAGGGAATTGCAAACGTTGTTCCCGTCACCA
The DNA here is from genome assembly GCA_023267975.1 of Candidatus Terraquivivens ruidianensis. Lineage (GTDB taxonomy): Archaea > Thermoproteota > Nitrososphaeria_A > Caldarchaeales > Wolframiiraptoraceae > Terraquivivens > Terraquivivens ruidianensis. The sequence continues at coordinate 54,649 of JALNLA010000004.1, forward strand.
ACGTAAGCCACCTTTACTCCGTAGATGTTGCCTTTTACCTCTTTGATCGTCATCATATCAGCAAGTGCCTGACAAGGATGGAACTTGTCGCTTAAGGCGTTAATTATTGGTACGGAGCTGTGCTTTGCCATCTCAAAAAGAGTTTCGTGTCTATAGACCCTTGCGACGACAGCATCAACGTAAGCCGACAGGACACGAGCCGTATCGCTCAACGGTTCTCCTCTGCTCAGCTGCATCTCACCGATGCTAAGCGGTATGCTCTCGCCACCAAGCTTTGCTATAGCAACGTGGAAGGATACCTTGGTCCTCGTAGAGGGCTTTTCGAAAATCAAGGCTATAGACTTGCCAGAGAGCGGTTTGGTGTCGGGATATCCTTTTTTCTTAAAGGTTATGGCCATATCTATCATATGCAAGATTTCTTCTGAGGTGTATCCTCCGAAATCCAAGAAATGTCTGGTCATACCTAAGACCGTATCAAAATAATAGATATTTAAATGTGCTAGCGCATAGCACTCGGTAACCTTTATCTTAGCTATCGCCTATAACAAAAACACAGTCCAGAGGGGGCGAGCCTCATATTCGTTAATAACGAAGAGAGGACATTGGATATGGTACTAGAGGCTTTAGCATCAACTATAAGGATTGAGATGGTAAGGCAGCTCTCGAAGCATGATATGAACTACACGGAGTTGATACGCTCCGTAGGCATGAACCCTCAGAAGGACGCAGGAAAGTTTTCTTACCATCTAAAGAAGCTACTCAGCTCAAAGCTCATAAGAATTAACGAAAAGACAAAGCTTTACGAGCTCTCACATACTGGCAGAATGATGCTGGAGTTAATCGAGCAGGCAAGGAGGAAGTTAGCAGGCTCGGACCTGCTTATCGTTAGACGTAGCGAGTGTTCGATAGAGCCTTTCGATAAGAATAAGATAGTGAATGCTCTGGTTAAAGAGGCAGGTATGCCAGCAAAGCTTGCTCATAAGGTTGCATCCAGCGTGGAAGAAAAACTTCTAGACCTTAAAATAGAGTACCTCTCCGCACCCTTGATCAGGGAGCTTGTAAATTCTGTTTTGATAGACCAAGGGTTGGAGAAGTATAGGCACAAGCTGACAAGGGTTGGAATGCCGCTTTATGATGTAGCCCAGACGATCAAGAGCGCCTCAAAACAGGGCGGGGCCAACGTCGTTATGAAGATGGCGGCAAACTCTGTTTTGAAGGAGTACGTATTGCTTGATATATTGCCAAGAAATGTAGCCGATATGTACCTTTCTGGGACGGTAGATATCTACTCGCTGGAATCGTGGGCCACGTCGGTTTATGCTAAAGCATACGATGCCAATATGCTAAATAAAGCCGATGATACGGACATTTACGAGGCGTTAGTAACAAATTTCATAAAAGACGCATTTATGGTAGAAAAAGAGTTTCTTCTGTATAATCTCAACGATGTTGTAGCAGGCAAAAAACTATTGAAGCAATTCGCATCAGCACTCATGAAATTTTCTTCCATGAGCGTGCTTGAAGGGCATAAGTTTGTGCTTAACGTTGTTGATAATTTAGAACACGTAGAAGATTTGGTGGAGGTTTTTGCTAAGTATCAGAAAGATAACATCCCCCTTGTGGTAAACAAAGATTTACTCGAGAAGGTACTTCCCCGTTATATTTCTGGGGATGGGAGCGAAGTAATATTCGCAACGACCTCCGACTCGGAAATTTTAGCGAGTAGCGGATACAAAGTCTCTATCAAGAGGTCGGAAAATGTTGAGAACTTTCTATGCGGTGTAGCTACGGTGAACATGCCAAGGTTGGCGCTGTACTCTGCAGGCAATGAGGAAGAGTTTATGGAGTCTGTAAGAAGAACGATGTTACTCCTAATAACGGCTTTCATCAAGAAGATGAACTTAACGAACGTGCTTTACGGGAACGTAAACATCAGGCATCAGTTCATCGTATCACCATGTGGCATGTTCGAGGCCATAAAATGTTTAACGGGAAACTATCCGACCCCCAACTCTTCGGATATTTTGTTGAACGTGCTGAGGGATATGGTCAAGCTATCCTCAAAGGGCTCCAAAAAAGACCTTCAGATAAAAGTGGCCAACACCTGTCCACCACCATCCTCTTGGAGAATGGTAAAGTCTGACATCGAGAAGTTTGGCTTTAAAACAATATCAAGCCTATCCCTTTACCCCGGCACGTCTAGCATTACATACTCAAACACCATCGTACCTTACGATGCAAAAATACCACAGGAAGATAGGTTACAACTCGAGGCGAAAGTCGCCAATGTTTTGAATGGAGGCTACGCAGTATTATTGCCTAAACCTTCAAAGGACAGGGACGTCCAAGAAATTGTTAGCCTCGCTAAGAGGTACCTGGAGCTTGGTGGAGATTCCTTAAAGTTTATTTAGACTTTAGCAAAAGGATAGCCTTCGCCAAGTCCCCGCCGACTTCTAAAAGAGCCTTCTTCGCTTCCTCTTCCGATACACCTGCTTGAAGTGCCACCACGGCGATGTCTTCGGGTGAGGGTTCGTAAGCGGGTGGTTTGGTCTCGCTCACTACGGCCTTCTGCTCAGAAACTTCGCCGCCTATGATCTGATAGACCTTCTCGCCGCCAACCTGCAAAACCACGACGGTTGGGTCTTTTATCACAACATCCTTATCGGGTAGACGGATTAGCACCTCCTTAGCCACGTTTTGCTCCGTTACGTCAAGGCCTAGGCTGCCGAGTAGCTTTGACTGCATTCTTCTAAGCTCACGCGAGCTTATCTTTTTCATAGAACCCCGCCCCTAACCTTTCTAACCTTCACGGCCAGACCTCGCTTAAACTTACCCATCTCACAACCACTCATTACGGCTTTACCCACGGCCAATAAATCACCTTTATTGTTTTCTATGAGAACCTCCTCTCCGGGTAAAATGCTTGGGTCAGCTTCTACTATGTGCTTAGAAAATAAGGATTTCCCCTCGGTAATGAATCTGGCAGCCTCGTCGGAAGCAACGACCCTAAACCTACCGGTCGGTAACAGTACCCTCAGCCTCATAGCGCCCTCAACCGTCAACGCTATCGAGCCGTCGTTGCCCCTTATCGTCGCCAAGACATTGCCGTTTAAATAGACCCTTTTCGGCTTGCCCGTACGTTTCGAGACCTCAACTACAGAGTCGTCTGGGAAAAGCCGCTCGCCCACGTCCATTCCGAATTGATAGTTGGAAATCGCCCTAACGATGTCTAACAACTCAGCTACCCTCTACCTTAAACGATCTAACCAAGCCGAGCCTCTTCAGTTTTTCGGCTAAGTAATAGGGCGCCTCAATCCTCAACTCTATAAAGCCGTCGTTATATTTCAGCTCTAAGATATTTGACTTCTCACGAATCTCTGATAGAACTTTTGCGGAACCCTCATCGCTTCCATCTATCTCGGCCGTTGCAATCACGTAACCTCCCATCATCGAAGCTACCTGTTGTTCCAATAGGTCTAGGTTGGTGCGGTACAAGGCCGAGGTTGTTACATACGGTAGCGCCAGACCGAGCCTTTCAACCTTCTTTTCACCATCGTTTACGAGGTCCATTTTGTTCAATACGACAAGCGTCGGTATGGAGTGAGCACCTATCAAGCCTAAGGTCTCCAACGAATATGCGAGCTTCTCCCTGATTATCTCTACGGGCTCTGAGAAATCTGCGACTAAAAGTATAAGGTCTGAGAACAGTATCTCGCTCAGCGTGGAGTGGAATGCATCGATGAGCATCGGCGGTAAGTTCTTGATGAACCCTACGGTGTCGGATAGGAATGCGCTCCTGCCCCTTATCTTGACGAGCCTGATGGTTGTAGAAAGGGTTGTGAATAGCTTGTCGTCAACGGGCACGCTCTCGGATGCTAGCGCGTTGAAGAGCGTTGACTTGCCCGCGTTAGTATAACCAACGAGCGATATCGTCGGGATTCCGTACTTCTCCCTTCTGAGCCTGAATAACTCCCGCCTTTTCTTTATGCTGATCAGCTTCTTGGTTAGCGTGTGTATTCTTCTGTTGACCTCGTTGTAATAAACATCAGCCTCGTAAGCACCGAGCCCATGAAAGCCTGGCTGCTCGCCCATCTTAGCAAGCCGAACTTTCTCCCTAGCCCTTGAGAGCTCATATTTCAGCTCCGCTAGCTTGATTTGCAGCTTAGCTTCCTTCGAGGAGGCATGAAGGGAAAATATCTCCAGTATTAGCTGAGCTCTCGACATGACGGGAACACCGAGGGCCTTCGCCAAGTTATACTCCTGAACTGTCTTAACGTCGTTCTCGAAAATTACCTTCTCTATATTCAATCTCTTAACCGCATCCTTCAGCTCCGTCACCTTTCCGGGTCCGATGTTGTATTTTGGATGCGGATAACGGCGTTGCACGAGCTCGTATGCCACCTCATAACCCGCAGTCAAACATAGCTCTCTAAGCTCATCTAAGTTCGGCCTCTCGTCGGGATGTAGGCGATGAACTATCGCTACCCTCAAGGACTGATATAAAATGCTTTGATGAGTTATATCAACCTTCCTTTTCTTCCATTCTAAGCTTTTTCATAGCATCCCCCAGCGTATATCCGCTTGGCCGTGGTTTACTGAGAAACGGTTCGTACGAATAATCCTCTGTCGTCTCCTCTACTATCTGTATCTTCAAAAACTTTTCTATCTTCCTAGCAAGCTCGATGGGAGGCTTGACCTCCCCCTGTTCGATCTTTTTGATGAGCGTTACTTTCTCGTTTAGTTGCGCAGCAAGCTCCTCCTGCGACAGCCCCATGCGCTCCCTAGCATTCTTTATCCTTACATGGAAACCCTCCGCATAATCGATCTCTTCTATCGGCATGAAGATTTTCTTCGATGCCGTACCCTTCTTAAGTTCAGCTTTTTTCGGGTTATTAGAAGGCATGTTAGCCCATCTAAAATGTCTAGGAACGCCCTAATATATTTAATGTGACTGGCCGCTACGTTCTGCGCCATACTGAATAATTTCATTATGGTTAAACATTTAATTCTGACGATGCGGCTGTAAGCTCGTATGATTTTCGTAGATAGTAAGGAAGCATCAAAGAACAAGAAAATACTGGAAATGCTGACGAACGTGCTGGGTCAGCAGGTCGGCATTAAGAACCTAGACGTCGGGGACTATCTCCTTGACGGTGCTGAGGGGGTGGCAATGATTGAGAGGAAGACGGTTACCGATCTGCTGAGCTCTCTGAAGCCCGACGAATCGGGCCGCGGGAGGATATGGTCCCAGCTTGATAAGCTCTCTGAGATGGATTCTTTTGAGAAGATATTGATAATAGAGGGGTGGCTGGGCGCGATAAGGAAGATGACGGGGTGGAATGAGGCCAGCGTCTACAGAGCAGTAGAGAGCATACAGAGGAGCTACGAGGTCGCCGTTATTCATACGCCAGACTGGAGGGGAACGGGAGCTTACATAATAACAAAATACAAGAGTCTTTCGGAGAAAACAGAGCCAAGGGACATAAGGCTTAGGGTAAGCTCAGCCTCGATGACGCCGGAGCAGCAAGCGCTCTATGTCGTAGAAGGGCTTCCGAGGGTTGGGCCGAGCCTGGCCAAAGCTCTCCTCAAGACCTACGGCTCCGTGAAGAATGTGTTTGATTCGCTGGCCTCAAAACCTGTTGATCTCCTGAGGGATGACGTGGCCAAATCTTTGGGCAGAAAACCCCCGGAGATTGTTATAAAGAATGCCAAAGAACTGATCGTAAAAGAGGTTAAATTTGAACAGTGAGTTCGTGAAGGTTTTAAAGAAACTCTGGAGATTAAAGAGGCGCTGTATGAACTAAGCCACGTTACCTAGGAGCAGCGATGCGATGGTAGCGACCGTAACTATGAGCAAAGTTTCCAGTAGGATCTTCTTCCAACTCGTCCGAGACTTCTTGGAACGGTATCTAACAAGGAGCGCATTCACCGCGCCGACAATCCCCAGCGCCATAATAAGATTTATGGGTCCCGGCAAAGCTATGTATGCGACTATAGGAATGCTCCCTGCCAGAAAAGTAGTTACGCTACATACAAAGGCAGCGTACAGGTTAGACCGCCTCACTTCTTTATGAAGAAGGATGAATAACTTCTTAACTAGCATCAGAGATTTGTTGCGTTCATCTTTGTCGGGAATGTCGCTCAGGCTGAATCTTATTAGGGTTTGGAGGGACTTTATGTCCGCCAAATCTTCTGTTATTCCACCCAAAAGGAAGCTCGAAAAGTTCGTTATGGCTACGGCTATCAACGTTAAAAGAGCGGCGAATACGACGACCCTAATGAGTAGGCCGGATATGAATGCAGAAAGCACTACGACAAGCCCCGTTATGGAACCGTCAACGAGGCCAGCTACGACCTCAAGTATAGGCTCCCTTTTCAGTAGAAGGTTCTTCCACTCCCCGCTCAGCCTCAGGCCTTGAGGTGTTAGTCGAACGTAGTTACCCTCCTCAATTATTAGCCCCTCAGAGGCCATTTCTTTTAATGCCTCGTCCAAGTCACTCGTCTCGACGCAGACCTTGTCAGCACAAATCTTGTCGATGCGTTTTTTAAGGAGAGCTTTATGCATACTAGTCCTTCTTCTCAAGTTCAGCAGAATGAACACTTTTATAACGTCGGGTAACTCTTGAATCTCAAAGGACACTCAGCGTTTCACCGCTCGCATTTTAGTGGATATCTCCATCGATTTAATAAACCCTTAAGCCTCATATATAAATCAGCGACTACTATACCAAAACTGCAACATAGCGCTTGCATGAATGTGGACCGGCGGGGATTTGAACCCCGGACCTCTCGGGTGCAAACCGAGTGCTCTTCCAGACTGAGCTACCGGCCCCTTAGTAGCCTTAAGGGGTTACTTATTTATTAGCTTACCATGCATATCGGTATACAAAGGCTGGGCTTCATTTTATTATGTAGAAAACCTAGTTGACAGTCTTACTTGAAAGAACGTCATAATAAGAAGCATACCAGATACGATAAGCGAGATATAGTATGTGGCAATACGCCAGTGCATGACCATGAGTGGTGAGTTTATGCTGAGAACGTCATGAAGATAGAGGTATAAGCCTGTCTCGGTAAGTCCTGCGCCTCCTACCGTTATCGGAAGTGTTCCAAGGATGCTACCTGCGTGGAACCCAAGTAGTGTACCGAGAATTCCAGCGTGATTCAACATAAGATATAGGATAAGTGCTGGAGTTATCATTATGACTATTGTTAGGAGAATTAGCTGCGTGAGCAGGGATAGGTTCGTTCTGGAGAAGGTAGCACATAATATCCTAGTCATCTCGTTTGAGCCCTCCGATAGCCTCCGACGGATTTCTAACGGTAACGGCATCTTATCCGAGCGCTTGGTTATCCAAGCCTTTAGGGCGTTTCCACCTAAGCCCTTAGCCAAGCTGATGAAAACAACGGCCGCCAGCATCTGCGTCGTAGATATCACTAAAATCATGGTAGCAAGATAATATGCTCTGGCTACGAGTGCGTTCAGTCCGGCTGCAAAAGCTAATGTAGAGCCCACCAGCGTGTCTAGCATCAGCTCTACGATTGATATCCAGAAAGCCACAGTCGCACGCTCGCCACGCTCAGTCAACAACCATGTTCTGGCTGCCTCATCGGCCATGAACGGTATTATGGTGAGGGCGAAAAACTCGCTGGCACCTCTTAATGCGAACGAGTCTATGTAACCTATGTTCAGGCAGGAGAAACGTCTCAGGAGCATATGTAACCTCAGACCCTGAGCCATGAATCTGGCGAAGTTCAGGGCTAGAGCTAAGATGAGTACATGGGACTGTATGTCCAGGACGTCCTCCAACGATATATTGAAGACGTTGATGATTAGGATGGTGACACTAAGAGCGATTATGATGCCTACAATCGAGTATCTCAAGCACCTAGGGTTCATCATCTCTCACCGCAACAACGCATATTGACTGCTGAATGAAGCGAAGCTTCCTATTCCTGATGAGTCTAAGGGGCCAGTATATATGTAAGGGGAGAGGTATCTGGGCTATCACATTTAGACCGCAACTGTGTAGCAGTTTCGTAAGACCCCGCCAGCTGAAGTGGTGCAGATGGGATGGGTCTGCAAAGCTATCATAGAATCCGAGTCCTAATGTGTTGGGTGTTAAGATTAGCAGTAGACCGTTATCGGCCAGTACCCTACGGCACTCCCAGATAGCATTCTTGATGTCAACTACATGCTCCAACACATCAAACATTATCACTCTGTCAAAGCATCCATCCACGAATGGCAGAGATGAAGCTGAGGCCAAGACATCGGGCCTCAGCCCAATATCCACGCATACGTACTGCTTACCCATACAGTAGGCCTCGTAGTGTCTGAGACCACAGCCAACTTCTAAAACCCTTAAAGCTCCTGAGGTAAACGCTGCTACAAGCTCGGCCTTATATCCGCGGAATCTATGGGGCTCCAGAGGACTTTTGAGGAGACGATTCACTTTGTGATGCCTACCCTCTTCTTTTCGTACTCTATTACCCTTTTTAACCCCTCCTCAAGACTTACCACGGGTCTGTAACCTATGCTCATAAGCTTCTCTATGCTTGGATAGCTACGCATGGGTTCAGACTCCATCTCAGTCCTAGGCGGAAGTAAGATAAGCTCTGAAGAAGAACCCGTTAGTGCCTTTATCTTCTCTGCCAGCTGCCTTATCGTGACCTCGTTGCCCGTTCCGACGTTAAAGACTTGACCGACGGCCTCTTCCCTTTCAAGGGATAGTTTAACTGCAAGACAATAGTTCTCTATGTATGTAGGGTCTGTCGAGTCCCTGCCAGCGTTGTAGAGGTATAGAGGTTGGTTGGTAAGGCAACTTCTCACGAACCTTACTATGGCAGAAGTGGGCACGTCGTCCTCGCCGAAAAGCTTCCAAGACCTAAGTATAACTGCTGGCAACCCTTTGTGATTTATGTAACTCTCAACGAACTTTTCGCCTATAACTTTTGAGAAGTCGTAAGGTGCTCTAGGGCTTATCGGTGTGTCCTCTCTGACTGGTAGTTCTTTTGGTAGACCATACACATTCGCTGAGGATGCGTAAATGAATCGTTTCAGGCCTATTCTTGCGGATGCCTCAAGGACGTTAAGTGTGCCAAAGCAGTTGACGCGGTAGCAGTTATATGGGTCCTCTATGGACTTCGGTATGCTCACTATGGCGGCGAGATGTACGATAGCGTCTGGATTAAAATCCGTTACAGCACGAAATACGGCATCCTTGTCCACGACATCCACCGTATATTCTGAAGAGTCAGCTATATCAATACCCGCGACATCGTATCCGAGTGACTTAAAATAGCGTTTAAGATTCCTACCGATAAAACCTTCTGACCCTGTGATCAGTACCTTCATTGCACAGACCAGTTATTGGCTCGTGAGTCATATTTTAATCTTAAAAATTAACATCAAATTATGAATCAAAATGTATAAAAAGCAAACAATTCTAAAAATCGGCAACGTAACCGTCAGGCTCTACGAGGACAAGAGAGTTTATAGACCGTTAGCTGTGTCGAGGTTAATCGCCAGCTGTATTGCCCTAAAGGGCGGCGAGTATGTTTTAGACTTGGGCACTGGTAGCGGCTTTTTGGCGATAGTGGCGTCTAAACTTGGCGCTGGAAGCTGCGTGGCTACGGATACCTCACCTGACGCTATAGCAATGGCTAAAGCTAATGCAGAATTAAACAACGTACATAACATCGAGATTAGGCGAGGAAATCTCTACGAGCCCGTAGAGAATGAACGGTTTGATGTGATAATATCGAACCCACCGATGACGCCCTCACCAAGGCCTTTAAAATCGGAAACCTATGGAGGACAGAACGGCAGGGCAGTTTTGGATACCGTCATAAAGGGTGCAAGGGAGCATCTAAGACCAGGCGGCAAGCTCCTAATTCCGACAATATCGATAATCGGCATAGACGTAACGGCCAGCATGCTTGCCCAGCTGGGCATGAGCTATAGATGCGTGGGTTATACCATAGTTCCCTTTAGTAAACTCTTGAGAAGTTTAGAAGAATACATAACGAAGTTGCCGAACGCCAGCATAGTATACGATAGACATATGAGAGCATGCTGGACTGCCGTGGTCTTCGAGGCAACTCTACTATCTTAGCATACTACTGAATGCCTTTCCAAGCCTGGATATGCCCTCAACTAAGTTCTCGACGGAGTTAGCAAAGCTAATCCTGATGAAGCCCTCACCGTATTTACCCATAGATGAGCCGTGAAGGACAGCTACACCATAGTCTTCGATTAACCTAGCGACAAGCTGTTCAGAGTTCATACCAACCCGCGATAAAATCTTTTGAACGTTAACGAACGTGTAGAAAGCCCCTTGCGGCTTCAGATACGTTACGCCTTCTATCTTCTTGAGTTCTTCCATTACCGCATTTCTTCTCTCTTCGTATGCTTTCACCATCCGTCTCACGGAATCTTGTGGACCCCTGAGCGCCTCTATACCAGCATACTGGACGAACTGGCTTGGACACGATGTCATGTTGTTTAACAGCTTAGTCACAGGCTCGACAAGGTCTGAGGGGACGACCGCATACCCAAGCCTCCAACCAGTCATAGCGTACCTTTTCGAGAATCCATCCACCAATATTACGTTGTCTTTTTTTGCGAAGGATAGCGGTGAGTAGTGCCTCAGCCCATCGAACAGTATAGGATAGTATATTTCGTCAGATATCACGAATGCGTACCTATCCTCCGCAATCTCCACTATGCCCTTCACATCTTCCTTCTTTAGGACAGACCCGCATGGGTTATGCGGCGAATTGATGATTATCGCCTTCGTTTTGCTCGTCACTAGCTCGTTAACTTCTTCAGGCGTCATTCTAAACTCATTACTTTCGCTCAACCTCAATGGCACGGGTTTTCCACCTGAACATGCCGTGACAGACTCGTACGCAGGGTATCCTGGGTTCGGATATATCACCTCGTCACCATCATCTACAATGGACATGATGGATGCGAATATTGCCTCCTTGCAGCCGAGGGTCACGAGTACATTCTTCCAATTAACGCTAACGCCCAGTTCAGCAGAGACCTTCTCTGCAATAGCCTCCCTAAGCCCTAATATTCCAGGCGTGGGCGTGTAATGCGTCGCGCCTTTCGCCAAAGCCTCCATCGCCGCCCTCTTTATGTTCTCTGGCGTGTCAAAGTCTGGCTCGCCAATCTCCATATGTATTACATTTTTTCCCTTTGCTTCGGCATCCTTTGCTTTTGCAAGAACGGCAAAAGCACCTTCCTGAGTTATCTTGTAAACTCTGCTGGATGTTCTCTTCATGGTTGTTTCAGAAATTTCTGATGTTTTATCCATATAAAAACTTTCGAAGTGTATAAGTTAATAAAAATGCCGTACGAGTAAAACGTGAGTTGATCGAGTAACATGGACACATCGGGTTTGCAGGGATATTCGGGTACGACGAAAGAACTTTTAGAACGGGAAAACGTACGCATTGGAGACGAAATTGAGGTAATATCAAACGGCAAGAGATATAGAGGCATCTTAATGGCTAGGTATGAGTTATCGGACCCAAACTACATAACCTTAAAGCTCCATAACGGTTACAACATTGGGATAAGGGTAACAAAGGGCGTAAGAGTTTTCAAAATATCTGCCGGGGTGAAACCAGCGTTCGTGCGGCCACCTAAACCCCAAATCCTCAGCGACCTTCCGAGCGTTATCATAGTCAGCACGGGTGGGACCATAGCGAGTAGAGTGGAGTATAGGACTGGAGCCGTTAGACCTGCTTTGAATGCAGACGACTTATTAGCAATAGTTCCCGAGCTCGCGGGAATCGCAAGGATAGACACCGAAATACTGTATAACGTGTGGAGCGAGAACATTCAAGTTCAACATTGGATTGGAATGGCTGAGGCCGTAGACCGACTTATTCGTAAGAACGTAGATGGTGTTGTCTTAACGCACGGTACTGACACCATGGGATATACGGCCGCAGCGCTCAGTTTTGCACTCCAGAAGCCACCTGTTCCAGTCGTTCTTGTCGGCGCGCAAAGGTCTTCGGACAGGCCTTCCAGCGATGCGACGACCAACTTAATCGCCGCCGTCGCAACCGCCGCCAAAGCACCTTTCGGCGAGGTTGTCGTTGCCATGCATAAGTGGCACTCTGACGATGTCATAGCCCTGCATAGGGGAACTAGAGTCGTTAAACTGCATACGAGTAGCAGGGATGCCTTCCATTCGGTGAATTCAAGACCGATTGCTTACTATCAGCATGGTGAGCTTAGGGTAATTGCCGACGATTTAAATCCGAGGGGGTCCAATGAATATATCTGCAAACCAAAGTTTGATGCGAGGGCATTCCTCATCAAGTTCTTTCCGTCCATGAAACCTGATATACTGAACATCCTAGCCGATATAGGCATAAAGGGCTTTGTGATAGAAGGGACGGGACTCGGGCATGTCTCTTCAAACTGGGTACCGGTGATAAAGGAATTGACGGAAATAGGAGTATTCGTAGGTATGACATCCCAGTGCAAGTTTGGAAGGGTTAACATGAACGTATACGATAGTGGTAGAGACTTACTAAGGGCTGGCGTCGTTCCGCTTGACGACATGCTAGCTGAAGTTGCGCTAGTTAAGCTCATGTGGATACTAGGCAACTTTGGTGATAGGGCAGAATTGGAAGATATTAAGGAACTTATGCTCATGAATGTGGCTGGGGAGATTCGCTCAAGAACTCTACCTAATGTTGGTGGATGATATTATGGAGGATTATTCTGGCATAGGATTGAAGGTTGGTCTGGAGATACATAGACAGCTGGACACAAAAAAGAAGTTATTTTGTGAATGTCCGACGGAAGAAGTCGGGGACGGGGAAGGTATAGAATTCGTCAGAAGGTTAAGGGAAGTTCAAAGCGAATTGGGTACGATAGATGCAGCAGCAAAGTTTGAATCAAGAAAACAGAAGACTATTGTTTACCATGCAAATCTTAAAAATGTTTGTATGGTCGAGATGGATGAGGAGCCTCCGCATAATCTGAATCCCGAGGCTCTCGATGTAGCACTTATAGTTACCCTCTTGGTGGACGCTGAACCAGTTGATGAGATACATGTAATGCGAAAGATAGTCATAGATGGCTCTAACACGACGGGATTTCAGCGCACGTGTATAGTGGGGATAGGAGGCCGCATAGAGGTAAAGAATAAAATCATACCCATACAGACGATAACTCTTGAGGAGGATGCTGCTAGGATAATAGAGGTTAGAAAAGACGAGGTTCATTACGACCTATCGAGACTCGGAATACCGTTAATAGAAGTTTCAACTGGGCCGGTCATCGAGTCGCCTGAAGAAGCGATGGAAGTAGCTTATGCCATAGGGAGAATTCTAAGGGCAACGGGCAAGGTTAAGAGAGGGATAGGAACCGTCAGGCAAGATTTGAACGTATCCATCAAGGGTGGAGCACCTGTCGAGATAAAAGGTGTCCAAGAGCTCGAGCTCGTCCAGAAAGTCGTGGAGAATGAGGTTAAGCGGCAGCTACACCTTTTGCGGATAAAGGAGGAATTACTGAAGCGGGGCGTTAAGAAGGAAGATATTTTGAATGCAAAGCCCGTTGACGTAACCCGTGTATTCTCTAAAACCTCTAGTAAGATAATCAGAAGGCAGCTTGAGGTTGGTGGAGTTGTGTACGCCATAGCATTGAAAGGATTTGCTGGATTGTTAGGCTTACAGCCGTTGCCCGGCATAAGGTTTGGTGCGGAGATAGCAGGAAGGGTAAGGGCGTGGAGTGAGGTAGAGGGCATATTCCATACCGATGAACTCCCTGGTTATGGGATAACACTTGAAGAAGTCAAAGCTCTAAAGGACGTAACGGGTGCCGGAGAATCGGATGCCATCGTAATAGTCGCGGCAGAAAGGGACAAAACGTTGGATGCGATGGATGTTATTAAGGAGAGGGCAGCCGAGGCCCTGGATGGGGTACCCGAAGAAACGAGGGCAGCAAGACCTGATGGAACGACCGTTTACATGAGGCCGAGGCCGGGCTCAGCGAGGATGTACCCGGAGACGGATATACCGCCCATCATAATTTCACGAGAATACATCGAACGTCTGAAAATGAGGCTCCCGCCGACTTTAGACAGTATAGCCCAAAAGCTCGTAGAAAAATACGGGCTAAGCAAGCAGCTTGCAAACGACATCGTAGACAGTGATATGGTCGAAGACTTTGAGGATATTGTATCGAAAACTGGAGCACCCTATACTGTCGTAGCCTCTACGCTGACGGAGTTGCTCAGGAGTTTGAGGAGAGATGGGGTGAACGTCGAAAGGATAACTAAGGCGCATATAACGAGGTTCTTCGAGCTCGTGTCATCCGGTAAGGTGGCAAAGGAAGCCGCTAGAGATGTCTTAGCGGCCGTAGCCCAAAAGGGACAAGACGTGGACCGAATTGTAGATGAGCTTGGCCTTTGGTCTCCCCCTGTTTCTGAGGTGGAGAATAGAATTAGGACACTTGTTAAAGAGCATGAAAAAGAAATTTCCGCCGACGAAAAGAGAGCCATTGCTAAACTAATGGGCGAGCTTATGAAGGAGTACAGGGGCAAGGTTGACGGCGCACTCCTGAACAGCATGCTGGTAAAGACGATCCAGACACTTAAATCTAAAGACGTATAGAGTAGCTTCCCACTAACGTTGAACGATAGATTTTAATGCATGTTTACTTAGGGTTTATGTTGGTTAATGAATTTGCAAAGTGTGAAGGGTCTTAAGGTAAGGATACAGCATGATGACGTTTCTGTCGAGTTTGATGGAAATTATGAAGACGTGTGGGTAAGCGTTAACAGGTATCTCTCAGAGCTTTATCCGTCCATTTCCATAGTGAAGAAGTTTCTAGGATTTGTTGATATTTCTCATATCATGTCCCTACTCTCAGGAAAGGCTCAAGTAGTTAACGGAAGGATAATCGTCTCGGCACAAGTGGATGCGAAGAAAAAGATCCTCATCTGTCTTGCGGCTGCATACGTGGGAAAGATGCTCGGGCTTTTAGAACATGACGCACTATCCCCTAAAGAAGTTTCAATATTTACGGGTTTAGAGGAAAGGGTTACTAGGGCTAGGCTAAGCGAGATGAGGAGGCTCGGCCTTGTTGCAAAAGTTGACGGTGGAAAGTATGCTTTTAATATATCTGCGGTTAATGCGTTGGCAGAGGAGGTTTAATTATGGGCGATGAGACGTTGAAGGTTTCGATACAGTATAGAGACGTTCGGATAGATTTTGAGGGAAAGCCAGAGGACGTCTACAGAAGCGTTATATCTTTCATGGAGAAAGCAATACCATCTTACTCGCTTGCAAGTAGAATAGCCTATTCAGTGGATATTCAAAATTTAATCGAAAAGTTGAAGGATTATCTGGCATACAACCAAGCTGAGGGGATATTTTTACTTAAGCCTCTAAATACCCTGTCAGTTTCTGAGGCGATAATGCTTCTGTGCATAAAAAGGTACATCGAGCATGGGTTAGGCCTAGCGGAATCTCCCTCTATAAACGCCTCAGAACTTGCGAAAAACATAGCTAAGTCCGAAAAGACGATATCAGGAAAGCTGAGCCTAATCTTACGAAAGGGCTACATTAGACGCCTAGATAGAGGAGACTACGTCGTAACCACGCTCGGCATTAAGGAGTTCGTAGAAGGTAAGGTAGAGAGAAAGTAGCTATTCACTCTTGGGTTCGCTTTCCTCGGCCTCCACTTTTGTTGCCGATGTGGACTGCGCCATATACAAGTACCTTCTGGGACGACCTATCCTAACTAGGCCGCCCTCTCTTACCATATCCAGCAACACATGAGCCACAGCGGTAGGGTCGTAATGATGGCCCCTTCTGGCCAATTCTGCCACAACCTCGGATAACGGCCTAGGTGTGGAGAACCACCCTTCGTTTAAAACGCCTTCTATCAATGCTCTACATGTAGAGCTCTCGGCCGACCTTACACGCTTCTGAGGGCCGGATTCGGGCTCTAACGTCTCGGAAACACCGAGAGCCGCCATAACGTCCCTTACAGACCTTTCTAGTAGTTCGGGAGGCGCCTCTATCTCCACGTTTGCCTTTCCTACCATTATCTTGACTTTTATTCTTTCTTGGGACATGAACAAATTACCCAAATTGCGCAACATTTATAAGCACATGAGTACGTAAAGTTAGTAGTGAGGGCGCGGATGGGCGCGTTCATAAACATCGAAACACCCGTTATTGAAAATTTCTTGGGAATATTTAAAGCATTTTCTAAGATAGGGTTAGGTTCTATGGAAAGCCTGAGGAAAGCCTTGCCTACCGTCAGTTTCGACGAATTTGAGCACCATATTGGCCATGATGTCATATTAGAGTTGGACAAGATGCCTTCCATTAAGGCCTACAAGATAAAGCCTTCTGGTAAAACATACGACGTGGTTGCCTGTGATACTTCGGTCATAAAGCTGGCTGATGGACCTTTTGGCTATCTCGCTGCTTTGAGGGGGTCGGTAGTGAGGAAGGGAAGCTCTGGAGATATTGAATCATGGATAATCGGTCCTCTCATCTTTTTCGTATCCCTTGAAGATAGCATGCCTTTGCTCGCCTCTGTATCGGAGTTCATGGGTGTCCAGCCTATGAATGAAGATTTTGAGACAGTACATAAAAGCATCAGCAGCCTACTCGAGAAGTGGCTTCAGCGTTCATTAGCATCGACGTTTTCTGACTCGATACTGCTGTTTGATGGTTCGCTGACGGCTGGGCCGGCAGACAATTCCTTACAACTAATTCGTGAGACGTTAAGCGAGGCTGAACGTAACGACAACGTCGTGCTCGCTTTTTCAAAATCAACTCACTTATCTTATATGGGAATTAGGATAACTTCCCTATTGCCGAACTTGGACCCTCCATGCGTGGTTGATGTAAGCGACGCTGTGTGCTCGCCCCTTAGGATGCATAAGTTCGGTAGGATACTCGTATCCCATTTATCTAAGACTTTCTTTCCCTACAGGCTTGACGTAAGCGGAAGGAAAATAGATGATTGTTTGCTCGCAATAGGCAACCTTATCAGCAGCGATGCCTTGATATATGGCTATCCAGAGACCTTGTTACTAGCCCACAACTACTGTACCTTTAACAAGTTGGACGTGTTGGCACTACAAAAGCTGCTGAGGCAGGAGTTTAACATAGATGTTTTTAACATGGGCGACGTAAGAGATAGCCTTTTCAATCCATTGGACGGACAGTAGAAATGAAGATTTTTTCTAAACAAAAGGATACATTGGATATATTGGCATTTCCTTCGGAGGTTGTTGTTGAAAAAGGACAATATCTCATTATGAATGAGGGGGACAAATTTATGCTGGCTCAAGTGATAGATGTAAGCTATGCCGACATTCCTGGAATACTCGAGGACGTGCTACGAGAAGTTTCATTAGAAGTCGTGAGCCATGAGAACATCTTTGACCCTTTCGAGACAAAATCGCTAATGATGATGATAAAGGAGGTAAGGGTGATAAGGTGTAAGATAAGGTGTATCGTGGAAGGGGGCAGGGTCGTGCATAACAGCTCATGGCTCCCTTCAAGGTTTAGGTCAGACATATACGCCGCAAGAGTAGACCTACTGAGGAATATGATGGGTTTAATGGGTAGGCGGAGAGTTTGCATCGGGACCATTGGGGACGAAGATTTTTGGGTTGACGCGGAATCCTTCGACGGTAGACTGACCATAATAACCGGGAAGAAGGAGACCGGGAAATCCCACATAACGAAGCTGATATCGACTACGTTAGTTGATTATGGAGCCTTGGTCATAGTCCTTGATATTAACGGAGAATACGTAAACCTAAATAGGAAAGTCGATGGAAGTCGGAGTAACCTAGCCGTTCGACATGAAGTGTTAGAACCAGGTAGGAACTTCAGGGTTAGAACAGAAGACGTTGGGCTCAGAACTCTTATGGATATACTGATTCATGTTTATGATACACCATCCAGCAGCTGTAGAGAGTTCTTTAGAATATGGAACATAGTAAAAAAGGAAAAAAGTAGAGTTACCCTCAGAAATTTGATGGATGCCATCCAAAGGGCACAGTTGCATGAATCTGTGAAGGAGGCACTGATGACGAGGCTTATGGCTATGGAGGCCACTGGTATAATTACTGATGAAGGAGACGACATACCGTCATTTGAGGATGTCGTTAAGTATACCGGTGGCAAAATGATCGTGGTTAACCTTAGGGACCTGTTGCCCTCGACGAGAAGGATGGTTGTTGAGTACCTGCTCAGCAAACTCACTGAGTTGTTGCATGTAAAGAGGTTACCTCCTGTATTTCTTGTGGCCGAGGAGGCGCACCTCTACCTAAGGGATACGTACTGGGACGATATGATAACGAGGATGAGACATTTAGGTCTCTCACCGATATTCGTGACGAACCAACCTGATTCCATACCCGAAACGATATACAGGCAGGCGGACAACATAATCCTCTTCAACTTCACCAACGAGGCAGACCTAGAGGCCATAGCAAGGACTTCACGTATGGATTCCGAGAGCGTAAAGGCAATAGCAGCCTCCCTGCCTCCGCGCTACTGCTTGCTCATAGGTTACTTAGTCAAGGACATCCCTGTCGTGGTTAGGGTTAGAGACGTCGATGTCGAGACGATGGGTAAAACTAGACTATTTTTTGATATGTTTGACAGGCAACAAATACATATACCGAGAGTGTTAGACGAGCATATAGCATGAGCAGTGTTATGAATAGATATATGAAGATTTATGAAGAGAGACGTGATGAGATAGAAAGGAGACTTAGAGAATTTAAGGGGATGCTTCAAAAGAGCGACGACGACGTATTTGCAGAGCTTTGCTTCTGTATATGCACCCCTCAAACTAAGGCAAGGGCTGCAGATAGGGCAATATCTGCTATGAAGGAAGGGTCGCTATTATCTCGTGGAAACGAGAGCAGCATAGCATCTATGTTAAGAAAGCATGGCGTTAGGTTTCCTGAGACAAAAGCCAAATACATAGTGGCTGCGAGGGCATACTTAAAATTGTTAAAGAGCTTGCCATCGGACGCTTTTAGGGCGAGGGGATGGCTCGTTCAAAACATAAAGGGCTTAGGCTATAAGGAAGCGAGTCATTTTCTAAGGAACGTAGGCTACGAAGGGTTGGCAATTTTGGACAGGCATATATTAAGGGGCATGAAGGAAGCTGGGATTATAAAGGAGGTACCGAAGAGCTTGACGAAGAAAGCGTATATGGAACTTGAGAAGAAGCTCATACAGTTTGCCAGAGATTTGGGTATAAAACTCGAGGTTCTTGACCTCATTATGTGGGCGGACAAAACAGGGGAAATATTCAAGTAAACGTGACGTGTCTTGAGCACTATTAGGATAAGCGAAGATCTTAAGAATCTTCTATATAGCTTGCCAGAGATAGACGTTGAAAGCTTACTGGAAAGTTATCGGAAACCTATGCGACAATCGATCAGGGTTAACACACTAAAGGCCAAGGAAGAGGATATTGTCAGTATGCTAAGAGAAAAGGGCGTAGAGCTCGAGAAGATACCTTGGACAAGGTATGGCTACTGGGTTGTAAACAATGTAAACGTGGCCAGCATGCTGGAACACGTGCTCGGCCTCGTGTATATTCAGGGCGCAATATCCATGGCGCCGGTAGAGGTGTTATCGCCTAAACCTGGTGAGCTCGTTCTGGACCTCTGCGCCGCTCCAGGCAGTAAAACTACGCAGATAGCCCAAATTTTACAGGGAGAAGGTGTGATAGTTGCTAATGATGTTAATGCTAAGAGAATAAGGGCACTATCCTCTAACGTTCAGAGATGCGGGATTATAAACTGTATCATTACCCAAGCTGATGGAAGGAAGTTTCCTTTATGGGCCAAAAGCTTCTTTGATAAAGTTCTCGTCGATGCACCATGCACGTCGCTCGGCATAGTAAGCAAAGATTGGGGTGCTGCGAAAAATTGGAGCTTTCGAGCTTCCGAAAGACTATCCAAACTACAACTCAGCTTAGCTATTTCTGGCTTCGATTGTCTGAAGGCTAGTGGCACGATGGTTTATGCTACGTGCACGCTTAGTCCACAGGAAAACGAGTGGGTCATAGAGCACCTCATTATGAGTAGGCCGAATGCACGTTTAGAGAGCATAAAGCTAGAAGGATTGAAGATGAACAAAGGGCTTCTAGAGTGGCAACATAAGAAGTTTAATCCTGAAGTCGAGCGATGCGTAAGGGTTTACCCCTACGAGCATGAGGCCGAGGGGTTCTTCATAGTGAAGATAACGAAAGAAGGTGAGGGTTCATGAAAAGGACGATTCTATTAAGCTCTTCGAAAAGCTCAGCGTTCCAAACCATGCTTGAGAGACAATATGGTACTAAAGATTTTTCGGACAAAATTTTGATTCAAGTCGGTGAGGATAAAATTAGGTTGACGACGAACGATACGGTAAAGGTTGCAGAAAAGATGCGGGGCGTGCAATCTTTGGGTTTATATGTAGCAAAAGTTAAAGGACAAGACGTCGTACTCTCAATTGAGGGGTCGCAACTCCTTTGCAACAATATTAAGAAGAACCGAATAGAATTAACTGAAGAGCAGGCTAGGCTTTGGATGGTAGGGGCGCCAATACAGTTTGAGAGGCTAATCGCGGCAAAGTACGTCGTTGCTTTTTACAAGAACATATGTCTGGGATGTGGACGAGTTTCGGCAGACGGTAAAGTTTACCCCCAAGTGCCTAAATGGAGGCGTATACAACAGGAGTGAGTTCGAGACATTTTTAGCTGGTTGAGAGCGTTATCCTGTACGGTAAGTATTTATTGGTATGATATATTGCGTATCCGCTCATCGTACCAAACTGCGATAATGTACCTATGTCTTCTTGAAGAATTATTGCTGGGGTCATCCAACCTTCTGTAATATCCATAGCGTTAATGCTGAAGAGCATCTTATGCTTTATATCGTCTGGCAAGGAGGATAATAGTTCGGACAGATAGCTTCTGTAATCATTAAACGTAATGTTCTTAATGTTGCTGTAGTAAAGCGTATCTGGCCATGAGGATGTTTTGAGTACTATATAATCGAGTTTCTTACCAAGAAGCTCTGCATATTGCGGCTTTATCTTCACGTCTAAACTCCCTAACATTATTTGTTTTGAATGCGTCCTGATAACAGGCGAGAGCTTGTCCAGAAGATACAGGATACTTTTTACACACGCTTCATCATCGTCTTGAAATTTACCCAGTAAATATATACCGTCAAAGTTAAAGTCCTTAATAACCCTTAATGCGTTTAATGTAAAGAAGTCAGCATAAGGCTGCTCAAATAAGACGTATGTGCCGTCTGGTTTTAGTATTCGCTGGAATTCTATAAACCCAAACTCGTTCAGTACCTCCCCATGAAGCACTTTTAACCAAACAGACTTGTAGCCGTGTACACCGTAACGTATGCTCAACCTTTCTGGTTCAAGATATATGCCCAGCATGACAGAAACACCTCTCCTCTTTAACTCATCTACCAAACCTTTTAAGTCCCGAAGGGACCAGCTGAAAGAAGATATCGTAAACTTAGAGTATTCTGATACACGTACATGTTCGTCGTATTTTATGTACGTGTTAACGAAATCTATGCTAAACGGTATAACGACATGGGTTACGTTGTACCTGTTTAAGAACTCGTCCACGCCGTAACCTTCTTTTAAAACAAAAGCCGAGTCCAGACTTTCAATTACGCCAACCCTTATTGGCAGAGTTGGAGCCTTGACGCCGGCAGGTGTTGGAAACGTTGCTATCGTAACTAAGAAAAGCATAACAAGAGCTATGACCACCCATTTTGATACTACGCTTAGATTAATCTTTTGAAGCTTTGATATGTCAAAGAGGAGGGCGACTATCCTGCTAGAACCGAATATTCCTGCCGCCAACACGATGACGCCATATATACCAATTTCGTTAAAACCTAAGTTTGTAAGATTTCCAATGTATGCCAGGTCGTACCCATTACACAATCCTATGCTTCCAACAAAGAAAGCATATGCGCTAATATTCAACATGATTAGGTTTAACTTATAGTCTTTTTTCTTAAAGTACAAAGCATAAATCAGCAAGAATGGTAGAGCCCATGTTATATACTGAACGTTTACCTTCACAGATGTGGCAAGAAACGTGAGTAGCGTTAGTGTTGAACCTTTGATGAGTATCTCGTTTATGTCCGCTTCACGGGCCAAAATTTTAACAAATAGCAACGCGATTGCAACGATAAATATGGCTGTGCTTACATATCCTAAACTCGTGGAACCTACGATTCCAGAAAGCACGACCCAATAGGTGAACTGGCCTATGTTATTAAAGTGAAAGAAAAGCTTACCAAGGTAAGATACCGGGTCGTAAAGGAAAGGAATTGAAGATATGACTGGTACTATAGATGCGTATAAAAGGTACTCTACTGCTTTTCTTTTGAAGTCACCGTATTGAGTTTTCTTGATATAGAGCAGCATTGGTAGAACGAGTAACCCTGGGAAAATTTTTACACTCGTGCCAATACCGAGCAGAAGTGCGCTTAACCTGTATTTCCCCCTAAACATGCTGTATACTGATGTGAGACCAAAAAGGGCTGCAATAGAATCGAACATACCCCATACTGAGGAAATGAAAAACGGAAGCGGGTTTAGGAGCCATAAAGCTGAAATTTTTATGGCCAAATGCTTGTCATCTTTAAGCAACATGACGAGTCTGTAGAGAATGAACCCGATGAGTATGTCGGAGATTATTATGGGTAACTTCACAAAAAATGCAAACATGTTTAGACTCTGTGTAAACCCGTATAACAACGAGGATAACGAAATCCAGTATAGCCAGATTGGAGGGTAAGTGTAGAAACCCCAAGGATAGTTTGGTATCTCTTCGACCTGATAGACGTTTATGCCATAGTATGCTGTCATCTCCCCTGCTTTCAACCAAGTAAACATGTCTATAGGGTGGCCAAAAAAGGGCGCAACGGCCAATCGTACTACCAAGCCGGCTACAACTATTGCCAGAAGCTTTTTATCCATGTTGCCACCCTTTTCGAATAAGGTTGACCTTTATTATGTAAAAAAGTTTCGTTACGTCGCACGGGATAATATCTCAAATATAGCCCTTGCGGCTAAAAATTCCGTCACCTCATCATACGAAATCTTGCGAAGACAGACAACATCGCAGCCGACAATTTTTCCTTTTATGCTTCTAACGAGTTTCGTAAACTCTCTAAAGCCTATACCAGAAGGCTCTGGATGGTCAACAGCAGGCGCTATCGAAGGGTCGAACACGTCGATATCCAAAGACACGTACACTTTCTTACCCCTTGTCAATGTTGACAGAATCCTAATGGCAGCGTTCAGCCCCTTCTGTGATAGGAGTTTCTCAGAGGTGATAAGGGATATTCCCTTCTTCTTTGCATAAGCCAGTTGCTCTTCGTCGCCTGACCTTACGCCTAAGACTGCAGCCTTTTTAAACATTCCTTCCTCCGATGCCCACCTGAGCCATGTCGCATCGTTCAACCTTTTATCTACCGCTACATCCTCGCCGATATAGTCAAGCTCAACAATCTTCTCGTCTATGTAACTTTCCCGTAGGTCGCAGTGAGCATCAAAAACCACTAATGTTACTTCCTTTGGCATGGCTTTGAGTGCATGGTATGTCGCAAGGTGACCGCCGCCGAGCATTAAAGGAAGTTTGCCCTCCAGCAATATGGATGATGCTGTTTTTGTGACATTGTCCAACTCAGCATAAGAGGTTGGCTTTATGTCGCCGATGTCGTAAACCTTTGCCCTCTCGAGAAGATTTCTCTTGGATATTATGTCGAATGTCTCGATGAACCAACTAGCGTCCCTTACCGCCTTCACGGATTCTGCAGCCTTTTTTCCTAAGATTACGCCGAAGGCGATGACGTTCGATTCCTCCCTACTGTAGAGGTTGGTTATAAGCGGCTTACTCATAAACCTCTTCCGCTCCCTACCACCTTAAACGACTTACCAAGTAGGAGCGTTATAAGTTATGTTGTCAGCTTAGAAGCATGCTCAACAGTTAAATTCTCCCTGAAGAAATACGGATACGGATGGATGGTATTAAGAGGTTAATAAGGACAAATACCATTAGGATAAAAATAAGGAGAGAACTTGGCGGTCAGGACTGGCTAGACATAACCCAGCTTGTAGTTAACTTTTTCCCGAAGCTCATCCACGCATTTGAGGAGGCTGACACTTCCTTTCAGGAAAAAACCTCAACATATCCACCAGAGTATTACGAGCTCTTTGTTCGTCCCGCTGTCGTGGTACTTCCACTCAAAGAAGCTGATGAGCTAATCAGGAATTTGGAAGAAAAGACGTCCACGAAGTTTAGCGAGGGTTCGTTTAGGGTATGCTTTGATGGAAAGCACTACACAATATCCGTTGAGTATCCATGCGGGTAGCATTAGCTTGCCTTTCTGAGCAGGGCTACGAAGAAACCATTGCACATATCACGGTGTGGATAAAGCCTTCTGCATTCCTCCAAACCTAAAAGCCCTGGTGAGCCTAATTTTATAGGAGCGGCTTCAAGATGAAAATCAGGATTCGATGTGAGGAAGTCTTTAATCAAACCCTCATTCTCTTCAACTGTGATGCTACAAGTACAATATACGAGCAGGCCATTATTTTTTACATACCTCGCAACATTATCCAGCATTTTCTTCTGTATAGCTGAAAATTTCTTTATGGTAGTAGGCTTGACAATCCATCTGTAAGAGGGTTCACGCCAGAATAAACCGGTAGAACTGCACGGTGGGTCAAGTATCACGACGTCGGCATACAAACGCGTTGGCATATCCCTAGTAGCGTCGCAGAGGATAGCGTCCGCACCCTCAACTCCTAAGCGTCGTGTGTACGAAAGATAGGTCTTTAACCTATGCGGCGAGATGTCAACAGAAAGGATTCTAGCTTTATTCTGTGCGTAGATTGCAATTAAAGAAGTTTTTATGCCAGGAGCTGCGCACACGTCAAGGAATCTCATGCCGCTCTTTGGCTGAGTAGAGATGATGGAGAATACGCTCGAGAAGTCTTGGACAGTGATGAGTCCACGTTTGCATACCGCTAAATCCCTTATAGGCTTAGACTGGATTATTTTGTAAAGTAAAGGAGCTCTCTTGTCCCTCTCAAACTTAACACCATCCCTTTCAAGCATCTCTAATATTTCCTCCTCAGACATCTTCAGTCTGTTTAGGACAAAATATGTCGGCGGCTTTTCGTTGCAAGCCTGCATCAGTTTGACGGCCTCTGCTTTACCTAAAATGTTAAAAAGATATTCGACAAACCATCTGGGATGCCCGTATGCAAGACCTATTTTTTCTAATTCGTCCCCACCCTCTGCTACCTTACCCTCAAGCTTTAATGCATACAACTTACCGAGTAACGGCTCTAATGGCATCATCCATTCTTTTCCGAAGACGTTCCTCGCTGCTTGGACGAATTTAGTAGCCTCGAGCCTGCTACATCCTTTTACGAGTACTTGATTGGTAAAAAGTTCCAGAAGGACCTTCCGATCAAGCCAAAACCGCTTATCCTTTATCACTTTACTGACAATCTTAGCTAAAAGGCTCCTTCTTGTTCCGTGCTCCCAGATTAACCTCCTTGCAATTTCTATCGATTTTATGGGATATCTTTTTTCACGTGTAATCTCATAAAGGCACGACTTAAGGGAGTGCCCTGTCTCCTTATGTCTCACATACGCTTGCACTACAGCTTTTAGCGCCGCACCTAAAACATCCGGGGGTGTCTCGACTAACCATCGACCCGAATCATCGGCACTCATGCTTAAGACCTAGACCTAGCCGATTGTTAAATAAGCTTCCGGATAAGACCGACGCATTGTTACTGTGTAAATGGGACCCAAAACATTAATATGTTAACATTTTTAAATAAATCCTAAGGATGGTCGGTTGGCATAGCCGACGGTAGGGGGTAAAAATTGAGCCAAACCTTTAGTAGAGAGCCAACTTTGATATGCAATCCCCTTTGTAGGTTTTTCAGATGCGTTAAGAAAGCCCTGAACTATAGACAAAATCCTCCGTGGTGCGATTGGGTAGGCGGGGTGTGCACAGGCTACCGTTGTCCGTATGCAAGCTGCATACAAGTTAAGCTACTTCCTGATGGAAGATGTGGTCTGTTCGTCAAGCGAAAGACGACCGAGACAGGCGAGCCAGAGATAAAGATTGGAGCTGACGTCGCCATTAGGGCCAAGAAAAGACTAGAGAAATTCGGTGCATAGTGCATCATTCAGTTTATAACATACCAATAAAACGCTTAGACAGGGTTGAGCGATAGCGTAGAGGTCATAGGCATAAGGGGTATACCGGTCATTAGGCCAGGTGACGACTTAGCTAGCATAATAGTTGAGAATGCCAGAAAGACAGGTGTAGGTATAAAGGATGGTGACATAATCGTCATCACGCACGTTGCCGTAGCTAGAGCTGAAGGAAAAATAGTACGGCTTAAGAACGTTGAACCCTCTGAGCTGGCAAAACGTATAGCGGAAGAGACTGGAAAGGACCCTAGACATGTTGAGGTTATACTAAGGGACTCAAAGGACATAATAAGAATGCGTAACGGGATAATAATATCTAGGACGAAACACGGGATCGTTTGTGCTAACGCTGGTGTGGACGCTTCTAACGCCTCCGAGGACGAAAGCGTCGTCGCACTACCAGACGACCCGGATTTGTCAGCTAAGAAGATAAGAGAAGGAATAGAGAGACTTACGGGCTCGCAAGTTGCCGTTATTATATCAGATACCCAAGGCAGACCTTTCCGCAGGGGCGTGATCAACGTGGCCATAGGTTGTAGCGGCATACAGCCGCTGTGGGATAGGAGAGGTGAGGTGGACCTTTTCGGGAGAGTCCTGCGCTCAAAGATTACGTGCGTCGCAGACGAGTTGTGCAGCGCCGCCGAGCTCGTAATAGGACAGGCTGCCGAAGGCATACCCGTAGCCGTAATCAGAGGTTACAGATACGTAAGGGACGAGGTGCCTGCTTCCGCCATCTTGAGGGACAGCAATGAGGAACTCTTCATCTAATCTCAACATTAGACCCGAAATAGTCACTAGGGTAGTTGAAAACCTGCTTAAGCTTACGTCGCATGGCGATATAACCACAATAGACGTCTTAGCTGAGCATAGCATGGTCTCGAGGGACGTTGCGTTCGAGGTCGTCTCAAGACTACTCGGTAAAGGCTTTAATGTAAACGATGTCGAAGTTACAGGCGATGTTAGACTATCCATCGTCCTAGAGTGCATTAGGGACGGTGCTCCTGCTGAAATTCTTGCCAGACATGTATCTTGGAAGGATTTTGAGGCTTTCTCCGCAAGAGTTCTAAGTGAGTACGGGTTTAATGTGCTGACAAACTTGAGGCTACGTGTGTCAAGGAAGAGAAGTGAGGTGGACGTGCTAGCTGCAAAAAGCCCCATCGTCTTGCTCCTCGACTGTAAAAGATGGGGCGCCGTTTTAAGCGGAAAAAGACTATCGTGCATATCAGAGAGCCAGATGAGAAGGGCTCGGATGTTCGCAGAATACCTCTCAAATATGCTTGGAAAGGGAGAAAAAACCGTTGAGATAATTCCAGTAATATTGACGCTTTACGGCTCGAGTAAGCAGGTCGAGAGTGGTGTGGCGATAGTACCTGTTGGTCTTCTGGGAAATTTTGTCGAAAAGCTACCAGAGATAAAGTATGACCTCGAGCGCATAAAGGCGAAGGTCGGCTCCGCATTAGATGCACTATTTAAACGCCAGAAAGAATAAGCCGCCCCTCAGTGACCCTATGGTTCTTCATGAACTCAGTGTGAGCTTTGGGTTCTTCATCGGGGCAAAGTTTAGATGCGTCACCTCACGTATAAACGTTCGGATTTATGAGTGCTCCGGCCGGGATTTGAACCCGGGTCCCGGGCTCGAGAGGCCCGTATACTTGACCGGACTATACTACCGGAGCGATAGCGCGATAATATTCGTAATTGTCCATAAATTAAGCATTTCGTTTAAATCGCTTATTTTCCTTCAAAAGCTGCAAAATAGCCTGAAATATTACGCGATTATGACTAAACCTTAATATTTTGCTTGGTTCGATAAATTCCTCGAAACTGTTGAGAGGTGATCTTACATGTCTATGACGAGGCAGCCCATCTTAATACTAAAAGAAGGGACTCAAAGGACAAGGGGCAGACCAGCTCAGCACAATAATATCTTAGCAGCTAAAATAATCGCAGAAGTGGTTAAGACGACGCTCGGCCCAAAAGGAATGGACAAGATGCTAGTAGACAGTTTGGGCGATGTCGTCGTCACGAACGATGGTGCAACTATCCTCAAGAAGATAGACGTTGAGCATCCTGCTGCCAAGATGATAGTGGAAGTCGCAAAGGCTCAAGACGAAACAGTCGGTGATGGTACGACTACGGCAGTCATCTTAGCTGGAGAACTTTTAAAAAGAGCCGAGGAGTTAATGGAGCAGAAAATCCATCCGAGCACCATAATCAGCGGCTACAGGAAGGCTTTGGAGGTTGCTTATAAGACCCTTCAAGATACGATGTTAACCGTAGACTTAAAGGACAAGAGCACTATCAAGAAGGTCGTAAAGACGGCGCTTAGCAGCAAATCGCTAGGATATGCCCTAGACCACATAGCCGACTTGGCAATAGAGGGAGTCCTCTCGGTCATAAAGGAAAGGGACGGTAAATTGATTGCCGACAAAGACGACATACAGATTGTGAAGAAAGTTGGCAAGAGTCTCATGGAATCCGAACTCGTAAGGGGCGTCATAGTTGACAAAGAGGTTGTCCACGCAGCGATGCCTAAGAGAGTAGAAAACGCTAAGATAGCCCTACTCGACACGCCACTGGAGATAGAGAAGACCGAGTTCAGCGCCGAGATCAGAATTAGAGACCCATCCAAGATAAAGGCGTTCTTAGATGAAGAGACGAATATACTAAAAGAAATGGTTGACAAGATAGCCTCGGTGGGTGCGAACGTCATAGTCTGTCAGAAGGGCATAGACGATGCTGCCCAGTTCTTCTTGGCGAAGGCCGGCATACTTGCTGTAAGGCGTGTTAAAAGGTCAGACATGGAAAAGCTAGCAAAGGCTACAGGAGGAAGAATCGTCACCAACATCGAGAGTCTCACTGAGAAGGACTTGGGGAAGGCTGGGCTGGTTGAGGAGAGAAAGATTGGTGAGGATAGGCTGGTGTTCGTCGAGCAATGCGAGAATCCTGGCGCGGTTTCCATACTGATTCGTGCGGGCCTAGAGAGGCAGATGGACGAGGCGGAGAGGGCTTTGAACGATGCCATCATGAACGTCGTAAACCTCGTGGAGAACAACAAGATAGTACCCGGTGGTGGTGCAATAGAGATAGAGATAGCCAAGGCCATCCGAAAGGAGATGGGTAAGTTAACGGGTAAAGAACAGCTGGCGTTCCTAGCATTCGCCGAGGCGGTAGAGTCCATACCGAGGACGCTCGCGGAGAATGCAGGTCTTGAGCCGGTTGAGATAATGGCTTCACTCAGGCACGCTCATGAGAATGACGGCAAAGGTTACGGCATTAACCTCTTTGCCGGCAAGGTCGAGGACATGCTGAAGCTAGGCGTGTTAGAACCGCTGAGGGTCAAGGAGAATGCACTCAAGTCGTCTCTGGAGGCAGCTGCGATGATACTGCGTATCGACGATGTCGTTGCTGCTTCTAGAAAGAAGTTTACAGAAAAGAAGAGTGAAGAAGAAAAGATGGGCGGAGGCGGCTGATAAACCCAAGTATTTTAAAATTTTAAAAATTTTTATAATTTTTGCATCTTTAGCGCCAGAACTCCGTTTTTGTACGACTTATGCATCAATTCTACCTTATGAGGCAAAACCAGCGTTCTTTTAAAACCACCGCCGCCTTTTATGATTATGCGTTTACCCAACGTCAATACATTCACAGCGTCCTCAGGACCTGGAACTTGTGCTATTATACTTATACAATCGCCCTCGTCCAACACCTCATAGATGAAATCCTTTAATCCTGACCTTTTGAGCATCTTACGAACCTCTATCATCCAATAGAATAGTATGAACGCTGTAGCCACTACCAAGACGATGCCTATGAATCCCCTTTGTAGCCTGAGGGCAAGTATAACCATCACTAGCATGACGATAACTAATAACGTTACCGTCATGGGTCTGAGCTCATGAATCCTACGGTCCTTGCTGGCCTGCATGTTCCGCACCGGCCACTACCGGCTACTTTAAGACGATAGATATATAATGCAATTCTACTACTCCGTCTTCTACTATAAGAACTCCGTATTTAATAATATTATCTTCTGTCCATTCCAGCACCCTCTTCCCCACCCATTCCCCTATGAACGCCTGAACCATTTCCTTTACTTTCTCGTAGTCCTCAGCAGACTTCACGTTAACTTCGCCTTCAAGGAAAACTAAGTGAGCATTTATCTTTTCAGGTCTCACCACGGTAACATTTGCATGTTCGAATAATGTTAGAATAAACTCTTTAACGTTAGAAAGCTCTCGTTCACCCGTAGTAACCTCAGGAGGAGGCGTCTCTAATCCTGCTAACTTCAACAAGAATGCCCTGAATGCCATTTCAGGTGTAGATCCGAGACCGACGTAGTATTCACCAGTAAAGGCAGCACCTACAGCAGCCACTGTACCAATTGTTGTTATGACACCCTCTGCTGGTGCTGTGTATACTGGAATGAAGTAAACTGGGTAGTCATCGATTTGGTATAGTATATTATCGCCTATTCTCGGGTTCCTAAGTAGAGTCTCCATCTGTTTAAAGACCGGGTCCCTTCTTAGAGCTTCAATAGCTGCCGTTGGACCTAAAAGCTTGACCGTCGATTCCAGAGGAACTTTGTAGACGATTACCTCACCAAGGTGAGGATAGTCATTTCTTATTACGGCATAGCCCGCAAGGTTCTGTCCTAAAGCACCTTTAAGCTGTAAAGAGAGCATGCCAATGAACTCGATGTCTTCGAAACCGGGCGGTTGTGCATAGATGAAGTACGTCTCAAGATCTTTAGGAACTTCGAAGAACTCTCTTGCACCTATGAATGTGGCAGGGTCCCTGACGTGATACCTATTGTATATGCTAATCCTCCATTCAAATAACTCGACAGGATACCTAGCCTGTTTGTGCAACCAAGTAGGCACTTCTGTGCTGATGTACTCGGCATAAAGATTTTTAAATAACTCACTAAAGAAATCGTCGCCTATTACTATGAGGTGTACTGTACCATCGTAGGCATCTATCAACGAATAACCAACGAAGCGTGTAAAGAATTCGCCCCTACTCCATGGCACGTTCTCGGCAGGTACTCTAAAGATAAGCGGCATCAACCAATAGGTCCTTTCACCGTCCGTCACTGGAAACATATCAACCCATGAGTCGCCCCATTGGTACGAAAAGTAAGGGAATAAAAGACCTACCCTGTCGTATACATCCTTATACCTCATTATGTGGACAGTTTTATCAGGATACGATAGCATGAACGTTATGTCAAACAACCAGCTTAAAGGTGGCTGAGTATCTATACCACCCTTTCCTGAGTAGAAATGTCCAGTAACTTCCTTACTCGATTCTTCGCCAACTACATAAGCCGACCAAGTGGTTGAAAGTAAACCACCTTCTCCATAGTAGATTTTACGCTGCTTGAAGAATTTGCTTGGGTCCGCAATCGTTCCGTCATACGCATTCAGTAAAAGAAAGCCACTCGGTACATGCGTATAAACCATGTGCTCGTTGAACCAACGGTCCTCAGGCTTTACGAATGCAGGCAGTATAGGCTTCATGGATGCGCTCCAGTAAAGCGTACCGTTGAACCTTATTATGTCCGAGTCTTCGAAGTCAACATACGGTATAAGACCTATCTCCGGTTTGAGTTTCGTGAATGCCGCATCCCAATCCCATAACCTAACCTTTGATAATATGTTTTTATGTTCTTCGATGTATGAGGATATCGTCTCTTGGCGTATCTCTTTCATAGAAAAATTGTATGGCAATTCCTTAATCCTATCAAGTTCCGCCAGATAACGATTTACTGATATCTCTTGGACGACGTAAGGGCCCAGCCACTCTATTTTTCTCGCATCGGCTACGCTGTTCTGTATGGCGATAATGGAGCCTGCTAAAAGAGCAACAAGCACTATAGCACCGATTCTTACATAAATGTTCCCCAACCTGCCTAACTTGCGGGAGTCGAGGTATGCATAAATTGCAAATATTGCCGCAACCGTTATCATCGCGATAAGACTTACCTTCGTGTTGTAATCGATGTACGTTGTGAAGAATGAATTAAAAGCTGTCCAGAAAAGCCCAACTGCTATCAGCGCCTCTATCGTGGCAATCGGTATTACAACCCTGCCTTCCTCTAAATACTTTACGATTGAAGTACTGATGCACTTGACGAGGTGCGTTAAGCCTACCAGAACTATAAGTCTAACTCCTACTGCACCAAGTAACGGAGGTATAATGAGTAACAACGCCGGAAGCGCTGGTACGACCATGTTTTGGGCGAACGTCTCATCAACAGGAGGGACGATGAACGGTAAGGGGAATATTCTCCAAACCTCACCCAGCCCTGGGTCCCATCCGTTTAGCATCGCTAGCACTGACATACCAAAGAGCGTGTTTGTGAAGAATATTGTTCCCACTATCGTTTTCGTTACCTGCCAAACGACGAAATTGCGTACGCTCATCTTGAACCTTGAGAAGTCTATTGCATCAAGATAGACGAAGCTGGGACTTCTAACCATAGTCAGTAGCAGCTTGAAGAACCACCACAAAAGTGACCTTCTGTTTTTAAAATCAACCCTAAAGAAGGCTATTGCCGAAAGTGTCAGACCGCCAACTAACGCGTAGTAGAAAGGCCTTATGAAAAGTTCGCCGAACTCCACGAAGTTTAGGAATAAATTGATTGTCTGACTGCCGACTATGAAGAACATCAGCACGATTATTATCGCCGCTATTATCCTAACTACCCATTTTCTTGACGGTGTTCTTCTGCTCGGATAGTACTCTCGTCGCATGAAGCTTAAAGTTTATTCATTAATAGGCAACTTTAAACCTTTTTTACGACGCTTGCGTCGTTCCAAAGATAGTCGAAGTAGTCCCTAGCAAACTTTGCCAAGCTCGTATGATCTGACCATATGGCTATAGCCGGCCTCTTCCCATTTTCAGCCGCAAGGATTATCATAACCTCCTTTAAATCACGGACTGCGCCACCACCGAACATGTGCTCCCTGACCCTAACATCCGCAACCTCGGCCACTTTCTTTAGTGTCTGCTGCTCA
Organism: Candidatus Terraquivivens ruidianensis; assembly: GCA_023267975.1. Classification (GTDB taxonomy): domain Archaea; phylum Thermoproteota; class Nitrososphaeria_A; order Caldarchaeales; family Wolframiiraptoraceae; genus Terraquivivens; species Terraquivivens ruidianensis. The sequence continues at coordinate 87,973 of JALNLA010000004.1, forward strand.
ACATCTGACGTGAGCATTATCTGCACTTTGCCGTTTCTCCCTTTGATTGCTGTAAAAAACGGTAGCAATGTACGTAAAAGCTCCTTAGGAAGAATTGGTGTTGCTAATAACAACTCTCGTTCACAATTAGCGATAAGTTCCTTTAACTTAGCTAGAATGTTTTGTTCTCCCCTCAATATCCAAATATCTGGCCTTTCCTTAGCCCACCTGTTCTCGAAGACAGGCATGAGCTCGGATACTATTATATCACCATTTTGTTGGAACTTTTCTTCGAGCTTCAGCTTCATAACCTCGACGGCCGTAACGGGTGATTTTGCATGATACTTTGCAGGTCTTCCACCCTCTACTTCAACCCATCCCTTCTCCTCCAAGCTCCCTAATACCTCGTAAATCTTTGAATAGGGTATCTCAGCTATATTGCTCAGCTCGCTAGCGGTCAATGGACCCATTTGGATAAGCGGAAGATAAGCCCTAATCTCGTAATCCGTAAGACCTAGGTTTTGCATCGCCTTTTTAACTCTCTCGCTGATAGTTATTTTGTCTGTTTTTTCAGTCCAACCCATACAATCATAAATTTTAAGGATTGCTGCCTTATATCTGCTTCTCGGTTACTATATTGGATAGTCTTCGAGACGTTCTATAACGTTCTTTATCTTAAGAGGGCTTATCAATAACTTAGCGTCGAAATCGTGACTAACTGCTCATATTGATATGATAATTTTTCATAAAGCGCTGTCTAGAGATTATCTATTTTAAAACGAAGGATAAAACCATCACGCTAGCCATTTACCTTAGATGCGATCACTGCTTGACCGAGCGAAAGTCCACCATCGCCAGGCGGAACTTTCGTGTTCATGTAGAACTTCAGTCCTCTGGTCTCAACTTTTCGTCGTATGGTCGCTGTTATTTGTTCGTTATATGCCACACCGCCCGTGAAAGCAATACTCCTTATTCCCTCTTTAGCAGCTATTTCCAGGGCAAGCTCAGCTAGGCCTGATGCCAAATAATTCTGGGCTGAGAAAGCAAGGTCTCTCACTTTTCTTGAATCCGGTCCCTTCATCACTATCTCCGCAATCGATTCTACCATGCACTTTGTCTTCAGGACTTTACCTTTTATTTCTGGCTTCAGTCCTAAGATATCTGAACCACCTATCGCTGCGGATTCAAGCTTCATGGCAGGTTCGCCCTCGTAGGTTCTCTCGTAACATGTACCCAGTATTGCCGCAACGCTGTCTAGAACTCTACCAGCGCTGGAAGTTTTTACGCTCCTTCCATTCTTAATCTGCTTCAGTATTATCTCTGCCTCGACTTTTCCTCTTGGAAGTTTATCGGCATTCGAAAACAACCAATCTTCACATAAATCTGACCCGAAGAGAATTCCTGCAGCCATTCTCATAGGATACTTTGCGGCCAAGTCACCACCCGGCATTGGATGGTTTTCTAAATGACCCAAACGGCAGTAACCGTTATTATCACATAAAAGAACCTCACCACCCCATGCCAAGCCGTCACTGCCATAGCCAAATCCATCGCACGCTATACCAACAACTTCATCTAACCCGTGCTCCGTCATTACTGAGGCAACATGTGCATGATGATGCTGGATAGCCAACGTTGCTATTCCAAACCGCTCGGCCAGCTCTTCCGCAAGCCTAGTTGTCTGGAACCCAGGATGTAGGTCGTGGGCTATTAACTCTGGCTGTACTCTAATCAGCTTAGATAGGTGGTGAACTGCTGACTTCAAAAATTCATAAGTTTCCACACAATCTACGTCGCCTATATGCTGTGTTAAGAATGCCTTATCATCCATAAGTATGCAACCAGCGACGTTGAGCTCACCACCTAAAGCGATGACCCTTTTACCGTACTCATGCGGCAACTTAATTGGCTCTGGCGCATAACCTCTTGAACGGCGTATGTGGCTGACAGCTCCGTCGACTATCCTTATCACGGAGTCGTCACACCTGTTGACGATTTCTCGGTTGTGAAGGAGCATATAGTCGACATCCTTTCCAATCCTTACATAGGCCTCTTGATTTTGCGTGACTATCGGCTCGCCCGGCGGGTTGGCGCTAGTCATCACGTATGCTGGTTCTTTGCTGTTAAGCAACAGGAGAAGATGTAGTCCCGTGTACGGTAACATCACGCCTACGTTATGGAGACCGGGCGCTATCTCATCGGACAGATAATAATCCTCACTTTTACGTAGTAAAACGATGGGGCGCGCTGGAGAGGTGAGTAGCGCTTCCTCTTGGCTACTAACTATAGCAAAAGACTTTACTGTCTTTAAATCTTTAGCCATTATCGCAAAGGGCTTCTGTCGCCTATGCTTGACCTTCCTAAGCCTTATTATAGGCTCAGAGATTGTCGTTGCTGTTGCTACGTGGAAGCCACCGTTTCCCTTTATCGCTACAATGTAACCTTCATCGATGAGCTTGGTCGCTTCCCTTATAGGGTCGTCGCATTCAAATAACCTTCCGTCGTTGGTCGTTAGATAAACTCTAGGCCCGCACTTGGGGCATGCTATTGTTTGGGCGTGAAACCTCCTGTCTAAGGGGTCTTCATACTCAGTGCTACATGACCTACACATCGGAAAATCTCTCATGGACGTATTATGTCTGTCATAGGGCGTGTCCAGTATCGTCGTAAACCTTGGCCCGCAGTTTGTGCACGTTATAAAAAAGTAGCCGAACCTCCTATCGGTAGGATTTAAGAGCTCTCTCACACAATCGTCGCATATTGCCACATCCGCTGGTACCACGGAGCCTGTGACTGAGCTTTGCTCTGAGCTCTTTAGTATCTTGAACTCTGCGAGCTCGTTCTTTGGTTCCGAATAGCTTACATCGATCTTGGTTATATGAGCTAAGGGTGGCTTCTCCTTAACCAGAGCATCTAAGAAGGACTTTATGTTCTGTTCGGGTCCTTCTACAACTATCCTAACAGATGCGTCCTTTAGGTTCTGGACGAATCCCTTAAGCCCCCTCTTAACGGCGATTCTGTAAACGAATGGCCTAAAGCCTACTCCCTGAACTATGCCCGAGACCCTGACCTCGGCCCTAACCTTTTCCATCAACCACATTAAATCTCTTTAAACCATAAGATATACTAGATGTTTGTTGTCTACTAGTAGTCAGGTTGATAATTAAAGTATTTACATAATTAGTTTTTTGTAAAGAGTTTATTATAAATATACTTGAAATTTAAATCTAAGAGGTTTATCTCCTTTTTAATTAGGAGGCTGAGTCTTTACGTTCAAATTCTCTTTAGAAGATGCGGTAAAGGAGCTTAGGCCGCAATTATGCTATCAATGCATGAAATGCTCTAGTGGATGCACTGCCGCAAAGGTTGTTGACAAGTACAGACCCCACGAGATAGTAGCCTTGGTGAAGGCAGGCTATTCTGAGGAACTTATAAACAGCGACGTGATATGGGCATGCTCAGTTTGTTTAAAATGCGTGGAATATTGTCCCCAAAGGGTCTCACCATTTGAGGTAGTAATGACCCTCAGGAACGAAGCTATCACAAGGGGGATAACGCCTCCGAAATCCTTCGTCGAGATGGCAAAGTCTATAGTGAAGGTCGGCTACATACAAGAACCCATGTACATAATGTCGAAGGAGTTCGAAGAGGTTTCTAGGACAGAGCTAGGCTTACCAGAAATGCCAAAGCCGAAAGATATTGAAAAGTTTAAGCAGCATGTCCTATCGGTAGGTTTTGAAAGGCTAAGGGAGGTAGTTTGAGAATGAAGTTTTTACTTTTCCTAGGTTGCACAACTGCAACAAAGCAATATGGTTATGAACTATCGCTAAGGGCCACGTTACCATTGCTGGGAGCAGAGTTAGAGTACCCTAAAGACATGAACTGTTGTGGAGTACCGATGAAGGGTATAAGTAAGTTTTATCCGTACTATGCGTGCGCGAGAATTCTGGCAATAGCTGAGTCGCAAGGTTTGGATGTCGTCGCACCGTGCAACGGTTGCCATCTAAACCTAACGGAAACTATTTACAAGCTAAAGCTGAACCCGTCGCTTATGGGTGCGGTGAACGAGCTTCTTAAAGAGGAAGGGTTGAAGTACATGGGTAAAGCGACGGTTTATCATCCGGTAGAAGTTCTGCATGATAAAGTAGGTGTTGAGAAGATAACATCTGCGATAAAGAGAAAGTTGCCGGAAATACCAGTTTCTTCCCATCCCGGTTGTCACCTACTTAGGCCAACGGAATTCCCGAGACCGGAGGTAAGAAATGGACCGCTCAAGCTAGACAGGTTGATTGAGGCCATAGGTCTTAAGGCAAGAGACTACCCTGAGAAGTACGAATGTTGTGGAGCGGCTATGATTCCCTATTCGCCTGAGGCGGCGATAAGGGTTGTAGCCCTCAGAATAAAGAGGGCATTGGCCGCAGGTTCGAGGGCAATAACCAGCTTGTGCCCATATTGTATAGACATGCTTGACGGAAAGCAGGATGCCGCTAAGACGATAACTGGTGACCAAAACCTTTCAATCCCAGCACTTTACTATACACAATTATTGGGCCTTGCGTTAGGCTTGAATGAAAGAGAATTAGGAACAAACCTCAACATGAGTCCGGTTGAGGTTTTGCTTGAGGAGGTGAAGGTTTAATGGTTGAAGGTGAGGAGATTAGGATAGGCGTTTACGTATGTCATTGTGGTATAAACATAGCATCCGTAGTTGACGTAAAGAAAGTAGTTGAAGAGGCATCAAAGGTACCAAACGTTGTAGTTGCGAAGGACTACCAATTCATGTGCTCCCAACCAGGCCAGAATATGATAGTTGAGGACATAAAGCAGCACAACCTCAACAGGGTCATCGTAGCGGCTTGTTCGCCGAGAATGCATGAACCAACATTCCAGAAGGCTGTCGAGAGGGGCGGCCTTAATCCTTACCTCTTTGAGATGGCCAACATAAGGGAGCACTGCTCTTGGGTTCATGAAAAGGAAAAAGCTGCTGCGACGGATAAGGCCATCAAGCTGGTTAAGGCGGCCATCGCTAAGGCCAGGCTATTAAAGCCGCTAAAGGTAGAGAAGGTCAAGGTAATACCAAGGGCGCTCGTCATAGGTGGTGGGATAGCCGGCATCAGGGCCTCGCTCGATATAGCAAACGCTGGCTTCGAGGTACACTTAGTCGAGACAAGACCGAGCATAGGAGGGAACATGGCAAGGCTTGACAAGACCTTCCCAACGCTTGACTGCTCCCAGTGTATACTAACACCCCTGATGGTAGAAGTGAGCAAGCACCCAAACGTAACACTCCACACTTATACTGATGTTGTGGGAATCGACGGTTCCGTTGGGAACTTCAAGGTCAAGCTGCTGAAGAAACCAAGGTACGTGGATGAGTCAAAATGTACTGGTTGTGGCACGTGTGTCTTAAAATGCCCATGGACTGCGCCGAACGAGTTTGACATGGGACTCGGGAAGAGAAAGGCAATATACTTTGAATTTCCGCAGGCTGTCCCGCTTATTCCTGTAATCGATACTGGTCATTGCATGTACTTCCAGAAAGGGACCTGCAGGGCCTGCGAAAGGTTCTGCCCCACCAAAGCCATAGACTTTAACCAGAAACCGAAAGAGATAGAGCTTGAAGTAGGAGCGATAATCCTGGCTACTGGTTATGGTTTGTACGATGTGGCAAAAGCTATGCCGGAATACGGCTATCGTAAGTATAAAGATGTAATCACTGGATTAGAGTTGGAGAGAGTTGTTTCGGCTACGGGACCGACGAAGGGCCACATACTCAGACCGAGCGATGGAAAGGAGCCTAAGAAAGTTGCAATAGTTCTCTGCGTCGGTTCGAGGGATGAAAAGCACCTTAGGTTCTGTTGTAGGTTCGGATGCGTGGCTGGAATAAAGCACGCATACTACGTAGTAAGTCACATACCGGACGCAGAAGTATACGTCTGCTACAGGGACATCAGGACCTTCGGAAAAGGTTACGAGGAGTTTTACGAGAGGGTTAGGAATTACGAAAACGTCAGATTCATAAGGGGTAGCCCGATGGAGATACTCCAGGATGCTGATGGGGGCATCTACTTTGACGTGTTCGACGCAAACACGAATAGGGTTGTAACGCTCAGACCCGACCTCGTCGTTCTTGAGACCGGCATAGTCCCGCATCCAACGTTTAAGGAGGTGGCTAAAGTATTAAAGTGTGCGATAGGTCCGGATGGTTTTGCGTTGGAGCTTCATCCTAAGCTCAGACCCACGGAGACATCCGTTGACGGTGTGTTCTTAGCTGGTGCGGTGCAGGGACCAAAGGACATACCGGATACCGTAGCTCAGGCGGGTGCTGCTGCGTCGTCAGCCATAGCGCTAATGTCAAGGGGTTATGTAGAAACCGTACCCTATGTATCCTCAGTTAACGAAGACCTGTGCAGCGGTTGTGGCATATGTCAGCCCCTATGCGCTTTCGATGCCATATCTTTGGTTAAGAAAGAAGATGGAAAGGAGGTTGCAAAAGTGGACGTGAGTAAATGCAAGGGGTGCGGGGTATGTGCGGCCGCGTGTCCCTCTGGAGCTGCCCAGCAACTCGGGTTCAGTGATGGGCAAATTTTGGAGATGGTAAGGACGCTTGCGAGGTGATTAAAATGGGGGAAAATTTTGAACCAAAGATAGTGGTTTTTGCATGTAACTGGTGCTCATATGCTGGGATGGACCTAGCCGGAACCAGTCGGATACAGTACCCCCATAACCTCAAGGTAATCAGGCTCATGTGCTCCGGCAGAATTAACCCAGTCTACATACTTGAGGCTTTTGCAAACGGTGCCGACGGTGTTCTTGTGACTGGTTGCCATCCTGGTGACTGCCATTACATATCTGGAAACTATAAGACCAGAAAGAGGGTTATGCTATTAGAAAGACTGCTTGAACAATTTGGTATTGAAAAAGGGAGGTTAAGGTTGGAATGGGTCTCCGCATCAGAAGGAGAAAAGTTCGCCAACATCGCAAAAGAGTTCGTCGAGCAGATAAGAAAGCTGGGACCAAACCGTATAGCAGAAGAGCTAAGGAAGGAAGTGGCAGTAGTTTGACTAAGCCGATGCTGGCCATAATACCCGGGGCAAACTGTGCCGGCTGTGACTACTCTCTCCTAGACTTAGGCGAAAAAGCTGTTGAAGTTCTGATGGCCGTGAATATAGCTTACTGGCCGACCGCTGCTGACCTAAAGTTGGAGGATTTAGAGAAGTTGCCAGATGGTTCTATAGACATAGTGCTCTTCGAGGGTGCCGTGAACAACGACGAGACTGAGGAGGTGGCCAAGCTCGCAAGGAAAAAAGCAAAGAACCTAATAGCGTTCGGAGCATGCGCCTGCTTTGGCGGTATACCTGGTCTTGCAAACGTAGCCTCAAAAGACAGTATTCTTCAGAAGGCATACGTAAAGACTCTGAGCACCGTTAACCAACAAGGAACGATACCCCATAAGCTGACGAGACTTGCTGACGAAGAATTGACAATACCAGAATTTCTCGAGACGGTTAAGTCGCTCGGTCAGGTGGTTAATGTAGATTATTATCTGCCAGGCTGTCCACCACCCCTCAAGCTGGTGGCCGAGGCACTGGCTGCTGCACTCTCTGGAAAGCTTCCGCCGAAGGGAACGGTGTTCGGTTCGATGAAGTCCGTCTGCGATGAGTGCAAGCGCGTCCGTGAGAATAAGAGGATAATGGAGATAAAGAGGTATCATCAATTCATCCCAGACCCTGAGAGGTGTCTCCTTGAGCAGAGCATAATTTGCATGGGTCCTGCAACTAGGGGCGGTTGTGATGCCGTATGTCCAACTATGAGCGTTCCCTGCAGAGGGTGTATGGGACCGACACCAGAATCCCAAGATCAAGGTGCCAGGATGCTATCTGCCTTGTCTTCTGTAGTAGGCTTAGAAGTTGAGACTGGTGTGAATGACGAAGAAGTTAGGAAAATCATAGCACAAGTAAAGGACCCATTAGGGACGTTTTACAGATACGGTTTACCAAAATCAATAATGCGGAGGGCATGGGGTGTTAGAGAATGAGGAAGGTCGTAACTATTCAGCCCATAACAAGGCTTGAGGGGCACGGTAAGATTTCAATATTTTTAGACGATGGTGGCAACGTTAAGGACGCTTACTACCAAGTCGTCGAGTTCAGGGGCTTCGAAAGGTTCTGCATAGGAAGACCTGTTGAGGAGATGCCCATAATAACGCCGAGAATCTGCGGCGTTTGTCCGTGGGCACACCATATGGCGTCAGCGAAGGCGGTAGATGCCGTCTATGGGGCTGAGTTGCCGGAGACCGCTAAGAAGATACGGGAGATGGCCTACAATATATTCTACGTACATGACCACTCGGCAGTGTTCTACGCGCTTTCGGCACCAGACTTCGTCGTTGGACCCGATGCTCCTAGGGTTGAAAGGAATATCCTTGGCCTTATCGGAAAGGTCGGCTTGGAAACGGGAAAGAAAGTCATAAACGCTAGAATGGTGGCCACGAAGCTTTTGGAAAAGCTCGCTGGGAGAGCAATAATACCGACGTGCGCCGTTCCGGGCGGTGTCTCCAAGCCCTTAACAGAAGAGGATAGAAAAGAGATAGAGGAGGGCGCGAAAAAGCTGGTAGAATTCGGTCAGTTCACGCTGAAGATACTCGAGGATGTTGTCCTGAAGAACCAGAAGTACCTTGACTTGATTGTGGGCGACGTGTACAAGCATGAGACTTACTATATGGGTTTGGTTGACGAGAAAGGGCTGGTTAACTACTACGAGGGGAAGGTCAGAGTTGTAGACCCGAAGGGAAGAATCTACGCAGAATTTCACCCAAAAGACTACCTGAATTACATAGGCGAACATGTGGAACCATGGACTTATCTTAAGTTTCCATACTTGAAAGGTCTGGGCTGGAAGGGAATAGTTGACGGTGAAAAATCCGGCGCGTATAGGGTAGGGCCCCTTGGTAGGCTCAACGTAGCGAATGGGTTTGCGACGCCGCTCGCTCAAGAAGCATATGAAAGGTTCAAAGAGACCTTAGGCAAGCCAGCCCACGCAACGCTCGGATACCATTGGGCAAGGGTTATAGAGATACTTAATGCTGCCGAGAGGGCGCTCGAGTTAAGCAGGGACCCGGATGTAACTGGAAAGGACTTCAGGGTTCCTCTAACTAACACTCCTAACGAAGGCGTTGGTATCGTTGAGGCACCGAGGGGTACGCTCATCCACCACTACAAAACGGACCAAGAGGGCATATTGACCGATGTCAACCTAATAGTCGCGACGACGCATAACAACGCGGGCATATGCATGTCCGTAAAGAAGGCATCGCAACAGCTCATAAAGGGCGGCAACGTAAGCGACGGTCTGCTCAACATGATAGAGATGGCGTTCAGGGCTTATGATCCATGCCTGGCATGCGGAACGCATGCGCTACCAGGACAGATGCCGCTTGACGTATGCATATATGATGCAGACGGAAAGCTTGTAGCTGAGATAAAGCGTCCTTGAAGAGGAAGCACGGAACAGTTGTAATAGGGCTCGGTAACCCGATACTTGGCGACGATGCCGTAGGCCTGGTTATCGCATCTGAGCTAAGGAAGCGGATGGGTAGAATTGTTGACATTGTTGAGCTGAGTGCCGGAGGTTTAACCGTGGCAGAGGCCATGCTTGGTTACAGGAAGGCAATAATCGTAGATGCTCTGGTCGAAGAGGGTACCGTCCCTGGAAAAATCCTAAGGCTAACGTTTGAAGACCTTAAGACTACACCCAAACGATTCATCGGTTTTCATGATATAGACCTCGTAACATCCGTTGAGCTCATTAAAGCTATCGATAGAGAATCTTTTCCAGACGAAGTAGTGGTTTTTGGAATAACCATTCAAAAACCGGGCTGCTATCAAGAGGGGCTAAGCGAGGAGGTAAAGACTGCCGTACCAAAATGCGTTGAGATGATTGAAGAAGAGTGCGGGCGTTAATTTAACGCGCTTGTATCTACGTTGGGAACGAAAATATCTTCGAACATTAGTCATGGATGACACCCTTCCTTCACCATGGGCATAATCTTGTCAGGCAGCTTAACTCATAAAGGCAAAAATTATTATATGAGTTTGTTTAAAATATATACAAACTATAATCGCGTTAATGCGACTATACGAAAAATAAGGGGGAGGGAGTTTGGACACTAATTTAAAGCTATTGATGGATTTTATCTTTGGAACGTTACCTTGGGTTACTTATGCAACATTCTTATTCGGCATCTCTTTAAAGCTATACACATGGTTTTCGACATCGCCACCCAGCAGGACAGTACCATCCTCCATATCCAGAACCCCAATCTCAGCAGAATCCATAAGGCTTACGATAGGACAGTTCATATACTTGTTACTGTTTCAGGGTCGTTTCATAAAACCCAAGGCTAAATCCTTTGTGCTCTGGCTCATGTCTTTTTCGGCGCATATATCACTGTTTTTAATACTGTTTGGGCATCTAAGACCCATTGGAGTTTGGTCAGCGTCCTGGTTTGCATGGATGGCATCTGAGCAATTTTTAACGAGGGATCTACCATTCTATCTCGGCTGGGTCGTACTAGGCGGCTTTAGCCTGCTGTTAGTGAGGAGAGTGGTTGATAGGTCAGTGAGAAGTATATCCGGCTTTGACGATTACTTTTTGCTTGCTATTTTAATTACAATATTTCTCGCTGGAAACATGATGCGCGTATCGCCTTACATTCACGAGTCCTTTGCGCTCAGAATATCACCAAGCATCGTGATGCAACTTAAGGAGACACCATCGTTAATTTGGCTTGCCGTGCATGGTATTGCGGCCCAGGTCCTGATAATGTACATGCCGTTCAGCAAACTATTCCACATAATAGCATCACCCTTCACCATTCTCGCCTACAGCATCAGACACGGCAGGCTTTACGGAGGTATGAAAACATGAAGCTGGAGACTCTAAAAGAAGTGTCACCGTTTACCATGCTGCAGCTCGAGACGTGCGCGAGGTGCGCCCACTGTGCAGAATACTGTCCAGTCTATGACGTTCTGAAGAAACCACAGGTCATGCCAGGGGGCAGAGTTTCGGTTATGCTTAAGATAATAAAGAGTGGTGTGAATCCGTGGTTCGCGCTCTATCGATCAAAGACAAATAAGTTAAATGAGATTGAGAACTACGTCGAAAACGTTTACAACTGTGCCCTCTGTGGCAGATGTATGGCCGTATGTCCGTTCGGGATACAGACGGATATACTTTGGGAACTGTTCAGAAAGATTGTTTATAGGTTCAATAAACACCCACCCGTACTCAAGGAGGTTGATAAGTTCATACTCAGCACATACAACGCTTATGGCGTGGGAAACGATGCAAGGTCGATGTGGGTTGATTATTTAGGTCTTGATAACGCTAAGATAAACGAACGTTCTGATGTTGTGTATTTTGTAGGATGCACATCTTCGTTTAAGGCCGTCGCGCAAGACATAGCTTATGCCACATCTCTGATCTTAAACCATGCAAGGTTAAGCTGGACACTCCTTGGCGAGGATGAGTGGTGCTGCGGTGCGCCGCTACTCATGATAGGAGACGAGGATGGTGCTAGGAAGATGGCTGAGCATAATGTTAAGGCAATAGAGAACTTAGATGCGAAGCTGGTAGTATCGGCATGTCCAGGGTGCGCAAGGACTATTAAGCAAAAGTATCCATCATTGATAGGTAGGGCTCTAAGGTTTAACGTTATGCATGTTATGGAGTTACTTGACCTATACATCAGAAAGGAGCGCATGCCACTCAAAGGAATAGAAAAGGAATCTGCTCTTGTAACGTACCATGACCCGTGTGAGCTTGCAAGGCTCAGTGGTGTGATAGACGAGCCGAGACACGTTATTCATGCTGTAACGTTTTCTTTTAGGGAGATGCCTGAGGGCAAGAAAGACGTGCGCTGTTGTGGGGGAGGGGGCATCCTCCAAGCGGTGAACGACGAGTTAAGGTTAAGCATAGCCGAAAAAAGGGTGAGACAAGCTCAGGCCCTTGAAGCCGAAATCCTCACCTCCGCATGCCCAGCCTGCAAAATAACGCTGATGGATGGGTTAAAAAAGATCGGCGTAAAGATGCAGGTTCTAGATGTGACAGAATTATTTGCCAGGAAACTCGGCTTAATGTAGGTTTTCCGAATCTTTTAACTGATATATACATGTATAAGTCAGTATAACATGCTAAGTCTTTATACGACGTAGGTTATACTTCTCTATATTGTTATAACATTTGAGAGGTGAAAAGACTTGTCAGAGAAAAGCATGCTTCGGGAGCGGCTGTTGACATACGACCATTTCTGGGTTAAGATTGAGCACAAATCTCCGACACCATTGGTAAAGATAGGCCTGAAAGAGGCCACCACTAAGGCAGTGGGGCAGATAGAGGCCTTCAGGGCCTTGCCGAAGGGTAGATGCGTTAACAAAGGATATCCGTTTGGGTCAATAGAGCACGGAAGAAAGATACTCATACTGCGTAGCCCTATAACAGGTTCGATAGTTGAAGTAAACGAAGAGCTTATCAAAAATCCGCAGCTGATAAACGAGGACCCTTACGGTAAAGGTTGGATAGCCATCCTGAAGCCAAGCAACGTTGAGGAATTGGATGCATTATTCTGAAGACAAGGCAAAGATACTTCTACGGTGGAGAATGATGGTGCCGGATGCGGTATTTTTTGCATCTACATTTTTTCTAATCGGGATGGTATCCCTAATCGTCGGAGCCTTATGGAATATTAGGATATGGTTTCTCGGAGCGGAGAGTGTTGTAGGAACGATTAAGAAGGCGCTGTTAACTGTCCTAAATCCTCGTTCCTTAGCGGCCATTATCAAGGCGTTCCTAGTCAAGGTCTTTGGTCAGCATAGACTCTACAAGTATGAAAGGCTGAGGGGGTTAGAGAAAGCATCCTTTGTTTCTTTTTACGTTTTGTTAATACTTTCGAACCACATAGCCGCGGACATAGCAACAGGTGTTTCGAGTATTCAAGAGCTGATGGTAGAATTCTTTAGATCACCCTTCTTTCCTGGCTACATATTCTATGAGCTAGGCACTGAGCTACCATTGATTTGGGCACTCTTCCTTCTGATCGATAATCTCTCGATGGCCGTTGTGTTGCTATTTGCCGAGGGGCTTGCGATACATAGAAGGTTCATCAAAAAGAACTTCATGTTTGGTACGAAAGAAGACGCCATTGGTCTTTTCATGCCTGTGATATGGTTCCTCTTCAGGTACATGGCCGAGGCTGCAACAATTGTGAAGTTTGGCTTTCCGGACTCGGGTAAGTTCATGTTCATAGCATATGGTATAGCCCAACTCATGGCGGGTCTAAGTCCTGCACAAATCGAGTTGCTCTACAACGTCCTCTGGTCGACCTCTGGATTCTTCCTTGGAGTCTTCGTGGGCGCCATACCCCACTCGGGCAGGCTCTGGCACGCATTCGCTGGTCCTATTGCCATGTTGGCCAATTCTGTACCTAAAACTGTAAGGAGTGTGAAGTAAGGTATGGCAAAAGTAAGAAGCTTACCGTTAAGCGTTAAGCAGATGATAGAGCTTGACGGTTGTGTCAGGTGCGAGATATGTAGGGAGGAGTGCTCGCTGTACAGGCTCCTGAACTCTAATCCGCATCCCTTGGGTTTCCCCACCAGCTGCGGCGGGATAATCAGACGATTTAGGCCTCTGGTTCGTAAAGACCATAGTTTGAAGGCAAAACTTTTTGGACTAAGGTCTCCGTCGGATGAAGAGGTGTGGGAGCTTGCCGATGCTCTCTTCTTGAACTGCTCGCTGTGTGGCAGGTGTAGCGCATTCTGCCCAATCGGTATAGAGACGCCATCGCTCATAACCTCCATGAGGGAGTACTTTATGGAGATTCTTGGCAACGTTCATTGCGCTGTTGAGTTCTTGGACAACCTCCATCGCATGGTTAACGAGACAAAGAACGTTTTTGGTGTGGATAACTCCGCAAGAACCAACTGGTCACTATACACAGGAGTAGATGTTAACGTTAAAGACAGTGCCAACGTAGTGTATTTTGTCGGTTGCATCTCGTCTTATCAAGGTAGGGCGCAGGACATATCTGCGGCCATAACCTCGATATTAAATTACGTAGGCGAGGATTGGACGCTTTTGAAGGATGAGGCTTGCTGTGGTCATCCGCTCACGGTGAGTGGCGGGATTAGGAAGGCTGTAAATTTAGTAAGACACAATTTAGAGCAGTTAGCATCCATTGGTGCTAAGACCGTTGTGACGGGCTGTCCAGGCTGTTACCTTGCCATAAAGCATGAATGGCCAAAGTTGCTGGGTCGTGAGTTCGACTTTGAGGTGCTCCACTTCACTGAGCTACTCAACAGATACATAACTAATGGCAAATTAAAGATACCAATCCTAGAGGCTAGAGTTACGTACCACGACCCCTGTGAGCTGGGTAGGCTCGGAGGCATTATCGAAGAACCTAGGAAGGTTATCAAGCGAGTAACCCGAGAGTTCATTGAACCATACGGTCATGGTATGGAGGGTATATGCTGCGGCTCTGGTGGTATGCTAAAAGCGTTGAACCCAGAGCTTTCGGGACAGCTTGCTATTCAAAGGTTGAAGATGTTGAAGGTCACTGAGCCTGAATACATACTTTCAGCATGCCCGACATGTGTACAAGCCTTTGCCTCCGTTGCGCCAAAAATTGACGGAAAGCTTAAAGTGTTAGACCTAAGTCAGTTGATTGCCCAGCAGAACAATCTGTTATAAATTTAACTTTCGTCCGAGTTCTTAGTCGGGCACTCAATAGTAACGAATTTTCCAGATTCCTCTAGAGACCTGTTTATCGCCACCTCTGCAATCTGACGATAACATAAACCAATTTCCTTAAGAGCGTGTATTATTCGGAAGAGGTAGTGCCTGAATGATTTACTATTGCCGGCCAATTTTTCACTACTCTCTATTTTCTCCCCAACTAAACTGTTAATTTGAGCTATTGCCCTATTTGCCAGCAAAAGGTCCCTTGATAGAAGAGAATCTATTGCATTTTGAGATATGTGCTTTAGTGTTGCATAAAAATCCGCGCACCAATCTATGATACGTTTCTCAATCCCGCACCCACTTGTGAATATTTCATATGTCGAAAGCGCAATTGATTCACTCAAGTTGACAGCCCTCTTAAGCAAAACTAACACCAGTCTATTACCGAGCAACCATAGAGTTGACTTTATCCCGAGGGCCTCCCGTACACTTGGGTCGCTGACTGCTCTTATAAGCTGCCTTACCGTTAACCAGTAAAGTCTATCACATTCTTCACCTATACTCATAATACGCTTAATCATGTCTTGGTTACCACTTGACAACATACTTACAGCGCTCTCAAGCATATCCACTACAAGGCTATGAAACCTCCTGATAGAGCTGTCCATGGAAGGCCTTACGGGATTTGAGAGATTCTGAATAATTATGATGTTTTCAGAGCTGTCTACGATGTGGACTCCAATGAGCTTCCTTGTCACTGCACTAACTTCCTCAATCTGTCTCTGCGTGAACGGTCTTCTGGATTGTAGCCAAATCGTGTCGTGACCAGCTACGTAAGCCCCTATCAAAGCCCTAGTGATAGAATGAGGCTCTACACATGCGTCCACATTTATTATACAGACCGGTGGTCCAACTCCGCCTTCTCGCTCAACTTTGCTTAATTCTAACGAATCACCTGTCTGTCTTACGACCAAGTAATCGTTCTCCTTTATACCAACAGAATCAGCCCAAGCTTTTGGTAGTGTAACACATAACGCTGACCGGCCAAGCTTCATTACCTTTCTTAAAGTGCGGCCATACCCATACAAACGGCTACTTTTTATGCTCAATTCTATGTAAAAACGCTACGTCTGGTATTTATGTGTAACGTATACGTAACATTTGTCTGACATATGAAACAATACGTCATGAATAATATCGCGCTGTAATTAAGTGCATTTGGAGGTGGTCTAAGAAAATGGCAATAACCATTTCTGCGCTCGTAGGGAAGTTGTTCATCTCGAAGGCTAGTCATGGAATGTGGGCGAGGTTTGAGCAAGCAGGCGATGGTTCTGAAATACTTGTACGTGTTGGTCTTGTGAGGGATGTTGTGGAGTCTGTGGGCACGATAGAGTTCGTTAGGGTCCTTCCGAAAGGGCGTCTAATTACTAGGGGGCATCCTTTCGGCTCCGTAGAACACGGTATGCGTGTGGTGCTCCTAAGAAGTCCAGTATCCGGCTGGATAGTTGAGGTCAACGAGGCGCTGAGGGGGAGGCCTGAGCTCATAAACGAGGACCCGTATGGTGAAGGTTGGGTCGCCGTGCTTAGGCCAATTAACTATGAAGAAGACGCAGGGTATTTTAGTGAATTAACAAAATAGGTATGGTGGCCATAATGGCCACATCTAACAATTTTTTAAGAGAACTTGTTAACAAGCTGGGACAAGAGTGCGTTTCCGTAGATTCGCTCGAAAAGCTCGTTTATGCCCACGACTTAGCGGCTTTACCCAAGTCTGTAAAGTTACTCTTTAACACGACCCCTGACGCAATAGCACGACCGAGGAGCATAGAACATGTAGCAGAAATTATTAGGCTGGCGAATGAGTACAAAATCCCCGTTATAGCTCGAGGTGGTGCCACATGGGGGTTCGGGGGTACAGTGCCAGTGAGGGGTGGCATAATTTTGGATCTGACGGGGCTTAACAGGGTAGTTAATTTAGACGAAAAGAATGGGTTGCTGACCGTCGAGTGCGGGGTCGTATGGGAAGACATTATGCGTTTTTTGCAGGAGACGAATTGGGAGCTACCAACGTACCCTTCGAGTGCGTTAAGCTCAACCGTTGGCGGTTGGGCGGCTACTGGTGGAATAGGTTATGGTTCCCTTAAGTACGGCCCATTCGTCAAGAACGTTGCCAAGGTAACCGCTGTCCTTCCAGATGGAAGGGTCGTCGTGGCTGACGATAACAGCAACCCTAATCTATCACAGCTGTTTGGGTCCGAGGGCATCTTGTGCATATTTGCTGATTTAACTTTGAAGTTGATTCCGAAGAGCGAGGTAGAGAGGCCGTTTATGGCAAACTTTAGCAACTTTGCCAATGCCGTGATGGCAGCTCAGGAGGTTTTGAGGTTAACAAACCCACATTCTCTCGTTCTAAGGACTTTTGGATTCGTTAGGGCAAAGGACTACATCGAGTCTGATACATATTTCTTTGGATGCTTTAATGGTAACAGGTACGATGTTGACAGGCAACACCTTACATTGGGTAGCATCGTAAATCGATATCGCGGGTACCTTACCCCAGAAGACGAGGCGAGGCGTGAATGGGAAGAGAGGTTTTATACACTAAGGATTAAGAAGTGGGGACCAAGTATCCTAGGCAACGAGTTCATAATACCAGTACATAAAATACTAGATATTGTAAAGTATTGCTGGCATCTAGGCAACCAAGCACATTTAGATGTAGAGGTTGAAGTAATGTTTATATCAAGAGATAAGGCCCTAATGTTCCAACTCTTCCTTTGTGACGAAAGAAAGTCCATCAGATACCTTACGGAGGCTGCCATAACGAAGAAAGTGCTTGACGCTGCCATAAAGGCTGGAGGCAAACCTTACGGTTATGGATTATGGAACTTTCCATTCATGGAGAGGGCAGAGCCGGAGAAAAAAAGGGAGCTCAAAAGTATGAAAGGTGTGCTGGACCCACAGAACGTACTAAACCCGGGCAAAACGATAGGCGCTGAGCTCATGTTAGGTATCCCTCTTCCTGGAAAGCTATACAGCACGTTCATGGATGGCGTGTGGGTTTTAAGGAAGGTGGTTTAAGATGCTTGTCCTGCCAAAACTACAGTTAGAGGACGTCTTCGCTTGCGCTCAGTGCGGCTATTGTATGAAAAGGTGTCCCGTTTATTACTTTTTGGGATGGGAGTCTACATCGCCAAGGGGTAAAATATTCGCCCTTAAAGAAATTTTAGGAAATGATGGTAGATTGGACGAGCAAAGCATACGTAAACTCGGAAAGTCCTTCTCTACAAGGTTTTTCAACTGTACGTTTTGCGGGTTCTGTAGAGAAGTCTGTCATGTAGAGATTGATTTACTGGAGATATGGTCAAAAGTTAGGGAGATACTGTATGACCATGAAGTTGTGCCCGAGAGCATTATCAAGTTATCTGAAACAGTAAAAAAATCAAAGAATATTTACATGATGGACAATTTATCAAGGACGGATTGGATTACTTACACCGGTGCCGACGTAAACTTTAAGGATTCGGCAGAGGTCGTCTACTTTGTTGGTTGTATAACATCGTTCTCCGGTAGAGTTCAGTCAATTGCGCAGGCAGTTTCCTCAATCCTAAATTCTGCGAATGAGGATTGGACGTTGCTGAAGGACGAATGGTGCTGCGGTCATCCACTCGCTCTCTCCGGCGCTATTAGAGAGGCTAGGGTTTTGGCGCTCCACAACGTCGAGATGATAGAGTCTACAGGTGCAAAGAAAGTTGTGACAGGCTGTCCAGGCTGTTACCTTGCGCTTAAGCATGAGTATCCGAGACTTTTAGGGAAAAAACCTAGGTTTGAAGTGCTGCATTCCAGCCAACTACTTGACACCTACATAACTTCTGGAAAGCTTGTAGTCCCTAAGGCAGACATAACTTTAACCTATCACGACCCCTGCGAGCTTGGAAGAATATCCGGTGTCATCAGAGAACCTCGGGTAGTCCTGCAAAGCGTTACGGATACATTCATAGAGCCCGAGTATTTTGGAAGAGAATCAATATGCTGCGGCTCTGGAGGTCTGCTGAAGGCGGTCAACCCATCTCTGGCCGATAACCTTACCCAGAGGAGGTATGGCATGCTAGCATCCACGAACGCTGAGGTGATTGTCTCGGCATGTCCTGCATGTGTTCAAGCACTTGCTCAAACAGCTACCGCGATACAAAACGGCAAGCGTGTTATCGATATATCGCAACTGATAGCCGAGCAATTGGGTTTAATGTAGCAATAAAAATTTTTAGTTTTAAACCATCAGGTTAACTATTTAATAATCTTCGGTATCTCCTCCTGTAGCCACGGGACCATCTCTTCAACTTTTGAGAACAAACCTTTTAGTTCGTCCTCAAGTTTTGAAGGCTTTATAATGGCCAACCACCCTTTTCCGTATGGGTCTTCATTCAGAAGCTTAGGCTGAGACTTCAGAGCTTCGTTGACTTCGACTATCGTTCCGGACACGGGAGACTTCAGGGGTCCAACCCATTTTCCAGTTTCCATGGTCCCTATGGGCTTCCCTGCATCCACGGCCTTACCCTTTGGCATGAGCCTTACGTACACTATCGGACCAGCCGCTTGTTGCGCTAAGTCTGTAACACCAACCCTTACGACGTCGCCCTCGATTTTTAACCATAGATGGTCCTTGGAATAGTACAAACCTTCTGGAAACTCGTACTTGTCGAATAGTTTCACCATAACTACCACACCCTTTTTATCAAACCTAATCACAAATAAGCATTGCTTATTTTTAAAAATTCTTTAAAATAATTAATTTGCGCTTTAGGAATGATTTAGGCTTACGACCTCGTACTCTGCCGTTAAAGCTATGGATGGTTTTATGGACCTGGTTAGATGGCAGTATTCCATAGCTAACTCTGCGCACCTCGTAGCCTTCTCAACTTCCTGGCTTTCTGCTAAAACCTTTAACTTGATTTTTATATCTGTGATCTTGTATCCTCCGCTATCCAGCATAACCTCTCCGTCGATATTAACTTCTATACCATCTATCTTTGCGCCCAGTCGTCGCTGAAAGTAAACGAACGTAGTTATCATGCATCCCCCTAAGGCAGAAAGGAATACCTCATCCGGGCATGGATACCTTCCCAAGCCACCGAAGTCCTTAGGCATGTCCAGGCGAATGCTACCCCCTTTGGTAAAGGCCTCAGCACCTGTAGAATGGTCCCAGTTCAACCTTACGTTAAAAATTAAGGAGCTTGGCTTAGCTTTGTTACTCATACCGTTCTGACGTTGCTATATTTATTTAAACATAATGTTTAGATTTTCTCCTCAAAACTACCGGTATCTACGCTCACGTATTCACCAGATTCCTCAACTGACCTATTAATTGCAACCTCCGCTATGTATCTGTAGTTTAGGACGATATTTCTTAAAGACCTGACTATGCCTGAGAGAGACGGGCAAATGTTGACGTCGTACTTTTTTGGGGCTACCATCTCCGCTGCCTCAAGAACTTTCACAAGCTTGTTCGCAGATTCGATGGCGTTATTGCCGCCTACCAAGTCTCTTGTGATAAGGGAATCGATTGCCGTGTTTGATATCTTTCTAATCTCCTCACGTATGTTGGTAAACCAACGAGTAGTCTCTGCATCAAGCTTATAACCAAGCTTCAGTAAGTTTTCGACGTATCTATATATGCACTCGCTATCTGTAACTATACTCTTCAACATTCTAGCAACCGCCCTATTCCCTAAAAGCCAAAGGTGAGACCTTATACCAAGCTCCTTTGCTAAAGCTCTGTCATTGACTGATAGAAGTAGCTGCCTTGTTACGAGCCAATAAACTTTGTCACATTCTATCCCAAGCGCTTTGATATCTTCAAGTTGCTTTGGATCCTCTTCACCTAAAAGGACGTCTATTGCCATCTCATACATACTGGAAGATATTAAGTGGAGTCTGCGGATAGAGCTATCGATTGTCGGTCTAGAAGGGTCAGCAAGGCTCTGAAGTATGATTATGTTATCGGTCTGCTCTGTTACGTGAAGCCCTATGAGCATCTCAGTCAAAGCCCTTATCCCTTCGATGTCGTTAGGCCCAAAACCATTTCTCGTCTGTATCCAAATGATTTTGTGGCCGACCATATATGCTCCGATTATGATTCTCCATAGCATATTTTGTGAAGTGCAAACATCTGCGTTAATGACACAGACAGCGGGCGGGACCTCAAATTCGCTATCAGCTTTCCTTATTTTGATGTAGTTTTCTTCGGCATCATCCATGAGGACATAGTCACCCTCTTTTAGCTTGATTGAGGATGTCCATTCTTTAGGTAGCGTCACGGCTAGGGCAGACCTGCCCAGCTTTATGACCTTACGGAGGTGCGGGCGCATATCAAGCATCGTATTCCGTCTTCTCAATATATACTTTTACCAATAGCGTATAGACCTGTATATATAAACTATGCTACGGAATAAAATAGTAGCGTTAGGGATGTCGATATAGGGGTTGATGTCCTTTGGATAGGATAACGATGGCTCACGGCGCGGGGGGCGTCATAATGCAGTCTCTGATTAAGAATTTTATACTTAAGAACCTTGCATGGGGAAATGCTGAAGTCCCTCTGGAGGCGCTGGACGATGCGGCCGTCGTGGATGGTATTGTGATAAAATCAGATTCTTATACGGTTAAGCCGTTATTCTTTCCAGGTGGTGACATAGGGAGGCTAGCAGTCTCAGGAACTGTAAACGACATATCCGTGCTGGGAGCTGAGCCAGTTGCGCTCGCGATGGGCTTTATTTTAGAAGAGGGATTCCCACTATCGGATTTTGAAAGGATAGTCATGAGCATAAGACAGACGTGCACGGAAGCCGATGTGTTCGTGGCAACTGGTGACACAAAAGTTGTGGAGAGGTGTGCTTTAGATAAGTTCATCATAAACTCATCTGGTATTGGAAGGAGGCAGGCGGTGTTAGATTACAACTTGAGTGTCGTTAGGCGTTACAGAAATTTCGAGGCGAGGTGGCTTCTTGACTCTAACGTCAGAACAGGTGACAAGATAATAGTTTCTGGGACTATCGGCGACCATGGTATAGCGATACTTTCCTCAAGGGAAGGATATGGCTTTGATACCGTCATAAAGTCTGACGTTGCGCCTCTTAACAAAATGATAAGGAAGGCCTTGGAGATTGGTGGAATCGTCGCTATGAAGGACCCAACTAGGGGTGGTCTATCAAACGCCCTTAACGAGTGGGCCCAAAAGTCAAAAGTCGGAATTTACATAAAAGAAGAAAAAATACCGATAAAAGAGGGTGTCAGGGCTGCCTGCGAGATGCTGGGCATAGACCCACTCGATGTGGGTAACGAAGGAAAGGCGATTATCGCTGTGGTACCCCAGATGGCAGATGCGGTATTGGAGGCCATACGTGAGACACCAGAAGGTAGGGACGCGGAGATAATAGGCGAGGCGACCGATAGGTACGAACATGTCATACTCGAGACGATAGTAGGGGGTAAAAGGCTTCTACCCCCGCCAATTGGTGATCCAGTCCCGAGGATTTGTTGAGCTACATACCAAATACGTTAACGCGCAATAGTTCTTTCTTAACAAAAGTTTCTCTCTTCTCGTCATCAAAGTCACTTACGAACGCATGCATCCTAAGCAAAAACTCCTTCAATCCCTCTATCTTTGATTCATAAATCGATACTAACTTTATACTCTCTTCCTGCGATGTCTTAATAGATTCCGCAGCGGCCACTCCGCTCTCGATCGCGAACCTTATACCCTCACCTGAGAAAGGGTTGCATAACCCCCCGGCATCACCAACAAGCACTACATTCTCGAGTCCTGCGGACGGTATGGTAAACGGTATGGGCGCAATCTCTCTTATCTCCATCCTTATAGGCTTAAACGAAAACTCATTTTTTAACAAACCTAAAAGCCTATCCGTACAAGACTGTATATTGGCCGTTCCACTTTTAAAGCCAAAGCCTACGAAAAATTTTCCGTCCTTGGGTATTACGTAACCATAAGTTGGTACGATTTTACCGTTAAGAATTACATAAAAATTATTTTCAAACTTGCCTTCTGCATCCCAAACTTCTTGCACGACGGTGAGTACTCTAGACCTATAATTTGGAAATAAGCAAGAACGAACTTTTGAAATTGCGCCATCGGCGCCGACCACGTAAGTAGCTTCAAAGATCTCTAGGCTGCCATTCACTCTTACCTTTAACATGTTGTTCTTTCCTAGCTTCAGTTCAGTAAATTCCGCGCCGTACAAAAGACGGACATTACGTGCCTTGGCCTCTTCCCTCAACCACTCATCAAAAGCAACCCTACGTAAATTGAGTAGTGTATAATTTCTCATTACACCGCCGTTGTGCTTCCCGCTGGGTGGTACATAGAAAAGTCCCAATCTTTCTGGCACAGAGAGTACAAACTGGGGAGTGCTCAACCCTAACTCAAGCTCTAACAATTCTTTCGTTATGGTTGGTGTAACACCACCGCAAGCCTTCCTCCTGTAACTTGTTGATTTTTCCAGCAACGCCGTCCTAAAGCCCATCTCAGCACATTTGATTGCACATACAGCGCCTGCAGGACCGCCGCCGACTACTACCACGTCAAACCTATGCACTTTCATCGCCCATTTTCGAGGCTGCTACCAAAACTTTCTTGAGAAGCCCTAGGTTCAGCCTAGTCTGGGCCTCAAAGCCACCCCTATAAGCCTCTTCTGCCTTGCCCAAGTCATAGCAAGTTTTGTCCTCGATATCTACTATTATCCCTGGCATGCCCGCATCTCTCATCTCGTCGCGATGCTTTACGTAAAATGCCTCGCAACAGCACCCAACAAAACCTCTTGCACCTTTGGCTTTCATCATCTTCAAAACCTCTATCAAATGCTCAAAGCTATGAATCGTTATGGGTTTTAGGCCAAATTCCTCTGCTAGGCTGTATGCCTCACCAACCGTGCACTCGCCGCACTTTACACACCCATCCCTTCTTCTATATGCGCATGACACCATCTTAGAACAGTAGGGCAGTAGCATATAGTCGAAACCGTTCTTTAATGTTGACTTGATGTCATTTGTTATTGGATATATGTTGTTGACTTCGCTACCATTTATGCCGTAAGATTCAAGCTCAGTTTTTTCTAGGGCCTCGAGTATAAGTCCTACTATATCGTCTTCGGTTATGCTGAGCGACTTGACCTGTTTTTCTTCAAATATCCTATGAACCACCTCTCTTATCTTATCAACATCCGCTGGGATGAACTTAAGGGCAGACTCTAAATCCATGATTACCCTTTGGGGGAAGATGAAGAAGTCTCCCGTTATTAGCGCGCTTTTTATGACATTTGTATCCTTGTCTATACTCAGCGACACGCGGATGATACCACCTGGTTTCTTATCAACTGCATGAACCACCGCGGACCCGTTCGGCGAGTACCTATCCATGAATATCCATGCTTCAGACTTGAACCAAGGTAGCCTTTTCTCAAAAAGTTCTAACTCATGATTAGTGAGGTCACCAAACTTGAGTTCTATGTTGAGGGATTCCTCAAAGCCTCTAATTAAGACACGCCTGATTTCCTCATAATCTGGAACATAACCTAACTCCCACTTGAGGCAAGTGACCCTTTTCCTCGCCGATTCTAACTCCTTATCCTTGAGCTTTATTATCGGAATCTTTAATGCTTTTATCATCGTCTCGACGTCAAAGTCTACGAGGAGCGTACCTTGGAAGAGAAAAGCATCCCCCCTCTCAACACCACCCGTGCCCGATATCTTCCTACCACCTATCTCTATGTCGTTCCTAGGTCGGAAGCAAGCGTCTAAACCAAACTCTTTTAGGGCGTTTACGACACATTCGCACATTATCCTGAAAACCCATCCTAAAGAGTAATCTTCACATAGTGAGTGCTTTGACGCTATCACCTCCCATCCAACGGCGGAGCTATCAAAGTATATGGCACCGCCTCCTGTTATCCTCCTGTTAGCATCTATCCCGTTCTCCTTCACGTATTCTAAGCGAACCTCTTGCTCAACGTCTTGGTGATATCCGACGAGAACCGCTGGTGGGCTGAACCTCAGAAACCTTACGGTATCCGGCACCAAGCTCCTAGCTTTACACTCTAATATCACATCGTCAAGCGCTATGTTCTCGGACGCAGGCCTAAGGCCCGTATCAACAAACCTCCACTGACGCATCGCATTACACCTTTGGAGCCATGTCCCGCCAGATTAGCGAGCAACAGTCATCGTGAACGACCACGTTCAGACCCAGCCTTCTCGCAAACCTGTAAGCTTCTTCGCTGGGATACGCTATACCGTTGACGCCTACCCTTAACGCCAAAACATCCATCGCAGACCTTAACGCACCCCTCGGTCTAGCACAGCCTAACATTATAGGAGTATTTGGCATTAGAAATCTAGCGAAGAGAACTACCCGCATGACGTCTATTGGGCTAGGGGGGCTAACGTTTTCCATGGGCGTGTCGGCGATGGGCATCAGGGCGACGACCACGAGGGCTTTTGTCTTATGTTTAGAAATGATCTCAACAGCCTTCCTTTCACCCAAAATCTGGCCATAGTGAATACCAACAACTATGTGTGGCACTATAGGCACACGATACTTCTCCAGATTGTCCAGAGATCTTTCATAATCTGCCACAGTCTTATTTAACTTCAGAACGTCCCTTATGGTTTCATCAGAACCGAGGACGTCTATCATGGCAGCATCAACACCAGCATAGGCCAAACCCTCGGCTAGTTCCTCGTTAACTAGTCCTGTATGGACTACCACGTGGAGCCCCAGCTCATCTTTTATCCTCTTTATCACTGGTATGAACCTCTTTATCGGAACGCTACCATCCTCAAGGCTCCCGCCCGTCACAAGGCAACCAGTCCCACCAGCCTCCTTCACCCTAAGGCATGTATCAAATAGGGTTTCAGGCGTTGTTGCGCACAGCATATTCCTCAGGAGTAGACCTTTGCAGTGCTCGCACTGTAACTTGCAAACTGCACCAGTTACCGATATTCCGGGGAAGCGAAAAACATTGGTAGGTGTGTAAAATGATGTTTCGATGTGTATCATTCCCGGAAAGTAGAAATGAACCTCCTCTGGAAAGTTCGCACGCGTTATTTCCCATGCTTTTTCTATTAACGGCCTTAGCTCGTCAAATTTTAGGCTGAAGCACGTGTCCAAAGACACACAGTCCATCTAACCACCGATAACAGCGTTCATTTAGTCTAGACATATTCAATACAACTCGATAGACCCTCCAGTCCCTCTACCCATACCTTGACTGGAACCATAGAATAGTCCTGCAGCTGCTTTCTTATCAATCTGACATCCTCCTTCGTTGGCATGAACGGGTAGTTGCGCATCTCACCGATTAGAGCGTGGTATGGCGTGTAATCCGAGAAAGGTCTATTACACGCATTATCCCTTTTCTTGCTGGCACATCCTGATGTCATGAACGGAAGCCCACTTTCTATCACTTCGTCGAGTGTGTCTTTTTCTAAGCCGAAATCTATCAATCTCCCAGAGCTATCAAAACGCATATTATCAGCGACAGTTAGACCCTTGTTAATCAGATAGCGAGCGAGTTGTATGCGCCTATATTGTCCAATTGGGGGCTGAGCATGTCCATCCATAACTGAGCCTTCTTCTGGGAAGAATGAGAATAGGTGCGTTAATGCGCCAATATCATAAGCC
Source organism: Candidatus Terraquivivens ruidianensis (assembly GCA_023267975.1). Classification (GTDB taxonomy): domain Archaea; phylum Thermoproteota; class Nitrososphaeria_A; order Caldarchaeales; family Wolframiiraptoraceae; genus Terraquivivens; species Terraquivivens ruidianensis. Next base: position 114,386 of record JALNLA010000004.1, read on the forward strand.
GTTTGTATACTCTTGACCATCTCCTCCTCGGTCTCACCTAGGCCGACTATCAGGTGAACGCCAACATTATACCTACCGAATACTTCTACAGCCTCTTCGACCGTCTTCCAGTATTTCTCCCAGCGATGCGGACCACTAATCCCTTTACCCCTGAGCTTATCAAAAAGCTCTGGTGTAGCGGCATCTATCGCTATGCCGACCTTGTCGGCTCCTGCTCTCTTCAACTCCTCGAGCCAGCTACGGTCTATTATCGTCGGCGTTATTAGACCGGATATAGAGTCTGTCTTTTCGCGTAACCTCCTAACGACGGTTAAGCAATCCTCCGGTGCCCTGCGATTCGTCACCATCGAGACGCAAACCCTTTCGACTTGCGGGCATGAGTCCATCTTTTTAAGGACGTTGTCTAAGCTAACCGTCGGCCAATCGACGCGTATGAAGCTATAGTCCATCCAGACTTTCTCCAGCTTTCTGCTCCTGGAAAGTCCGCAGTAAGCACACCTTCCTACACAGCCATTCTTGTACGTTAAGAGGAGGTTGACGCAGTAAAGGGTTGCGCCCCTGAAGAATGTACCATTTACCAACCCCAACGTCATGGCCGCGGCAAGGCTTATTCTTACATATTCTGGCGACTCTTGTTGTATATTCACGAGTTATAACTTCAGGAACTTTTGTATATAACTTTTCGTTTTTATGAGAATACCATATGGGTTGCCCAGATCCTACAGGCACCTTCGACAGAGACCATGCAGGGTCCAACGGGCTTATCCGGCTTGCATATCTTCATGTAGAGCGGACACTGCGTAGGCTTAACCCTTCCCAGCATAACCTCAACGCACCTGCATCCTGGATGCATCTCGTTGGCGTACTCTACACTCTTCAGACCGTACTTGCATCTTGCATCGTAATCTTTAAACTCTTCCTTCAGGACGAAGCCAGTACGTTCGATAACGCCCATACCCCTCCAATGGGCATCAGCCAGCTCAAAAACACGATCGATTGTCCGCATAGCCCTAACGTTGCCTTCCCATGTAACAGACCTAGAGTATTGGTTCAAGATTTCAGCCTTACCCTCTGATATCTGTTTAACCAGTATGAGAATGGACATCAAAACGTCTACCGGCTCGAACCCGGAAGCAACCACTGGTATGCCGTATTCCTTGGCTAAAGGCTCGTAAGCCTTTAGGCCGCTTATCGTCGTGGCATGCCCAGGCGCTATGACACCATCCATCTCCAGCCTACCGCGCGAGTATAGGGTAATGACAGCGGGAGGCACGTATCTATGTGAACTGAGTATTGAGAAATTATTCGGTGGAGTCCGCAGTATGTGTAGAGCTGTGGCTGGGGCCGTAGTCTCAAATCCAACGGCAAAGAAGACAACTTCCTTATTAAGGTCCGACTCCGCTATCCTAATGGCGTCAAGTATACTATAAACAATCCTTACGTTACCACCTTCCGACCTTACGCCTTCCAGAGAATACTGTGTACCCATCGACCTCGATACGTCCCCGAAGACGGCGACAGTTTTACCTTCAAGCGCAAGCTCAGCGGCTTGGTCGATATCCAGCGCAGGGGTTATGCACACAGGACAACCAGGTCCAGCGATGAGCTCTATGTTATCCGGAAGGAGTGAGCGCAAACCATAGTGAACTATTGTCCATTCGTGCGTACCGCATACATGGCATATCTTGACTGAACTCTTTAGAGGAGTTTCCCTGATTTTGCGCACGATTGCCTCTACCAGTTCCCTTTTCCTGAATTCTTTTAAGAAGCTCAAGGGATATCGCCAACCATGTGGACTACCCTTCGCTGAGCATCTCTGATAGTAATTCTATCGTCTTAAGCGCTTCATCTTCATCAAGCGTCTGTATGGCGTAGCCAGCGTGGACGAGTACGTACTGTCCTACCGAAACATCTACGAGCGACACATCCACTTCCCTGAGCGTGTTGTCACCAAAGTCCACCTTGGCTATGTTACCGGATTTTTCGACAACCTTTGCGGGTATGGCTAAGCACATCTTCTGTAAGATTTACGCCGACCCAGCTAATAAACCCTTGTCGATGTTACAGCTCAAGCCTCACCCTCTTTACGATGCAGCCCTTTCCCTCCAGGACCTCTACAGGACTTCCGCAGTTGGGGCATAGGAATAAAGGTGCCGAGACATGGTAAGAGGCATCATCGGCATAGTTCGGCCTACCGTCAAACCCGCAGGCTTTGCACCTAACGTGAGCTTCTATTGTGGTGATGATTAGGTGAGAGTTTTCCAGAATAGTTCCCTTAGAAAGCACGCCGTATGCAAAACGCATCTGCTCCGGGTTCAGAAAAGATAGCTGGCCGACTTCCAGCTCGACCTCGATAACCCTCTTCGCGTCCCTTTTCTTAGCCTCTTCTACTACTTTTTCTACGAGCTGAGATACCATGTAGAACTCGTGCATGTCTACAACAGACCTAGTGCTTTAGCTACCATATCTATACCATAGTCAGTCTTGCAACTCGTCTTAACGACTGCAGCGCTCGGAGAAATTTTCTTTATCTTAGCCTCCAGCTCGTCAACGTTCACGTTCATGGCATCTGCCAAGTCTATCTTATTGATGACAACCACGTCCGCTTCCATGAATATGTAAGGATGCTTCAGCGGCGTGTAAGGACCTTCCGTCACACTTATGACGACCACTCTACTGTCGGTTCCGAGCGGAAACTCGGCCGGGCATATTAGGTTTCCAACGTTTTCAATGAACAGTACATCGATTTCATTCAAGTCTATTTTGCTCAGAGCCTTCCTCACAAGGTTAGCATCGAGGTGACATTCTTTACCAGTGTTTATCTGTAGCGTCTTAGCACCACGCTTCTTAATCCTTTCGGCATCTATCGTCGTAGTAACGTCGCCACCAAACACTGCAATTCTATACTTGTCCTTCAATAATTCGATTAGCTTTTCGATCAGTGTTGTCTTCCCTGAGCCCACTGAGCCCATTACATCGACGGCCCTTATGCGATGCTTCTCTAAGAGTTGTTTGTTTTCTTCAGCTATCCTCCTGTTCGCCTCAAGCAGGTCCTCCTCGAGCTCTATGTCAAAAACCTCGCCTTTATCGGGCACTATTACCTCTACTTCGTCTGGCAAAACTGGATGCTCCCTTAAACGGAGAGTTCGTTCTAAAATTTAAAGATAATTTGGTGGGCGTATAAAGGTCTTTGGCCAAAAACCTGTAAAGGTTCAATGAACCAACGAGCACGGATCTCATCAAGAGCTACTCTACCGTCCTTTAGAAGAACACTAATACTACTCATCCATGTATTCGGTTAAAAATCTTTAAAAATCGCAAAAGGCTTTTGTGTAGCAAGCTCGGTGCCATTGCTTGACCCAGACCGTTAAATCTTTGAAAGAAAATGTCAACATAATCGCAACTACCCAAAGTATTTGTCCTACATGCAACGCAATAATACCAGCACGTCTTGTTGAAATGAATGGAAAGGTCTTGATAAAGAAATCTTGTCCAGAGCATGGTTACGTTGAGGAGCTTTACTTCGGGGATGTAAACATGTACAGGAAATTTGGCAAATGGGCACATGATGGTAAAGGAATAGAGAACCCGAGCGTTCAAGTTAAGGAGCCCATCTGCCCGATGGACTGTGGTTTGTGCAACTTGCATTTGAGCCATACGGCCCTCGCAAACCTTGTTGTGACAAACAGATGCGACCTTAGATGCTGGTACTGCTTCTTCTACAGTGAGAAGGCGGGATACGTTTACGAGCCTACGTTGGAGCAAATAGAAGAGATGATAAAGACCCTTAGGGCAGAAAAGCCGGTGCCAGGAAACTCGGTTCAGTTAACTGGTGGAGAGCCCTGCTTAAGGGACGACCTACCGGAAATAATCCGTATAATCAAGAGGCATGGTGTTGACCACGTTCAGCTTAACACAAACGGTATAAGACTCGCTAATGACTTTGAGTTCTTCAGAAAAGTTAAGGAGGCTGGCGTGAGTACCCTCTACCTAAGCTTTGACGGCGTAACACCGGAGACGAATCCGAAGAATCATTGGGAGATACCAAACATTTTGGATAATGCAAGGAGGCTCGACGTCGGTGTAGTTCTTGTACCAACTATCATAAAGTCCGTTAACGACCATGAGTTGGGAGAAATAATCAGGTTCGGGTTCACGAACGTCGACATCATAAGGTCGGTAAACTTTCAACCCGTATCTTTGACTGGTTTAATGCCGAAGAAGGAAAGGGAGAAGTATAGGATAACTATAGCCGATTGTATCCATCTCATAGAGGAACAAACGGAAGGACAGATACCCGCAGATTGCTGGTTTCCGGTTCCGACGTGTACACCAGTGACACACTTCGTAGAAGCCTTAACGTTTAGACCTCAGTACGAACTAACGCCGCACTTCGTCTGTGGTGCCGGAACGTATGTTTTCAAAGATGGAGATAAGCTAGTGCCAATAACGGACTTCGTGGACGTGGAGGGGTTACTTAACTATATTTCCGAGAAGGCGGAAGAGATCAAGCAAGGAAAGAGCAAATACATAGTTGGGCTTAAAATACTATTGAAAATAAAGAGCTTTATAAACGAGAACAAAAAGCCGACTGGATTAAATTTATCCAGAATCCTTTTCCAGATGCTCATAAAGCATGACTATAGGAGCGTCGGCGAATGGCACAAGAGAAGCCTTTTCCTCGGCATGATGCACTTCCAAGATAAGTACAATTACGATGTAGAGAGGGTTAAGAGGTGCAGCATACACTATCTTGTTCCGGACGGACGTATCATTCCATTTTGCGCATTCAACGTGATACCGGAGATTTATAGGGACAGCATACAAGCAAAGTACGGAATACCTATATCTGAGTGGGAGAGGCGCACGGGTAGAAAGTTAAGCCAAGACTTTTACGTCCGAAAGCAGCCGATAGCAGTTAAGGGTTCAACACAAAATTAATTTTAATTGTTTTTTATTAGTAATTCTTGGATAGTGGGTTTGAGTATGAGTTTGAGGCGGCGATTGCTTAGGTTTATTGAGGAGGACCTAGGCTGGGGCGATATAACGAGCGAATTGTTAATTCCAGAAGATATAGAGGGTGTAGGAATCGTAAGGGCGAAGGAGCCCGGTGTAATGTGCGGCGGTGACGAAGCAAGGGAATTGGTTGAGTTGATGGACCTTAGCGTTAAAATCCTTAAAGAGGATGGACAGGTTTTCGATAAAGACGAGACCCTGCTGGAACTTAGGGGCAAGGTGAGGAAAATATTGGCCGTTGAAAGGGTCCTTCTGAACTTGCTTGCGCATATGTGCGGTGTGGCGACGCTCACGAGAAGGATTGTCGAGCGGGTACGCTCGGTAAACCCCAGTGTAAAGGTTGCGGCTACAAGAAAGACGCTGCCCGGTTTGCGGTTTTTCGAGAAGAAAGCCGTAAGGGTAGGCGGCGGAGATACTCACAGATACGACCTTTCGGGCATGGTGCTGATAAAGGACAACCATATATCCGTCTTGGGTGATGTTAAATCTGCGGTCGAGAAGGCCAAGACGTCCGCAAGCTTTGCTGTAAAAGTCGAGGTTGAGGTTTCGACCGTAAAGGCTGCCATCGACGGTGCAAGGGCAGGTGCTGACGTTCTCATGCTCGACAACATGAGCGTATCCGAAATTAGAGAAGTAATCAAGACTTTGGAGACCGTTGGTCTAAGAGAAAGGGTACTGCTCGAGGCCTCCGGTAGGATTACAGAAGAGAATGTTGTCGATTATGCCGCAACCGGTGTAGATATAATCTCCATCGGTGAGATTACACACTCTGCAAAGTCGATAGACATGAGCTTGGACGTTAAGCTAATGGTTAGAGACTGACTTCAGGCCTCCATCTTAAGAACTTGTTTTCTATTCTCTTAGCCATCTCCACAACCGTAGCACCCACGAAGCCCACTACTAAAACCAACGCGTAAAGCCTATCGCTCATGAGAAGTCCCTCGGCGTAAATCAGCTGGTATCCGATGCCGGCGGTCGCGCCGACGAATTCGCCTATTATCGCACCTATAAGGGCATACGAGACGCTGAGCCTTAGACCTGCGAATATCCACGACGCCACGGACGGCAGGATGACTATCCGCATCGTCTGGAGCCTGCTCGCGTTCATGACCTTCATGACGTTCAGCACATCTGGGTCTATAGATTTTATGCCTAAGTAAGTGTTGTAGAATATAACGAAGAACACAATCGACCATGCGAGGAATATCTTAGAGAAGATTCCGATTCCGAACCAGAAGATGACGAGCGGTGCGAGGGCTGGCCTAGGAATGGAGTTCAGCGCATACATGAATGGTTCAAGCGTTGAAGAGACCAACCTCGAGTAGGCGAAGAGGAGGCCTAAGACAACACCGCTTACCATACCTATAGCGAGGCCAAAAAAGGCTTCTCCGAGTGTTACGAGTATATCCTTAAAGATGTTCTCTTGGAAGAAAAGCACGTAAAGCTCACGTGCGATACGGCTTGGACTGCTGGAGTAGAATGGGTCGAAGAGCGATAATGATGGGTGCACTCCACCAGCTAGGGCCTCCCAAAAGAACAAGAGTACGACCAAAAACATTAAACGTCTTACATGTACCGTCCAAGCACTCATAACCCATACCTTCCGTATTTATGGATGGCTGAGTTGCTCAGCCTGTATCTCTTCTTTGAGTCCATCCCAAATGAGTCTATAAAGCCTATTAAACTCCGGGTCGAGTCTGGAGTTGAGTGCAGACCTAGGTTTCGGCAATTCAACCTTGTACTCTGACTTTATTCTGCCCGGCCTGCTACTCATCACAAGGACTCTGTCGCCCAGTATTATGGCCTCGGCTATGTCGTGCGTGACCATCACCATGGTCTTCCGTGTTCTCTTGTGTATTGTTAAAAGTTCATCTTGGAGGATAGTCCTAGTTTGGGCGTCAAGGGAGCCGAGTGGCTCGTCCATGAGTATGAGTTCGGGGTCGTATGCAAGTGCCCTCGCTAGTGCGACCCTCTGCCTCATGCCAGCAGACAGCTCGTGAGGGTATCTACCTTCGTAACCCTCCAGCCCGACCATTCTCAAGAAGCCTAATGCCGTACTCATTCTTTTTTCCCTCGAAACCCCCTTAACCTCTAGACCTAGTGCAACGTTCTCAATGACCGTCCTCCAAGGAAGGAGCGCGTCCCTTTGGAAGACGTATCCTATGCTTCTAACGTTCTGCACGATGGTGGTACCCTTTATCAGCACGTCCTTCCGAAAACTTAGCAGACCTGCGATGGCATTAAGTAGTGTGGTCTTCCCACAACCGCTTGGACCAACCATCGTAACGAACTCACCATCGTACACTTTGAAGGATACGTTTTGGAGTGCATCAATCTTTCCTGTCGATGAGATATAGGATACGTTCAGGTCCTCCACCGATACGCGCTCCATGGTCATACCTATGGTCTCCTCCCAGCGAAGCTCCAATCAACGGCTTCCTCGAAGCTAACGCTTCTCTCAAGAGCGCCCGTCTCGATGAGCGGCGCGAGGTCAACGTAGTAGGCCGACTCGCTTAAGCTACCATCTTCGCGTATGGCTTCCTTTATCCTGTTTACGACTTTCTCGAGTAGCGCTATATCCATGCCCTTAAAGTATGGCTGAAGGACCTCAGCCACTTTCCTGGCATCCTCTCTCTTGATGAATTCTAGGGCCATCTTATGGGCCTTTACGATCCTCTCGACGAGCTCAGGATTCTTCGCTATAACATCGTCCCTCGTGACCAAGACCTGCGACATCGCCTCTTCTCCTCCCAGTAGCCTCGCATGTTGTTCTGGGTCGTAGAGGTCTATCAGTGCGTACGCCTCACCGCTCTCCAGCAACTGCGTCGTCAATGGGTCCCATGTCACGGCTGCATCAACCTTTCCAGCCTTCAGGGCAGAATACATCGTTGAGAGTTCTCCGACGGCCACCATCTCGACATCCTTCTCAGGTTCGAGTCCTGCTTTCTTCAAAAAGTAAACGGCGAACGCCCAGCTTCCTGCGCCCGGTGCCGAGAAACCAAGCTTCAAGCCCCTTAAGTCCTTAACATCCTTGACTGTATCCTTCAGCTCCGACCTAACCATCAGCGAGAATATTTCTCGGGAATGTAACGAGAGCACTATCTTCAAAGGCCTATCCTTAAGTCTAGCTATAGGCACATGCACCGTCGATAGTGAGGCAAAATCTATATCGCCTGTTATGAGGGCTTCCCTTGCCTTCGTACCGCTTGGGAATGCTATGTAAGTCGCGTTTATGCCTACGTCGTCCATGAAGAGGCTAATCGCTATGTATGTCGGCGCGTACGTTATCGCCGGAACATTGCCTATCTTAACGCTGTACTTGGTCTCTTCCTTGGGTATGTAAAGAAGGAGCATTCCCAGGATGAGTGCTACGGCAACGAGGATTGTAATTACTAGCATGTTTACTCGTTTCATCGCTTTACAGTCTGAGAACGCGTCAGTTTAAAGCATATCTTTGATGGCAAAATATGTTAAAACCTTAGGCATCCATGCAATTTATGCAACTTTGGAGCTACTTGGTGGCCTTGGTATCGGCTTGGAAGTTTACCTTATGATGCGTCCCGTCGCAGAACGGTTTGTTTTCCGAGGCACCGCATCTGCAAAGGGAGATAAACTCTTTATCTGTGGGTAGCTGGAAAACGTTGTCCTCGTAATCCACAAGCTGGAAAGGCCCATATACTCTGTAAGGACCGTTCTTACGGACTACTATCCTTACTATTTTTTCTTGAGCCATGTCGTTATATGTTATAATCATGTTATATTTAATTCTTACCTAGCGACGTCTCCTTGCATACCATTCGCAGTAAATCGTTATGGGGCAAATCTCACATCTTGGTCTTAGCTTTCTACAGACCTCTTTTCCGAACTTCACCAGTATGCCGTTTACCATCCTCCTCATATGCGATGGTGTGATATTCTCTATACTCTTCCTCGTCTCTTCATATCCTGCTTTCTTCCTAACTATTCCAAGCCTTTTGGAGACCGTCTCGACGTGCGTATCCACCGCCACGATTGGCTCACCATAGGCTATTGACAACACTATATCGGCAGTCTTGTAGCCGACGCCTGGAAGTTCAACGAGCAAAACCCTATCTCTCGGAACTTGGCCATCGTAACGCTCGAGTAATATCTTCGCCACATCCTTTATCCTTTTAGCCTTCTGCCTGTAAAACCCTACGGACTTTATCAGACGCCTTATCTCTTTGAGCGGTGCCTTTACAATATCCTCGATGCTTCCATATGTTGAGAATAACCTGCGGAACGCCAAGTCCGTCATTTCGTCACGAGTTCTATGTGAGAGCATAGCGCCTATCAGTACCCTAAAGGGGTCCGGCTTATCCAAATGTGCGGGTACCTGTATACCGTAACGTTCGACTAGTAAGTCCAGGATGTTCATGAAGGTGTTCTCGTCCAACTTTACATCCTTAACGTTATCTGTAGGCAATATACTCTTTGCCGAGCAGTTCCCTTGCCACTATTATCTTCATTATCTCCGTTGCACCCTCGGCCCACATGTACGACCTTATGCCCCTTAAAGCTATCTGGAGCGGACACTCGGCCATGTAGCCGTATGCTCCATACCATTGCATGGCATCGTTTACCGCATCGAATGCCACCCACGGCGCTAACATCTTGGCCTCTGCTGCCACTCTCGTCACCTCGAACCTTGTGAACTTACCTTCCCTTTGCTCCTTGTCAAACATCCATAGAGCTTTGTATCCTAAGAGCCTCACGGCGTCAAGCTTCGCATAATTTTCCGCCAACTTAAACTGTACGCCTTCGTACTTAGCTAACGGATTGCCAAAGACGTTTCTTTGCTTTATGTAATCCATGGCAGTCTCGAGTGCCGACATGGCTGCACCACAGCAGACGACCGATATTATCGACCTAGCAAAGTCAAAGCCCTCCATACATATGTAAAAACCTCTGTTCTCTGGGCCGACCATATTTTCCTCAGGAACTTCTACATCCTTCAGTGAGAAACCTCCAGTCGAGATGCCTCTCCTTCCCATCTCTCTGAGGTACGTAACGCTAACTTCACCAGAAACTTCTTTTATCGGTACATAGAACAAAGACATACCTCTCGTTCCTTTTGATGGATCTGTCTTCGCCAACGTGAGGAAGCCGCCAGCTTCCGGGAGAAGCTCCATTACCTCTTTTACGCCAGAGGTGTACATCTTCTCACCGTTAAGAATATACGTGCTGCCCTTCTTCACCGCCAACATTCTTATGTTGGCAAGGTCTGAACCGGCTGCTGGTTCGGTGGTTGCTATTCCGATGAACGCCCTACCTTTTGCGACTTTTGAGAGAACCTTCTTTGAAAGTTCGGAATCTCCGTACTTGTTGAATACGTAGCCCCACGCAGTGGGGACGAGGTAGAAGACGGCTGTAGCGCAAGACACGTCCGCCCTGCCAATCTCCTCGCCCGCTATTCCTGCGGTTACAGCATCCGCACCCGCTCCGCCCTTTTCAGGTGATGCTGTCATTGCGAGTATTCCCATGTTCGCCAAACCCTCGATTATATCCTGTGGTATCCTACCACCATCTTCTATATCGAAAAGTCTTGGGGCTAGGTTCTTTTGGCAATATTCCCTGATAGACTTTCTGAACAGTTCCTGCTCCTCCGTAAACTCAAAATCCAAGCTCGCATGCACCTCTCTGGGCAGAGCACAGTAAAATATTAATAATTATAAGTCTTTATTTATCACTCTTTTTAAGAGGCACATATGCCATTATTATCCATCAAATATCAGATGACGATATATCCATCATAGCTACCTCTACGCTTCCACCCCTCCCCCTTTGCACGAACATCTTGTCTGGAAACTTGATAGCTAAGCTGTTAAAGACGTCATGGACCATGCTGGGCGTTGAGAACATACGTCTTTCCAACAAAAGGAAAACGCAGAGCCTCTCTAGCATGCTAAGATTCACCGCATTTCCTTCTCGGACAAACCTTCTATATGCCTCGATTATCGTACTTGCTATCTCGAGCCTACTGGCTTTCGTCAGACCTGGAATTATGAGCGGCGCGACATCCTTTATGATAGCTTCCTCAATCCTTTTCAATGGAACTTTGAGATAACCCTCAAAAATCTCTTTATGTTTAATGAAGCTTTCGTCGGTAGAGTATTTTCCCCTACCGGCCCTCTTGAGGATTCCCAAATCCACGAGCCACTCTAGCCTAGGTGGCGCTATGTGCCTGTATTTGGCGTATTGGCTACTCTTTATCCATTCGCTTTTCCCTTCTAGGCTAAGCCTCTTCATCCTAAACTTTTCTGCCTCAGCTATCTCTTTTTCTATCAGGCTTTTTTTCTTTGCGTCAACCTTCGTTATAATGCTCCTCAAAGCGGAGGGGTAAAGCTCCTCCATCATGTAACTCATGGCCTCCATCCTCATGAACTTTTCATGCTCTAAAACCCAGAGCATAGTCTTCAGTAAAAACGGAAAGTCTGCTGAGATTAAAGTGGTGAGAAATAACACCTTCTCGACAGGGTTTAACGTTAACAGCTCTTCGTGTGTGATGTCCTTACTTTCTTGGATAAACTTTGTGGCAGAATCGAGCCTTATGTAAAGCTTACCAACATCTCCTAAAGTCTGTGTCTTCCTGTCCAGCACGTTCATCTCTGCAGCGACAGAGACATAGTTTTTTGCATTTACAGGCCTAGTTATGATGCCTATGGGCTTTATCGGAATCTGTGGTAGCCCAACGTTACGTATGAAGTCGTAAAGAACGGAGGCCAAGAAGTCAAAACTCTTCGGCGTGTCTTCCTCCGCAAGGCATGCGATGAGCCTCATGTAGCCTAGCCTACAAACGTCTCCATGGGACTCCAGAATCATGCAATAACCTCCATGGGTTTTTGGGCCCAGGCCACAGGCTCGTCATTGGACATGGGGTTGCCTTTATGAAGTTCCAGTATCCTCTCATGGCTCACTCCCTCTTCTTCTTTTATATACATCAGATGTTTGTTCGACTTAGGTATAGAGTCCGAAATCAATCTTGCGACGGAAAAGCCTACGCTTTCGGCTATTGGAGCTATCATTTCTGCCATATTAACGTAGTAACCGTTCAGCTTCACGTCACCAACGACTACAAAGCATGACGAATCATCTTTTAAAACCCTAAACATCTCCTTCAGGGATTCGTACATAAAGGACTCGAACTTCTGCTTCGATTCAGATTGGAATAGCCTATTCTTTATCTCCATGTAGTCATATCCTAAAAACCATAACCTCAGCCAATTGTCCCAAGCGTAAGTCTGCATGTTAAAGTAAGGCGGAGACGTAACTATCAGGCTGACGCTATCGTTCTCTAAGGGTAGCTTTCTAGCGTCTTCCATAGTCGCAATACCCCTAACCCTCGGCAAACCGTCCCTCAAAACCCTCTCGACCTTTATAAGAAGGCACTTCAACACGTCCCTTTTGGGTCTCCTTAATCCATTCCTTTTGACAAAGCGTCTTATGTATTTTGGCGACATAGAGAAGGCATGGGAGCACGGCACACTCAAGTGCATCTTGGTAGGACCGTGGAGTATTCCGCACATGAGAGCCTTTATAAAATTCGTAAGGTCTGAGTCGTCGTCCATCAACATCTCCTGTATTGCCAATATCTGTCTGAGCGTGTATTTGCTGAAGAATATGCGAACGTCGCCGCTAACTTCATCGACGTCGTAGCTCTCTGGATTCCACTTTCTCTTTGTCCTGTATATCCATTCTTTCACTTCTTCTAAAGTAACGGGGTTCACCTTTGCCCTCGTTATGACGTATGCCTCAGGTGCTAAGTCGTTGCCTATACCAATTCTTCCGTTTAGGCATGCTTCAAGGGGCAAGGTTCCCTTTCCAGAGAAAGGGTCGAGAACAACGTCGCCGCGCCTAGAATACCTTTTTACGAAATAGTGGGCAAGGGCAGGAGGAAACGAGCCGGTCCTAGAGCATATCCTGTGAAGGTTCGAACCCCAACCGTCACCTGCATACTTCCAAGAGTCGGGTATCTCTGTGCTTAAAATCGTGAAACGGTTCGTCATCAAGGGCCGCACGGCTTTGGCCCAAGCCTATAACTGTTAGGTTTGAGTGGAGTGATGAATAATTCCTAAATTAAGCCAACGTATTCAATGGAGAATCTGTTAACACACTCCAAGCATATGTTCGAGAGCTGTATGCGGTGGGACTTTTTGAAAAACTTATACATTAACGTATACGTCAAAACCGTTGGTGGATGGGTTGGAGCACATATTAAGATACGATGGGCAAAAATATTATGAGCTGGAGGTAAGGGGGTTTAGGAGGAGACTACCCCTCATCCAAGTATCTCCAGACACTTGGATTGCGTACTTTGATAGCTTGGGTGATAAAGAGTTCATAAACCATTGCGCCAAAGAACTCTGCGGACATCTCTCAACCTGCGACATTCTCATGACGACCGAGAGTAAGGGCATAGCGTTCGTCCACGAATTGGCAAACATGTTAAACCATAGTTTCTACGTGGTCTGCAGGAAAGAGGTTAAGCCATTCATGCTCGACCCGATACGCGTATCCTACAAGCCCATAACTTCTAGCAAGGAGCTGACCCTCTGCATAGACGGAAGGTATAGAGAAAAGATTGCTGGAAAGAGAGTTGGCATAATCGACGATATAGTTAGCACGGGCCAGACTTTGAATGCTATGGAAGAAATCGTCGTGAAAGCTGGCGGAACTGTCGAAAAGAAGGCAGCGATACTTTTGGAGGGTAGCGAGCGGGACGACATCGTTTACCTCGGAATCTTGCCAGTATTCAAGAAGACGGTTTAGCGGAAAACTGAAATAGAACGACAAAGAGCGTTTATCTGAAAGCCCGGTCGTCTAGCGGCCAAGCGTCTGGTCAGACAGCGGGCTAAGGATCGCGGGCTCTGGATCTTGCGCATGGAGGAGAACCCCGTGGACGCCGGTTCGAATCCGGCCCGGGCTATCAAACTTTCACTTCTGGTACCATGGGTAGATGGTACTATGGATTAGTTACGATTTGCGAAAAAAATTTTTCCCCATCATCGCAACTTTCTTCCGTATTTTGCTAGAATAGCTCTAGCTGCAGGGCTCCGCATCGGCAACTCATAGTTAACCTTAGCCGTCGTAGGTTTTTCCTTGGTTATCCTCGCCAGTGGGTCGCCCGGCTCGACATCCTTCGTGAGCAAACCCAAGCCAGTGAATACGAGACCGTGTGGCTTTACGCCGTTGACAGGATATGCATCCCTCGCTATCCACTCCACGCTTGCCCCGCTTATCTCGCCCGACTCTATCATGCGATTTATGTCTGGGTCCGATATCAAGACGAGAGCTTCGACTGCCTTGTCCTCGTAATCGGCGGCGATGACCGCATTCTCTGGAAAGGGCAGCATCCTCGAGTGATTTATGCTCACGGGCCTCATGGCGAGGCTTCTGGCGGCCGCCCTCAATTCTTCTTCCGTGAAGAGTGTGTTGTTCCTTGTCTTTCCTACGTGGAGTGCCTTAACTTTCCAGACCTTGGCGTCCTTTGACTCAGCCAAATCCTTGCAAAGCCTGAATACGCCTGAGGCCCAGCTGAAAGACTCGCCGCCGACTGCCGATATACGTGCCTCAAACCACTCTTTGGCTTTCTCAAGCGTCCAGCCCTTCTCTTTCGAGAACAAATAGCTTACAACCTCAGTCGTGTCCTTTCCTTTCGGCTTGGCGACTATGGCCTTTATTCCCGCATCGGCGTCTATATCTATCGTCCTGAAGCTGTCCGGCTCAAACTCGTCAGCATTCTTATGTCCACTTCTTATGTATTCTTCTGTCTCTTCCCACATTTTTACTCACATCCGTTTTTCAACCTCGGGGATTCTCCTGCTTTTCCTCCGTAAGCATGAAGCCTAATCTTTTTAGCATCCCCCGTAACTCATCAAGCCTGACGACGGGGGCTCCCTGCGCGAGTAGTTCGGCGAACTTGATGAGGTGCTCAACCTCTATCTTTGGCTCTTCTTTCAGGCCCCAGTTCCAGCGTACGTTTGCCTGCACGGGGTCTATGCCATGAGTTCTAAGAAATTCGTCGAATATCTCGCGCTCGGTTATGCGCTTGATGAACCTCCTGATTGCCATGAGCTTCCTCTCCATCGTCGCATCCGCGACTTTCGCTGAGGCTTCCGTGAAACCGGGAGTCGTGAAGAGCCTTATGTGGTGCGTCTGCGTCCCCATTATAAATTGCTCGAATATGTGCTTCCAGAAGAACTCTAAGACAGCCCTCGATGATACGCCGACCTCCTTCACGTCGAGCTCCTTGCTGTTTGTTAAGAAGTCCTGCTCGGGCTCGAGCTTCTCCAGCCGTGATTGGGCCTCCTTCAGGATGTCGAGGGGCATGGCGGGGAAGACATAGACGTGTCTCGGTATTGCCTTTATGGCAAGCCTCATCGAAGCATCGTCCAGCTTCTCCTTCAGCTTGACGAACGGCTCACGCTTTCTGGTCTTGCCCTTTATCGTAAACCCTACCCCTTCCGTGAGCATCGAGGTGAGCCAGCCCGTGCCAAAAGCTTTCTCATCAACAACGTTCCATCTATAATGAACGACGAGCTTAGGCGAGAGCTTGGTCTGTTGTCCTTTATATAGACGGTTGTACCAGAGAATCGTTCCGTCGTATGTCCGTACGGCCGAGACTATCGAGCTAAGCGGCAAAGGTTTCACGTCCACCAACGCCGCATCCTTCGCCGGCACGGTGATCTCCACTTTCGCGGACGTCCAAGGGTCTTTGAGCGTCTCGACCTCATAAGCGTCATAAATCCTCTCTAAGAAGAAGTCGCCGGAGAGTGTCGTCCACTTTGCTATTTTTAGGTGGAGCTCGTCTAGGTTTATCTGGGAGTTAAACTCGTCGATGCCGTCCTTTGCGATGTCAACGTCAGCGGTTGTATATCCGCCCATGCCTGCAACTGCCTGCTCTATGTAATCGGCCGCGCTCATTATTAGTGGATCGCTCAGGTAGTAATCTATGTATTGCTGGAACGGAATGATTGGGTACTCGATAGTCCCGGATGTCATGTAAGTAATTGAGTGCTGTACAGATTCCGCTATTGGCCTAATGGACGCCTTTTCCATTAACCTCTTTAGGAACATCTCAGAAGAATGTTAAAACCAACATGAATAAAAATTGCATAACACGGAATGTCATGAAAGTGAAACGAAAGTGCATGTAAAAAATTTATGACTAAGTTTTGTGAAATTTATTGTGATGAGGGAGCTAGAGCAGTTCGTAAGAATACTTGAATTAGCGAACGCTGGGGGCGTAACGCCTTACAGAATCGGACGCATTTTAGGCATCAACTACCAAAGGCTTAAGCGCATTTTAGATTATGCAGTAAACGAAGGCATAATGACGTACAAGCAGGTAAGGGCTGGCGCAAAAGTTTACGAACTTACCGAGAAGGGAGAGAGGTTGCTGAATATTTGGGTGAGCTTTAACTACGAAAAAATCACAGACATTTAACGTTTCGTAATTTATGAAAACGTCATCATAACTTTTAGGAAAGTATTTGTACAAATTGTTTTGAGTGGAAATGGATGCATGGCCTAATTCGGAGGTAGGAGACCTAGTTTCCCCGAGGGGCGAGAGCATAGTGTTAAGCTTCAAGGCTGGGGCAGCAATAACTAAGGGAGACCCCGTATACCTAGCCGACCAAGACACCGTAGTGCCAGCAACTGCAGCGAGGGACTGCGTAGGCATAGCTTTGGAGAATGCTTCAGAAGACGATTATGTACCTGTATGCATATTGGGTGTCGTGAAGGTCGTAGCAGGCGCAACCATCTCTAGGGGTCAGGCGGTATACGGAGCGGACGCCTCAAAGCGCATACTTCCACTGACGGACCAAGATGTAGATGAAAGTGGAGCCAACACTTATACGATATACTACGCTAGGAAGCTAGGCATAGCCCTCGATAACTTCTCAGCACCGGGTGATGCTGGTAGAATTCTAGTGGTGAAATGAGATGGGTTGGCAGGATATAATGCCCAAAAAGTTTGAGGCACTCTACAGCGACCCGAAAATGAAAGATGAGCTCAACGAACTGATGTCGAAGTTCTCGAGTAACCCTATATTCGTCCACATATCGGAACTCTTCCCTTCCGGCTATGAGTCCATAACGAGCTCTATGCTAGGCGCGGTAGCCAGAATACACGATACGATAGTCGAGGCGGCCCAACCCAACTTGATAGCGAGGCAGCTGGTTCAGGTCATAAAGACCTCGGACCCTGTCGTAAGGTTCCCGAGGGCAAAGAGGGCGAGGGCTTACAAGAGTGCCGAGCTGGCTCAGGTTTGGATTACTGGTGAGAAGTACGAAGTTCAAGACGTTAAAGCCGACTTGGAGATCAGAGCTGCGGCCGAATGGACGAGGAAGTTCTTGGAGGATGCTCCGTGGAGTGTGCTAGAGAGGCAGGCCGCAGAGCTGGGCAGGGCCGTCGGTCTGCTGGAGACGGAGGAGGTTGTAGGGATGTTTATGCGGATACCCGAGGATGAGCTCGCCGGAGGTTCCGAAATCTCTGTGATTAACTCTGGAAAGCTCGGCTACGAGGATGTCGTTAACGCAAGAAAGGCTGTACTGAAGGAGATGTTCCACCCAGACTGTTTGCTGGTCAGCGTGTCCAGGGAGGCTGACCTTTGGAAGGACGACAAGTTCATACATAGCTTCTACTTCGGCGAGGCTGCTGACAAGCAGAGGGGCGTACTTGGCAGCTTCTTAGGCCTAGAGCTAATAATTGACAACAGCGGCTCAGTCCCAGACGATAAGGCACTCATCATAGACAGGAAGGCGGCTGGCATACTGCTCATCAGACGGGACTTGACGATAAGCAGCTACGAGACGATGAAGGACGAAGTCTACGGCGTCATGGCAAGCGAGCGGATAGGTGTGGACATACTACGTTCAAAAGCTGTAGCAAGGATAAGCATCTGATGGACATGCCTCCAGTTAAAGTTAAGATGACAATAACCATAGACATGCAGGTCGCCGAGTACCTCGAGGACCTGCATCGAAAGCTAGTCCAAAAGATGCTCGAGGAACATAGAAGACCTCCCAGCTTTAGTCAGTTCATGAACGACTGGTTATCGAGGCACATCTCAGAGGAGATGGAGAAGATGGGCTGAATACTGCTTAATATCCTCAACTTTTTTGTTGAAAATAACTTTCTCAAAAAGCACTTCTTTCAACAATGTTGGAGTTAATTCAATAAATTAAGAATTATCATTTTGCTCAATATTTTTTGAATTATAAGGCATTTTAACTAGGTTTCATGAGAAACGCCAGTTTTCACATAATGTTATGCAAAACCAACAGTGTTAAAACGTAGCCTTCAAAAGTCTGCAAATTCAATAAAAAATGAGTTATCAAGTTGTTTCGAACATGTTTAGTAAAATTTATATTAGCAACGTTTTTGGATTGTTGAATAATCCCAACGATTAAGGGAGGTAGGCCATTGATTGTTGAGATTATTCAACTATTTGAGTTCACAAAAAGCCTAGTATTCAGGCTTTTGATGGTGGCCGCTATTTTAAACATAATTTCCATGGTCTCCATGTTTCTTTTAGCAAAAAGGCACAAACCTTGTTTAGAAGATCCGTTGACCAATCTGAAGTATACGGCTATTGTCCCTACCCATAACGAGATACCCGAAGTATTTGATAGGTGTTTGGCTAGCATAAAACGACAAACCATCCCACCAGAGAGGATTATAGTAGTTATAAGCCCTGAGGAGACTGAACTAATAGAAATAGCACGGAGGCATGATTGTTTTATTATTTCAAAAAGCATGAAAAAGAGGGATGCGCTGGCTTACGCATCAAGGCTAGCGGATTCAGAATTTTTGTTGTTTGTTGATAGCGACACTATACTGGAAAAAGATTGTGTAGAGGAGCTTTCTCGATGTTTTCATGACAAAAATACTGCTTTGGCAAGCCCAAGGAAATTTGTTATGAGGTTCTTTGATAACTTTGCAGAAGATTTTTCAAGGTTAATAGAATACGGAAGACATATAATAGACTCGGCTCTACATCCCTGCCTCGTTGTCGCTGATGGTAAATGTAATCTTTGGCGAAGGAGTGCCGTGATTTCTTTGCTCGATAGGTACATCAACGACAAGATATTTGGTAAAAGAGTGATAATAGGCGAAGACCGTCAGCTTACGAGACTTGCGCTCATGAATGGTTGGAAGACTTTTTACCAAACTACGGCCATGGTCAGCACACTTTCTCCGCCTGATACTATAAGCCTGGTTAAACAACAAATAAGGTGGGCAAGAAGCGGCTATCTCTATTGGTTCCGTGATATTAGAGATGGGCTCTTCTGGAAAGTGCCGCTTGCATGGAAGTTACACACTGGGAGTTATTTCTTAATGCCTTGGTTTTTAATTGTAGCTCTTACATACGATGCCATGGCTACGCCTCATCTTTTGGTTTATAACTTCTTCCCTTCGTCTCCCTTACAAATACTGATAAACGCTTTGATACTTTTGTCAGGTTTGACGCTCTGGACGTATTTCAGGAAAGTTTTATTATGCTTGCCAAAGAAGGTATCGATATTCGATACGGCCAAGTTTGGCGTCTTCGGATTCTTTGCCATGTTTCCTGTGATGCTCTTTAGTTCAATCACTTTTGCCAATGATGGTTGGCTGACTAGGGGTGGCAGAAACAACTCCAACGGTGATGAGGAGCTCGTTAAGGTGGTTACGCGAATTACTAAGCTTAAGGAATTTCTGATGAGAAACTGTTGGCCAATATTTTTCTGCCTAGGTGGTTCGGGCCTTTTCTTCGTAGTGTCAGCCAGCGCCTACGTGCATTACTAAAATGACAAAGGAAAAATGTTTATTACGTTCACTTAGGACGAGGCAATCGCAAGAATGTCAGAACAAGAACTTAAGAGGAAGATAGTAGCCGTAGGGAAGAAGGCTTTCGAGTACAGGCTCCTATCTGGGACTTGGGGTAACATAAGCGCAAGGCTTGGCAAAGACAGGATGCTTATAACACCGAGCGGTTTCGAGAAGACGGCGCTTAGACCGAGTGACATGCTCCTGATGGATTTACAGGGCAACATCCTAAGAGGGAAGTGGAGGCCTTCTTCAGAAGTGCCCATGCATAGTTTGATTTACAAAACGAGGGAAGACGTGAGCGCAGTCATACATACGCATTCATATTACGCAACGGCCTTGGCTGTTGCTGGACAGGAAATACCAGTGTTAACGTCAGAGTTTGCGTCTGCGGTAGGTCATAAAGTGCCCGTTACACGCTACATCACATCTGGCACATGGGAGTTTGCGGAGGAGGTCATCAGGACTTTAGGTGATGGGAAGGCAGTTCTGGTAAGGAATCACGGTGTCGTTGTAGTCGGCGATTCCTTGGAGGATGCATTCCAGACGGCTTTGCTGGTAGAGGATGAGGCAAGGACTTTCGTTCTGGCGAGTTCGCTAGGGTATGCGATGCCTCTCGATGTCAACGAAGTGAAGAGGCTGAGGGAGGCGTACATAAGAGGCTACGGTCAAGAAAAAAGAAGACTAACCCTAAAGCTTTAAGAGTAGTTTTTGGTAAAAGTTTATACGGCATACCGTTGAGCGCCACCCCATGCGGAAAGGTATGTCACTCTTATACCTGCTCATGATATTCGTCGGTGCCGTAGGTCTACCGACCTTGCTCGTGTTCCTACAATACATTCAGTGGTATGAGACGCTCGTTCTTTCCGTGCTGTATTCTTCGCTCCTCGTAGCCGGTGGTTTGGGCTTAACCCTCACCCTACGCAAAGAGCGATGTGAGAGGCAGGAGTCAACATTTAGGTGAATACTCTGGAAGGTAAAGATAAAGGGCTAGTTAGATTTCTTTTAGTAGAACAGTATGCGTAGGGTAGGCATAGTAGGAACTGGGTTAATGGGAAGCGCAATTGCTAAGAGACTAATCAGCAAAGGATACAGCGTCATAGGGTTTAACAGGACTAAGAGCAAGGTCGAGGAGCTAGCATCAATAGGTGTAAAGGTTGCGGAAACGCCGAGGCAGGTAGCAGAGAACTCGGACGTCGTCATGACGATAGTAAGGGATGCCACAGCGCTCGAAGGCGTAATGTTCGGTGAAGAAGGTATAGCCTACGGTGCTCGGAAGGGTATTGTGGTATCGAACGTGAGCACAATAAGCCCGTCGGAGGCAGTCAAGATATCTGGCAGGCTTGAGGGAGAGGGCATGGTCATGCTGGACACACCGGTGATGGGTGGACCTCCGCTGGCGGAGCGTGGTCTACTCGTTGTCTTGGTTAGCGGCAGCAAGCAACACTATGAGCGTGTCAAGGATGTGCTGGATGACGTCGCGTCCAAGACATTCTACGTAGGCGGGCAGGGAAAAGCGAATGCCCTGAAGCTCGCCTTAAACTTACAGGTAGCCCTGACCGCAATAGCAGTCTCGGAGGGCGTCGTACTGGCTAAAGCTTCGGGTATAGACCCGAGTACCTTCATAGAAGTCCTCAACTCGACCGACTACAAGACAGGGTTAAGCGAGAGGAAAGGGCCAAAGATGGTGCAGGGTATGTTCGAAAAGACTTTTGCGCTCGAGATGATGCTGAAAGACCTGAAGCTCATAAACGAGACGGCTAGGGAGCTCTCCACCGCCCTACCCTTCGCATCGCTGGCTGAGCAAATTTATAGGGCAGCGGGGAGGCGGTATAGTGACCTTGACTACACGGCGATACTTGCCTTCATAGAGAGGCTTAACGCTACAGAGTAACTTTTTTAAGCATAAGCTTCAGAATATATATAGGGTCGGTATAACGTGCCAACAGAGTTTGGGGGCGTTAAGATAAGCTGGCTTGGTCATGATGCGTTCAGGTTAAAGGACGATAAAACAATCTACATAGACCCCTACAAGATAAAAGGGAAGGAGACGGCAGATATAATCTTAGTAACGCATGAGCACTTCGACCATCTCAGCATCGATGACATCAACAAGATATCTTCTAAGGAATGTACGATAGTGGCTGCGAGGCCCTGCGCAAACCAGTTGGGAAGGGTGAGGGTTAAGGAGATAAAGTACGTGAGACCCGGTGACGAGTTAGAGGTTGATGGCATAAAAATAAGAGCCGTACCTGCGTATAACATAACGAAGTTTAGAGAGCCTGGAAGGCCGTTCCATCCGAAGGACGCGGGCGGCGTTGGTTATGTAGTAACTTTGAAGGGCATAAACGTATACCACGCAGGCGATTCGGACTTCATTCCGGAGATGAAGGAGCTGAAGGTGGACGTTTTTCTGGTTCCTGTCAGCGGAACGTACGTCATGACGGCAGAGGAGGCAGCTTCGGCCGCGAACACCATCATGCCGAGGCTGGCCATACCTATGCACTACGGCACAATAGTCGGCTCCGAGGGGGACGCCGAGCAGTTCAAGAAGCTGGCCAAGTGCGAAGTTAGGATATTAACTAAAGAAGACTGAGGCCGACACACTCGATACCTCCTACAGCACGTCGGGTTGTAAACAGGAACTTTTAATAGGAGATATACTTAATTAATGCCAAGATATTTCCAATTTTTCGGAAATAAGGGGATAGATATAGTATGGCAGCGCTAGGGATAGCAGGGGCCTACGACAGGGCAATTACTGTCTTCTCACCACAAGGAAGGCTGTATCAGGTAGAGTATGCCCTCGAGACCGTAAGGTCTGGCTCT
Source organism: Candidatus Terraquivivens ruidianensis (assembly GCA_023267975.1). Taxonomy (GTDB): domain Archaea; phylum Thermoproteota; class Nitrososphaeria_A; order Caldarchaeales; family Wolframiiraptoraceae; genus Terraquivivens; species Terraquivivens ruidianensis. Next base: position 137,064 of record JALNLA010000004.1, read on the forward strand.
ACAGTTGTCGCCATAGCATCAAAGGATGGCGTTGTATTGGCAGTAGAGGAGAGAATGCACACTAAGCTCCAGAACCCTGAATACTCGTGGAAGCTCTTCCAAATCGACGAACATATAGGAGCGGCAGCCGCAGGCCTGAACTCCGATGCGAGGGTCTTGGTGGACAACGCAAGGATATATGCCCAAATGCTCAGGCTCTCATACGATGATGCAGCAACCATTGAGGCGATCGGAAAGAGAATCGGGGACGTCATGCAAATGTACACGCAGCACGCTGGCGTGAGGCCATTCGGTGCCGCCCTGCTGATCGGCGGCGTTGATAAGACTGGCCCGCATGTTTTTTACACAGAACCGAGTGGTTTAGTCTTAGAGTACTTTTCATGGTCCATAGGGAGAGGTGCCGACAAAGTGAAGGAGTTCTTAGAGGCAAACTACAGAAACGACTTAAGCTTGGAAGAATCCATCAAGCTAGCCGTTGCATCTTTAATAATCCAAGCCGAGAAGATGGACGAGGGTTGGACTATTAGACTCGTCACAATACCAACGTCCACAAAGAAGTACACACCCATGCCGCTGTCGGAGCTTGAGAAATACATCAAAGAGATGGCAGAAAAGTACAAGGCTCATGGCTTGAAATAGCTGGTTTTTTAGAATGACGAGGCAAAAAGAATCCTATACGATTGCAAGGTTGGTACGTGGTGAGACGTTCGAGATACTAGTAGAGCCAGATAACGCACTCAAGTATAAGATGGGCGAGAAAGTGCCGATGTCGAAGGTTTTACTCTATGAGGAGATATACACGGACGCGAAAAAGGGTATAAGGGCATCGGAAGAGCAGCTGCTGAAAGTTTTTAAGACAAAGGATAAGCTTGCCATAGCCGCCAAGATACTCACCGAGGGCACCTTGCAGATAACGTCCGAGCAGAGGCACAAGTTGATAGAGGAGAAAAAGAGACAAATAATAGAATTCATATCTAGGAATGCCGTCGACCCAAGGACAAAGCTCCCGCATCCACCGCAGAGGGTTGAGCTGGCGATGGAGCAGGCTGGTGTATCGATAGACCCGTTTGTTGATGCTAAAGAACAAGCCACGAAGGTTATAGAGAAGCTAAGACCAATACTTCCGATGAAGGTAGGCTTAACGAAGATGTACGTAAGGGTGCCCGGTGAGTTCGTTGGTAAAGCATACGGCCTTTTAAAGAGTGCCGGAAAGGTTTTAAAGGAAGAGTATAAGGGCGACGGTAGTTGGGTCGGCGAGGTCGAGATACTCGTTGGTCTTCAGGCCGACCTGATAGAGAAGCTTAACAAGATCTGCTCAGGAAGGGCAGAGGCAAGACCGGTAGAGTAGGTGGTGTGCGTGCCCGTTTACTTCAACGAAAAGGAAGTCGTCCTGCCAGGTCAGCTTCTGTCTGACGACAGTAAAAGAGCTGGCGAGGGGACTTACGTCATGGACGGAAAGGTTTACGCGTCCACCGTTGGTGCAGCAACGATAAGGGATGGAAAGGTGGATGTCATAACATTTAGGGGACCCTATAGACCGGTAGAAGGCGACATGGTCATCGGCATAGTATCGGACCTAAAGCCAATAGGTATAGAGGTCGACCTCGGAGGCCGCATAACGGCACTGCTTAAAATTAAGAACATAAGAGAGCTTGCGTCGCTTAACCTGAAAATCGGCGACGTAGTTTATGTAAGAGTGGCCAGTAGCGGACTTAGAGGAGTTTTCCTAGAATTGGACGAGCATTTTAGGAAGATAGATGAAGGTGTGCTTTTGATGGTGACACCGACGAAAGTACCTAGGCTGATAGGTAAAAGGGGTTCCATGATAAACATGCTCAAGAAGATTACTGGCTGTAACATAATGGTCGGCACGAATGGGCTCGTGGTGATAAACGGTCCTTCGCCTACGAAGGAATTTGCTGCGATATCCGGGATAAGGCTCATAGAAAGGGAGGCCCATTCTCAAGGCTTGACCGATAAGGTCTTAGCATACGTAAGCAGTTTGGTTAGTGGTGAAGTTGGACATGGAGCAGGCGGCAAAGCCTAAGCTCATCGATGAAAGCGGCAGGAGGCTGGACGGAAGGGGCCCAACAGACTTAAGACCCCTAAAGGTCGAGGTTGGCGTGTTGGAGAAAAGCGATGGCTCGGCATACATAGAGTTGGGCAAGACGAAGGTCTTTGCGGCTGTGTATGGGCCTAAGGAAGCCCATCCAAAGCACCTTGCCGTACCGGATAGGGCGATACTTAACTGCAGGTACCACATGACGTCCTTCAGCACGGACGAGAGAAAAACGCTTGGTATGACGAGAAGGGAGATAGAGCTGTCTAAGGTCATAAGGGAAGCTCTCGAGTCTGTTGTCTTCCTTGAGGAGTTCCCAAGGTCTGCTATCGATGTATTCATAGAGGTGGTACAGGCCGACGGAGGTACTAGGACCGCAGGGCTCACGGCCGCCTCGCTTGCCTTGGCAGACGCTGGTATACCCATGAGGGAACTGATAGCAGCGGTAGCCGTCGGCAAAGTAGATGGCACGATAATCCTGGACCCGTCGGACATAGAGGACAAGCACGGCGAGGCTGACATGCCCGTTGGCATAGCGCCTAGGTCAAACACGATGGTATTACTCCAGCTAAACGGAAAGATGACGAAGGACGAGCTCAAAAAGGGGCTTGAGCTGGCCCAAATAGGCATCCAGAATATCTACCAAGCTCAGTGCGAGGTTCTCAAGAAAAAGTACGGGGTCAGCATGACGGAGGTTTAGCTCATGTCGTTCCTTCCGATTAAGGAAAGGTCGTTCGCCGTAAGGATAATGAACGATAAGATATACAAGCTGCTCCAGCAAGGAAAAAGGATAGACGAGAGATCACCGTACGACTTCAGGAAGATAACGATACAAACGAACGTTGTGGAAAAAGCAAATGGCTCAGCGTTAGTTTCTATGGGAGGTACGAGAATACTCACGGGGATAAAGGTAGAGCTGGGTACGCCCTACAGCGATAGACCCAACGAGGGCATCTTCTCCGTGAACGCCGAGCTGCTACCGCTTGCATCCAAGAGCTTCGAGCCGGGTCCGCCCGATGAGAGAGGCATCGAGCTGGCAAGGGTAGTGGATAGATGCATACGTGAAGGTAAGTCGATAGACCTCGAGAGGCTTTGCCTCGTTCCTGGAAAGATGGTCTACATCCTTTATGTAGACATCTATGTATTGGACTACGATGGTAATTATTTCGACCCGTCCGTCATGTCCGCGATGGCCGCTCTAGCAACGTGTACGATACCAAAATATTCAGCCACGGGTGAGAGAATCGAAGGCGAGTACATGAAAGTACCCATCAGGGACATACCACTCTCGGTAACGATAGGCATAATTAAGGACAAGTTGCTGGTAGACCCTTGCTCGGTTGAGGAGAACTCCTTAGATACATCGATTGTGATAGGTATGGATAGCACGTCTAACATCGTTGCTATGCATAAGAACTCTCCAGGGCACATACCGTTATCGCTCATGGAAAGTATAATAAATGTTGCAGAGGAGCAAATAGGCAAGATAAGGGCGCAATTCATGGAGGCCGTAAGGATTGGGCAAGAAGGTCGGTAACACGGTCAAAAGGTTCGGTGCGAGGTACGGTGCGACGCTGAGGAAGAGATTACTGGATACAGAGCAGCAGCAAAAGGCAATCTACGAATGCCCGAAGTGTGGTATGATGGCTGTCAAGAGGAAGTTCGTGGGCGTGTGGAGCTGCACGAAGTGTGGTTATACCTTCACCGGCGGTGCATATGCACCGCAAGCTTTGAAGAAGTAATGGTAACATGGAGAGGCACGTAAGGGTCAGCATATCCATGAAACGAGGGGCGTCTGAAGTCATCGCCCGCGCACTAAAGGTCGAGGCTGAGAGCGTCTCGTCGAGAAGGATTAGGGTAAGTATAGAGGCTTCCAACGACGACGTACTCAATTTGGATTTTTACGCGAGTGACGTAACTGCCATGAGGGCAGGCATCAATTCCTTTTTACGCTGGATAGACGTTGCTTCGTACGTTTACGATTTAGCCTTCAGCAAAAACTAACGGTACACGTTTATAGGGAGGTCCTAAAGAATAACTTTGGGAGCATACTGGAGCCTATTATGGGGTGATAGGTTGTCGAAGGAGATACCACCAAACGTTCAGCAGCAGCTGCTTAGGTTGCAGCAGCTTCAGCAAACGTTGAGCGCCCTCTTGGCAGAGAGGCAGAGGCTTGAGGCAGAGTTGCTGGAGATAAATAGCGCGCTCGAAGAACTCGACAAGATGGATGAGGGTGCCGTCGTATACAAGGCAGTAGGTCCTGTACTCGTCAAAGTTAGCAAAGACAAGCTCACGGTGGAGCTAAAGGATAGAAAAGAGCTGACAGAGACTAGGCTTAAGGTTCTGGAAAAGCAAGATGCTAAGATGAGAGTGCAGATAGAGTCTGTCCAAAAAGATATACAGAGGAGCATGTCTGGCCAGCAGGCTTCATCGTGATGAGGGACAAAGCGCTCATCGAGGGCATTGGCCATTTCCTTAGATCGATAGGTGGTAAGAGGGTTGCGATAGTGACGCATGTCGGGGGTGATGCTGACGCTGTCGGCGCCGCCTATGTCATTAAGAGGCTTCTCGAGGAGACCGTAGGTTGCGCTGGGGTGTATATATACGTACCAGACGAGACGTCCGCGCCGGTCAGAGCCATGGCGAGGTACCTTAAACTCGATCTTAGTAGCGGTGCTATAGGCGAAGCGGATGTCGTGATTCTGGTTGATGTGGGTTCGCTCGAGCAGGCAGGCGATTATCTGAAAGAGGTTATGAGGATTAATGGTAAAGTGTGCGTCATAGACCATCACGCACCTCCTCAGGGCGGATATCCGCAGGGCTTCTTAGTATTCGTTTCCGAAAGCTACCGGGCGGTCTGTGAAATCCTGATGGATGTGGCGCAGACTATGGACGTAAAGCTGGATACGTTGGAAGCTGAGGCGCTGTTTCTCGGAATCTACTACGATACCGCTAGGCTGTCGCTTGCCGACCAAGAGACGATGGGCAAGGTCTGTGAGCTCGTAAGATTGGGCGTCAACCCTTCGAAGAGCATCCAGTCGATGGAGGTTCCCATAGACCTATCGGAAAGGATAGCACGTCTGAAGGGCGCGATGAGGATGAACCTTTACAGAATAGGTGAATGGTTAATCGCAACGTCCCAGGTCAGCTCTTTCCAGACACCTGTCGCCAGAGCCCTCCTATCGCTCGGTTGTCACGTATCCTTAGTCGCCGGGGAGTATAAGGATGGGACTGTGGTATCGATGAGGGCCCAGCAGGATTTCTTTAACAAAACTGGCGTAAACCTCGGAAGGGACGTGGCTCAGATTGTTGGTACGAGGTTGGGAGGATACGGCGGAGGCCACTCTACGGCCGCAAGAGTTTATTGTAAGTCAACACCGGATAAGGCCATCGAGTTATGCTTGAGCTTATTAGAAGGCTCGCTCGGTGAGAGGTTAAGCCGAGTGTAACCGAATATGGAAATAGTAAGGGTCGAGGGGCTGACCTTCACATACAGCGGCTCTGAAGTACCTGCTGTCAAGGACATAAACCTTACTATGAAGGAAGGAGAGTTTGTGCTACTTCTTGGACCCAGTGGTTGCGGTAAGTCGACGCTCTGTAGATGTCTGAACGGCCTCATACCACACTTCTACGCGGGCAAAATGGATGGAAAGGTAGTGGTAGCTGGTATGGACGTTACCAAAACACCAACATACGTGCTCTCCCAACATGTGGGCATGGTATTCCAAATCCCCGAGAATCAGCTCTTCTCCCTGACTGTTGAGAACGACGTCGCTTTCGCGCTCGAGAACTTGGGCATACCAAGGGACGAAATTAAGCGTAGGGTAGACTTTGCCCTTAGAGCCGTTGGGATAGAAGAACTGAGGGGGAGGTCACCATTCGAGCTATCCGGAGGCCAGCAGCAAAAGGTAGCCATCGCTTCAATTCTCGCACTCATGCCTAAGCTCATGTTGTTTGATGAACCGACCTCATCCTTAGACCCAGTATCCGCAAAATCGGTAGTTGATATTATCTCAAGTATAAGGAAGGAATTTGGGACGAGCATCATAGTGGCCGAGCATAGGGTGGAGCTACTAGCCGATAAAGTGGATAGAGTAATCGTGATGCAAGAGGGCAGTATAATCAAGGATGGAAAACCCAAGGAAGTTTTCGTCTCGGAGGAATTTACGCCTTATGGTGTACCAGTTCCGAAGGTGGTCAGCATGGCTAAAGGTGTGAATAGGCATCTCCGAGTATTCAACGACATGCCGCTTAGCCCGGAGGAGTTCGAGCAAGGCATCAGGGGGTTCTTATATGATAAAGTTCGATAGCGTAACCTATGTTTACCCGACAGGTGCGAGGGCACTAAGCGATGTTAGCGTTGAAGTTGGAAAAGGCGAGTTGGTAGCGCTTATGGGCGAGAACGGCGCTGGTAAGACTACCTTCATAAAACACCTAAACGGTCTCCTGAAGCCCACGAGTGGTAGGGTCTACGTGGATGGAAAGGATACCAGGACGCTTAGCGTGGCACAACTGTCCAGGATTGTCGGCGTTGTGTTCCAAAATGCCGAGGATATGTTCTTCTTGCCAACCGTTGAGGAAGAGGTTGCCTTCTCCTTAAGAAACTTAGGCTTTAGCGAAGACGTCGTGCAGAAGAGAATAGACTGGGCCCTTAAGTTCATGGAGCTGGAGGTTTACAAGAAGAGGTCTCCATTCTTGCTGAGCGGCGGCGAGAAAAAGAGGCTGGCCCTTGCGATAATCCTCGCATGGAACCCTCAGGTCATAGCGATGGACGAGCCGACCGTCGGTCAAGATAGCATGCAAAAGGAGAAACTTAAGGAAATGATAAAGCAGCTGAGCTTACAAGGAAGGACCGTCATAATCTCTACGCACGACGTGGAATTTGTCGCAGAGCTTAGACCGAGGGTTATACTGATGTCGAGGGGAAAGATAGTCGCCGATGGGGATGCCGATACAATCCTGACGGACGGTGAATTGCTTAGAAGTTGTTCGATACTCATGCCGCAGGTAGCCGCAACTATGTCGAGGCTGACAGACTTAGGCTTTAATGCCAAGGTCATCTCGGTCGAAGAGGCGGTAAGGAGCATAGTGAAGAGGCTGATGGAGATTGAGCATACTAGAAGGGCTTAAGTTCTATGCTGGTGATACGGCAATACATAAGCTGGACCCGAGGGTGAAATTTCTTGTATCCATGCTCATGCTCCTCATGGTCGTGATGTACACGGAGGCATGGATTCTGGTAACCCTCATGGTGGTCCAAGCGGCGATGGCTTATGCTGCCAAAGTCGTGCGGCGTTGGCTCAAAACAATAAAGGGCTCGATACCCTTAGCTGTCCTCGTCTTCGGCCTGAACGCTATATTCTTCATCACAACGGGCACCCATGCAACCTTACAGGAGGTCCTTTACCACTCGGCCACGCTCGCGTACAGGCTCGTACTATTCCTGTCGTCGTTCTCCATATTCTTTTTGACGACGACGCCAGAAGAGATAGGGCTGACGCTCACGAGCTGGCGCATTCCATACCCCTACACGTTCGCTTTCATATCGGCGATAAGGTTTACACCCATAATAGCCCAAGAGCTTAGAGACATAATGGACGCGCAGAGGTCGCGCGGTATCGAGCTGGACAAGGGCGGGCCTCTACAGAGGGCAAAGAAGCTTGTACCGATACTCGTACCACTGCTCGCGAATGCGCTCAGAAGGGCATATGAATTGGCGGAGGCCATGGAAGTGAAGTGCTTCGGCGCTACAAAGAATAGGACGTCGTTAAGAGAGCTCAAAATGAGATCTAGGGATTATGCAGCTCTGCTCGTGTCGTTAACCCTCTTCAGCCTAGCAATGTACTCTAGGCTCTTCCTGCTTTGAATCTGGGGCCGATTATATTTGGGCCAGCTTCCTGACACTCTCACCAACCTTCTCCATCGGATGGTTCATTATTTCCTCCATCTTCCTTTCGAGCAGCAGTCTGCTTCTTGGGTCCTCGCTCCAAAGCCTCGCGAAGGAGCCGTCTTGAATCCTCTTAAGGGCTTCCCTCATATTCTCCTTCACACGCTCGTCAACTATCTGGGGACCTACGACCAGTCCGCCGAACTTTGCAGTGTCCGAGACTGCCTTTAGCATGCCGACCAAGCCTCCCCTGTATATCAGGTCTACTATCAGCTTTAACTCGTTGCATGCCTCGAAGTAAGCAAGCTCTGGCTGGTATCCTGCCTCAACGAGTACCTCGTATCCCTTCTTCACGAGCTCCATGACGCCGCCGACCAAGACCGCCTGCTCTCCCAGCAGGTCGGTTTCCGTCTCCTCCTTGAACGTCGTCTCGAGGACGCCTGCCCTCGTGCAACCTAGCGCCTTAGCCATGGCTAAAGCCATCATCCTCGCGTTTCCAGAGTAATCCTGTCCTACGGCGAAGAGTGCCGGAACGCCCCTCCCTTCAAGGTAGAGCTCGCGCATCCTCGGACCCGGTGCCTTAGGAGCAACTAGCACGACGTCCACGTAGTTGGGTGGCACTATCTGTCTGAAATGTATGTTGTAACCGTGGGAAAAGCCTAAGACCTTTCCGGGCTTCAGGTTCGGCTCTATGAGCTGATTGTAAACCTCAGGCTGCACGACGTCCGGTATCAGCATATGGATTACGTCTCCTTCCCTCGCCGCCTCTTCTACGGGAAGAGGTTCGAGGCCATCATCTTTCACCGTCTTCCAAGATTTGCCCCCTTTCCTGACGCCGACTACGACGTTTAGGCCGGAGTCCTTCATGTTGAGGGCCTGAGCCCTTCCTTGACTACCGTAACCTATGATGGCTACCTTTTTGCTGAGCAACGGCTTGAGGCTTATGTCATTATCGTAGTATATTTTTGCCATTACTTCTCACCTCCTATACATCTGTACTTTTCTTCAAACGCGTACCTAACATTGTAGAATTTACCTCCAACACCACAGGCAGGTTAAATAGCTTTCTCTTGAGCCACTCAGCCTTCTCAGGCTTCATGGAAACCATCATCGTAAAGAGTTTCACACCCTCTACACCAGACTCGCTTATCTCTGCGCTGATGAGTTTCGCCTGGGCCTGCCTCGTGGTCAAGAATACCTTGACGACTGCCTCCAACGAGTCATCTATCAATGCGGTGAATGCATGCCTAACCATGGATCTCAAACCCCTGGGGCACCACCATCTGGCTGAGCCACTTGCCAGGAGGCACCATTGGTAATACTCTCTCCTCCTTGTCTATCGGAAGGTCTATGACCAGTGCCTGTCCTGACCTTACAGCTTTCTTTATCAACATCCTTAGGTCATCTAAGGATTCAGCTAAAGCTCCTTCCACGCCCATGGACTCCGCGAGCTTTACGTAGTCAACACTTCTACCAGCATGCCTCCTCAGATATATCTCGAGGCACTCGTCCTTGTACCTTTTCTGGTAAAAGAGGTCCTGCCATTGTCTTATCATGCCGAGAGTCCTGTTGTCGAATATTATGCATATGACGGGTATGTCGTACTGAGCCATCGTTATTAGGCTCTGGCATGTCATGGCGAAGCTACCGTCCCCATCAATGCAGGCTACGGTCCTGTCTGGAGCTGCAACCTTTGCACCGACCGCTGCGGGTAGACCGAAGCCCATCGTTCCGAGGCCGCAGCTTGTCAATAAGGTCCTAGGCTCGAAGACCTTAAAGCAAAGCTGGACCCACATCTGGTGTTGGCCTACGCCCGTCGTCACTATCGCATTCTGCGGTAGCTCTTCCCTTATCACCTTAAGCGCACGCCAAGGAGTTATCTTGCTAGGCTCGCCGTGGTTGTTCATGAACTCCTCGAACCGCTCACCTATCGCTTTGAGTCTCTGGACAAAGGGTCTTGCATCCTTCCTTGTATACCTCGACGTTATGCAGGCGTAAAGTTCAGCCAAAGTTCTTTTTGCATCGCCGACTATGCTTACAGTTGGTGCGACATTCTTGCCGAGTTCACTGGCATCTATGTCTACGTGGATTATCTTTCTATCCTTTTGGATGTCATCAAACTTTCCAACAGACCTATCGGAGAACCTTATACCAATTGCCAAGATTGCGTCCGATTCCACCAGCGCCATGTTGGCCTCAATCCTGCCATGCATGCCGATGACGCCCAGCATGAGCGGGTGGTCCGAGGGCATCGAGCCTATTCCGGGCGTCGTGACCACGACAGGGGCCATCAAATACTCGGCCAGCTTTGTTAGCTCGTTGGTGGCGTTGCTTATTATCACACCTCCGCCAGCTATTATCACGGGCTTCTCGGCGTTCATCAGAATCTCGGCAGCCTTCGATATGAGCTCTGGATCTGGTTCATGGACATGTCTTGCCAGAGAGCTTAGCGCATACTTTATCAGGCTCGGTTCATCCTTCCAGTAAGGCTCGACGTCTGCCTGGAATACATCTCTGGGAACGTCGATGAGAACAGGACCGGGTCTGCCAGCGGTCGCAATATGGTATGCATCCATGAACGTCTGGGCCAACTTGGACGGTTCTTTGACGGTTATGGCATATTTTGTGACTGGTAGCAGTATGCCTGTTATGTCCGTTTCTTGGAAGGCATCTGTTCCGAGTGAATCACGCGTTACTTGGCCGGTTATCGCTATAACGGGCTGGCTGTCCATCATCGCATTAACTATGCCGGTCACGAGGTTCGTGGCACCTGGTCCCGAGGTTGCCGTGACGATTCCAGGCCTACCCTTCACCCTTGCGTATCCGTCTGCCGCATGCGCTGCTTGTTGCTCATGCCTCATAAGTATGGTCCTTACATTACTGTCGTATAGCGCGTCGTAGAACGGCAAAGTAGCGCCGCCAGGTATGCCGAAGACAACGTCTACGCCCTTGGATTCCATGGCCTTGACTAGAGCGTTGGCTGCCCTTACCATACGTCTTCACCGCTCCATAGAAATTTCCAGAAAAGAGAGGAACAGCTTGGTGCTGGAGGGTAGATGCTGGGCGAAGGCTTGTCCGCCCTTGCTAGAGAATTTGGCGCACTAGTATCACCCTCACACTTCGAGGTGAAATCTTACACTCTCATATTATAAAAACGTTTCGTGAAATCTTACGCGTCTGCGCTCAAATTCTCTTTTAAAGTAGTACCCAGCCCTACGTAGTTAGCCTCCAGCACCATCGGTAAGTTGGACAGCTTCCTTTTAAGCCACTCAGCCTTCTCAGGCTTTACTAAAACGGACATCGTTAAGAGCTTAACGTTCTCTACACCAGACTCGCTTATCTCTGCGCTGATGAGTTTCGCCTGGGCCTGCCTCGTGGTCAAGAATACCTTGACGACTGCCTCCAACGAGTCATCTATTAGCACGCTAAACACGTATGCGGGCATGCAAATCAAACCCCTGAGGTACCATCATCT
>JALNLA010000005.1:0-25069 GCA_023267975.1 Candidatus Terraquivivens ruidianensis
GTACCCATAAGCAAGCTACCGGAGGCGTTTAGGGCAATCAGAGGAATCTGCGAGAGGTATGGCATACCCGTGGCCATAGTTTCGCATGCCGGTGACGGTAATGTACACGCCATCTTTTCCGTGAACCTAAACGACCCAGAGGAGAGTGCGAAAGCTAAGAGGGCCCACGACGAAATGTGTAGATACATAATCAAAATTGGTGGAACGATATCCGGTGAGCACGGCATAGGAATCGACAAGGCCGAGCTATTGGCAGAGGAGGTTGGCCCCGTTGCTATGGAGCTCATGAGGGCGATAAAGAGACTGCTGGACCCGAATAACATAATGAACCCTGACAAGATGGGGGTGTAGGTGTGGGTAAAAATCTTGACGCCTTGATGAAGAAGATTCAATTTTGTGAACATTGTGGATTCTGCCGCTCCGTCTGTCCGTTTTTGGAAGCCTCCAACATGGAAGAGTCGGTAGGCCCGAGAGGTAGGAAGATGCTTTTCTTATCATTGCTTGAAGGCACAGTACGACCAACGCCCAGGCTGGCCCAGAAGTTCTATATGTGCGGCGTCTGCAGAGCATGCGCAGTGAAATGTCCGCAGAGCATTGATGTCTCGGATATATCCGTTCAGGCCAGAAATATGATCATAAAAGCAAACGCCCTCAATCCCTTTATGAAGAAGGTTGCGGATAGTCTGGTCAAAGGAGTTAAAGATGGCGACATATTCGGCTCGGCAAATACGAAGGCAAAGTGGGCGGAGAACCTCAGTATACCCAAAAATTCAGAAACCGTTCTATTTGCCAGTTGTATGGATACTTCGATGGCTTACGGTGAGCTTTTGGTTGACATGCTTGAGACGTTTGGATGGGCCGAAAACACCATGATGTCTTTAAGCTCGCGCATCCAAATTTTAGGTGTCACCAAATTCCTCGACATTCTCCTTGAAGGAAAACATAAATTGTATAGAAACAGCTTGGTCAATACGGCAAAGCTACTGAAAATGCTAAACGTTAATTTCTCTTACATGGGAAACGATGAGCCATGTTGCGGTGCAGCTCTTCACACTTATGGTTTACTCGATGAATTCGCTGAACACGCCAAAAAAGTCCATAAAATTTTCAAAGAAAAAAATATCAGAAGGTTAATAGTACACAATCCTATATGCGGCGGCGTCTTGAAGGACGAATACCCGTCCTATGTCGATGGTTGGGACATCGAAGTTAAACATGTAGTTGAGGTTATCGCCGAAGCTATAAAAAACAACGGCATCAATCTTCGACTTCCCGAACCTACCAAAGTCGTTTTTCATGACCCCTGCTATCTTGCAAGATTCATGGATGTGATAGAGGAACCAAGAGTTGTGCTAAAGGCGATAGAGAACTTGGAACTCATAGAGCCTCCAAATAATAAGCGTGAAACAAAGTGCTGTGGAGGAGGAGGTGTTGAACTTATTTATAGGGACGTAGCAACCAGAGCATCGATAAACCGTGTATCAGAACTTAATACCGGAAACCCAGACATAATGTCTTCATGCTGTCCTGTTTGCGCCCTTATGATAAAAAAAGGCATAAAAAACCTCAAACTTAAGGCGAGCTATGCGGACATCGTAGACTTAACAACTAGTTCAATGAGCCCCTCATTATAGCTCAAAAAAACTTGAACGTCTTACCTAATCCTTTTTCTTTTGCCAGTTTGTAAACCGTATTAGCGACGACTACGTCCTCGCATCCAAGCCCCGTCAACACGCACAATATTTTTTCCTCATCCGATGTTCTGCCCATCTTCCTTCCTACTAGTATTTCGCCCAGTTCAGCGTAGATGTCTCCATTGGATATAAGTCTCCTCGCAAACCAATCTGCCAGTGCGCCTTCTGATTTTGACTGTTCCCGGGTATCGACCACTATTTTATCGGCCCATCCTATGCACTTATCTCCAAGCTCGTTGTAAGTACCGATTGAGCAGATTAGGTTTGCTGTATCGGGTAAAAATTCTTCGCCCAAAACGGGTATGCGGGAAGATGTGGCTGTTACAACTAAATCCGTACCTTCAACCGCTTCCCTAACGTTTTTGCATAGGGTTATTTGCATCATATAAAACATGTGGTTGACGTCTCTGAGAAATGATTCCATTACATTCTTGTCTATGTCGAATACCTTAACTTCGTCCAGCTTTAAAACCTCATTTATGGCCATCAGCTGAAATTTAGTCTCATATCCCGTTCCGATCATTGAAAGGCTTTTAGAACCCTTTCTAGCTAACTCCCTTACAGCCAAACCAGTGGCAGCCCCTGTCCTCATGGCGGTCAGCCAATTCGCAGATATAATGGCCAACGGCGCAAAGCTTTCTGGGTCGTTTAAGATCACTATTCCGATAACGTTTGGCAACCCCCTTTTATACCTGTTTTCCCAGTTTGCGCCTATCCATTTTACGCCACACATATCGATATACTTGACGTAAGCTGGCATGGCATCTGCATCGCATTGATGCTCACTATTTGACCGCATATCCAAGAAGACCTTGGGCGGGGAGAGGGTCTGCCCGTTAGCACGAGCTCTCAGCACCCCTTCGACAAGCTCCATGCATTGAGGCATCGTTAAGCCGGTTGAAATAACGTCTCCCTCGGAGAGTAGTAGCACCTCGGAGTTACTTCGCAATCGGCTTCACCGTTCCAGCCTTGGGCTCAATTAAAATTGCTAAAATATTAACTATTAGTTAGTTTTTATGAAACATTCATTTGATTTTTCCGTACCTCTCAACCAGCCTTACGAGGCCTCTTAGCTTCTCCATCGGAGTCGCTATCCATAAGTCGCAACCCGGAGAGACAAAATCTACGCCCCCATTAATAACCTCGACTACCCTCTCCTCCATCCTTTTATCATCTGCTAAATATATGTCCCAAAACGGTGATAGGTTGCCGGCGACTGGAATTTTTCTGTTCACATCCGTTAAGGTTTTCACTACGGATTTTACTGGGGTTTTATAGTCAAACACAATGGCTGAAGGGTTGCAGCTGGCTATTTTGTCTAAAACTTGGATTATATTCCCGCATACGTTCACGACGGTTGGCAACCTAGTCTCCTCGATCAGCGATTTGTGATACGATGATACAAGCGAATCAAAAAAGCCCGGGTTTAGGACATCCGGCGAACCTTTTGGGTCATGGAGCGTTATTATGTCAGCACCCCATTCCTCATAAAGATTAACCAGTTCAAGATGAAGCCTGAACGTCTCCTCTAACATACCTTTGACTGCGCCAGGAAACCTCCTCATCATGAGGTTTGTCGCCGATGGTCCCAGAAGGTATCCTGCGACCGTGGTCATAGGCGGACTAATGACCACGTTAACTGGTACTTTACCTCCATACTCTTCCTTAAGCCTCTCGATGGCCTTTTGGATAACTGGCATCCTTCCCTTGTCTGCTAGAGAATGTGGTACCGCTATCTCGAAGTACTGTTCTTCTGATAGGAAACTCACAGGCGTAGGTGAACCATCGGCACGGTAGTCGAATCTTATACCTAATAACTCCGCTTCAATCGATTGGTCGAATGGAAGGCTTATGTTATCAATACCACAGAGCCTGTGAGCTGCTGATGCCACGCTAGCCATTTTTTCCGGATCTCGATAGATATCGATCCAGTTTACGTTATAGGTGGTCAAAAATTCCTTTGTTATAATATTGGCAAAGTTTACGCAAGGAATCCTATCTGGTGAGCCTCCCCTAAATACCTCCATTACTCTATCATATGGCAACATCTTATAAGCTCCCTTGGAAAAGAAAATAAAAAAGGATAAAGATTGTTTTTACTCTTTCCACGGGTCTATTATATGCTTTATGCCGACGCCTGCAAGGCAAGACTTGATGCCGTCGGTTATCTCTTCAGCCAATAGTCTACGTCTGTGAGTAATTATTTGATGGTAAGGCATTTTCTCGAAAAGTCCTTTGTTGACTTGTTTGATGGCTTTGTCACAAGTCGATAGTGGGTATGCCCAGCTTCCTACGAAGAAAAGCTCTCTAGCACAGATCTCGTGAGGATCGATGGTGAACTTGCCGGCCGTGAAGGCAGTAAATGCACCGACTTCATCCAGTACACCCATGGGTCTTAAGATTTCGATAGCCTCTGGAATAACCACGTCGGCATTCTTTCCAGTACAATCAATTACAGCGTCTACACCCCATCTATCACCGAGCCTGGGTCTGTCCACACTCGTCGCAATCTCTTTGATGAACTTTATCCTCTCTTCTCTCGTAGTCTCCTTAATGTTAAGGACATAGTCAGCACCTAGTTTCTTAGCCATATCCAGCCTATGCTTATTCGGGTCGATTACGATCGCAGTGGAGTCTGGGGCTGAGGTCTTGAGGGCAACAAGCGCGGCGTTTCCAATAGTGCCCGCACCGTATATCACAAATAGGTCGGTATCGGGGTTGGCCTCCTTCTCGGAGATAGAGAGCAGCGTCAGCACTTTGTCAACAGCCCTCAGGCCTACGATGTAGGGCTCTACGACGACACCCTTTTCTGGTGTTATCTGCTTTCCGAGTTTCCAAATATGGGTACCAGGCTCGATAATGACGTAACGGCTCCATGCGCCGTGGAATGGAACCTCGTCAAATCCGTAGAAGAACGCACCGAGACACCACTGCTGCCATCCATACATAGTCTCCCAATCACATACGTAGCAGTAGTGGTCTACGCCCCACCAGATCCTGTCACCCTCTTGTGGCAACTCAGTGTGGAAAAACATGTTCTTATCGGCCTCTTTACCCTTTTTCTCTATCACGCCTACGTACTCATGTCCGAGGTATAGCGGATAGCCGACCTTACCGGATATCCTATGCGGTCCAAAACCTTTCTCGAAAACATGGGCATCCGTTCCGCAGATGCCAGATAGCTCAACCCTGACTAGCATCTGGTTGTCCTTGAGGGTTGGTAGCGCATGTTCAACAATTTCAACCTTACCAGGCCATGTTCCAGCCATCTTTATTTTTTCTGGCATAAATGATCACACAACCTTATTAAAAATAGATGCCTGTATTTTAACTTTTAATTTGTCAATATTGTAAATTTTCAGCCGCTATCTTCTTCAAAACATCCCTGGTAGGGGTTATGGGGCTTAGCGACAGAAGTCGCTTATTCGTAAGCGCGCCCTCGACTAAAGCATCAAGATCTCTTTCCGTTATGCCTAGGTCATGAAGGCCTCTTGGAAGACCCAAAGTTTTAATAAACTCCGCCATGGCCTCATGAGCATGCGGAAGGGCTCCCCCGCTCAAGTAGTTTGCTATGATGGAACACTTTTCTGGATAGAAAGGCTCTAAGGTCTTCAGCAGACCCGGCCCAAAAACTCCAGCTGCCACACCATGCGGCAGTTTTATACCTCTCTCCATGGCAATCGTGGAAAGAGATAAGGCAAGGGCATGGGCTAAGTGTACGCCAGCGTTGCCAAAAGCGACGCCAGCTATAAAGGCGGCAAGATGCATGTTGGACCTTGCCTCTATATTAAGACCGTTTGCATAGGCCTTCGGGAGGTACTCCCCGATCAATAGAATTGCTTTCTCAGCAAAGAAGTCAGTTATGGGCATAGAGCCTTGATAGGCAGGTCTGGTTAAAGGCGATTGCGGCCTCTCTCTCGTGTTATACGGTCTTGCCAAATATGCCTCTACTGCGTGCATAAGCGCATCCACACCCGTGCTAGCCGTTAGTCCTGGCGGCATAGAGGTTGTCAGGATGGGGTCTAGAACCGCTATCTTAGGTATTAGGTATTCATGCGTTATACCAAACTTCGATTTTTTGGCCATGAAAGTTACTACGGCTGTTCCCGTAGTTTCGCTACCTGTACCCGACGTCGTAGGCACGGCTGCTAGGAATTTTATGGGGCCTGGAATTTTCAGCCCTTTACCAATAGGTGGTGCAAAGTAGTCAGTCAGCTCAGCAGGATATGTGGTGTAAAGGTCGATTAGCTTAGCAGTGTCTATAGAGCTACCACCACCGATAGCTACGAAGCTATCATACATCTCTTTCTTGGCAAACTCTATACCTTCCTGTATCGACGTATCTGAGGGCTCAGGCTCAACACCGTCCCAAACATCAGCCTCGATGCCGTTTTGTTTGAATGATGAAACGGCGCGGTCGATATAATCTGTCTTTTTGCTTATATATTCGTCCGTCACGATTAAGGTCCTTTTCAGCTTTAACTTGGAGAGGTCGTAGCCCAGCTCGTAGAGTGTGCCAATGCCAAACTTTGCGTAGGGTACACGGAGTTCAAAAATAAGTTCTGTTATATCAAAACTGAATATCATAATTTTCAGTTTTGAAAAGGCCTTTTTAAGTTTTTATTATGCGCATGAGTAAGCATGGATTGACCAAATGGTACCAAAGGTCTACGCAGAAGTCTACGGATGTGCTGCTAACCAAGCCGACGGTGAAGTAATTCTGGGTCTGCTGGAGAGAATGGGTTTTGGCATCGTCAGCTGTCCTGAGGAAGCGGACTTAAACGTACTCGTTACTTGTGCTGTGAAGAAGCCCACCTCGGACAGAATGCTGGAAAGAGCAAGGAGGCTTCACGAAAGCGGAAAAACCCTTCTCGTAGCAGGGTGCATGGTCACGGCGGAACAGGAAGCGATAAGAAGGGTCGCACCCTCTGCAATTTTTATCGGTCCACGAGATGTTTGCAAAGTGGTCGAAGTCGTCGGTAGCCGCATGGGCTTAGAATGTAGCCATGCATCTCTGAGTACCAATAGTAAGCTAGGTCTCCAAAGACACAGAAAGAATAAGGTTGTGGGGATAGTGCCTGTGTCCGAGGGTTGTAGATGGGCAAGGTGCGCTTTCTGTATCGTTCCGAGGGCAAGGGGGCCGTTCTTTAGCTATCCGATAAGCGAGGTAGTGAATGAGGCTCGGAGGCTGCTTGAGGACGGTTGCCGAGAAATATGGTTAACGAGCCAAGACATGGGCAGCTACGGTCTTGACCTTGGAAGGAACATGCTGCCCGAGTTGATAGACGAGGTAACAAGGTTGAAGGGTAAGTTTTTCGTCAGGGTGGGCATGATGAACCCAATATACTTAGGTCCCATACTGGACAGGTTGGTTGCCTCCTACTCAAGCCCAAAGGTCTTCAAGTTCCTTCATCTACCGTTGCAATCCGGCTCTGCTAAGGTTCTAAAAGACATGGGCAGAGGGTATGCGCCCCAACTTTTCAAGAGTGTAGTGGAGAGGTTCAGGGCATCAATTCCAGAGCTTACGCTGGTGACAGACGTGATTGTTGGGTACCCGACTGAGACTGAGGAAGACTTCGAGATGAGTATAAAGATGCTTGAAGAAATAAAGCCAGACATAGTTAACATATCCAAGTTCTATCCTAGGCCTGGAACACCAGCGAATAGAATTCCCCGACTTCCTTCGAGAATTGTTAACGAAAGAAGCAAAGTTATGACAGAATTCTGCAAGGAGCTTTCAACGAAAGTTAACGAGAAATGGATTGGCTGGTATGGTTTGGCTTTGGTTGATGAAGTAGGAAAATACGGCGAGATGGTATGCAGAAACACCTCTTATAAACCGATAGTGCTGGACGCGAAGCATGATTTACTCGGTAAGTTCCTTAAGGTTAGCGTTACAGGTGCCAGTGCGTACTGTTTATTCGGAAAACTTGAGGACGTTCTAAGTTAGGCTTAATAACCGCGGTATAATACCCCTCTCCAGAGCTTGTACGATGTCGCTTTAATACATTACGGTGAGATAGGGACAAAAGGTGCCAACAGACCTACCTTCGAGAACGCGTTAGTCAAAAATATAAAATGGTCGTTGGAAAACAGGGTGAGTGATGTTTTACGTCTAAGAGGAAGGGTGTTAGCTAGGCTGGAGCCGGGTGTAGATTCGGAAGAAATAAGACAGGCTTTAGGAAGGGTATTCGGGATAGCATGGTTTGCGCTGGCATACGAGAGTGAACAGGATATCGATACTATGGTTAAGGACATCCTCAAAAGACTTACTGAGTATGGTATAAAGGCAAAAAGTTTCATGATTCAGACAAAAAGGGCAGATAAGAACTTTCCGTACACATCTCTCGAAGTCAATAGGATAGTCGGCGCAAAAATAGTCGAAAACACGAGCATGAGTGTTGACCTTGAAAACCCGGACATTACGGTGTTCATAGAACTTGCTGGCGGAAAGGCTTACTTATATTTTGAGAAGATAAAAGGACTCGGAGGTTTACCTGTCGGTGTAAGCGGAAAGGTCTTGAACCTTCTATCGGGAGGGTTAGATTCACCGGTTGCGGCTTGGCTGATGATGAAGAGGGGGTGCCATGTTGACTTCCTCCATCTACACGCGCTGAGGAGCATGCAGGAGTTGCAGAATTCTAAGGTGGTCGAGATTTTTAGGCATCTGTCCTCCTTTTGCAAAGGTTCCAAACTTTTTGTTGTACCATTCTACAAATTCTTAGAGAGAGCTTTGAAAGCGCCTGAAAGGCTCGAGTTGGTTTTATTCAGAAAATTCATGCTGAAGGCTGCAGAGTCGTTAGCAAAACGTGAGGGCTACTTGGGCATAGTGACGGGCGATAGCATAGGGCAGGTTGCATCGCAGACGCTTCGGAACATCTGGTCTGCTCAGAAAGGCTTGGGTGTACCTGTTTACAGGCCTCTCCTAACCTATGACAAGGAAGAGATAGTAAGGTTGGCTAAGCAGATCGGCACGTATGAGTTATCCCTAAAAGAATACAAAGATTGCTGCTCGATAATTGCCAAACATCCGGAGACTTCCTCAAAGCCTGAGATAGTCCAAGAGGTTTGGGATAAACTCGGGCTGGAGGATGCGGTTGCCGAGACGCTCAGCTTGGTTGAGTCGTTAGAATACTAGCACCGCTATGTTTTTAGATAAGTACGAAAGAGGTTATTGAACGATGTCGTGAGATGAAGATAGCGCTTTTGGGAGGTACGGGTGACCAAGGGTTCGGCCTTGCCCTGAGATTCTGCAAAGCGGGCATGGATGTGGTCATTGGTTCTAGGAGTATGGAAAGGGCTTTAGAGGCCGCAAAGAACGTCAGAACCGAGTTAGGCAACAATGTAAAAGTTGAGGGGCTGTTAAACGAGGACGCGGCCAAAGTAGCGGATGCCGTATTCCTTACAGTCCCACTCACAGGTCTGATACCGACGCTCAAAGCCATTGCAAACAACGTGAAGGGAAAAGTTGTGGTATCACCAGTGGTTCCGCTCGAGGCAGAAATAGGTGGCACATTAAGACCTATTCGTCTCTGGTCAGGGTCCGTTGCGGAGCTTGTTGCTGAAAGGTTAAAGGACTCGAAAGTTGTAGCGGCTTTTCACAACGTTTCAGCTGAAGCCCTAAGCGACCTTAAAAAATCGGTCGAGTGCGACGTTATTGTCTGCAGTGACCATGAGGATGCAAAGCAGTTGGTTATGCAGCTGGCGCAGAAGATAGACGGTGTGAGGGCTCTTGACGGTGGACCTCTAAGCAACTCGAGGTTTGTCGAGGAGCTTACCGCTTTACTTCTCTTCCTGAACAAGAAATACTTCGTCAAGTCTTCGGGTGTGCGCTTTACCGGACTCGGTAGAGAGTAACGTATTTCAACAGGCAAAGCAATTGAAGATAGATATGGTCGACCCGAACATATTCAGGGCATATGACGTAAGAGGAGTTTTTAGCAAAGATATAAATGAAGATGTTGCGATACTGTTAGGGAGAGTCTTCGGAACATACGTCGGCAATGAGGGTGACGTCATCGCTGGTAGGGATGTTAGGCTTAGCGGCGAAACGTTATGTAAGGCCTTCGCCGAAGGTATGAGGGATACCGGGTGCAACGTTTACGAGGCAGGCATTATACCAACACCGGCGGCCTATTTTGGAATACTGGCATTAAAGATGGACGGAGGCTTCCAAGTGACAGCCTCACATAACCCGCCGGAGTGGAATGGCTTCAAGCTTATCCTAAAAACTGGCGATACTGTGTCGGAAGGCTTTGGTATGGAAAAAGTAAAGGACATGGCGCTAAGACGTGAATTCAAGCTCGTAGAAAAGAAGGGGTGTTTGAAGAAGGTCGACGTTCTCTCGATTTATGAGAACTTCCTATTGGGGAGGTTTAAGCTGGAGCGAAATGTAAGAGTAGCGCTCGACCTTTCGAATGGTGCTGGATGCAACTTCGTCCCAAGATTCCTATCCAAGATAGGCTGTGACATAGTCGCTATAAACGACGTACCAGACGGACGCTTTCCAGGACACCTGCCTGAGCCGACGGAAGAAAACCTGCAACCTCTTTCACAGCTGGTTGTCAGTTCCAAAGCTGATTTCGGTGTAGGTTTGGACGGTGATGCCGACAGGGCAGTATTCGTTGACGACTTAGGGAGAATACTGCCGGGAGATGTGGCACTCGCTGTCTTCGTTAGCAATTTGGAAAGAAAGGGTAAAGTAGTTTACGATGTCAGCTCTTCGTCCTTCCTAAAGAAGGTCATAGAGGAGGTCGGTTGCGAGCCTATCGAGAGTAGGGTTGGCAGGGCTTTTGTGATGAGAAAGGTCAGAGAGTCCGGTGCACTCATCGGTGGTGAGAAGAGCAACCACATATACTTCTCAGAAGTCTATGGTTTCGACGATGCAATATTCGCAATCGGCAAAATGGCGGAAATAATCTCAAGGAGTGAAGTTAGACTGTCTGAGATTGTCGACCGATTCCCAAGACTCCCATCCGTACCTATAACGTCGTTCGATTGTCCAGACGAGTATAAATTTAAGGTCGTGGAGGATCTTATAGGTTTCTTTGAATCTAAAGGTTTCACCATCAGCACGATAGATGGTGTGAAGGCAACTTCTGAGGATGGCTGGGTTCTTATCAGGCCGTCAAACACCATGCCCCAGATAAAGATGACCGCTGAGGCTAAGACGGAAGAGAAGCTAAAGGAGCTTGTCAAGATGGCGCAGGAAGCAATCAAGACAAAAATCGACGAACTCTCGAAGGGATAGGTTTGGTTTGAACATTTTAGAGAGCTTCTACGGGCTTATTGATCTTTTTGTCTCGTACGGTTATTTTGGTTCTTTCATCATATCCTTCTTAGGAAGCCTCATACCTTTTTTACCTTTGCCATACCTCTTTCCGATAGTGTTATTGAGCATGAAGCTTGACCCACTCCTCATAGGTGTACTGTCAGGGCTGGGCGGCTCCTTAGGCAAAGTTACCTCCTATATGGTAGGGCGTTTTTGGAGGAGGTTCATGTCGCAAGATAGCAAGAATAGGCTTGAGTTTTTCAAATCCATGATTGACAAGTATGGTGCGGTTGCCGTCTTCCTCTTCGCGTTAACACCACTGCCCGACGACGTCATATACATACCTATGGGCATCATAGGTTATGGTTTTTTGAAATTCATGCTCGCAAACTGCGCTGGTAAAGTGGTCCTTGCCATATTCGTCGCATATCTTGGCAGATATTACAAAGAGTTAATGGATATGTTCGTTGGCGAGTCTATGAGCATGTTATCGGTTTTGGTTGCCGTGGCAGTTATGGTGTTCTTTTCCATCGTTCTATTTAGAATGGATTGGCAGGGCCTCGTAACAACTTTCAGACAAAAAGGATGGAGAGGCGTCTTAGCCGAGCTTCCAAGGTTGATTGGTCTATCTAAAAAAGGAAACACTTAAGGATGGCTTAAACGACGTCATGTTGGACATGGAGACCATAACCTCAGAAGAGATGATGGTTGCTGACGAGAACAGCGAGTACCTCGGTATACCGAGAATTCTTCTGATGGAGAATGCCGGCAGGGCCGTCGCCGACCATCTAAAAGAGCATTTCAAAGACCCGAGAGACAAGTTCGTGGTTGTTTTCTGTGGAACCGGTAACAACGGTGGGGATGGGATGGTTGCCGCGAGACATCTGGCGGCTTATGGATGCCAAGTCCTCATCATACTTCTGGGTAGTCCAGATAAGATAAAGACTGAGGAGGCAAGCAGGAATTTCGTAGCACTCAGCTCCATGAAAGCAACTGTAAACATCGTTATGACAAAAGATGCTGCAACCTTAGGGTCTTTAGCTGATAGAATAAAGGATTCGGACGCGATTATTGACGGCATATTCGGAACGGGCATCAAAGGAGAAATCAGAGAGCCCTGGCTTACGGCAATAAAACAAATTAACACGTTAGGCAAGTACGTTGTGGCGATAGACGTCCCCTCTGGTCTCGACCCGGACACAGGTGCCGTTGCGGGCGCTGCAGTTAAGGCAGACGCGACGATAACTTTTCATAAGGCGAAGCCAGGTCTCTTGACAGAGCAGGGTAAGGCGTTATCAGGAAACC
Organism: Candidatus Terraquivivens ruidianensis; assembly: GCA_023267975.1. Classification (GTDB taxonomy): domain Archaea; phylum Thermoproteota; class Nitrososphaeria_A; order Caldarchaeales; family Wolframiiraptoraceae; genus Terraquivivens; species Terraquivivens ruidianensis. Next base: position 12,271 of record JALNLA010000005.1, read on the forward strand.
TGATAGTCTCATCGATAGGCATTCCGCCAGAGGCCGAGCTTATCGCTGGGCCCGGTGACATGAGGGCTGCAGCAGCTTACGTGGACAAGGACGGAGGAAAGCTTGGCATAGCGCTCGACATATTATCAGATGAGAACATGATTTTGCTGCATGTATGTAGTCTGCTGTGTAAAGAGGTTATGGTCTTGAGCCGAGCCGTACCCTGTGAGCTTCCCAAGCCTAACGTAAGACATGCGAATATGAGGGAATTCGTGAATTCTCTTGGAATGTTCTCGACCATCTTTTTTGAGGGACAGACTGGAAAAGAAGCTCTAGCGAAGACAATCGATGCGGACATCGATATTAGAGCATTCACGTGCTCGTACGAGCTTGCAACCTTCGCCAGGAGACGTCTCAAGACTATTTTGGCCCTTTCATCAGAGGATGTAGCGTCTTTTGGTATGTATGTTCCAGATGCGTTCAAAAATATAAAATCAGCGATAGAGGCCACAAAAGACTTGAGCAGAAGGCTCAGCATACCCGTAGGCATAATGGCAGAAGTTGACGGCATCTCGGATGGAACTCTTACAAAGGCCAATTGGCTTCTAGAACCAATTCGTGAGCCGACGCAGGAGTATCTTTACTTTGCGGTAGCTTCAGCGTTCTTATCTTGGGGAGCTAGCGCCGTAAGGTCTCTCTCGGCAGCCAGCTTTGCTACGAGGAATGTATCTACTACGCTGTTACGAGTTGGCGAGGCGGCAACTCCAAAGAACCTAATCGCGGGCTTCAGGACACTCTTGGATGAGATGAAATTGTCGGGCATTCTAAGGACGTAAGCAGGGATAGGGTTGCTTTTCGTAGCATCGTTCCAGAAATCCCTTTAGGCCTCGGTTGTAAAATGTCATATGAGGATTAATTTGTCTAATATGCTGAATCAGTCCTCAGATGTAGCATCATAAGCCTTCAGTACCTGCGGTATCTCGTCTAATAGGTCACTAGCCACTATGTGGTAACCGAGCCTAGCTGTAGCCCTTTCGCCAGCTAAACCGTTCACCCTTGCGGCGGCCACGGCTGCCTCAACAGGCTTTGCACCCTTTGATATGAAGCCTGCCACGAGCCCGGCCAGCACGTCACCAGTTCCACCAACGGTCATCGCTGGAGTACCCGTCCTGTTAAGCACAACCTCCTTACCATCCGAGATAACGTCCACGGGCCCCTTCAGGAGTATTGTTAACGAATACTCTAAAGCCTTCTTTTTAACATGGATAGTGCGCTCCTCGGCGCCCCTCGGAAGCTCAATGCCGAATAATCTCTTAAACTCTCCTGCATGCGGCGTAAGCACTACCTTCTTTTCCTTCACTACGTCAAGCACGTCTGGTATTAGCGCTGCCGCATCTAACACAAGTGCTATGTCTTTATCCAAGAGCTCCTTCAGGAGAAATGTCAAAGCCTCCGCATCTTTCGGTACAAGTCCTGGACCGACTACCGCGGCATCAACTTCAGGAAGAACCTTTTCGAGCCTCCTAGCCGAACCCTTCGTCAGCTTCAAATCTGGCAAGGGTAATACTATGAAGTTTGGCGAGAGGGCCCTTATAGCCGTCGCTATCTTCTCAGGTACTGCGATGTAAGCAAGGTCTATGCCGCACCTAAAAGCGGCCATGGCCGCAAGGGCTGGAGCACCATGGTAGAGCCAGCTTCCACCCACGACGAGCACTATGCCGTTCTCGCCCTTTCTTGAATATGCCATCCTAGGCCTCATCGCATTCCTGATGTCCTCGTCTGACGACTCCCTAACTTGACCCACCCGTTAACCTCCTAAGAATCTATAACAATACTACTTTATAACAAGTAGAAACATAAAAAGATTCGCGCCGAGGTGTCAAAAGTACTCGGCGCATTCCTGAGGGATGTCTTTGGACTATGCGCTCACTTGCCCTTCTTAGCTGGCTGCTCCGGGACACTGACGAGTATCTCAATGGTGCTGACGTTCCTCGGCTTGCCGTCAGCGCCTACCCTGCCCTCCTCTGTGCCAATGTTGACCTTCTCCACGACGGCGTTTTGGACGAACCTCCTCCTAACGACCTCTACGATGTCGACCGCCTTGCTTATAGCACGTCCCCTTGCCTTCAGCAGCACCTTTTTACCTTCAGCGAGTGGCAGCGTGGTAGCGAGCACATAGTTCATCGTAGGTTTCTTTCCTACGAGAACAACGGCTTCCATGCTACTCATACTATTCACCTTTTCTCGGGTGTTTATTCAAGACACTTTTTGGTAAATAAGCTTTCCTATATAGTTTGAGGTATTTCAGGAACGCTTTTGCCTCACCCATTCCTCGAACGCCAGTACGAGGAGGGGCAAGGCGATGGACATATCCAAACAGACGTTTGCGATCATGCCCTCTACCATAACCTTCCCCCAAGACTTGGCCTCCTCCAGCCTTGCACCGCTAAGCCCGCCATGTTCCTCCCTATCCGTCGTTATCTGAATTGCGTAGCTCAGAGGTCTTCCTGCCGTGTTGACCGCCATCATTGCAAAGTGCTTCGGCGTGCCACCACCGAGGAAAATGGCTCCGGTACGCTTTGAATCCCATACCCTATCAACCAACTTACTCACATCTGAGAGGGTGTCTAACCTTACTTTGCCACCAGTCCTGAACCTTATCTGGCTTCCGAGTATAGAGTCGGCTAGAGCTGGGCTGAAGACCTCGACCCCACAGTCATAGGAGGCTTTGATGAAGGAACCCTCGTCCTTAATCTTCGAAGCCAGCATTTTAACTATATCAGGGCTGGAGAAGATGCCGCTCACAGTTTCAAACGCTTCATCTACGAACTTTTCTAACATGTTATAGGATTCTCCCATGATGCCTATATTGTATATTCTGTATATCCCCTTCTTCGCTAGCTTAACGTCATCTATCTCATCATGTTCAAGCACGAAGTGCTTACCTCCTATCGCCTCTATGATGTCATGCGTTATGTTTGCCCCGGTCGTTACTACTGTGTTGACAAAGCCCAACTTTATCAGCTTGGTTATGAGAGGCCTTAGGCCAGATGCTACTGCAGCGCCAGCTATCCCAAGGAGTCTATGACAATCGTTGTCCAAAAACATGCTTACCATTATCGAGAATGCCCTACCCAGCTCCCTTGCGACCATACCTACCTGAGAAAATCTCTTTAAGAGTTCATAGTATCCAACGGTGCAGTCAACATCAAGTTGCCCGAGTTCCTTCACTTTGATCACTTAAGCTTTACTCTTTTAATGAAAATGGCTTACCTTCTCTCAGAACCTGTTCGGGTATCTTATCCTTCCACTTCTTCAGGAACGCGACCTCTTCGTTGACTTTCCTAAGCTCGTCGGGCAAAAGCCTTGGTATCTCTTCCTCTATAGGATACCATCTTCCACACCCATCGCATATCAGAATGCCGGATGATATCTCCCTCGTATAACACGATGCACAGTCTGGATTATGTACATCGGACATGTTTCCGTGATGGTAGGCGCAGTAGAGTTCGCATTTCCTGATGTTCTTTGGTGGCTGGAGTGTTAGCTCAGTAAATACCAAGAGTGAGAGTGGGAACTTTTTACAAATTGGACAAGCAAGCAAATCCATTAATCTGTACTTCAACACGCTCGCCTCCTATTAAACAAATCTTACAATTTTGATGTGGGAGCAAAAGGTTTTACGTTAAACAATCTCGAATACTCCTTCATTATGCACCTATCCCAGATGACCAGTATACCAGCCTTCCGCAACTTCTCCGCAGCTTCCTTATTGTATATGCCCTCCTGCATCCAGAAGACCTTAACGCCCTTTCTTATAGCATCCTCAACTATCTGTGGTACGTCCTCGGAGCGCCTGAAAACGTTGACTATATCAACGTCCTCTTGAATCTCGAGGAGATTCTTGTACGACTTTAGCGTCTGATTTCCGATGTTAATCTCGTTTGCGGTAGGGTTCACGGGTATTATCTTATAACCGTGCCTCATAAGGAACTTTGGGACAAAGTGGCCCGGCTTCGTCGGATCTCTGCTCATGCCGACCACGGCCACGACTTTATGGTCAGATAGTATTCTCTTGATGTCCTCGTCAGATAGAGCATCCTTTTCTTCAACCATGTAGCTAAGAAAGACGACCTTTGCTTTAAACTTTCCCATAAACGTATAAGTGAGGAAACATTCGTCACTAAGAGAAGATGGGCAGCATGTCTGACAAACCTGTGCGCCGTGTAAGGATGCTTGTGCCGATTATCGTCAGCCTATCTATGGCATGGCTCTTCTTGGCCTTAATAATGCTCTCAAGTGTAGAGCCGCTGATGTTGCTGCTAACACCCTTTGAAGAACCGACGAACGGTCAGGATTTTGAGGTACTCCTTAGAAACCCCATGCCCTACCTAAACGCGCTGGTATTCTTAGGAGTAGTATTCGCGGGCAGTGTGCTCGTGGTAATCTTCTTGAAACTCTTGAAGAAGTTCGTAAGGGCTTTAGTCACGGGTGCTCTTTGGCTCGTTGCCTTCTCCGTCTTGTCCTTCTATACGTTGGTATGCTTGCGTGCCTTGCTCCTTGAAAGCAACCTCTATAACATTTGGCTACCTGCTGTAGTGCTCATGGCTACGGTTACAGCATACATCTCAACATCTAAGAGAGGTCTCCTGAGCCTTTTGACCTGCGGGCTTATAAGCACGGGCGCTGGCGTAGCCTTGGGTAACAGCATACCTTTCTGGACAGCTATCGTTCTCTTACTTGCTATCTCGGTTTACGACGTGCTAGCAGTTTTAAGGGGTCATCTCAGAATTTTAAAAGAGCACGAGCTCGAAAGCCTGAGGGGCCTTGTTGTGAAGTATGATGACCTGATGATAGGGCTCGGTGACATGTTCTTCTACGCGTTTCTCACATCTTTCGCGACGCTTCATATGGGAGTCCTCGCGGGCATCGGCGGAACCTTCGGCATGCTGGTAGGATACGTCCTAACGCTGAAGTTGTTAGAAAGAAGATGGATGCTACCAGGCTTACCTATCCCTATCTTAATCGGATTGGTCCTCGCCCTACTCTTTGGCTACCTCTAATATGCCGTAACGGATTTCACTGTCGGAATCTTCAGCATCTTCTTAATGGCATCGCCCGAAGGATGCTTTTCGAGGACGAGTATCAGCCTCGGCTCGGGAAATAGGTCCGGATCCTCGGCGGAGGCCTGCCTTATCGGTATACCCTCCTCGGCGATTATCGAAGTGACCTTTGCGAGCACACCGACGGCAGAAGGGTCTGCTTTGACCTCAAGGACAGAGTAGCCCAAGGCCTTTGCTATTGGTGACAGCAACGCTCCCGCAGGCCTTAGGCCCGTGAAAATCCTTTTTAGGGTCTCATCTGACAATAAGTATTCGACGGTCTTCCTTACGATCCTCCTATCAACGCCAGCAGCCCTGGCTAGGGCTAAGTCGGTTATATCCACAGGCCCAACGACCAGATTTCCATGCTCCGTGATACCAATTCCGTGCTCTATCATAAGCCTGACTACCTTGATGCGTGCAGGATATTCGCTAAGTTGTTCCAGAATGCTCTTCCACATCTCTCGATGACAATTTTTGTGCATAAAAGTCTGTTGTATATAAGCTTTTTGGACATGGTAAAGGATTTCTACCGAAAAGCTCACGAGTAATATCATGTCACTTTATAATAAGGCTCATGACATAGCAACGTGCTGTCAGCTTGCGCTTCTTTTGGAGGTGAGCGCTTATCCCAAGCCTGGTCTCGTGCACAGGACGAGGGATTTCCGTGAGACTAGGTTTGAGCACTTTCTCTCGTCTGCATCCTCTCTCTACCGGCCCTTCTTCGAGGCCGCGATGGTTGGCTTAAAGGGAAAGGACTCGCTCGGGCCTCTGGTAAGGATTGCAGTAAAACGAATGCTCAGCTGGCAGCATGGTGGTAACACGCACCTGGGTGCTCTGCTGCTGATCATGCCAATAGCAACGGCGGCCGGCATGGTTGGGGATTCCTTTGTCAGACCGAGTAAGCTTAGAAAGAAATTGAAGAGTGTTCTGAGGATGATGGGGCCCGAGGATACCGAAGAGATTTTCCAGTCTATAGCCTACGTCATGCCTGGGGGTCTTGGAAGGGTTCCATACCTGGACGTGAGGGAGCCGAAGACTTACGAAGAAATTAGGCGCAAGAGGATTACGCCCTTAATGGCATTAGAGCTTTACAAGGACAGAGACGTTGTCGCACATGAGTGGACGACGGGTTACAACCTGACGTTCGAGTTAGGATACAAAGAACTGAGGAGGCAGATGTCAAGGACGAAGGATCTGAACAAGGCGGTCGTTAACGCGTTCTTGGGTATGCTGGCCCGAAAACCAGATACGCTTGTAATAAGGAGGGCAGGAATCCAGGTTGCTAGGCTCGCATCGGCCATGGCGGCGAGAGCCGTTAAGCTGGGAGGTCTAAGCTCCATAAAAGGAAGGGAAGAGGTCGAAAGGATGGACGAACGATTCAGGATAGGTAAATTATTAAGACCCGGCGCAACGGCGGACCTATTATGCTCATCCTTAGCGGTCCTCTTATTGGAGGGCTTCAGGCCTTAAGCGCTTTTATGCGCCCGGGAGTATGAAAGACCATGCCCGACGTTTACGCAGAAGGAAGCCTCGAGGAATTCATAGAGATAAACCGCATAATTCCCCGCATCGTTTACGAATGTATACTGACTACGGGAGCAGGTGACGAGACGAATGCAGCGCCTATGGGCGTCGTCATTAAAAAAGACATGATAGTACTCCGACCATTTAAGACTACAAAGAGCTACAGATTGTTGATGCGTGCTCCATACGGTGTCGTTAACTTCACCGATGACGTTGAAGTATTCTACGCAACCGCCTTCGATACGGAAGGTAGCTTCAGCGAACTCTTAACGGCGTCTGTGTCGGTACCTACGCCGTCGCTGGCAAACACATACGCTAGGTTAGAGTTTGTCGTGGATAGTGTAGCGGACGAACACGGGGACAGGGCAACTTTTAACTGTAGAGTACTCAAGGCTTTATGGAAGCATGGATATATAAGGCCGTATACGAGGGCCGAGCACGCCATCATCGAATCGCTCATTCACGCAACGAGGATAAAATGCTTCTTGGAGCGTGGCATGGCTCAGGAGGCCGTCAGGCTGGCACTCCTCGTCAAGCATTATGACGCATTAGTCTCTAGGATAGCGCCGAACACCGTTTATTCATCAATAATGGATAAGCTAAGGACGCTAATTTCCGGCTGGGGCTTATCTGGACTTTCTCCATGCTCTTTTGAGTTCCAAGACGATTAAGAGGGCGTTAACGACGATAATAAACACGAGGATTATGCGGCCGTAGGGGGGAAACATCTCGCCCTTCAGGAAAAGCGATAGGTAGCCTATGCCAGTCCAGTAGGGTAGCTTCATCCCCGTCCACTTTCCTACTATGTAGTCTGGCGGAACAGGACTCCAAGGGTCTGTTACGGAGTTGGCATCGCCTTTCGTGATGAAACCACCCTCATCGACTCCTATGGCTCTATGCACGATGAGATAGTTTAAATCGCCGTAGTGTGGGGGCTTGAAGAACACTATCACGTCACCGTCTTTCGGGTCTGCCCTTATCTCGGAAGGTTTGACAGGTATGGTGATTATTATATCGCCGGTATGTATTATCGGCTCCATGCTCCCACTCTTCACCACCAATAACGGAAAGGACGTACCGATGGCGCCTTGGACGGCAGAGAATATGCTGACGGTTACCAAAAATATGAAGAATGCGTAGAAGAAGTAGAGGGGTAAGCGCTTTATGGTTTTAAGCTGGACCATGCGGCCCACCTAAAGCCTTGGCAGACGTCTTCTTTGAACACTTACATCTTCCCTGCCACGAGCTTTTTGCCTCCGCAACGTTGGCATTCGCAGAGCACCTCGCCTCTTGATAAATTTTTTCATGCAAAAGAAGCCGACCAATCCGATAATCCCTAACGCTGCGCCGAGCGCGATGTAAGCTTCTGCTACCTTCGGCGTAAAGTGGACTATAACAACCTCGTTGTTAGAGTTGGCATCGTAAGTTGAGTCGATTACGTAATCGCCTACCCTGATTTGACAGCCGTACGTGCCTTTGGCAAGGTATGTGGAGAACGTACCGTCCGAGCCAGTAGTTCCGGATATGGGCATGCCTTCTTCTCTTGAGAGCGTCACTCCAGCGCCCTCAATCGGCTTGCCCCTTACGTCCTTCAACTTGATAACTGTCAAGTAGACCTCCGCATCTAGAGCCATGTTGACCTTCTCATAGATCGAGAGGTCCTTCCTAGAAACCTCGGTATCTTGGTAGTAGGCGGCGAAGGTGTAGTCACCTTTTGGTAACCTCTTTGATATTTTGCCAGCCTTATCCAAGTCGAGCGTCATCAGCTCCCTTCCCCCGAGGTAGACCTTGACGTAGCCGGATGACATCGGCTTGCCGTCCATCATCTTATAACTCAGCGTCACAATGTAGACTTTCGATAGGAGCTCCACGGATTGCTCGTCGTATTGCAACTCAGGGCTGGTCTCGCCCGCAGAAACACCGTAAAGATAGTACCTGATCAAAAGCTTTGAGGCTGGTAGGTTCTCCACTCTTGCGGTACCTTCAGCCGTCACGTTGGCCTTTAGCTCGTAGTTTCCAAACAAAACAGAAACTGTACCTTCGTCTAGCGGCATCTTATCCGCGTCGAAGACCTTGACCACGACGTCGTATACGTACGTTCTCGATATCGTGCGTAGAATACTGGAGGTTACCGTTAAGGAATCGCTATAAATTTCGACATTATACAGCTTGATTGATAAGCTACATGTCGTTTGGGGAACGTTCCTTATTACAGCAATGCCTGAGGAGTTCGTTAAACCTCTCAACTTAGCATCTCCGACTTTAACGATCACTTCTGCATTATCGATGGGCGCTACGCCATCATAGTCTAAAACCTCAAGCTTAAGGTTGTGGACACTGGTCTCGACCGTAATCTCATGGTTGCCCTCGATCACTATGTCTCCTACTGTAGCTACGTCAAGGCCCATATGCTTTACATGGAGGGAATATCTTATCGGTATAAGACCCGTCACGATGGCCAGACCTTCGTCGTCAGCCGTTATATCGCCCAAGGTTTTTTCGTCGTAAGTCTTAACAGTAACGGTCGCTGGAACCCCGCCGCCCTCTGAGTTTACGAGTGTTACGTTTAGTTTGTAGGTCTTTAGTTTTACACTAACTGTTTCCCTATCGGTACTAAAGCTGATCTCTCCCTCACCTACTAAATAAGCACCGTAATGAACTTCGTAGTTGTAAGTGGTGGGTGGTACGTCGTTGATGGTCGCTAAACCTTGTGTAGTCGTAGCCATAATGCTGAAGGCATTGTCTAAGCTAAGCGTTACCTTAACATACTCCCTCAGCTTTTCGTTGAAAAGCCCCTCATCACTAACCTGAACGAAAAGGTCGTAGAATTTTGCGTTTATGTTCAACAAGGCTGTCTGTTCGTTTACCTCGTAGGTCCCCTCGTACACTTTAACGCCCGCAAAACTTACGACCAACCTATAGCTTCTCGGATAATATACATGACCCAGCCTTAAGGTACCGTCCTTTGTGAGGACTGCCTCACCATATGATGTGCCATCCCGAAAGAGCTGACCCTTAAGCTCGTAGTTATCGCCTTTAATAACCTTGTTACCTTTAGAGTTGTAAACGGTTACGTTGACCATCTGGAGAGGTGCGCTCACGGAGTGAACCTTGTCTTCCGTGACGCTCACGGTATCGTTAGCCAAGATATCACCTCTATAGGTTGAAAGGACGATGTAGTTTTCCGAAACTAAGTATTTCAGGAATGCCTTTCCGTCAGAGCCGCTGGTCGCGGTAGCGTAAATAGGGTATACCTTAGAGCCGTTCCAGACCTTTACCTCAGCACCCTGGACGGGTCTGCCATTCCTATCGTTTATCCTTACCGTTAGGTTATATAACATCGCCCTTACATCAATACTCCTCGTATTCTCGCCAAGGGTTTTTTCCTCGTTAAGAACTTCTCTACCGGCATAAATTACCCTCACCCTATAGCCGGATGTCCATGGTAGATTTTCGAACGTTACAACACCGTCGCTACCAGTTTTGCTCTCCCTTTCCAGCACGTTGACTTTTATTATTACGATGGCATTCGGGACCGCATTCTTGCCAGAGTTGTCGTATACCCTTATCCTCCAGTTCGAGACGCTCGCGGTAAACGTAACAGAGCTGGAGCCGGTTGCGTTAAAAGCGGCAACCTCGTAAACAGAAAAGCCGAGATAAGTTATCTTTATCGAATGGTTCGCATAAAGGTTAACGTTAGTAAACGATGCGACGCCGTTGGCATCGGTGGTCTTAGAAACCGGGTTGGTCGTTGCGTTTATTGTCACAATTGCGTTAGGGAGCGGAACATTGTCTTTATTCTTGGCTGTAATACTGAGCGTTCCATAAGAGGCGGACGCTGAGGGAAAAGATAATACTATAACAACTAACGCGAGCGAAAGAACGGCCAAGGATAGAAGCCAAACACCATGCTTCATTTTTGTAAATTCTATATAGGGAATGTGCCTTTAAGCTTTTTGAACCTAAGGATATATGGAGGGTATTAGGAGAATATTATGGTGTGCAAGATGGCTGTTTGGTCGAGCGAGCTCTCGATGAAAACTAAGGGCGAGGGTGACGTGGTTAATATAACGGATGTAGTAGACTCAGCTGTGAGAAGCTCCGGCATATTGAACGGCATAGTGAACGTGTTCGTCATCGGCTCAACCGCGGCCATAACGACGATAGAGCATGAGCCGGGTCTAGTTCGCGATATATCAGATATTTTGGATAGGGTGGCACCTAGGAACCATCCGTACAAGCATCACGAAAGGTGGGGTGATTACAACGGACACTCCCATATAAGGGCGGCTCTGATAGGTCCCAGCATATCCGTTCCATTAAGAGGCGGAAAGCTTTTGCTGGGAACTTGGCAACAATTAGTCTTCTTGGAGTTGGACGTTAGGCCAAGGGACAGGAAGGTTATCGTCACAGTCGTGGGCGAGTAGGACTACCTCTGGGATGACGATATAGTGTCCAGAGCCCACCTTATTGAGTTTACGACTTCCCTTAACCTTACATCGTCTCGATAATTCCTTACGATTATCTCTCTGACCTCTTCTCCCTCGTAGACTATATCGTAGCTCAGCTCTTTACTTGGCTCCAGCTTTCCTGCCTCAACGCTCTCCTTATCGACCTTAACCATAGCATCCAGAACCTTCTTTATCAGGAACGACGAGAAGGGTCTCATATCGGACGTTATGTGTAGCTCGGGGTTGACAGTAAGCCTGATCTCATCCGGCGTTACCGTTAGCATCCCGAGCAGATTTCCGGATTTGCCGCGAAGGTTTCTCACAGCACCCAGCTCCTTTGGCCTTTCCTCTTTTTTCATAACCTCTACAGTCTTCGGTTTCTCTTCCTTCTTAATGGTTTCTACTGTCTTGAAACTTTTCGCGGCCAGCTGCTCGTCCACGATCGAGACGAGGAGCCTCAGGGCTTCGACCTCGCTTGAAAGTTCCCCGATCCTCCTCTCCAAGTAGCTCTTAACCATCGCCAACTTCTTCAGCCTTTCTTCACCGACTTCCTCGGACATTTCCTTAAGCACCCTCCGTCGGTTTCTCAACCACCTTCTTCAACTGTCCCTCATACATTGACATTATCTCCGAAGACGTTGTCGCATCCTCTGGAGACTTGTCTAACCTGAACCTACCCGTGAAGCGTGGAAACCTAATAGCAAGGCCAGACCCCTCCCTCACTAAACCCCAGCAGCATGTGTGGACAGGGCTGAGCGTTATCTCATCGCCGATTATCTCTAGAACTATAGCAGGCTTGAGCCATACGTCCGGTTGCATGCTGGAATCGACCCTTGGAGACTTGTCCTTCGATATATAGGGCGACAGCATCTCCGGCAACTTAGCTAAATCCTCGTCCGTGAAGCCCGAGCCTACCTTGCAGACAGACTCGAAGACATCCTTCTCGGAATTGTATGCTGCCATGAGGAGTGCACCGAACTTTCCTCTCCTTTTTCCCCTTCCATAGAAGGCTCCCACCACGACGAGGTCGACTGTGTCAACCATCTTTGATATGTAAGAGCGTTTATACTTAATCCATAGCCAGCCCCTAGCTCCTGCCTTGTAGAGAGACTCCGGAGATATCGACTTAACGATGGCACCCTCGCAGCCGCTCTCCACAGTTCTCAGGAAGAACTCTTCTAGCTCCTCGGGCTTTTCGACCAGCTTGCTCTCCGTCAGCATAACCCTCTCATTAACCTCTACCACATTTTCCAGTACCTTTCTCCTTTCCAGAAGCGGCTTAGATGTCAAGTCTTGCCCGTCCACGTAAAGTGCATCAAAGAAGAAGAGACTAACCGGATACTCCTCTATAGCCTTCTCGATATCGTACTTCCTCCTTCTATGCATCAGTTCTTGGAAAGGTAGCATATCGCCTGTTTCAGGGTCTATTGCGACGGCCTCGCACTCGGCTATGACTTCTTTCGCCTTTATACAATCCCTAGCATACTTGACAACGTCAGGATATTGTGCGGTTATGTTCTCCTGACGCCTCGAGAAGATTATTATCTCGTCACCCTTCTTATGTATCTGCATTCTCTCACCATCGTACTTAAACTCCGCCAGACCCCTGCCGTCCAACTTCTCCAGAATCTCCTCGGCAGTAGAAAGCCTCTCTGCCAGCATGGGCCTTATCGGGTTTCCAACCCTTATCTTAAACTCCTCTATGGCCTTCAGCCCCCCCTCGACCGCGACTTTCGCAAC
>JALNLA010000005.1:25079-36947 GCA_023267975.1 Candidatus Terraquivivens ruidianensis
GAGACCTATGTCCGAGCTTATGTTGTATGCTCTCTCGAAAGCCTCCCTGACCTCCTTGCCACCTCCGTATGCCACGGCAAGGGCGTCCAGTATCGTCATGTCCGCGACACCAAGCCTCATCGTACCGGTTACTATTCTCATGATGTACTTGGCCTCCTTTGGCTGTGCAGATCCGAGGATTCCGGTGAGAACTTGGAGCTTCGTCTCTATAGCACCTTCTCCTGTAGTCCTTGCTATCTTCTCCAGCGACGAGTATACGCGCTCGACCGTCAGAGGTTCTGCGAAAAGGACGGCCTGGGCCTTCGAGGCGAGGAGCCTCTCAGCCACTAACCCTATATCGCCCAGCTTTCCGTAGAGCTCTTGCACCTTCTTATCCGATACGCCAGTAACCGCTTTGAGCGCTCTAAGTGCCAGCTTATCCGCAACGCCGAGCTCTATCCCGACAAATGGCGGGTAAAGCTCGCCCAAAGTCATGTAGGCGACCTTATCTATTATCTCAGGGTTTGCCCTCTTGAAGAGCTCCACGAGTATGTCAGTCATTTCCAGCCTCTTCGTCGTGACCTCTATCCTCTCGTAGAACTCCACGAGTTCCGAGAACAGCATTCCAAGCCATTATATTCGATACTTAGGCTCATAGATAAACCATTATCGAGTCGATTTACGGCTTAAGTGCACGGAGAGCATTTTGAGATACTACGTCCGAATTCTTCGTATAATGGCGCCGGAGTTGGATGCCTTCGTGACGAGCACGGTTCCTCTACCCGAGAGAACGTCCTTCAACGCAGACACGACCCTATCCGCCGTCTTCGCGGAATCGGTAAAGCCATAGGCCGTGGGGCCCCACGAGCTCTGGCCCGAGCCGGCCGCGCCGTTCTCCAACATCGTCTCAACGCAAATACGTGTTAACTCGTTGGAGAATACTCCCCCTTGAACGCTCGAGAAGTACATGCCGACCAACCTCTGCACTTCGGTCAGGGCCTCGCCGAACTCCCATACGTCCTCCTCCAGAATACCTGGGAGGAGCCTCATAAGCACAAGCCTGGATACCCTATCCGCTATCCACTCGGGTTGCCTTCCAAGGTTCTTGAACGCTGTTTCCTCCTCCGCTCCGCTCAGGCCCATGACGCCAGAAGGTATTGCCAGCACTATGGGCCATCTTTCCGGAAAGCTTATTCTCGTAATGATTGGTGGGGTCTGCCTCTTGTCAAGCTTTACCCCCCCGTCAAGAACAAAACCACCTTGCTTGAAGACCGCCGTTCCGATACCAGATATCGTGCCTCTTCCAAGCTTACTTGCCAACTCTTCGACCGAAATCTTAACGCCCAGAAGGCTTGCCAGCCCTGTTGCTATACCCAACAACATCTGCGTTCCGGAGCCTAGGCCGACGTGCCTCGGTATCTTTTCTACGACTCTTACGATGAGTCCGTTACTCGTACCCAATACCGACATTGACTTCTCGGTAGCCTCCTTAACGAAGGCATCGTATGGCTCGACTATAACGTCCGAAGAACCGAGCTCGATAATCGCCTCGAAAGATGGTACTGAAATAGAAAGGCCCAGAGAGCCATAAAGCCTGCCAAGACTGCCACTAAGGTCTACGATGCCAAGGTGAAGCCTGGAAGGGGTTTTGACGTGCACCTTCATGCCGCGCTCACCGTTAAATCTAAGCAAGCTTTTAGCTAAGCGTTGAGTATAGGAATGCCCATCCGAGATATAAAGGACGAGCATCCCGATGTAAGGCTACCTGTCCAAATGGTTGGGATAGATGGCGTAAGGATGCCCGTGGGTCAGGTTAAGCTGGGCGACATGAAGATAGTTATGGTAGCGAGGTTTGGTGCATTTATAGACCTTCCATCTGACCGTCGCGGGATACATGCATCTAGAAACTACGAACCCATAGCAGAGATGATAAGGGCGCATGAGGGCAAGGTTATCAGATTGGAAGATTTAACAACAGACATAGCCGTTTCCCTCTTGGAAAAGCACGAATACTCTAGAAGCTCCTACGTGAAGGCAGATGCAACGGCGTTTTACGAAACTAAGACACCGTCGGGGCGTAATTCTCATGAGACATTTACCGTGCACGCCAAGAGCCATGCTAGAAGGGAAGGTAGGACTTTCTTAATAAAGAAGATGGTTGGCGTTACGGTTACTGGTATGACGGCTTGTCCCTGTGCACTCGATACCATCAAAGAAATGTGTAGGAAGAGTTTTGCAAATCTCGATGAAGGAAGTTTCGAGCAGATAATCGGAAGACTACCATTAGCAACTCATACGCAAAGATGTAGGTGCACGCTATTCGTGGACGTGTCAGACAACAACGTTGACGTCATGGAGCTCGTTAAGATAGTCAACGAATCCATGAGTTCCACAACTTACGAGTTGCTCAAGAGAGAGGAGGAGGCCAAGGTGGTGATGGGCGCCGTCGAGAAGGCGAGGTTTATTGAAGACGTGGCAAGATACATAGCAAAGGCAGCATCGGAGTTAAAGATTGGGGATGGATGTAGAATCTTTGTGAGGGTAAAGAGTATGGAGAGCGTCCATGGACATGACATGATGGCCTTCATCAAGACAACTGCTGGAGAAATTAGGAGGACACTTGCTCCTTAAGAGGATAAATAGTTGAAAGGGCTCATTAAGTTTTGTGAGAAAGCTCCACAACCATTGGATAACTTTGGACGAGTGGTTAGAGTGGTATCGTAGCATCGTCGAGGAATGTCGGCTTGATACGCTCGCAGACTTAGAGGCCGCTAGCCTTCTCGATTCCATGGTCAAAGGAAGGGCTCTGGAGTTTACGCAGGTTGAACCTATGCTTTCTGGTAAGTTTTCCCTCGTGTTCGGTGCTGGCCCCTCTCTCGAGGCCGACGTTAAAAAGTTCGTCGAGTTTCCCCAAAAAGATGCGTTTACCGTCTTGGCTGCCGATGGTGCTACGACGGCGCTGCTTAAGCACGAAATACTTCCAGACATCGTTGTTACGGATTTGGACGGTTCTATCGAGGACCTGCTGAAGGCTTACGCGCAGGGCTCAATGCTTGTGGTTCATGCACACGGTGATAACATGCATCAACTCAAAAGCTTTTTACCCTTAGTAGAAGGCAGGGTTTTACCGACAACCCAGACCATACCTTTCGGCTGTCTATATAACTTCGGAGGCTTTACGGACGGTGACAGGGCGGCCTTCCTGTGCTCCTCAGTTGACGTCAAGGCCATCGTCTTGGCAGGGATGGACTTAGGAGACGAGATAGGTCCGTACTCAAAGCCCCTTAGCACCCTAACGCCCGAACGTCTGATGATAAAGAGAAAGAAGCTAATGATAGCGAGGATGCTACTCGAATGGTTAGCTACGAAGGCAAGTGTGCCTATGTATAACTTGACCTACCACGGTGTGGAGCTACAGGGGATAAGAAGGCTGAAATCCCTTGGTGAACTTCCGTTGCATAAGCTGAGTTAAACCGACCTAAAGGTATTTTTAGGACTTCACCAGCCATCTACCCGAAAAGAGCATGGCTAGGATGCATTCGAGGAGACGTGGGAAGTCAAGGTCAGTGAGGCCTATCAGTAAGCTTCCCCCTGCTTGGGTGAAGATTACGCCCGAGGAGGTCGAAAGCCTAGTCGTGGAGTACTACAAGCAGGGTTACAAGCCCAGCATGATAGGCACTATACTAAGAGACAGCCACGGCGTACCGCTCGTCAAGCAGATAACTGGGAAGGGCATCAAGCAGATACTCAAGGAGAACGGTCTCTACACTGATATACCTGAGGATTTAGGGAACCTTCTGGCTAAGGTGATAAAGATGAAGAAGCATCTCGAGAAGTTCAAGTCGGATAAGGCGAATGTTCACAGAATCCAACTAATCGAGTCTAAGGTAAGGAGGCTAGTCAAGTATTATAAGAGGGTAGGAGAGTTGCCTCCGGAATGGGTGCCTCCGATAGGGGAGGTAGCCTAGAATAAAATGAACGATGCATACGAGCAACTGCTATCTTCGGCTGCGAACGCGGCCGAGGCGATAGGAGAATGCATCAAGCAAGACAACCTTCTGTTGCTGGTTTGCCACAACGACGCGGACGCTCTGTCAGCCTGCGGCATAATGGTAGGCTCGCTGTGGAGGAACGATGCAAGGTTTCTAGCAAGGTCTGTCAGCAGGATTGACGATTTTTTTCAGCAGGCGGACGAGGGGTTAGCGAGTGCCGATTGCATAGTGTTTCTTGACATAGGAAGCGGTTACGTAAGGGAAATATACAACAAATTTGGTGAAAGGAAAGTCATCATCGTTGACCACCACCAGCCGCAGAGCTTCGACGTCCCGAAGGGTTACGTCCACCTAAACCCTCACTTTCAAAGCTTGGAGGGCGCGACCCAACTAAGTACCTCAGGCTTGGCGTACTTAGTCTCAAAGGCGCTTAGCGAAGAGAATTACGTTTATTCTCCAGTTGCCGTGGTAGGCGCCCTCGGCGACTTGCAAGATAAGGATGGCCAGAGGAGGCTGAGGGGCATAAATGCAAGGATAGTCGAGGAGGCCGTCGAGAAGGGCCTTATGTATGCTACGGAAGACCTGCTACTATTCGGCAGGAGCTTCAGGCCAATCCACGTGGCTCTCGCCAACACATCAAGTCCGTTCTTGCCTGGGCTAACGGGCAGGGAGGATGTATGCTACAGCTTGGTCACGTCGCTGGGCATAAAAGTCAAAGAAGGCGATACGTGGCGGGTACTCGCTGACCTGACAGAGGAGGAAAAGTCGAAGCTTTATAACGCCATAATATCGTTCCTTGCCTCGAAGGGACTGCCGGCGAGAAGTATCGCGAAGGAGCTGATCGGAACGGTCTA
Source organism: Candidatus Terraquivivens ruidianensis (assembly GCA_023267975.1). GTDB lineage: Archaea > Thermoproteota > Nitrososphaeria_A > Caldarchaeales > Wolframiiraptoraceae > Terraquivivens > Terraquivivens ruidianensis. The sequence continues at coordinate 29,905 of JALNLA010000005.1, forward strand.
CGAGCTGGCGGAGGAAGACAGGTGGACTTACCTAAGGGATGCTAGAGAGTTTGCGTGGCTCTTGAATGCCTGCGGGAAGACTGGTAACGCTTGGATAGGAATAGCGATAGCCGCGGGTGTTAGGGGAGGCTTGCTAGAGGAAGCGCAGAAGCTCCTCGAGGACTACAGAATCCAGATGGCGAAAAACATGGAGCTCCTCACTAAGCCGGATACTGTCACGAACATGGAGCATATCGTTGTCATCAACGGCGGGGACTTGATAGATGAGAAGCAAGTTAGCTCTCTGGCATCGCTTATCTCGTCCTCGGGCATGATACCACAGGATAAAGTTCTGATAGCTTGGGCAAGATATGGGAATAGGGTCAAGATATCCGCCAGGGCTAACAGGTCGCAGGTTGAAAAGGGAATCAACTTGGGAAGCATTCTTTCAGACATAGCCAACGCCGTGGGTGGCAGGGGCGGAGGCCACAACGTGGCCGCGGGAGCCGACGTGCCAGCAGATATGCTCGAGCAATTCCTAAAGGAAGTGGACAAAAAGGTTGGTTCCCAGCTTGGAACGTGAACCCATCAAAGCGACGCTGGAGATAACCTATGATTCTGAGAGAGAGGCAAGGCTCGTCGCCTCCGCATTATCGCCCGATAACCTACCGCTCCCTGAAGGACTGAGGCTCTCGATGTATGTGGAAGAGCGCAGGCTCGTTTCAGAGATTGAATGCACGAGGCCCATCTCCTCGATTCTGAACACGCTTGACGATATCCTATGTATGGTGTCCCTTATAAATAAGGTTCTTTCTGAAATAAAACGATTGTAAAAAGTAAAGATTAATAAGCAAACTTTTCAGAAACAACGGAGCAGAGCGTGCATTCAGAGGAGAGTCTAAGTGTCCAAGAAGACAGAGGAAAAGGTCAAACATCCGGTAACGGTGTATGCGCCGCCGTACTTTGGAGGGCGAGAGATAGGCACGGTACTCGCATCTGAGCCTAGCCGAGCAATCGGCAGGGTAATAAGGACTGACCTGTATCAGCTTACGGGCGACCCATCCAAGCACTACTTGTTGATATATTTCAAGATAGTGAATGTCGAAGACTCTTCTGCCTCGACGATATTTTATGGCCACGAATACGGAAGGGAATTCTTAAGGAGCTTAGTCAGGAGGGGCAGTACCAAGATAGATGGCATATTCGACGTTACTACGAAGGACGGTTTCCATCTGAGGCTGACTATCACAGCGTTCGCAGTAAGCAGGATAAGGTGGGGTAAAGAGAAGGCTATAAGGCATATCATGAAGGAGATAGTAACGAAAACAGGAGAGAGCTTAACGTTAGAACAGTTTTCACAGGAGATGGTTTTGGGGAAGTCGGCATCGGATATATTCAACTCGGCGAAGAAGATCGCGCTCTTGAGACATGTCGGCGTTGTCAAGTCTAAGGTCCTCAAGATTCCAGAGTGGGTCTACTCCAGACAAAGAATGGAGGAGCTGACGCAGGGAACGTAAAGAGCAACTTCCTAGTAAAAACATAAATTTAATGGCGAATTCTTTTTCTTGAACACACACCTTGAGTAGGAGACCTTTAGATAGGAAGGAAGGTAGGTTGATGGTGGCGAGGCAGGCAGCCATCTTGCTATACGGAGGTTTTGCATCAGAGTATAAGGAGGCGAAGGATATCGCTGCTGAGAACCTTGGGATAAAGGTCATGCCTAGCAACTACGAGGTTGCGATGGAGTTGAGAAAGTATGCTGAAGAGATCGAGGGAACAGCGTTCGCAGAAAGGCTTAAGTCAATGAGGGAGGATGCCTTGGAGGTTATGAAGGCTCTGTCGGAATTCACGCCCAGACTTGTAGGTAGCGTTTGGCGGGGTGTGCTTACACCAAGGAGCGACATTGATATAGAGGTTTACACAGAAAATATAAACGCTGTCCTCTTAAGGTTAGAGAGCGTCGTAAGTAAAATATCGAGGTGGGAAGAGGTAAACCTTCCTGAACAGATGAAGCTCGGGTCGCTTTATAGGATTAGGGCAAAGTCGAAAAGGGGTTACGACCTAGAGATAATAGTGAAGGAATCGGGAACACTTAAAAAGCCCACTAGATGCGAGATATTTGGAGACCTAAAGAAGGGTCTAAGCATTGATGAGCTAGAGGAACTGCTTTCGAGAGACTCAGCAGAGCTTAGGGTTCCAAAGAGCAGGGTGAGGATAGAATAATGAGCGAGTTCGAAGACGAGGAGTTTAGGAAGAGGTTCCCGAACCTTTACAGGGAAATAGTTCAGAAGAAGATGAGCATCAGGATAGATGCCCAGAGGGACTCGGAGGAGAGGGCTGAGGAGGCAATGAATGTGTTGCGCGGCGGCCTTCCGGGGCCTGTTGACTACATAAGGAGGTGCGACACCGACGAGGAGGCCATAAAGCTTGTTGACTACTTGGAGTCAAGAGGAGAGGTTACGAAGGAGGAGGCGGAGAGACTAAAGAGGCAGATAAATGAAATGGGCGTCAGGAGCTTCGGCTCCAAGAAGGAGCTGGGCTACTATTCGAAGTTCATCCCCTAGCCACGCCTCATCGTGGATACAATTGAGATAACATCCATGCTCTTAAGCTGATGTTTTTCTCCGAGCCTCATCTTCGTCCTTACATCTATCGCGTAGAGGAATCCTTTACCGAGCTCGCTGTGAATCTTGTAAGCGAGGTCTCTTGCAGTCGAGCCCCTCGGGAGAAGGTAGACGTCTGGTAGCACGTTTCCATGCTTGTCAGAAAGTTTGTCAGCATCCTCAACTGGATAAACCGGTATATAGCCGAGGATTTCAAGGTAAGCTACGTTGATGAGCTGCTGGACGCCCGTGCTTCCCCATCGTGCCAGGACACGATTTTCTATCATCTCGAGTGTCTTCTTCTGCTGCGGCGTCAACTTTGAACCGTCTAGGATTTCGAAGAATGGGTCACCAGGAGTATACCGTACGAGGCCTTTCTCTGCGGCCATCCTGAGTATCCTTTCCGCCTCTGCGCTACAGGGCATAACATTATAACCGGCAGACTTCAACCTCTCGACTCCTTTCTCAGACCCCTCCACGTCAACTTTGTTCGCCGCTACGAGTATGGGTTTTGAGAGTGCTCGTAATTCCATCGCTAAGCTAAGCATTTCACGCTTGCCGAACTTAGATGGTGTGTTGGGATTAAGCCCTAAAGATTGCATGGACTGTTCGATATGGCTGGGAGCAATACCCAACCCCGAGAGCTTGCTGGACAACTCGTCAATCAACTTCGATTGTCTGTTCTCAACAGCCCTGCATATCCTTCCCCAGTCTTTCTCGATTATCCCAGCAATCCAGAAAGCAAGCTCTTCCTCAACGATTTTCACGTCCTCGACAGGGTCGTGCGTTCCAGGCTCGACAGGCCTGCCGTCTACATCTGTTGCGCCAGCCGCATCGCACACGACTATAAGGGCACTTGCCTGCCTTATCTCATCCAAGAATTGCAGACCCAACCCTCTGCCAGCATGAGCGTCCTTTACTATTCCCGGGCAGTCTATTACCTGAATGGGCACGAGCCTTATGCCGTTGATGCATAGTGAGTTCTTGGGGTTGTCCTTTACGCCGAACTCCTTACAAACACATTCTATCCTGAGATGGGTTATGCCAACGTTTGGTTTAATTGTCGTGAATGGGTAGTTAGCTATCTGCACTGGCACGAGGGTCATGGCAGAGAAGAGAGTACTCTTTCCTGTGTTTGCCTTTCCAACAATGCCCGTTATCTCCAAACTCTGCACCCTTTCAAAATCGAATACGTCTGACTATCAGCGTTGTCCTTTTAAAGCATTATGTTAGAGCCCAAGAGCGGTGGATATTATCATAAGCTCTGGGCCTGTGGTCCTCGAGCCTATGACAGCACCCAACGACGTCGCTATTATGCCGCTCCTAACAAACGGCACACCATCGTTTATGGTGCATAATTTGCATGGAACTTTCAGCACGTCTATTATAAGCTTCTCGTCTTCCTCGGTGCTTTCTACATGAGTTATCGCGCCGACGTTCGTGGCTACAGCTATCGAGCCAACGTATGGTCTTCCTGCAAGCCTTGCTTGCACGACTTCCACGTCCAGTACATCCCTAATCTTTGCAACCTCTTCCTTCGTGAACTCTGGGCTTAGGATGGCGCCCTTGTCATTTGTCAGTATAAGGTTTCCGACGGCGGTCAACTTACTTTTCAGCACCTCTACTCTTACGTTGTCCAATTCTCTCCTGATCATGTCCACCTCTTCCTCGAGGGCTATGGGTGAGACAACTATGCCGTTAGAGTTGCCAGCAAGAAGGGAGCCTATCAAGTAGGTGCCTCCTATCGTAGCAGAAATGGCCCTCACATTTAAAGCCCTCGATATGTTCGCTACTTTCTTCTTCGTTAATCGGATAGGGACTATTGCATACTTATCAGAAGCAAACGAGAGGACGCCGACCTCTGCCGTCCCAAAGAAATCTTCTAAGATTACAGCCATTTTTACCTCATTCCATTTTCTCTTCCTTCGGCAGAGATACCGTCACGACACCCTCCTCATCCTTTTCCATGAGGACCCTTATCCTCCTTGGAGGCTTTTGTATACTTCTCTCCCATACGAGTTCATTTACCTCTTCCAGAATCTTCACCTTGTCTGACTTCATGTGCCTCATCGCAAACTTCTTGAGCAAGTTTATTGCTCTCTCAACCCTCCTTTTCCTAGAAGTTTTCCATGCATCCTTCAACGGTACTGTGTATGTCCTCGAGACAACGGCCTTGGCCATAATAGGACACCATTTTCTGCTATAGAAGGGTCTGAAAAACGCTTGTATTTAGGCTTAAAAGGTTGACGACGTGCTTATGGTTTTATCCTCGAAGTCCTCCAGTGCCTTCTTCCAGCATGCGTCCTGACTTTGCGGGCCGTCCTTATGATGACCCATGAAGGTACTGGCCAGCTCTTCTTCCTAGCCCTTGCCAACCTCTTTTTTAACGGTAAGCTCCTCGCCATGTCGAGCCAACTCTCAAGCAACCTTCCGTTATTTGTGCGTTGTGTTCATATCCTCTCTATCCTTGTTTCCTTCTTCTTTGGTAATATCTTCTCCAATATCGCCTTTATATCATCGTCCGTTATGGGCGTTCTTACCCTTCCTTCGTTTACCAGCCTTATCAGTAGTTCTTCTACAGTACTAACTACCTCTGGCCTCACGAGCTTAAGGTTAGCCAGCCTCTGGCGCGCCTCCGGTGTCAATATTAACCTCATGGCTGCTGCCCTCTCAGCCTCCCTCTGCTTTCTCGCCTCCTCTTCCGCTATCCTCGCCCGAAGCTCCGCCATCTTCTGTTGCCTGATTCGCTCGAGCTCATCGTCGTATGACATGACCTTCCCACCTCTCCGGAACTTCTAAATGAGATTTAGGGTAAGACGACTTAAACGTTACTTTAAAGCTTAGAGACTCTAACCCTTTGAGAGAGCTTTTGCTGCCTCCTCAAGGAGCTCCCTGCCTTTGGCCGTCAACATTCTGCCCTTCCTTCCCTCTTTCGTCAAAAGACCCGCGGTCTCCAATTGCTGAAGAGCCTTCCTGATGATGCTGCCGCTACCTTTCGCGAAAACCGGGGGCCTATAACCTCTTCTATGCCTGCCGCCGAACAACGTCCTAAGCCTAGAGACTCCTATGGGCCCTTTTATGTAGACCTTTCGCAGGACAGCAGCGCACCTAACATACCACCAATCTGGGTCAACCGGTGGCCTTTCTTTGTGTACACCTGTCTTGACGAAGGCAGCCCACGGAGGAGGTTTTACGAGCTGCGTATCCTTTAGGTATGCGGCCACTTTTTTAATCAGCTTTTCCGGGTTCACAGCCAATACCAGCGACACGGCATGCACCTTTCTCTTAAACTTTCATTAAAGCTTCGAACGGCCGACCTTATGTGTTTTTTCTTTGAGGACGGGATACCTCCTTACCCGCCCACACTTTAAGCACCTTACGACGACATGTGTACTCCTTCGGTCCCTAATCCTAACGGAGAAGGAATTCGGTCCTAAAAACAAGTTGCCGCACTTTCTGCAGAACATCAGTCTATATTGTTTTGGAATCCTTATCCTAGCTCTCTGAGCCATCCTCCTAGCAATGGCCACGGCCTCCCTCGCGGCCTCAGGGTCTGATTGCGCATATGCCCTAGCGAACTTGAATAGCCTATCTATCCTCTCGCGTGCTATCGTTCTGAGCAGGCGGTCTCTCATGAAATACGTCCCCTAGTTTTCGTCACTTCCTTTATAAAAAATTATGGTTGCTACACGATATAACGAAAAGTTTTCAGACTTCAAAGTTAACCTACTACGTTGGTTGGGAGGTCGTGACCTTTACAAAACTAACCTTGGTTTTCGTGGAGGCAGCCCTCGAACTGGTTCCAAAAGAGTGCTGGAACCATAGGGCAGTGATATCGGAGGCAGAAAGAAGGGGTAAAAGACCAGGCCAGTTGCTCTTAGATAGGTCCTACCATCATGCAGCAATGAAAGGCTTGGCCGATGCGCACAAGCGGGGGAGGCCGGACATCGTACATTTCTGCCTGTTGGAGTCGCTAGGCTCCGTCCTTTCCAAGAAGGGCTTTCTGGAAGTTTACGTGCATACGAGGGATAATAAGCTCATCTGGATAAATCCCGAAACGAGGTTGCCGAGGGTTTACGAGAGGTTCAAGGGCCTCATCGAGACTCTGTACGAGGAGCGCGTCATCGAGTCCGAAGGCAAGAGGCTACTCGAGCTTAGGGAAGGAACGTTGGCTGAGCTGCTGTCCACCTTAGAGCTTGACCAAGCAATTCTAATGAGCGAGAAAGGAGATAGGTTAACGATAAAGGAGCTCGGTAAGTTGTTAGCTTCTTACGAGAGGCCTGCCGTGCTTATAGGAGCGTTCCCTAGGGGTGAGCCTGAGGAGCAGACGGTTAAAGTAGCCAGCAGGGCTGTATGCATTTACGGCGAACCTCTGGAGGCATGGACCGTTACGTCCCGCGTGATTTGTTCGCTGGAGTACGTCCTAGATTATTAACCACATAGTTTTATTCCTTGGAATAT
>JALNLA010000005.1:36957-110403 GCA_023267975.1 Candidatus Terraquivivens ruidianensis
CAGACCCACAGCCACGTATGCGGACATAAGGAGACTCTGCGACGATGCTGTCAGGCACGGTTTCTATGCCGTGTGCGTTAGCCCGTGCTTCGTGAAGCTGGCGTCCGAATTGCTCCTTACTACTGGAATTAAAGTTTGCACGGTCGTAGGCTTTCCCCTGGGGACGAACACCATCGAGACAAAATTATTCGAGGCAAGGAGGGCGTTAGAGGATGGTGCGGAAGAGTTGGACGTCGTGATGAACTTAGGCATGATAAAGTCTGGAAACTATGCCTACGTCGAGGAGGAATTGAACAAAATTCTGGATGTTGCGAAAGGAGTCGTTGTCAAAATAATCATCGAAACAGGATACCTGACGGTCGAGGAGATGGGTAAGGTGTGCGAGGTTGTCGTAAAAGCCGGAGTGGATTATATAAAGACGTGCACGGGCTTCGGACCTAGGGGCGTATCTTTGGACGACGTGAGGTTGATAAAAGGGTTCACAGGCGGCAGAGTGGGTATAAAAGCCGCAGGGGGCATAAGGACCTACGAGCAGGCTGTTTCGCTGATTGAGGCAGGTGCCACGAGGCTTGGAACGAGCCATTCTTTGAAAATCTTAAAAGGTGCACCACAGTGAGTATCGATTGACTGCGGCGGCCGGGATTCGAACCCGGGATTTCAGGCTTGGAAGGCCTACGCCGAACGCTCGACTGCGTCCTAGTCCAGACTAGACCACCGCCGCGAATTAAACTCAGTCCTATGCTGGTTCGAATGAACATTTAAGCATTTTTTAAACGTCGGCCTAATGCTTTCCACACTCGGACGCTATACACGCTAAGTTTGTATAAACGCTCGATGGGACGCAAAAAATCATGTTTAAATTATGCCCACTCAACAACAATAAAGATAGCCCGGAGTTAAGATTATATGAGCGAAAAAGATAGGCCCCTGCTAATAGAAGCACAGGACTTTAACGGGCTACTCTTATCGCTTAAAAGGCTAGGTTATGCAACCTATGCACCAACGGTGAGGGATGGAGCTATAGTTTATGACCTAGTCGATTCCGCAGATGACTTGCCAATCGGCATAGGTGACGTACAGGAGCCTGGCTCGTATCGTCTTAGGAAAAGGGGAGACGGGTCCTTCTTTGGATTCGTGGTTGGTCCACATTCGTGGAAGAAGTTTTTGCACCCGCCTACCGTTAAGTTGTTTACCATAAACAGTAATGGGAAAATCGTTGCAAACCTAGAGAATAGCGACCAGAAGTTAGCCTTCATAGGTGTCAGGCCCTGCGAACTCCAGGCCATAAAGATACTCGACAAAGTCCTGCTAGGAGGAGAATACCTTGACATCGTATATGCTAGCAGGCGAAAAGATGTTTTCTTCGTGGTGGTCAATTGCATAGAGCCCGGTGGAAATTGTTTTTGCGCATCAGTTGGCACGGGGCCAGAAGCAAAGGACGGGTTTGACCTATGCCTAACGGAGCTGCTCAAACCAGACGGACATTATTTTCTTGTAAGAATAGGTAGCGAAAAAGGTAGGGAGTTAATTAGTTCGGTGCATTACAGGCAGGCAACTGACGAGGAGGTCGAGCTTGCCTCCAGGCTTCTTACCCTATCAAGCGAACACATGGGTAAGAAGCTTGAGATAAAAGGGATGAAGGAGCTTCTTTACAGAAACCTTGACCACCCCCACTGGGATGAAGTTGCCAAACGTTGCCTTACATGCGGTAACTGCACGATGGTCTGCCCGACGTGCTTTTGCACGACCGTTTACGAAACGACCAACCTCTCCTTAAAGTATGCTGAGAAATGGAGGAGTTGGGATACGTGCTTCTCCCAAGAATTCTCTTACATACATGGGGGTCCAATACGATATTCTATAAGCGCACGCTACAGGCATTGGTTGATGCATAAGATGGCTACGTGGATGGACCAATTTGGTACGCTAGGCTGCGTCGGATGCGGCAGATGCATAACTTGGTGTCCCGTGGGAATAGATATTACTGAGGAAGTTAAACAGATCGATAAAAGAGACGGGGAGGTGAAGGTTAAAGTTGAGTGAAGAAAAGGTTGACATCCTAACTATGCTGCGGGATCATCCGTTCATGCGGGACCTTCCTGAGAAGTACTTGCAACAGATTGCGGAGTTTTCTTCGCTCGTCCGCTTCAAGAGCGGACAAAAGGTGTTTGAGGAAGGAGAAGTTCACATGAAGTTCTACCTCATAGTTTACGGCCTTGTCGCCCTTTATTCCGAGGTTCCTTCGAAGGGTGAGTTAAGGTTCGAGACGGTACGGGGTGGCGAGGTTCTGGGTTGGTCTTCGCTTGTCAGACCTTTTACTAAGACCGCATCTGCCAAAGTTATTGAGCCAACGTTAGCAATTGCGATAGATAGCAACAAACTTCTCGAGATGATGGACAAAGACCGTGAGTTAGGCTACAGCATCATTAGCAGGCTGATACAGATCGTTTCAGGCAGGCTTAAGGCAGTACGCTTCCAACTCTTGGACATTTATGCTTCGTTAAAGCGGGGTAAGAGCGAAAGTGGTTAGCTCCGGACAAGCTCAGTTGGTAGTTAAAGAGGAAACGGCTCTCAGATGGATGAGCGTCTCTAAGGTCGTGAAAGAAACTGTCGACACCTATACCCTATATCTTAAGCCAAGGACAGGGGAGCGGTTCTCGTTCAAGCCAGGCCAGTTCAACATGCTCTATGTCTTCGGCGTCGGTGAGGTTCCTATATCGATCAGCGGAGACCCCAAGAATTTAAACCATATAGCGCATACGGTTAGGGCAGTAGGCGCGGTTACTAATTCTCTTACAAAGCTTAGAGAAGGAGCGCGCGTGGGTTTCAGAGGTCCGTTTGGCAACGGCTGGCCTATAGACGAGGCCGTAGGTAATGACGTCCTGATAGTTGCAGGCGGCATAGGCTTGGCACCGCTTCGCCCCGTCATATACCACTTAATCAACAATAGACAGGACTACGGCAAAGTTTTCGTTTTGTACGGTGCTAGAACACCAAACGACCTACTTTACAAGAAGGAGTTGAAATCTTGGAAGGGTAGGATGGATATGGACGTGCTTGTAACCGTAGACAAGGGCGATGAAACGTGGAAGGGAAACTTGGGCGTCGTTACCATGCTTTTTGACTACGTTAAGCTCAACCCCGACAACACATACGCGTTCGTATGTGGACCTGAGATTATGATGAGGTTTACCGTAATAAACCTCAAAAACAAAGGACTGCCGGATGAAAAAATATTCCTTTCGATGGAAAGGAATATGAAGTGTGGTATAGGTGTTTGTGGCCACTGCCAGTTCGGTCCGTACTTTGTATGCAAAGATGGGCCTGTCTTCAGGCTTAATCAGATTAAGATGTTTTTCGGGAAGCGTGAAGTTTGATGAAGGATAGCATACCAAAGCTTGCGGTTTTTAAGTTCAGTTCCTGCGACGGTTGTCAGCTGAGCATCCTCGATCTTGAAGATGAGCTTTTAGAGATAGGTCGACGTGTCAACATAGCGTACTTCTTGGAGGCCAGCAGGGCAACCGTTAAAGGACCGTACGACGTGGGCCTTGTAGAGGGCAGCATTTCAACACCACATGAAAAGGAGTTGATAAAGGATGTCAGGCAAAAGTGTAAGACGCTTATAACCATAGGAGCCTGTGCTACCGCAGGAGGCATACAGGCCCTGAGGAACTGGAAAGACGTAAAGGAGTTCGTCAGCGTCGTATATGCCAAGCCCGAGTACATAGAAACGCTTGAGAAGGCGACGCCGATATCCGAGCACGTAAAGGTCGACTTTGAGCTTAGGGGCTGCCCTGTAAACAAATACCAAATTTTAGAGGTACTTACCGCCTTCTTGGCGGGCAGAAAACCGAACATTCCTTCTCACAGCGTCTGCGTAGAGTGCAAGCGCAAAGGTAATGTATGCATCATGGTATCCAACGGAGTACCATGTCTCGGGCCAGTCACGCAAGTTGGGTGCGGCGCCATATGCCCGTCTTACGGCAGGGGTTGTTATGGATGCTTCGGACCCATGGAAAGCCCGAACGCAGAATCTCTCGGGGAGAGAATCCTCCAGCTCGGTATTAGCAAAAGGGATATCGTGCTCATGTTTAAGGGCTTTAACGGATGGTCAGAACCCTTCAGGAAGGCTGGTGATGCTTTTGAAGAGTAAGACGAAAACTATAAGCGTCGACTATCTGGCAAGGGTAGAGGGCGAAGGCTCTCTTTTCATCAAGGTTAAGGGCGACCAAGTTATAGACACAAAGTTCAAGATATTTGAGCCGCCTAGGTTCTTTGAAGCGTTTCTCCGGGGCAGAAAGTACCACGAAGTCCCTGACATAACGGCCAGGATATGTGGCATCTGTCCGATTGCCTATCAGATGAGCGCCGTCCATGCCTTGGAGATGGTATTCGACGTAAACGTTGACGATAGCATCAGAGAGCTCAGGAGGTTGATCTACTGCGGCGAATGGATAGAGAGCCACGCCCTGCATGCTTTTCTGCTCCACGCTCCGGACTTCTTGGGTTATGACGATGCAATAAGGATGGCTAGAGACCATCCGGAAATAGTGAAGAAGGCGCTATTCGTTAAGAAGCTTGGAAACGAGCTCGTGAGGCTTTTGGGCGGTAGAGAAGTTCATCCGGTATCCGTATGCGTTGGTGGCTTCTACAAAGTGCCTACGAAGAGACAGTTGGATGCTATAAAGGACGAACTAAAGCAAGGCATGGAAGTTGCTCGAGAATTACTCGAATGGTCTGCTAAGTTAAAGTTCCCAAGGTTTGAGCAGGATTACGAGTTCATCTCCCTAAGACACCAAAACGAGTACCCGATGAACGAAGGCCGCATAGTCTCCAACAAAGGCCTAGACATCGCCGTAAAAGAGTACGATGAATACTTCGTTGAAGAACACATGCCACACTCTAACGCTCTGCACTCATACATAAAGGGAAGGGGCGCCTACTTTGTCGGTCCCTTGGCTAGGGTTAACCTGAACTTCGACAAGTTTTATGACCTAACGAAGGACACGCTCAAGCATGTCGGCTTCGAGATACCGTGTAAAAACCCGTTCATGAGCATAGTGGCTAGGTGTGCAGAGACGCTTTACTCCTTCGAGGAAGCCATTAGGATAATAGACGAGTACAAAGAACCTTCAAGGCCAAGGGCGGACTACGAGGTCAAGGCGGGAATCGGTTACGGCTGCACAGAAGCCCCGAGGGGAATGCTTTACCACAGATACGAGGTCGCCCCGGACGGTACGATACTATCGGCCAAGATAGTTCCGCCTACAGCGCAGAACCAAAAGAGGATAGAGGAGGACTTAAGGAGCATGGCGCCAGAAGTCCTGAAGCTGCCGTATAAGCAGGCCGTCTGGAGGTTCGAGCAGGCCATCAGGAATTACGACCCGTGCATATCCTGCGCCACGCACTTCCTGAAGCTAGAGGTCGAGCGCTCTTAGCCAAGCCGTACTTCTTCTAAAATTTTTATTTAGAAGCCGAGTTACATAAAACTGGGCGGCCGTGGTCTAGCCTGGATAAGACACCAGCCTGCCACGCTGGGGTTCCCGGGTTCAAATCCCGGCGGCCGCATACAGAAAACATAGGTCTTACTAAGCCTATACAACTTTTGCTCCATTATTGTTGATTCATCGACTGTAAGTTTCTGTCTTATTTTCTCCGCTATTCAAGTATGTTTTTGTAATAATCCGAGTAAGTAAGAACAGATAAGGTGCTGTTGAACTCTCATTTATAGAAGTTCATCCAGCCCTCCATCTTCTCCCAAGACCAATTGTAACCTGCTGGCACGGCGTATCCGTAGACTATGCAGCCACGCCAGACCGAGTACTGCGGCTCCGATGCCATGTTTACCTCCACGTTCTCGATGCCCTTCTCTGTCATCATGCGCTTGACCTTTGTCGTAGAGTCTACACAGATGCCCTTCAGCTTCTCGGGAACCTTCCAAGAGAAGTTTCCGCCCGATAGAAGTATCTGGCTGTAAAGGAGTGGCTGGAGCTCGACGGGGCACTTCTCTACGGCCGTTATTATCGCCTCAGCAACGTCCATCGTTCCGTAAAAAACGACATCGCCGAGCTTCGTATCTTTCGGCCTTGGCATGCCCCTTTTGAAGTAACTCTGAAATATTTCGTGGTTTGGGTTAAAGACGTATTCGCCGACGAGAAACCTTGTCCAAGAGTTCTCCGCAAGTTCTATCTTGAGCCTCGTTCCAGGAACCGCATAAACGGCCCTGACCGCTTCCGGGTTGCTCTTAGCGAAAGAGATGGCCGGGTCCAAATCAGCAGGCAATAGACCCAAGCTCTCCTTAACCTTTCTCACCAGCGCCTCCTCGCCAGCTAGGTCGCCGTAGCCAGCATCCTTGAGAATTTCTGCCATGATGGCGTTGGCATCGCTGCCTCCTCGGTTCAAAGCCACGACCGCGCCCCTGATCGGCGCCCTAGAGATGGGCGCAAGCTGCGTGTTTCCGTGCCCACTCTCCACCACGACGCAGGACGTTTTCTTATGGGCTATGGCAACGCTCAAGGGTTGCGGAATTATCGTTGCCGAGTGCACGAGACCTACCTCTTTAGCCATGCTATCGAATATCTCGAACAGTCTCTCGTACATATATCTCGGAGCGACCGCCGAAAGGGCTGCTACGACGTAGAAGCCGTTGAAGCCCCAACCCTTTGGCCTGAACTCTTCTAAAGCATAGTGCGTCAGCTCCTTTACTACCTTCCACGCCCTTGCGTCGTCTTTCATAACGATGCCCTCCCTCATCGGATAGACGAGTCTGGTAGCAAGCTCCGCACCGCTCTCCAGAAAAAGTGTCACATCCTTGCCGACTACGACCTCATGGTCTGCTCCCATTATCTGAGAGAGAACGGACTTCTCGGGGAAGTAGCCCCTGTTCTCCACTGCGAGAGGCCTCTCGCCTTGGGTTATCGGCCCGTACTTGAATTCACTGGTTCCATAATCGGCACCAAATACATAACGCCTCTTATAATCTTCGTCATGCATCCCCGTTCATGAGACTTTAATTTGCTTACGGATTTAAGCGTTAAACGGCCCCTTCTCAGCAAGTATATCAAGCCATGGATTATCCTTCATAAAGGATGGGAGCTCCGTTTTAGTGTCCGCGCTATTATTACTCTTATCTGCTACGGCGGTCTTGACGTGTGAAGGTCGTACATCACCGAAAGCCAATAACCTGTCGGAGAGCTTGCCGTATAATGCTTCGAGCCTCTCCAATCTTGACACCAACGTATCGATCTCGTTTATTCTCTGGACGAACCTCTCCAACTTCTCTATCCTTTCTATCACATGTGATGCATTCTCGTACTTTACGGAGGTTTGTGTCTCATCCTTCCCTATGTGCTTGACCATAGGTGGTAGCTCCTCTAGCCCATGCGTCCCGTGCAAGAGAAGGCCTATGCCATGCAACCTGATAGCCATGAGCTCGTCCATAGATGCTACGTTCCTTGGAACTAAGATGTATGCCCTCTCACCCTTAGCGGCCCAAAATGCCGACTCCAACGCAGCAGAGATTAACTCTGGCCTACCACCCATCTCATCCAACACCTTAACGACGTACGCGAAACCGTTCCCGACGAACCTTAGCACGCCTTCCTCCATGCTACCGCCTTCGAACCTCAGACCCTGCTTTGACATATAGTTTGTGAGGGCCCTTTCGAGAACGGTTCTTAGCACCAAAATCTATCGAACTTTTCGACAAGCCTTTCCGTTAAAAAGTTATTTGTGTATAAAACGGAGAGTTTGTCGAAAGTGAAACTATAGCTTCAACAGACCTTATCTGAAATTAGCTCCTCGGCTATACGCCTCGGAGCCTTCGGTCCCCTGAACAGCATGGCGGTCATTATCTGGACAGTATTCGCACCCGCCCTCAGCGCGTCTGATGCATCCTTTCCTGTCATTATGCCTCCGACGGCGTTTATCTCAACCTCGTCGCCCAGCTCCTTTCTAATCCTATCCACTGTCCTTAGCATGGTCGACCTCAAAGGCCTGCCACTTAAACCGCCCTTTCCGAGCGCGAGCTCGGGCGCATCTACCAAGAGCGTGTTGATAGCTGTTACGCCATCCATCCCGCAGTCCATCCATACCTTTAGCAGCTTGCAGGTCTCATCCATATCCTCAGATGTCGCAGGAGGCGGAATCTTGATGTATATCGGCTTAGACTTAAATTCTCTTAACCTCTCGGCCAGCTCGCGTATAGTTTCAGGCCTCTTCATGCCCATGCTAGCCTCATGCGTAGGGCATGATATGTTGACCTCTACAGCATCGACAATGTTCTGCACGATGGTGAAGCACTCGACAAACTCATCCAACGTATCGCCCGTGATGCTGGCGACAACCTTGCAGCCCTTAACTCCGTTGAAGTTTCTCACGAATTCTACGACGCCGGGGTTTGGTAGGCCCATGGAGTTCACGACAGCTTGCTCCGCATCCCTGTAAGCTATCCTAGGCTTAGGATGACCCTTCCTCGGCTTTAGCGTGAAGCTACCCACTACGATGTAACCGAAACCGAGCTTGGATAGCGCTCCTAAGTACTTCCCGCTCTTGTCATAACCTGCCGCGAGGCCTATCGGGCTTCTTAACCTTCCCATCTTGGTCTCGACCTCTAGACCTCTCGGAGGCTCGAGCTCTAATGGCAAGTACTTCAGTAGCCTGAGCCATGCTTTGTGCAGGAGTTCCGGCCCTAAGATGTGCGCCAGGAGCTTTATGGCAGGATTTATCCTAATCGACAAGCACCGCCCCCTTATTTATCCCCAAACCGCCATATTATCCTTTATAGAATTCCATGGGTCTTATCGCAGGTTTAAGCACCGTGACTTCCTTATATATCGGAATAAGGAATTTTTGCGAGGGTCATTATTGTGGAAGTTTAGGGACGTTATATCGATACTAGACTTCAATAGAGAAGACCTTGAGCATCTGTTTTCCATGACCGACAGGATACTCGAGCGCCTATTCGACGTCGGAAGTTTGCTGGATGGAAAGATAGTTGCCACTGCCTTCATAGAGCCTAGCACTAGGACGAGGCTGAGCTTCGAGACGGCCGCCAAGAGGCTCGGCGCAGAAGTCATAAACCTCGAGCCACATATATCGTCCATGGCCAAGGGCGAGAGCTTGACGGACACGCTTAGGATGCTAGACGACTACGCCGACCTCATAGTGATAAGAAGCCCGTACGAGGGCTCGGCGAAGCATGCGGCCGACGTCTGCGAGCATCCTGTGATAAACGGCGGCGACGGGACGCAACACCATCCTACGCAGGCGATGATAGACCTATACACCGTAAGAAGGCTGAAGGGCAGGATAGATGGGTTAGAGTTTGGCGTGGTTGGTGACCTGAAATACGGCAGGGCCGCGGCATCCTTCCTATACGGCCTCACTAGGTTCAACGTCAAGAGGATATGGTTAATCTCACCAGAGCCCCTCTCACCAAGGCCCGAGCTTATGGATAGGTTAAAGTCCTTGGGCGTGGACATCATGAAGACGGAGAACTTGGAGGAGGCCGTGGAGGGCGTCGACATACTCTACGTGACGAGGATACAGAAGGAGAGGTTTCCTGACCCTGCTGAGTACGAGAAGGTCAGGGGTAGTTACGTGATAACGAGGAAAATCATCTCGAGGGCGCGCGAGGGTCTGAAGGTTTTGCATCCGCTTCCGAGGGTTGACGAGCTATCCCATGACGTAGACGATACACCATACCAAGCCTACTTCATTCAGGCCAAGTTTGGTGTCCCTGTGAGGATGGCGCTAATAAGTTTGATTCTCGGAGCATTCTAGGTGTTTCATATGGACGAGCAGGAAACTTTGCGGGTAAGCAAGATAAAGAACGGTACGGTCATAGACCACATACCGGCTGGCAGGGCCCTAGCGGTTCTCAGGTTGATGGGCATAACTGGGAGCGAGGGACACGTTGTAACCGTGGCGATGAACGTGAGGAGTGGAAAGCTCGGTAAGAAGGACCTCGTGAAGGTCGAGAACCTGGAGCTCAAGGCCGAGCAGGTCAACAAGCTGACACTGATAGCACCTACCGCTACGATAAACATAATACGGGATTACGAAGTTGTGGAGAAGAGAAACGTCAAATTACCCGACAAGATAGTCGGCATCCTGAGGTGCACAAACCCAGGTTGCATAACGAGGCAGCCTATGGAGCACGTGAGCTCGAGGTTCCTCATAGTCTCGAAGAGCCCGTTGAGACTCGAGTGCGAGTACTGCGGCAGGTACCTCGAGGAGGAGGAAGTTCTGAAGCAGTTGACGCAATAGTGAAAGCGATGGCTGACCTAAGGATAGTCGGTAGGGCGTTCGTTGACGGGCGGATTTTGGACGAGATTACCGTCGAGATAGATGGTGAGTTCATATCCTCCGTGAGTGTAGGCGAGAGCGGCTCAGGTCCCAGACTACTACTAAACAAGGGCCAACTGCTCCTACCGTCCGCCACGGACCTTCACGTTCACCTCAGGGACTGGAAGCAAGCATACAAGGAGGATGTGTTCACGGGAACCTCTGCGGCGGCCGCTGGCGGTGTCACAACTGTGGTGGAGATGCCCAATACGCTTCCACCCATAAGGAGCTCCGGCGCCCTAAAGGAAAGGCTTGAGCTCTTGGCAACGCGCGCCGTCGTAGATTACTCAATCCACATAGGTGCCCTCGAGAGCGTTAAGGATGCCGTCGAGGCTCTGGAGTTGGGAGCATGCAGCATGAAGCTCTACCCTACGGACTTAGAAAGGCTTGAATCCCATCTCCGAGTATCGAGGATGAGCGGAATGAGGCTCGTAGTTCATGCGGAGCTGAAGGGAGGTGACGAGCCTGAGACCGTAAAGATGCTGTTGTCGCGTATGAAGGTAGGTGATGACATAAGGTTCGCCCATATCTCAAGGGCCGAGTCGCTAAGGATGATAGAGCTGGCGAAGATGGGCCTCGGTGCGAGGATAACGGTTGAGGCGGCGCCCCATCATCTCTTTCTATCCTCCGAGGAGCTCGACGAAAATGTCAGGAAAATATCAGCAGTAAGACCCCCGCTCGCCTCAAGGGCTGATAGGCATTACGTTTTTTCTGGCCTGGGCGCATGCTCCGTGGACTTCATAGCGTCAGACCATGCGCCGCATGCTTTAGAAGAGAAGATGTCCGAGCCATCTGCTCCAGGCTTTCCCGGTCTGGAGATAACGTATCCCTTGATGCTGACCGAGTGGCTCGAGGGCAGGCTTGAGATAAGCGTACTCGTCAAGAAGCTTTGTAAGGCTCCCGCAGAGTATCTCGGAATACCCAAGGGAGAGATAAGGGAGGGGTTCTATGCTGACTTGGTAGTCTTCGATACGAGGGCGCGGTGGAACGTTAGCGCTAAGGATTTCCTGAGCAAGGCGAAGTACACACCGTTCGAGGGTAGGCCGCTCCTCGCGAAGGTCGTTTCGGTCTTCAGGAGGGGCGAGCTGGTATATGACGGCGGACTCATGGTAAAGGGCGGCGGTATGCATGTCCACGAGCTGAAGCAAAGATATGGGTAAAGCTTATCCGTAGCCTTGCTCGGAATCTTGGTGGCTATGATGAAGCCCTAAGAGTTGAGCCGTGATATCCTCTGGGGTATCTGAGCCGAAAAGCTGTCGATAGAAGAGAATCAAAGGCAAGGAAGCCTTATAAATCATGCAGAGGCTCAGTCATTTTGGCGATGATGAGAAAACGTCGCGACTTATAGGATGCTCACCAAGAGCGGGGTTTGAGCCTCAAAAACCTGAATAAGGTCTTCTTATGCAAAACGATGATTCAAACACCCTCCAAAATTCTTGTAACACGAAACCGTTACAAATGCATATTAATACCTAAGGTTGCCGGACAAAAAATGGTTACATAAGTTTAAACATATTGAGGTAAATCCCAGTGGGCATGAAGAAGGCTATCGTACTAGTAGCGATAATATTCATCCTAATAATCTCCCTGTCCTTGACGTTCATGCTTGGAAAGTCCACCGCAAAAGAGTATGAAAACGTGAGCGTTGCTGTAGAATTCAACAATCATGCGGCAGCAGCATACATTGCAAAACATTTTGACTGGTTTAAAGAAAACGGGTTGAACATAACTACATTTAATTCGTACGTTACAGGCGTGGCTTTGGCGAATGCTTTGGCTAGAGGTGATGTAGATGCTGCTTATGTTTGCCTCGGCCCCGCACTCATCGCATACTCTAAAGGCGTAGACATAGTCATAGTGTCTGGAACGCATCTTTACGGATATTCTGTCGTTACGAGACGGGAAATAACGACTCCTGGAGATCTTGATGGTAAAAAAGTAGGCATAGTTGAGGCTGGCTCTAATACGGACATATTTTTCCAAATGGTTGTTAAAAAGTACGATCTGAAAAACATCGATGTTAGAAGGGGAAACCCACCACTCTTAACAACGCTACTCTGGACGGGACAAGTGGATGCTATAGTTGTACCAGAACACTGGGCTACTATGGCATCGTCAAAGGAGGGCTTTCATGTCTTGCTGAGAAGTCAAGATGTTTGGAGCGGCATGCCGGGCAGCGTGTTAATCGTTAAGCGCGAACTCTTAGAAAAGAGGCCCGAGGTAGTGGAGAAGCTGGTAAAGATTACTGAAAAAGGTGTTAAGTTCATTGAAGAGAATAAAGAACAGGCTGCTGAGATCATCGTGGATGAGCTGGGTAAAGCCTCTCCAATGGGCGTAGAGCTTAAGCTGGTAGAGGAAGTGTCAAAAACACTTTCACCAAGCTTGATGCTAGACTCGATGAAAAATCTAAACTACACTTCAGAGTTGGATTCGGGCGCCATCAATCAATATATAGAGTTCCTGTACGACCTGGGCTACATAGAGAATAAAATCGACGTTAACAAAATTGTTGGTGCGCATTTCTCCGCGAAGGGATAACATTTGGGGCTTGTCCAAAAATGTGAGAGGTTTAGTTGGCTGATACCGATAGCGGTCTTGTTGGTTCTTTGGGAGGTTGTGGCTAGAGCGCATTTATTCCCAGAGTACTTGTTTCCACCTTTCTCAAAAGTTGTCCTTACGGCTTTCCTCCTGGCTGAAAACGGAATATTATGGGAGCATCTTATGGCCAGCTTGCTAAGGGTCTTGGTAGGATTACTAATAGGTTCAATGACCGGCGTAGGTTTAGGGGTATTGATGGGTTATAGAGAGAAAGTTTACAGGGCGCTCCATCCTATCTTTAGCCTTTTGATGCCTATACCAGTCCTCGGCTGGCTGCCTCTATTCATACTTTGGGTTGGGATAAACGAGGCGTTGCCCATATTGCTCATATTCATCTGCTCATTCTTCCCACTGCTCTACAACACAATCTCTGGGATTAGAAGCGTTGATAGAGGCTACGTAGAGATTGCTAGGAGTCTTGGAGCCTCTGAGAGGAGAGCCTTCCTAGACGTAGTCATGCCATTAGCTCTGCAGAACATCATTACGGGTATGAGACTTGAGGCTGGGATGGCTTGGAGGACGATAGTGGCCGCTGAGATGATAGCGATACCCATGGGCATAGGCTCTCTCTTAATAAACTCGCAATACCTGCTGCGTATAGATGTGATCATGGTCTGTCTTGGAGTGCTAGCAACGATGTCCCTACTATTCGAGAAGATACTGCTATGGGTGGAGAGAAAGAGCATGAAATGGAGGTGAAGTTTTGACAAGCATACAGCTACAGAATGTAAGCAATGAATACGTACTAAAAAATGTGAATTTAACGATAGTGGATAAAACGCTTTTCATGTTAATTGGGCCATCTGGCGCAGGAAAAACAACGCTTCTCAAAGCGATCGCAGGCTTGGTAAAGTACGCTGGCAGAATACTATTCGACGGCGAACCTCTGGATGGTGTGCCACCAGAGGGTAGAGGTGTAGGATACGTGCCGCAGGACTTTACACTCTTCCCACACATGACCGTTGAAGAAAACGTTGCATATGGGTTAAAGGTTAAAAATGTCCCGTACGTAGAGGTTGTTCGCAGAATAAAAGAGCTACTCGAAATAATGGGAATATACGAACTACGTAAACGTTATCCTAGAGATCTGAGTGGTGGCGAGAAACAACGTGTGGCGATCGCACGCGCATTAGCCATAGACCCCAAAGTGTTGTTGCTGGATGAACCCTTAAGCAACCTGGACCCAAGGACGAGCAAGTATGTCAGAGAATGGCTCAAGTACATTATCAGGAAACTTTCCATAACAACAATTTGGGTAACGCACGACGTTAACGATGTTGAAGAATCGAATTGTAAAGTTGGCGTAATGCTTGATGGTGTACTCGAGCAAGTTGGGCATTATCACGAGATACTCTCCTCTCCAAGTAATGATAAGGTCTCAAAATTCCTAGGCTTAGCTAACGTATTTCCGTGTGATGTAGTTAGCTTTAGAGGACCTTTTGCAGAAGTGGATGTGAACGGTTTAAGGATCATGGTGCCATATGATGGAGGAAAAGTCAGCAAGATAGTAATCCACCCGCATGATGTAGTGGTCTCTAAAGAGAAATCGTGGGCGTTCGCTGTGAACAGCTATGAGGGGGTTTTAGAAGAAGTTGTGAATGAAAGATGTTCTGTAAACCTCAAGGTTAGGGTGAACGACGAAGTTGTGTTTAATGCAGAGCTTCCGGAGGACATATACAAGCTCACGAATTTAAAGACGGGTGAGAAAGTGTACTTAATGGTAAAGCCTAGGTCGATAAAGGTTATCTCTTAACGGCGTTTGGAGATGGTGTATGGACTATCTTCTAGAGCTTCGTGAAAGATGGTGGAGTAAAGTCGTCGAAAATCGTTTAGAAAGCAGAGAAATTATTGTGAAAGCAAGAGTTCTAGCGCCCGAGGAAGCTATTGGCGCCCCTGTCAGAAAAGAGTACCCATTACTGAAAGGAAAGGAAGTTATGATACAGGCAGAGATAGATGGGGTTGTCGGTCAAGCATTTACAGACGAGCCAACAAACTTTCAGGGCACGTTGAAAGACCTGTATTGTCTCGATATGACAAGGAATTCTGGTAGAGCATTGCTCGTAGCCGGGATAAACACCACCTATAGGCTCCTGGGACTCGTAGACGGGACTAGACATTGTAAAGATGATGGGCCAGAACTATGCGCAACTAAGATCTCTGAAGCATTATACAATCTACATGGAGATGTAAAAACGTGTCTTATAGGTTTTCAGCCAGCCATACTACACAGCCTCTCAAGAAAATTTAGCAACGTCAGGGCAACCGATATGAATGATGAAAATATCGGTAGAAACTATCATGGTATCACCATAGAATCTTATTTGAAAAACCAAGAGGTGATCGAGTGGAGTGACCTAATCTTAGCCACGGGTTCAACGGTCGTGAACAACACGATACAGGATATATTAAGATGGGCTGGGAATAAGTCAACATACTTTTATGGAGTAACAATCGCCGCGCTGGCATACGAATTCAACCTTAAAAGACTATGCTTTAATTCTCTCTGAAAAGGGAGCTTTTGTTATAGGTCTTTGAGAAAAATGGCAACAGTTATATAATATCCCAGGCAGCATATTAATCAAGATTATGAAGAAACTCGTTAAACCTTTCTTGACCGAGAAGCAGATAAAAGCTCTGAGGCTAAGGATGAGTGGTATGACGCAGGACCAAGTTGCAGAGGTATTAAAAATCAGTAGAGAGGCTGTTGCGAACCTCGAGAAAAGAGCTTACATGAATGTTATGAGGGCAAGGCAAACATTGAAGGTGCTTGAGGGTATGGACCTTAGCGATGAGGTTATTATTTTGGCTGGTACGCCTCTAACGGATGTACCACGAAGGGTGCTTGACCAAGCAGACATTCTTGGTATAAAGCTCGTGCTTGGGGCTGAAGCAATATATCAGCTGGTCAAGAGGAAAGCTAGAAAGAGAGGAGACCATCTGGCAGCACCGATAAGGATAAAAATCTTCAACAATGGAAAGATAAAGTTAACGCCTTCTTAAAATCTCAAATGAACAATCCTTACGTATTCTTTCAATCCTCTTTGGTCCGTCAACAATTTTATACTCGACTATGCCGTCAAATACGGATAGCTTTAAGACAAAGTTATGAATCGTATCTGAGCCGACCTTAAGATTAGTTACGATGCGCGGAGGAAAAAATTTCTTTCCAAAGCGTAACTAATTTTCAGTACCGCGAAAAATTTTCTAGGATGACGGCTAGGACGAGCGTACTCTAGGCCGATGGCCCGCAGGTGCCAGAGGTCGAAGTATGCTACGCATCACGCCATCTTCTCAGCGCCTAGGCTTTCCAGCCTACCTTCCCACATGTTCGCGAATATCCTGTTGGCATCCTCATGGGTAACCTCTCGGGGGCTGTTGCCGAGCAGGCGCTGATACTTGGACATAAGTACGCTCGCCAACTCCGGTACCGCATCCTTAGGGATGCCCATCTCCTTCAGGCTGACGGGAAGCTCGACCCTCCTCATTAGGCCCACCACGGCCCTGACCGCCATCTTGGCCGCCTCCACGTCCTCCATGCCTCCGACGTTTAGGCCGAAGGAAAGCGCAACATTCCTCAACTCTCCAGCGCGCTCCTGTATGTTGTGATCCATGACATAAGGCAGGGCAACGCCGCAACCGAGACCATGCGGTACGTGGAAAAGCATGCCGAGCGCATAGGATATCCCATGACCAAGGATGACGCTCGAGTTGGCGAAGGATGCTCCGGCAAGCGTCGCGGCCATGGCCATCCTGTACCTCGCGCCCACGTCCCTGCCGTTCTTGTATGCGGCCTCGAGGCCTTCGGATATCAGCCTTATGCTCTCCTTGGCAAGCATCGAGGACATCATGTTCGACCTCTTCGATAGGATGCTCTCGACCGCATGGCTTAACGCGTCTATGCCCGTAATCGCCGTGAGCTTGGGAGGCATCGTCAAGGTCATCATAGGGTCCACGATCGCTACCTCTGCTATCATCCATCTGCTGAAGATTACCTTCTTTACGTCGCCCGCCGATATAACCGACCCCCTCGTAGCCTCGCTACCCGAGCCAGAAGTCGTAGGTATCAGTATCAAGGGAAGGCCTGGTCGATTGACGAGCTCATCACCAAAATAGTCCTCGACGTCGCCCTTATTCGTAGCCATGACGGTCGCGACCTTCGCCATGTCCAGACAGCTGCCACCACCAACGCCGATCACGACTTCGTAATCCCTTTCCCTAGACGCGCTTGCAACCGTCCTTGCGTTCTCCAAGTCGGGCTCCATCTTCACGCTGTTAAATACGTGGAAATCTATGCCCTCGACGAGCAGGGCGTCAGTTACCTTGTCCACGAGACCTGCCTTCTGGACACCCTCATCCGTTACGACGAGCGCTCTGTTACCAAGCCGTTTTACCTCCTCGCCGACATACTTGACGGAGTCCGGTCCGAATACCAGCTTTCTTGGCATCGAAACGTACTTGTGCACACCCTCAAAGTATGAAGAAGCTCTTCTCTCCATGAAGCCAGAAGCCTCCTATTTTTGTATAAAAGCTTGCCGCTCGGCGGTTTATGCGTTTCGCTGAACATATGGTACAACTATAGTTAAAGGATGGCAGTCACTCCTCCCTGTAGTAGGGTTTTGCTAGAGCGGCCGGAGCGCTTATCCTTTTCCTGAAGCTCTCAAGAGAGAGCAGGCTCAGAGTAATCACGGCTATCGCGTAGGGAAGCATTAAGACGAATTGGGGAGACGTCGCACCCAACCCGAAGAGCTGTAGCCTATACTGGAGTACTTCTATTCCTCCAAAAAGCAGGGAGCCGAATATCGCCCTTAAAGGGCTCCAAGTAGATAGGATGATCAAGGACAGCGTTATGAAGCCCCTGCCGCCTGTCATGCCTTCTATCCAGAACGGCTGAAACCCGAGCATGAGGTACGCGCCGGCCAGTGCTGAGAACACGCCCGATAGCATGCATGTGAAGTACCTTATCCTGAAGACGTTTATTCCGAGAGCGTCCGCCATCCCTGGGTTCTCGCCGACGCTCCTGATCTTCAGGCCTATACTCGTCCTAAATAACAAAAACCACATCATGGGTGCCAGCATGAGCGCTATATAGACGGCGATGTTATGGTTGAAGAACATCGGGCCGACTATCGGTATTTCTTTAAGGAAAGGCAAAGGAACGGACGGTAGCATGGGAGCGCTCTGGATTTCAAGAGCCGTACTCGGAAGCTCTGGATTCAGGAACTGAAGTATCGTCTTCCTGGTGGTCGGGAATGCTATGAAACCACTAAGACCTGAACCCAGCATCGTGATGGCAAGACCCACCGCTATCTGGTTCAGCCTAAGCGACACCGTGAAGAAGGCAAGCAGGAACCCCATCAGCATACCAAAAACGCTAGCAACCAAGAAGGCCAACGCGTGTCCCCATGCTATCGTAATTATGAAGGAGATGGCAGCACCAATCGCCATAATGCCCTCCAGACCCAAGTTGAGTACTCCAGACCTCTCCGCGTATATCTCACCAAGCGAGCCGAGTAGGTAGACGACCCCGATGCTCGTCGTACTCGCAAGCACGGGCTCGATCCATTCGATGCTCATGCTTTCACCTCTTCAGAACGACCCTATACCTCCTGAAGAACTCAGCCAGTATTATACAGAGAAAGATTATGGACTGAAAGACCGTGATGACTGAGAACGGTAGCCTTAGTGAGGATTGGAGCGCATCACCAGCTGTAAGCAACCCTCCGAAGAATATGCCAGCAGGCAGGATGAGCCAAGGGTTAAGCTGGGCAAGCATAGCTACTATTATGGCAGTGTAGCCGTAACCGGGCGATATCCTCGGCCTTAGCCTTCCTATCATCCCGGAAACGACGTAAAGACCCCCCAAGCCAGCTATGCCGCCGCTAATTAGGGAGCCCAACAACGTAACACGCCCGACCGGTATGCCCGCATACTTGGCAACCTCGCCGCTCTTTCCAAGAACGCTGAGCATGAAGCCCAGCTTCGTGTACTTGAACAGCACGTACACGAGCGTTGCAACCGCGATCGATATTATGATGCCTGCCATGGAGGGATGCCCACCAAACGTGAGCGTTGCGTAATCGGGAAAGGGTATGGAAAGGGCAAAACCCCAACCTTCGGGGTCCCTCCACGGACCATAAACTAGGTAATCTACAAGCAGCATGGCTATGTAGTTTAGCATCAAGGTCGTTAGAACCTCATTGACGCCTAGCCTTACTTTCAAGGAGGCTGGTACGAGACACCATGCTCCACCAGCCAAGAACGAGACGGCACCCATAACTACGAGCATTAAAGACGCAGGTATGGCGCCGTAGAAAACGTGCAGGATAACCATACCGGTCGCGGCTATCATTCCCATGTAAATCTGCCCTTCAGCACCTATGTTCCAGAAGCCCATCCTGAAGGCAACCACTAAACCCAAGGACGCCAAGATTATTGGTATGCTCCTGAAAACGACTTGGAGAAGAAGAGCGGGCGTGATGAAGACGTTGCATATAATCAAGTAAAATTGGATGACGTCTACGTTCAAAAGATAGAATATGATACCCGTCACAAAAAATGCAAGCAAAAGTGATAAGAAGACGATGAGGCCGGACGTCTTCCGGCTTATGTCCGTATGCCTTTCCAACTTAAACAAACTTTCCTACACCTAAGCCATGCTGCCTTTTACCATCATCATGCCAACCTCTTCCACAGTCTTTTCCCTTGGTGAAAACTCACCGACTATCCTTCCTCTAGATATAACGGCTATCCTGTCACTCAGCATCATTATCTCCTCTAAGTCCTCGGACAGGAAGATTATGGCTGAGCCCATCGACCTGTACTTTAACAACAGGCCTTGTACGAATTCTGTTGCCGCAACGTCAAGGCCCTTGGTCGGATAGGCTGCAAGTATAAGCTTAGGCACCTTGCCATCCAGCGTCGCCGATAGCTCTCTGGCTAGGACAACCCTCTGCAGATTTCCACCCGAAAGCGTGCCGGCTAGCGTCGACGGGCCATGTGCCGCTATCCCGTACTCCTCTACGAGCTTCTTCGAAAACTCGAAGAGTTTGCGCCAATTGATCGTGAGCCTACCCGAAAAATTCTTGCTTCTGTATAACTTCAACGCGATGTTTTCCACGAGCCTCATATCGCGAATGAGGGCCCATCTGGTGCTCTCAGGCGGTATATACGCAACGCCCTTCCCTATCAAGTGTCCTACACCCTTGTTTGTCACATCTTCGCCGTCTATAAACACCTTACCACCATCGGCTCTTCTTAGACCGGCAAGAACCTCTATTAATTCCTCTTGACCGTTCCCAGCGACTCCTGCAATACCCACGATCTCGCCGGAATGGACTTGGAGGTTGACACCATCTAAAGCCAGAACGCCCCTATCGCCCATGGCCTTGAGACCTTTCGTCTCCAACACGACGCCTCCTTTTTTCACTTCAGGCCTCTCAAGCTTGAACAGCACGGGCCTACCTATCATTAAGTTTGCAAGCTCTTCCGCAGTTACCTCGTTTGTAAGCTTTGTTGCGACGACCCTTCCTTTCCTCATAACCGTGACCCTATCGCTTACCTCAAAGACCTCCTCGAGCTTGTGCGTGATGAAGATTATGCCCTTGCCCTTTTTCGCCATAATCCTAATGGCTTTGAAGAGACTCCTGGTCTCCTGGGGCGTAAGGACAGAAGTTGGCTCATCCAGTATCAGGACCTCAGCGTTCCTTATTAAGAGCTTTAGAAGCTCAACTTGCTGCCTCTCGCCTACCGAAAGTTGCCAGACCCTAGCGTTTGGGTCGATGTTCCAACCGTATTCCTCGCAAACCCTCTTTACAATCTCCGTAAGCTTTTTCTTGTTCAGAATAAACCCGGCTTCTGTGAGGCCTAGCACGACGTTCTCCCAAACCGTGTGGACCGGTATGAGTCTGAAGCTCTGATGGACCATGCCTATTCCTAGCTTTATCGAATCTGCCGGCGACCTGATTCTCACCCTCTTTCCCTTTACGTATATTTCTCCATCGTCTGGCTGGTAGAGCCCGTACAGTATGTTCATCAACGTTGTTTTTCCAGCAGCATTCTCGCCTAAGAGTGCATGAACCTCGCCAGGCATGAGCGAAAAGTTTACGCGGTCGTTGGCAACGACGTTAGGGAACCTTTTCACTATGCCATTTAATTCGACTAAGGGCGTAACGGACAAATCCTCATCCTCCAACTAAAAAATAAGGGAAGGTTTGCAATAATCACTTGGGCAACGGCTCTTCTATGTACTCTACTAACCAATCCATCGACCACAGAGCGTTGCGGTCGGCTCTTTCGCCGAATCCTATTCTGACGTTCCCGTCTTGGTCCCTAATTGGCTCCTTTCCATCGGGGTCGTGTCCTTCAACGGTAAATGGTTCGAAGAGGTATTCCTTCATCTCCTCATATCTTTTCTTAATCAGGCTAACATAATCATCGGGGATGACTGGATTTATGGGTGCTAGGTAAACTGTCCCCTCTTCCTTTCCTGCCGTGCTTTTCTCGACAAGTTGTTTCCACCTCCACGGCATGTAGTCACCGACCCTCGCCCAGATGTCTACGCTCTGCCACGTCTTGGTTGCAACCATCCTGTAAAAGTCTAGATATATCGGTCCCCAGTTGGCTACGGGCCCTGTCAGGTGAGCCGTCGGACCGTATTCCCTCATGTCGCTGTAATGGCTGAAGCTCCATACCTTCATGTTCTTCTTCTGGTATTCCTCGGCAACCATTAGCACCGCTGGTGTGTCCTCCGTGTAGTTGAGTACATCGCAGTTCTTCTCGTCGATTAGGGCAGAGGCCGCAAGCCTTGCTTGCTCCGGCGCAACCCAGCTGAAGAGCCACGTTACATGTGCTTTAATGTTCTTCCCAGTCCTCTTCTTGTACGCGTACTGAGCGCCTAGCACATAGGCATTTATGTGTCTGACGACCTCCGGTATCGGATACGCACCAACGTATCCTATGACGCCCGTTTGTGTTACCGCACCTGCAGCAAGACCGCATAGGTAGTATAGCTGATAGAATTCTGCGAATGCTGCACTCATGTTTTGTGATGCGTTCCCCGCAGCGCCGCTTCTGTAGCCTGATATGTGAACGAAGTATTTGTCAGGGTACTTCTCGGCAGCCTCAGCCGTTGCGTCCATGAAGCCAAAGCTAGTTGTTATTATCAGCTCACAGCCCTTCGCGACTAGGCTTTCTATGGCCGGCGTAACCTCAGGCTCCGGAACACTCTCGATGTAGGAGCTTTCGATGTTCTTGAACCTCTCATCAGCCCATTTCCTACCCCTATCGTGTCCGTAACTCCATCCGTAGTCGCCAACCGGCCCGACGTACACGTATCCTACCTTAGTCGGCATTAACTTCGCTGGTGGCGGTGTAATGGTGACGGTTTTAGTGACCTCCTTGATTTCTGGCATCCTAGCAAGGTAGCCTGCCGCTCCGCCCGCGATGCCTGCGGCGATTATGCCGCCGATCGTTGCGGTCTTCGTGACACCAAGAAATTCCCTTCTGGAAATTTTTCTTCCGTTATCCATGTCTGATGCATATTTAAACATCTATTTAAGAATGTTTTTACATAAATATGTTAATATAACATCTTCGTGGAACGTTGGTAAAAGTTTATATCGACAATGGCGACCGAAGTCGCAAGGTGGTCGGGGCTAATCAAGAGGATAAGGCTTGTATGTAGGAATTGCTCCGAGGAATACGAGTCCCGCCTCCTCTACGCATGTCCGAAGTGCTTAGGCGCTCTGGAGGTAAAGTACGAAGTATCTGGCATGTCGAAGTCGACCTTCGAGTCAAGGAAGAGGTCCATCTGGAGGTACTTTGAACTGCTGCCCATAGAGGACCCGAGTAACGTCGTTGACATAGGCTCCGGCAACACGCCCCTAGTAAAGGCAGACAGGCTCGGCGAGGAGCTCGGGATAAGAGAGCTGTACATAAAGAACGACACGCTGAACCCGACGTTCTCTTTCAAGGATAGGCCAGCGTCCGTAGCGGTATCCAAGGCAAAGGAGTTTAGGTTGGTCGCCGTCGGCTGCGCCTCGACCGGGAACCTCGCATCGGCGACTGCTGCACACGCGACCAAAGCAGGGCTTCCTTGTTATGTCTTCATGCCGTCTGACGTTGAGCGGAATAAGATACTGCAGGTAACCCAGTACGGCGCGGAGGTCGTGCTTGTGAATGGTACCTACGACGACGTGAACAGGCTTGCGCATGTATCCTGCGACCTTTACGACGTAGGCATAGTCAACGTAAACCTCAGGCCTTATTACGTCGAAGGCTCAAAGACGATGATGCTCGAGATAGTTGAGCAGCTAGGTTGGAGGGCTCCAGAACACGTCATCGTTCCCATGGCGAGTGGTGCACTCCTTTGCGCCCTTCATAAAGGTTTGAAGGAGATTGAGGAGCTTGGTATGGTAAAGGGTTCTACTAGGATGTCCGGCGCTCAGCCAGAAGGTTGCTCGCCGATAGTCGATGCATTCAAGAAAGGCTTAGATTACGTTATTCCTGTCGAGAGGCCTACGACGCTCGTCAAGAGCCTTGCTATCGGTATGCCAGGAGACGGTGCCTTTGCGCTCAAGACCGTTAGGCAGAGCGGCGGCGTATGCGAGTCCGTATCCGACGGAGAGGCGTTATATGCCGCTAGTCTTTTAGCAAAGACCGAGGGCATCTTTGCAGAGCCAGGTGGAGCGATTACCGTGGCGGTCTTGAAGAAGTTGTTGGAGGATGGCAAGGTTGATAGGTCCGAAGAGGTCGTATGCTGCGTAACGGGCGCGGGCTTCAAGGCCACCGAGCACATCTCGCAGCAGGACGTCAGGACAAAGTTGATATCACCTAAGATAGAAATGCTCAACACGATCTTCGCTCGGTGAGATGTATGGCAAGGGTTAGGCTCATCATGACCAGCACGCTGGCGATGTACCTCAATAGCGAGCGGGAACTCCATATGGAGGCCTCAAGCGTGCGGAAGCTGCTCGATCAGCTCTCCGAGAGGTTCGGCGACGCATTCAAGCATAGGGTTTTGGACGAGAACGGAAACCCAAAGAGCTTCGTGGTCATATATATCAACGGAAAGAACATACAATTTGCAGAAGGGCTGGATACGAAGCTCAACGACGGCGATGAGGTACTAATACTTCCGGCGATAGGCGGAGGTACGTCAAAGATTGCTTTGATTATTGTCTAGAGCCTTACCAGTCGAGGAGGCGCTTCTCTCCCTCTATCTTCTTTATGTCGGTTATGTCCTGAGCTACCTCCAAAGTTCCTAGGTAATTGCCGTCTTTGTTCCTTACTGCGATATACATTACGTACATCAGACGTCCGTTGATGTTCATCCAGAAGTCGGCCATGTCTTTCTCACCTTTTTTAAAAGCCTCTAGAATTCTATTCACCATGCTAGCGCTCTTCTCCGAGTGGCATAGCTGAACCTTTCTGCCTAACATGTATTTAGCTCTCTTAATCGTTCGCTTTTCGGCCCTATTGAAGTACTTGTAGACATCGTCCTTATCCACGAAATCCATGTCCACTGGAAGAGCGTTCAAGATAGCCTCAACCTCTTCCTTTGATAAAGAGCCAGTCTCGAACTTTAGGTCTTTAACTTTCATTCCACAAGACCCCATAATGTCCTAAGTTACATTAGGATATCAAGCTCTCCAATAATGTTTAGAGCTTTTCTTTAGCCAGTTCAGACAATCAAGCTCATGAAAGGCTTAGCCCGAATACCCGCTCAGAGCTCAAGATCCAGATCATCGTTTCAGCCTGGTCAGACTCATCATCGCCATGCAAGTTTAATCCACAATAGTTGATAAACGTTTTGAACAAGCTTACTCTATCCAACATGAGTACAACTTTTATATTGTCGGCCGTCTAAGTTACGGTGAGGTGAGAGCCCCTTCATCGTAAGAGTTAGGTTCCACGGTAGGGGCGGACAGGGCGTCAAGACTGCTGGCCGCATATTCAGCAAAGCGGCCTTCTTTGAGGGACTTTTTGCCCAAGACTTTGCGATATACGGTGCCGAGAGACGTGGAGCGCCCGTAACTACCTTTGTGAGGTTATCTGATTCGCCGATACTGGAGCGTGGATACATCTTCAACCCGAGCCACGTGCTTGTCACTGAACCGTCACTATTATTTGACCCGACCGTCAAACCGCTCGAAGGTATGACTGAAGGTTCCGTCCTTTTTGTCAACTCGTCAAAAGATATGCTGCTTGTACCATCAAGGAAGGTATGCCTACTACACAGGGACATTACTGGTCTGGCTCTAAAGTACATAGGGAGGGATATTTTGAGTGCCGCCATGGGCGCCGTGGCCTGTAAGCTTTCTGGGTTGATAAGCCTTCAATCAATGGTCGACTCCATAGAGGAGGAACTCGCGGAGCTAGGCCTCGAGCCCGACGTAATCGAGAAGAATGTTCAGTTGGCCAAAGAGTGCTATTCAAGCGTAGAGTCGGTAGGGTTACGCGGGTTAAGCCATAGGCCGTCGCACAAGGTGGTGGAGGTCCAGTATCTGGGTGAGAATGGCATTCCGGACTTACTCTCCATGGGAAACACCGTGCTCAGGAAAACGGGGAGCTGGAGGGTACTCACACCAATCGTAAGCAAGGACCTTTGTACGGCATGCGGTATCTGCTATACCTACTGCCCTGAAGGATGCATCTCGGTGGACGAGCAAGGGTACCCGAGCATAAATTATGACAACTGTAAGGGTTGCATGGTATGCACGATAGAGTGTCCAAGAAAGGCTATAAAAATCGAGAGGGAGGCTCCATGGTCCTAAAGATGCTCACGGGCTCGCAGGCCGTCGCGTGGGCCGCGAGGTTGGCAAGGGTCGATTACATTCCGGCATACCCCATAACACCCCAAACTGAGATCATTGAGACGCTGAGCGAGTGGATAAGGAAGGGAGAGATGGAAGCGACGTTCGTGCAGATGGAGTCCGAACATTCTCTACTGACAGCGGCAGGCACGGCCGCAGCGACCGGTGCCAGGGTGTTCACGGCGACGTCGAGTCAGGGCCTCCTATACGGCTTTGAGATGTTATACAGCATAGCTGGCTGGAGGGCTCCGTTAGTGCTTGTCAACGTTGCAAGGGCGTTGGCGGCTCCGATAACGCTTGAGCCAGACCACAACGATGTACTCGCGGCGAGGGATTCTGGCTTTCTCCAGTTCCACGCGGAGAACGTACAGGAGGCGTTAGACCTCGTACTCCTTGCATACAGGGTAGCAGAAGACCATAGGGTGCTGCTACCTGCCATCGTTAACATGGATGGCTTTCACCTCTCCTTTACAAGGGAGCAAGCAGAGCTACCCGAGCAAAATGCAGTAGACCAGTTCCTTCCGGAGTATAGGCCCATAAACCCAATCAGGGCCTCGGAGCCTGTCGCAAAGGGCATACCTGTCCTCATACCTCCCCTGTACTCGTTTTTCAAGTACCAGATGCACATGGCTTCGCGTATTGCCCTCAACGTTTTCAGAGAAGCGGCAAAGGAGTTTGAGAGGATGTTTTCCAGAATATATGCGCCCGTTGAGGAATACATGGTGGACGATGCGAACACCGTCATCGTTATGTCCAACTCGTTCGCGTCCATCGGGAAGCAGGCTGTAAACGTGTTGAGAGACGAAGGATACAAAGTAGGGCTGCTTAGGATGAGGTTGTTCAGACCGTTCCCGACGGATGACATAGTCAAGAGCCTTAGGGGTAAGAGGTGCGTCGTGGTCATCGACCAGAACATATCCGTGGGTAAGGGTGGAATAACCCATCCAGAAATTGCTGAAGCACTCTACCACTTGGAAGACAGGCCCAACGTTATCTTACCGGTCGTCGCAGGCTTGGGCGGCAAGTCCATAAGCTTGGAAGAGTTCAGACATGCCGTAAGGGTTGCCGAGAGGCTGGCGTCGCTTAAAGCAGGACCGGATGGACCATTACTGCTATTCCGTGAGGACGAGGCCGCGCTTGTCGAATCTTTGTTGAAGACAGCTTCCGGAGGTTAGCGAGATGAGCATCACAAAATACAGAACGTTGAAGGATGTACCAAGGGAGGAATTTCTCGTACCTGGGGCGTTCCTTTGCGCTGGATGCGGAGCTTTACTCGTTATGAGGCTTTTCCACAAGGCGTTAGGCGGTAACGTGGTCTGGGTGAACGCGGCTGGTTGCATAACTTTGATGGCGACGTTTCCGTACACGCCGCTTAAGTCTTCGTGGTTTTACACGGCGATGGCCTCTGCGCCAGCCGGTGCGCAGGGTATAAGGGACGCGTTGGACGTACTCATAGGAAAGGGCAAGCTCGACCCCTCAGAGAACCTTAAGGTCGTCGTCGTAACAGGAGATGGTGCCGCCTCAGACATAGGCTTGCAGTCGACTTCAGGAGCCATACATAGGGACCTTGACTTCTTCTATTTGTGCGTTGATAACGAGGCATATGGCAACACTGGCTTCCAAGCTTCATCGCTGTCGCCAATGGGTAGCGGGACTGCGACCACGAAGCCTACGCATTTATATCCAGCAGGAAACGTCCTTCCCAAGAAGGACCTCTTCGAGATATGGCGGAGCCACAGACCACCGTACGTTGCGACGATATCTCCCTCACATGTAGTCGATATGCTCAGGAAGGTCGAGAAGGCGCTTAGCTTTAAAGGACCGAGGCTCTTCTTGGCTCTCTGTCCATGCCCTACGGGCTGGGGCACGGAGCCTTCGGAGTCTGTAAGGTTAGCTAGGCTTGCCGTTGAAACAGGAATGTGGCCTCTGAAGGAAGCCATCTACGGCGAGGTCTTTCACACCCACATACCGTCAAAAAGGAAACCGGTCGAGGAGTACCTGAAAGTCCAAAGAAGGTTTGCCCATTTGTTTAAGCCAGTAAAGAACGAGAACGTTATCGCCGAGATACAAAGGCAGGTTGACGATTACTGGAACAAAGTGGAACGCTAAGTTCGAATGTTGTGCATAGCCTTAAGGTCTTCCTCGAAAATTTTGAGCTTCTTTGGTATTTCGCACTCTATCGGGTCCTTCAGCGAAAGCCCTAAGTTCTTCTTCTTTGTCCATACATTTGAATTGAACTCGATGAGCGACTCGGTAAACTTCCTGTAAGCGGTAGGCCACCTAACCTTCGGGAAACCTTCTAAGTGTATGCTACGGTTGCCGTAAAGTTGCCTCCACAACGTATCGGTTATGAAGGGCGTTATCGGAGCCAAGAGCAGGAGGACATTCTTGAGCACCGTGTGCAGCGTAAACCATGCGGCCCTTTGCTCCCTTTTTGTGAAACCTACTCCATAAGCCCTAGTCTTGACCATCTCCACATAGTGGTCTGCGAATACGTTCCAGACGAAATCTCTAATCAGCCTAGCGGGATAGAAGAAGTTGAAGTCTTTGTAATGCTTTAAGGATTCGCGTATTGTGGCCGAAAGCTCTGCAAGTATCCATCTATCTGTCGACATGAGCCTCGCCCCTCTTGGTATTGGAAAGGAAGATACGAACCTGGATATGTTCCAGAGCTTCGTCAGGAACTTTGTAGCGCTGGCAATCTTTGCCTCGGATATCCTGAAATCGTAACCTAAGCTCGCTTCTTGTGCGTTCCAGAACCTGAACGCGTCGGCACCGTACTTCTCCAGTATGGGAACGGGGTCTATGACGTTGCCCTTACTCTTGCTCATCTTTTCCCCCTTCTCATCAAGACCTAAGCCCGATACCCAAACATGCTTGAAGGGTTCCTTTCCAGTGAGCTGGTAGCATCTAAGAACGGTGTAGTAGAGCCATGTTCTGACGATGTCCTTGCCTTGTGGTCTGATGCCAACGGGATATGCGACCTTGTAGAACTTCAGGTCCTTGTCGTACTTCACGATGAACAGCGGCGAGATACTCGAATCCATCCACGTATCAAAAGTCCTTTCCTCGCCGATGAATTCCGTGCCTCCGCATTTTTTGCACCGTTCGAGGGGAGGGTTTTCACACCACGGCCTGTAGTACTTGTTAGGCGGCGGCACGAGGGCTGCACCGCAACTCTTACAGTACCAAATAGGCATCTCGGTTGCATAGTACCTGCGCCTCGATATGGGGTAGTCTATCTTGAGGGAATTTATCCAGTCCAGTAAGAGTTGCCTATGCATATCTGGATGGAACTTCATCTTCTTTGCTAACCTATTCAGGTCCTTCACGGCATAAAGCTGCCTGAGATAGTACTCCCTCATCGGTATTATTTCTATCGGCGTCTTACTCCTCTCGCAGATTGGGGTTCTGTGCATTATGTCCTCAATCTTTGTGATAAGCCCCTCGCTCTCCATGTCCTCGATGATTCTCCGTCTTGCCTCCTCAACTTTGAGGCCAACGTACTTGCCCGCCTTTTCGGTCATCCTACCATTCTCGTCTATTGCCACGACCTCCTCCAAGCCAAGCTCCCTGAATAGCTGGACATCCGTGTAGTCACCATAGCTGCAGACCATCATGGCGCCCGTACCGAACTCGGGCTTTGCTACCGGATGCGGTATTATGGGAACCTCGGTTGAGTAGATGGGGACTATTACGTGCAGTCCATGAATGGAGAGGTATCTTTCGTCGTTAGGATTCACGATGACGGCCTTACAGGAACATAGGAGCTCGGGTCTCGTTGAAGCTACGATTAGCTCCTGCCCCGTCTCTTTGACCTTGAACTTCATATAGACGAGCTTTGCTGGAAGTTCCTCGTACTCAACCTCGGCGTCCGCTATTGTCGTTCCGCATTCCCAACAGTAGTTGTTCGGCCTCGTCGCCTCGTAGATGAGGCCTTCGTTCCAGAGCTTAATGAAAGTCTTCTGAGTTAAGGCCCTGTACTCTGGAGAGTCTGTCCTATAGTAATTCTTGAAGTCGGCGCTTAGACCCATCCTTTGCATTATCAAGAGCATCTCTGCCTCCAGCTCGTCGAGGGCCTTACTGCAAAGCTCGATGAACTTCTCCCTCGGTACAGACCTCATCGAGACCTTATACGTCCTTTCGACGTATAGCTCGACGGGTATGCCATTCCTATCGATACCTATCGGGAACAGGACCTCATAACCCAGCATCCTTGCGGTCCTTGCTATCATGTCGATCTGAGAGTACTGGGCTGCAGCTCCTATATGCCACGGTCTTCCTGATGGGTATGGCGGTGGTGTGTCTATGACAAACTTTCTCTTTCTGCTCTTTATGTTAAATGTATAAAGGTTCTCCGACTTCCAAATCTCAAGCATCCGCCTCTCGATCGACGGGTCCCATGCCTTTTCCTGTATCTTCGGTGCCGACCCCATATGTCAGCTAACCCTTTAGGTGTCCGATAAAGCCTTTGCTTAAGCTTTCCTATTGAGTCTAGACGGGCGGGTGCTTACCTCTGTTTGTAGCTTAACGGGGCGGAATATATCTCACTCGAGACCGAGCATCTTTCTGGCCTCTTTGCTCATCATCCCTGGGTTCCATGGTGGGTCGAATACCAAATCCACATCAACCCTCCGTACGCCTTTCACACCGTACATTACGGATTCCTTTACCTGCTCCACGAGAAAGCGGGCTATCGGGCACCCTGGAGCCGTAAGGGTCATCTTGATGTACACGCTGGCATCATCCCTTACTTGGACGTCATAGATAAGCCCCAAGTCTACCACGTTTACTGGTATCTCTGGGTCGTAGCAGTTCTTGAGTACCTCTATGACCTGCTTCACAGTTGGCATGCTCTCTTGCAAAATCCTCCCTCGAATCAAGAATCAGCCCCGTTCTATATAAGGGCTTCATGTACCGAGAAATTTTTATACAAATACGCCCGCTAAAGATTGGTGTTCGGCTTGAGCCTGTCGGGTAAGAGTGTTGCTATATTGGCTGGCCCTGATTACGAGGACTTGGAGCTCCACTATCCCCTGCTCAGGTTTAGGGAGGAAGGTGCCGAAGTAAAGGTCGTTGCACCGACGAAGGAGTTATACAAGGGCAAGCACGGCCTGTCGATAGTTCCAGACCTAAACATAGACGAGGCCCTTACCAGGGATTTCGACATACTGATAATACCTGGAGGTTGGGCTCCTGATAGGCTGAGAAGGGACAGCAGAGTCGTAGAATTTGTCAAGAAGCACGGCCAGAGGAGAGCGATAATAGGGGCCATATGCCATGGGCCACAGCTCCTGATATCCGCTAAGCTCTTAAGCGGTAAGAGGGCAACCTGCGTCAGCGGAATCAAGGACGACGTGATAAACGCTGGCGCGACGTTCGTGGATACTCCCGTGGTCGTGGATGGCAACATAATAACATCCAGGGTACCTGACGACCTTCCAAGCTTCTGCAAGGCCATAATAGAAGAGGCCTCTAAGCTCAAGAGGAAGTAACGTATGTTCGTGATCGAGGAAAGGTACGACCTTGGTAAGCTGGTGACATTCGTCCCGAACAAGAACGTACCGGTACACAACTGGTTTTTTCTTTAAGGAGGGTTTCTCGAGAGACTTCGTCTGGCTGATGCTCAAGGAGTTTAATTTAGGCAGAGGAAATTGGGTGCTTGACCCTTTCCTTGGCTCTGGGACCACAGTACTCGCATGCATGGAGGTTGGCGTAAACTCATGCGGTGTCGACTCATCACCCTTAGCGGTGTTCGTATCACAAGTCAAGACCGCTAGGTACGATACCGAATCGCTGGAAAGGATAGCTACCTCGTTGTTTTTGACTCCCTTCTCTAAGCCCTCGCTGGATGCCCTCGATCCGTTGGTGAAGAAGGCCTTCAGCAGACCGGTCTTGGAGGATGTCGTGTTTTTCAGGGATAGGATAGCCGAGATAGAGGAGGAGAACGCTAAGGGCTTTTTCATGCTTGCTCTGATGAGGGCTGCCATGGAAGTGTCGTACGCTTACAAGGATGGTAGCGTGATCAGAATAGTGAAGAAACCGACGCCACCCTTCAGGAAGTTCTTCAGAAGGGTAGTCAAGGGTATGATTAAGGACGTAAAGTCGATAGAACTCGAGGATTGCGAGAGCAAAGTAATGCTCGGCGATGCGAGGATGCTCCAGTTACCTGATGAGATGTTCGACGCGGTAATAACATCGCCGCCATACCTAAACAAGATAGAGTACACGAAGGTCTACAGGATAGAGTACGCGCTCTTCCTACCGGGAGTTAAGGTGGACGCAGTCCGCTCGTACTTGGGCCTGAATCCGAAAAACATCGAAGACCCTTTCCCTGAGTTAAACCTTCCCATAGTTGCGAGGGCTTACTTATCGGACATGCGGAAGGCCCTCTTGGAGATGTTCAGGGTCCTAAAGCCCGGTGGTAAGGTGGCACTGGTCGTCGCGGGCGGAGTCTTTCCTGACAGGGTCGTCGACTCCGACGTCCTGATTGCAAAGCTGGCAGAAGATATAGGCTTCAAGGTCAACAAGTTACTGGCCGTTAACAGAAGGGTTGCAACGATGAAGAGGGTGATAAAGATAGGCGAGGCAAGGGAGAGCATAGTCTTTATGGAGAAACCTTAAGGATTAGTTACGTTGCTCCCAGAAATTTTTTCGTATCAGGGTAACTAATCTATAGTTTAACGCCATACCACGAGGTTTAGTGTGGAAAGTTGTGGCAAGGATAAATACATGTTCTCACAGTTCAGGTAGGGTGCTTAACGATGGGTAGCTACGACGTCATAGTCGTGGGCGCTGGGCCCGCTGGTGTCTCGGCGGCAAAGGCAGCAGCCTTAGGCGATGCTAGGACTTTATTGCTGGAGAAGTGCCCGACTATTATGGCAAATAAGCCATGCGGTGAGGCTACGAGTCAAGCAACTTTCAAGACGGCTGGCGTAGAGCCGAAGCCCAGCATAGTACTCAACAAGGCTTATGCAAGGGTTTATGCACCAAACATGAAGTTCGTGGAGATAAGGGACGTAGGCTTTCTGATAAACAAATCGCTCTTCATACAGGAGATAGCCGCCCAAGCTGCGGAGGCCGGTGCTGACATACACGTAAGGGAGGAGGCTGTATCGGTCTGG
Source organism: Candidatus Terraquivivens ruidianensis (assembly GCA_023267975.1). Lineage (GTDB taxonomy): Archaea > Thermoproteota > Nitrososphaeria_A > Caldarchaeales > Wolframiiraptoraceae > Terraquivivens > Terraquivivens ruidianensis. The sequence goes on from JALNLA010000005.1 coordinate 69,839, forward strand.
AGGAACGGAGATGCTATGAGGATTAAGACGAACCGTGACGAATATTCTGCAAAGGTCATAATAGGTGCCGATGGTTACAACTCAACCGTGGCGAGGTCCCTCGGCATAAATGAGCGCTCGGAGCCCATACCGACTGTTCAGTATGTAATGGTGAACTGTAGGCTCGAATACACGGACGTCGTTAGGTTCTTCCTCGGCAACGAGATAGCTCCAGGCGGCTATGCGTGGATATTTCCTAAGAGCGAGAAAATCGCAGAGGTTGGCATAGGTGTCAGGGCTGCTCCAGCAAAGCTCTATCTTGACAAGTTCGTCAAGATATTCGAGAAGGAATTAGGAAGCGCTAAGATAATCGATTATAGGGGCGCTCCGGTGCCTATTGGCGGAATGATAAAGGAGTGCGTGCTGGACGGTGTCATGCTTGTAGGCGATGTTGCTGGCACAGTCATACCCTTGACTGGTGCTGGCATACATTCCTCAGTAGCCGCAGGTCTTATGGCTGGCGAGGTTGCTGCAAATGCATGTCACGAGGATGACGTATCGAAGGAGAGACTTTCAGAGTTCTACGAGAAGTATGGACCTTGGATAAATAGGATAAACAAGAGCCTGAAGGTTATGCGTGCTTTAGAGAAGATGACAGACGAGGACCTTAACCTCCTCCAGTCGATACTCGACGCATCTGATATACTCGATTTGGCAAACGGTCTTGATGTCAAAAGGGTCGCGCTGAAGTTATTGTCTCATCCAATTTTTGCGATGAAATTGGCAAAGGCACTTCTCTGAACACTTAGGTGCCGCTCATGGACTGGAAGTCCTTCGACTTTAAACGTACCAAAAGGGCTGCGGTCGTAGGCATAGGCGGTGGTGGCGATGTGTTGGGAACTATACCCACAAGAAACTCTTTGATGAGAGATGGTTTCAGTACTTTGATAGGCTCTGTCGTATGGGAGAGGTTTGTCGTAGACCCAAAGCCTGGGCCAAGGTCTTTGGATGAGTTGGAGAACTTAGAAGAGGTTTTGAACGATACCGTGTGCTTAGCAGGGAGTCAAACAAGGATAAGGGGAGGAGTAGTCCCGCAGGCCTGCAAGCTTTCTGCAAAGCTGGACGAGAAAGTTCTACTGTTAGACTTAACCAAGGGAGCGAAGGGTCTTGCAAACGGCATCAGTACGATAGCCGAGAGACTTGGTATAAGCTTCATTGTCGGAGTAGATGTCGGTGGTGACGTTTTAGCTACTGGAAAAGAGGAAGGGCTCAGGTCTCCCCTCTGCGATTCCTTGATGCTTGCAGCTATGGTTAAGTCGGGTGTCAAGAGCATCGTAGGAGTGCTGGGGTTGGGATGCGATGGCGAGCTCAAGCCACAGGAGCTAGAAGCTAGGCTGTCAAAGATAGCATCGATGGGCGGCTTGCTCGGCGCTATAGGCATGATGCAGGAGGACGTGAAACTTATGGAGGGCTTGTCAGAGGATTTGAATACGGAGGCGAGCAAGCTTGTCATCATGGCAGCCAAGGGCCTGAAGGGAGACGTACCTATAAGGGAGGGCACGAGGACGGCATATGTGTCCGTCTTTTCAAGTATAACGTTTTTCCTTGATGCCAAGATACTGTACGAGGCGAGCGAGCTTGCGAAGGTCGTGGCAAGCTCAGAGTCAATAGACGAGGCGAATGAAGCTATGCATGGTTTAGGAATAGAAACGGAACTGGACTTTGAGAGGACCGTCGAAAGACTCGGCGTCACGTCTTATAGGGATTATGTTCTAAGGAGGGGAAAGTGAGCGGGCTAACTCTTTGGCCCTGCTCAAAATTTTATACTTTGACGGGCGTATCAAGCTAATTATCTTTAACCCGCTCGGTTTATCGAGAAATAGGGCGTAGAAGTCCGGCTCGGAAGCCGTTAAGAGCTCGTCTTTTACATGCCCTTCAGAAACCTTGATCGTCAGTATACGGCCATGGTCCATTCTGAGTGTTAGCTCGCCGCTTTGGGCATCGAAGCTTAAGACGCTTATCTGCACAGGTTGGATGGATGGCTCGCGCTCGTTTATCGATAATTTGTCTACAACGAATTTGACGACATCTCCTTGCCGAACGCTTGAGACCTCTGCCTTTACAGCGGAACCGTACCAGAGCCAGTCTGGTAATTCATTGACGTTCTGGGTCATCAAAGTTAGGAGCTCAGTCATCATAATCTTAACAGCGTATAGGAATCCGCCCCATTTCGTACTCGGTACAATGTCTACAACATAGCCTGACATCTCGCCAAGACTCTTGCGCCTTATTTTCAAAGCTAAGCCACGTTTTCGGGCTTTAGACCCTTCTCCCCCTTCTCCCGCCCTTCTTTCTTACGCTATCGTGGGGAAGGGGTGTGACGTCCTCTATCCTGCCGATCTGGACGCCCGACCTGGCTATAGCTCTGATTGCTGCCTGCGCGCCTGGACCTGGCGTCCTCGCCTTCACACCCCCAGGTGCCCTTACCCTGATATGGACGGCAGATATACCCTTCTGCTTAGCAATCTCCATGACATAGTTTGCAGCCCTCGTGGCCGCGTATGGTGTTGGCTCGAGCCTTCCCGCGTCAACGAACATGCCGCCGGAGGCTCTGGCTATCGTCTCAGCACCGCTTAAGTCGGTTACGTGAATTAGGATGTTGTTGTAGCTGGAGTATATATGGACGACTCCCCATAGTGACTTCTTTTGACTCTGCCCCTGCTCGACTTGCAGCTTAGCTTCACTCATCGCCGCTTAGTCAGCAACTTGGCGGGAAATATTTAAGGCTTCAAGTCAACGCATCGCTACCTGAAAGAAGGTAGCCTTATGCCTTTCTGTCCCTGATATTTCCCCCTGTAGGGTCTCTCCACTGGCGATGTGAGCTTGGCAAAGACCACGTGTATGAACCTATCGTTCTCGTAAAGCTTTACCGGAAAGTCTCCACCGACCAGCTCTATCGTTAACTGCCCCTCGAAGTTAGCGTCTACTATCGTAGGAGGAATGCTCAGGCCTACCCTTGCATAGCTGCTCCTAAGGTTGACGAAGCCCATTAGGTCAACCGGAAGCCTGATGTACTCCTTCGTGTGAAGGAGTACGTGCTCCTTAGGGTTTACGATGAAGCTGCTGCCGCTCTCAATGGTGTAAAACTCCTTGACGTCGTCGCCCCTAGTGTCGAGGGGTTTGCCAACGTTCTTCATCCTGGCTATCGTTCCACCAATCCTGAGGTCCACACCATTCTCTCTGACCGTGCTCTCTTCGAAGGGCTCTATTAACAACCTTCCACTCCTGATATAGTTCAGCAGGTCCAAGTCGCTTAGTATGGCCAAGTAGCTCCCTCCAGCCAGAGTTTTTCTAAGCTTTTCTTTTTAAGTGTTTGTTACCTAACTGCTGTTTTGATAACCGATCGGTTAGCCAACTTCATAAACAAATCTTATAAATGAATAACGCATAAAAGTTCTCATGATAAACGGAGTTACTGACATAAGAATCAAGGAGTATAAAAGACCTGACTTAAGGGGAAGCGTCGTGATAGACGGCTTTCCATCTTCCAGCCTTGTAACGTCGCTCGTAGCCAGCTATCTTGTCGCACACTTGAATATGGACCAAGTGGCCTTCATAGAATCCGCCCACTTCCCTCCTGTTGCCTTCGTTTATGGGGGTAAGCCAAGATATCCTGCAAGAGTGTACGTCGAAGAGGGGCTAAAGCTGGTGACATTCGTATCGGAGTTTAACATACCGCTATGGCTCTCAAGAGCCGTGGCCAGCGCTCTTATTGATTGGTCTTTGAAGAACGGCTGCGAAATGATAGTATCAACGTTAAGCGTCCCTAAGGAGTCTGGGGACGTAGCAATCTACGGTGTAGGCAGTACGGAGAGGACGAGGGAGATGATATCGAAGGTAGGCATAGAGCAGATGGGCATAGGTGTCGTTCCAGGCGTGCCGGGAGTTCTGCTTTGCGAGGGAAGGTGGAACAATTTTGACGTTGTAGTGCTGTTGGCAGAGGCGACTGAGGATACGCCGCTCTTTACCGCGGCCGCGATGCTACTGGAGGCTCTGACGAAATTGATACCTAGGATAAAAATTGACTTGGAACCCCTCTATAGGGAGGCAAAAACGATACAAGATAGACTCCACTCCCTAAGGGAGGTTGCGCAGGCAGCCGAGAGGAAGCCCATGTACGGCTAACTAAACTTCATAACTCTCAAAATCTTTGGGTACGATAACCTTTCCACCGAAAGCATTAACCAGTATCGTTTTAAGCTCTTCCTCTCTTCCTTCCCATATCGGATAAAGATGAGCGGGTATCAAAATCCTCGGCCTTATCCTCGCTGCTAATTCAGCCAGACCTTTTTCCGAAGTATGAAGTCCCAAGAGGTATTCATCTGGAAAAGAACACTCGTGTATCAGAATGTCCGCACCTTTTGCAAGCTCTATCAGGTTCTCGTCTGGAACCGTATCCCCAGAGTAAACTATGCTTTTTCCCTCGGCCTCAATTCTGTATGCCACACCGTCATAATGCTTAACTGGTGTGCAAGTCACGCGCCACGTATCCGTCTCCTCCACTAGTCCCTCCTCGACTTCTTTCAGCTCAAGGTACTTGAGGCATGAGAGGTTTTTCGAGATGTACCTAAACTGCGGTATCTCTTCAAAAAGATATCTCGCCAGCGTGATTAGGCCCGCCGGACCATAGACTTTAAGGCGTAAGGGACTTGGAGAGGGGCCGCCAGAACTATCAAAGACCCTCAACTTCACCATGGCTGGAAGGTCTAGGACATGGTCCACATGATAATGCGTCAAGAATACTCTCGATATCGCGTTCGGGTCTACGCTTACCCTCCTGAGCTTTTCTAAGGTCCCAGGACCGCAATCCAAGAGCAACTTGCCTTTCCCTATTTCTAGCAGTATCGCAGAGGAAAATCTGTCAGGTGTCGGTACTATCGAGCCTGTACCGAGGAACGTGAGCCTCATGTTTGGTTAACTCTTCGCCATGTAAACTATATGCGGTAGCTCATCAACGAGAACATCGACGGCAGTTCTTGCCGCATCTGGTGAGCCGGGTATGCAAACAACCAATTTCTTCCTTGCGACACCCGCGATAGCCCTTGAAAGCATGGCCGCAGAGCCTACCTTCTGGTAGCTCAGTATTCGAAAAATTTCAGCAAAACCGTCCAACCTCTTTTCTAAGTATGGTTCCACAGCCTCTATTGTAGTATCTGACTTCGTTATCCCCGTTCCGCCGCAGAATATTATCACATCCACATCGCTTCTGTTAAGCAGAACGATCAACGCTGACCTTACTTGCTCGATACCATCGCCAATTAGCTCACGACATACGACTTCATAGTCCTTAGCAAGCATACCGTTCATCAAGATGTCGCCAGACTCGTCGGTGTAGTCCTCACCTCTCATCTTTCTCTCGTACCTGGACGTGCTCACGGTCACTATGGCCACGCTGACCTTCTTAGGCGCACTCATTCTGTGAACTTCATGCGACATCAAGGCGGTTGCTTCACCTTGCTGAGAACCCTGATATCCGTTATCTCCGTGACAGGATATTGACCATACTCATCTTTCTCGTATGCTTTAACCACATCCCAGACGTTAAGGAGCGCAACGGTCAGGGCAGTAAGCGCCTCCATTTCCACGCCGGTTTTTTCGGTAGCGGTAACCTTTGCCGTTGCCTCTACCGTCGAGTCGGTGAGCCTCAATTCCAGCTCGACATGCTCCAGTTTTAGCTGATGACATAGCGGCATGAGTAGGGGCGTGAGCTTAGACGCCTGTATTCCGGCGAGCCTTGCCACTTGGAGCGGGTCGCCTTTTTCTACCTCACCCCTCCTTATCCGCTCCACCGTTTCAGGTCTCAGCCTTATGCGACCTGCTGCGACGGCAACCCTTTTCTCAGCAACTTTTCCCGAGATATCGACCTGCTTTATTTCCATAGCCGACCACCTATCTGTTATGCTCGGAGCTAAATAAGTGCATCCTCTATGGAACCCTACTAAGCCTATGACCTTCGTGGAGTTTTGGGGGGTCGAACGCGTTACGCAGTTTATCGGGTACCTTTCCGTTGGGTTCTATCTCCATTACAAAACGTTTACAATCAAGACAATAGTAAACTACCTTTTTCCTCATACTCTTTCAGGAATTGTGCAAATGAATGGATTTATCCTTTTCTTCAATTTGTAACATTTCTCAGAAAAACACAATGTTTAATGACTAAGTAAATATTCATACATTAAAAAGGAGCTTGAAGGCCCTCCTCGGTAGGGAGAATGCTCTAACTCTTAATAAATTCAAAAAGTTTGTCGGGGTCGCAATAATGCGTCCTTTACAATCTTTGCTACAATCGCTAAGTTTGATAGCAGAAGAACTATGCCGACATAGTAACTCCAATCTATACTATGGATGGCCCATAACCATATAGAGGAGGCGATGCCGAATGATGGAAACCCTTTACGTTCTATGGCATCCCATAGAACAACCAAGCCAAGAGGGACAACGTAGTAGTGCGGTGCAACTGTCTTTGATATTATGAGTTGAAGGTATGCTGAGAGAGCAACGACCCCGAATAAACTTTCTGAAAATAGCCGTACATGTTTACTCCTTAATGCAAGGATGCTTACTATAACAGCGGCCAACATGGGAAACGATGCGGTGTAATTCATTAGAAAGCTATGAACCTGTTGGTAGGTATCCGAAGGCAAGATGATGAGGATAGCCGTATCTATCGCCTTCCATAAACTCTCATGCCTAAGCCTTAAACGTTCTGCGTGACCAAACAAAGCATCCCAGGTGGCCCCTGGGTTTGTCAGGTAGAAGGGAAGCATGACGAGCACAAACGGAATGACCAAAGCAAGTACAAAGGTGAGTGTTGAGCGGACATCCTTTTCCTTGATGAGTTTTTCACGGATTAGTAATGTAAAAAGAGGAATTATAGGAAGGATCGCGACATGCTTTGATAGGATTGCTAGGCTGAGTGATAGACCGCTAAGCGTTATACGTCCTTTCATTGAAAGGTACACTCCCAACAGAATGAAGAACAACGTCATGCTTTCTTGGTGACTCATGTACCCCGATGCATGTAGCATACCTCCACCCACAAGCATGAACACTGCCAATAGAATTTGTTGGTCGCTCCTCAATTCTATCCTTTCATTAATTGTCTTTACCAGCATATATACGGCAAGAACATCGAACAAAAGCAGAGGAAGCCCTGAAAGTATAAGTGCAGACTGTTTACTACCAAGAAGGTTGTCGGAGATAATGACAAACGGAATCATAACGGAAGGAAGGAGTGGCGGAAAGGCCACGTATGGAATTCGCAAGGGTTCTCCGTAATTTAGGGCATAGATGTTCAGGCTACCATTGACAAGCATCCTTGAGGCTTCGACAGGTCCGAGCGCATCCCAGTAGTGAAACCATCCTCCGAACCTGGCGGCCATACCAAGCGAGATGTATGCTATACCGATCGAAAACCATACCAAACCTTTACGCATGTATAACACTACCAAAATGAAAGTACTGTCATCAAAACAATATAAAGTTCACTCCAACTATTTAATAAATTTCCTTTTGGGCTCAAAGCATTAGGCTTAAGTTTTTATCTTACTGCTGATCCAACAAGAAAGCAAGAGCACTAGACCTATTTGGTTTAGCAGCCTTATTATGGAGATTCAGCAAAACATGCATGAGAGTAGAAACGTTAGGAATTTTTTGCCTGTACATAACGGTTAAAGAGAAGCACGGTCTATCTGTAAATAAATGGTGGTGATGTTTCTTGAGGATGGTCGAGGTACCGAGCATACCTGAAACGCAAAAAGTGAGTTTAGACGCAAAGTCTTCCGCTTTGATAATCGTGGATATGCAGAATGACTTTGTAAGCGAAAGGGGTCAGCTTTACGTCGGCGAGGCAGCGAGACGTACTATTACGAGCATAAAGCGTCTGCTGGGAAAAGCAAGGAAAAGCGGTGCCATGGTCGTATTCACGCAGGACTGGCACCTAGAAGATGACCCAGAATTTCCGATATGGGGAAAGCATGCTGTCGCCGGTACTTGGGGCTCCGAGATAATCGAGGAGTTGAAGCCCGTTGAGGGTGAGGTAATCGTAAAGAAGCTAAGGTACGATGCATTCTTCGGGACATCGCTAGACCACATGCTCAGGATAAGGGGGATAAAGAACGTGATCATCACAGGAACTGTGTCTAACATCTGCGTCCTCCACACGGCAGGTTCCGCTGCCCTAAACCTATACAAAGTATACCTTCCGGTTGACTGCGTGTCCGCACTCACGGAGTTCGACCAGTTGGCAACCCTACGACAAATCTCTTTTCTCTACAAGGGCACGCTGACCAGTTCTGAGCTACTCGAGTTCGTGCCGTGAAGGTGATGAAAATTGCCCAAGCTTTACGTCGCTTCCGAGCTGGATATAAAGAAAGGAAAGGTAACGGATGTATACTTCGAAAGGGCTGCCGAGGTCATAAGAAAGTCTAAGCTTTATGATGCTTCAGTAGCCATGGAGGCACACGCGTATTCGTTACCTGCGGGTTACGAATGGGCAGCCTTAGGTGGCATAGAAGAGATAGCCCACATCCTCGAGGGAAAGCCAGTTGACGTATATGCCATGGAAGAGGGCACAATCTTCAGGATGATGGAGCCAATCATAAGGTTAGAGGGAAACTATGCGTCCTTCGGCCAAATGGAGTCGGCTGTCCTCGGAATTCTACGCCATAGCACTAGCATCGTAACCAAGGCCGCTAGATGCAGGCTGGCGGCAGGTGACAAGACGCTATTGTTCTTCGGTATAAGATGCGCCCATCCGGCTATAGCACCCATGGTAGATAGGTCGGCGTTCATAGGCGGTTGCGATGCCGTCTCGAGTGTGCTGGGTGCGGAGATGATAAATGAAAAGCCCGTGGGAACGATGCCGCACTCGCTCATAGTCCTTTTCGGCGATCAAGTTAGAGCATGGAGAGCATTCGACGAGGCCATGCCGGCAGAAGTTCCGAGGATTGCGCTTTGCGACACATGGTACGACGAAAGGGTGGAGGTGATGATGGCGGCCAATGCCCTAGGCAAGAGACTCTACGGGGTAAGGCTCGATACACCAAGTTCAAGGAGAGGAAATATGAGGAAGATAGCGCTGGAGGTGAGGTGGGCGCTGGATATGGCTGGTTATAAGAATGTGAAGCTGTTCGTCAGCGGGGGTATCGACGAATCTGACATCATGAATCTTAAGGATATAGTCGACGGGTTCGGCGTAGGTACATGCATCGCCTTCCCGCCCTCGGTCGATATTGCCCTCGATATAGTTGAATTAGGAGACAAGCCAGTATCAAAGAAGGGCAAGCTACCTGGTAAAAAACAGGTCTATAGGTGCAACGGGCTTCACGACATAGTCACGTCCCACGATAGAATTGTGGATAGATGTCCGTTATGCGGTGGGAGCGTAGAACCATTACTGAAACCGTTGATGATCCAAGGAAGGTTGGTTCGTGATATACCTAGCGCTAAGGAGTCGAGGAAGATTGTGCTAGAGCAGCTCGAAAGGATATCGACGATTAAGGAGTTCCGCTCAGAGCCCTATTTCCTTTACTGAGCATCGCTTTTCTTGAAGAATCCAGGCCTGGTCATACTCTTAAGGTCCAAGAGGGCGTTTATCTCGTCCTCTCCCATCCCAAAATCCTCGGCCAGTATCATCCTCACACTCTTCCTCTCCGACAAAACCTTCCTAACAAGCTCAGCTGTCTTTTCGTAACCGATGATGGGAGCCAAAGCCGTTAAGATCGCTGTGGAGGACTCGGCGTATGCCCTACACCTCTCAGAATCTGCCTTTATGCCTCTTATACACTTCTCACTTAACGCCGAGCAGGTATTTGCCATTAACTTTACAGACTGTATTAGCACATAAGCTATCAAAGGCATCCCCATATTGAGCTCCAGCTCTCCGAGCTGGGAAGCCATGGTTACGCACACATCGTTAGCTATAATCTTGACACCAGCTTGGCATGCAGCCTCTAGGATAACTGGATTCACCTTACCCGGCATCATCGATGATCCTAACTGTAGAGCAGGTATCTCTATCTCACCAAAGCCTGTACCTGGTCCAGAAGAGAGCAACCTCAGGTCGTTACATATCTTTATGATTATGCACGCAAGGTTTTTTAAGGCTGAAGATACGGCAACGAACGCATCGGCACTTCCGATGGCCTCAAACCTGTTCTCAGCCTCCCTAAGATTTAGGCCTGTGATCTCTCTTAAAGACTCGATGACGAGCCCTGGGAATTCTGGGTGCGTATTGAACCCTGTCCCGACCGCCGTTCCGCCGATGGGCAACTCCTCAAGTACTTGAGCCGTCTTCTCTATCTCCATCCTCGCCTTCTTTATCATCGTAGCGTAGCCGCCGAATTCCTGTCCGAGCGTGACCGGTAGCGCATCCCTTAGGTGAGTCCTACCAGCCTTCACCACATCCTTAAACTCATCAGATTTCCTGAGTAGCTCCTCGTATAGGGCATCGAGGTTGGGCAATAACCTCTTATTTATTAACTCAAGGAGAGCGACACGTATAGCCGTAGGGAAGACGTCGTTCGTTGACTGTCCAAAGTTCACATGGTCGTTGGGATGGATGGGTCCGGATGCGCCTCTCGGACCACCCATAATTTCTGATGCTCTGGCAGCGATGACCTCGTTCACGTTCATATGCGTCGATGTCCCGCTCCCCGTCTGAAACACATCAACAGGGAATTCTCCATCGAAAAGACCCTCAGCAACCTCCATGGCTGCTTGCATTATGGGATCTGCAACCTTTTTGTCTAGAATTTTTAATCTTAGGTTTGCGTAGGCTGCGGCATATTTTATTAGGCCTAGTGCCCTAATGAGCTCCCTTGGGATACGTAGATCGGAAAATTGAAAGTTCTCAAGAGCCCTGTAGGTGAAGGCGCCGTAGTATTTGAACTTCGGAACCAATACCTCCCCAAACGGGTCCCTTTCTATTCTTTTATCGCCTTCCATGCAAACACCGTTAGATACGAAAGCGTATAAAGCTTAACATGTAAAAAGCCAGCAAAGGATGAGCTGAAAAACATAATGAAGGAAATCGCCAAGCTACTATTCGTGATGATTGTCAGGGAGAGTCTTGCTCCAAGTGTCCTTAGGACACTGCTCTATCAGTTTCCATCTAATCCTTCTTGCCCTTAATATCGCCTTGCAACGTCATATGATATTAAGGTTAGCTATCTCATCTACGAAGTAGTGTCTCATTTGATGTCTTTATAGTGTAGCTTTTATACACGATAAATATATACACAAGGAATTTTTAACATAACCCTGATAAACCTTGGTCAAAGCTGGTATATCTCCTCAGGAATTTGAGGAGAAGATAAAGCGGGCTACGGTTAAGCTCTTGATGGCTGCCGCCGTATACCTTCCGAGAGACGTTAAGGATGCGTTAGAGGAGACATATAAAAAAGAGAAGGGTGAACTGCAAAAGAAAATGCTCCGCTCAATCCTTGACAACCTCGAAATCGCCGAGAAGGAGAAGAGGCCTTTGTGTCAGGACACGGGCGCCATAATCTTCTACGTCAAGGTCGGTGAGAAGTTCCCGTACATGGGTTCTCTTCATAAAATATTGCGTGAGGCTACTGCAGAAGCCACGGAGCTCATACCTCTTAGGCCAAACGTCGTGGACGTCATCACGGGTAAGAACACCGGGAACAACGTAGGTAATTACTTGCCGTGGATAGACTGGGAAGTTGTTCCAAATAGCGACGTGGCGGAGATAACAGTGATGCTTAAGGGCGGGGGTAGTGAGGCCGTGAGCATGATGAAGGTGCTTACGCCCGCCGAAGGCCTGAAGGGAGCGTTGAAGGCCGTGGTAGACACGGCATTTGAAGCTGGCCCTAGAACCTGTCCACCAAACATCATAGCCCTTGGTATAGGGGCTACAGGCGAGATAGCCGCCAAGATGGCCAAGAGAGGTCTACTGAGGCCTGTAGGCGAGAGGCATCCTGACCCCAAAGTTGCAGAGATTGAGGAAAAGCTTTTGGAAGCTATAAATTCCTTGGGATGGGGTATTCACGGCACTGGCAGCGGACCCACGGTATTGGACGTACATGTAGAGGTAGCCGAGAGACATCCTGCCACGTACGCGGTCTCTGTCATGGTTTATTGCTGGGCTGCTAGGAGGGCGACCATGAAGATCACGGCAGACGGAAAAGTTACTTATCCGAGTCACAGTTTTCTCGATAAGGAGGGATGAGTATGGCGGAATATAGGCTGAGAACACCGGTCAGTGAGGAAGAAGTTAGGAAGCTTTCGATCGGCGATATAGTGTACCTTTCGGGAACTGTTTACACGTTGAGAGATGCGGGACACAAGAGGTCGCTGGAGCTTCTAGCGAAAGGAGAGAAGCTCCCGGTAGATTTTAAGGGCATGGCAATATACCATATGGGCCCGATAGTCAAAAAGAAAGACGGTGAATGGGAGATAGTCTCCGCGGGACCTACGACGAGCACTAGGATAGAGGCATACGAGTACGACTTTGTAGAGAAGTCAGGAGTGAGAATAATCATCGGAAAGGGTGGAATGGGAAAGCGTACGGCAGAAGCTTGTAAGAAGTTCGGCGCAGTTTATACGATATTTACCGGAGGTGCCGGTGCCCTGGGTGCGAAGGCTATCCAAAGGATTGCGGGCGTTCATTGGTTAGACTTGGGCGTTCCCGAGGCCATCTGGGTCATGGAGGTAAAGGACTTCGGACCGCTGTTCGTCATCATAGATTCTAAGGGTGACAACTACTACGAGCAAGTAAAAGAGAGGATTGGGCAGAACCTGAAGGAAGCTTATGCAAAGCTGGGGCTTTAGCCTAGCTCAGCCTCCTTAAGCATACGCCTTACATCAGATTCCGTCGGTCTTAGCTTATGGAGGATTGTGTACCTATCTGGTCTTATATCCGGTGCCATGACCACTGCTTTCACGAATGTCTGCTCATCAACGCCTAACTCTGACAAGTCTGAGGGAGCACCTATCGAGGATAGTGCAGACTTAACCCTTCTCCATGCCGCTTTATGTAATAACGCCATCAGTACGGTGGAAACCCCACACCTTTCGCCATGCAACGGCGGATCTTCTATAAGACGGCCCAGCGCATGGCTTATTAAATGCTCAGAGCCGCTACAGGGTCTGCTGCTCCCGGCTATGCCCATCGCCACGCCAGCGCTTATCAGGGCCTCCACGACTGTCCTTATGCTATCGTGCCTCCTTTTACCTATTTTTTTAGCGTTCCTGAAGATTATCTCTGCACTCATGTATGCTAGGCTTGCCGAATAGTCGCCAAAGTACTCGCCAGTAATCTTATGGCTCAGCTTCCAATCTTTAACAGCAGTGTACTTAGCTACGAGGTCCCCGCAGCCGCTCGCCAAGTATCTATGCGGAGCCTTCTCTATAACGTCTACATCTGCAACTATGGCAAAGGGCATGCTTGCCATCCTAGAGTATGGCTGACCGCTATCTACCATAGAGACCATTGGGCTCGCTATACCATCGTGGGATGCAATCGTCGGAACGCTCACGAGTCTTATGCCCGCCTCATGCGCCGATGCCTTAGATACGTCTATCACCTTTCCGCCACCTATGCCTACGATTGCGCCGAACTTATTCTTAGAAAGAATTTTACGGATAATCTCAAGCTCTTGAGAAATATCAGACTCGACCTGATGTACTTCGATGCTCGTCTTATTTGCTATCGTCTCGGAAACTGAGCGACCATATATGCTGTAAGAAGTCTTTCCTACGATGATGAGTATGGGCTGACCGCTCGACGCTGTAAGCGCAACCTCAGCAACTTTTCCTATCAGACTCCTTCCGATGATTATTAAGTTGGGAAGCTCCATGATGTGGGCCAAAACGCCTCAGCCTTTGCAGAAATATAAAGAGTAGGTCAAACAAATACGTTTATCATTCTTAGTGTGACGGAAAGTTATAAATTACCTATCGCCACCATGATGACAGAATACGATGTTTCCTCCTTGCGAGATAATGGTTCGAGATTTCCTACCGGACATGAGGGGCTTGGTCGCGCTAGAGCTAAGGAAGAGTGGGCTGAGCCAGTCAAGAATAGCTACCCTCCTTGGTATAACGCAGGCAGCTGTTAGCCTATATCTCTCGAGGGATGCTGCCCACTATAAGAAGAGGCTTCAGTCCATAGGCGTGCCTTTGGAGGAAGTCGAGAAGCTCGTTAAGCTGGTTTCAAACGATATACTGGAGAGTATGGGGAAGGCAAATGAGACCTTCTATGCATTTTGGAAAGGAATGCTCTCGAAAGGTCTGCTCTGCGATTATCATAGAAGCATGTATCCATCGCTGAGCGACTGCGACGTGTGCCTCAAGGCTCCAGCATATCCTTCCGTTGAACATGCAGAAGTCCTAAGGGATTTAGAACATGCAATCCATATGTTGGAGGGTTCAGGCTACTTTGTAAGGTTAATACCCGAAGTAGCCGTTAATATCGCCATGTCGTTAAAGAATGCCGTATCCGAGATAGACGTGGCAGCCGTACCAGGAAGGATCGTGGCTCTGAGGGACAGACCAAAAACCATGAGCAGGCCCGAGTTCGGCGCCTCGAAGCACATGGCAAGGGTGCTTTTGCGTGTCAGGACGATTAGGAATGATATTAGGGCGGTCATGAACATGAAGTATGATGAAGATATTGAAGGCGCGGCTAAAAGGCTGGGTATGAACATAGCCTACACAGAAAAGGGGAACATAATCGATGAAGAGGCCGTAATAGAGGCAGTTGCCACCGCTTTCAAGAAGTATGGCGAGCTGGATGTTGTATTCGACAAGGGAGGTATGGGGTTAGAACCCATGACGTACATCTTCGGTAAATCGGCCACCGACGTTGTGAAGAAGGCATTAAGGATAGCGAGAACCTATATTGGTTAGCCTATTCTGAAAGCTCAACTGTGTTTTGAGGCGCTGAATACCTGGTCTGGCTTAATTACGGATATGCCTGTTAAACCACCCAGAACCTCGACGAGGACGACCCAGTCCGGCCTCTCTAAATTAACCTTCTTATCAATCTTGGCAGCCACTGCCTCTATTATCTCTCTGCTTGAAAGTTGCGTGTGTCTCTTCTCGACGGTGACCCTGAACGTGTGGTCTGCTGGTATACTTTGGGCAAGCCTATGAGCTACCTCCGCTATCTTCTGGATGTTCGTCTCAACAACCTCTTCGACCGGTATCACTCTTTGTATGCTTCTGAGCAGCCATGGCTCTTTCTCAACGATATCCTTTAACTTTTCAACCACCTCGACGGGGTTCAAAGAGGTCTTAGCCGTTAGAAGGCCAGCAATCCTAGTCTGCTCGATCTTAGGAGACGAGTCACCCATGCGGTTTAGGATATCTACCAGCTCGGATGCTGAAAGCGACTCCATGCCCCTTAGCGTTGTCACAATCAAGTTAAACCTGTCCGGATTCATTCGGGGTACTCTCCGTCGTGGTTAAACCGATAAGGGAGCTAATCGCCTCCTTGCTACCCTTCATTATAAGGACGTCGCCTGCTTCTATCCTAGTATCGCCCTTCGGGTGATACTCCCACTTACCCATACGAGCCTTCCTTATCGTCACTATCTGGATACCCATATCGGACTGAAGCCCGCACTCCATGACCGTCAGACCGTCTAGCCTGCTATCTGGCTTAACCTCTATCTTGCTTATCACTTCGTCGCTCTCCTCCATCGCCGATATGAAGACTGGGTGAAGGGCCACGCCGCTCTGAACGACGCTGGCCATCTCGACGCTGGCATCGGTTATGGACTCCAAAGCCCACGCAAGCCTCAGCAGACCCCTTAGAAGCTTTACGTTATCTGTCACCTTTGCAAAGAGCAGGATTTCATGTTCTACGGCCTCTTGCATATGGTCCATCCTTTCTTCTACCTTCGATACCTCCCCAGCTATCTCCCGGTTATAGAATATTGCTGAAGAGTATGCAAGGTCTACGGAGAGTTGTGAAAGGTTCATCATCTCGACCAATATCTCCCGTATCTTCCTTTGGGACTCGGGCTCCATCAGCTCCGAGACGCTTGGAACCATTACGTGTTTGCCCAATATGAAAACCTCGAAATTAGAAAGAGCCTCGAACGGTCCTTTTGCTATTAGCCTATCGCCTGCCTTTAGAGCTATCTTGCCTTCAGGCTTTATTAACCACTGACCGTCCCTCTTCATCGTAATTATCTGCATGCCCGTCTCCCTCTCTACGTAATCCAGCTGCTTTCCGATGCCAGCCGAGTTCTCGGGTACGACCAGGGACGTAATCGTTTCCTCGATGAGGTGCATCGTCTTAAAGAACGCTTTTGGAAGACCGATGTCCCTGAGTTCTATCGTCGCTATGTCGACGGCGGCATTGCTGACCTTTTCGGCAGCCTGAATTATCTGAAGGACGGCCGAGAGGCTCTCAACCTCTTTTATGCCTCTCGAAGCCAGCATGACGACTTCTCTTGCTTTGAAGCATAGCTCCGTCATCTTTTCCTCCAGCTCGAGGACTTCTTCTGCAAAGTAGTCCTCCTCGAAGAGAATCGTCGAGAAGGCAAGGTCTAACATTAATTCCGACGTGTCCTTCATATGAGTTATTATGTCCTTCAAATTTAAAGGCTTCCGCCTTCGCTGTTTGGAGGCCTTAGACAACTGTACCTCCTAACCTCGCTAACTTTATCATTGCAAGCTCGATATATAATTTAATACCGCCCTTTATAAAGGCTAAACGAGACCAAGCATTTTGGCAACGAGCAGAACGCTCGCGATGCTCAAAAAATCTCCTATGAGCGTTATCATGGGCATCACCATTATATCAGGGTCGTACCCTTTCCTGAAGCTTAACACGGATAAGAGTATGCCGGATAATAAGGTGAAGAGCACTCCCATCATACCGGCAATTATGACTATAATCAGCACCTTAAGCAACATGCTGCCCGTATTCAACGTTATTGAGTAAATAGGGGTAAGAATGAAGCTTATGTAAAGCACCGTAATAGTGCTAACTAACATGAGTGAAAATAGATTCATGCGTAACCCCTTATTCCTGCGTAATTTTGGCTCTATTGAGCCAAGGTAGAAGGCCGTTGTAAGCCTTGCCACTATAATCGTGCCTAGGTCACCAGCCATATCGTTAAGCGGTGGAACTATGGCTAGTAGCACGGGTAAGGAGATGAGGGCCTCTAATCGCATCTCCAGTAGGGCTCCCGAAAGCACCCCAACCGCGGCGGCTAGGGTTAGAGGTACCCGACTTTCCTTCAAAACTTTCCAGAAAACCCTGGTCATAGACCTAGCACCTTAACCGAGGCTATGACCGTCAAGAGACCTATCGTATCGCCAATCGTCGTTATGTAAGGTCCGATAACGTTATCTGGGTCTATTCCGTGCCTATAAAGCCATATGTCCGAAAAGAATGTGACGTTAATTATGATCACGTTGGAGAGAAGCCCCGCAACCACGAAAATTCCTAACAGGTATAGCAGGGAAGGGCTAGCGCCCATGCATAGGGACACCAAATATGCGAGTATGCCGATGAGTATCGATTGGGATATTCCTAAAACAAAGGATGCAAGGGCCTCCTCGAGGGCAAGGCCTCTTAACCTGTACTTAGGCTCCAGCTCGCCGATGTGGAGCCTCGTGGAAATTCGCGCGCCAAACGAGGAGAAGATGGCCCCCCTCATGTTCAAGAAGGCTGGTATCGCCGCTAGCATGCCAGGAACTTTTTCCAGAACGCCCGTCATCGAGGATAGGATAATGCCGGCTACTATCCCACCGCTGACAGAGAGAAGCTCGGCAACCGTGGACTCCTTTACTATTTTCTTAACTTCGCTCATGTCGACGAGCACTTGTCCAGCCCTTACGAGTATGCTATAATAAAAGTTTGCTATACTTTTTTTACAAAAACTACTTTTTCTTTACGACCCTCTTTTCTAGCCCCTCCAACATCGACTGAAGTGCTTGCCGGTCAGTAGCAGAAATACCCTTCCAATCTACGACGGCTACTTCAGGCTTTTCGACGCTCATCTCAAACGCCTGCGATGCCATATTTCTGGTTATTGGAAACGCGTACTTCGGTATCATGTGGCCAAAAGAGTACTCGCCAGAGAGCGTCAGCTTTGTGAATAGAGGGGCGTAATGCCCACCCCCAAAGCCTACGGCAGGTTCTAAAAGCTTCGGCCTTTCGATTGCGGCTATCGCTGCGGCGGCTACAACCTCAGCAGCATCTGCGTTGTTTAGCTCACTCTCCGGACCCCCAAATTCCACGAATATCAGGGGCTTTGTACTAAAGGGGCCGTGGTGCGTTACCTCGAGGCCGACGGACCAGCCGTACAACGAACCTACTCCTTCGTAGAGCGTAATTAGGGATGCCGTGAGCGCAGCGCAGGACGTTTTGGAAACTTTAAAGGCCCTACCGCCCTGGTTTGCATCCGGACCCCAATTCCCCACGGGGTGCGTGAGCAACGCCCTTATACCCTTCTCTGATACGTGCCTCGATACGGCAACAATAAGGGACACATCCAACCTATCGTCCACACCTTCGGCATGTATTAGCGGCATGTCAAGAGTCAAAAGGAGTATGTCGTTTTTTACAAATACGGGGTTGCCATCAAAGCGCCAATCGGTCTCTTTAAAGCCAAAGTTCTCCAATAAGATGTTCTTTGCTAGTATCGATGCGGTGTCCTTAGTGGACGTCAATATAGCGGCCCTTCCCTTCATCACGAATTCTGCTTAAATAGCCTCGGTTTTAACTGTTCTATCGTGAGATTCGAGCCCATCAACGAACCCCTACTCGCTGAACCTTTAGCGAAGAAGTTACTCGATGCGAGGAGACGTGGCCTTTCTGAGACCGCACTCTCCTTCGACCTCGCGCTTTCGAAAGAGCCGTGTAGGCTGACGAAGGAGGGGGTAGAGGTCAGGAATAGGTTCGTGGACTGGGCTGTAATTGAGGAATCAGTGAAAAGGCCAAGAGACGTGTACGTTTTGAGGAGGAAGGCCGTGGAGCCGGCGGCAATAGCTGGTGAGCACTTTTACAAGCTCGTGATGGTAAGATGGGGTAAGCCACCGACGCTTGAGATTGACGGCATACACATGCATAGGATTAAGGACATCACGCCCGACGAGGACACGAGGCTTAAGCTTAGTAATGTGAAAAGTTTCCACGGCAAGAGAGTTTTAGATACATGCATGGGTCTAGGCTATACGGCAATAGGTGCTATTTCAAGGGGCGCAGCCTCGGTCGTCACAGTAGAGGTGGACAAGAACGTACTAGAGTTGGCTAGAATTAACCCTTGGTCAAGAGAGCTGGCTAATGAGGATATTGAAGTAATCCTTGGTGACGTATACGGAGTCGTGGATTATTTCGACAGAGAGTTTAACGTCATAATCCACGACCCGCCGCGTTTTTCCTTCGCTGGCCACCTCTACAGCACGGAGTTTTACAAGAAGCTCGCCGCAATCTTGAAACCAAATGGCGTTTTGGTTCACTACGTCGGCCAGCCAGGCATAAAAAGGGGAATAAGATTCCAAGTAGGCGTGATGAGAAGGCTCAGGGAGGCGGGTTTTTCTGTTTACTTTGACGAAAACTCCATGAGCGTGGTTGCTCGACCTCTCTTCTTTTGACTCGTTTCTATGCCCGTTAATCTCAGACACTGTAGCGATGGATACTGTGAAAAAAGCCAGAGCTAAAATTAACTCTGTTTTCAAAGAGTTAAAACTTTTAAGGGTCGCCTCACTACAGGGCTTCTGCCGGATGGAAGAGAACAGGATAATCGGAAAAGGGACATGGCTGGACTCGGTAGCCAGTAGGATAGTCAAGCGTGAAAGCTCTTTGGGTAGGGATATGAGCATGATTAGGACCGAGAGTGGTCTCGGCGCCTCAGGAATACCGCATGTCGGTAGCTTGGCGGATGCTGTTAGGGCTTATGGTGTCACGCTTGCTCTCAGGAACATGGGTTACAATTCCGAGACTGTGGCATTTGCGGACGACATGGATGGATTGAGAAGGGTACCTTTTGGCATGCCCCCTTGGCTCCAAGAATATCTACTCAAGCCAGTATCCCATGTACCAGATCCGTTTGGCTGTCACAATTCTTACGGCGAGCACATGAGCGGTATGCTAAGGGATGCTCTTGACACCATCGGCGTAGAGTACAAGTTCTTTTCTGGTAGGAGGGTTTACGAGGAGGGCATGCTAGTCAGCGAGATAGACAGGATTTTGAGACATTCATCCGCTATAGGTCGAATGATTTACGAAACCGTAGGCCAAGATAAATTCACGAGGACTCTACCGTACTTCCCGATATGTAAAGGATGCGGTAGGATATACACCGCAAACGCCTACGAATACGATCAAGAAAGGCTCATTGTAAAATACAGGTGCGAGGGTGTCGAGATAAAGGGCAAGAAGTTAGAAGGATGCGGATACGAGGGCGAAGCGGACATAAGGAAGGGTGACGGAAAGCTGGCATGGAAAGTGGAATTCGCCGCTAGGTGGGCGAGGCTTGACATAAGGTTCGAGGCTTACGGAAAAGATATAGCGGATTCGGTTAAGGTGAACGACTTAGTAGCCGAACGTATCTTGGGCTTCATACCGCCTTACCACATCAGGTACGAGATGTTTCTAGATGAGTATGGGAGAAAGATATCCAAGTCCACTGGCAACATCCTTACCCCGCAGGATTGGCTGAAATACGGAACGCCCGAGAGCCTGCTTCTACTCGTGTACAAAAGGTATGCCGGAACTAGGAGGATCTCGTACAAGACCATACCCAAACTGATGGACGAGGTTGACTACATAGAGGACATTTACTTCGGTAAGCAAAAAGTAGCCACAAAAACGGCCGAAATGCGCCTAAAAGGCCTGTACGAGTACATCCATCACCTTAAGCCGCCGAGCCAGCCTAAGACGCACGTACCCTATAACCTGCTAGTAGAGCTGGCCAGCTTTGCCCCTCAGGGGAAAGTTGAGGAATTTTTAGCCTCTAGGCTTCTCAAGTATGGTTACAAGGTCGATGAGGAAGTATCGAGGAAGATTAATTTAGCGATAAACTACGCACAGAGGTTTGGCAGGGTAAAAAGGGGCCTAGTGGAGCTAAGCGAGAATGAAAGGACGGCGGTCAGACAGCTAGCGTCTAAGATACTCGAGGTGAAGAGTCCTGAGGAGCTTCAGCATAGTATCTTCGAACTCGCCCGTTCTAACGGAATAGAGCCTCAGCAATTCTTCAGGAGGCTTTACGAAATATTCTTGGGTATGTCGAGAGGGCCGAGGTTGGGTCCTTACCTGTTTGACATAGGCAAGGATGAGGTCCTCAGGCTACTCGAACCTTACCTGCGCTCCACATGAATTAAAATGTCTTATGATGAAATCGCAAACACTTAAATACGCCCCGAAGAACTTAGTGACAAAAAAAGCGTGGTAAAAGAGGTTTGAGCGGGTTAGTAAAAATTGGTAACCTGAATCCGTGGTCACGCTCCGTAAACCTTCTTGCGAAGGTTGTAAAGAAGGACGAAGAGAGGCTTGTGGCCTCAAAGTTTGATCAGAGGGAGCATAGGCTTACTGAGACGCTGATCGCCGATGAGACTGGCGCTATAACGCTGGTACTTTGGGACGAAAACGTAGACAAAATAAACGAGGGGGACGTTGTCAAAATCACTAACGCTTTCGTTAAACCGTTCAAGGGCTTTATGCAACTAAACCTTGGAAGGTACGGCTCGATAGAAATAGTTGACGAGAAAATCCCGAGTGTCAACACGGAAAACAACCTTTCGACGAAGACCGTACCTCGTGAAGAAGGTTACAGCGGGCCACGAGGAAGAAGGTTCCAAACGGGAAGAAGAAGTAGGCAAAGGTAAATTAAAGGGCTAAAAGCAATAGATGACGTCTCTTGAGCCAAACACTAATTAGTGACCGTTATGCAAAGCTACGACGGATGATGATAGCGGGTATTTCAGAGTTACTATGTAACGATGAAGAGTCCGTGCAGGAACTGATACCAAGGTATTAAGACGAACATCCGGTTTAACCCTACAAACAATATTTTTATATTCATTATTTAAATAAATTCGATAGAAAAGCCCTTGACAGAGGAAGGAGTTTTTAAAGAAGGTGAATCGAGCCAGAAGATAGAAGAGTTAATACGTAGGCTGAATAGAGCCGGAGTTCCACTACAGAAGCTCGAAGATTTCCTTGACGTTGTAGAGAACGTTGCAAAAGAGCCCTCAAAAATCAGATACTATGCGACAGCTATGACTAGGTTAAGAAGGCTGGAAAAGGAGGCTGGAAAGAGCATAGGTGCCCTGCTGAAGGAGTACGAGAAGAAGGCAAGGGAGCTCGTAACGATAGAATATGCGATAGAGGATCTGAGGAAGAAGAGAGCAAGGCTTGAAGAGGATTTAGAGATTTACATGCAGCAAAGGAAGCTTACTCTAGAAACCGTGAACAAAGTTAACTCTCTGCTCTCAGTTCTGGAACAATCCAAGCTAGGCCTAGAGGACGTTGAGAGGCTTGTCGCTGTGTTGAACTCCATAAAAAGCACACGAGGTGACCCTAAGGACGTGATCGAGCAGATAATTAAAGCTGGTGACTTAAGTAAGCGAATCGCGGAGCTGGAGCAGAAACTGAAAGAGGCTGAGATGCTGGTAAAAGATGCCAGCATGAAACGGGACTCGCTCATCCAAGAGTGTGCCGAGCTCCTTAACACCGTGTCGGACTCTACTGCGATAAAATCTGCTCTAGAGGATTTAAGAACTCAGCGCGATGGTCTAAAACAGGAAGTTGAAGAGCTGAAGAGGCTACACGATACTCTCCATGCCGAGTATTCATCGCTACTTGAAATGAGGGGTACTGTAAAGGAGTTGCTTTCGGCGCTGGAATATAAGAGAGAAGAGCTTAAGAGGCTGGATGAGGAAGTGTCAAAGAAGCAGACAACCCTCAAAGAGCTGGAGGATGAGCTGAATGCTGCTAGGTCTCTGCTTACGCTGCTCTCTGAGCCCCAAGCTACCCAACCCGAGGACATAGAAGCCATCATCCAACAACTGAATAACATATTAAAGATAAAGCGCGGCGAGCTTCCGATGCTGAAGCCACTGGAAGGGCATCTTTTAGAGAAGGCGAGAAGGAGGTTGGTGGAGTTGGTCATGCCGGCCCTATCTGGCGAGTTTGTTCCCAAGTGGGTCTTCGAGAGGCTTGAGAAGCAGTTTGAGAGCCTAGTGGAGAAAAGGGCGAAATTGGAAGAGGAATTGCAATCCCTAAAGAGCTCCCTCAAATCTATGCATGTTGAAGTGTCCGCTGAGACATCAAAGGATGTTGAACAAGTAACTTTTCTGACAAAAACCACTACAGGAGAAAGAGTGCCTAAAGCGCCGAGCGGTAAGAAGGTCAAGATAATATGCAGGTACTGTAGGGCTGGAACCCTAGTCTGGCTGCCTAGTGTTGAGGAGCTGGTGGAGCTGAAGAGCAAGGGCGAATCCATGAAGATGACGTGCTCTTCCTGTAATAAGGCCAACGCCATAGACCCAGACATTATCCTTAAACTCTACCAGAGGTAAGATAATGTATGCGTAGCCCCCACCCAGTAGTATTGATGCTTAGCTGGAAAACAAGGTTACTGAGCCCCGAGGACATAGAGATGATCTTGGCAGCCATAGCGAATATACACGTCCAACCCTTCACTTTAACACAGATAGCCGAATTACTGCCGCCAGAGATTACCGCGGATAAGAAAAAGAGGAGGAGCGTATCAAATTTACTTCAAGCACTCGTCCAAATAGGATATTTGTCAAAACCTTCTGAGAGGAAATGGCTCAAGAATTCACGGTCGCTTAGCCACTTTCTCAGCCCCTTATTAATAGAGCTTGGTGAGGTGGAAAAGAGGGTCGCTGCACAGCCACATGAGGAGAGGGTGATAAGGCTCAATCAGGCATCAGAAAAGGGGCAAGGTGAGAAAAGATACGCTAAGAGCTTAGGTCTTTAGGTTTTCTCTTTATTATAATAGGGCGGTCAGTTTCTTCTGGAACCTGGATGAATTCCCATCCATAACCCATGAACCTAACCGCCACAACTGGTTTTGCTGTAAACTCTTCTCCGCAGTGTGGACACCTTAAACGGAACATTCTGCAAAACTCGAGGAGTCTCTTAACCTGCTCCCTGTTAAGCATGACGTAAGATTTCCTACTCGATTTAACCTCTATCGCATAAAGCTCTCCGTTCTCGACAGCTATGACATCGGGCTTCGCCATCTTTCCGCTTCCGCTCCCAGGAGTCCTTATCGCATACCATCCGGGCCAGCCCCTGCTGACTAGCTTTTTGACCAATGTATATTCGCTCTCGTAGCCGATCCTTGCCTTATACCTAGGAGAAAGCACATCCTTAGGTTTCTTGGGCATCCTATACACCGTTATTACATTATCCTTATACATATAAGCCACTTCCGCCTCCTTTACTGTCAGACATTCTCGGGGTAAAACGACGGCCCCGGTAAACTTGGGGCCTATTCCAGCCTAGCCTGAGTTTTTAAAAAGTCCAGCAACCAGCTTGCCTTTGTCCACTTTCCGATGGAAAGTCTTAACCTTGATGATAGAAGCGAGAGAGCCTCCTCCAGCGTACTTGCCTTAAAGCATCGTATACTGAGGGCCTTCCTGCTTATCTCCCTGAGCCTCCAGACGCCCAGCGGTAACCATCCAGGGAAGACCTCAATAAAGACAATGGCAGCCGCCTGCCTATTCCTAGCTGATAGGTGCTCCAATACTGGAAGCCTTACTGCATGATAAGCACCGCCGATATTCTCGGGATACTTCTCCGGGAATGCTGGGAACTCATGGTCTGCATAAGGAAGGTCGCTGGGCATGCTGTACCAGTACTCGAGTACCTCGAACGCCCACCTGAACGGAAGCAGGAGGATATGAATCCTGTTGTGTAATGCCTCAAACCCATAAACCTCGTAACAACCTATCAACGGGTACCTCATAACTTCCTTCCTGAGTGCTTTCCCGATTATGTCGTCAACGGCCGTTATGCTCCATTCCGTAGGCACAATCTTTCTTTCATTCTTCACACCAAGGAGACCGACCGAGAAGAGTCTGGTCACATGCTCCTGTCTCGTACCCGAGCGGTACATGCTTAGAATAGCATCCGTAGACTTCAGGTCGGTGTCCGATACCGCCTTTTCAACAGGCTTTGGGACGCTTGGATTCTCCGTAAGCCTTACTCTCAGGAGCGGTGCTGAAGGACCTATGGGCGGCTCCCTTATGTGGAAGGAGGGCTTTAGCGTGGGCCTACTCTCCAGCTCCATCTCGGCATCTACTGGCGTCGAGGACATTGCTAACTCTTGGAAGGACTCGATAAGCCTACTCGGCATCCTTGCCGCAACAACGCCTGTCCTTCTCTTGCCGTGGAGTAGGCTGAGCCTCATGAAGAGGAGCTCGTCTATGGAGAAGTTTAACCATCTTTCATGCGTATCCAGCAGTCCTACAATGTTTTTTTCCATTGTAGAGATGGCAGGACCGACGTTTACCCTTGGGTATCCCCACTCACCTACAAACACAGTTGGTGGGCTTACACCGAACACCATCCTATCCTGAAACTTTTCTATATGTATCCATGCGGACAGCCTCTTAACGAATGGACACACGGCTGGCCTACATGCCGAGAGCTTGCCCCTGCAAACTGGACAGAAATCCCTCCTCTCGCCTTTTGCCTCAAACCCGCCAAACCTGTACTCGTGTTGCAATCCGCAGATTTTTGTTCAAGAGTTATATAAAATTGTAAAAGGTCTTTAGAGCCTTTATCTAATAGGGCATTTGCATGGCGACGAGAAACATCTAGGGCACCCGTTGCCGTACTTTTGTATGACAGCCTCTTCAAGGTCTATGCCGACTAGATTGCAGAAACTACAAAGCCATGCGAATACGTCGGCAGCCTCTTCTTTCATAGAGCTTAACTCTTGCTTCAGGTAGGCATCAGTCAACTCACCTAACTCCGACACCAACCAAAGCAGGGTCTTGTCAGCACCCCTGTTCAAGTCTCTGGTGATATAAACCTCCCTGAATAATTTCTGAAGAGCTGCGAGAGAACTTGAGGAGCTGCGGCTCATGGCACGTATCTTAGTTTAAGGTCGTATAAACCTCTTCCCTTGTAGCATCCGAAAGCTAAAAATAGGACGGCAGAGTGCAGCCTGTAGGTATGGGAGACCCTAAAAGGCATCATAAGAAGTACGAAACGCCGAGGCATCCTTGGAGAGCGGACGTCCTAGCGGAGGAGCTTAGGCTCCTAGGTGAGTACGGGCTGAGGAACAAGAGGGAGCTTTGGAGAGCAGCAGCAAACCTCAGGAAATACAGAACGATAGCAAGGTCCCTCTTCATCCTTAGCGGCGAAGAAAGGAAGGATAAGGAGGGGAACTTGATAGGAAAGTTAGCAAGGCTTGGAGTCTTATCTCCGACGGCAACGCTCGACGACGTGCTGAGGCTTACAGTTAAGGACTTTTTAGAAAGGAGGCTCCAGACTGTTGTGTATAAGCTTGGGATGGCCGCATCGATATACCATGCCAGGCAGCTGATAGTTCACGGTCATGTATTCGTGGGCGATAGGAAAGTCAAGTCACCGAGCTATCACGTAATGGTAGGCGAGGAGAGGCTCATCAGGGTCTTGTTGCCGCAGCTCACTAAGCAAGAGGGCTCGTCCTAAAAAGGCCGAGTTCATTCGCTGATACCTGTCCGTTAATGCTCTGTACTAAGCCATGCATACGTTCCATCCTCGTAAGCCTCTTTTTTGAAGAGCGCAGGCTCAGTCTTATACCTAACGACAGCCTCCTCTAAAGCTGGAAAGACTTCCTTCCTACTCTTACCTATCACGACCACTAGAACGAGAGGCTCGCCAACCTTAAACCTGCCTTTTAGGTGCCATATCCCCACGAACTCTAGGCCGAACTTCTCCCTCGTCTCTTCGCATATCCTCTGTATTATGGGGTTCGCATGCCTCTCGTAGGCATCTATCTCCAGATGGTCGACCCTTTTGCCGTTGCTACCGACGGACTTGACGATGCCCAAGAAGCTGACAACGGCTCCGGAGCCTCCGACAGAGAGCGCGTCCTGCATCCTTGATAGTAGCCCCCATAAGTCGAGCTCTTCCTTTCCATAAACTCCAGGCGGAGGTAGGCCTTTTTGCTCCGATACCATCCATCAACCCCTACCGTTCTTTCCCCTCTTGTAGGCTATAACCGAAACGCTGCCGGCTATTGCGTAAGCCACCTTTCTGAATGCTCCTGCCGACTCGGATTCTGGTGCCGCAATCACGACCGGCTTTCCGAGCTCGCCGTTAACCCTTATATCCGGGCTTAGCGGTATCTCGCCCAAAAACCTCGTTCCCAATTTTTCGCAAGCAACCTTGACGCCACCCCTTCCGAATATCTCGGATACATGGCCGCAGTTAGGACAAACGAAGTAGCTCATGTTCTCTATTATGCCTATTATATCAACGTTCAGCTTCCTGAACATATTCAGGGCCTTCGTGGCTATCTTGAGGGCGGCGTCTTGGGGCGTACTGACTATGACGACGCCCGTAAGGGGAATACTCTGCGCCAGCGTTAATGAGGCGTCACCAGTCCCTGGCGGAAGGTCCACTATAAGGTAGTCCAACTCACCCCACTCCACCTCCGTTAAGAATTGCTTGATGGCGTTTGCCACGAGCGGCCCCCGCCATATTACGGGCTCATCCTCCTGAAGGAGAAACCCTATGGACATTACCTTTACGCCGTTGTAGCTTATTGCTGGCGCTATCTTATCATCAGCACCGACAAGCCCTACCTTGACGTTTAAGATTCTGGGTATCGTGGGCCCGTATATATCGGCATCTAGTATGCCTACGCTCGCACCAAGCTCGGTTAAGGCCAGGCCCACGTTCACGGTAACGGTAGATTTGCCGACGCCACCCTTGCCGCTAGCAATAGCGATTATGTTCTTTACGCCCGGAAGAATCTTCTCCCTAACCCTTGAGGGCATGACACGAGCAACCACGTTCACTTTGACCGCAGACACTCCTGGTAAGGTCTTTAAAGCCTTCTCGACATGTTCCTTCAGCTGGGCACGAAACGGGCAAGCTGGTGTTGTTAACTCTAGGGTTACTTCAACCGCATCGCCTTCCACGCTGACCCCTTTCACCATACCCAAAGAGACTACGTCTATGCCAAGCTCCGGGTCAACGACGTTCTTAAGAGTCTGAACGACCTCCTCTTTTGTCGGCAATCCAGAACGACCTGCTTTAGCTACACACCTGTCCGTTTAAAAAACTTTAACTGCTTAGCCGCTGACACGATGACCAACATGCTGTTCGTTCATGGCCAAGCCCTATAGGTCGACAAGCATGCACACGTGGCTGTCTCTTCTCTCGAT
Organism: Candidatus Terraquivivens ruidianensis; assembly: GCA_023267975.1. Taxonomy (GTDB): domain Archaea; phylum Thermoproteota; class Nitrososphaeria_A; order Caldarchaeales; family Wolframiiraptoraceae; genus Terraquivivens; species Terraquivivens ruidianensis. The sequence continues at coordinate 98,222 of JALNLA010000005.1, forward strand.
GCTTAGGCTATGTGCAAAATTTATTTTGTTTGAAAACAAAATCACCGAGCAAATCAGCAATTTATGATAACATACAGTCGCTCGCTCTGAAGGTCAACAAGCATGAATGAAAATGTCTGAAGATGCGTCGAGGTTGTATTGCGTGAGCGAATATTTATAATTTGGTTTGTAGAGCAAATAGACAAAAAATGTTGAGTAGCTACAAGTTGACCACATTCAAGATGGATGATGAAGTCATCGTGGGTAAGCATGTTTACGGAAATCTCTATGGGTGCGATGCTCGCCTGATTGCGGACGAGAAGTATGTCAGAAAGTTGGTGAAAGAGGCCGTCGACATAGCCAACATGCACTTGGTCGAGCTTAAGTCGTGGAGGTTCTTCAGCAAAAAGGGCGGAATCTCGGTTATAGCTCTAATCACTGAGAGCCACGTCGCGGTCCACACATGGCCCAGCTACAAGTATGCGGCAGTTGACGTCTATACCTGTGGTCACGAAAGCCAGCCTGACAAGGCCTTTGAGTACATAGTCAAGGGTTTGGCTCCGAGGGAGTACACAAAGCACTTCGCCGATAGGTCATCCGTCACCGTTAGGACCGTAACGGTCCGAGAAAACATCTAAACCTTTATCTTTTAATTTAAACCATAGGACTCTGTCAGGGTGCTAGGTTTGATTGATAGGCCTCGGATATTGGAGCTTATAGAGGAATACGACAGGAGAGCGCTGTCCGTTAGTTGCATAGGTAGCCACTCGGCCTTAGAGGTTTTTGATGGTGCAAAGGACGAGGGGCTCTCGACGATAGCCGTCTGTCAAAGGGATAGGATGAGGGCTTACGCCCACTTTAAGAGGATAGTAGACAGGATAATCGTAGTTGACAGGTTCAGCGAGGTCTTGAGGCAGGACGTGATGGAGAGGTTAAGGGCCTCGAGCTCCATCTTCGTTCCCAACAGGTCCTTCACAACTTATGTGCCCTATGAGGGTATAGAGAACGAGTTCTTGGTGCCCATATTCGGCAATAGGGCTCTGCTAAAGGCGGAGGAGAGGTGGGCAGAAAGAAACCAGTATTACCTTCTCTCTAAGGCTGGCATAAGGACGCCCATGAGGTTCAGCTCGCCAGATGAAATAGACAGGCCTGTGATAGTGAAGGTGCAGGAAGCTAAGAGGAAAGCGGAGAGGGCTTTTTTCGTGGTATCTTCGCCCTCAGAGTATAGGCGTAAGGTCCGGGAAAGGGTAGAGGCAGGACTGATATCCGAGAAGGAGCTATCCGGGGCCGTGATAGAGGAATTCGTAGTAGGCACGCTTTTCAACTTCAACTACTTCTACTCATCTGTTGATGGTAGCCTCGAGTTCCTCGGTGCCGACAGGAGACTCCAGACGAACCTCTACGACTTCGTCAACCTCCCTGCTAAGGAGCAGCTGGAGATAGGCATCCTGCTACAGAACATAGAAGTGGGTCATCAGCCTGCATCCGTGAGGGAGTCGTTGCTAGAGAAGGTCTTAGAGGCCGGTGAGAGATTCGTAGAAGCCGTGAAAGAGGAGTACCCCCCAGGCGTAATAGGGCCCTTCGCCCTTCAAGGGGCAATAAACAAGGATTTAGAGTTCGTAGTCTTCGACGTCTCACTAAGGGTTCCAGGGAGCCCTATGCTGACCACGACCAGCCCCTACTCAAAATACTACCATGGCTTCATAGTAGGCGTCGGTAGAAGAATAGCGATGGAGATCAAGAGGGCAGCGGAGCAGGATAGGCTAAAAGAGGTGGTTACGTGAACATCTCCGTCGCAACCTATGGCTCCCACTCTGCCCTTCAGATATTGAGGGGCGCTAGAGACGAAAAGCTTAAGGCGGTACTCATATGTCCCAGAGGCCACCGTAGACTATATGATAGGTTCAGGCTGGCGGATGAAACCCTCTTAGTTGACGGTGTGAAAGACCTGCTAAGGGATGATATGCAAAAGAGCCTAATTGACATGAAGAGCGTACTCGTACCGCATGGAACGATAATCTCGGACGTTGATATTGAAAAGTTCGTTGAGGACTTTAAGGCCCCGGTCTTTGGGAATAGGAGGCTTCTTGTTTGGGAGGCAGACAGGGAACTTAAAGAGAAACTCCTGAGGGAAGCTGGTATAAGGGTTCCAAGAACTTTCAGCTCGCCGGATGAAGTAGACTGTCCTGTCATAGTTAAGCTACCTGGAGCAGAGGGCGGGAGGGGCTACTTCCTAGCGAGCGGAAGGGAGGACCTGTTAAAGAAGCTGGCGAACTTGGATGTCCGGAAGAAAGGGGAGCTTTACATACAGGAGTACGTGCTCGGCGTGACGGTGTACCCCCACTTTTTCTACTCGCCCCTCAAAGGAGAGGTGGAGCTGCTCGGTGTTGATAGGAGGTATGAGACTAATGTTGACTCATTAGGAAGGATTCCAGCGCCGGACCAGCTGAATCTCGGCGTGCAGCCGACGTATGAGGTCGTAGGTAATATACCCCTCGTCCTGAGGGAATCCATGCTAGAGAGTTTCTTCGAAATGGCTGAGGGATTCGTTGAGGCTACGAAGAGACTCGTACCGCCAGGTGTGATAGGGCCCTTCTGCATAGAAGCTATCTGCAGAGCGCCTGACGATATAGTTGTCTTCGAATTCTCAGCTCGGATAGTAGCTGGCACAAACCTCTTTGTTAACGGCTCGCCCTATTCCTACCTACTACACAGTGAGGGAATGGGTATGGGTAGGAGGATAGCCAGGGAGATAAGGATTGCATGCGAAACCTCCAGCTTGGAGAGAATCACGACTTAGTTAATCTTTAAATTCAGCCGGTCGGCAAAGGAGCTAAGGGATTAGGTGGTCGTAAAGGACATAGAGAAGGGGTTAACTTTCGACGACGTGCTTCTTGTGCCCCGAAAGTCCTCTATACAGTCGAGAAAGGAAGTCTCGACCGAGTCCCTTTTCACGAAAGGGATACGGCTGAATATACCAATAGTCTCTTCGGCAATGGACACCGTTACAGAGGCAGATATGGCCATAACGATGGCTAGGCTCGGAGGAATAGGCGTCATACACAGGTTCATGCCCATGGAGAGACAGGCTCAAGAGGTTCAGCGCGTCAAGAGAGCTGAAAACATCATAATAGAAAAGCCCTACACGCTACCCGCCGAAAGTAATGTCGGAAAGGCGAGGAGACTCATGGAGGAGTACGGCGTGGGAGGGCTTTTAGTGGTCGACGAGGAAGGCAAGCTTAAGGGCCTGGTTACGAAGCGCGATATACTCTTCGAGGAAGACGATGGGAAACCCATAGTAAATGTTATGACGCCCAGAGAAAGGCTTGTGGTCTCAAGTGGTAGGATAACGCTGGAGGAAGCAAGAGAGATTTTCAAAAAGTACAAGGTCGAGAAGCTTCCACTCGTAGACGAGAAGGATAGGGTCGTCGGCCTTGTCACAGCAAAGGACATCATGATTAAGAGTATGTACCCTAATGCTGCGAGGGATCATAAGGGCAGGCTTTTTGTGGCCGCTGCAATAGGAATAAAGGAGGGTTACCTGGATAGGGCAAGGATGCTCTTGGATGCTGGTGCCGATGCTTTGGTCGTCGACGTTGCTCATGGTCATACGGACGAGGTTATAAAGGTTGTAAGGAGGCTTAAAGAAACCTTTGGCGAAGTTCAAGTCATCGCCGGTAATGTGGCTACGCCTGAAGGGTTCGAGGACTTGGCCTCTGCTGGTGCCGACGCCGTCAAAGTCGGAATAGGCCCAGGGGCTGTATGTACTACAAGGATAGTGGCCGGCGTCGGTGTACCGCAGCTTACTGCTATACTCAACTGCGCTGACAAGTCCGTTGAGTTGGGTGTGCCGATGATAGCCGACGGCGGTATACGCAACAGCGGCGACCTAGTCAAGGCGCTTGCTGCCGGAGCATCCACCGTGATGCTGGGTAGCCTCCTCGCTGGTACGGACGAGAGCCCTGGTACCACGATATCCAGGGGCGGCAGGAAGTACAAGGTCTACAGGGGCATGGCATCATTCTACGCCATGCTGGCTAGGGAGGTCAAGGAAGGTAAACAGATGGAGCTAGATTCCGTGGTGGACTATGCGTACACGTCCGAGGGCGTTGAAGCATATGTACCCTACAGGGGAAGTGCTTCCGAGCTTCTCAAGCAGCTTGTGGCAGCCCTAAGGGCCGGCATGAGCTATTGCGGCGCGAGAAACATAATAGAGCTCTGGAAGAACGCTAAGTTCATTAACATATCGGAAGCCAGCATAAAGGAAAGCTATCCGCATGACGTGGAGGTAATAGGGTGAACCATGCCAGCTGTAGTAGTCATCGGCCTCCAGTGGGGCGATGAGGGCAAAGGCAAGGTTGTGGATTTTATATCAGAAAGGGCAGATTTGGCGGTAAGATACCAGGGCGGTGCCAACGCGGGACACACAGTAGTCTTGAATGGGCGGACATATCGTTTTCATCACTTACCAGTCGCCGCGCTTAGGGGTAAACATGTCTGCCTTGCATCAGGCATGGTAATAGACCCCATGAAGCTTCTTGAAGAACTGGAATCCCTGTACAAGGAGGGCATACGACCGAGGCTAACGATAGACGGCAGGGCGCATATAGTCCTAGACATTCATAAGATGTTAGACGAAGCGGAGGAATCATCCGGCAAGGGTGTCGGAACGACGAAGAGAGGGATAGGCCCGGCTTATGCCTACAAGTCTGCGAGGGTCGGCATAAGGTTCTCTGATTTGGCTGAAATAGAATTGATTAAACCTAGGCTTAAAAAGGCTATCGATATGACAAGGGCCCTCTTATCCGGCGTCTACAACATGAATGCCGAGCTAGATGTTGAGCGCGCAATTCAGTTTCTCCGCGAGGTTGCCTCAAGGTTAGGAAGGCATGTCGGAGATGTATCGCTTCTCGTTAATGAGACCTTAGACCGAGGTGGACTCGTCATACTGGAAGGAGCCCAAGGAACGTTGCTGGATATAGACCATGGCACATACCCTTTTGTCACATCCTCCAACACGACTGCAGGAGCCGCATGTAATAGCGTAGGTATGGGCCCAAAGAAGGTTGACGAGGTGATAGGCGTTACTAAGGCTTATACCACAAGGGTTGGTAAGGGCCCGTTCCCGACGGAGATGGATGAGCCCGTTGCATCGATGGTAAGGGAGAGGGGCAGGGAATACGGAACCACGACTGGAAGGCCCAGAAGGGTTGGCTGGTTTGACGCGGTGGCGGTAAGGTACTCCATAATGTTAAATGGTGTTACTTCCATAGCCATTACGAAAGCAGACTGTCTCGCAGGCATAGACCCTATCAAGGTCTGCTTGGCTTACGAATTTAACGGTCAGGAGATTAAGAGTTTCCCCGACTCGCCGCAGGTCTTGGAAAGGTGTAAGCCCGTGTACGTCGAGCTGGATGGATGGGAGGCTCTTTCAGAAGGGGAAAAGCTCGCGGCTTTGAGGGGTAATTTTGATGCGCTTCCAAGGCAGCTAAGAAACTATATCGAATTCTTGGAAAAGCTTTTGGTCTGCCCAATCAAGTATGTGTCGATAGGCGCCGAAAGATATGAAACTATTATAAGGTAAACCTTTTATCTTTTTAGGTAAACCGTTGATAAATTTTATCAATGCAAAATAAGCAAGCGATGTTCTCTACGTTAATTCGTTAAAAAACGTTTTATTTTTTCAAGTGTACGATTCTCCAACCGATTCGCATCCAAAGCCCCTACTGAAAACGCAAAAAGGCCTTTTTCCAGATGCTTTACATTCATCCAAAGGTCTGAGAAGCTGTTTAATTCAATATATATTGAATTAAATCGTTTCGTATTATTCATCAATAATTGATTTGCAATGATTCTTGAATTAGTAAGGTTTATCATCTACGTTTGAAGGTAAACCTTATAACTTTCAAAATTCTTTGAATGTAAAGTGAACTATATGAAGATGAAGAAAAAAGAAAAAGGAGAGAAGTTAAACAAGAAATTCTTAGCTGAAGCGATAAAGCTAGCCATGAAGCAGCCAAGGCTTACCTTCTACTCACCGCTCTCGGCCGCAGTCTTCAATTACAGGAAAAGTCTCCTACCCCGCTATAGTATAAGCGATGAAATAGCGAAGATAATCGAGGCAGAAGTCCGAAGAAGATGGCCAGAACTTTCGAAGATTGCAGAAAGACTCTTGAAAAGAAGATGAGGATGAAATTTATATCCAGCTAAAAACTTGAAACATACATGAAACCAAGGGTATTCGTCACGAATAGGATGCCAGAATCCGGCATGGAGATTTTAAGGAAAGAGTGCGAAGTAATCTACAGGGAGAAGGACGAACCGATACCGCCTGAAGAGTTCCTCAAGAGAGTTACCGAAACGAAACCACACGCTATCTTCTGCCACCTAACGGCAAAAGTGACGAGAGAGATCATGGATGCCTCACCTGAGCTCAGGGTAGTAAGCACCATGACGGCGGGCACAGACCACATCGACGTCGCATACGCTACCTCGAAGGGCATATACGTCACAAACTCGCCGGTCGCTCCAGAACCTGTCGCCGACGTAGCCATGGGTTTACTCCTAGCGGTTGCCAGAAGGATAGTTGACGGTGACAAATACATCAGGGAAGGAAAGTGGAAAATCGCTTGGACGCCCTTCATGATGCTGGGATGGGAATTAAAGGGAAAGACGCTTGGCATAATCGGGCTTGGCAGAATAGGAGGTGCTATGGCTAAGAGGGCTAAAGCCTTTGACATGAATGTGATATACTACGACATAGTCAGGAACCCGAAGCTGGAGCAGGAGTTCGGCGTAAAGTTCGTGAGCCTTGAAGAACTCCTAAAGGCTTCAGACTTCATATCCATACACACCTTCCTCTCGAAGGACACTTACCACATGATAAACGAGGAGAGGCTGAAGATGATGAAGAAAAATGCCATACTCATAAACACCTCAAGGGGTCCCGTGGTTGACGAGAAGGCACTTATCAAGGCACTCAAAGAGGGATGGATAGCGGGCGCTGGGCTAGACGTGTTCGATGTGGAGCCGTTGCCGATGGATAACCCTCTGTTGAAGCTCCCCAACGTCGTCATAACACCGCATGTAGGCAATGCAACTTACGAAGCAAGGTACGCGATGGCGGAGACAGGTGCGCTGAACATCGTTAAGGTCCTGAAGGGCGAGCAACCGATCTCGCTATTCAATCCGGACGTCATGAAGGTCAGACCCCTAGAAAAGGTCAAAGTGATATAGGAAAGAGTCGACTTGGAGATAATAAAGAGGTCGCTCGAGGCAGCAAGGGTAGCGTTAAATAGCTTAGAGGACAGAGGACGTGAGTTGGGTGCCGGCGCTTTCGGCGACATATCGACTATGGCCGACGTGGTTTCTGAGAAAGCTATAATCGACGTGCTGAAGAGCGCTATGCCTGGCATAGCGATCCTCAGCGAAGAGGCGGGGCTTCTCGGCGATGCGGACAGCTCTAAGCACTTGGCTATTGTAGATCCAGTAGATGGAACGGTTAACCTGAAGCATGGTCTGCCATTCTACTCTGCAGCCATAGCAATATCGAAAGGTAAGAGGTTTTCGGATATAATTGCCGCCGGCATAATCGACCTAGTTAACGGCGACGTTATCATGGCAGATGAGAAGAACGTGTGCCTTAACGACAAACCAGTCAGGCCCTCGAATGTGGACTCTTTAAACGAAGCCGTGGTTTCTTTCGACCTAAAAGTTTTCAAGCATGGTGGAAGGCTGTCTAAGTTCGCCGAGCGGGTAGCCTCAAGGGCCCGTTATGCGAGGTTCATGGGCTCTGCAGCCCTCGAGACTGCGTACGTGGCTTGCGGTAGGTTGGACTGCTTTCTTGCCTTAGACGGTGTGAGGGTCGTTGACATGGCAGCTGCGGCATACATAGTAATGCGGGCGGGCGGTGTTGTGGGGTGCTTGGAGGAGTCGCTGGAGAGCTTAAACCTGCTTTACAGAGGAGACATCAGGTATGTGGCGGCTGCCAACGATAAGTTGTTGAAAGAAATCATAGGAACTCTTGACGCTATACAGCCGTAACGGTTAACATATGCGATACTTCTCTAACTTCTCCCAACTCAACTCTATACCTAAGCCAGGACCCTTGGGCACTTCGGCGTAACCGTCGTCTATCCTTATGGGTTCCTTTAACATATCCTTGAAGAGGGGCACGTCTGATATATCTCTTTGAACTATTAGGCACCCTTCGGTTGCTGCAACGAAGTGCAAAGTCGCTGCAAAGCCGACCTCAGAACCATAGAAGTGCGGTGAGAAGGGGAGACCACTTGAGTTTATTAGCTTGGCTATCTTAATACCCTCGGTTATGCCACCAGTCTTGCTGACATCAGGCATGAGAACATCAGCCGCCCTCTTCTTCACCATTCTCTCAAACTCAGCCAAACCATAAGCATTCTCTCCAGCACCAATACACGTATCGAGCTCGGCCGCAAGCCTTGACATACCGTCCAAGTCGTCACATATAATGGGTTCCTCGAGCCAAAAGAGCTCGTACTTTTCTAACCTCTTTGCCATCTCTAATGCCTTTTCGTAGTCCCAAGCCATGTTCGCATCAGCAATCAGCCTGACGTTTTTGCCTACAGCTTCCCTCACGTTCTTCACAAGTTCGATGTCCTTTTCAGGGTCAAACCCTATCCTAAGCTTTAGCGTGTCATATCCTTCTGGCACCAACTTCCTTGCATGTCCAACCGGGTCGCTAGCACTAAGTCCCGTTGCATAAAGTTTTAATTTCTGCTTTGGGTTATTGGATATGAGTTTACATATAGGTTGGTTTTTTACTTTTCCGAGTATATCCCAAAGGGCTATGTCTATCCCGCTAATCACCTGGATCATAGCACCCTTACAGCCGCCCTGAAGCCCCATCTTCACGAGCGGGGCGTACATCTTTTTCCATATAGTCTCGATATTCATAGGATCATCACCCAGAAGCAGTTTCTTCACGTTCTCGAGCGTTACTTTCCTCTCGTCAATTGACCATGGTGGGAAGTTCACAAAGGTTTCTCCAAGACCAACTATACCCTCATCCGTGTGAACCTCGATGAGTGCAAAAGGCCTCTTTTCGAGTGTCCCGACGGACAACCTCATAGGTTCCTTAAGAGGCGAGTACAGCGGCACAAGCTTCACATCAGTTATCCTCACACCTTACACACCAACTCCCATCTTTATCATTGCTCGTATAAATCTATCCCCTGTCATTGTTAAGCATATATGCCACCAAGCTTATTGGTAAGTTTGATGTCAGCGATCCCGGCGCACAGATTATCTAGGGATGAGGTCAAGGCATTGGAGAAGTTCAAAAAAGCAGGATACAGGATAATAGGCAGACATTCCGCTGTGAAGGTCTGTCATTGGACGAAGACTGCGCTGAGGGATGGAAAATTTTGCTACAAAAGGTGGTATGGTATAAGAAGCCATAGGTGCGTTCAGATGACGCCGACGCTTCAATACTGCAACATGATGTGCGTATTCTGCTGGCGCTTCCACAGTATAAATAGGGCTAGTCCGTATGCCGGGGATTGGGATGAACCGAAGATAATACTCGATGGCTGTATAGCTGCACAGCGAGAGCTCCTTTCGGGTTTTAAGGGCAATCCCAGGGTTACCCTCCAAAGGTTTAATGAGGCTATGGACCCGAGGCATATAGCCATATCGCTGGACGGTGAGCCGATGCTTTATCCTTATCTTTCCGACCTGATAAAGGAGGCTAAGTTGAGGGGCATGACGACTTTCCTCGTGACAAACGGCACAATGCCCGATAGGCTCGAAGAACTCGATGTCTTGCCGACTAACCTATACATAAGCCTCTACGGGCCGGATGAAACGACGCATAAGCATGTCACAAGACCACTCATCACGGACAGCTGGCAGAGAATACTGAAAAGCCTAGAGCTTATGAGCACGTTTAGCTGTAGAAGGGTTGTGAGGCTAACTTTAGTAAAAGGTTACACCATGAAGGAAGCTGAGAAGTATGCCGACCTAATAAAAATCGCTACGCCTGAGTTCGTTGAGTGTAAGGCCTACATGCATGTGGGCGAGTCGCAGAAGAGGTTGCCTAGGGACGCAATGCCAAGCATGGAGGAAGTTGCGGCCTTTGCCGAAGAGCTGAGGAAATTTTTGAATTATGTACTCATCACTGAGGATCCCGATAGCAGAGTGGTGTTGTTGATAAGGACCGATGTAGAGCTTTCAAAAATCGAGACGCTCTAACTCTATAAGGAATTTAGGAAGGTCCGCTATTCTCTCGATTACGTAGTCAAAATGATTTTTCATAACGTCCGCTTCAACCGTCGAGAACTCAGCGACCCCTACAGAAAGAATCCCCACAGTCCTTGAGGCTAAACCATCTTCGGGCATATCGCCCACTGAGACAGACTCCGATGGGCTCGCATTTAGCTTTTTGAGAATTTCCTTAAACATTTCTACCTTCTTCATCCCCTCGCCGCTACCTATCCTTCTCGCCATCACTGGACCCAAGGGAAAACCGTACCTCTTTAGGAAGTTTAGCGCGAGTCGTTCGTTAGGTCTACCGGTCACGTAACCTATCTCGTAAATCGATGCTAAAGCGTTAAGCGTCCCGACTGCACCTTCCACCGGCTTATCCAACACATAGAGCTCTTCATCCTCAAGAAAGCGCTCCTCGACCTTCTTCACAACATCCTTACCCGGCTCGAATCCGAGCGTCCTTATGATGTCTGGAAAACCCCTTTTCTTTATGCGGGAGTAAATCTCATCAGGGATTATGATATTCAGCGTTTCCTCAATTGCCCTCCTCTTTCTCTCCGTGTTGTCGCATATCGTCGCATCCACGTCGAATATCATAGCCTTGAATTTCCCCAAGGTGGAACCCTCGATTTTTGTTTACTTATCTTTAGAAAAGTGGACCACAAGCCTTTCGTAAGTGTCGCTCAGTAGTTCGGGTATGGTTCTCACCTCGCCTATCACTGTCATGAAGCTCGTGTCGCCCGACCACCGAGGGACGATGTGAAAGTGGACGTGCCCTTCGATGCCAGCGCCTGCAACCCTGCCTAGGTTAATGCCTACGTTAAAACCATCCGGGTTCAGGACCTTCTGTAGAATCGTTATAGATTTTGCTATCAACTCCATGAGCTCGCCTCGCTCGTCCACGTCAAGCTCGACCAAGTTACCCACGTGCCTGTAGGGTGCCACCATAAGGTGGCCGGTGTTGTACGGGTAGAGGTTCATCATCACAAAGCACTTCTTCCCTTTGAATAGAACTAGGTCCTTCTTTTCGTTTGACGAGGTGCCTTTCATGCAGAAAATGCACTCCTTAGACCCACCGGAGCTTATGTAAGCCATGCGCCAGGGAGCCCATAGCCACTTCAAGGTCGCTCTACTTACGATTAAAAGGATATAAAGCCATTTACATTGCATTTTTACGGGGGATGAGGCAGCCGTCCCAGACTGATGTGTGATGTCGGAAGAGCCGAGCCGACCCTATACGTACGTAGGGAAGAGAGTTGATTGTCTAGTTACTCTCTCTTAAGATTTTCCGTAGAAGACACATTTATCTCAAAAGTTAATAGAATTTACAGTCAGTTCTTTTGAAAAATAGAAACTTCCAAATCGCCCAAAATAGTCAAACGTACCGCATCAAAAATATTTTCCAACCACTATTATACCTCTTCAAAGCATGCAAAAGTCTTTTCCTGTCATGCCTTAAGAATACGTAAACACTGTGCCTCTCATTTAACCGCATCTCTCTTTCAATTCTCTCTTATGAGATGAGAAATGAAGTTAATGATGGTGCCTCAAGTGGGGTATAAAACCTTTCAATTCTCTCTTATGAGATGAGACTGCCGTGGACGAAAACCTGAGAAAGTGGTGGTTCATCTTTCAATTCTCTCTTATGAGATGAGAGGGCAGTGACGAAGTCAACATATTTGTCCAGACGTTCAACTTTCAATTCTCTCTTATGAGATGAGAGCCTCAAAACTAATCTCTCCAGCAAACCCCCCAGCCTCTACCCTCTTTCAATTCTCTCTTATGAGATGAGAGATGAATATACCGTCGAATTTTCTCCTAATGCCTTTTGCCTTTCAATTCTCTCTTATGAGATGAGACCAAACACACCTCAAATTACAGCCCGCTGTCCTTATAAAGAACTTTCAATTCTCTCTTATGAGATGAGTTCAATGCATTAGCAGAAGAAGTTCGAAAAAAGA
>JALNLA010000006.1:0-75732 GCA_023267975.1 Candidatus Terraquivivens ruidianensis
CAGGCGCGAAGAACCTTGCAATAAAGCCAGAATGGCTGGGAGCAGGCCCAGACCTTGCATTCCTAATCTGCGAGAACCAGTGGGAAAGGCTAAAGTGCTACGGAGAGGCTGCGATGGACGCAGCCAGGAGGAAGATAGTTTCGCCGCAGCTCGAGGCGATCATAGAGACGAACGTATTGTTCAGCGGATTGGGCTTTGAGAGTGCAGGGCTTGCTGCAGCCCATGCTGTCCATGACGGTATGACGTTAGCGGAACACTTAGTCCCTGAAGAAAAGAGGCCAGTACATGGTGAGATGGTATTCTGGGGAGGCTTTGTCCAGCTGATATCCGAGGATGCGCCCATGGGCGAGATACTCGAGTATGCAACGTGGGGCCACAAGGTTGGATTACCATTGACTTTCGAGGAGATGGGATTCAAGCCTGGTGAGCCTGATGACGAGCTACTATGGAAGTCGGCAGAGAAAGCTCTAGAACCCGTTAGAACAATACACACAGAGTTCTACATGAACATGGGCGCCAAGGAGATAGGTCCTTACAAGAACATCGTAGACCAAGTGGAACTCATATTTTACTCGATGAAGGCAGCCGACGAGATGGGCAAGAGGATCGCATCCCAAGTGCCTAGGATACCTTACGAGACTAAGTGGGTACCATACGACGCCTTCATGAAGAAGCACTGAGGCTGTAAACAAAAAACCTCACTTTTATTTTTGTACTCTAACAAGTTTTGTTTGGCCGGCCTCAAAGGTATAAAAGACTCCTTAACATACGAAAGTATGCAGTATTCATGAAAACGATAGGCATAGTGGCAAGCCATGCGACGGAATCCCGCGTAACCATGATACTTAATGAAGGCATGGAGAAAGAAGTAGAGAACGAAAGTCTAGTCTTGGTGGAGAATAGGAACGGAGGCAAGATACTCGCCGTCTGCAGGAGCGGTATCGGCATAAACGACGTACTGAGGGCAACGATCTACTCTCCCGGCGTTGCTTACGCGAAGACAGGCAGGCAACCGAGTACTGCCAAGGAGTTCTTCGGCTTTAATCTCGTGATAATCGGTGATGTGTCGAAGGGAAGGATTGAGCAGAACAAACGCATAATAGCGCCAACATCGCCCGTAAAGCTTTTCGAAAAGCACGACGACCCATTCTCTTACTTCGGCCCTCATAACCTAAAGATGGGACACTATAAAGACGTCGTAAGCTGGCAAGTGCCCGTACGCGATGAGTACATACCGTTCCATATAGGCGTCTTTGGTGTAACGGGTTCGGGAAAATCCTTCTTTTGTAGGTATGAGTTGATTCCGCTACTCAGAAAGGCCGGTTACGATGTATTGGTTTTTGATTGGAAAGGTTCGGACTATGCCCCCTATTTTGGCGATAGGATGTCGATGCGGGACATAGAGATGGATGATGAGGCGATAATATCCTTCCTATGTTCAAAGGCAGGGAACTTCGGCTCTGGTAAAATAGCAGATACTATGAGGGCCTATCTCGAAGAGGCTCTTGCTGATGGCGAGTGGAAGTTATATTCTCCTGAGGAGGCAAAGGACGTACTCTGCTCGAAAATAAGAAAAGCGATAGAGGACGAGAATAGGGATAAACAGGGCAACGTCACACAATGGGGCAGGCTTTACTTACGCCGGCTGGAGAAAGGGTTCAAGCGGATTAGCGTAGAAGACTTTGCAACGGTCCTTGGTAAGATGGGGCCCGAGCAGATAGTGGAAAGGTTGAGGCAACAGCACATTCTCGTTATAGACATGAGCCTCGGAAGCAAAGAGCAGAAGCTTTCGGTATTCCTTTCGATAGCGAGGTACCTTAAGGACCTAATGGAGAAGAAGAATCGTTTAAACATAGCCCTCCTTATAGACGAGGCCCCGCAGTATTGCCCCTATTCACCCAGCGACCTAGAAGAAGAAACGACCGAGATGATAACCTCCTTATGCGCCCTCGGCAGGACCTATGGCCTTTCAATAATCCTTTTGTCCCAAGGCATTGCTGGTGAGATAGGAATAAACGCTGCCGTGAGAAGGAACCTAAACACGCAATTCATAGGGCGTATACACCCTCTGGACTTGGATGAGGCATCAAAGCTATTTGCAATGTCTGGAGTTGACCCAGAGAACCTCCTAAGGCTTCCAGAAGGGTACTTTTACTTCATCGGTAAGATGAATCCATCGCCCATTCCGCTACTTCTGAGCTTCCAGATAAGGGAGGATGAAAAGGTTGGGCATTCGACCAGAACTTGAAGAATATCCCGATTGGAGCAGGATGCCCAAGGTATTGCAGACCAGGTTTTTCGAGCTAGCTGAGGCGGAGGCTCAAAAGTTTATTCAGGCCAATGTAGTCAACGCGAACGTTATCAATAAGCTAAGGAGCATGCTGAAGATAAAGAGGCTCGATAGCTACGAAGGCTGGGAGGAGCTTCTAGTCGCTTGCGTCGATGGTTCCGATACTCCTGTCTGCAACGAACGCATAAGCTTGAGGTATGCTTTATTCGCAAGCGCTTATAAGCTCTTCAAAGGTCTGGACGGGCTTGAGGAGGAATTCATGAGCGATTACTATAGCGACAGACAGATCATATCGCACGATAAATTTTCCAAGATTGTCGAACTTTTCATGACGTATTACGAAAGGTTAATGGCCCATCGAGCGTTAGAAAAACATTCACCGGACATATTGATGCTGGACGGTAGCTTATTCGGTTACAGGGCCAGATGCAGCGAAATTCTTGATGAGGAGGTCGACTGGACACCTTTCGGCAAGAGCACCGGGTTTAAAATCGGCAAAGAGCTGGTAGAGGAGGTAACAAGGCTAACGGTTGAGTTGGTAAAATCTGGTAGGGCATTGGGCATAATAAAGAGGGTGAACACTGCTTCGATAGACGGCTGGATTGCTTACAAAGAGCCGTTAAGTAGACCGATAGGTCTGAATGACCGTACGCTCTTAAGCATGATTATGGAAACATGTACGTTTTTCTCATACGATGAGGCTTTTGATGTAAATTTTAACATACTGAACTGGTACAGGAGCGTGTCAAAGGAATTAAAAGGAAAGGGCCCGGAAGATATTTTAAAAGAGACCGAGAGGAGGTTTAAAGTTCAAATTAAAGCGGACTTAGGCGACGAGTCTTACTTACAATACATCATGGGTATGAGACGTTGCTATGTTAAGACCATGTATGAATATCCGCCAGTATGTGTTGAGTTTTGGAAAGGAAGCGACCCCGAGTGGGTTAGGAAGGCTCTCCGGTACGTCTATGCATCTAGGGACCCTGCAACAGGTCTCCCATTTCCGCTCGATATCGTCGATAACCTTGTAAGCTTACCTAAGGGCGTCGCAAAAGAGTTCGCCGAAGAGGTGGAGGCACGACTTCTCAGAGCGGGCATAGAGCAAAACGTACTCCTCACTCTGTTTAGCAGATTTAACCCCCAGAAGGAGGAATAGAGATAACGCAGCATTCAGAGCTTTCCCTGAATGGTTTACTCGATGTTTATCGGAGTAGGTTGATGAAAGTCCTGCCGTCTTTTGATTGGTATCCATGCGATGCCCACTCACCAAAATGGTGGGGAGGTTTAGAAAGCCCGGAAGAAGTCGCTATCACTGCGGTGCTCGTCCAACAAACCAGATGGGAGAACGTAAGGAAAGCGTACGAAAACTTAAGGGTAGCACGTCTAAACAGATTTGTTGCCATTAAAAAATCAAGCTTATGCTCAATAAAGAGCTGCATAAAGTCCGTTGGTATGTATGCTAGCAAATCTAAAAGGCTGAAAGAGTTAGCTGATGCTGTTATTAAAGCGGGTGGTTGGAAGACTTTCATAAACAGGGACGCAAGAGAAATCAGGACAGAGCTTTTAAGGCTGAATGGCATAGGGTATGAAACGGCAGATTCTATTCTTCTTTTTGCAGGCAACCACTTAATATTTCCAGCGTCGAGGCTGATCGCTAGAGTTCTAGAACGCATAGGCTTTAACGTTCCTAAGGGTTATGAAGCGTTTAGGAGGTTTGTCGAGTTGGGGCTGCCAAGGGACCTCTTCAGCTATAAGCTCTTTTATGCATCCTCGCTCGTCACGACAAAGGTTGCGTGCCACTCCTCAGAGCCCGAGTGCCAAAAGTGCTACCTTAGCAACATCTGTCGTACGTTTGCATACAAGCAGGCATCAAACATTCTTTAACGATACTAGGTTATGCGGCTTTTCCCTTAAAATAATGTAACCTGCGAGGTCAAAGAACCTATCCGCTTTATGTATAACGACCGAGTCGCTTGATATAACCAATCGTTTATCTCTAAGAAGAGCAGAGTCAACGCTTTTCTCGGTATCAGCCGAGCCCTCCATTCCCTCTTCCTGTAAAATCCTCCTCGTGAGGGCAGATATTTCACCGCTCTTACTTATCTGGCTTTCATAGTAGAAGAAAGCTTCTGCGACCTTAAGCTCCTTTAACGTCTTAACAATTAATCTTATTAACTCCTCAGTCGTACTCGTAGACCTGAATTCTCCATGAACTTCTGAAACATCCCTTACGACACCGTCGTCGCAAAGCACCAGCAGCCTGCCATCCCTGAACGATTGCAAGGTATTTAACACGTTGAAACCATCTACAGCAACCTTCTCATCCTTTAATTCGCTCGGACCTATGGCTCTTTCCCTTACCCTCTTAACGCATTCTGAGGAATAGATGCATCGATATAGTATGCTCCTAGCCATTCTGTCAAGGACATACCTGTTTGCTACGAAGTCGACGGCCGATTCTCTTTTGTATCCCCTATTCAGGAGATACCTCAGGTCCTCGGCTGCCCTAATCAACTTATCCCAAACACTCTTTACCCATTGAACGTCGTCCATTTGAGTTCGTCCACTCATCTCAAGGAAGCATCTCGACAAAGATACCAGGTCTGAGTGGCAACGCTTGCTTAGATTTTCCTATGGGGTCGTACGCTTTTTGCTCATCTTCCATCCAAATGTTGAACGGGCATCCGATCTCCGACTCTAAGAAACTTTTAGCGTCTTCGTATATCTTCTTTTCTTGTAGTGCTAATTCAAGCAAGACCTTTTTGGGGATTTCCATCGGGAATGAAGAAATATATTCAACGATTTTTCTAACGAGAATGGGCATATCTTTTCTCTTCTCAGGAAACATCTTCAACGACTCCTTGATTGCCGTGCTCGGGTCCCTCATAACTTCTTTTAAATCAAAGCTCAACATGATGGATAACACGTTCAGCTTCCACGCCGAGGGAGTATATACGTGAACCTTAATCGGTTTCCTTTCGGTGACACCCATTATCTCCCTTACATCTACCAGTAATTTTGCCAGCAGATCCTCTGCCACCTCGGCAAATTCGTCAACTTCTTCTGGATGGTAATCGGGCCATTTGGCTAGAGATACAAAACCGTTGTTACCGAGTTTAGACCAAGCCTCTTCAGCGGTGAATGGCGCAAAAGGTGCTAATAACCTTACCCATGTATCCAAGAACCTTAGCGCCGAGCGTGTTAACTTTTTCCTCCTTCTCACATACCATTTCCAATCGTTGTACATCCCATATAGAGCTTCATGACAGGCAGTCCTGGTCTTTAACGATTCCATAGCCTCGGTTATGTTCTTTACTTTTTTAACCATCTTGCTGATGAGCCACCTGTCCAGTCTATTTTCACTCGCTTCCAACCCCGAAGATAAGACCTCATCCACTATTTTGAGAAATAGGTCCAGCATTCTTCTAGTCTCTTGAGCATTCTTATCCCTCCAATCAGGGTCGTCCATATCTTCTGCGGCAAGAAGAAGCGTGCACCTAGTCGCATCGACTCCATACTTCGCCAAAGCTGCTTTTATCGGTATCATGTTACCTTTACTCTTGCTCATCTTCTCCCCTTCGACCGTTATCATGCCGTTGGCACCTATGCATCTAGGCCAGAGATTCTCATCGAAAAGGGCAACGTGCTGGAAAAGATAAAACGTCAGGTGATTGGGTACGAGTTCCTTCGCTGATATCCTGCAGTCAACAGGGTACCAGTAAAGAAATTCGTCCCTCATGTTTTTTAGTGTCGTTTCAGGAATGCCAGTTTCTTTTGAGATTACTCTCGGGTTACCAATACCTATAAAGACGTAATCAAGAACCTCTAACGTGAGTTGTTCAGGTTTAACCGTTCCTTCATTCATGTATTTGCTTATCGTGTACAGGGCAGGATATATCGTCGAGTCGCTCAACGTTTCGACTATCCATGAGCTGTCCCATGGTAACGACGTCCCCAATCCTGTCTTCCTCGTACAAGCCCAATCATGGAGCCAATCCACGACGTTTAAAAACCACTGCCTTGCCTCCTCGGGGAATATGCCCATTTTCATTATATGCGTCTTTACTTTCTCCTTCCATTTAGGGTCAGAGTATGTGAGGAACCATTGATCTTTCACAATCTTTACCAAACACTCATTGCCACAACGACAAACAACTTTACCGGATAGGTCATACATTATATCCCCTAAACCTGTCGAAATGAGTCTTGCTTTGACGGCATCTCTTGCTACCCTTACGGGTAAGCCCGAGTATTCACCGCAGTTATCTTTCATGACACCTTCATGAAACTCTTTGGAGTATACTTCCTTGGTTGCATCTTCTAATCTTGCATCTTCTTGGCTCGATATACCCATTTTCTTCACAACATCTAATGCAGGGAATTCGCTGTATCCTGGGACGCTTATTATTGATATTGGCTTCAGCTCTTTAAGAAGTTTAGCATCTATGCCCGTGCTTTTTGATAAGTCTCTTTGAAGTTCCAAGAGAGCTACATAGTCGTAAGGCGCGTGGGCCGGTACGCTATACACAACACCGGATACGACGTTTGGGTCAACGAAATTTGCAGGAAGTATGGGCAACTCTACACCAGTGATAGGAGCCTTACATTTTTTGCCAATGAGTTCTTTAGCATTAAGTAGCTTTACGACGTTAATATTATGTTTTTGTTCAATTAACTTTTCTGCTGCCCTTCTACTTACCAAAATCCTTTTGTTATCGTACTCTAACAGCGCATATTCTACATCAGGGTTAAGCCAGACGTTTGTGGCGCCGAATATTGTTTCAGGCCTTAGCGTACCAGCCGCTAGATAAAACTCATCGTATTTGAAGAAGACGAGCGTATATTCTTCGGGGACTATGCCCTCGCCGACTAGCCTATCGTGGTCGCCCGTTGCACTTTGACAGACAGGACACCATACTACGGGGTGCTCACCTTTGCTGACGAAGCCTTTTTCACGGAGCCTCAGGTACTGCCAATGAATGAACTTGCTGTAGTAAGGATGCAAATCCGTCGTATAAAACTCCCTCCTCCAGTCGACGGAAAAACCCATAGCATCAACAACCTTCCTATTTTCAGCAGTATAATATTTGCAGATGAAGGCAGGGTCCGTGAAGCGCGGTATCAAATCTTCTGGTACGTTGTCAATGTCCCTCAGCAGCCTTATTATAGCTGGGTCGCCACGTTTTAATCGCTCGCTCGTACCGGCAACTGCCTCTCCCGTCCAATGCCAAGACCAAGGAAAAAGCACGTTGAAGCCCTGCATCCGCTTAAACCTTGCGTAGCTGTCGCCCCGTGTAAATGTGAAGGCATGCCCAAGGTGTAGAGGACCGTTTTGGTATGAGTAAGGGACGCATATGAAGAACTTTGGTTTATCCTTAACCGGGTCAGCTTCAAATATCTTGGCCTCTCGCCATAACTTAGCCCATTTTGCCTCGTAAGTTATTGGGCTCTCTATGGATCTGTTATTCGGTTTTGACAATGTTCATCAGTCCTCTGAATGTTTCCCGCAAAACCGTCCATTTAGTGTATTTTAACTTTTTACGCTTAATGGGGCGGTAGCACTATCGGTATTTTGGATGTTACAAAAAGGTTAAAGTCTGGCCAATTGATGCAATTCGTAAGAATTCACCTGGGCCCGTGGCCTAGAATGGACAGGGCGTCGAGTAAAGTGCGTATGCCTGCGGAGCCGAAAGTCGCGGGTTCAAGTCCCGCCGGGCCCATTAACTCATGGCATATTCTTCGTTTTATGAAAGCAAATATACCAGCACGAAGTCAGCATGATTAAATGAACGTCATACTTGCATTCATCACGGCTATCGGTTTGGCTATGGACTGCTTTTCCGTTTCAGTTGCAAGCGGGATGACGGGAAGGCCGTGTATAAGCACCGCTTTTAAGGTAGGCGCATCTTTCGGCTCGTTTCAGATGCTCATGCCCTTTGTGGGCTGGCTTTTGGGTAAAAGTTTGATAGACGTTGTATCGACCTTTGACCATTGGTTGGCCTTTCGGTCTCCTCACCATCGTGGGTTGCAAAATGATTTATGAATTTTTTCAGAAAGAGTGCAAAAGTACGACCCTAAACTTTCGAAACTTACTCATGCTTTCAACGGCTACGAGCATCGATGCATTTTCCGTTGGGGTAGTCATTGGATTTTTAACAACATCGATTGTGATGCCAATACTCGTATTCGGATTCGTGACGTTTCTACTTTCGTTTCTGGGCATATTCATCGGGGATAAGCTCGGACATATGTTCGGTAGAAGGGCACAATTCGTAGGAGGAATTATTCTCATATTCATTGGGATAAAGATATTATTGGAGCATACAGTTTTCGCTTAACTTAGTAAAATAAAAAGGGAAGTTTAGCTGGAACTCGTTTTGAGTCTCCTCTCGACTTCCTCGGCCGTAATTTCCGCCAATATTTTAAAGAACGTAGCCATCATTCCTAAAATGACAATGACATAGCCTACTATAATGAATGCAACAGACACTAGAGGATTAGCTATAGTAGGTATAGGAACACCAAACGGTCCGGGCTGCACGCTAATCCCTCCAACGGCGAATCCAACACCAATAATCACACCACCTATGATTCCCCATATTATCAGAAAGACGATATACATTATTGCTTTTTTAAAAGCCGTACCCCATGAAACCATACGCTCACAACTTTATCTTTTTATAATTGAAACATGTTTATATCCTTATCTGAGTCTTATGGAATGCTCTTATGTTATAATGCTGAACTCGTTGTCTCTTTGTCGGCATATCATCCCTTGCTTAGATAAGATTCGATGCCTTTCTTTAAAGTTTCAAGCGGTAACGTGGCACACTTTATTCTTACAGGGCCGAGTTCCAAGCCTAGCATCTTCAGCAGCTCATGCTTTGTAAGCCTTAACGCCTCTTCTATCTCCTTACCCTTCACAAGCTCTGTTAACATCGATGCCGAGGCTTGGCTTATCATGCACCCCTGACCTTTAAAAGATATTGCAGAAATCTTGTTCCCGTCGAATTTTAGGTAAAATTCCACATAATCGCCGCATAGCTTATTCGAGCCCTTTACCGTAATATCTGCATCCTTCATTTCTCCATAATTTCGTGGCTTTCTGTAGTGATCGAGAACACCCTTTGGGAAATTTTCTGACAAACGTATTCCCAAATGCTGATGCACATGGCCATTTTATAAATGTAGCAGGCATCATCTTCGTGAATCAAAACCTTAAAAACATCAAAACAAAAACCGTTCTTCAGACCGTGATGAAAGAAGTTTTCGAGTTGGGTAACAGAGTAAGGGAAGACTTCCCGATACTGAAAAGGCTAGTAAAAGGCAAGCCCCTTGTCTACCTAGATTCTGCAGCGACAACGCAAAAACCTATACGGGTAATTGAGGCTATAAAAAATTATTATGAGAAGTTTAACGCGAATGTCCACAGAGGGGTTTATAGCATAGCCGAGGAGTCTACCGCTGCTTATGAAGAAGCCAGGGAGAAGGTTGCACGCCTCATAAATGCTAGGAGCCCTCGCGAGATCGTATTCACTAGGAATGCGACTGAGGCAATAAACCTTGTGATGTATGGTTGGGGACAAAAGAATGTACAACAAGGCGATGTACTACTAACGACCGAGATGGAGCATCATAGTAACTTGTTACCGTGGCAAACTCTCTCTAAACTGAAGGGAGCAGACCTTAGGTTTATTGGCTTTGACGAAGAAGGTCTTTTGAAGCTTGAAGAGCTTGATAACTACAAAAACAAAAGCGTAAGATTGTTCGCGTTCACACTAGCCTCAAACGTTCTTGGGACAATTAATCCAGCATACGAGCTTGTTAAATACGCTAAAGAAGTGGGAGCAATAACTGTTGTTGATGCCGCTCAAGCCGTACCCCATATGCTAATCGACGTACAACAACTGGACTGCGACTTCATGGCTTTCTCGGGACACAAGATGCTCGGCCCGATGGGCATAGGAGTGTTGTATGGAAAAGAAAAGCTCCTTGAAGAGATGGAACCTTTCATGGTTGGCGGCGAGATGGTTAAAGCAGTGAACTTTAGAAGCTCAGAGTGGAACGATATACCTTGGAAGTTTGAGGCCGGTACACCGAACGTTGAGGGCGCGGTAGGTCTGGCTGCGGCTATCGACTACCTGCAACGGATAGGCATGGATGCCGTCAGAAAGTATGAGATTAAACTAACAGAGTATGCTTTGGATAAGCTCGTGCGTATAGATGGGGTTATATATTATGGCCCAAAATCTCCAGAGCAAAGATGCGGACTAGTATCCTTTAACCTTAAGGGCATACATTCACACGATATAGCAACGCTTTTGGATAAGGATGGGATTGCTATAAGAGCTGGACATCATTGTGCGATGCCCCTACATAATAGACTCGGCATACTCGCGTCTGCCAGAATAAGCTTCTACATCTATAACATACCATCGGAGATTGATTTGCTAGCTAAGAGTCTAGAGAAGATAAAGAAGTTATTAGGGACCTGAATCAATACGTTAGATAGATATACCGAAGAAAAGAGGCTAGATTTTTCTAATACTACTCTTTGCTCCACAAATATCACATTGTAAAAACCTAAACCTTTTCTCCGCCTCAATTTTTGTGTCAATACCACCACACACTGGGCACTTAACAAACTCCTTCAGGTATATCTCGAGCAACCTCCTAATTTCGTCGTTTGAAAGCTTACCTTGGATTGTTAACCTTTCACCTTCCAAAACACCAGCTTTGCCAGATTCTTTGAATATGAACCTAGCCAGGTGCTGCGGGTCTCTGTTTAAGGTTTCGGCAAGGTGTCTGAAGTTAGTTATTATCGTATGCTTGGCCGTTTGCATTATAGTTGGCCTCAGCTCCAATACCCTATCACCAGACTTGCCGGTAACCGTCTTAACTTCAGCCATTACCCTTTCCAGCATTCTAAGGTAGGCCTCTTTCGTACTAATGTCCACCATATCTCACTTCTGAAAGCTTAATGTAGGGTAGATTTAACTATTTGATTTTTAGCTACTGCTCTTCTAAGCGTTTCACAATAAGCACATGTCCTTCCTTGCCGATAACTAAGGCCTTACTTCCAGGTTTTATCGCCTCTTGTGACTTTGCCATCCAATACTCGCCCGAGTGCTTAACAAAGCCATGCTTATCCGGCCCTAACTCATCTACTACGTAAACTATTTCGTTAATTATATCCTTAAGCAACGGCCTCCGTCTCCTTGCCCTTACAACTTTATACACCATGAACAGCGTAAAACCGCCTATCACTAACGCTGAGCCGATGACCGCACCAAAGAAAATCCTGTAAAAATCCTCGCTTGCTAACCATTGTGCGCTACCGAGGGGTATTAAAAGCAGGCTTCCGATAATTATGAATAAGAAACCAGAACCACCAAGGATGCCGAATCCTGGTGTATAGGCTTCCGCTATCATAAGAATCGAGCCCAGTATCAAGAACAAAAGGGCCGCTATGTTAACGTTAAATCCTAACCCTATTAGGCCGAGTATAAGCAGGAAAGCACCAATTATTTCCGCGAAATGACCGGGGGCTGATATGCCGAATATCAATGCGTAAAGACCTATGAGAAAAGCTAAGGATGCGATTATAGGGTCACTCATCACACTCAGCAACATCGTCTTTAGACTTGGCCCATATTGATGCACTACGGCTCCCGTGGTATCCAGCACTATGTTCTGACCTAGTACCTCTACACTTCTTCCATTTATTTTTGCTAACAACTCATCTATTCCCGATGCTATAACCTCTACTACCCCATACCTTAGCGCTAACTCCTCGTTTAGGTTTAGGTTGTGCGTAACGAAGAGTTTCGCTGCAGTCTCGTTTCGTCCATGCATCCTAGCCCTTTCTGCGATGTAAGCCGTAAGGGCGTTTATCGTCTTTTCGTCCTGAATAGGTTCAGAGTTACCAAATGGCGAGTAGCTCACAGGTTGGCTCGAGCCGATAAGGGTGTAAGGCGCCATTGCTGCAACGTGCGATGCCAAAAGTATAAGAGTCCCTGCGGACCAGCTTTTACCCCCGGACGGATAAACATAAACGATGACGGGTATCTGGGAGTGCTCTATCATATTCACTATCTCAAAAGTTGCAGAAAGCAAACCACCTGTCGTATCTATCGTTATAAGGAGCGTACCATACCCATTTGCATTCGCATACTCCAAGGCTTCCTTGACTAAATTTGATGTGGCGGTAGTTATTGTACCCTCTATCTTAACAGCAAGCACTTTAGGTTGTTCAGAGTTAGCCGAGTTTATCTGAAAGAAAAAGAGAGCAACTAACAATAACGTTAGTAGAATTGGAATAATTCTATGTTTCATTCTTTAGATCCTTTCTCCTCCTTACTCATCCCTCTTACAATACCAACCATGCTTGCCAACGAAGATGCGTCTGTAGTCGTTGTTACCACGACAAGGTTTCGCTCCCTAGCAATATCTGTTAAAGTCTGCAACTCCCTTAGACGTAACGAAATAGGTTGCTCGCTATATTGTTTCGCTGCTGCTGCTAACTTCTCAGAGGCCAGCAATTCGCCCTCGGCTATGATGATCCTAGAGCGCTTCTCCCTTTCTGCCTCTGCTTGCTTGGCTATTGCCCTAACCATCGTTTCGGGCATCGTTATATCTTTTAACGCAACCATGCTAACCTTTATTCCCCAAGGTTCTGTAAGTTCATCAACTATGCCGCTGATTCTCTTCCCAAGCTCCTCCCTCCTAGTAAGCAACTCATCGAGTTCAACCTGCCCAAGCACGTCCCTCAAAGTTGTTTGGGCTAGAAGGTTAGTCGCCGCCACATAGTTCTCAACTTGGAGGACAGCTTTTGCTGGGTCGATGACACGGTAATAAACAGCGGCATCCACATCAACGCTCACGTTATCTTTGGTCACAACCTTCTGCCTTGGAATATCAACAACGACTGTTCGTAAGTCTACTTTAACGAATCTGTCAACTATTGGAATCAAGAAAAATAGACCCGGACCTTTAGCCCCAACAAAACGACCTAACCTGAAGATGATACCGCGCTCATATTCCCTAACAACTTTAATGGAGGCGGATAAAATTATGATGATGAGCATTACGACAAAGAAGTATGCGATAGCTTCTGCAGGACCTAATTGTAGCGTAACTATTTCTGATAGGTTGCTCATATTAAATTGAATCTTAATCGCACTACATAAAGTTTATAAGAGCCGTACCACAAAGTCTTTAGGCCAGCGATTGTTTAAAACGTAAGCAAGAACGGAGGCTTCAAGCGTTTGCGGGAATTCTGGATAAAAGACCCGAGCTACGTAAGCGAAGGCAGGAAAAAGTTGGACTGGGCAGAAGGACAGATGAAAGTGTTAATGAAAATTAGGGAGAGATTTCAGAAGGACAAACCGCTTAAGAATCAGAAGATAAGCGCCTGTCTGCATATCACAAAAGAAACGGGTGTCTTAGTAAAGACGTTAGTAGAGGGTGGTGCTCAGGTTAGTTTATGTCCCTCCAACCCGCTCAGTACCCAAGACGAAGTAGCGGCAGCGTTAGTTGAAGATGGGGTAAAGGTTTATGGTTTTAGAGGCTTAACCTCTAAAGAATACTACGAATGCATAGGGTATGCGCTTCTACATAAGCCTGTGATAACTATGGATGATGGTGCCGATTTGGTATCCACTCTGCACAAGCTAACGTACGGCATTAGGGGTATAGATGTAGAATATGTGAAGGGAGTTCTCGGAGACCTTGGTGAAGATTTGATCAACGGAGTTATTGGTGGTACGGAGGAAACCACGACAGGTGTCATAAGGTTAAGAGCCCTCGAGAGAAAAGGTATGCTGAAGTACCCAATAATTGCCGTCAACGATGCTAAATCAAAAAACTTATTCGATAATCCTATCGGAACAGGTCAGTCAGCTCTAGATGGCATCATGAGGGCTACGAATGTACTTTTTGCGGGTAAAGACGTTGTCGTCGTAGGTTTTGGTCAGGTAGGCTCCGGTATAGCTGAAAGGGCTAGGGGCTTGGGAGCTAGAGTCACCGTCGTCGAGGTTAATCCTATAAGGGCTTTAAAGGCCGTAATGTATGGTTTCAACGTTAACACCTTATCAAAGGCTGCAGAATATGGTGACATATTCATAACGGCTACCGGAAACATTAACGTCGTTAGGGGCGAACATTTTGAGAAGATGAAGGATGGAGCAATCCTTGCAAACGCTGGACACATGGATGTAGAAATTTCAAAGAGAGAATTGGAGATGTTAGCAAAAGAAAAAGTGGAGGTTAGTAAACTCTTAACATTTTTCAGAATGATGGACGGCAGGAGGATATACTTGCTTGGTGATGGAAGGCTGGTCAACCTCGTGTGCGCCGAAGGTCATCCATCGGAGGTCATGGACCTTTCGTTCTCACTTCAAGCACTATGTGTAGAGTTTATCATAAAAAATAAAGATAAGCTGGAGAAAAAGGTTACGGTAGTTCCAGAAGACATTGACAAAGAAGTTGCGCGGCTTAAGCTTGATACTATGAATATCGCAATCGAAGAGCTTACTGAGGAGCAGAAAAGATATCTAACCGAATGGCAAGTCGGTACATAAGTTAAAGACGTTCGTAGTTTTCCTTAAGCCATTTTGCGACCTGTCTGAGCGTTGGACTGCTTGAAACGTTTATAACACTAGCCTCAGGACCTTTCTCAATTAAAATCTTATCCTGATATCCAGGCATAAGCGTGAACGATATGGACGTCCAATACATCCTACCCTTCGTCAACTCCTCAGCAAAGAACTCCGCTGAAGGCGATAGAGGGGCTGGTAAAAATAGCACACCTTCAGCCCAGAAAAGGACGGCGGGTTGACCGGGAGCAAGTATCAGACTTTGTAACAACTCTGATGGTGATTTGTATTTTATGCATTCCAGTATTATAAGCTGCTGAATTGGTCTGTATATTATTTCAACCATATTAAAAATTTACCATGAGATCCTAAAGATAAACGTTTATTCCCCTATAAAGTTTGTTTTCCTTTTATTCAAAAAGGCCGATATACCTTCGACAGCATCTTTTGTCATGAACAACGATGCAAAGGACGATGCCTCGAACGCTAATCCCTCCTCAAGGAAGCCGTGACGTGTAAGCCTAATCACGTTCTTCGCCGTCATGATAGCGATTGGCGGTGCTTCAGCCAATTTTTGGGCAAACTTCCTTACCTCCTCATCCAATCTTTCAGGCTGCACAACGTAATTGACTAAACCGATTCTTAACGCTTCTTCGCTCTTCAACCTTTCACCGAGCATTATGAGCTCCTTCGCTTTAGCTTCGCCTATAATCTTTGGAAGCCTCTGCGTTCCACCCCCTCCCGGGATTAGTCCTAATCTTATTTCAGGTAATCCAAGCTCCGCTCTATTGCTTGCAATCCTAAAATCACAGCCCAAAGCTAATTCGAACCCACCACCCAACGCATAACCGTCTATGACGGCCACAACAGGTTTTGGAAACGTCTCCAATTTGTTAACGACTTCTTGCAATCTTTTTGAGACACGTAATGCATCCAACGGCTTTAAGTTAACGAATGTCGATATATCAACACCTACGCAGAACGACTTACCATCAGGACTTCCTTTTATGAGTACGACCCTTACATCTCTATCCGTCGATAACTCTTCAAGCACACTCGAAAGCTCATCCAGCATCTTTAACGATAACGCATTTAACTTTTCTGGTCTGTTAAGTACAATCCATGCGAGGGGCGGTTCCAAAATTATTCTTATCTCTTCTAAAATTTTACAATCGCAGGCATACTCATAAAAACCTCTACGTGTCTTTACACCGAGCCTGTTGCTAGCTACCATCTCCTCCAGAAGAGGGTTAGGCGCATAATATTCACCGTACTTTGATTGTTTTGTCTTTAAAACTTGCACGAGCACGTCTATGCCCCATTTGTCAGCCATCTGCAAAATTCCCTCAGGAAAGTTTAACCCTAAAACGACCGCTTTGTCAAGCTCTTCTTTATCAACGACATCATTCCTCAGCAACCAAGCAGCGGCATTTACTGCAGGTGCAAATATTTCCTCGAGCCTAACCTTATCTGCAAGTTCGGAAGGAATTTTTGGTTTTTCCCATAGACCCTCAGCATAATTATAGAACCCCTTACCGCTCTTTTTGCCATACCATCCATTCTTATAGTACTCTTCAAAAAGCGGGGACACGATAACGCCTTTATCTCTGTCTTGGATCGCTTTACCAGCAGAATAAAGGACGTCGATACCAACATAGTCCGATAATTCGAACAAACCCATAGGAAGCTTAGCCTTGTACTTAGTCGCAGAATCTATTTCAAGTATCGAGGCCTCGCCACGGTATACAATCCAAGCGGCCTCCTGAATAAGAGCTTCGAGCACCCTATTCACGACGAAACCTGGTACGTCCTTCTTGCATAATATTGCATGCTTACCTAAAGTTTTAACGAAGGCCAGAACAGACTCCACGGTTTGCCTTGAAGTTCTATCACTGGACACTATTTCGACCAAAGGCATGAGGACTGGAGGGTTGAAAAAGTGTATCCCAATCACTTTATCAGGTCTAGATGTAACAGCCGCTATTTCAGAGATAGGTAAAGAACTCGTATTCGTACCCAAAATAGATTCAGGATGTGCTATTTTGTCAAGTTTTGAGAAAATTTCCTTTTTTAATTCTAAGTTTTCAGGGATAGCCTCTATTATCAATTTAGAATCCTTCACTGCCTCTGCCAAGCTTGTTGTCGTCTTGAGTCTGTTAAGCGTTAAGGTTAAACCAGCGCCGTCCAGCTTTCCCTTTTCCACCATCTTTCGTAAGCTCCATTCTATCTTCTTAACGGCTTCCTGAAGGATTTCGTTACTTATATCGCACAAAAAAACATCGTATCCGTTGAGTGCTGCAATCTCGGCAATCCCATGGCCCATTGTGCCTGCCCCGATAACAGTAATTTTATCGAACACGTTTTTTGTCTTTATATCGGCAAATATAAGGCTTTGAGGGGAGTTTCTTGAATTATTAAATTTTGCATAAAAAATTGTGTAAATATTAAAATTTTATACGTCTCTTTATCATTATATAAGTTTGACGGAAGTTGTCCGAAGTTATAATTCATAAAGGGTTGGAGAACATAGTGATAACAGAAACGAAGCTCTCTTATATTGATGGCGACAAAGGGATACTATATTACGCAGGCTATCCAATAGAGGATTTGGCAAAGCATTCATCGTTTGAGGAAGTATGTTTCCTTCTTTGGCACAACAGACTTCCGAGTAGAAAAGAGTTGGATGAGTTAAAGAGGAGTATTAGAGAGAGTGCAGAAATACCTTGGGAAATAATCGACTTAATGAAGAAGACTCCCAAAAAGGCACATCCTATGGACATCATGAAGACGGCGGTCTCAGCCCTCGGTCCCTATGACCCCGAACTCGAGGATAACTCAAGAGATGCAAACATAAGAAAGTCCATCAGGTTGCAGGCAAAAGTCGGAACAATAACGGCATACGTATACAGAATCAAAGAAGGGCTTGAGATAATACCTCCGAGTAAAAAACTTGACTATGCTGCGAACTTTCTCTACATGATGTTTGGAAAGGAGCCCGACGAATTGAGCAGTAGGATAATGGACGTAGCTTTAATTCTTCACGCAGAACACGAACTACCTGCATCGACGACCGCTGCCTTAACCACGATATCCACTTTATCCGACATATACTCTGCTGTAGTTTCAGGCATAGCCGCACTGAAAGGTCCTCTGCATGGCGGAGCGAATGAGAAGGCTCTGGAGATGTTAAAGGAAATCAAAACCCCAGACAGGGCGGAGGAGTACGTCAAGAAAGCGTTGGCGGAGAAGAAGAGGATAATGGGCTTCGGGCACAGAGTGTATAAAGCATACGATCCTAGGGCTAGGATATTCAAGGAATACTTTAGGAAATTATGCGAACAAAGGAGGGATTGGACGATGTATCGGACGGCGGAGAAAGTCGAGGAAGTAATGATTAACTTACTTGGTAAGAAAGGTATATTCCCAAATATAGACTTTTACTCGGGTGCAGTTTACGACATGCTGGGTATTCCGTCATACCTATTTACACCGATGTTCGCGATGGCGCGAACTTCCGGATGGACTGCTCACATAATAGAATACCTTCAGGACAACAGGCTCATTAGACCAAGGGCTCACTATACAGGTCAGCTCGACCTTAAATACATTCCGATAGAACAAAGAGGGTAGCGGTCTACATAAAAAATTAATTGAGGCTCCGCTAATATCAGTTAATGGTCGTGTCTCCAGGCAAAGAGCTAGGGTTAATAATAAAATCACCTACGGTGGCTTCGTCAGTAGAGGCAGCAACCTATCTCAAGAGTCAGAAGTTTGAGTCGCTTTTTTTAAACCTGCCAAGGAGTCTAGATGAGCTTGTGGCCGAGTATGTTATGGGAATGAGGTACGAGGATCTTGTAGAAGAAGTTAGAAAACGTAAGCTTCTGCCGGAGCCCGTGGAGTCTTGGCTGAGAGAGCACGAGCCATTACTCAAAAACCTAAGGGAAGAAGGCGTTGAGGTTTGCACTTTTTGCTACAGAGACGACAAAGCCTTCGAGGTCGAGACAAAAAACGCTATAGAAACAGCGTTGCTCGTATTAAGAGATTCCATCACTGAGAAGGTAAGCGTTGACAGATGGTTAAAGTTGTTAGCTTCACAAGCCCGCACCGCTAACCTCACACGTCAAGAAGCTGATTACATACTCGATGAATCATCCAATTACAATAAGAACATATGCATAGCAAGTTTTGAAGGGAGGGAGTTAAAGAGGTATTTAGAACAAGAAATGGAGACATGGGTCAAGTGCATCGGCCTACCATACCACTTTACACCGCTCGATATTCTTAGAAGAGAGGTGCTATTAGGAAAGGCCTCAGAAGAAAGGATTAGACAACTCGTAAAGGAGCATGTAAAATTCATCAGGGAAATGGTGGTGCCAAAAGATCTAGAAACTGCTATTTTTGAATGGACAAAAAGAAGGTTATACTGGCATCCCAGTATCTTTACTAAAAAAGAGAGTGAAGGTTTGTAGCCTATGTCACGATAGCCGTTTCTGTTGATTCGATGCCTTTAATTTTATGGAACTTAGTAGTTATCATCTTACCAAGGTCCGCGACATCCTTGGCCTCTACAAAGGCTATCAAGTCAAACGGTCCCGTCACCGCACACACCGATTTAACGCCTTTTACCCTACAGAGGGCTCCGGATACCTTAGACACCTTTCCAACCGCCGTTTTAATGAGTACGTATGCATCCACCACATTGATTCACCCATAATCCATATTATGTTAACATTAGTAATATCACGAAAAATTTAAAATTTACTCATGATTATAAAAAGATTTACCAAGAGGTGAATAGTGCTTTGGGTGAATTTCCTGGATATAATGGAAAAATTTTACGCGTAAACCTGAGCGAGGAAAAAATAACGACTCAAGACCTAAACCCTGAGATGGCTAAGATGTGGATCGGCGGAGTTGGCTTAGCAGTCAAGTTAATTTATGATGAAGTTCCTGCTGGCACTGAGCCCCTTAGTCCGGAAAACGTCTTTGTCTTTGCCGTTGGCCCATACCAAGCCACTAACATTCCTGGAAGTGGAAGGTTCGCAGTATGCTCAAAGTCTCCGCTAACGAATATATGGGGTGAATCAACGGGTGGGGGTTACAACGCGCACGAGCTTAAGCGAGCGGGGTTCGATGCAGTAGTTGTAACGGGTAAGGCCGAGAGGCCGGTTTACCTTTGGGTCCATGACGGAAAAGCCGAATTGATGGATGCATCACGCATGTGGGGTAAGGCGGATGCCTTTGAGACAGAGACTCTTATCAAGAAGGAACTAGGAGACGAAAAGATTCAAGTCGCACCGATAGGTCCCGGAGCTGAAAACCTCGTTCGATACGCAGGGCTGATTTGCAACTATGGTCACGGCTGTGCTGGTAGAACAGGAATGGGAGCGGTTATGGGGTCTAAGAGGCTGAAGGCGATCGCTTTTCGTGGCACCAAAGAAGTAAAGGTTGCACATCCAGACCTTTTGAAAGAGTACCTAAGAGAGCTCTTGCCGATAATAAACAAAGCAGAGTTCACAAAGTTGAACAGAGAGTACGGTCAAGCGATGGCGATTATCCCTCGAGAAGAAAACGGTCTTCTGCCGATAAAGAACTTTGCACAAAGTCGATGGAAGGATGGCGCTATTAGGATAGGAGCCCCAGTAGGCGGACCAGGAAAATTTAACGAAGTCCTGAAACCCAAGCCCGAGGCCTGCTCCTACTGTGTGATGGGTTGTCACAGAAGGGTGACGGTCACTTCTCCACAGAAGTATGCTATGGATAGCTACGGACCAGAGTATGAGTCTCTCGCTATGATAGGGTCCGATTGTCTGATCGACAACCTGTTGGCTATAAATAAGGCTAACGAGCTTTGTAATAAATGGAGCATAGACACGATAGAGTTTGGCGGAGTTTGTGCCTTCGCCATGGAAGCTTTCGAGAAAGGTAAGATAACCAAAGAAGACTTAGGAGGGCTTGAACTCAGATGGGGAGATGGCGACGCTATGCTGGCCCTACTTGAAAAGATCGTAAAGAGGGAGGGAAGAGTTGCTTGGCTTCTAGGAGAGGGGCTGAGGGTTGCCGGAAACGCGCTGGGCTGCCCGGAGATAGCGATGCATGTTAACGGTGCTGCGGTTCCAGCTCATGATCCTAGGGCATTCTTCTCCATGGCGGTCGAAACGGCAACATCCACGAGGGGTGCTTGCCATCTCCATGGATTCCCAGAAGCTATAGAGTTAGGTGTCCCATTCCCGGAGGCTGGACCAGAGCTAAGCCAACCGCTTGACAGGTTCGCGGTAGATAAGAAAGGACTGGCTCAAGCTAAGTACCAAGATAGGCAGGCTGTGAACAATTCTCTTGTATGGTGCTTCTTCTACGAATTCTCGGGCATAGACTTCACTTGGACGAGCAAACTACTGAATGCGACGACCGGGTGGGAATTGACTCCACAAGACCTACTTAAGATCGGTGAACGCATCATAAACATGCAGCGGATGTTTAACCTAAAGCACGGTCTGATACCGAGGAGAGATGACTGGCTTCCAAAGAGGTTCTTCGAGCCACGTATGGAAGGAGGAGCTGCCGGCAAGGTTCCGCCTTTGAAGGTCATGCTAGAGGAGTACTATAGGGTTAAAGGCTGGCCTGATGGGATACCAAGCGAGACTAAGCTTAGGGAATTGGGGCTGGACTTTCTGATAAAGGACCTAGAAGTCATAAGAGAGGCGGTAAAAGCCTCTCAGTAACCCCCTTTGTATTTTTTTATTAGTGTTTGCCGCCCACTATAGCGGGCACTATTGCTACCTCGTCGCCTTCCTTTAGCTCTGTTTTCAACCCATTAAGAGTACGCACGTTCTTTCCGTTAATCAACACTTTCACATAAGGAAGAAGTTCCGCATCGTTAAGCAAAACTCGACTCTTGAGGTCGCTCCCATATTTTTTTATCAAAGCCTTCAGTAGGGCGTCAAGGTCACAGCCGTCTTCAAGTATGACCTCCGTTTGACCCGTGCCCATGAATTCCCTTACCGGTCCGAAAACCTTCACAGTTATCTTCATTCTCCTTCAACCTCTTGTATCCAGCCAAAAATATTAAGTTTAAGTAACACTAATGAGTAAAAACAGCGCGTTTAGTCTGACAAAAACGTAACGATTATTTCAAAATATACATAATATTATGAGATTTATTTCACAAAAGATTCATAAACCTTAAGAGTGCTTCATTAATGAGACAAAGATGGTAAAAGCGGGAGGTTATGCTAACAGGCTCGCTTGGGTTGACTTAGCGAACAAGAAAGTCGATTATCAGGAGCTTGACGAGGACGTAGCAAGGAAATATTTGGGTGGTAGGGGGCTAGGTGTAAAGCTCGTTTACGATAAGGTCAAGCCTGGCACTGACCCCTTCTCGCCTGACAACATATTGGTCATAGCCGTAGGACCATTAACGGGTACGCTTACGCCAATGAGCGGAAGGATTTGCTCTATTACAAAGTCGCCACTCACGGGTGGAGTTACAGATAGCCATGCAGGCGGCTGGGCAGGAGCTGCCCTAAAGTGGTCAGGCTTTGACGCGATTATACTTCAGAACAAAAGCGATAAACCAGTTTATCTCGTGGCGAAGGACGGAAAGGTAACGTTCGAGGATGCATCGCAGCTATGGGGGAAGGACTTATTCACGACGACGCGTATGCTAAGGGACAAGTATGGGGACGCGCGCGAGCTGACAAAGCTAGGGTCTACGGGCGTTCAAGTATATGCGATAGGTCCGGCGGGCGAGAATCTCTGCAGGGAGGCTTGCATAGGCCATGACGCCGGCAGGTTTAGTGGAAGGGGTGGAACTGGAGCCGTAATGGGCTCGAAGAAGGTCAAAGCCCTCGTCATAATGGGCGAGGAAAAGAATATACCGAAACCCGCCAACCCAGAAAAGTTCGAGGAGGCCAGAAGGACTGCGCTTAAACATATAACTGAGAGTCCTGTGACCTCGCCCGGTAAAGGAGGCCTTTCCGTATACGGAACTAGTGTCCTAGTCAATACTGTGAACGAACTTGGCGCATTTCCAACGAGGAACGCGAAGCAAGTCCAGTTCGAGTTTGCATACTTCATAAGCGGTGAGAACCAGAGGGGTACGATACTCAGAGAAACACCTACGTGTCATGCATGCCCAGTCCACTGCAAGAGGCTTACTGAGGTGACAGACGGCAAATACAAGTACAAATCAGAGGGAGTTGAGTACGAGACATGCTGGTCCCTAGGCGCCATGGTAGGTGTCGGTCATATAGAAGGCGCAGGTTATCTGAACTATCTTGCCAACTATTACGGTCTCGACACGATAAGCTTGGGTGTAACGCTGGCTACTGCATGTGAAGCCACGGAGAAAGGCTACATACCTGAGGCAGAGGGCGTTAAGTTCGGTGATGTGGACAAGCTGGCTGAGTTCATAAAGAAGATAGCACTAAGGGAGGGTATAGGCAATCTCTTCGCAGAAGGAGGGTACAGGGCAGCTCAGGCCCTTGGCGACGTAGATCTATCAATAACTGTAAAGAAGCAGGGCATACCCGCCTACGACCCGAGAGGTCTAAGAGGCTTTATTATAGGTTATGCGACGAGCAACAGGGGTGCATGCCACCTAAGAGGTTATACGCCCGCATCTGAAATAATGGGCATACCATACAAGACCGACCCCCTCGCCTTAGAGGGCAAGGTAGACTTAACCATAATGCTCCAAAACATGTTTGCGGCGCTCGACAGCCTAGATATATGTAAATTC
This sequence comes from Candidatus Terraquivivens ruidianensis, assembly GCA_023267975.1. Classification (GTDB taxonomy): domain Archaea; phylum Thermoproteota; class Nitrososphaeria_A; order Caldarchaeales; family Wolframiiraptoraceae; genus Terraquivivens; species Terraquivivens ruidianensis. The sequence continues at coordinate 23,627 of JALNLA010000006.1, forward strand.
AGCTCGTTCGCCTACACCGTTGAAGACTATGCTGCCCTACTTTCAGGCATGACAGGCTGGGATGTCTCTCCAGAGGAATTCATGAAGATAGGTGAGAGGGTATGGAACCTAGAGAGGTACTTTAACCAGCTCAACGGCTTCGACAGGAAGGATGACATGCTACCAAAGAGGCTCGTAGTAGAGCCCCCGACCTCCGGTCCTGCGAAGGGCTGGAGACTCGGATGGGACACCTTTAACAAGCTCTTGGACGAGTATTACGAAAAGAGAGGCTGGACTAAGGACGGAAAGGTACCGGAAAAGAAACTGCGAGAACTGGGCATAATCTAGAGGCTCAGTTTAACCTCCTCTTTTTATTTTTGTATAGTTAGCCACCAGCTACGGGCGGAATTATCGCAACCTCATCGCCATCTTTCAGCTTCGTTCCCATTCCGTTGAGATAATCTATATCCCTTCCGTTAACTAACACCTTCACATACGGCGCAAGATTCTCCTCACTTGCTAAGATTTGGTTTCGAAATGCATCCCCAAACTTTTTTGTTAAAGCTTTCAGTAGTATTCGAACGTCGCTTCCATCTTCGAGCAAGATTTCCGTGTGACCCGTACCTAAGACCTCCCTTATTGTTGCAAAAGCCCTTATGATAATTTTCATCTCCATAATATTATTTAACGGCGTAATTTTTAAGTATTATGCGATTAGCCGTACACTCTTTGTCCTGTTTCCGGGAGTATGGCATACCCCTTTAAAGACTGAATGCCTGAGCGGAAAGCCTCGCTAGAAAGCGCTTCCAGAAACCTTCGTACTGTCGCCTTTTTCAGCCTATCCTTCCTTACAACGAAGTCGAAAATCTCCTCACCTAACGGCATGAACTCTAGTCCATAAATATCTGCAACGTATTCTATGGCAACGCCTACGTCCGCCCTGCCTTGTGCAATAGCCGATGCTACTGCCGTGTGCGTCTTCGCCTCGTAGGTGTAGCCCTTTATAGTATCCTCGGGCTTAGTTACACCAGCTTCCCTGAGCAATTTATCTATGAGCGTCCTTGCGCCCGAGCCCCTCAGCCTATTAACGAACACCACATCCTTTCTCGTCAGGTCCGCCATGGAGCGTATGTTCTTAGGGTTATTTTTCTTAACGAGTAAACCTATTCTGCGCACGTATCCCCTGTATATCTCTACGAGCCCCTCTAACCCCATCTTCTTGGGCATGTGGACGTTGTACTTGCCAGTCTCCTCGTCAAGAAGGTGCGTGCCGCAGATGTCTGCCTCACCTCTCTTTAACGCCCTCCAGCCACCCAACGAACCGACGGTTACTACCTTAGATGCCGTCAAGCCTGAAGCTTGTAGAAGCACCTCTATCCCTGGACAGTGGCTACCTATTACGTTGAGCGGATGGGGCCTAAACAATGGGCTAAGCAGCTTAACATCAACAACCTCATCCTCCTCAACGTACTGTTTATCTTCAGGAATCTCAACGAAACCGTCTGCCATCGTGATGGCGGAGGCAGAGCCTGAGCCTAAAACTATTGGGTAGGCAACCAAACAATCTTCAGTCTCAACTAGCTGGACAGGCATGAGTTCTCTGACACCTTTTCCAACATCCATCCTGTAGGCCATCCTAGCCTTTATTAGTGTAAACCTATCGCTTTCTTCTATTCCGCACATTTTCGAAATTAATGGTTTTGCCACATTCAGGAATACCATCATGGCGGATAACGGAAAGCCTGGAAGACCTACGAGGAGTTTACCGCGACTAACGGCCATAACAGTTGGTTTGCCGGGTCTCAATTTGAGGCCGTGAACGACGACTGCGCCATGTTCCGCGAAGACTTTGTATATTGCATCGCCGAATCCAGCAGACGTGCTTCCAGATGTAACCACCACGTCATATTCTCGAAGACCATGCTCTATCCTCTGCTTTAGCGCTTGATAATCATCGGGCACTATTCCAAAGAACTCGGCATCAGCTCCAGCCTCCCTTAGCATGGCCGTTATCGCATAACCGTTTACGTCGTAGACCTTTCCATGGGATAATGGTTGACCCGGTTCAACAAGTTCGTTGCCCGTCGATAGGACTGCTACTCTTGGCTTACGATAAACCTTGACCGATTTGTAACCTAACGCAGCCAGTACGGCTATATCGCTCGGTGATATGACTTTACCTTTTCTTATCACTACGTCCCCTGCAGTTATATCTGAGCCAGTTTGGGAAACGTTTTCACCTGGAGCAACCGGTTTGTACACGTAGACCTTATCACCCACCCTTTTTGTGTACTCCACCATGACTACGGCGTTTGCACCCCTCGCTAACGGCGCGCCCGTCGCTGTCTCTACACATCGTCTACCACCAGCTTCAGCCGTGGGTATGGAACCGACCTCAGCTTTCCCGGATACCGTTAAGCAGGCAGGCTCTGACTCGCTAGCACCGTAAACGTCCTTTGCATCAACCGCATAACCATCTACGGTAGACCTATCAAAGGGCGGCGAGTCCACCTTTGCGTATATTTCTTCGGCAAGCACACGTCCAGGCGCTTCAATCAACCCTACCTCTTCTACGCCCAAAGGTCCTATGCGTCCAAGATTTTCCCTAACCAGATTTAGAGCGTCCTCGACCGAGACCATTCTATGAAATATTAACGCCACAATAACCACCTTAAGTAGCAGCCTCTATCGGCTGAAATAGTTCGACCTCAACCTCCTCGCCTTCATCGTAGCCCTCGATATCTTCTGGAACGATTAGCATACCGTTAGCTTTTGTAAGGGTTGAAATAAGACCTGAGCCAGTAAGCATAAGCGGTTCGACGTAATAGGCATCACCTTGCCTTATAACCTTAACCCTGATGAAGGACCTTACACCATGCGGGTTGGCAACCCTTCTGGTCAGCTTCCCCCTTATCGTAAGCTTAGGCTCCTCGGGCAGCCCAAGCATCATCTGAATTGAGGACTTCACAAAGTTCTGAAAACCTATAAGCGCGGCTACCGGGAGGCCAGACAACATGAAAACCGGCTTACCATCTATCATGCCGAATCCCGTGGGCTTAGCGGGTCTCATCATTATACCGTGAACCACCAGACCTGGCTTGCCTAAAGAGTTGATTGCATCAGGGACGAGGTCCAATTCACCAACGCTCGTACCTCCTGTGACTACGATGGCATCGGCCATCTTTAGTCCATTCTGTATGGATTCCTTTATACTCTCCAAATCATCAGGGATTGTTCCTAAATCCAAGACCTCACAGCCGATTTCTTTTAGAAGGGTCTTAAGTAGGGGTTTTGAACTATTCACCACACTGCCTACCTTGAGCTCCGAGCCAACCTCGACTAACTCGCTACCGGTTGACAGAACTGCCACTCTCGGCTTACGTAACACCTTTACCTTTGGAATGTTTAATGCAGCAAGCGCACCAATATGCCACGGCCTTATTCTCGTTCCCTTCTTGATTACCAAATCGCCTTTTTTATAGTCCTCGCCTTTCTTTGACACATTTTGATATGGCGAAACGGGATACAATACCTCAACGAAGTCGCCTAATTTGTTCGTATGCTCAACCATAACGACCGCATTGGCACCATCGGGCAAAGGTGCACCCGTGTATATCTCGACGGCCTCTCCCCTACTGACCCTCGGTATGTCTGATGGGTTCATGCCTGCACATGCTTTACCTACGAGCTTTAACTCCACGGGATTGTTCGGGGATGAACCGAAGGTATCTTCTGCGACCGCGGCGTAACCATCGACGGCACTCCTATCAAACTCGGGTAAGTCCATCGGCGCATGTACGCCCTCAGCACATACCATATTTAAGGCATCCTCGAGCGTAACTTCAATTGTTTCGACTATGCGGTATTTAATAATCTCAGCCAGCTTTCGCCTGCTTTCTTCAAAGCTAACGAGCGTTGGGAAACCTTCCATACGTTTACGCATAAATTATCCAGCCAGCTATATTAATAACATCAGAGATAAAGCTTTTTGTAACAACGCAGTGCTGATTTCCTAACCTAAAAAGCTCGAATATTTTTAAAGAAAGAGTTTCCTGAAGAAACAGGTTCTGTTCCCGGTGTGGCAAGCAACACCTTCCTGCTCGACCACATAAACCAACGAGTCGTTATCGCAATCAACAAGCACTTCAAAAACTCTTTGTACATTACCAGACGTCTCACCCTTCATCCATATTTTGTTTCTTGATCGACTAAAGTAATGTGCGTAGCCGGATGCAAGCGTCCTCTCGACCGCCTCTTTGTTGGCATAAGCAAGCATCAACACCTCGCCTGTCCTCCTGTCGTATGCTACCACAGGGATAAGTCCTCCGGATTTCTCGAAATCCAACTCGTCAATCTTTACACGATTCATAGCCTTACGTGTACCCCTCTCTCCTTAAGATATCTCTTCACAACAGGAATCGGGTATTCGTCATAGTGGAATATGGAAGCTGCAAGGGCAGCATCGGCGCCGGCCTCGAATGCTTCAAGGAAATGCTCGGGCCTCCCACATCCACCGCTCGCAATAACGGGTATAGAGACGTTGCTTGATATAGTGTGCGTCAGTACAAGGTCATAACCATCCTTCGTGCCGTCCATATCAATTGAAGTTAGCAAAATCTCACCAGCCCCCAGCTCCTCTACTCTTTTTGCCCATTCCACAGCATCGATGCCAGTAGGTTTCCTACCACCGTACGTGTAAACTTCAAACCACAAACCATCTTTAGTGTAGGCCCTTTTGGCATCTATAGCGACGACGACGCACTGGCTCCCGTAAATGCCCGAGAGTTCCCTTACGAATTCTGGGTTCTCTACGGCCGCCGTGTTCACGGCCACCTTATCGGCACCGTTGGTCAATATATCGTGAGCATCTTTAACAATCCTTATGCCTCCCCCTACAGTAAAAGGTATGTCAAGCACCTCGGCGACCCTCCTAACCACATCTAACAATATTTTTCTTTTTTCAAAAGACGCTGTTATGTCCAAGAAGACGAGCTCGTCGGCTCCATCATCCCTGTACTTAAGGGCAAGCTCTACGGGGTCTCCTACATCCCTGAGTCCTACGAACTTCCTGCCCTTCAGTACCCTTCCGTGGTCCACATCAAGGCAGGGAATTATTCGTTTTGCCAGCACGCTAAGACCCCCTTACTACGGATAATAAGTCTTCCACGTTAATTGTACCTTCATATATAGCTCTTCCGAGTATTATGCCCCTAGCGCCCAACCTGTAAAGGGCAACCACATCTTTTATGGAAGAAATGCCTCCGGCCGCATATATTGAGACATCCTTCACACTTACCGCTTCTATCACCGTTTCTAGATTCGGACCTAATAACGTCCCATCCCTCTCAACATCCGTTAACAGGAATGACCTGATACCCTTATCCCTTAACCGAAAGATTGTGTCTACCACTTTGGCACCCGTATTGCTCTTCCAACCCTCGACGACGACGCTATCACCTTTAAAGTCCAAAGCAACAATAAACTTTTCGGGTCCAAACCTCTTTAACATTTCGTGAAATACTTCTGTTTTTTTGAATACAACAGTGCCGAGCACAAACCTACCGATACCCGTACTCACGTACTCATTCAGTATTTCAACGTCCCTTATCCCGCCGCCAACCTGTATCGGTAAGCTGACGTTGACGGCAATCTTTTTAATGTGCTCGAAATTATTGCCCCTACCTAAGGCTGCATCAAGGTCAACTACATGAATGCCGTCAAACCCTAGCCGCTCCCATCTCTGCGCTACAAAAACTGGGTCGTTACTGTACACTATAGCCTGGTTTGGGTCGCCCTTAATAAGTCGAACAACCTTGCCTGACATTATATCGACGGATGCCCATATCTCCATCGTATTCACGCCCTACACATTCTTAGAAAATTCTTTAGTATAGCAAAACCCGCGCTTGAAGATTTCTCTGGATGGAATTGTGTTCCAACGACATTTTTCTCTGCCACTATTGAGGGGAACCTTATGCCGTATTCTGTCTCCGCTATCGTCGTTGATGTGCTTTTTGTTTGTGGGTAATATGAATGTACAAAGTATGCCCAAAACTCGTTGCTTAAACCTTCAACGATTTCGTGATATGATTTGACCTCAACAACATTCCAGCCGATTTGAGGTACTTTGACGTTGCTCGGAAGCCTAACGATTCTACCTTTTAAGAAACCAAGCCCCTGGCCCTCACCTTCCTCGCTAGATTCGAAAAAGAGCTGCATACCTAGGCAAATCCCCATAATCGGTAGGCCGGTTTCTTTTAGCTCTTCCAGCACGTGACTTAGTCTTTTGAGCAACTTGGAGGCTGCGACGAAATTGCCAACGCCAGGCAAAATCAGAGCGTCTAGCGGTGCTCTTATCTCGTACGATATCTCCGGGTTAGCGCCGACCCTAATCAAGCTATGCTTTATGCTGTAAAGATTTCCCACACCGTAATCTAATATAACCACCCTCAAAGCGTTCCCTTCACGCTAACCCGTCCTCTTCCTTCATCAAACGAGATGGCTTGTCTCAAGGATATCGCCAACGCTTTCGTGGCCGCCTCAACTTTGTGGTGGTCATCCTCGCCGTAAAGCACCAGCATGTGCGTCGTAGCCTCCAGCGAAAACGTAAGCGACCTGAAGAAGTGATATACGTCTTCTTTCATGATGTCCTCTATTTGCAAACCGTCTATCTTAAGCTTCACAACCGCATAAGGTCTTTTAACTAAGTCAACGCTTACGACCGCCAAGGCGTCATCCATGGGCACGAGAGCATAGCCAAATCTCCTGATGCCTTCCCTATTACCCAAAGCTTTTGATGTAGCTGAGCCAAGTGTTAGGGCCACATCTTCGACGACGTGATGTGTAAGGTCGCCCGTTGCTTCTACGACTATATCCACCATACTGTGTGCTGCCAACGTCGCTATCATGTGGTCGAGAAATTTTATACCGGTCCTAGATTTTGCAGTACCCCGTCCATCTAGGAGTACGTCTACAAAGATGTTCGACTCCAGTGTCCTCCTTTCAACGGATGCCCTTCTCTCCATACTTAACTCCCCTTAGCATATACAAGTAGGTCTGGAAGCTCGTTCGCGGTTGGTATTATGACGTCCGCACCCTTCTCTGCAAAATACTCGACTTTTAGGTCCGGTGTGTTACTGCTTGCATACACGCCGGCGAATACAAACCTATTCATTATCTCGTTGGCATTTTTCGTTGCCAAGAGATCCTCCGCCGAGTCTCCGACATATAAAACGTTTCTCTCCGGTAGTAAGTAAGATACTGCCTTAAACAGGCAATATGGGTCCGGTTTTCCCACTTTCTGAGCTTCCGAACCTATGACCCGGACCTCATCGGCCAAGAACACGGCTGCCTTTTGGTTAAAGTACTCAAAAAGTTTTCCTAAGACCTTCTTCGCCGACCACCTGTCTCTACCGGAGGCAATCGTCAAGTTGGAATGACCGACTATCCTCTGTAGTTTTATCAAAGCCTCTTCTTCAACTAAGGGTTTCTCATTTTTAAATAAACCTAGTGTGTTGAAGAAACTCGGTTTTGTACCGTATACAGCCTCCACACCATCCGCACCATAGAAGAGTTCATCAAAGACCGTCACGAGGAGACATTCTCCAAACCTTCCTGGATAACCTAGCAACCTCCTAAACTGGTGAAGGCCGTTTATGAGGCCTTTTTTAGTCGCGGCCTCATCTATCATGGCATCAATCTCATATCTCTCAAGCTGGATTCTACCCTTCATAACCCTCCTGAGCGTCTCTATGAACTCATTTTGATGTTCTTGGAAAGATACCTTACATTTTGTTCCTTTAAGGTTATTAGACAGGAAATTTATGACATCGACCAACGGTTCTTTTACTTCCAAGTTAGTCATTATATCTGAAAAACGCTTGACGCATTCTTCGGGCATGCTTAGAAACGCCCACTCACTCAGCACGTAAGTTGTATCCCAATCGTTGTTAAAACCACCGCACAATCTAAGGGCGTCGATCTGAGCATCTGTCGTGATTGGTTCACTAACATCCCCCAATATTATTGAGAAGACATGTTCTACTGTTTTGTGTATAGCTTTGTTGTACGAGTCCCTGATGTCTATAAGAACACCGTCGCAGTCAAAAATTATGGTATCGATGTTTGCTAACAGGTCTTTAGACCCCTCTTTTATCTTAATATGCTGACCGTTAATCTCCAGCGTGTTATAGGCTGACTTTTTCATATCAGTGCCTTCAGCTCCTCGACCAATCTGCTGTTCATCTCTGGCAAGCCTACCGTTATCCTATAAGCATAACCCTTGGTAAAAATTTTACCAATCTTTCTTATGTAAATTCTTCTGGACGCGAGCTTATCTCCTAGCGAGCCGTCGTCGGTTAATACATTAACAAGTATAAAGTTAGTTTTGGAATCAAATACCTCGATGCCGCTTAGACCATTCAGTGCCCGCTGAAGCACTTTCCTTTCCTCTTTCAATCCTTCAATGTAAGGCATGAGCGTATCATGGTTCTCAAGCAATTTTAGGGCAACCCTGAGCGTAACGCTAGAAACGCTATACGGCCGGAGCACCCTACTCCTCAATAACTCTGCCAGCTCGGTGTTCGCTACTAAGTAACCAAGCCTTCCGCCTGCGATACCATAGGTCTTTGAGAAACTTCTGAGAACCACTAAGTTTTGATACTCAATAATCTTTGTTATGAGCGAAAAGTCCGCAAAGTCCACGTAAGCCTCATCGAGGACGACGAGGCCCGGAAAAGATTCCACTATGCTAAGCACAGATTCTTGGGGGAACTGGTTGCCGGTAGGATTATTCGGTGAACAGATGAAAATCACGCCCGACTTTCCCGCTGCCTTAAGTACGCTTTCACTGTCCATCGATAGGTCATCATTTAGCGGTACTTCGACAAATTTCACACCGTGTACCTTTGACCTCATGCGGTATAACGAAAAAGACGGCTTTAATGAGACCACTTTATCCCTCGGTTTCGCGAAAGAGTAAATGATAGCATCGATAAGTTGGCTACTACCGCTCCCCATTACGATTGACTCGGGAGGTACTTTTAGCTTTTTCGCAAGCACCTCCGTAAGTTGCTTATATTCAGCTACCGGGTAAAGTCTAAGGTCTACTTCAGAGGCTACCTCACGCAGTATCTTTGAGATAAGTTCCTTCGGGATGAAATAATTTTCGTTTGCGTCAAGCTTTATCAATGGTTCGGAATGTTCGATTTTGGCATTCCATAACTCGGGAAAGGTGTAAGGCTCCAGCATGCTTAGCCTCTTGAGCTTCCCTTCCAGCCAAGTTCCAGAATTTTTCTCTTTCATGTGTATATCACATCAGCGTGGAATATCTTCTAATGGAAGTATCAACTGAGGTTCATGAACGACGAGTCCTTGCGCCAACCTTCTTAGAACTGGCAGTAGTTTAAGAAACTCTTGCTTATCAACGATCGTGTTTACCGAGTACCAACCTTTCGCAGACAATGGGCTTATCGTGGGTTTCTTCAAAGCTGGAAGACTATTAAGAAGTTGCTCGAGGTTTTCCTCCTTGACGTTGACGAAGATGTGTAGTTTCTTTCCACCGTCGATTACGCCTTTCAGCATGGTCATAACGTCCAGTATCTTCTCGCGTTTGTCCGGCGTATTTAAGGACTTTTTGTTTGCTATCAGAACAGCCGACGACTCGAGTATCACCTCCACTGGCCTTAGGTTGTTTTGCTCAAGGGTTCTACCAGTCTCGATAACGTCTATTATAGCATCAGCATCCTCGGGCGGCTTTGCCTCCGTGGCGCCAAACGATAAGAAGATGCTCACGAAGCGGTTTGTCCCTCTTTTCCACCAAGGCGTTATGACAAGTGGCTCCTCATCCTTAAACCATTTTTTGTATATCTTATAATTCTTTACATGCTGCGCCGATATGTTCAAGTACTCGGTAGAAATCCTTACACTCCTGCCGTCATTCCAGTAGCGTTCACAAAGTTCTGGCAAAGAGTTAATACCTATGCTCTCAGGAAGGGCGACAACGAGCTTAACCCTGCCATATTCTAAGTCCATCAGTACCTCAACGTCCGCGTTGGTCTCGCGTATCCAGTCGATGCCGGTTATGCCTAAATCCTGAGAACCTTCGGCGACGAATATCGGAATCTCTTGAGGTCTCAATATTTTAAGCTCGATTTCCGGGTCATCTACGATCGGCCTATACGTCCTCTCTTGGCCGCGTAATCTATACATGGCTTTTTCCAACAGCTCAAACGTATTCTTCTCGAGAGAACCTTTTGGTATGGCAAACTTTATCTTGGCCATATAATGCCACCAACTCTCATAAACCGTAGGGAAGGCTTCAGCCTAAATTTTAGGCTAAGGATAAAGGCAAACGGCACGATGAACTTGACCAACCTCTTCGGCCAAGACCCTCCCCACGTTTGAACATGCTGAATAGCGGCCCGATATATAAGATTTGCTCAAAGGGCAATTTGGCTTGTAACAACTCCATGAATTTTGTCAGCATGCAAGAAAAAATTTTTCCCGTTTGCGGACAGAATTGAGAGAGCATTAATCGTAAGTCTTGGCGGCTTCAGCGATATTCGATACAGGGACATAGGGTCCGAGGGTACCATCGTACGCTCCGATTCTGAGGTGAGAACCTGCAGGAAATTTTTCTGCGAACGTCACCAATAAAAAGAGCCGTAAAATCCATACTCATCTGAAGCTCGGCCTTTGGGATAACAGCTTGGGCAAGCTGAGCATTCTATACGGTTTTCCGGCATTCTTTGAGCTTACCTCCTCGACCAGCTCCTCGAACGTCATCTGCCTTATGCTGTTTGAGGCCCTTTCCCTTACGGAGAATAAGTTAGACTCCTTCTCCTTTTTTCCGAAGACTATTGTGTAAGGAACCCACTCCGTCTCCGCATCCCGAACCTTCTTCTCCACGGTCTCCAACCTATCGTCCACATCAGCCCTTATTCGCTCTCTTTCTAACCTTTCACTCAACAAGATGCAATCCTCCGTGAACCTATCGGATATCGGTATCAACCTAACTTGCGTCGGTGATAGCCAAACCGGTAGCATCGGCTTGCCGCCTTCCTTGTAAACCTTGTAAGCCTTCTCCAACAGAGCATAAACAACCCTTTCTATAGCACCGCTTGGCGAGCAATGTAAAATTATCGGGTACCTCTTGTTTCCAGACTGGTCAACGTAAGTTATACCATAACGCTCCGCATTCTCGACGTCTATTTGGTCAGTAGAAAGGGCCGAGGCTTTTCTTAAGTTATCGATAAAGTTGAATTCCCATTTCAGGATGAAGTAGAAGAACCTTTCATCCCACATCTCCACTAACGCTGGTTTCCCAAACCTCTTAACCAAATCTGTTACAAACTCTTTGTTGGATTCGTAAAAATCCCTCGTAAACCTGATAGCCATCTCATAATCGTCTTTAGCTAAGCCGATGCCTTCTAGAACTTCAATCGACAAATCAAACCTACGTAAAGCTTCTTCCTTAGCCTGCTGAACGTCAGCACATAACGCATGAACGTCGGGCATCGTGAACGCCCTCAATCTCTTTAAACCGACTAGCTCGCCGCTCTTCTCCCTTCTGAAGCTATATCTCGTTAGCTCATAGAGCCTAACGGGAAGTTGTTTGTAGGATATTTGCATATCGTGCGCCATAAGGAACTGACCGAAGCACGCAGCGAACCTTAAGAAGAACTCCCTCTCATCCGATTTTACTATGTACTGTCTAGCAGGAAACCTGTTTAGATAACTCTCCAAGCACGGGTGCTTTAGGTCGTACATTATAGGAGTTTCTATTTCCATTCCCCCATACTCTATGACTTTTTCAGTCACGTATTGCTCAATGAGGGATTTTATCAATTTCCCTTTTGCTGGCCATCTCATGTTACCAAGGTCACTTCCTGGTTCGTAATCCGCAATCTCTAACCTTTTCATCAAATCGACATGGGGAGGCATCTGCGAGACCGCTCTTGACTTTGCCATCTCATAAGTAGCAAGTGCCTTTAGACCATCATTCCCTGAAAAGTCAAAGGACTCCACTGGCACTAATTCTCCAGTCGGCGTCAATACATACCAATACGACTTTATCCTCTCTTCCATAACCAAGGCCTTTGGGATATAACCAGCGCCGGCAGTTTCTGGTGTTATCGACCTGAATTGCTCGGCCAGCGGGTGCCCTTTAACCGACAACAAAAGTGCCTTGGTCCAACCGAACGGTGAAGTATAGACCTCCATCCCCTCCACTTTACATTTTTCTCTAAAAAGACGGAGGGTTTCCAAGGCCTTTTCTGGGGCTGCAAGCTTATTGCTAAGGTGGGCATAGGGGTATATCAACACGCGCTTACTGCCAATCCTTGCGAGGTACTCCTTCAGCTCGCCCACGGCTTTATCTACTACGGTATCATCGTCTCCTTCTTCTATCGTCGTAAGGATTAGAACTATGTCTTCAAACCTCTTACGAGTCATCTCTGTTTCTTCGACAACCCTGCCTTCCCTCTCTACTGGCTCATATTCGACGAAATCCGTATGGTATATGAGTAGCTTCATGGTATTATTAAGGTTAGAAAGTCTTAATGATAATATAACTCTTTATTCTTCGATGATGAAAGAAAAAACCTGTTACTTACAGAAAACCCTCACTCGCATGCCTTTCTAGCGATTTGTTTAAATAAGCCTTTTATAACATGCGGTAGGAGGGTGTTAAGCCCTAAGGATTCTGATAACGGCGGCTTTACCGTATTCCTACGCACCAAGACATTTCGGCCACCTTAGCGGTGCATATCTACCGGCCGATATATTTGCACGTTTTATGAGAATGCTCGGGCACAAAGTCCTCTTCGTATGTGGAACTGATGAAAACGCCTCCAGCATCGTACTCGAGGCTATGAAGAAGGGTATGACACCGCAACAATTGTGTGATACATTCTACCCAATCCAAAGGGATACCTTTGCTAAACTTGGAATAAGTTTTGATATATTCTCTAGGACTTCTAAAAAAATTCACTATGAGACGGTGCATGAGTTTTATGCTAAGTTATGGGAAAAGGGCTACATATATAGGAAGAGGATAAAGCAGTGGTACTGTCCAAAGGATGACAAAGTGCTGCCCGATAGATTTGTAAGGGGTACGTGTCCAGTTTGCGGAGCGCCAGACCAGTATGGCGAGGCCTGTGAGATATGCGCAAGCTGGTATGAAGCGTTTGAGCTAATAGACCCCGTTTGTACTTTATGCGGTGGCAAGCCCATAGTTGTGGAAAAGGACCATTACTTTTTGAAACTGTCTGCTCTAACGCAGCAAGTGCTTACATACATAAAATCGAAAAAATTCTGGAGAAAATCGACGTATAACAAGACCGTATCTTGGCTAGAGAACGAGGGGCTAAGGGACAAGGATATAACAAGGGATTACGATTGGGGACCGCCTGCGCCCTTCCCTGGAGCAGAGGGGCAAGTGCTCTACAACTGGGCTGAGAACCTACTGGGCTACGTATCAGCAACAAAAGACTGGAGCCTACAAACTGGGCAACCGGATGCCTGGAAGAAGTTTTGGCTAGACTCTGAAACAAAGCTCTATTGCTTTATAGGAAAGGACAACCTTTTCTTCCATACAATCCTCTTTCCAGCCATTCTTATAGCCCATGGCGACTACGTATTGCCCTATAATGTCATCGTAAACGAGTTCGTAAACCTTGAAGGCCAAAAGCTGTCAACGAGTAGGGGTTGGGTCATTTGGCTTCATGAAATGCTTGAAACGTACGACCCTGACGTGATTAGGTACTATGCGGCGATAATAGCTCCTGAGACAAAGGATTCCGACTTTAGGTGGAAAGATTTTCAAGCAAAGATAAATAACGAGCTCGTAGCAACGCTTGGTAACTTTATCCATAGAGTGTTGCTGTTTGTTCATAATAAGTTTAATGGTGTAGTGCCGGAGCCCGGTGAGCTTAAGCCTCGAGACAAGGAGCTTTTGGAAGAAGTGGATAGTGTGGCGGCCATGGTTAAGAACAAGTTAGAGAATTGTCGCTTTAAATCAGGTCTGAAACTTATTCTGGGACTAGCTCAGTCGGGAAACAGATACCTGAACGATATGAGACCATGGATGGTTATAGAGAACGCGCCTAGGACAACGTACACGGCTATGCAGGTAGTCAAAGCACTCTGCATCCTTATGACGCCTTACCTACCTTTTGCAGCCTATAAACTCATGGGAATGATGAACCTAAATTTAACACCCGAGAGCGTAAGGTGGGAAGAGTTTAGAATACCCATCAGACCGGGGCATAAAATCAATAAACCAGAGCCCTTATTCAGAAAGGTAAGCGACGAAGAAATAGCGCACCAGACGGCAAAGCTTAGCTTAACATAAATAAAAAAGGAAGTTGGAATTTGTTAAAATTAATGCGCATGCGTGCTTTCTATTGAAACTCTTCTTATACCGAGTTCGGCCACTATTTTCTCCAGCTCGTATTCCAATTCGTTGTCAATAGCGGGTTGAACAGGAACGGTAGGTTGTGGAATTTTGAATTCTTCTTTTAGCTTCGGTAAGCTAGCGGCATCCGCTTCCATGCTACTGCTGAAAGGATCGCTAAGACCAGTTAGTATAAGCGACACTTGCATAGTTGAGGCGTAGTAGTTATCAATTCTTGCGCCCCATATTACCAGCGCATCCATGCCTATCAGCTCGGATATTATCTCCGCTGGTCTCGCCGCCTCGCTTAACTTCATATCCTCACCACCCGTAACGTGCACTATGGCACCAGATAGCCTATCGTAGGTGACATCGAGCAACGGCGATTGTAACGCGTTAAACGTGGCCTCTTCTGCTCTGTTTGGTGATGAAGACCTGCCTATGCCTAAAGATGCTAGGCTACCTCTCTCGACAATAGTTTTGAAGTCTGCATAGTCTATGTTTATCAAGCTTGGCTTCACTATCGATTCCGTTATGCTGAGCATCATATTGTTTATTACGTCATCCACCAACGAGAATGCCGTCCTGATCTCATACTGCGGATAAAAATCAAGCAACTTATTATTGTCTATGACCACTACAGTGTTACATACCTCTTTCAGCTTTTGTAGCCCTTGTATCGCTATCTTCTTTCGGACGCTACCTTCAAACCTGAAGGGTAATGTCGCTACACTAATAACCGTAGCTCCTAACTCCTTTGCTACTGACGAAACCACAGGTGCACCTCCGGTACCAGTACCACCGCCCAAGCCTGTCGCCACAAAAACTATGTCAGCATCATCGAGCAGTTTTCTAAATTCTTCCTCACATTCCTCGGTTGCCATCCTACCCTTCTCCGGGTCTCCGCCGGAGCCCCTAAGTCTTGTCGTGTTTTTGCCCAGCAGGACTTTGTGGTGAGCCCTAACCATCTCTAGATGTTGGAAGTCCGTGTTTGCCGCGATTGTTATAACGCCATTCAATCCCTGTGAGACCAGTCGGCTGATTGTATTGCAACCAGCTCCGCCTATACCAACCAGCTTTATGCGAACGCCGTCGTTCCTCTCAACACCGCTAAGAAGCGTATCCTCACTCACTTGCCGGTATCTCCTCCATTATGAAATCTCTAACAGCTGTCCTTATTGCTTCAGCCCTATTGGGGTAAAGCTTTCGCCTTACAAGCTCATCTATCACGTCAAGGTAAACTTCTGGAAGGTGAACTGTTACAACCTTCACCCATTATCCACCTCCTTTACTTGGAGCAAGCTAAAAGTGAAAGTATCAGAAATCCATTATTAATACGGCCGTATATTCATAAGAGGTATCTATGAGCGATTTCTGTTCAGTAAAAGCTCATAAACTGATAATTTCCATCGGAAAAACGTACCGATTTATTCAAAAAAAGATTTTTTAGGCTGAAGATAACAAGGGGTTTAAGATGCAACGAAAGCAAGAACTGATTGAGAAGGTGCTTAAAGTCGTAAGCGACCTAAAGGCTGAGAGCGAGTCGGGTGCAGTCATACTGGTCGAGGGCGAACGTGACGAAGAGTGTCTTAAAAGGCTGGGTATAAAGGGTACGATACTCAAGTATACTTCCATGAGGGCCTTATTGAGTTGGGCTGAAAGCAACGGCATGGTAAGGCTGATAGTGTTGACCGACTTAGACGCCGAAGGGAGGAGGATTGCCAGAAAGGTCGTCGCCAATCTATCGGGACGTACGAAGGAAGTCAACATATCATATATGAGAAGATTATCAATGTTAAGAAGAATGGGCATCAACGAGATAAAGGATATAGGTAATCTTGTGCCAGACAGCTGGCCGATTTGTTGAGTCAACGCTTCTGCTTTAGGAATTCTTCCATAACAAAGACTAGACGTTCTATGTCTTTTTCGGAGTGGGCTGCTGAAGGTGAGAACAACTGCTTACTGGGTTTCATGCATAGGATGCCGTTGTTCAGCATGAAATAAAAGCAGTCTTTTGCAAGTTTTGGATCACCTATCGCAGTCCTGATGTCCCTTGGCTTTTCTTTTGTAAAATGGATTGCAAACAGGGACCCTACACCAGTTACGTGGGCGTCTACCCCATACCTACTGAATACGTCTTCTAATTCCTTCCTAGCTTTCCTCCCGAGTTCGTTTATCTTCGGATACACTTCGCCTTTCATCAACTCGCTCAATAATGTGTAGCCAGCCCTGGCCGTGAGCGGGTTTCCAGCATAAGTTCCGCCGTGGAACGACATCTCGTAATGCCTCCTTTTCGTCTGGTCGAGTAATTCCATGATATCCTCCCTACCGCCAAACCCACCAGCGGGGAATATACCTCCGCCGAGAATTTTTCCGAAGACCGTTATATCCGGTAAGACGCCGTAGTACTCTTGCGCGCCACCCTTGGTTAACCTAAAGCCCGTTATCACCTCGTCGAATATCAAGAGGGCATCAAGCTTGTCGCAAAGCTCCCTGAGTCCCTTCAGAAACTCTTTATCGGCAGGTATCATACCGTTGGAACCCATGACGGGTTCTAGGATTATACACGCAAGGTTTTCACCCTTTATCCTCCGCTTCACACCTTCAAGATCGTTAAATGGTAAAACTATCGTGTCGTTCATAACACCATCCGTCAAACCTAACGAGGCAGGTTTGTCCAACGGAGGATTAACGGCCTTATGTAGCGCATCATAGCCACCGTGCCAATGTCCCTCAAACTTTGCTATCTTGCTCCTTCCCGTGTACGCCCTTGCAAGTCTGATAGCATACATGTTGGCCTCCGTGCCGCTGTTTGTGGCTCTGAACGATTTTACACCCGGAACCATCCTTGTCACAATCCCTGCCAGCTTTACTTCCCACTCATGGCAGAAACCAAGATGGGCGCCCAGCTCAAGCTGTTCTCTTGCAGCTCTGATGATCGGTTCGTATGCGTGTCCCATTATAATCGCTGCATGTCCCATCCAGAAATCCAAGTATTCATTCCCGTCAACGTCCCATATCCTGCTACCTTTAGCTCTGGAGACATAAATTGGATATGGTTCCCAGTATTTTATTGCGTACGTGACTCCCCCGGGTAAAAACTTTCTTGCTTCCTCATGAAGAGTCCGCGACCTCAGTGTCCTAAGCTCGTAGGGTTCTTGGGACATACTGAAAACCTTTTCCGACTCATTCAAGGGGCTTGAAGGCTAAAAGTTTAACCTTTACCCTTATCAAACTCAGACCCCTCACTAGGCTTATCTCTATCTCAGTTCCAACCTTTTTCGAATCAATTATCTTTTTTAGCATCTCAATGGAATTTACGCTTTCGCCATCAATCGCAACTATTATGTCGCTCTCCCTTATACCAGCTAAGTGAGCAGGGCTGTTTGGTGCAACTCTGTAGACCAGCACACCCTCATCAACTGGAAAATTATAGTAGGCTGATATCGTTGGGTTAAGGGATACACCGATGATGCCGAGCCACGGTCTCCTAACGTAACCCACTGATATTATGTCTTCGGCCACCCTCTTTGCAGTGTTTATTGGTATTGCAAACCCTATGCCTTGGGCAAACGGTATTATAGCCGTTGTGAGTGCTACAACCTCTCCAGCTAAGTTTACCAGAGGCCCGCCGCTGTTACCAGGATTTATCGCAGCATCGGTTTGAACGAGTCCTTCCATCAAACCAAAGCGAGTCTGTATGTTTCTGTTTAGTGCGCTGATTACGCCCGTGGTTACCGTAGGGCCACCTGCTAAGCCAAACGGGTTCCCTATAGCTATAACAAACTGCCCGACCTTAAGCTTCGAGGAATCTCCAAGCTTAGCCGCCTGCAATCCTTCTCTGTCAACCTTTATGATGGCGATATCTGTTGAGACATCTTTACCGATAACCTCACCGCTTAGGACCTCTCCGTTATGGAGCGTAACGTTTATTCTCTGAGCTGCCTCGACTACGTGAGCATTAGTCATTACGTATCCATTTGGGTCAAACACGACCCCTGAACCTACGCCGCTTACCGGCGCAATTTCGAAAGGAGATACTTGGAGAAGGTGGACTACACTAACGTTTACCACAGAACTTATAATTTTTTCTATAGCAGACGTTATTGTATCTTCATCTATTGCGACCATCTTCCTTTACGCCTTAGTTAAACCAAGTTCTGGTTTATATCATTTATCTTTATATTATCATCGCCAGTCTCTTTACGTGAAAGATGACGGTAAAGATGCCTGCCATCAGGTTCGATGATGTCTGGAAGGTCTACCGTATGGGAAACATTGAGTTTCCGGCATTGCGGGGCATCACGCTCTCTATTGAAAACGGCGAATTCGTCGCGGTTGTGGGACCAAGCGGTAGTGGTAAATCCACCCTGCTTCATATAGCCGGCGCATTAGATAAGCCAACGAGAGGAAAGGTCTTCATAGATGGAGTAGATATTTCCATGCTAGACGATGCCGGGCTAAGCGAGCTTAGGAACAGAACCATCGGGTTTGTATTCCAAGCATACAACCTAATCCCCAGATTAACCGCTAAACAAAACGTAGAGCTTCCGTTGATGTTAAGGGGCATTCCGTCAGATGAAAGAGATGAATTAGTAATAAAAATGCTTGATCTCGTTGGGTTAGCCTCAAAGCTTAACAATAAGCCGACGGAAATGAGCGGGGGCGAGCAACAACGTGTAGCGATAGCTAGGGCCATAGTAACTAATCCGAAAATTCTATTATGCGATGAACCTACTGGCAATCTTGACTCAAAGTCTGCAGAAGAAGTTATGAGGGTAATAAAAGATATAAATAAAAGATACAGGTCCACGGTTGTGGTGGTAACACATAACATGGAGATTGCGGGGTCGGCTAGACGAATAATCAGGTTAAAGGACGGTATGGTCTATGAAGGCGCATAGAATCCTTTTAGCGATATTGTCCATAACATTTGTGCTCGTGTTGATGAATTTAGCAGGCATACACTCAGAGAATATAATAGCCGTAGAGGCGTTCTGGGGTGATGTGAACAACAGGATCGAGGTTAATGCGGGCGATAAGAACGTGCCGCTAATTTTACAGATGGTTAACGCAAGAAAGGAACAGATCATAGGCGTAAGAGGCTATCTCGTACTTCCCGAGGGGTTCGAAGATTCTTTGACGAAATCCAGATTTACGCGTGAGTCCGTCTGTGTAGACTCTATACCAAGCGGTCGATCCTTCACGCTCCGTTATCTCCTCGACATATCCGAGGGGGTAAAACCCGGCCTCTACAAAGCATATGCCGTTGTATATTACAAGTATTATGACGAAGATGAGGAAGATCTGGTCAGCTCATCATCATACGTTCATTTTGACATAAGGGTCACCGGGAAGAGCCTAGTTCTAGTCAAGACAGAACACAGCTCTCTGGTACCAGGTGTGCTGAACGAAGCTAAGATTGTAATCTCGAATGATGGTACGGCTGATATACATAATGTAATGATTTCGTTAGGTGACCCAGACATACCCGGCGTAACTATAGTTAACACCAAACGCTCGTGGCAATTTAGCAGGATTTCGCCCGGTACTGACGTAGCGTTACCCATACTCTTACAGATAGAGGATTCCGTTACAAACAAAGCTTTGCGTATACCGACGGACATTACATACCTAGACTCCTATGGACAACAGAGGAGGCTTCAGCATAACGCCATGTTTCGCATAGGTACGCAAATAAACGAGAGGATAAGAATCGAAGCGATGCTCGAGAACGACCTATTACTGCCAACGACGGTAAATCCGTTGAGGGTAACTATCCGGAATGAGGGCATAGAGCCTGCGTACTCTGTAGAAGTAGAGCTAATACTTCCGCAGAGCGAGCCCGCGTTCCTGACGTTCGTCAGCAAACCCGGTAGGTGGAGCTTGAACGAGCTGAGACCTGGAGAGGAATACCCGTTGGATTTCAAGCTATTCACCAGCCAGTCAGCTTCTGGTAAATCGTTCTTGCTCTCGCTAAAAGCATCATACCGTGATCGTTACAACAATTCATACGAGGTGTTAAGGACCTTGGGTATAAGGGTAGCAGACCAGCCACTTTCTAGAGCATTTAAGATCACATCTGGGGCATATCTAACATCTGGCTCCATAAACAACGTAGATATACGCGTAAAGAACTTGAAGCAAGACACGCTTAGGGACGTATCTATAACGTTAGAGTCCACCGCAAGCTGGCTAACTCTGCTGGAGGGTACCAGAGAGTATTTTAAAGAAATACATCCAGACGAGGAGCTTGTGCTAAACGTTTCAGCCTTTGTCTCGGAACAAACTCTCGAGAAAGCATCTACCGTTGGATACTCGACGTACATAAACGTGAATGTCGAGTACACAGATTGGCATGGTATAACAAAAACAGAGAGCTACAAGCTGGGATACTACGTTAGAGGCATAATAGACCTAAAGCTCCAAGACCTTAGCTTTGAGGTCATAAATAAGCAACCGTATATCGTCGGTAGGTTGTTGAATGAGGGGAATGAGCCGGCATTCTTCACGAGAGTTTTGTTGGTTGATGCCAACAACGTTATACGTCCGGTTAGGTCCGTTTACCTTGGAGACGTAAACCCTAACGCTCCGTTGATGTTTAACCTGCCGATAGCTGTCGTTGGGAATCTTACGCCTGGCATCGTGCCAGTAAAAATCCTAGTTGAGTACAAGGATACGCTGAAGAATAACTTCTCGAAGACTTTTATACATGACATGACGGTCATGAGCAGCTGGCCGCAATCTCAAGAAAATACAAGCACAAGTCAAACTGATAGGGTTATTGGGTATCTGACTGTTACCTTAATCGGAATAGCTGCTGTCGTGGCTTCTGTCGTGTTGATAAGGAAGATAAGGGGGAGAAAGAGACGAAGCCTATCGATACAGTCTGGTATGCCTTCGGCGGCTTAAGGACACGTAGGGTAAGGACCGTCCTGACCATTTTGGGCATAATGATAGGGACGGCGTTGATAATATCCCTCATATCGAACACCGAGGGGCTAAACGTCTTAATAGATAATGCTCTCTCGAAGATAGGCGTTAACAACATATTCGTAGCACCTTCTGGAACAGTTTCCGTCCGAGCAGGCCCGAGGGAGACCTTAAAACTAATGGATACGGACGTCATGTTGCTCGCAAACTTGCCAGGGGCGAAGGCGGCCAGTCCATTCTATCTCTCGAGGGGCACGCTTATAGGCAGCGGCTTTGAGCAATCCGTCTCCATAATAGGCCTAGACCCGACCCTGACCTATCACATACTGCCTGATTTAGAAATCTATCAGGGTGAGGACCTCTCACCGAACGACATGGCGATGATAGCCATAGGTTATGACGTGGCATTCCCACCCGGAGAGACCGGGAAGAGCATACCCCTGTATAGCTCCGTAACGTTAGAGCTTACTGTTGATGGGCAACGCGTAACGAGGTCCTACATGGTCGGAGCGATATATAAGAAGTTTGGCTCGACGCCATACCTTGATGTCGATAAAAGCGTCATGATAACCATACCACAGGCACGCAACATTTTCAAATCTACAAGCTACCCAAGCATAGTGGTGGTTGCCGAATCAACCGCTGCCGTTGACTCCATCACCGAGGCTTTGAACAACATTTATGGAAAAGACATAGAACTTATTAGCCCTCTGACGATAATCAAGCAGGTAAGGATAATCCTTAACAACTTCACGATTTTCCTCTTGGTAGTGTCCAGCATAGCACTGGTGGTCGCCGGCGTAGGTATCATGAACACAATGTTCATGACCGTCATGGAGAGGACAAAGGAGATCGGCGTTCTCAGGGCGTTAGGCTTTTCCCAAAAGGACGTTGCGAAGATTTTCCTAACAGAGTCAACGTTGATAGGCATTATAGGAGGACTGCTTGGTGTGGTTTTAGGAAGCTTATTAGCCATGTCGCTTGGAGGGATGTTCTCGTCTTTCATAATTGGGATGAGCGGTACGCCGATAATTTACCAGCCAAACGTAACACCGATTGTGTTGGTCGGTAGTTTCTCCTTTGCCGTCGTCGTTGGTCTTCTCTCCGGAATATATCCGGCTTTAAGAGCTACAAGGCTAGACCCTGTCCAAGCACTTAGGGCCGAGTAAAGTTCTAAGCTAGGTTATACATATAAGTTAACAAATGTAAACTTTGGGGAGCATAGGCAATGTACACTTTGTTCATAACTGGAACCGCAGGTTCTGGTAAATCAACCTTGACTGGGTCGCTTAACGAGTGGCTTCGTGATCAAGAGCAATCGACTATAACGGTTAATCTAGACCCTGCAGTAACCGTTTTGCCATACGAGCCTGACGTGGACGTGAGAGACGTAGTTGACTACGAAAGGATAATGGTCACACGGAGGCTTGGACCAAACGCTGCGTTGATAGCATCTATAAGAGAGGTTGCGAGGCATATAGAGGGGCTAAGAGAAGAGGTTAATTCCTTTAACGTTGACTACGCGCTCGTTGATACACCTGGTCAGCTTGAACTTTTTGCATTCAGGAAGGAGGGTAAAATAATTGCCAGAAACCTTACCGATGGTTCTAAGGCGATGCTATTTCTTTTAGATCCGATGTTTTGTGTCAACCCAAAAAACTTTGCCGCAAGCATATTTCTTTCTGTCTCGATATACTTAAGCTTCGGCATACCCCTACTCATGGCGTTATCAAAAGTTGATGCAGTACCGAAGAGGTACGTAAGCAGGATACTCAGGTGGGCTGAGTCAGATGAAGCTTTCCTAGTCGATCTAGAGACTAAGCTCAAGGGAGCTCAGATGCTCCTTGCAAGGGATGTTGCAAAGGCTGTGTTTGACGTAAGCGCCTTTATACCCATAATACCCGTGTCAGCCCTTAATATGAGTGGCTTAGTTGAGTTACACAGTGCCCTCACAAGGATATTCAGTGAAGGCGAGCTAGAGCTTAGATAGAGAGAGTTTTGCGTCAAACCACTACGTAACGGTCAAAACGTAGAGGCTTATATAATCCTGTAAAGTTTCAAGGAAAAGAGTACAATGGTATACGAGGATGCGGATATTAAGCAGCTTAAGGAAAAAATCAGGGAATTAGACGTTACGATAAAACAGCTCGGGACTGCGGTCAATGAGGCAATGAAAGAGCTGGGTTCTATCCATAAACAGAAAAAAGAGGTAAAACAGAGATTTCGGACAATGGTAGACGAAAAGAGGAAGATTTTAGAAAGTTACAAGAAATTGAAGTCTGACCTGAAGGCATGCTATGCTTCGAGAGGCGCTCTTATCAAACAGTTAAAAGCAGTCGAAAAGGAGATGGAATATCCAAAAGGCGGTATTAGCATAGATGCGATAAAAGAGAGAATTAAAAACATAGAGTGGACGATCCATACTTCGATACTAAAGCCTAGTGAAGAGAGGAGGCTTTTCCTCGAATCCAAAAAGCTGGAGGAGGTTGCAGCATTGATCGAGAAGAGAGATAGCATCATCACATGCATTAAGGCTCAGGATGAAAAGATTAAGTCAATAGAAGAGGAACTGGATGTGATTGAAAACACGCTGAGGAGCATTAACGAAGAAATCAGTAAGTTAAAGGATGAGTATGAGAAGCTGAAGAATGATAGTGATGAAAAGCATAAAAACTGCACACAACTCAGAGAGGGGCTCAACAGGGCGGAAGCCGAGCGAATACTGCTCCAATCGAAACTGACGACGTTAATAGAGCGGGTTAAGAGGGCGATGGATGACGTAGCAAAGCAAAGGGAAGAAGAGTTTAAAAAACGCGCCATTGCTGAGGCCAGACAGAAGTTATTACAGGGTAAGAAGCTAACATTCCAAGAATTAAAACTCCTACTCGAGAATGATGATGACTTTAAACTTTAGAATCCGGGGTGGGATAACACCTTCCGGTCGTAGTTAAATACTTTAGAATGGTTAAAATTATATTAAACCGGGTAAAGAAATTTACGATGGAAAAATAGTATGGCAAGTTCGGAAAAAGAGCAAGAAAAGCTCCTTATCCTTGTGGTTGACAGAGATGATGATATTGGTAAGAAGACGGGCATAAAAACACCCATCGTGGGAAAAGAAAACAATTTGGAGGCGGCAAAGACCCTTGCCTTGGCAGACCCTGAAGAATCCGATGCTAACGCCATATTTGGCGCTCTTAAGCTCTATGATGAACTGGTTAGCAAGCATGGAAAGGAGAACGTTGAAGTTGCAACCATAGCAGGTAGCGAAGAAAGCGGTTATTGGTCTGACGAAAAGATAAGGCGTGAGTTAGATGAAGTTTTAAAAACCTTTCCGTCATCCGCCTGCGTATTCGTTAGCGACGGCGTTACTGACCAGCTCGTCTCCCCAATCATTTCGTCGAGGTTACCCATAGTTTCTGTTAAGAGAGTTGTAGTTAGACAAAGCGAGAGCATCGAGCGGACATGGCTCTTGCTCGGAAGATACTTAAAGATGGCGATATTCGATAGTAGGTATTCTAGGGTTTTTCTGGGCATACCAGGAGCGCTATTAATATTCATAGGTATCCTCTACGTCCTTGGTTTAATGAATCTACCAATACTTTTGCTGATTTTGGGCATATTACTGTTCATCAGGGGCTTTGGGATTGATAGCTCAATAGTGACGAAGTTCAGAATGCTATCGAAGTTTATATCTTCGCATCCATTAGTACAGCTGAGAATATTCGGCATAATTTCATCGCTGAGTATATTATTGATAGGCATTTATTCGGGCTACATGGGTGCGTCATCTGCACTACCGAAGGATGTGAAATTACCATCACTTTCTGAGGATTTTTACTACTGGTTAGGGATGCTGCCCATGTTGATGGGACAATTCGTAGTGGGGAGCATAGATCTAATTTTTGTAAGCCTATTACTCATGACGCTTACATATAGCATTTATTACATAGTCCTGAAAAACCTAAGGTTCTGGAGAACAATACAAGCAACCGTTACACTGATATGGTTATGGGCCCTCTTAAAAAGAGTTGGAATGCTACTTTTGGAGGGTTTACCCGGTACGATATTTGACTCTCAAACGCTAATACTGCTTACGATAGGGTTGCTAGGCGTTCCAGCCTTGACGATGACGTTCATAGTTACGAGGTACATGAGGAAAATATACGCATCGTACTTTAAGAGGGCAAAGTGAGGGGCGGGGAGATGCTCCAGAGGCTACTAAAATTATTTGGCGCATATTGGTTGTACGAAAAGTGGTTGATGAATAGTGTTAAAAACGGCCCCATACCAAAGCATGTAGCGTTAATCTTGGACGGTAATAGGCGCTGGGCTAAGAGTAAGGGACTTAAGCATACTTTTGGGCATAAAGTTGGAGCAGACGTTGCCGAGAGGGTTCTTGAGTGGTGCATCGATCTAAAGATTCAGACTGTGACGCTTTACGTTCTATCTACCGAAAATCTGAAGAGAGGCCAAGAGGAGTTATCGGAGATACTCAAGCTGATAAAAGAGCGCGCAGAAAAGCTTGTGAACGACCCGAGGATACATAGGAATTGTGTAAAGGTTACGATCATAGGTAGAAGACAACTCATACCCGATGATGTTAGAGAGGCACTAGAGAGGTTGGAAGAGGCGACTAAAGAATATAGCAATTATTTCCTGAATATCGCAGTAGCTTATGGTGGAAGAGCAGAAATAGTTGATGCTACCAAAAGAATAGCCCTCATGGTCAAGGATGGGTCTCTTTTCGTCGATGAGATAGACGAGAAGACCATCGAGTCAAATTTATATACCTACGGCATACCAAACTCCGATCCTGACCTAATCATCAGGACGTCTGGCGAAGAAAGGATAAGCAACTTCCTTTTATGGCAATCTGCATACAGTGAGCTTGTTTTTCTGGACATATTTTGGCCAGAATTTAGAAAGATAGATTTGTTACGAACGATTAGAACATACCAGCGACGCAATCGCAGATTTGGAGCTTAGGGTATGTAAGGATAGAACGGTGCTTTAGATAACCGCACGACACCATCTTTCTTGATTAACAGAGTATCCTCAAGCCTTACTCCGAATTGTTTTGGAATGTACACGCCGGGCTCACAAGTCACGACCATGTTTTCGGCAAGCAAGTCTTTGCTATTGGGTGACATTCTTGGCGGTTCGTGAACGCTTAATCCTATACCGTGTCCTAAGCTGTGGACAAAGTACTCAATGAGTCCATTAGTCTCTATAAGTTGCCTCGCAACCCTGTCGACGGATGAGGCAGAGACCCACGCCATCATATGCTCTTCGGCTAAATTTTTAGCCTCCTCTACCACCTTGTAAACTTTCTCAATTTTCTCTTGTACTTTATCCCCCACGAAAAACGTTCTCGTTACATCGGCTGAATATTCGTTTACCGAAGCGCCTAAGTCTATGACGACGACGTCTCCATCTTGGAGTTGTCTGTTGCCAAGCCCACCGTGAGGTAAAGATGACTTTGTACCCGATGCCACTATGATATCAAATGCAACTCTGTCCGCACCGCATCTTAGCAACTCCTCGGTTAATTCTACCTTTATATCATGCTCAGTAACACCCGGCGATATTATATCTGAAGCAACTTCCATACCCACATCACATATTGCCGCTGCCTTCGCTATACTCTCCAATTCTTTTTCGTCTTTTATGGACCTTAACTTCCATACGAGGTCGGATGACGGAGTCAAGTGTAAAAACCTTAACTTGGATGTCATTTTCCAAAAAGTTTCAGCATCCATATAATCGAATCCTATATCCCCAACCAGCTTACCCAATTCATCCATAAGTTCTTCTTTGAACATATCCTGAGTCTTTGTCTTGATTACATCAATGCCCTGTATGGTGTATAGAACGGCTGATTCGTAGTAAAGGGGCAACGTGTAAAGTTTGACGGAGCCGTCGGCCATTATTACGGCCATACCCTCACCCTTAAACCCAGTAAAGTAGTACAGATTCTCGGACGAGGTTAGCAAGTATGCGCTAAAAGCCTTCTCATCCATTAAGTCCAGGAGGCGTTTTATCCTCTCCATTTGTCCATCAGCTACCTTTTAACCTAAGAGGAGAGGGGGGAAAACGACTAATATAACCTTTAAAAAATTCCTTAGAGCCTGCTGGGGAGTAACCTATTATCTTAGTAAGACGTAACTGTAGCGCCGTGAATGTATATCCATTTCTGGCAATATAAACAAATATTACCCATCTCCAAAGGTTAAGAAGCTGTAGGGCGTCGTGGGATGGTTTACATCAAAAAACTATCGCTCCATGCTTTTAAGTCATTTGGTCAAAGAAAATCTACGGTTGAGCTACCCAAGGGCTTGGTTGTGATTACCGGCCCAAATGGGGGCGGCAAGTCTAATTTGCTTGACGCGATCAGGTTTGTAACCGGCGAGCTAAGCCCACATGCCTTAAGGGTAGGCAGACTCTCCGAGCTAGTTCATGAAGATGGTAAGGGAAAATCGACGTATGCAAGGGTATCGATAACCTTAGACAATTCAGAAAAAGCACTACCGATAGAATCGGATGAGGTTACGATTACTAGGAAGATCTACCAGAACGGTGAGAGCGAATACTACATAAACGGAAGATCGGCATCGAGGGGAGAGTTGCTTACGTTGCTTTCGGCCGCTAACATAAGACCCTCAGGCTTTAACATACTACCCCAAGGCGCAATATTGAACTTGGCTGAGATGAGTCCTGACGATATGCGTAAGCTAATAGAAGAGGTTGCTGGCATATCAGAGTACAACAGGAAAAAAGCTGAGGCGGAAGAACAGCTAGCACAGGCCGATAGGAACTTAGAGGTTGCCAAAGCCAGCACTGCCGAAGTAAGAACGAGGGTTAAACAACTTGAGAAAGAAAGGAATCAGTATCTTAGGAGGAAAGCTGTAGAGATGGAAATTGTCAAGCTTAAAAAGCTTCAGTATAAACTGGAGGCAGAAAACGTCTCTGCATCCCTTAAGACAGTACACTCAAAAATTGCCAGCATCACTGAACAGATTCATGCGCTGGAAAGTGCAAAGCAAGAGATATCAACGAAGATTATGGAGCTTAGGTCTAGACTCCAAGCGACGGAAAATGAGATATCCGAGACCGAGCAAAAGTTGTCAGAGGTGACAAAAAAGCGTCAAGAAACTTTCGAGACAATCATGAAGCTAAGGCTCGATATAAGGGATTCTGAGAACCGTATGGGAATTTTGGAAAAGGAGTCTACGCATCTACAGCAAAGAATTACCGAGCTTGAATCGGCAGCATTACTTTCTGAACAAGAGCTCGGTGAGTTTGACTCAAAGATCGCTGAATGTTTAGAGGAAAAAAGACGACTAGAGGAGGAGGCTAATAGACTATCCGAAGAAGTGGATAAGCTGAGGGGCACGACCAAAGAGCTTGAAGAGAGGTTAGAAGAAATTAAACTTTCAGAAATTAAGGAAGAAAGGGCACGGTCTGAGGTATACTTAAAACTCGATAACATTGAAAGCAGCAAAGAGCAATTAATAAAAGAAAGAGAAGAGATATGTGAAGAGATCGCAGCAACCAGGAATAAGATCGCTAACATTGACGAGAGGCTTGAAGGTTTACTCTCCGAGGTACGTAAAACAGAAGACGAGACGCTAAAGCTTAACCAAGAGTTGAGCGAGCATATGGCCTTGGTGAGGCGTTACTCTGACATAATAACACGTGCAAATGGAGTTGTTAACAAGACCGAGACCCTCATAACAGAATTAAAGATTCGATTAACGACTCAACCTAAGGATGAGGAATCAAGAAAGGTCGAAGATTTCGCTAAGCTATTGGCTGATAAATTCGTTGAGGGTGTTGTAGGCTCATTGGATAATTTTGTTAAATCTTTACCTGATCATGAAGAAAAGCTAAGCGCTGCTCTCAACGAGTGGTCAAACGCCATTGTAATAGAAAACTATGCCGTGGCTCAACTGTTATCTGAAATCTTCGCATCCCTCGATTTTGAGTGTAAATTGTTAGCATTGAATGGTAATATAAGCGAAACGTGTCGCGATGGTTTAGAAAAATTCCGAGCGTGGGTTAGGAGCAATGTAGAGTTTGCGGATAATTTTGAGGACGCGTGTAAAAGCATGGCAAACGGTAAGCTGGCCATTTTGGGTAACGGTATCATTTGCTACCCGGGCGGTTTCGTTAAAGTCGTCGGGAATAAGAAAAACAAGATAAAAACGTTACGTGCTGAGTTAGAAAATCTAGAGGTCTATCTCGGGGCGGTAAAACCTAAGCTGGATGAAATAAGGTTAAGAAATAACACTTTCGTAGAGAAGATGGAATGGATAAAAAGCGAAATTCAAAAGCATCAGGCAAAACTTTCTTCTTTGAATACCGACATTAAATCGCTTAATACAGAGCGCAAATTACTGGAAGAAGTTCTTTCACAGTTAACTGTGAAAGAGAAGAAAATAGACGAACGGATAGAGGCTCTTACTAAAGAGGAGGAGCTCATCAAGAAGAAATTAGCTGAGATGAGTAGCATCGAACCAACCGGAGAGGAGCTAAAACCAAAGATAGAGGAGGAACTTAAATTAGCTTCGTTGAAGCTAAGATCCCTTGAATCAAGGTACACAGAGTTGAAAATACTATTAGCAGAGAAGTCTGCAGCTATTAAAAGTTTAGAGGAATCAAAGAAAAGAACCCTAAATTTGATAAACCGATACAGGTCAGAGATTGGGACGCTCACTCGCTCGTTAGAGATGGCTAAACTGAAGATGGAAGAAGAGAAAAAATCGAGGGCAGATCTTAAATCTAAGTTGAATTTGCTGGAGCCAGAGCTTTATGGAATGGACCAAGAGATAGAAAACCTATCAACAAAGTATAAAGAGCTTATCAAGATTAGGGATGAAATAAGACAATTGACATCCTCACATGTTGAGGAAGACAGCAGGGTATCTGAAAGATTAAAAGCATTATGGTCGGAGCAGCAAGAGGCTAAGCTCGAGAACGTAAGGTTAGAATCCCAACTTCAGGTTGTAATGGGAAAGTTGTCAGAGCTGGGCGACGTAGATACGACGGAGATATCGATATTTGAGTCCACATTCAGGGAACAACTGCTCATGGCTTTAGAGGTCGAAATGAACGAACTCTCGTTCGTGAACCAATTGGCTTCAGATCAGTATGAGGCTTTGATTGGAAACTACAAACTCAGATCTGTGAGAATAAGCGAGCTAGAACTGGAAAGGCAAGAGATCATCAACTTTATAAAGATGGTAGAGGGAGAAAAATTGAAAGCATTTTTTGCCACGATGGAAAAGGTTTCCGAAAAGTTTGCAGCGTACTTTAATAGGTTAACGGGAGGAGTAGCCTGGCTTAGGCTTGCTGATGAAAACATTCCGAGTGAGTCGGGTGTTGAGGTTGTTGTGCAGTTTCTTGGAAAGCCCCAACGCTCTTTGAGAAGCGTAAGCGGAGGCGAGAGGTCCGTTGCGGCCGTCTCGCTTCTGATGGCACTACAAGGTCTCACGCCCGCCGACTTTTACATTTTTGATGAGATAGATGCTCACATGGACGTAGCCTACACCGTTGCATTGGCTGAGCTGCTGAAAGAGATGTCAGAAAAGACTCAGATAATAATCATAAGCCTTAAAGATGTATTGGCCGAGAAGGCTGACCAACTTATAGGCGTTTACATGGATAAGGGCGAATCAAGGATAGTTAAGACAACGCTGGAGGGAATCAAGGCTGACTGATATGGAAAACGGAAGGATTCAATGGATTAAGTCTCCATGGCGCGTACTTTTCGACGTTACAAATTGGGATAAGTTAAGAGTTTGGGAGGTTAACCTAAAAGAGTTGCTGAGTTCTTTAGCCATGGTGTTAAAGGAGAGGGGATTCTTTGACTTTACTTCTTCAGGCGTTGCTGTATACTCTGCAGCAACCTTACATAGGTTGAAGAGTGAGAGATTACTCGTTGCTGATGATGTACCCATTATAAAGCAAAAGCAGGAATATCTCATACCCCCTCCGTTATCTCCACCATTGAGAGCCGAATTTATGACGACGACCATACTCGAGCTGATTGATGCTTTAAAGCGCGTTCTATCCGAGCCGCAACCGCGTAAACAAGACAGTGTTGAGCAACAATCGTTAAACGTTGAAGATTTTATCATAAAAATTGAGGAAAAGGTAGAGGAATTCTACAATTTTATAAAGGGGTTGCTGGAAAGAAAGGGAACAATGACGTTAGATGAAATAATGAGTGGTATCGATAGATTGGAGGCAGTAAGACGTTTTATATTACTGTTGTTCGCTGCATCAAAGGGTATGGTTACAATAATTGAAGATGACGGTGGAAGGGTCTTGATATCTTTGGGTGAGAGTTATGGATGAGAAAAGAAAAACCTGGATTAGGGCAGTTGTTGAATCATTGCTTTATGCGTCCGACAAACCAGTTGAACTGCATAAGCTCATGTATGTTGTAGGCATTACATCAAAGAACGCTATCAGGGAAATTATAAATGAGATTTCTGCCGAGTACGAAAGCTCCAACCATCCGTTTAGGATTAAAAAACTAGAGGGCGAGAGATACTTTTTATGTTTAGCCCCCGAATATTCAGATATAGTTAGGAAACATGTGAAGAGACCACTTTTAAGCACAGCTCTGCTCAAAACGTTGTCTTTCATTGCATACCACCAGCCGGTAAGCCAAGCAGTTTTGGCGGCGGCCAGGGGGAAAGAGGCATACAAGCACGTCAGGCAGCTGATCGAGAGGGGTCTCGTTGAGGCGGAGAAATCGGGCAGAACTCTCATACTTAGGACTACCCAACTGTTCGCAGATTACTTCAATCTCAAGAACAACCCCCATGAAATAAAAAGATATATGGAAAGCCTATTGGAAAAAAGCTCCGGTAAAAGTTAAAAGCTCCTACTTTTTAAGGGAGTAGACATGGTACAGTGGCACACTGACATACATAAGCGAAAATCAACAGGCGGTAAAAGGACCCCATATAGGAAGAAGAGAAGGTATGAGTGTGGAGGGGAGCCGGTGTTAACCATAGTGGGCGATAGGAAGATAAAGACTAAAGATACTTTTGGCGGAGGAGTTAAAGTCGCTTTAGTTTCCGAGAAGGTGGCAAACGTTTACAATCCCGCCACAAAGAGAGTCGAGAAGACAGCCATAGTTCGTGTCAAATCCAATCCTTCCAATAAAGACTACGAGAGAAGAGGCATACTCACTAAAGGTGCAATAATTGAAACACCGCTTGGAGACGCGAGGGTTACATCGAGACCCGGCAGGGACGGTGTTATAAATGCGGTTTTAATCGTTCCTACTAGCTAAGTGTAGCAATATACTCCAAAAGGTGATGTTTAGCATGATTAGGCGCAATGGATTCATAATTTGGCCTATATACTTTGATAGAGCGCTGAGTTGGAGGGAAGGTAGGAGGGTTCCATTACGACTTTCGTCAAGGTCGCCCACTGTTGAAAAATTGAGCAGGGCTGCTAAGAAGCTCGGATGGCATGTTGAGGTTGAGGCTGCTACCCACCCTAGGATTTGTTGGAAAAAAACTGGAAGACTCATAGTTAAGCCAGACAAACCAATTAGTAAGCAGGTCGTTGTCAAAACCTTAGCACAAGAATTGTTGGAGCAAGAAACAAAAGAACGATAAAATCTTAAATGTAACCAATTATATAATACTGGATATGTCTAGGCTGAAGCGCAGACCTGTAGCTTTAGGTATTCTACTTTATAGCGTGGGTAACGAGGTTATATTAAAAGGGGGGTCTGTTCCGAGGCTGGGGGCTAAAGTCTATGACGAGGAGCTTAACCATGTCGGCTACGTATCGAACGTTTTTGGACCAGTCGATTCGCATTTTGTGGCCATAAAGCTTACAACAAACAAACAGTATTCACAAGACTCAAAGTTCTATACCATGGAGTGAAGTTTTTGTCGCGAATGGTACATGACGAAACAGTAACGAGATGTCCTGAATGTGGTAGCTCAAACCTATTATTTGACAAGCTTAGCGGTGAGGTAGTTTGCGTAGATTGCGGTTTTGTCGTAGTTCACCTTACAGCCGACTTAGGACCTGAGTGGAGAGGTCTTGACCAAGACAGGGATGGAAAAAGAGCTCGAGTTGGTGCGCCGATAACTTTAGTTATGTATGACATGGGTCTTTCAACCAAGATAGGATGGAGAGATGGAAAGAGCTCTAACATTTCGGATTTGCAAGCTGAAGTGTTATCAGCCATCAAGCGATGCGATAGAATGGCAACAATGATGGCAAACGGCATGGTAAGAAGTTCTGTGCGGGGTCTCTCGGAGATTGCAGCAATGTGCTTAAAGTTAGGTTTGCCTACGAACATTATGGAGACTGCAAGCCTCATATATAGAAGAGTGTTAAGGACGAGTGCTATGCGCGGTAGGTCGATAAGAAACATGGCAGCAGCCGCCATTTACCTAGCTTGTAAGCAATGCGGCATTCCGAGGATGCTGAGCGAGGTAGCCATGGCATTGAACCTAAACAAAAAGGAGATAACGAGGTGCTACAGGTTCCTTATTAATAAGTTAAACATGACTTCACCCTCGTCGGATACTAGGTTGTATGTTTCGAGGTTTGTTAATAATTTTAGATTGAAAGGTGATGTTGAGAAGCTTGCGATTGAATTGTTGGAGCACGCAAGGAGGTGCGGCTTGATCGACGGCAGGGGTCCTATAGGTCTGGCGGCAGCTGCGACTTACTTGGCGGCCGTGCTCATGGGCTATCGATTAACACAACGAGAAGTTGCTGAAGTTGCAAGGGTGACGGAGGTAACCATCAGGAATAGGTATAAGGAACTATTGGTGAATACTAAAATACGTATTGAGTTAGAGACTGAGTAGTGCTTAAATAGTGCCAATTCAAGACGTTTATTTTGAATAACAAAGGCCTATACCATGAAAGTCTTAAAACTGTGGTGCAATAAATATGCAAATGAAAATGACAAAGCTTGAGGAGAGGGCAATAAAACTTCTGTTGAAGTACGAAAACAGCGGTATGCTTCAATCTGAACTTTGGCATAAGCTTGGGGTTACGAGTAGAGAGGGTTCCAGAATAGCGATAAAGCTGGAGAAGAAAGGGGTAGTAAAAAGGGTTAAGGAGTTTGCGAACGACAGGTGGACTAGACGATTGGTTCCGCTTATAAAACAACTGAGCATAACACCCATTAAGGGCGCTCCATGCCCATCGTGCACGTACGATCACGCATGTGGCTTGGAAAGAGCCGTATCACCGTGCATATGCATAAGGTTAGAGGAATGGGTGCTGGGGCAAGATATCGATACCGGCATGTCTGGTTAGGTATAACGCATGTTCAAAGAACGCCCATCTAGAGACCACTATACTACCTTGGCAAAAAGGCTGGGCATGCTTTCAAGAGCCGCCTTTAAGCTCCAGCACGTCCAAAAGAGGTACGGTTTTCTAAAATTGGGCGATAAGGTAATAATCTTAGGTTCAGCACCCGGAGGGATGGCACAGTTAGCAGCCAAATACGTTGGTCCGCAAGGCCTCGTCGTTGCCGTAGATGTGAAGACCCAAGGTTTCAAAATCGCAGACAACGTCGTAAACATAACCTCGAATGTTTTCGACCCAGACATAACGAGGAAGATTCAGGAAGTGCTGAAGGGTGAGCAGGCTGATAAACTGGTATCTGATTTAGCATCAAACTTAACGGGCGTTAGGGAAGTTGATGTGCCGAGGCAGCTTGAGCTGGTTGGTACAGCCCTAAAGATTGCGGAAGGGTTAGTTCGTAAGGGCGGCAGTATTTATCTAAAACTTTTTGAAAGTCCCGAGGTGAAAAGCATCGAGGACAGGCTACGCCTGAGTTTTCAAAAAGTTAAGCGGATTGTTCCAACGGCAACGAGAAAGCATAGCTCCGAGATATTTCTTTTAGCCATAGGTAAAAAATAGAACGTACGCATGAAGGGTGAACTTAAAGACACCAGCCCGTATACTATTGCGTCTTTAAAGATGTAAGCTCAGAAAATACTTGCTCAACAACCCTACGGGGAGCGTCGGTCTTAAAACCTTGCCCGTCAAAATGCGTTAGCGATGCGCTGAAGCCGATGGAGCGGAGCCTCTCTACCATACTGACAGGTTTTGGTGCGCTCGATTTAAGCTTCCTACCGATTTCGTCAACCCTATAGTAGAATGGGATGTTCTGCACCTCATCCAAAATCTTTCTTAACAAATCGCAGGCATCATTCATGTCGGCCTCGTATGCCTTTTCCATCGTCCTCAAAACGAAATTTCTGGATGCTAGTTCTCCGAGCCAGAGAGGGCCAAAAACATGCGGGATAGATTTGCAAACCTCACAGAGCGTAATGGGCTCAGCATAGCTTGACCATCGGATGCTACCGCATGATTCGCAATCAAACATCCATCCTACATTCTTAAGCGATTCCTTGGCCAAGGTTTTGCCGTACGTCACTTTAACAAATGTTCTAATGTAGTGCCTCTTATAGAACGTCAAGACTGGCGAGACACTCATCCCAACCCTTGCTGCTGTCCTGGCTACAAAGCCTAACAGAATCCTTGCAGCCGTCTCCTTTGAGTACGGCGATGCATAGGGTACTGCGTCGTACTTTCTCATGCATGAGGGAATGTTCCTTCCGCAAAGGGGTGCCAAATCCGTTGCCGTAACACCAATTAAGCCTCCGCTCTGGCATGCGCGTACCGCATTCTCGAGAAAAGGCGCAGGAGAGCCAGCAGGGTCCACGTCCACGTAGTCAAACCTGAGCTTTCCAGTAGAATGGGCAGCAAGGAGTGCGTTCGCATCCATGCTGTAAACTTCGGCCATGTCCATCAAGCCAGCCATCTTCACATTCTCTCTTATCAGAGAGTGGGCAAGCTTGTTTATGTCGTTAAGAACGAGTTTTGACACGAGACCCGTCTCGACGGCGAGCCTTATGCCCCTAACACCGCAACCAGCCAACGGCTCACAGACCCTTATGCCCTTCTTCTCGAAGTACGTTCTAACGACCAGAACCGCCATGTCGCGCGATAGCTTAGAATGTGGGTTAAAGAAAACAGGCATGCCGCTCGGCGAAGTAGCTTTTTCCCAACCTTCTGGAAGGGCAGGAGCTAAAAACTTGACCTTACCTTCCTCGTAAACCTTTGCTGGAAACTCGAGCGTTTTCTCATTCAATCCGTGCACTTCCCTTTAGTATGCTCCTAATCTTCTCTGCCAGCTCTATGGGTAACCTATCCCGATTCTCAGGAGCCACCACTATGCTCTTTCCGCTTACAATCCTCCTCACTTCATCAAGTAGCTCGTCGCTTGCCCTGTAATGGATCGTGAGCACGGAC
Organism: Candidatus Terraquivivens ruidianensis; assembly: GCA_023267975.1. Classification (GTDB taxonomy): domain Archaea; phylum Thermoproteota; class Nitrososphaeria_A; order Caldarchaeales; family Wolframiiraptoraceae; genus Terraquivivens; species Terraquivivens ruidianensis. The sequence continues at coordinate 60,255 of JALNLA010000006.1, forward strand.
GGCTTACCCGTCGCTAAAAGCTTCCTCACGGCTTCTTTAAACCTACGACTTTTCAACTCCATCGGCCCAACTTCATCCACGACTATGACGTCAAATTGGCTGGCTGATTCTATAGCCCTAACGCCGACCTCATCCAAGTCCCTCAGGTTAACCAGATACTTGCCAACCTTCGGTCCAGAGCCGTACCCTACCCAGGCCAACGTGCCGATCTTCCCCGTAGCAACGTCTACTATCTCAAACCCTACACGGTTCCCTGAAGACCTGACCTCCCTCGTGTACATTCCACCGACACTGAACCCCATGTGCTTCAAGATTTCAGCGAGTTTTAAGACCACAGTCGTCTTGCCACTCCCCGGAGCTCCTGTGATAACGAATAACCTTTCGTTACCCATACCCTAACACTTTCTGCAACAATTCAACCTCGTTTGTAGGAGCCTATCAATAGTCTTCCATCCCTTTCTTACGCAAGATGGGACTTCACCCTTATCCATTAAGCATCTGCTTATGAACTCGATAGTTTTCTTGTCCGATGAGTATCCTGAGCCTAAGTCTCCGTAGACCTCGGACAGCTTAGCTATGGCGATGTCCCTCTTTACTTTTGCAACGATCGAGGCCGCTGCCACAACCTCATAACGTGAGTCGGCCTTATGCTCGCACACCACTCGGGGAGAGTAGTCCAGCATTGCCAAAACCCTTTTCGCATACCTGATGGGCTTAACGTCTGGAGAATCTATGTATACGACGTCGGGTCTAAGATTTTTTATGATCTCTGCTGCGGCGTTCGCCTCTAACGCGTTTATGCTGGGCCCGGACCTCCTTTTCAAGTATCTATCCACTTCAGCGGCGTCCACGACAACATCATAAACTCTGACATTCAATTTTAAGATTTTTTGACATAGTTCCTCCCTAACCTTTTTACTCAAGGTTTTCGAGTCCCTAACGCCCATCTCCTTCAGTAAGGGAACATCTTTCTCGTGAATCGAGATACCCAAAACTACCAGCGGTCCGATTACCGAGCCCCTACCAGCCTCGTCTATACCGCAAACTATCATTTTCCTTTTTTACCTTTTCGGCAAATACCTTGCAAGGACCATGATATGGTCCTGTTCGTACTTTCCCAAGTCGACCTTTTCAAGCACTACAAAATCGTTACTTTCCAACACGTTAATCTCTTGCTTGTAAACCCTGCTGGGTTCTTCAACGCTGTCGATGCTCCTTGCTTTTATCGCTATCATGACCAATCCCTCAACCTTCAGCATAAGCCTGGCATTCTCGACGAGTATCTTGGCCTGCTCCGGCTGGGCGATGTCGCAATATATGAACTCGGTCTGACCGACGACAAATTTGTAACTCATAGGGAACCTTGCATCCGCATATATCGCAATAGCATTCCTTCTCCTCTCGGCAACGTTACGCTTGAACTGGGCTAGCGCCATCGGTGCGAAGTCAACGCCATAAAGCATACCTTTCTCACCGATGATGTCGGAGACGTGACTTGCTGTAGTCCCCGATGCGATGCCCAAATATAGCACCCGGTACCCCGGCCTGATACCTATCTCCTTAATGCCGGAGAGAATCGCTGCTGCGAGCTTGCTCCTGTAAGGAATCCATTCTCTGTATTCCTCGTCGTTTACCCTGAATAGCCTTTCGCCGTAGACCCTAAAGCCTTTATCCAGGTTTCTGGTTGCCAGTATTCTCTCGCCATCTGAGTAAACCCAGTACACGCCGTCGAACCTACCGTGCTTTTCAACGCTTAACACCGTATCCACCCCTTGGGACGCTTAGCCCTTCCGAGACCTCTTTATTTTTTTCACCCTTTCACGTCTAGGAGGTTCGGCGTATTTGGTTTTTATCTCCTTTATCCTATCCTCTAAAGCCTTCCTAAGCTCAGCGCCCCTGTCTTCACGGGAGAAGTAGTCTATGCGTGCAGCTATGGATATTTTTGCCGCAAGCGCCCTTGCTATCTTACCCCTTTGCCACTTAGGTGAGGCGTGCACGTATGGATGCTGAAATATCAGCCCGTGCTTGGGCGCACCCCTGCCCGTTTTAAAGAAGCGGAACAACGCCTTCTCCGCACCAAGCACCTGTATCGTGCTCGCAGGCATTCTAGCAAGCTTCTCCAACCCACCTACTAATGCCAGTAGCTTGGACCCAAGGATTGGCCCTGCTATAGCGGTTAGATTTGGTGCTTCGAGGCTCATGAGCGACTTGATGTAATTTTCTAAATCCTTTCTAAGCTGCATTAACCTCAAACCTTCTTCGGCAAATCTTTTCAGATGTTCTTCGTCCTGTTTTAGTATGTTGGCACCCACGGATTTTTCTTTCGCCGTAACTATTTCTTTCAACCTTTTATGGCCCGGAATGACCCTCGATAAAGTTTCTTCGTCTATTCTCTCTCTTGAGCCTATTTCCGTTATGATTCTTAGATAATCCTCCGCGTCGTCAACTAAATCGTTCAACTCAGGAAAATGAATACCGTACCACTCTCTGCACCCCATGTAAATCGCGTTTACCTGCTTCTCGACATTTTCATGAGCGTGGACTGCTGGTATGATAAGCATGTCCCTTCTGCTTATGGCGACCCTGAGGCTGAGCGCTAAAGCCGCATCGCAAATAGTTTTCACCTTCTGCCCGTACTCTTCCCGACTACTAACAAGCCTATGCTTCACGAATAGCGATTCTAAGTCTATAGGCTCCGGCTCTACACGTTCAACCGTCACGGACAAACCTTCCACTAGCTCGCTCAAGGGTTCCAGCATCTTTGGGTCTTCGACAGCCAACGAGGAATAACCTTTGTCCAACAACTCCTTAACAAATCCTCCCATGTTGGGAGGGAGTACTCCGTTCTGTACATTCGAGTAAACTCTTGCTACCTCGTCTGGGTCATCACCATAACTATGAAACCCTACAATCCTATCACCATCTAAAGCCACTATGCCCAGTGGGCTTACCAAGACACGTGCCATAACCATTTTAATTCAAGATAAGGCATTATGCTTAGGATATAGCTGTTGTCATAAAGTATAAATGGACGAGTAGGCGCACAATCTTGGGAATTCGAGATGCCGAGCCACGGGTCTGTAACCAAGGCTGGAAAGGTCAGGTCCCAAACACCAAAGCTTGAGGCCAGGCCACGACGTAGCCCAGTCCCAAGAATCAGGAATAGGTATAATTACAAGCTGAGGGTTCTGGAGGCTAAACCATCGGAAGAGAGGGGTTTCCAAGAGTAGATAACTTCCTTTTTACCTCGTCGACAACATGGTTTATTATAAGCTTCGATGCGCCTAACCAGGCATGCGGTCTCGTCACGTCTTCTATTTCCTTTTTCGATAGCTTGCGTGCTACTTCCGGTATATGGAGCAGGGCATCAACGAAAGAAACGTCTGTCATCTCCGATGCCTTCTGAACGAGCCTGTAAGCACTAACCCTAGGAAAGCCCTTCTTTAGCAGTAAGTCGAGTACGAATTCAGAAAATATCCTTCCGTCGGTCTTTTGGATGTTGGTCGCTATAGATTTCTCGTTAACCTTAAGCCCTTTTATTACTTCGACCATGGTTTTGAGGGCTTCATCGAGTAGGATGAGGCTCATAGGAATCATGAAGCGCTCGTTCGCCGAATTCGTCAAATCTCTCTCGTGCCATAGCGGTATGTTATCAAGGGCAACTTGAACGAGGGGTCTTAGCAAGCGCGCTATCGAGGAGACCTTTTCGGATTTTATGGGATTCCTTTTCACGGGAACTGCGGAGCTCCCGACCTGCCCCGGCCTGAACGGTTCCTCTACCTCACCTATCTCCGTCCTTTGTAAGTTCCTTATCTCCGTGGCCATCCTATCCAGCGTAGAGGCAAGGATTGCCGCGAAGAAGACAACCTCTGCGTGAAGCTCCCTAGGAACGACTTGTGTGGCGGCATCGATTGGTTTCAACGCAAGCTTTTCTGCGACACGTCTCTGGACCTCGATGGCCTTTTCACCCATGACCGAGCCCGTACCGACCACTCCCAGCGTCTTGCATACTAACACCCTTTCAAGTAGCTGATTAAGCCTATCGAAGTGTCTCAGCATTTCAGAGGCCCAGACGGCGAATTTTAAACCAAAGGATATTATGCTTGCATGCTGTCCATGGGTCCTCCCAACCGCAGGTAGATCGGAGTATCGCTGCGCCATCTCGGCCAGCAGGGTCGTAAGCTCACGCATCCTGCCCTCGATTATTCTCATAGCATCCCTTATCTGTAAAGACGTTGCGGTATCCAAGAGGTCGTTGCTCGTAAGCCCATAATGGACCCATGGCAAGGCATGCTCTCCACACACGCTAGCCAAAACCTCTACGACGTTTGCAGGTTCGTGGCCTATTATTTTCTCGACCTCTTTGCACTTTTCGAGCGTTACGTAGTTTAGATTAGCCTTTGAGGCTATCTCCTTGCCGGCATCCGCCGGTATGATTCCTAGTTCTGCTTGGACCTCCGCAACCGCAGCCTCGACCGTGAGTATATACCTGAGCCTACTACTCTCCTCGAATACGTCTCTTATCTCCCTGCTACCATACCTTCCGGAGTCTATAGGGAGCACGGGCATGCTTATCTCCAGCCAATACTGTAAGGGTTTGGTGCTTTTATCTTTAAACTCAAACTTAGCCGTTTACGGATTTTTCAGCTAACCTAAGCTCCCTGTGGACTTTCACGAGCCTCTTCAGTATATCGGACTTCAGTTCTTTCCAATCCTTATCTCCAGGTGTAGAGAACCGTATCTGAACGATATAATATTCTTTGTCGCTCTGCTCGTTAATCATTATCTCCTCTATCTCCTTCACGTCGTTTAATGCATTCTTAATCCGTTCAAGGACCAAATCGGGGTCGTAGTCCACCTTGAATTCGTAACGAACTTGCAATATCCTTTCCAACTGATGTTCTGGCGTATAATTAACGACTGCTGCATCGAATATTATCCTGTTCGGGATTTTCAACTCTACGCCACTATCTGATATCATCAAGGAGTAAAGCAAACCGACCTCGATGATTCTACCCCTGTAGCCGACGAATACATAGTCGGGCGAGAAGTACTTGTAACCAGGTAAGAATGCCCACTGATAAGGCATCTCAGACGTTATGAGTCTAATGTCGTCTCCGGGCTTCACATAGCCCGTAAGCAACACTATAAGGCCAGCGAAGAAGTTGCTGAGCACAGGCTGTAAGGCCAGACCTACGATGAGCCCAGAGAAGGTTCCTCCCGCAAGGGCTACCTCGGGACTGATTCCTAACGATGCGAGAAGGATTATGCCAGCTATTATGTAAGTGAAGATTTTGAGGGTGTTCGTGACGGCGTAAGCCTTACGTCCATACTTGGGCAGAAGAGCCTTGAGGATTGTGCTGCTTATGCTGTAAACTACCAACACGACGCCCGTGATAGCCAGAATCGTGTAAACGACATTGATGGGAATGACAGGCGGAATCATGCCCGTACCCCACAAGAACCACATGAATACGGCTAAGAGGCTCAGCGTTACGACAACCAAGAGTATCCTCAGAGCTATGTTTCTTGCACTCATTCCAACCCATTTACTACGATGGAATCCGTTATATTAATTAAATGAATGTTGACCATGCTTTTAAGCCCTGTATCTATGCACGGGATTAGTTACGATGCGCGAGGAAAAAATTTTTCCGGTAGCGCAACTAATGCCGTGGTACGATGTACCCCTGGTACCATGGGTCTATGAGAAACGAGTGCTGGTCTTCATGCCGGTAAAATGTTAAATATCTGATTTTTGAAAGTAGTATTGGGTCGCCCATATGGGTCTAACGATGGCCCAAAAGATAATAAAGGAGCACCTCGTGAGCGGAAAGCCCGAGCCTGGCGAGGTCGTTTCCATAAAGGTTGACCAGGTTCTGATGCAGGACGCAACCGGCACGATGGCCATGTTGGAGTTCGAGGCGATGGGCATTCCCCGGATAAAGGTTCCGCTGGCGGTAGTTTACGTCGACCACAACATGCTTCAGGTTGATAACCTCAACGCCGACGACCACATATTCTTAAGGACCGCGGCGGCGAAGTACGGCATACATTACTCCAGGCCGGGGAACGGTATCTGCCATCAAGTGCACCTCGAGAGGTTCGCAGCTCCTGGGAAGGTGTTACTCGGCTCCGATAGTCACACGCCGACTGCTGGCGGCATGGGCATGCTGGCGATAGGTGTAGGCGGTCTGGAGGTCGCTGCCGCAATGGCAGGAGAGCCTTATGAGTTTAAAGTCCCCGACTTAGTTAAGGTTGTCCTCGAGGGTGAGCTGAAGAGGCCTTGGGTTACAGGCATGGATATTACTTTTGAGTTGTTGAAGAGGTTTACTGTCAAGGGCGGTGTCGGAAAGATATTCGAGTACGTCGGCCCCGGCGTTAAGACACTCACGGTAACCGAAAGGGCTACGGTCACGAACTTCGGAACGGAGCTGGGCCTAACGACCTCGATATTTCCCTCGGACGAGAGAACAAAACACTACTTGGAAGCCCAGGGCAGAGGAGGTGTGTGGAGAGAGCTAAGTCCAGACCCGGATGCGGAGTATACCGATACAGTCACGGTAAACTTAAGCGAGATAGAACCTTACGTCGCTAAACCACACCAGCCCGACAACGTCGTGAAAATAAGCGAGCTTAAAGGCATAAAGGTAGACCAGGTATGCATCGGAAGTTGCACGAACTCCTCATACCAAGTGATGAAGGCCGTGGCCCAGATACTCAAGGGAAGGACAGTTGCACCAAACGTGAGCATGACGGTCTCACCGGGGTCCAAGCAGGTTTACGAGATGCTTGCTAAGGAAGGCGCGCTGGCCGACATGATAGCGGCTGGTGCAAGGATACTCGAGTCGGCGTGTGGCCCTTGCATCGGCATGGGTCAAGCACCACCCTATAACGGCGTGTCGGTTAGATCCTTCAACAGGAACTTTAAGGGAAGGTCGGGAACGCCCGAGGCAAGCGTTTACTTGGCTAATCCACTCGTCGCAACTTACATAGCGCTGAGAGGAGAATTTGCAGACCCAAGAGGGTCCGGAATTAGCGTTACGTATGTCGAAGAACCTGAACGCTTTTTGATAAACGACAACATGATAATCCCTCCGTCGCCGACGCCCGAGGCTGTCGAGGTGATAAAGGGCCCGAACATAAAGGAAGTACCGGTGAAGGAACCTTTGGCAGAATCGTTGACCGCCAAGGTCTTAATAAAGGTTGGCGATAACATAAGCACTGACGACATACTTCCGGCAGGCGCAAAGATTCTGCCGCTCAGGTCCAACATCCCAGAGATATCGAAATACACCTTCAGCAGGATAGACCCAACGTTCTACGAGAGGGCAAGAGCTGCTAAGGCCGGCGTGATAGTGGGCGGTGAAAACTACGGCCAAGGCTCTTCGAGGGAGCACGCGGCAATCGCGCCGATGTACTTGGGAGTGAAAGCCGTGATAGCCAAGTCCTTGGCTAGGATACACAAGGAAAACTTAATCAACTTTGGGATAATTCCTTTAACCTTTAAGAACCCTTCAGACTACGATAGGATAGATGCTGGTGACGAGCTCGAGATTCCGAGGCTGGCAGACGCCGTAAAGAAAGACGAGTCGATAAAAATCGTAAACAAAACAAAGGGCATAGAGTTCGTTGCTACGTTCAGCCTCATCGAGAAGCAAAAGGAGGTACTGCTGGCTGGCGGTCTTCTGCCGTACATAAAGAAAAAGACTTAGACTTCCTGAAAAGCTAACTATTAACGGTTAGCTGCTTTTCGGCCACACCATCTTTAGTTAAAGATATATATGGTTCTGGTCCGAAATGACCGTTGATGTGATACGAGGTAGAAACGGGTGGGAACATTGCCGACGAGGTTGAGAAAGATAAGAAAGTTCAGGGGTTCACGAACCTGTGGATGGGGGCAGATAGGTCAGCATAGAAAGAAAGGCTCCAAGGGAGGGAGAGGTATGGCCGGGACCCATAAGCATAAGTGGACATGGATTCTGAAGTATGCACCCGATTACTTCGGTAAGCATGGCTTTTTTAGGCCGAATAGGGAAGTTTATAGGACCATCAACCTAAACCAGCTCTCTGAGCTCGCAGAAGCTATCGAGAAGGATGAAAATGCGCAAAGGATAGGAAACATGCTGCTCGTTAACCTTAAATCCATGGGTATAGAAAAGGTCTTGGCTAATGGTAAAGTGCACAAGCCTCTGCTGGTCGTCGCAGAAAGATGGACAGAGCAAGCAAGCGAAAAAATATCCAACGCCGGAGGCAAGATTATAAAACCCGAGGAGCTTACTACTTTAGTAGGATAAAGCGGATGTGTAGCTTTTGTCAGCAGCGAGGAAGTTCGTTGAGGGCGTAAGTCGGCTCATGCCAGAAGTGGCAAGGCCTAAAAGAAGGGTTGGCCTTGCTGAAAAGCTTGTATGGACGGCTCTGGCGATGGTCGTCTACCTCATTATGGGCGAGGTGTACCTTTACGGTGTACCAAGGACCCAGGTTACTGAGCACATATTCGTACTCCATGTGGTTTTTGCCCAAAAAACTGGAACGCTGACCACGCTCGGTATCGGACCGATAGTTACGGCAGGCATACTCCTCCAGCTGCTGGTCGGTGCGGAGATAATAAAGCTGGATTTAAAGAAACCCGAAGACAGGGCGCTCTTCACATCTACAAGCAAAGTTCTATCGCTCGTGGTTGCCGCTATCCAAGCATTTGCATTCAGCATGAGCGGTATGTTTGGTACAATAACGACTACTCAAGCAATTTTGATATTCATCCAGCTGATCATAGCCACATTCATCATAATGATGCTTGACGAATTGATACAGAGGGGTTGGGGAGTCGGTAGCGGTATAAGCTTGTTTATAGCCGTCGGTATTGCACAAGACATAATGATTAGGTTATTCTCACCGATGCTCGTGTCTTCAGATGGACTTTATCAGGGCGTGATACTGGCGATTTTCCAGTCGATATTTTCAGGAGCAGGGTTATCTCCCGTGCTCATACGCACCCAAAACATGCCGGACCTTATGGGTCTCTTAGCAACTATCGCTCTAATTTTAATATTGATATATCTTAATGCGGTCGAGGTCGAGATACCTATATCGTATGCCAAGTTCTCGGGATTCAGGGCAAAGTATCCAGTGAAGTTGTTGTATGTTTCAGTCATACCAGTAATATTTGCCAGCATGATATTCGGCAACTTTTACTATTTGTCCTCGATACTATGGAATAGCTACAATCAAGATGGAAAGAACGTCTTTTTGAACTTGCTAGGTACGTTCGAGAAGACCGAGGGAGGCCAAATAGTGCCAAGGGGCGGGTTGGCCTATTACATGATATCGCCTGGCTCCATAGAGGGTTTGGTGAAAGACCCGATTAGAGGTATTGTATACGCTGGGCTGCTCATCGTTTTCTGTCTACTATTTGCCAAATTTTGGGTGAATATAGGAGGGTTAAGTCCTTCTAAGGTCGCAGAACAGCTAATCAGCGCGGGTATGCAAGTTCCTGGATTCAGAAGGACACCTGAAGTGATAGAAAGAATAATAGGCAAGTACATCTCAACCGTTACGATATTAGGAGCAATAATCGTTGGCATTATAGCGGGCGTTGCAGATTACACGAATACCTTCGGAACCGGCACCGGCCTTCTTCTGCTGATAGGGATTTTGTACCAGTACTACCAGCTCTTGGTTAGGGAGAGGCTTACGGAGATGTATCCCGCGTTAGGAAAGCTGCTCGGTGAGACTTAATGAGCCCAAGCACCTTTTACATGCTGCTCGTAATCATTATAGCAATACTAACAATATCTTTAACAAATTTCGTTAGAAAATCAATACTCAAGAGGCAGGATATGGAAAGAATGAAAGAGGTAAACCTATTCAGACAAGAACTTATGAAAGCAAAGAGGCGTGGTGACCAGAAGACTATCCAGAGACTTGAGAAGAGAATGGATTACATAAAAAAGGTAGAGTTCAATATTATGAAGAAGAATTTTACGGTAATGATAATCAGTATGATACTTTTCCTAAGTACTTACTGGATTCTGACTGCGCTCTTTGGTAATATGAAATTCCCCTTACCTGGAGACTTTTCCATACCTTTCATAAGCCAGGAAGGTGCGTTAACCTTTTATGGATGGTATATCTTAACATTTTTCGCAGTAAGCTTACCCCTATCCAAAGCATTCGGCTTAAGTATGATGGGTGGTGGTCTTGCCGAGGAGGGGCCTCAAGACAAGAGGCAGGAAAAGAAAGAACGTTAGAACACCTGGCAGGAGACTCGTCGTCCACTACTTTGACGAAAGGTCTGGAGCCCCTCGTTGCGGTCTATGCGGTAAACCGTTACACGGCATCCGTGTCGAGAGTCCCTCGAAAACATCCAAAAGTGAGAGGACGGTGTCAAGAGCCTACGGAGGCAGCGTTTGCATCTCTTGTCTGAAAAGTGCGTTAATAGATTTTGCATACGGCCTTTGGAGCGTGCAGGAGGCACAGACTAACCGATAGCACGCTCTAAACTGGAAAAAGCTTTTACGTCAGGATTATTTTTACAAGAATACCATGTCGCTGGAGGCATTCTTCGACCAAGTAAGGCTAAACATCTACTGGCTGATTTTGTTCGTGCTACTTTTGGTGTTAACGTACACGATAAAGACTCGTGGTGAAAAAACCTGAGTTTCCTAACGAGTAGAGATGCAGAATACGTCCATAGGTTGTTTAGCGAATATTATACAAAAAATGCGGAGATTGTGCATGTGCCCCATATGATTGAAAGAAGGGAGTTTGGTTATTTCACTTTTGGACAGAAGGTCATGGTAAGGCACATATCGTTAAAGAACCCGTCCGAGCTATTTAACATGATAAAAAAGGTGACGCCCCTCCATATCTATCACTCAGCCGCCTACTATCAATACCCTCAGGCTCCTATGGAAGAAAAAGTATGGTTGGGTGCAGAGCTTATATTCGACATAGATGCTGACCACCTAAATCTTTCGTGTAAGGAAAACCATGACTTTTCGATATGCGAAGATTGTAGAAGCCTATTACCGTCTAAGTCAGAGCGGTGTAACAATTGTGGTAGCGTGAGGATAAGACGTACCGACTGGGTTTGTGAGAATTGTATAGAGACTGCAAAGAAAGAAGTTTATAAGCTTTTAGATTTTCTCGAAAAGGATTTCGGTATTCCGTCTTCGAAGATTTCAGTGAATTTCTCGGGGAACAGGGGTTTCCATATAGCTGTAAATGACGAAAAATTGTTTATGCTCGACCAGACATCGAGGAAAGAAATTACCGACCATATTCTCGGAAGTGGGCTAGACCCTGCTTATCACGGAATACCTGTTAATCGGAAACATTATCCCATAACATTTGACTACACGGATGCTTCGTGGAAAGGTAGGTTGGCAAAGACGGCATTCGAGGTCATTAAAGGCCTTCAGAAGCCTAACATCGCTGAAAGGATGATAAGGCTCATCGGAAAGAGAGAATATAGCAAACTATTGCAGATCAGGGATTCATGGCTGGCCTCTCCTAAGTGGGAAACCCTTAAGCCTAACATCGTAAAAGCGATTATAACTTTAGCGGTAGAAGAAGTTAGGAGCATGATAGATACAATCGTTACCACGGACATTCACCGACTTCTAAGGCTTGCCAACACGCTGAACGGTAAGACAGGCTTTCTGGCGAAGAAGTTAGAACTCGATACTCTAGAGCAGTTTAATCCGTTTTCGGAAGCCGTTGTAATGCCTGAAGACTTGAGTGAGGTACGCATCATATATATGCCAAAAATCAACGTATGTGGCGAGTGGTACGGACCCTATAGAAACAGCGTTGTTAGGGTACCGACTCATTTGGCTGTCTTATTGCTTTGTAAAGGTATTGCAACCCTCGCGTAGCAAGATAATAGTTTAAGAGTAAGATACCATACCGTTAACATGATGTCGGAAGAAACAACAGAAGGTTTTTACGATGAAATTGTAGATATATGGCTTAAAGAGAGGGGACAGGAGCCCCTTGTGCTCATGCCCCAAGATTTTGAGGCTAAATTATACGCTTACGCATCTTCGGCAAAACAGCAGTTGAGAGTATCTGACAAAAAAGCAATCTCGACGTTAGTCAAATATGCTGAGCTGGATGTTGTTAAGAAACTACTGTCTTCGCTCTTTGAGATAAGGTTTAGAAAAATCATCTATGCCATACTTAAAGGGAGTCGACCTGAGAATCTTTTAAACGTAGAGAGACACTTTGTCGATGAATTTTTTAAGCTAATCTACGAGTATAAAGAACGAATAAACTCGATAACACACGATTTTAGAATTCCTAGAATCAAAGAGAGGTTGACAAAGTACGAGGTTGTTTGCTTTATGCAAACCTTCCCAAAAGTCGTATGTGAAGATATGAAAAGCTATGGGCCATTCAGACAATACGACCTTGCCGCTTTGCCATCGGAGAGTGCCAGAGTGCTTGCTACTAAGCACGTAGTAAGGCTTTTAGATTTACTTTAAATGGGTAGTCCAAACAAACAACTCGTCACCGCGATAGGAGAGCAACATACAACCTATGACGAGCTTTTTAGGAATCGTCTCGACCTTTGAGTATAGTTTGATTGTGTTTCTTTTGCTATCCACCTCACCTACCAGCCCTATGCCCAAGCATCGCTCTTCAGCGTCAAACAGGTATGAGAGGACACCTACCCTATTTTTCGAAAACGACTCGATGCTTAAGGACGGTACGGTCGCAGTCTGCATGTTGTAAGCCTCTATCAAGGACTGCATATGCTGTATGGGGTTACCTTCTACATTATACGCTTCGATAGGTATCGTTGAAAGCCTAAGCCATGAGAGCGGTATTGTCTTTATCGTACCATCCTTTATGTATCTTCTGAACGAGCTTTCCCTGAACCTCTTACGTGCCTCCTGATCCCGTTTATGTACGTACTCCGGTCTGCTTACAACGACGTACTCTATGTCCGCGTCTTTACAGTAGGTTTCGGCTTTCTCTTGCGTCCTTTCAAGGAATATCACGAGTGAAGGCTTAACGATGTTAAGAAGATTAACCTTATGCTCTCCAGCATCCTTGCCTTCTATCCAACCATCGCAGTCGACAACCATATAACCCTCCTCTTTAACGGCGTAGCTTAAAAGCTCGCCAATTTTTTTGAGGTGATACTCTTTCGCAAAAGACGGGGATGTGAAACCGACTGGGGCTATAAACTCCGCCCTAAGCTGGTAAAGGTCGGGGATCGATTTTGTCGTCCAAACAAGCCCTATTGTAGTAGGAGGACATATATTTGATTGACCTAAATCTAAATCCACTAAGCAGATTTTTTTACCCTCGTTCACCAACGAGTTTATGATAAAAGTAGTTAAGGACGTCTTCCCCGAGTCTGTCCCACCCATCACCAGAATCTTCTTATGATTCTTAATCGTCTGAGTTACTAACATCTTCCAGTCGTCTGGTATGGTGTCCCGGTCCACGACCTCGGCGGATGAACCTTCTCCAAGGCTTAGCTCAACTTCCATACCGACCTCGGTGAATATTGGCAAAGCTCTCAAATCCCTTACAAAAATCGGCTTTTTCTGGGTTAAAGTGTACCCGAAGACCTTTCCAGAACCCGATATCAATTTTACAGATGCCGGACCTTTAATAACCAGAGTCTTGCCAGCCCCTACGTTCATAGGACTCTCACTTCCCAGAAAGCATCAATCTTCCTCTAGCTTTGATGAAGAGCATGAGGGCTGCATTCTCATCGGGCGAATGTGCAAGCATAAAAACGTTCTTTTGGCTCGAGCTATTTTCCGATATAGCCATTATCTCAACTTGACCAGCACTTAAAAACTTCTCGTAGACATTCTTCTTGATGGTATAAGAAAAATTTCCTGGCCCTTCTCCAATTATTATATACTTTTTACAGCCTTGGTGCGCGTTAAAGAAATCATCAATATCATCTAGGAGGGCATGTTCATCGGAGTAGGTTGAGGTTCTGAGTAGCATGTCTTCAGCAAAGAAGGCACAACCAATCCTTTTCTCACCAGGGTCTATGGAGACCGCTACGAATTTTACACAATTCTTCCCGAAAGTCATCTCATATGCCCTATCTATGAGGGTCTTGCATGAGGGCACATCCTCGACGAACAAGGCAGGTGTAGGAAGCTTGGGAGCGTCTTTCTTGCTTGTTATAATCACCTTTGTGGTGAGGGGTAACTCAGCAGGGCTACTAACGGACAGCACTTCCATGCCTCTCCTACTAGCCTCAGACACTATGCTATGGGCCACTCTAAGGTCAGATAACAGAAGACCAATGGTCACTCCGTGTTTATTAGAGTTCCTTTCCTTTTTCAATTCATAAAATCATTTACGAGCAGGTATTTAGTCTTTGGTTATGCTTGAGTAAAATGGCGGCGTTTGTCCAACCCTACTAATTTTTATCATCCAAAACTTAATGCACTGATTGATAAAGAATGCGTGGGTACAGTCAACCTAAAATTATTCGCCCTAATAGTAACCATTGCAGTTACGAAATTGAGCGGCTTTGGAAAGAAAAACATACTATTTAAAGCATTCGCTTATAGAGATTAAGGTATGACGGTCGATGTAAGCTAAGGTTTATTTCTGTCCGCTAGGAGCTTGCTGTAGGAAGGCCCTATCACCATATCGCCGACCCAATCCTCTTATTCGTAAGTCGTTTCACTCAAGGAGAATAAGAGTTTTATAGAAAAACAATACTGAGCATGATGGATGAGGGTTGGGAAGGAAGAGGAGAAAAATAATACGGAAGGCGATTAAACCACCACCGTCGGTCTTCCTCTGTCCATTATGCAACCACGAAGCCGTATTAGTGATACACGAAAAAGACTCAGAAGTGGCTAAGGTTACATGTGGATTCTGTAAAGCATCTAAGGAGGTGCCTTGGTACCCATCCTATACTTCTGTAGATGCTTACTCAGCATGGTATGATATTGTTACTAAAGAGGCTGAAGGTGTTGAAGCTGGGCAGGGTTGAGCGCTATATACTTGAGAGGATAGAGAAGAATGGTTGCGCTCATATGACTTTGCTCGACCCAGAGAATTTTTCCACGCAAGAAATGGCAAAGTACGCAAAGATGTGTGAGGAGCAGGGGACGGATGCCTTAATGATTGGCGGATCCATATTTCAATCACAAACAGTTTTAGACGATGGTGTTAAAATGATAAAAGAAAACGTTTCAATACCCGTAATACTTTTCCCTAACAACATCAATGCTATCAGCAGATACGCTGATGCTATATGGTTCATGTCGCTGTTAAACTCGACTGACTGGTATTATATCGTGGGTGCGCAAATGCAAGGATCGTTCTTAGTTAAGAAATACGGTCTTGAAGCCATACCCATGGGCTACTTAGTTTTCAGTTCGGATACAACGGTCTCCGCCGTAGGAAGAGTACTCCCGCTTCCGCTTAACAGAGCGGAGGTGGCTGCCGGGTATGCTCTAGCCGCCCAGTACCTCGGTATGAG
>JALNLA010000006.1:75742-87715 GCA_023267975.1 Candidatus Terraquivivens ruidianensis
TCTCGAGGCTGGTTCTGGTGCACAAAATCCCGTACCGCCTGAGACTATAAGGGTCGTTAGAGATGCCGTTGACATAAAAATCGTAGTCGGTGGTGGTATTGCCTCTCCTGAAGATTCTCAGAGAGTAGCTAAAGCGGGTGCTGATATAGTGGTCACAGGAACCATAGTCGAAAGGAGTAAAAACGCCGAGCTGTTGTCGAAGATAATTCGAGCTATAAGAGAGGGCGCTGCTTTAAGACCATGGCCAAAGAAAGCGACACCCTAGCTCTAAGATGAGAATGGCGCTGGACGTTTTTGAATAGATATAATCAAGCTATGGATAAAGAAGGGTTTGGTTTGTATAAGGTACCGCCCGAGTTTGCCGAGTATTACGCTTGGATATTAGATAGGGTCAAGGAAGAATATAGGATAGCTTCTGAGGCAAGGAAAAATCTGGGTACGGTTGTTGATGAAGTTGAGACGATAATTGCAGAGGACATGGCCGAGAGGGTTGAGTTACTGGTTGGTCCTCAAGGTATTGCCGAGAAAATAAGGTTTCTAAAAGATAAGCTTTCAAGAGAACGCCTGGCATTTAAGCTAGCTGAGGATATAATATACGCTTCGATAGGAAAATTAAAAGAAGAGGCTGCCATCAAGCAAGCATTATGTACTGCGCTTGCCGTTATGACGCCGCCATGCATAACCGCCGCACCAAGCGAAGGTATTGCGGATGTAAAGATCAAAAAGAATATAGACGGTTCAAGCTACTTAGCCGTTTACTTTGCAGGCCCTATAAGGGCGGCTGGTGGAACGGAGCTGACGGCGACTGTCATATTGGCGGACTACATCAGAAGGTTGTTAAATTTAGACAGATACAAACCTACGGAGGAAGAGATTAGACGATTTAAAGAAGAGCTTAGGACTTACGTGCGCATGGTTAGCAGATTTCAGTACAACGTTCCAGATCACTTAATAGAAAAAGCGTTAAGAAACATACCCATAGAGGTTACAGGCATCCCTACGGATAATATTTTGGCACCGTCTTACAGGAACCTACCTAGAGTTGAGACGAACTATCTGAGAGGTGGTGCCCTAAGGGTCATGAACGACGGCATAGTTGGAAGAGCGAGAAAAGCGCTTAAGCTCGTCGAGATGCTTGGTTTATCTGGATGGGAATGGCTACATGAGGTCGCTGAAGAGTTTAGTAAGGTTCATTCAGCAAGCTCGGCCGAAGAAAGTTATCTAAATGAAGTTATAGGGGGTAGACCGGTGTTTTCTTTACCAGATACATTCGGCGGTTTTAGGTTGAGATACGGTCGCTCATACAACACTGGGATGGCTGCTGTCGGCGTACATCCTATGACCATGAAAGTACTTGATGGATACATAGCCACTGGTACGCAACTAAAATTAGATTATCCTGGAAAAGGTGGCGTGGCCATGCCAGTTGATACGATAGAACCGCCAAGGGTGTTACTAGATGATGGATCCGTTGTAAAGGTTGATAACGATTTAACTTATGCAGAAGTAAAAAATAAAATTGTAAAAATCCTTTTCCTCGGCGATCTTCTAGTCTCTTTTGGAGATTGTGTAGAGAACAACGTTGAACTCAGAGTTGTTGGTTATTGTGAAGAGTGGTGGGCGTTAGAGCTAAAGAAGGAAATAACGATGGCTGGCGGAGCTGAAAAAGTTGCGAAGATTTTAGACATAACATATCAACGTCTTAAACTCCTAATGGAGAGCCCCCTTATTGTTAAGCCGACAGACAGAGAGGCTTTAAGACTAAGTTTCAAGCTTAAAATTCCGCTTCATCCGTCCTACTGCTGGTTTTGGGAAAACATCAATGTAGATGAACTGGTAGCATTAAAAGATTGGTTAGAGAAATCGAGGGCTTACTGCAAACCTTACAACGGAAAGGTCCGACTGCCATCCACGGAAACCGTGCGCAACATTTTGGTCAAGATAGTGCTCGAATATAGAGTTGATGGGGAGTACATAATTATCGATACATCTACTTATAGGGTGCTCTTGGCACTCCTGGCTCAACCAAAAAACATACCGAGTTCCGTTAACGATAGT
Source organism: Candidatus Terraquivivens ruidianensis (assembly GCA_023267975.1). GTDB lineage: Archaea > Thermoproteota > Nitrososphaeria_A > Caldarchaeales > Wolframiiraptoraceae > Terraquivivens > Terraquivivens ruidianensis. The sequence continues at coordinate 77,801 of JALNLA010000006.1, forward strand.
TTGGAGGCCATATCCATCATTTCGGGCATAACCCTGAGAAGAAAGGGTGGGACCTTCTTGGGTGCAAGGATGGGCAGACCGGAAAAGGCAGGCATGAGGATAATGGAACCACCCGTGCATATACTATTCCCGGTTGGTCTTAAGGGAGGCGCATCAAGAGACATAGCGAATATCATTAAGTCTGGAGATAAAGTGTTCGTAGAGGTCGCTCGGCTGGAATGTCAGAAATGTGGTTCGATAGGTTGGAAAATAATTTGCGAAAATTGTGGCACAAAAAGAAAACCACTTGGCATATGCACAAAATGTTCGCTGAAATACTATAATATCGAAATTAAAAACTGTGAAAGGTGTGGGGGTAAGATTTCCTATACGGAAAAATTTTCTGTGGATGTTAAGACAGAAATTGTACAAGAGTGCGAACGTCTCTCTCTTGAAATGCCTGCAAAGATTAAGGGTGTTCGTGCACTTACAAGTAGGATTAAGATGCCGGAAAATATCGCGAAAGGACTTCTTAGAGCACAGTATAAACTATCCATTTACAAAGATGGGACCATCAGGTTTGATGTGACGAATGCACCACTTACTCATTTTATGCCACGTCAAATTTCAACGGACATTAGTGTCCTAAGAAGCTTGGGATATACGTACGATATTAAAGGTAAACCATTGACAAGCATAGACCAAATATGTGAGCTGAAGCCTCAGGATTTGATAATACCCAGAAAGGCTGCCGAACATCTTCTTAAGGTATCCAGGTTCATAGACGATCTCCTAGAGAAGCTTGCAGGCATACGACCTTACTATATGTGCAATAAACTCGAAGACCTAATTGGTAGGTTAGTCGCATCGCTTTCACCACATACGTATGTGGCAGTAATAGGGAGGATAATCGGCTTCACGGATGCAGACGTATGCTTTGCACACCCTCTTTTTCATGCATCCAAAAGACGTGATTGCGATGGTGATGAGGATAGCTTAATGCTTCCGCTTGATGTTTTTATTAATTTCTCTAGACTGTACCTACCTGATAGGATTGGTGGGAAAATGGACTCTCCTTTGTTAATAACCCCGATAGTTTATCCAGAGGAGGTTGACGAGCAGGCTCATAACCTAGATATTGCTTACGCATATCCGCTAGAGTTGTATGAATCAGCAAGAAGAGGGGAGACATCCATCAAGTTATCGAATCTTATCGCAACCATAAAGTTGAAACTTGGCTCTGCTGAGCAGTACGGCACTTTTGGGTTTACGCATGAGACACGCCAGCTTGTTATTAATGTGAGCTCTGCCTACAAGCAGAGCAAAACAATGTTTGAGAAGGTTATAGATCAGATCAAGCTGACAGAAAAGTTGTCCTCAGTCAAAATAGAAAAGGTCGTTGAGAGCATCGTATCATCGCATATACTTCCGGACGTTGCAGGCAACACAAAAGCATTCTTCGTTCAAAGTTTCAGATGTAAAAAGTGCAATGCTAGGTTTAGGCGACTTCCATTAAACGGCCAGTGTAATAAATGCGGCTCTAATTTAATTCAAACTGTTTTCCGTGGCACTATCGAGAAGTATGTCGAGTTGTTGGGGAGTACGTTATCCAAACATATATCTACACCGTATCTTAAAGAAAGGGCAAGCATAGTAATAGAAAACGTTCGGAGTACGTTTGTGCAGCAAGACAAGGCTTCATTGACTGTAAAGCAAGCTTCATTGGAAAGCTTCATCGAGAGTTAGATTAAATTTACAAACATCCATAGCAGAAATACTTAAAGCCATGTTGAGGTTTATTCTTGGCATGCCAATAGAATATAAGTTTAAGGCAAAACCATATGAGGTAGCTTTGAAGGAATCCCTAGACGCATTTGGGTCCCTTGCATCGATAGAACTCATACCGATCACGGAAGCCGTTGGACGTAGGATAGCCATTGATGCGAAATCCCGTTCCGACATGCCTCCCTATAACATGGCGTTTTATGACGGTTACGCCGTCAAGTACGAGGATACCGTTGGAGCTAGCGCCTCAAGTCCAAAAAAACTCAGGGTCATCGGGCAGGTTCTGAAGGTCGGTGATGAGGTGGGCTTGTCAGTTACGAAGGGTACAGCAGTCTATTTATCATCAAACTCGCCCTTGCCAGACGGTGCCAACGCCGTAGTGAGGGATGAGTACACTAGTAGAGAAGGAGGTTTTGTTCTCATAAAGAAAGAGGTGGAATTACATGAAGACGTTATTCTAAAAGGTGAGGACATAAAAGCGGGAGACATAATGGTAAAGAGGGGGACGTTGCTAAGACCCCAAGACCTTGTATTATTGATGGAGATGGGGATTTATAGGATTCCAGTTTATAGAGAGCCAACCATCGCAATAGCTTCTGTCGGTGACGAAATTCTAGAAAAGTTTGAGAAAGGCAACCCATATCCAGACGATTATTGCATCCTCCTTTCTATGCTCCTAAGGCTCGTTGGTATAAAGACCGTCTCATTAGGTATATTGAGAGACAATCCGGAAGAGATAGCTAGTACAGTATCTAAAAACATTGGTCATTACGATGCCATCGCTTTGATGGGCGGAGGTGCTAGGGGTGCTAAGGACTTCACCGGAGACGCGCTGGACCGTATCGGTGAGACCATATTCCATGCAACAACAATAAGCCCAGGTAAGATATCGGGTGTTTGGAAGGTAAAAGAAAAGCCAGCATTCTTGGTTCCAGGCCATATAGGTTCAGCTATCGTATGCTTATACAATTTCGTCATTCCAGTTATGTCGAAGATATACTATGATGGCGTATCTTTAGTCAATAAGGTTAGCGCTAGGCTCACCATCGCCGTTGAGGCAAGGCCGGGCTCATACACAGTCAGGACCGTTAATCTAAATTCTAAAGAAGACGGTACATTAGTAGCCACGCCCCTTCTAAAAAGGCTTGGCGGTTCAACGCTCCTTACTACGCTATCGAGGGCACACGGTTACATAGTGATCCCGCCAGGAACAAAGCTTTCAGAAGGTAGCGCTGTAGAAGTCACGCTTTTCAGCCCCCTTGAGCTATTAAGTTTGTGAAAAGGGCAGAGTTCCTGAACATGCTAATAGCCGTTATCCTTGCAGGAGGTCTCTCAAGGAGGTTTGGTAGAGATAAGCTACTTGTTGAGGTTAACAATACAAATGTGATCACAAAAGTCGCAAAAGCCGTCCACGGGGTAGCCGACAAGGTCCTGATTTCTGTAAGAGACGAGGCGAAAGGACAGCTACTTATGGAAAAACTAGGAGACCTTTGTCAAGGAATTGTGACGGACCTAGAAGACATAGAATTTAGCGGACCTCTTAGGGGCATGCTGAGCTGTATTTCGAAGATTGGCCCGGGCGATGTGCTTTTCGTCCCGGGCGACATGCCTTGGCTGGACGCAGGCGCCCTAGCATCCTTCTTCGAAGCATGTAAATCGTGTGGCGCTACATCCGGCAGCATAATATGGGATAATGGATTGGTAGAAGTGCTGATTCAGTACCATAGTAAGGATGCTAGAGTGGGAAAAAATCTTAAGGTGTGCAAAGCAAGAGGTAGTATCGCTAGAGTTTCAGACATGCTTAGGACCTCTGAAAAAGCATGCTACGTACCTGCTGGCAACTTGACAGATAACCCTTTAGTCTTTAGTAACATCAACACGATAGAAGACCTAAAAAATCCTAAACCAAGGGGACGCTTAATAAAGGGCGAGGCCATCGTCATAGAGTCGGAGTATTTCTGGAAAGCTTTCGAGTTCTGGATGCATAATGACTTTGCACCGGCCGCAGAGATTTACGAGCTTGAAGGCGATGTTAACGCGTCGCTAGGCGTGCACCATATTGCTTTACATGCGTACATAGACGCTGCTATGTGTTTAGGATCCATGCATAAGAATGAGTTAGAGAAAAAAATAACCGAAGAAAAGCTAACGCTCATGAAAAGCTACGCAGGATATACCAATGAAAGCTTTACTTCAACCCGTAATGAAGTTTAATTAGGGAAAGCAGTATTCTGTAAACTTCGTTCTCGTTCAACCCACTCGTATCCAAAACGACATCAAACGGACTTAAGTCACTTTCGAGCGAGATTCCGTATAACCTGTTGTAGATATCTTTGCTCTCCGAGTCACGCTTCTTTAGTATTTCCTTTGCAACATCTATTGGCAACCCGCTCCTCTTCGTAAGCCTTGCCGCCCTTTCGTCCTCGCTAGCCTTAAGCCATATCTTGTAACCATCTTTCAACAACCAAGGTAAAATCCAGCTATCAACTACCACATCATCCTTAGATGCCAACTCAAGTAACTTTGCGTCAACGAGCTTGTCAAACTCAGGGTTCGATGACCTTTCCTCGAGAAACTTAAGACCCTCCGGCTTCTCCCACCAATCTTCGCCACCTGGTTTGTAGCCTCTCTCGATGGCCAGCTGTTTCAATGCCTGACCGCCAGAAACGTACTTTATGTTTAAAGTTTTAGCAAGCTTTCTGGCAACCGTACTCTTTCCCGTAGCAGCAAGTCCACTGATACATATTACCAGCCTTCTTCTGCGGCAGTTTTCCATACTTTTCAGTTTGACACTCTGATTAATATTTTTGGTTGTTTAGGCGTGTCAAGCTGTATTAATCAAAGTGAAAATCCTTGACGGTTCAATGAATGAAAAAGTTATAAGAAAAACGAATGTAGCTTACATAACTGGCAGCGCAATAGTCAATGGAACGTTGTTTGAGCTTCTCGAGCGTTGCAATAAGTATGGTGTTGAATACATCATATGCGGCGTTACGGTAAAGGGCGCCGCCAAAATATTGGGTCTCGATGTATTTTGCCCCTTAAGTTGTGACCGCCTAACCCTTGGATGAGGTACGACAGATTCGATTCATAAACCATCTGTTAATAAGTAGTCAAGGGGTTTTATGGTGTATTAAAGCCGAGTGTTATGCTAGGCTAGAAACGCGTCCGAAATTCTAAAACTATTTATAAAACATTTTCTCTTAAATATAAAAGTGAATATTTATGGAGGCTGAGGCCAGAAATCAATACTTAACTGCTGCGATGAACAACCGTTCCGTTATATACAATTTTCTGTCTAGGATGTATGAAAAGGAAATAACGAGTGAACTCCTAAAGGAAATGTTTAATGAAAAGAGTCCTATATTGAAGATTGAAGGTTTACAAGAAATACCTGACGATGAGTTAAAGGATGGGCTCGAAAAGTTAAGCAACTATCTAAGAGGGCTTAAGGAACGCGATTTGGAAGAGGCTAGGTTAGAGCTAGCAGTCGAATACGCAAACCTCTTCCTTGGGATTAAAGGAAAACCGCCACATCCTTCAGAGTCGGCATATAGGAGCGAAGACCATCTCATAATGCAAGAACCCATGGATGAGGTACTTCATGCCTACTGGGATGCTGGTGTGAATAAGGAGAAAAAGTTTACAGAACCTGCAGACCACATAGCCGTTGAGCTTCAGTTCATGGCATATCTTTGTCGAAAGACAGCCGAGGCTCTAGGAAGAAACGAAAAAGATAACGCTTTAAAATATTTAAAAATGCAGAGGGATTTCCTGAGAAACCACCTCTCACTATGGGTTTCTTCGTTTGTTAAGGACATCCTTGAGACTGCTGAAGTAGATTTTTACAAAGGAATAGCAATAATAACCAAAAGGTTTATCGAACTGGATAATAGTATGATTAATGATATGCTCAAAGCAGTGGAGGAGTTTTAGATTTTAGCGCCTTACTTCTTTGGTCGGATACATAATCGACAGTACATAGTTCCTTCTGCATGCCGGACATAAAATTAACGTAGATGGTTCTGGGGTTATACCGCTCTGTCTTTGAATATCTCTGATTTTCTTCAGTTTATTTATGGTGGTGAATGGTTTTCCGCAGTTGGAGCACGCTATAAAGCCTTGCATGAGCAGCGTTTTTGGCACATCCTCAAGTAACCGTCCTACGTCAAACACCCGCTTTAAACTCACGGCCTTTTCTGGGCAGGTCGATTCACATAAACCACAACCCATACAATCCCTATATTTGAATGACAAAAATACGGAGTTTTCATCTTTGTGTACTTCGATGGCCTTAGTCGGGCATAGCGAGCTGCATAATTCACACGCAATACAATTTTCTTGAACAGTAATCTCGGCAAATGGACACTGCCCAGCCCATTCTACAATTTCGGGTACACTACCGGTCTTTTCGGCTAGGGCTTTTATTAAGCTGATGAACTTAGCACGTTTATTGTTTCCGGTAAACGTAAGGCGCAATGGGTTTGGGTCCATAGACTTAATTTTCTCGACAAATTTTGTAAGATAGTCTATGATTTTGCTAGACTCATCCCTACGCGCTTGGAAGAGGCTCATTCGAGATGGGTCAATTTTGAAAGACGACAATAGTGATTTAACCAGAGCTAACTTCTGCTTAGCTGACAAAAGACCGTTAGAGTGCGGGCAATCGTTGTAAAGACATCCACATAGGAGTACACCATCGGCTCCAAGCGCAAACGCAGTTAATAACGTGAGCTCCGAAAGCACTCCTAAGCTTGGCACTCTTATCACAAAAGCCTCTAACGGGACTTTTGCCCCACTGTCGCTTGCAGTATTTATAGCAGGATAACCACTCTCTTCACAGGCAAAGACTATTACACGGCGATCTAACTTGGCCTCCATGTCTGATAGTATTCCTTTCATCTGTGCTTCTAGCTGCCCACTAGTGTGTGTTGGAATCTGTATAGCCTCAAACGGGCAATTCGCTGCACATGAACCACAAAGGGTGCATCTTTCTCTATCAACGACGATGCCTTCCTCACCTACTGTTAAAGCTCCATACGAACATGCATTAATGCAAAACTTGCATGATTTAGGATTGGTGCATAACGACGTGTCGACCAAAGGGATTGGTTTGTATACTTTAAGGAGCCTGAATACAGAGCGGAAAAGCGCCCTACGTGTAACTTGCTTGTTTGTCAATATCGTTTGTGGAGGCATTTGCTTGGCAGCTTCCATGTACTTCATTTTCTCAACAGCTCCTCTAACTAAGAGGGCTGCCTTCAGCATTGCTTTTTCACGATCTGCGTAAGATCCAGCAAGCTGTTCTTTGAGGCTAACTACTTCTAGGAGTAGCGGGTTTAAACCTCCGTCCTCGGACTCATCCTTGAAGAGAGACTCGTAAAGAGAACATGCACCTACCACGAGGCCTTCAAGTCTTTCAGACCTTATCAGTTTATGAACGACAGATGGCTGCTTGCACAACTCGTGATATACCTGAACTGCTTGAACGCCCTCGCAGTCGTTCAGATAATTTAAAACCCTATTAAACTCTACGAATTCAAGTTTACGAGAACAGGTGCAAAGCAAGACCCCAATTCTTGAGAGCATATTTTTAACCACCTTGCTGTATATGCAGCCTCTAAATTTAAATTTTTCATTTAAGATTTCATGGACATTGCCCTATCTCATCCCTCATTGAATGTTTACGAGGCATACCAACATCTCCAGCACGTTCTTGCTTTATGAATCCTACATATCTCTACAAAAATCATGCGAGGTTACTGTCATATCATCAAAAATGTGCATCTTCCTTTTAGTGAGGTATTTTATCTAGGATTAGTTTGAAAAGTTGGGGAAACTCTTCTGGAAGCTTGTAGGCACCTCTCTCATTCAGATTCTCAAACGTAGCCATTATTTCACCCTTCATAGTACTTAGCTCTTCTTTATTCCTTACTAAAGCTATTTTTATGGCATCATCGCTTTCTCTGAGTAATCCGTAGAATCCTTCTAAGACCAAAACATCAGAGTCTCCAACAATCTTGACCAAGTCCGATAACGTCTCAATCTTTTTATCCATTAACATGATCGCGACCTCTTTAGGAGATATTATTATGGTAGGATTCGCCCCTGCCTCCCTATGCTTCCAGCTATCTTTTTCCGGCCGGTCGATGCTGAAGTTTACGTGGTGAACGTGCTTGGCACTGGCAACTTTATAATTCATTTCTCTCAAAGCCCTTATTAACATCGTCGTGAGCCTAGTCTTTCCAGATTTCTTATGTCCAAGAACTGCTATCACCTTCAAACCTAAAGTCCCACCCTGTAAACGATCATAACTATAATAAGCCGCGTCGTACTTATTAAATTATTGCAAAAAGGGATCGGACTAAAGTTTCTTTTACGACGGAGTTCTGGGCTTACGTAATCTTTGTTAGGAAATGCGCGACACCTCCCCATTCCGATTAGTGAAGTCCTAAATTTAAGCTCTAATAGGCTCCTTCTTATAATAGCTCCATGAAATGTTTTATTGCTGACCTTTAGGTTGGCCAAGATACTGCTAGCGTTAACATTACTAATATGTACAAATACAGCCCTTACAATTCAGACGTCGTTTCAGAAATAATGGAAAAATAAAGGTTTAAGTTTTCGAGGTTTTTGAAGCCCACTAACTTGTCTTCGGTTTTGCCACTATCCTTGTAATGACTATCCCTGTCAAAGCTAGATTGATTATGAGTAGCACTACAATGACCCAAAACAGCATAGATAACATGGACACGCCCGCAGCAGTACCCTCCAACTTTTCCGTCGATGCTTGCACCGATTGTTGTAGAGTCGCGACGGATTTCTCTAACGACTTCATGGAGTTCTGGAGAGAGGTTTTGAACTCCTCTAAGCCACTTACAACACTTTCATCGATACCAGACATGCTACTTAATATGTTGCTCTCGACCGTCGATAGCTGCATAGAAAGGCTGGCCAGTGCCTGCTTTAGGTCGCTGATGTCATCCTTAAGACTCTGCAACTCTGACGAAACGTTGTTATCCATCGCTGCTATCTTGCCCATAATGTTCTCTTCAATGCTCGATAGCTGGAGCGATAGACCATTTAACGCATTAAGTATTGCATTTTCAGCTTCAGGACTTGCTTGGACTATTAGTAGTGGAATGGAAAGAGCGGCTATCAATGAGCATGCTATCAAAATAGTCTTGACTTTATTCATGCCGTTTCATTTATGGGTTCTGTTTCTGGTATATAAATGTGCCGCTTATTAAAAATAGTTACCAAGACGTCTGTAAAGAATGAAATCTTATTCTTAGTACAGAAAGGCGGACGTATCGTATGTTTGCATTTCCTACAAGTTTTTCAATTTAAACATTTGTAAGTTTAAATTTAGTAAAGTACTCTTGTATTTTATTTTGGAGTAACTTCAGCTTTATATCTTTTTCTCTCTCATCTTTGAGTTCAGCTATTTTGTTAACCTCTTTCATGATTAGCCTGCTTACATCTACATAGCAAAATTTTTCCACGAAAGCCCTTGTTCTGTCGTATATCCCGTACTTTTCTCTAAGGCTTATAGAGCGTTCTATTGTGTCAAGGATGAGTCTGGCTATCTCATCTCTCCTAAGGTACTTCGTTTCGTAGTTTATCCACTGGTGCCATGATGGTTGTTCCATCTGCTTAATATGCCCTTCTAGAGTGTTAGATAACATACGATAACCATAGTTTGATGGGTTATCAAAGGCGAGAGAGCCAGGATCCAGCAGAATCATAGGTCCGAAGCCATAGTTTACAGTTATAGGATACTCCTCGCTGCGGGCTTCTTGGTCCATCATGCAGATCTTTTCCCAGAACTTCCACGTATCCTTTACCGTATCATAGCTGTCTTCCGCGAGTGCTAACATGAAGAAAACTAACAGAGGTATATGATTCTCCTGACATAACTCAATAGTCTTTATCAGCTCAGTATTAGTATAGTTGCGCCCATGCGCCATCCTTACGTGATCCACTCCGGACTCGGGTGATATCGTCAATGTTATGGATACGCCCAAACTTGTAAGAGCTTTCATATATTCTGTGTTAGCTGGCCTGAATAACTCTAATGTTAGATGTTCCATGGGTACACCATCTCTCCTCAATATGCTAAACAAGTCCCCCTAATACCCCCTACCACCT
>JALNLA010000007.1 GCA_023267975.1 Candidatus Terraquivivens ruidianensis
AAGAGAATTGAAAGAGTGAGTCTTTGCAAAAGAACATGTAGTGAATACGGGGAATCTCAAAAAGAGAATTGAAAGGCATAATTATACTCGGGTACAAACTTACAAAGTCAAAAACCAGAATCTCAAAAAGAGAATTGAAAGCGCTATTCCTAACGCGCCAGCATTCTCGCATCCCTGCTCCGAATCTCAAAAAGAGAATTAAAAGTGCTGATTTTAAGCACGATGCTAGACTAGATTTTCTCCTTCCAGTATAGAGTTCACCATATCGTTAAATTTGCCGCTCAACTCTATTATCTGCGACTCATCGAGGTGCTCGGTATCGTATCCCAGCCTCGACGAAGGTACCGCTCCCTCCGCGAAGCACCTATACGTCTCGTAGAAGTCGCTGAAGCGTTTGAACTTCAGCCTTATGCCGTACTTCTTCGGCATGAGGAACCTGGGCGAGCATGGTTCTAGGAAGAGCGGGTTGCATGATGCGGCAACCACATTACGATACGTTCGGATTATCTTCTCGCCGAGCTTCATGGTTTTCTTGAACTCCTCGACGGTCTCGCCGCTCAATCCCGATGCAAAGTACAACTCGGCCGGGACGTTTTCCTCCTCGAGCATCTCAAGCCACCTTAGGAGGGATTGGTTATCGTAGTAAAGCCCCCTATTCTGAAGCCTGACAAAGTCTGAGCCGGTCTCGGGTGAAATCGTAAGCGTCGTGTAAAGTGGGTTAAACGTCCTCTTTAAGTCATGAACGAAGTTCCTGTCGGTTAGAGACCAGACGAGGAACTGGGAGCTTATGTCTATCCTTTCTTTCCTAACGAGCTCGAAGAGCTTATAGTAGAACCTCCTGTCGGCGTACGGGTCGAAGTCCATGTAGGCACAGGATATGCCGAGCTCTTCGAATGCCTTAAGGTCCTCGCCCACCTTCTCTGGTGACCTAAAAATCGGCTGCTTCCTTCCGAATATCTTCCTATGGGCTAAGTTTGCACCGCCGCAGTAGGAGCAGTTCGTGAAGCAGCCGCGTCCGATCATTAACCATCCTTGGGTCTTCAGTTTCGGTGAAAGGACATCGTTCTCGTGTATGAGCCTGACATAAAGGTCCCAGTCTTCAAGAAGCCTCAGGTTGGAGCATGTCAGCTTATCCAAGTCCTCGTCGCTTGCTAAGTATGCTCTTCTGTTCCTCTTTATCGTAGAACCCTTTCTGTATGCCAAGTTCGGTACATCGCTTACCTCTCTATTGCTCATTAGCGCCTTCGTCAGCTCAACCATAGGAAGCTCCGCATCGCCTACTATGACGTAGTCTACACAATCAAACGAGCTCAGTATCTCTTCTGCGAAGAAGGAAGCCGTCATCCCGCCCAGCACAACCTTGGCGTTCGTGCACCGCTTCACACAATCCGCTAGCTTGATTGCGTCGTAAGAGTGGCAGTACCAATGAAGGTCTATTCCGACGAGCGTAGGCTCGAACGTTTTTACAAGATTCTCGACCCTACAGTTTGGGTCAAGCATTCGCTTAAGCCCCGTGTGAACTATCCTCGTAGAGTAACCGTTCCTTTCTAGCAGGTCTGCCAGCGCAAAAGTTCCCATGGGCATGGCTACGTACCTTACCACCTCACCCTCAGGCGTTAGCACATGCGTAGACGGATGGAGAAAGAGCACGTCGACGTCGCCCAACTAGACCAGCTCCTTGCTCAGGATTGTCGTACAGCAGGTAGGCTTGAATCCAGCCCCTGAAAGTGCACGCTTAACCTCGTCCAAACTGTCTTCTACGCCCGCTATTTCCATTCTCTTGAAACCCTTCAGTCCCCCTGAATGGACAAGATTCTTCAAGGACGTCGAAAGAGCATCCGTATCCTTTGCGAACCACTCGACTATCTTTAAACCGCTGAAGGAGTGTTTCCTAAGGGTCTTTTGGTATAGTTGCGGTACAGGTGTCCCGTACTTTCTAACGAACTCCAACAGGTCTAGCCGTATTAGAAAAGCCACCTCGGCCAGGCCGTCTTTAAAGGCAACTTTAGCAATTTGGGGATTGCCGCATGGTTTCAGGCCGTGCTCGAGCGTCGGTAAAGTCCAGGATCTGTAAGGGAATGAACTCTCATGGACGAGGATTCTGTTAATGCTTTCGGGGCTTACGTCTTGTAAGCAAACCGCTTGTTCATCGCCACATAGAAGGCCAACGCCATAGGTCCAAACTTTTACACGCTCTTCGTATCCCATGGACTTCAGTTGTTCGAGGAGTACGTCGTGGTTGCGCGGCATCTTACTAAGGTCGTAGGATATGCAAGAGTATGAGGTAGGATAAGAAACGTATTCGTCTATCAGTTGGTGTAACTCCACATCTATACCATCTAAGTAAGCTCCCCTCGCAAAATCCTCTACGCTCTCCATGAAGAATTTGAAACCTTCGTGATTGACGTCGACAAAGGCTATCGGTTGCGTTACAAAGAACCTTTTTCCGTTTATACCCTGATGGATGAAGCAGAAGGAGAATAGGACCTCTTCAAGGCGCTCTTGTGCTTCATCTGGCCGAACGAGGGTTAACGGATAGAACCTCCAAAACCACTTACCGAGGTGCACGAAGCCGCTCGGTATGAAGCCCGTGTGGAAGTACCTTAATCCGACGCCAGAATATACTAAAGGCACCTTAGAAAAAAGCCTCGGTGACATTCTAACCTCTATCTTGAGCCCCATTCTACATAGCAAAAATCCTTTTTGGGATATAAAGTCAACCTAAGCCTAAACCGCTCAAGTCATTTCATGTTTATGAGGTGCTTTGCGGCTATCTCGGCGGCCTTTGCCATCACATCAGCGCACTTGTTAATTGTCCCTGATTCAGCAAACATCTTCAATTCCTCAGGGTTTCTTAGATCATAGACTCTACCAAAGAGTCTCAAATGTATGTCCTTGCATCTGACGCTTCCGTAGGTTTGCTTGAACTCGTCATATATCTTAATTGCTAGGTTCATGCATTTTGAGTAATCCTCTGACTCGCTCGTCCTTTCCAGCTTTTTCCTTCCGTAAAGCATGCCAACAAACATCGTGGCTCCAATAAGCGCGCCGCATACTTCTCCGTTCCTCGCGATGCCACCGGCAAACGGTGTTGCTGCCATGAAGACGTTGTGGTCTACGGCGCCAAAGGTTTCTTGAAGGGCCTTCAAGGTCATCTGGGAGCATCCGCTAAACTCCTCCCCGAGCATCTTGGCTAGCCTTGCGGCTTTAGTTGGCAACTCACCTGCTTTCTGACTCATAACTGCACGATTATAACAGTTCCATATAAACCCAACATGGAATATGGCCATAATATTCTGAGAACGCTGGTGCTGAGAGATATTGCTCATCGAAGAGCCAAAGTTTACATAAAGCCATCTAACCTTCTCATGGTGTCCATTATTTCTTCGTCGAGCGGTTTATGCTTTCTCTTTCGAGGTCTGCCAGCGGAGTACGGTCCGATTTTCATAAAGGCCTTCTCTGCCAACCAGTCGCCCTCTCCTGAAGAAAACCTCCTCCAAGCCTCTGGAGAGTGTCGATAAGATTCAGGACATGTCCAGTCTATGTGAAACTCGGATAGGTTCTCGGGCGGAACGCAGACGGCTACACGGTCAACCTTCCTGTGGAAAGAGAGGGGCGCGGTGAAGACTCTCTGAATGTCGATTACCGCTTCGACGACAGCACCGTCTCCCGGCTCGAGCATCCCCGCGATGAACTTCGTTACAGAATACGCTATATCGATTGGGTCTATCCTTCTTCTTATCTCGTCGCTGAACGCTTTTTGGTGAATGTGGAGGTGTGCTCCCCTGCCGCTCCACTTAAAGAAGACAGATTTGACGACGTTATAATTCTCCAGTAGTTCAATAATTTGCATGGCTTTCTCAACGACGCATCTCCAGTCTCCGTCCTTGGGATCTATATCAAGAGTCGGAGAGGATGCGACGACGTTCTCCCTGTCGACGACGCTCCACCTTGACTCGAGCGCTCGGTAGACGTGCGTCGATGCATATATCGCCCTCGGCTTGTACCTCGCATACTCCGAGAACATCCATCTAACGTCGTCCTCCGAGGATATCCTCAACGGCTTTCTGCATGCGTCGTACCTGACCATGATTTGTTTTCCTTTTTGGTCCAGCCCCTCACAGTGTAACGCAACCCAGCGACCAGCGCAGTATTCCGCTATCTCACGTTTCACGTCTTCGCGAGAATAGTGCTCCAGTATCCCCTCCCATTCCATTTAAAGAACCTCCTCCGTCCTCCTCTTGCTATCGAGTATCTTCCTCATGACGTCGGGCGGAAGCCTGTAGTCCTCAACCCTCCTGTCGACCCTTCCAAGGACTACCAGACCTACTCCGGGCTTTACATCGATCTCGTGCAAGTACCTGCTGTGGTTCGTCTGCCTCATCTTCTCGACTACCACGAACCTCTTCAGCTCGCCACCTCTTAAGAGCCTCCTGAACCTGATTATCCCGTCGGCTATGTGCTCAACCCCCCAGCCGAAGCTCTCGGCCGTCGTTACCGCATACTGGCTGACCGCCAAGATGGTGAAGCTCCACTTTGATAGCACCTTCTTTATGAAGTAGCTATATCTTCTAGCCATTGCTGGCTTGTCGAGCCAGAAGGCCGATAGGCTGTCTATCACCACCCTTGCCCTGCCGTAGCCGAGTTCCTTCTTCGCTTCGACTATCTTACTAACGAGCGCTTCTGGGTCGAGGTTTTGGAGGCTCCATCTATCCTCCCTACCCATAAGGGCATCTATCACAATCAACTTCCCATCGTTTATTGCCTCCTCAAACTTCATGTTGAACTGCGACGCCTGCCTTACTATCGACTCCCTGCTTTCCTCCGTCGTAACGTATATGCACTTATCGCCCTCGATTATTCCCTGGTTTATGAAGTGTATAGAGAATATCGTCTTTCCGCAGCCAGGCTCTCCGGTTATGGCTACGAAGAAATCCTCGGGAATTCCACCCTCTAACAGTTCATCTATTCCTGCGATGCCTGTCTTCAGCCTCCTGATCTCGCCCGTCAAGCCAAAGTTAAAGGTTACGTAGCACGAAATAAAGGTTGAAGACCCAAAAAGCTAGTTGGTTAACTAGTACCATTCCTGCAGCTTAAGGAGGAATACAGAGTTGGCCCTCATATCATCTTTAAGTTTTGGCTATACGCTTATTTTTTAGGCTTAAGAGTCATGTCCGAAGGTGCGAAGGATTGTCGGACGACAAAAGGCCGATAGACCCGTGGGGCTCGACGCTCCCAGCAGACTACGAGACCCTGATGACGGAGTTTGGAATAGAGCAGATGACCAACGAGCTCGTCTCTGCCTTTCCGTTAACCCACAGGCTCTTGAGGAGGAAGGTCGAGTTCGGTCACAGAGACCTTTGGAGGATTGTGGAGAGCATAAAAAAGAATGAGGCGTACGCCGTGATGAGCGGGATAAAGCCCACGGGCGATTTTCACCTCGGCACGATGATGACGGCTGAGGAGATAATATTTTACCAGAGCCTTTCGGATAAATCGGTAGCCCACTACTGCATAGCAGACCTCGAGGCGCTCGCGGACAACGGCATACCCCTCGAGGAGTCACACGAGATAGCCGTGGGAAACGTAGCAGACCTGCTCGCGCTCGGGCTGGACGCTAGGAGGGCTTACGTATACAAGCAGTCCGAGGAAAAGGTTGTCCAGAGGCTAGCATTCGTATTCTCTACGAGCGTGACTTTCAGCACGCTTGAGGCGATATACGGTCCCAAGCACATCAAGTACTACTTTTCTGCCCTGATACAGGTCGGAGATATAATGCTGCCCCAGACGGAAGAGCACGGCGGACCGAAGCCCGTCCTCGTGCCCGTGGGTATAGACCAAGACCCGCACATCAGATTGTCCAGGGACATCGCCAAGAAGTTCAGGCTCGTGCCACCGAGCGCCGTCTTCCACAAGTTAACGAGGTCTTTACTAGGCGAGGAGAAGATGTCGAAGAGAAATCCGATGAGCATGATGACGCTGTCAGACAACCCAAAATTAGCTGAGAAAAAAATCTGGTCCGCCCTTACTGGTGGTAGGGGCACGGTCGAGGAGCAACGGAGGCTTGGCGGTGAGCCCGAGAAGTGCGTTGTCTTTGAGCTCATGACCAACCACTTCATCGAGGAGGATGAGGAGTTGAGGAAGGTTTACTTGGAATGCAGGACGGGTGCTAGGCTATGCGGAGATTGTAAGTCTCAGCTTGCGGATATCGTTTCAAAATTTTTGATGAAGCACCAGCAGAAAAAGGAGGGGCTTACGGACCTTGCGAGAAGCATGCTGGAGGGCAGGCGATGAACGAGGAAAGCCTTGACCTTCTATTCCAAGCTGGAAAGATAGCTACCCGTGTCAAGGAAAGAGCATACGGCTTGGTAAGGGAAGGCGTCAGGTTAATAGAGATATGCGAGGCGGTTGAGATGATGATAGAGTCCGAGGGCGGAAAGCCAGCATTCCCCTGCAACGTTTGTGTGGATGAGGTTGCGGCCCACTACTCGCCGCCGCCGAACGACCCGTCCATCGTACCTCCGAATGCGCTCGTTAAGGTGGACATGGGCGTGCATTTGGAAGGCTACATCGTTGACACGGCCATAACAGTGTCGCTTTCAAGGGAAAAGCAACCGCTTGTCTTGGCAGCCGAAGAAGCGTTGCGTGCCGCCGTAAAGCTCATCAGGGCAGGTACAAGGTTAGGCGAGATAGGCGCAACGATTCAGCACACGATCCAAAAAGCCGGATTCAAACCAGTCAGGAATCTTACGGGCCATGAAATATCGAGGTACAACCTTCATGGCGGAGTATCCATACCAAACGTCGCACTGCCGGACCCAAGGAGGGTAGTTAAGGGAGCTGTCTATGCGATAGAGCCCTTCACATGCCCTATGAAGGCCGCTGGCGAGGTAGTAAATTCTGACACCTCGACTATATTTAGGCTGGACGTTAGGAAGATTCCAACGGCAAAACTGAAGCCAGATGAGAAGGCTCTCGTGGAATACATAGAGAGAGGCTTTAGAGGTTTGCCCTACTCACCAAGATGGCTATCAGCCTCTAACGTTCCTGACCCCTTGAGCTTACATGAGAGGCTCGCCAGAACAGGCAGGGTTCATAAATATCCGGTACTCGTTGAGAAGACACGCCAGCCAGTGGCGCAGGCAGAATGTACAGTGTACGTGGATGAGGACGGGTGTAGAGTCCTAACTTAGGTTTTCTTCTCTTTTTCCTTGACGTATATTCCCACTATCAGTAATTCGTTTTTCCCGCATTTTGGGCATACCTCGTTTGTCCTCTTGAACACGTAGTCGTCCTCCTTGAAGGCCCTAGAGTTCTCCGTACCGCATGATGTACACGTTAGGAACGTTATCGGCGACATGTACTTTTGTAGCATTTTAGATGGTTGAAAACCCTCCAACAATCGCACCTACCTTTTGGGAGCCAGCATCGCTCATTATAAATATTTTTCAGTCAGCCGATTCCTACGCTGTTGCCTATGCCAGCAACTATGGCAGTCGAGCCTGCAGGAACCTTCTCGAGCAGAACGCTCTTTACCTTCTCGACGACGGAATCGGCTGCTTTTGCTATCACCTCTTTCATCGGCGTTATCGCCTCCACTATCGACTCGTAGATCACGAAGGCATACAGCGGTATCTGCCTCTCCCTCGCTATCTCCTCTATCTTATACTTGTCGATGCCAGGGCCTCCTATGGCGACGCCTACGCCCTCCACCATCTTACCCGACTCGTCACCCTCAAGTCTTAAACCGGCATCTATCGTTATTATTAGCTTCACATTGTCCCCCTCCCTCTCGATGAGCTTCTTCACTCCCTCGCCTGGTCTACCAACTGTTCCTCCAGGACCGGTCGCCCTCACGATGAGTACCCTTCTGTTCTCAAAGTCGATCTCCGAGACCGTCGTGTCTCTGGCTATCTCGTAACGTGCCTTCTCCTTACCGTATGCCAGCTTGGCTACTGCCAGCACGCCGATACCGTCGCCTATCGGCTGACCGTAAGCGAACGCGTAGCTGGCAAGCCTGAGCGCCTCCGTTATCTCCATGAGTTGGGGCATCAGCATCTGCAGCTGAAGTATTAAGTATATGTTGGCCGTCTTCTTTCCGAGCAGGTAGTAGTGTCGGACTACGCGGTATAGGTAGTTGGTCGTCCTTGCGACTTCCAGCAAGTTTGCCAAAGTCTTGACTTTGTATTCTTCCGCGGCCGGGCTTAACTTCTTAATCTCTTCCTCAAACTTTGACTCGCCAATCTCTAGTATGTGCTCCAGCTTGTAGACTATACCATAGGGGTCCATCGATTCAGGCGATATCATGAAGAACTCCATGAGCTTGTCGATGTCCTGCGTGGGGTCCTTCTCAGGCTTTCCAACCCTTTTTATGGTATCTATGGCCCTATCCCTGACTTCGTCCTTAGCTAGCTTAAGCCTTACCAGCTTCTTCTCAAGGTCCCTCAGCATGTAGCCGAGCTGTATCCTCTGGCTCATCGTAGGGTAAAATAGGAACAGCATCATGAAGCCGAGCCATATTAGCCATACTAGCGTCCCTAATCCTGTATCTTCAAGCCCACCCAACTGGTTTAGGAAGAAATCCTCCATCATGCTTTCCGTTCGTGTTAGCCTCTGCGGAGCCTCTTTTTAAGTATTTAGAAACAAAAGGATGATGAGACGGACCCAATACTTCGGTAATCCCTTCCACTTTCGGGGTACTCCTTGTAGAGTTAACCCTTTAAGTATGCTTGAGCCAATCCATAGCGATGAGCGCAGATCTTAGGCTTTCATTCTTCGACGAGCTGTTGAAGGAAGTCGAAGTCGAGTACATGAACTCCTATTGCAAGATAGTGTTGTTGAGGGATGTGCCTAGGCTAGAGGTGATGGGTGTGACTATGGAGAACCTAAAGCAGGGAAGCGTTTTACAACTCAGGAGGTGGGTCGCCGATAAGCTCGTCGAGCTAGGCGTGGCAAAATGGGCTGAGCTTACGGTTGACTTAAACTACCTATCGCAGCTTATGTGGAAAGAAAGGAATAACACCATCGACCTCCAAGAGGTGCCAAGACATTTTTACATGGAAACGAAGAGGTTGATAGAAGAGACTTCTAAGGTAAGCAAAGAAAGGGCCGAGGAGATTAAGCGGAAGTTGATGGATATCGCATCGCTCAGGTTGCTAAAGCTCTTTTCTTATGTGGTAAAGAGGATTAAGCCAGCGGCAGCCAGCAAGATGACGCCAGAAGAGAGCATACTTTTCGAGGCGACGATGAAGCTTGTCAATGAGTGGCTCTCCCATGTCTGTTCAACTCAGTAAAGGGGGTGCTGACGTATGAGTATACCGTTAGAGGAGAGGCTTGTAGAGTTCTTCAAGGTTGATAAGTATAGGTCATTGCTGGCAAGGGCAGCACTCACGAACCAAAGGTCCGTACCAGTAGACTTCAGCGACCTGATAACGTTTGACGAAGAGCTATCCCACAAAATAGTCAACGAGCCGTTAACGTATATGCCAGCACTCAGCAGAGCAGCCTACAAACAACTCCAGATAGAGAATCCAGAATACGCCGCGAAAGTAACGAACTTTTACGCAAGGGTCCACAACCTACCCGTCATCACACCAATACGAGAGATAAGGTCAGTGCACTTAAGGAAGCTGATAATGGTGGATGGCATAGTTGTCAGAGCAACCATAGTCAAGCCGATGCTAGATACGGGCGTCTTCCGGTGCAGATACTGTGGCGAAAAGTATAGAATACCTCAGAACAACGCACCCAGACTAAAGCAGCCCGAAAGATGCACGAGCCCCCAGTGTAGGGGCAAGAGGCCTGCGTTCGACCTCATCCAAGAGGAGTCGGAGTTCGTGGACTACCAGGTAATCGGCATCCAGGAAAAGCCGGAGGACCTTCCACCCGGTCAGCTGCCCAGAATCATAGAGGTCAGGCTGCGGGACGACTTGGTGGACAGGGCAAGACCAGGGGACAGAGTCCTGATAACGAGCGTTCTGCTTTCCCTCCAAGAGAGGGCCGGCGAAGCCCCTCTCAGGACATTTAAGTCGTATTTAGATGCAGTCTGGGTGGAGACTATCAGCAAAGAGCCTGAGTCCCTCCAGATAACTCCAGAAGAGGAGGAGCTGTTCAAGCAGATGGCCCAAGACCCGTTGATCTACAACAAGATAACAGACTCGTTAGCACCTAGCATCTACGGACTCGAGCACTTAAAGGAGGCCATAATGCTGCTACTCTTTGGAGGTAAGACAAAGGTCTTTCCAGACGGTGTGAAAGTCAGGGGCGACGTGAACATACTGTTGGTTGGTGACCCGGGGACCGCGAAGAGCGCCCTCTTACAGTACGTCGCTAGCATAGCACCAAGAGGTTTGTACACGTCGGGAAGGGGTACGACCGCTGCTGGCCTGACGGCTGCCGTCATCAGGGAGCAGGCTGGTGGCATGGTGCTGGAGGCCGGTGCGACAGTCCTTGCAGATATGGGAGTCTGTTGTATAGACGAGATAGACAAGATGAAGCCCGAGGACAGGGTGGCTCTACATGAGGTGATGGCGCAGCAAACTGCAAGTGTTGCCAAGGGAGGAATAGTAGCAACGCTTAACGCTAGAACGGCAATCCTAGCAGCCGCCAACCCTGCGCTGGGTAGATACGACCCATACATGTCTTTTACTGACAACGTCAACTTACCCGTAACCCTGCTGTCTAGGTTCGATCTAATTTTTGTATTGAGGGACGAACCGAACCCGGAGCAGGATAGGAAGGTATCGTCGCATATACTCGCACTCCATTCAACGGGTAGTCCGACGGTTGCGCCGCCGATAAAGCCTGAGGTTCTGAAGAAGTACATAGCGTATGCAAAAAGGGTGAACCCTGAACTCACGACCGGGGCGCTACAAATCTTGGAAGAGTTCTACCTCCAGATGAGGTCGGTTTACGAGAAGACCTCCACGGTCACGATAACCGCAAGGCAGCTGGAATCTTTGATAAGGCTCGCCGAGGCAAGGGCTAGGGTTGCTTTGAGGGACAAGGTCACGGAAGAGGATGCTGGTGCCGTCGTCCTACTAATGAAGAGGAGCCTGCAGGAGGTCGGCATAGACGTCAAGACAGGAAAGCCGGACATAGACGTGATAATGACAGGAAAGCCGAAGAGTGTCAGGGACAAGCTGGCCATCGTTTTGAGCACGATAAAGGAGTTCGAGGACAGGAAGGGAGTTGCGGAGGAAGAGGAGCTGAAGGCCGCCCTAGTGGAGAACGGTTTGAGCGAGCCTGAGATAAACAGAATATTGAGCTGGCTGATAACGGAGGGTAAAATTTATACGCCGAAGCCAGGTTGTTATAAAATCGCATGAAGTTTTTAAGACGTCTTGGTGCTTTGCATGCTAGTAACTGACCTGCCGATACCGGATTATCTTAAGTCGAACCTCTTGAAGGCTGGGATAAAGGAGCTTTATCCTCCACAGGTGGAAGCGATCAGGAGAGATGTATTAAAAGGGAAGAACCTCGTCCTGGCGACACCAACGGCCAGCGGCAAGACGTTGGTAGCGATTCTCGCCGCATCGGTTCACCTCGCAAGGGGCGGTAAGGTGATGTATCTCACACCGCTCAGAGCCTTGACGTCGGAGAAGCTGCGCGAGTTCAAGACGCTCTTGGCTTCCGATGAGGGTAGGAGGATAAAGGTGACGGCGACGTCAGGGGATTATGACAGCGATGATAGATGGCTTGCCGACTACGACGTCATCATATGCACGAACGAGAAGGCCGACAGCCTCCTGAGACACGGCGCCGAGTGGGTGAAGGATATATCGCTACTGATCATAGATGAGGTTCATGTTATAGGCGAGCCAGATAGAGGCCCTACGCTCGAGGTAGTCGTGACGAGGCTCAGGCAAATGGCACCTAAAGCCCAAGTTCTTTCGCTTAGCGCAACCATAAGGAATGCTGAGGAGCTGGCGGATTGGCTGGGCTGCGAATGTGTAACGAGTGAGTGGAGACCGGTTCCGCTTAAAGAGGGCGTTTACTTTGACGGCGAGCTGGAGTTTAATGACGGCAGCCTTAAGCTGAAGAACTACGAGTCGGACCCTACGCTGAACGTGGCTATCTGGACCGTTATGGAAGGCGGTCAGGCACTGATATTCGCGCTCTCTAGACGAAAGGCGGAAAGCTTGGCTGAGAAGGCGGCCGTTGCTCTAAGCAGGCACCCCGAGTGCGTCAGCTACGAGGAGGCAGAGATGCTGAGGAA
Source organism: Candidatus Terraquivivens ruidianensis (assembly GCA_023267975.1). Taxonomy (GTDB): domain Archaea; phylum Thermoproteota; class Nitrososphaeria_A; order Caldarchaeales; family Wolframiiraptoraceae; genus Terraquivivens; species Terraquivivens ruidianensis. The sequence continues at coordinate 12,218 of JALNLA010000007.1, forward strand.
GTTCGCTGAAGAGATGGTAAGCGAGGGCGAGCGTTCCAGCTTCACCGAGAGGCTTGTCGGGCTCATGGTTAGGGGAAGTGCCTTCCACCACGCGGGTCTCGGCTACAGGCACAGGCAGATAGTCGAGGAGGCCTTCAGAAGGAGGTGCTTAAAGATACTCTGCGCCACGCCGACGCTCGCCGCCGGCGTAAACCTTCCCGCAAGGACCGTGATAATCCCAGAGCTCTGGAGGTATGAGCCGATGTACGGCATGCAGTACATACCCGTCATGGAGTACAAGCAATTCTCCGGAAGGGCAGGAAGGCCGAGGTACGACGAAGTAGGCTACGCGGTAAGCATAGCTAAGAAGGAAGTAGAACGCGAGATGGTGCTTAGTAGGTATATAATGGGTCTCCCTGAAAAAATTTACTCGAGGCTTTCGAGCGAGAGACACATAAGGATGCAGACGTTGGCGCTGATAGCCACAAGGGCCGCGGAAAGCACGAAAGAGCTTCTCAAGTTCTTCGAGAAGACGTTCTTCGGATACCAGTACGACGTCGTCGGCGTGAAGGACAAGATCATGCTGGCCGTAGAGTTCTTGGAGAAGCACGGCATGGTAGACTTTGTCGATGACACGTTGAGCGCTACGAGGCTCGGCAAGAGGGTCTCGGAGCTTTACATAGACCCGCTGACAGCCGTCAGGCTCGTAGAGGCGATGAGGGCTGAGACGGAGATAAAGGAGATAACGCCCGTAACGCTCCTTCAGATGCTCTGCGCGACACCGGACGTGCCCATGATACCTATGGCTAGGATTCCGCTCGAAAGGCTAGCCAACTACTACGAGAAGCATAAGGACGAATTGCTCGTGAGACCGCCGGACCCTGAGGAGGAGGCCGAGGCCTACGAAGCGTACCTTGAGTCTCTTAAGAACGTGATGGTCCTAGAAGCATGGATAAACGAGGTGAGCGAGGGCGACATATACGAGAGGCTGGGCGTCGAGCCCGGCGACCTTGCCGCCCTTAGGGAGAGGGCAGAGTGGGTCTGTTACTCGGCCCACCAGATAGCGAACGTCATAAAGGCTGTCGATTTCATAAGCCCGTTGCGCGTAATGACCGAAAGGTTGAAGCACGGTATAAGGGAGGAATTGATACCGTTGGCGAGGCTCGAAGGCATAGGAAGGGTTAGGGCAAGGGCATTATACAGAGCGGGCCTCAGGAGTATAGAAGACTTGAAGAGGGTAAGCATCGAGAAGCTAATGTCGGTGCCGGGCATTGGGCCGCAGATAGCACGCAGGATAAAGGAGCAGCTCAGCGAGATTCCTTAAAGAAGAGAATTTCAATTAGTTCAGATATGATGAAAAATTTTTCTGGCATGCGGAACTAATTGGCGGTGTACGAGCGTACCATCGGTCGATGGGTATCGGGTGTTTTGTATTATGTTATTTCAGCTACTGCAGCCCTCATCATCATTCATGGGGCTTAGCTTTGGCATATTTATGGATTGTCAATGCTCATACTTCTTCAGAGCTCGTTAAAGACTTTTTCCGCGAAAGCGTACACCGAGGCCTCCTGTAATGGTTCCACGGAGCCGGGCCTTAGTTTCCTGACCTTTTCTATCGCCTCATTCGGATAAACCCTCTCGGAGGCCACGAAGTATGCCGCGATGACTGTTCCAGTTCTTCCTAAGCCTGCCGCGCAGTGAACCGCTGTTGGCCTGCCGGCTCTGATGTTGGACAATATGAACTCGACACACTTGTTAATGTCTTCAACGCTCGGAGGTTCATGGTCCTCCATGGGCACATGCATATAAACGAGGTCCATCGATCCCAACCATTCCTTTGGAAGCGGACTCTCGGTTAGGCTAAGCAACGCTCTTATGCCCTGCTCGTATAACCATACGACTTGAGACCTTGACACAGGCCTACCGCAAGCCGCGAGTACGCTATCGACCCAGCTGAAGTTATGGGGCCTGTCCAACAAGAGCCCCCTAAGCTTCCTGTAAGCATCGCCTATACTACTCATGGTTCCTTGCCCTTTAGATCGGGTAGGAAATGGTCGAGCGTGGCTAAGAGCTCTTCGGTAACTTGGTTCGGTGGCTTTGTGCCGTCCAGCAGTATCAGCTCACCTGTCGCCGCCATGTCCAAGTATACCTTCCTAACGGCCTTTAGTAGCTCAAGCCTCTCGAACCTACTCCTTGGCCTCTTTATTCTAGAAAGCGCAAGCTCCGGCTCTAGGTCCAAGAGGAAGGCCACGTCCGGTCTCGGTGCAAACTTATTGACGACCCTTACCCAATCGACGTCGCTGAGCATGGCTCCTTGGTATGCTATCGACGAGTACACATACCTATCGGAGACTATCACGTAACCTTTCTTAAGGCCAGGCTCTATAACCCTTTTCACGTGTTCCATCCTGTCTGCCGCGAAGAGGAGTGCTTCCAGGACCGGCGATGTCGCAAACCTTGGCCTACTCAACAATTTTCCCGTAACGGTAGACGTAGGCTCGCTCGTGTACTTCGCCGCATAACCGTTCTTCCTGAGCCACCTGACCAAGGCCTTCGACTGCGTGGTCTTGCCCGCGCCGTCTATGCCCTCGACGGCTACCAAGATGCCCTTGTGCATGCAACAGTCCGATGGTTTATCCTTTTAAACTTTAAATAAACTTATACACGCTCGAAGACGGTTTTTGTCCCTGTCTTAGTCCGCAGACTTCTTGCTCACCAATATCAAATCTTTTTTGTCTCCTATCTGCCACTCTACTATGTCAAAGCCCATCTCGTTTATTGCCATCTCGACGTCTTCCCAATCCTCCGAGTGTGAAGGTACCTTAACAGTCCTGATACACTCTGCATGTTCCCTTAGCTCTACATCCTTGAGGTACTCGTCTATGCTCGCCACAGGTCTTGAGAGCTGGAGCAGCTTCAACTCTAATTTCTCGGCATGATCAAACTCTATAACGTACATACTTTTCTTTAAGCTGACCATATATCTATAGTATTATAACTGGTTTATATACTCACCCCTGGAAATCAGCCGATCGCATTTAAAACTTAAGCTAAGATACCCACTCTCAAATATTATGCCTATGCCAAGAAATTATCATATAAACGTCATAATTTGAGACTTAAAGTTTATATACGTTCAAGTTTAACTGTAAAAATATAATGTCAAATTTGTTTACTGAAGAGCAAATAGAGCGCGTTTCGAGACTCTTCGGAGCCTTGGGTAATAGGACGAGGCTTAAGATACTCCTCATGGTAGCCGATAGCAAAAGGCCGCTCCATATAAAAGCCGTTGCCAAGAATCTGAAGACGGACTATGCAGCTGCTTATAGGCACGTGAAGGTGTTGGAGGAGGCCGGCATCGTGGAGATATACGAGGTCGGAAGGTCTAGGGTCTTATCGCTTAAGAGCCAGAGCTGGCTTATGGACCTGCTTTCGAAAACGATTGAAGCCATTCAAGTAGATAAATATACACGAATTGCATAATAATTTGCAAAAATTATCATATTAATTTAATGGAAAGATTTTTATAACTAAACATATTGAATAAAATAAGTTACGAAGAGGCGGTCATTCTTGAAAGCAAGGCGCTGGGCTTTTGCGGCCATAATGGGAGCTTTAGGAAACGCCTTGGCGGCTTTAACTGTCATACCCACGATGGTTCAGCAGGTCGCGCTCGATTTCTCCCTACTTCCAGCGATTATAGCAGGCATATATGGAGGCTGGGCCTTGGGCGGCCTGACAGGCTTCATAGCAGGCATCCTTCCGTCCATATGGTTCGGACCTCTTGGGAGCCTAGGACCTCTGGGCATCACGACGAGCATCGGGAAGGCCATCATGGGAATCACGATGGGCTTGCTCTCGAGAGCCCTCAAAAGGTGGCTCGACGCGAGGACTTGGCTATACGTCCCCGTAGTCGCGCTCGCCTTCCTGCCTGAGGCCCTATGGATATATCTCGTCTTCGTGGTTATGGTACCGCTCTTCTTGCCAGCAGCACCGGCTTTCTTACCAGGCCTATGGGCACCGATACTGCTAAAGGCCTCCTTCGAGATAGCTGTCATGGGGTTCTTTACCGCAACCCTCGCGGGCCACAACGGCTTCAAGAGCCAAATACTCTCCTTCTTAAGCCCTCCGGCAGCACTCGTCAAGAAGACCTAGGCCAATAACCCAATTTTTTTACTCAAAAATTAGTAGAAACTAAAGTTTAAGTACATGTCTAAAAATATGTTGAACGGGCAATGGAACGCAGAAGGCCTTCAAGAAGCCTACTGGTTGCGGTCGCGGCGATATTCGGAGGCCTTTCATCGGTCATCGCAATGCTTAGGCTCAGCTTTCCCTTTCCGCTCCTTCCTTACCTTAAGTTCGACTTGGCAGAACTTCCGGTCGTATTCTCCTTCCTAGCTTTTGGACCTTCTTTGGGTCTCTTGACGTCGTTGGTTTACTGGTTAGTGTTAACTCCTGTGACGATGGGAGAATGGCTTTGGCCGATAGGACCTTTCATGAAGTTCTTGGCCGTCGTCTCTACCCTTGCAGGAATCTGGGCAGGCTCCAGAATGCTTGTGAACTCTAAGGGACACGGCATCGGCCCGCTCCTGCTACGCATGGGTGTGCTAGCTGCCGTAATCAGGGTCGTCGTCATGGGTGCGATGAATTATGTAATCCTAGTAGTAGTGGCGCCCGAGTCCCTTGCTTTCGTTAACTACTTGCTCTCGACGATGTTAGGTTTGAGGTTGGGCTCTGAGCTGGAGTTGATTTTACTCCTTATGGCCCTCACGGCAGCCTATAACGTAGCCCACACCCTCCTCTCCTTGGCACCGTCAGCTATTGCCGTCCAAAGGATAGAGGGGGTAGGTGCTTTTCTAAGAATGGCTGGCGGTTCTTGGATGGGAAGTCTGGTGAAAAGGGTATACCGACCCGGTGGACAGTAGCTCATAAATACGCGCGGTTATCTTTAATCCACTGGATATGTCCAGAGGGGGCGTAGCTAGGGTTAGCATTTCCATACCGCCCGATCTGCTGAAGGAGCTAGATAGCATGCTCAAGAAGGTCGGCTACGATAGGTCAAGGGCTATACAGATAGCGATAAGGAACTTCCTGACCGAGTATAAATGGGTTCAGGAGTCTGGCGACTTCTCAGGCGCTCTGATATTGCTATACGACCACAAGGCCAGGGGCGTGGAGGAATCTCTGACGGACATACAACATGCTCATGGCGACATCATAGTATCCACGATGCACATACACCTTGACGAAGACAACTGCTTGGAGATAGTTGCGGTGAAGGGGAACTCTAAGAGCATAAAAGAGCTCGCAGAACGTATGATGAACGAAAAGGGCGTAAAGCAGCTCAAGCTGACAGTCATCGCAAAGTAAGCCCAAGGGCTGAGTGACGACGAACTCGATAGAACGGAGTCCGTAGGTCGAGGTAACCTTCAGGCATGTAGAATACCAACTAAGCCAGCTGCTTAATGAGCTCTTCTGCTACCTCGAACGCCTTTTTCATTATATGCTCTGGTAACTTTCCGACTACATAAGCTTCTCTTGGTTCATCTTCGTCGATTATGCTCGGCCCCTTCCCAAAGGGTTTCACGACGTCTACACCGAGGTCCACATACTTGACGTACGTGTCGTACATCTCTACGGGCGTGCATATGCTATAGTACTCACCCTTAAGGCTGCCATCTAAGGAGTAGTACTTCGTGACCGTGTACATGCATTCCTTCCTGATCTCGGTTATGGCATAATCTCCCGGTGACTTTGGTACGTTAAGGCCGTCATACACGCCGCCCCCAAACATCACCCTCCGAACCCTAACGACGCCATCCCTTCTCCATATGACCCTGGCTGGGCCCATGACGATGTTCCTTCCGTTTAACTTCGAGTGGATGATACGTATCATGCTACCCAGCCTTGGCGTCAGTTTGGATATATGTTCTTTAAACATAGCATAAACCTTTTCTGGCTGGAGCAAGCCTTCCTCGAGCATCTGTTCTGCGAAAGACACCATGAGCGAAAGACCCTCGCTGCCAGCCCTACAGAAGTGGTGCCACGGTACGGTATAAGTTACCTCACTCCTGAGCAAGTCAAGCTCCAGCTTCGCATCTAGTGGAAATGCAGCAAGCAGTTGGACGGTGTCATGAGAATTTTCCACCTGTCTTACCCCACCGACAAATATTGTGGATGGGACGCCTTTTTTCAGTAGCTCAACAAACTCATCTACGCACTCCATTTTTCCCAAAATTTTTACGGCATGCTTATCCTGTGTATCGCTCAGCACTACATCGGACGATTCCATGGTCCATGCCTCAAACCTCTCTTTTTGGGATGTCGTGGGTGAAGATATTTTATGTCCGTTCTTGAAAATAAGTCTCAGTAACGCAGTCGAGTATATTCCCCTTGCCATAACTTTCAATCGCATATTCACCGTTAAAGAACAATAGACTTAACCATAATGTAAGTTGACAGGTCGGTAGTTGTTGAAGCTTGCCGATGCTTCATTGCTGAGCAGCCCTTACAGTTTCCAGCAAGGACATTGCCATCCAGAGCTGGGTCCTCGTGAAGGGTGGCATATTCGGGTCCGAGATTATCTCGTCGATTATCTCGATGGCATTCGCCGCCCTTACGGCAGGTATGAATCTCTCGTCGAAAAGAGTTTCGCTCGCAGATTTGGCTGCCCTCCTTATGTTCCTAGGCGTACCGGTATCGTTCGCTATAGCCTCCAGTATCTGAACTATCTGCTGCCTTTTCTCCTCCCATGACTGCTTAGATTCTGACATCGGGAGCACCCCTGCTTCCAAAGGAAGCATAAGTCTTTCGTTCCCCCAAATGGGCGGAGGTGGCATTTAAGAATTTCGGGCTAAACGTGTTGTTAGAGTTTGCCTACATCAGCCCTAACTTCTTCGCATACTCCGTCAACCCTAGCTCGGCAAGCTTTTCCGGCTTAGGCCTGCCTTCTTTCGTCCATCCCCTTATGCTGTAAAATTCGTCCAGCATTCGCTCGAAGCTTTTCCTATCCACGACTTCGCCCTTCGATGCACCAAACGCGAGCGGTTCTTTGTACATCCTCTCCGGAAGGTTATCGTCTTTTCTCGTCAATCCCTCCCTGATGTTGTAAAGCCTGATGAGGTTGTTGATTCTCTCGCCTATCCTTCTAAGCTCCGCCGCATTTATACCTGCACCCGTGGCCATGTTGTATATGGCAGTCACACCCTCCCATAGCATCGGACCAATCGTCGGCAGGGAATAAAACTTGCACATTATCATACTATCGACGACGGCGTAGAAGTCCTCTTGCTCTGCGACGTATTCGGCATGGCCATCGTAGGAGAGCCTGTTAACCCCGACCTCTGGCTTGAATGGATGCTTCCCTGTCAGGTTCGGCCTATAGGCGACATGTCTCAGGTGGCACGCACCCCTTTGCGAGACGGCATAAGCAAGGGCCACGCCCTTCAAGCTCCTTGGTTCGTATCCTGGGAACTCCAACCCCTTCACATGAACCGCCAGCTCAGGAACGCCTAGAATTTCGGAGGCATGTCTGACACCCTCGGCGAGTATTTTACCGAGGCCTCTCTTGAACGCTATGGCCTCCACTGCCCTAACGAGCGATGAACCGTCTCCGAACTTTAGGCCTATGTCGTTTTCTTTGAGAAGTCCCCGATCCGCCAAGTACATGGCTAGGCCGACGACATTCCCAAGGGTTATCGTGTCGAGCCCGTACAGGTTTGCTAGCTCGTTAGCCGTCGCAACCGCAGCCAAGTCGTCGATTCCGCAGAGTGGGCTCATCGCATATAGCGTCTCGTACTCAGGACCCTCCAACACGACGCTTTCCCCCTCATACTCGACGACGCTATGCCTACCACAAGCTACCGGGCACGCAAAGCAAGTTATGTGCTTCTTCACTATCGTGGTGTTCATGGTTTCTGGCCCAACCTTTTCGTAGCCCTCGAAGCTTCCACCTTGATAGTACCTCGTCGATAGGGAGCCCGTGCTCTGTGTGAAAGCCATTATGCCCGATGTGCCGTACTTTGCGAGCGCAGTTAATGTATTCCTGGCTTTGCTCGATACCTCCCTCCTCAACTCCTCATATGCCTTCTGGTCAGCCGGAGCGACCTCAAGCGTCCCCCTTATCACGATGGCCTTCAGCTTTTTGCTTCCCATAACGGCTCCTCCTCCAGTTCTGCCGAAGAAGCCACCCCTTAGCCCCTTAACCTTGTGCTGGTACATACCGTGGACTATGCACGCAAATCTTACCAGGTTTTCGCCCGCCTGTCCTATGACGGCGGTTTGAACCTTTTCGCCGTGTTCTTCCCAAAGAGCCTTCTCGGTCTCCAGAGCGTTTAGACCCCAAAGATTGGATGCGTCACGTAACTGGACTTCGCCATCCTCGACGTAGATGTAGGCTGGCTTGCTCGACGTGCCCTTTACAACGAGAGCGTCAAGCCCTGCCTTAGCCATCTCGGTGCCTATGTAGCCGCCGCAGTAGCTCTCGCCGAAGAGGTTGGTGAGCGGTGACTTGAAACATAGCGCCATCCTAGCAGCACTTGATAGCATAAGACCCTCTATTGGTCCTACAGAGAAAACGAGGACGTTGTCGGGCGAGAGCGGGTCTATCCTAGGTTTCGTGCTGTCGAACAGGAGCTTCGCGCCCAACCCCTTTCCGCCTATGAAATTCCTATAAACATCTTTACCATGGTCAGAATACTTCACGGAACCATCAGACAAGTCGATAAAGCATACCCTATGCCAGTATCCTGATTCTCTGATGCCAGCCTTCATTGTAAATACCTGCAAAATAGATGTTTAAAAAAGTTTAGGCTCTCTTGATGCTTCATACAATGCATCCAGCCATTCAAATTACTTTTAGACACCTTTTGGGTTTCAGCATGACCATCATGCTTCAAAGCTTATTTACATAAAGGACGTTTTAAAGATGGGGCGATGGAGCGTTGCCATTAAAGCCTCTAAAGAGAATAACGCTTCGTAGTCCATCTTTGAAGAGTAGTGTGTCCGTCGAAGAGGCGATATCTTGGCGTAGGTCTGAAAGGAGGTACTCAGTGGGCAAGCTTACGGTCGATCAAGTTTCACAATTGATGTGGTGTGCTCAAGGGATAACGGACCGCAGGGGTATGCTAAGGGCGGCTCCATCCGCGGGCGCCACCTATCCGCTCGAGGTGTACGCAGTCGTGAAGAACGGCGGTGTAGAAGGGCTGGATGCTGGCGTGTACCACTACCAACCAGAAGACCATTCCCTAGGCCTACTCAGAAACGGCGACCTCAGCGAGGAGCTGGCATCGGCCTGTCTCGGACAGGGTTGGGTCAGGGAGGCACCGCTGAACATCGTCATAACTGCGGTATATGCTAGGACTACAAGAAGGTACGGAACGAGGGGCGAAAGGTATGTGCATATGGAGGTTGGACACGTAGGTCAGAACATATACCTTCAGGCTACGGCGATGGGTTTAGGAACGGTTGCTGTCGGAGCGTTTTATGATGACGAGGTCAGGAAAGTCTTAGGTGTGTCCGAAGAAGAGAGGCCGTTATACGTCATGCCCGTCGGAATATCTGTCAGGAAGAGGTTTGCTTAAGGTTAGCAGTATTAATCCTTTATAACATCTTCGATCGCCTCTGCTATAGCAAAATGGAAAGCGGCAAGCTTGCGGTCGAAAGCTGGCACTCGATGAACGTCGATGAAGTTGTAGCTAAGCTTAGGACCGACCCGGAGAGAGGGCTTACCAGCGACGAGGCAATGAGCAGGCTCTCGACGTTCGGACCGAACGAGATTGAAAGGCAGAAAAGAGTCTCGGGCCTAAAGATATTCATCAGGCAGTTCAAGAACGTTCTAATCCTGCTCCTGCTCGCTGCCACTACCATCTCGGCAATCTTGGGCGAAATCACCGACTCTGTCCTGATATTCATCATAGTGATGGTAGCAACCATCTTAGGTTTTGTTCAAGAGTCAAGGGCGGAGAGGGCGCTCGAAGCTCTGAAGAAGATGTTAAGTCCAAGGGTCAATGTCGTTCGTGATGGCAAAGTCATCAACATAGCAACAAGGGAATTGGTCCCCGGTGATGTGCTACTTATCGAGGCGGGCGATAAAGTCCCTGCCGATGCTCGGCTCATCCATGTCATTAATCTACAGATTGACGAGGCACCCCTCACTGGAGAATCCGTTCCCGTCTCGAAGCAGGTTGACCCCTCGCCCGCGGACGCGGGCATCGTCGATAGGCGTTGCATGGTATTCGCAGGTACTACTGTTACGTATGGTAAGGGCAGGTGCGTAGTCGTTGCTACGGGAATGAACACCGAGCTTGGTAAGATAGCCAAAACCGTGGCCGCAATCGAAAAGGAGGAGACTCCGCTCGAGAGAAGGATGAAGGATATAGGCAACTTTCTCGTGAGGGTCGTACTAATCGTCATAGCCTTGATAGCCGTCGCGGGTATTTTCGAAGAGCTATTTTTGCACGGTAGCCTGACCGTTGGCTTCGTAGTCGAGATGGTAGTGTTCTCCGTAGCCCTTGCCGTAGCCGCAGTTCCGGAGGCGCTACCGGCGATAGTCACGGGTACGCTAGCGATAGGTATGTACGTGATGGCTAAGCACAATGCCTTAATCAGGAGGATGTCAGCCGTAGAGACGCTCGGTTGCACGCAGGTCATATGCTCCGACAAGACTGGAACGCTCACGAAGGGTGAGATGACAGTTGTACAGCTCTTCGTTTCAGGAAGGAACATTAAGGTCTCGGGCGTAGGTTACGAGCCGAAGGGGGAACTCTTCGAGGACGGTAAGGCTGTAGAGCCTGACGGGCCGATCCAGTTACTCCTCATGGCAGGCTCCCTTTGCAACGACGCGCAACTCGTAAACGTCGGAGAAGCATGGACCGTCGTGGGAGACCCGACAGAGGGCGCGCTCATAGTTGCTGCCAGAAAGGCCAGAATCGACGAAGTAGAGCTGAGGAAGGCTAACCCAAGGATTGCCGAGGTACCGTTCAGCTCAGAGAGGAAGAGGATGACTACTGTCCACAAGACAACGGATGGGTCCTTGGTTGCCTACATGAAGGGTGCGGTCGAGGTCGTTCTCGATTTCTGTAGCAGCATGCTTTTGAACGATGAGGGAGTGCAACTTTCGGAGGAATTGAGGTCAAAGATAATCACGGTAAACGACGAGATGGCAACAAACGGCCTTAGGGTGTTAGCGGTTGCCTACAGGAGGGTTAACCACGATGAATATGCAGATGCCGAGAGGCTCGAAAGAGGCTTCACGCTAATCGGTCTGTTCGGCATGATAGACCCTCCAAGGGAGGATGCTATAAAGGCCATCGAGATGTGTAAGCAAGTTCGGATAAAGCCCGTGATGATTACTGGGGACCATAAACAGACAGCCGTGGCCATAGCTAAGAGCATGAAAATCTACGAGGAAGGTGACGTCGTGCTGACGGGACAGGATTTGGAGAGGGTAGAGGACGTTAAGCTTAGTGAGATGAGCGAGAAAGTTACCGTTTATGCAAGGGTTTCGCCCCTAGACAAGCTGAAGATAGTTAAGGCATGGAAACGAAGGGGCAAGGTCGTCGCGATGACCGGTGACGGTGTGAACGATGCACCCGCGCTGAAGCAGGCCGATATAGGCGTAGCCATGGGCATAACTGGAACGGAGGTCTCAAAGGAAGCAGCCGACATGGTCCTGTCCGACGATAACTTTGCGACGATAGTAAAGGCCATAGAGTTGGGCAGGTGGATATACGATAACATCAAAAAGTTCCTACTATACCTGCTTAAGAGTAACATAGTCGAGGTGGCGGTCATAGCCATATTGGTGCTCTTAGGCTTTCCGCTTCCGCTCCTGCCGGTCCACATACTATACATAAACTTGGCGACTGATGGTCTTCCTGCGATCGCACTCGGCCTAGCACCACCCGAGCCTGGCCTCATGAACCGTCCGCCAAGAGACCCAAAGGAACCGGTGTTCTCACGTGAAATCAAGTTTCTGTTAAGCCTAATAACTCTCATTCATACGCCGCTCTTCGTCTGGCTGTTCCTCTTGAACGTAAGCAGGAGCATCGACGTTGCTAGAACAATCATCTTCCTATCCTTCATCGTCGTCGAGCTTTCAATTGCGTTGAACCTGTGCTCGATAAGACGCCCTATAACTAAGGTCAAGCCACATAGATGGCTGCTACTGGCCGTCCTATGGGAAGCTTTTATGCTATGCATGATAGTCGGCTTGGAGAGTCTAAGGAACGTCTTTCAGCTGGTGCCATTAGCGCCTCAGGATTTTGTTACCTTAGCGCTCGTCGCAACCCTGCCCTTCGCCGAGCTTGAGTTGGTAAAGCGTCTAGCACCAAACTTCTTGATACCCGAGTCAGAGTTGGAGTTTCAAAAATGATTTAAATAAGTTGCCATAACTTTTTCGTTATATGAAGAAAGACATAGGCTTCATAGTCGGAGCATATAGGGACGAACACGCTGACTCACGCCTCTACAAAAGCATGGCGATGCGTATCAAGGACGAGACTAAGAGACGGGCGTTCGAAGAGCTATCCGAGATAGAGAAATCGCATGCAGACTTTTGGTATAATTTTTTAGAGAGCATGGGCATAGCTCCGAGCGTAGGGTTGGCTTCTAGGCTAAAGCTGTTTTTCATGATTTTGTTCACAAGGCTTTTTGGATACACTCTGACGATAAGGCTTTTCGAGATGGGGGAGCTAGCTACGATAAAGAAATACGCCGAGCTGTACAGGACGGCTGATCTGACCGAGAGTACTAAAGAGTGGCTGGGGAAAATAATCTACGACGAGATATCGCATGAGGAGTACCTGCTTTCTGAGATACTGAAGGTCAGGCCGGTGTTCGAACGCGTGAGGGACGCTTTGTACGGCATGGTGGATGCGCTCGTCGAGGTCCTTGCCGTCGTGGTCGGGTTGGCGAACATAATCCGAGAGCCCATAGTAGTAGCTTTAGCAGGAATAATAGCCGGGTCTGCCGGAACTTTCTCCATGGCAGCCGGCGCTTACCTTTCGGCGAAGAGTCAGCGCGAGATTGTCTCGGCGAAGACAGCAAAGGTAGAGATGGAGGCAGAGGTGATGCCCGAGAGCGTGTCCAAGAAGCTCGCCGATTATTTCCACAGGAATGGGCTACTTGAAGAAGATGTGAAAGAGGTCGTCTCGAAAGTCATGGGGTCTAAGAGAGCTTACGTTGAAATCCTTAAGCGCGAAGAGTTGGGTACTCTGGAGAGCGAGCTACCGAGCCCTAAAAGGGCAGCGCTCGACGCAGGGCTATACTACTTCTTAGCAGCCCTATTTCCGATAGCGCCTTTCGTCCTCGGTCTATCCAGCCTATCTGGTATCATGTCGGCCGTAGCGAGCTCAGCCACGGCCTTGGCCGTAACAGGCATTCTAGTTGGCGTGATAACCGGCATCAGCCCCTTGAGGAAGGCTGGGGAGATGGTAGGCATAGCCCTTGGAGCAGCAGGCTTGACTTACATGATCGGGACGTTGGCGAAAGCGATGCTCGGTATAGAGGTGCTGTGAGCTTCAGGGTTTTAGGGCATGGGCCTCCATGTAACGGTCTCCGCTTTGGTGGAGCAAAGGGCTAAACTCCGTCCTTTTTACATGCTCCTCCACTACCTTTCCCACGACTAGGTAGTGGTCACCGAATAGACCCATGTACTCGACTACGCACTCAAACGTTACAGGCGACTCGGTGATGCTAGGAGGCCTAACCTTCTTGGATGGTGCCTTACTTAGCCTTACCATGCTGAACTTATTGACGTTCCTACCCGAGTAGCTGCCACAAATCTTCACCTGCTCAAGCATCTCTAAGGTCGTCAGGTTTGCCGTGAACTCGCCGACCTCCCTAAGATTTGAGAAGGTATGCCTCTCTGGTGCTATGGCGACGGCCACGTACTTCGGACTGAAGCTGACCGGCATCACGAAGCTGGCAGGCATGACGTTCTCCTTGCCCCTGCCGTCAACAGTCACTACCAGCACAACCGGTCTCGGGAATATTTGCTGAGATATGCGCATGGCTTTAACACCGTTTTAAGGTAAATTTTATATAAATCGCATGTTTATTTTTCTTTTCAGGAATTTTCATGCATGTGCATAGATTGTTTATTTGTACAATTGGATGGACTGAAGTGCCCATCGTCAGGCTCGTCGTCAGGCACGGCTTAGAGGTTGGCGATTTTGTTTTGCTTGTAAAGCCAACAGGATCTGATGAGAAGGCTGAGGCCACGCTCAACGCGATAAAAGATTTCCTCGGAAAGCTATGGGGAGAGGTCTCGTCTAAAAACTTTGGGGTCCTCGAAATCGACCCGTTGAACCCGTTAGCCTCTATCAAAAAAGTGAAGAGCATAATCAGGCGCCTCGAGGCTAAGAGGCTCATCGCAATCTTGAGCGGAGGAATGAGGAGCGTTCTCTTAATAGTCTTGATGGCGATACTACACTTGAACTATTTGCTAAAGGACGTAGAGCTGACGATAGAGGTGGACATCGAGGGGCGCAACGAGTACCTTCGCATAGATTCCCGTCTGATAGAGATAATCAGGTGGAAGCCCACCGAGGCGCAGCTAAGGATGCTAGAGCTCATAAGGAACAAGCCGCTTACGATGAGGGAGCTGGCAGAAAGCCTCGGCGTGAACGTATCTACAGTCTATAGGTGGTTTAAAGAGTTTGAGAAAATAGGGCTGGCCGAGATAAAAAAGGAGAGGCGTAGGGCAGCATTGCTTCAAACGACAGATTTATGCAGCCTAATCTTTTAATTGCATATTTTTGCAAAAATCGCAAAAAAATTAAAAAATATCGCTTATTTTCATTTATTTGATGTTCGCAGAAATCCTGTACCCAAAGATCGTTGACATCCCGTCGGTCAGCGAGGAGCTAAGGGGCTGGAATTGGAAGAACCCGCCGGTAGCTCCGTTGCTTGAAAGCATCAAGCTGGGAATATGGGAAGTGACATCCAGATACTGTGCGACAAGGTATGATGCATACCTCCATAGGGTATTAAAGGTCAGCCCGAGACCAACGAAGCCCATGCTGCTCGGTAGGGTGGTACATGATTTATTCGTCGAAACGTTCAAATGCTTGAAAAAAGCAATTCTGGAGGAGCCCAAAAGTGGCTCTGAGTTATACTACATATTGACGTCAAACCGTAAGAAAGTAGTTGCTCATACCTTAGAACGGTTTCCAACGAATTTGGTCGATGATATAAGCTGTAAGCTAAATTCACTGTACAATCATCTATCCCTCCAAATATCAGCAGATTATGACCGATTGATGGTTGAAGCCCCTCGTATCGCTAGGCCCAGCATAGCGGACAGGTTTCTCACGATTTCTTGTGAGAGACCGGTTGACGGTAGCAGGCTGGGTTTAAGCAGCTGGTTGATGGTGGATATTTACGCTCCCCCTATTGGCATAGTCGAAGTGAAAACGGGACCGCTCAAAGATTTTCATGAGCTAAGCTTGAGCGGATACGCCCTAGCCATGGAGTCGAGCGAGTATGCGCCTATCAACTTCGGCCAGCTAATGTATGTTTACCTGAACAACGGCATACGCATACTTAGGAAGCTGGTTAGGATATCGGATGAGCTGAGAAAGGAGTTCCTTGAGGAAAGAGACAAGCTGATGGAGATTCTTTACCATGAAAGGGACCCAGGATTGCCTAACGAATGTCCAGAGAGCTGTCCATATTACTTCTATTGTAAGGACGGAAAGGTATGAGGAGGCTAATAATTAACGGATACGGAGCCTTCGTTGGGTATAGGAAAGGGCTGGTGCTCGTTAAAAGGAAGGATGGGAATGAGAGCATTCCTTTAGGAAACTTAGATCAGATAGTGATAGCCACTAGGGGTGCGGCAATCTCATCCAAGCTTCTTAGGGTTTGCTTGAAGAACAGGGTTGAGGTCTCGATACTCTCGTCCAGCGGGAGTCCGTTGGGAAAGGTGTTCAGTGTCAGGAGGTCTCATGTAAAATTAAGGTTAGCTCAAGTCGAGGCGAGAAAGAATTCAAGGGGAGCGCGTATAGCAAAGAAGGTTGTATACGGTAAAATCAAGGGACAGTCCAACTTCCTAAAATCTTTAGCCAAAAACAGAACCGGAGAGAGTAAGGATAAAATTTTGAAGGCCTCTGAAAGGATGGACCAGCTTTCTTCGCAGTTGCAAGAACTCTCTGATGAATTGTCTGATATTAGGCAAAGGCTAGTAAGTGTAGAGGCAGAGGCTGCTAAGATATACTGGGACAGCATATCGAGTATCCTTCCAGCAGAGCTCGGATTTTCAGCAAGGAAAAAGAAGTTCGAAAGACCGGATGACCCGGTGAACGTGTCTCTGAACTATGGTTACGGCGTCCTTGCGTCCGAAGTGTACAGCCTAGTGGAGTACTCTGGGCTCGACCCTTGGTTCGGTTTTTTACATGAAGATAGTTGCAGGAGACCTGCGCTGGTATACGACATGATGGAACTGTTCAGAACTGCTGTGGTGGATAGGGCCGTGGTTACCTTGGCCCTCAGGAGTCCAAACATGTTGTTGAAGGCCGTAGACCCTGCATCCAATAGGCTGGAACGGGAGTTTAGGGGAACTCTACTAAAGGAACTCTTCGACAGACTCGAGCAGGAAGTCTCTTTTAACGGTCAGCGAAAGCCTATCCATGCCCATATACTATCGCAAACGAGGGAGTTAGCTAAATACCTGCTAAACCACTCGCAGGATTGGAAAGCATTTGTGTTAGGGTGGTGAACATGAAGACGCTCGTCATATACGATGTTTCAGAGGACGATGTTAGGAATAATATAGCAAACATTTGCTCTTCATTTGGGCTGACTAGGATACAGAAGAGCGCTTTCATAGGATACCTTCCTAGCTCCGCAAGAAAAGAGTTAGTTGTAGCGCTAAAGAAGGCTATTTCTGGAGCGAGCGCAAATGTGCAGGTTTTCATATTCTGCAACTATTGTAGCATGTATAGAGAAGTCTTAGGAAAAGGTGATCTGGAAAGTGTTCCTGAGCGAGTCATCGTCAGATGAGCCCCTATCCGTGAGCGATCTAAAGCAGTTCGTTTACTGCCCGAGGATACCTTACTTCATGCATATCTTAGGATTCAGGGAAAGGGTTACGGAATGCATGAAAGAGGGGGTCGAATCCGAGGATAGGCTCGTGAGGTTAGAGGAGAGGAGGCGTAAGCTCGCGAAGAAGCTTAACGTCAACGGCAAGCTATTTAACGTTAGCCTCTACTCAGAGAGGTTGGGGTTATTTGGCCTCGTAGATTGTGTAGTAGTGCACGGCTCGGAGGCCTCGCCCGTCGAGTTCAAGAGTTCCTCAAAACCTAAGAAGGTCAGCGAAAATCATTTAATCCAGCTGGTAGCGTACGCGTTGCTTCTGGAAAGCTGTATGAAGAAGGTTTCGAAGAAGGGCTACATAATCTACGAGAAGCATGATGAGTTGCTAGAGGTTAGCATAACCGAGGGGCTGAAAAGGTACACAATAAAAAAGATAGATGAGATGAAGAGGGTTATTGCCGAGGAGGTATTTCCGGAGACCAAGCAGCCGGCTTCTAAGTGTGTATCCTGCGGCTACAGGAAGTTATGCCAACCTTATATACCGAAAAGTTTATATTCTTTCGCTGGAGTTTATAAAGCGCCGCGCAGAACGGATACCAGCGAGGGCGCGGCGGAATAGAATGGAATAGTTCCCGGAAAAATTGAGGAATCGGGCTCGGAATCTCAAAAAGAGAATTGAAAGAAGCCTAATGTAGCCCATGGTCGCATTCCCTCCGTCCAAGGCGAATCTCAAAAAGAGAATTGAAAGTGCGGGTCATAGCCTCTCTAACCGCACCAGCTGGCGAAACGAATCTCAAAAAGAGAATTGAAAGCGAGTGTCCAGAGTGCTACTTAGAGAAAGCCCTAACCGAATCTCAAAAAGAGAATTGAAAGAGCTCACTCTTTCTCCCCCC
>JALNLA010000008.1 GCA_023267975.1 Candidatus Terraquivivens ruidianensis
CTCATGCCTCATCCCATACAAGGGAATTGAAAGTATCCATAATCTCGAGAGCGCGAAGTGCTGACTTTAGCTTCTCATCCCATACAAGGGAATTGAAAGATGAGATGCCTATTCGGCACGACTACATACCCTCTACTACTCATCCATACAAGGGAATTGAAAGTTGAGAGGATGTATAGTAAACAGTGTTACAATTACTTCTACTCATCCATACAAGGGAATTGAAAGCCTTAGCCGCTTTTTCGTAAACCCCCTCACCTTTTTTGGAAATTTCACTCATCCATACAAGGGAATTGAAAGTGACTGGACTGAAAACATAGAGAAGCGCTTGATACCGGCTCATCCCATACAAGGGAATTGAAAGCCTCCAGCATAATCAAACTCAAACGTCTTGAAAGTTATCTCATCCCATACAAGGGAATTGAAAGATGTATACTGGTAGCCAGTCATATGAACTCATCCCATGTAAGAGAATTGAAAGTTCTCTTTCTCATCACTCTTATTCTTCGCCTTTAATATATTCTTGTATACGTCGAGCATGTAAACTTGAAAATCCTTTAAAGACTATCCTACATATTTCTGGGCTTTAGATATGTCCAGTGTCGGTACTATTACAGAAGTTTTCATAACTTCTTTACATATCATTTTTATTCTTTTAAATGTTTTGTCTTCTACACTGTTTTCACAAAAACCAAAATCTACCTCCTCGGTTGTAAAGCGCGTAAGTCGTGTTTCTACATCACCTAGCTCTTTTGGAGAATATTCAACCTACAAAGAAAACGGGAATTCTGATACCAAACATTTCAAAAAAGCTTCCAATGAGTACACCTGCTATCATAAGGAGACCGAAGCGAAGCGTAAGCTGCGCAGTTAGCGGGTCTGCGGCATCGGGTATGCCATGCTTGAATGTTCTGACCAACTTCATCGCGTTCGGTATCGTTAGAATTACGAGGAGCGTCGTCGGAGGAAGCATCGTCAAGGCCACTAGCGCAAAGAGTATCAAGTAAGCAGATAGAAGCGAGTATTGGTAGAGCTTGAGGGAGCACTCTTTTCCTAGGATTATCGGGAGAGTGGTGATGTTTACCGCCTTATCGTAATCTATGTCGCGCATGTTGTTCGCAAAGAGAACTGCCATAACCAACACGCCTATGGGCAGGGATGCGACTATCGGCAGAACTTCTACCCTTCCGGTTAGGACGAAGTAGGTTCCGCCCACCATGAGAGGACCCCACGTCAAGAGGACGGAGATTTCACCCAAAGCCCTGTGCTTCAGCGGAACTGGGTCGGCCGTGTAGAAATAGCTGAAGAACAAGCCAGCCACGGTAAAGGCTAAAACGACAGGACCCCTCACTAACGATAGATATGTCGCAATACTTAGTACCACTGCGTATAGGGATGCGACGGCAGCTTGGAACGGCCTAACTTCTATCTGACCAGATACCAAGGGATGAGGCCTGTATCTAGTGGTAGGCGCACCTTGCCTATCGACCGTATGCTTCACGTCGTAGTAGTCATTCAGCATATTGCTTGCCGCGTGGAATGCTATTAGACCAAAAAGCGTGAGCAAGAAGTGTAAAGGTTCGAAGGAACCAAACCTCCAAGCAAGAGAGCCGGCTAACCCTACCGAGACAGTCGTCATCACGAACGACCATGGTCTCGTGGCTAGGAACCAAATTTTTAGATTCATGTCCAATCAACTTTGTGGAAAGAAAGCCTCTAATAAATTTTTTTACGTAAGCGGCAGAAATACGAAAACTAGCTCTGTCCACACGACGTGCGATAGGACTACGCTCTGCAACGATTTCGTCTTAAGGTACATCGCGCCCCAGCAAAGGCCCATGAGCAAAGCTATGAGCATCAGAGGCAAGTTTAGGGTCCATACGTGGACGCTTGAGTACACTGCGGAGGCGGTAAGTAGGCCCTTCATACCATCCAGCCTTTCTTGAAGCTCGTGTTGTACAAATCCTCTCCAGTAGACCTCTTCTCCGAAGCTTGTAAAGATGAGCGAAAGAGCGATAAGCTCTTGCGGCGCCTCATGTCTTAACGCATAAACCTCTTCAGCACCCTTGGCAACGAACGGCTTAAAAATTACGTATCCAAAATAAAGCAACCAGTAAAGCAAGAAGCCCGATATTATCCCGAGCAGTACCATAGAAATATGGACGTGCCGGTGTGATTTTAATAGTTCAATCCTTCCTACGAAGGCTATCAGGATGAGCAACGAGACTGCTAGGAGCATCCTGGTCCAGAAATTTAGAAACCCCGTCCTGAACGCTACGAACCAGAGCAAATAAGCCGGAAGTATGAGAAGCAACCTTCGTGAAGGCAAGGCACTTCACGTCTGCAGGTTTATACAACTCACCCTAAATATACATTAAGTTAATCGTTGATGGGGCTAAAGAAAAATACGCCATCTTTTCTCTTTCTTCACATTACTACCTCTCAAGGGTATGAGGGTGTTGCACCTAGGGCACCTGTTGTCATTGCCCAAATTGTAGGCTATGACCTCGTAACCGCTCCTAGCTATCAGGAGCTTCCCGCACGTAGGACAATAGGTACTCTCGAGTTCTGGTAAACCAACATTTCCTACATAGACGAACTTCGCGCCGGACTCTTGGGCTAGTTTCTTTGCGGCCAGCAACTTTTCGATAGGCGTGGGCGGTGCGACATACTTATGCGCCGGGTAATACCTATTTATGTGTAGCGGGACTTCTTCCCCAAGCATAGATACATGCCTTTCAGCAACCCATCTTATACAATCCTCATCGTCGTTGAAACCTGGGACCACGAGGAAGACCATCTCTACATGTGCGCCGAGGTCTATCGCATACTTTGCGTTGCTCAGGAGAGCATCAGGGTTCACGCCCCTCAAAATCTTGGCATGGGCCTTCGGACAGCCCTTAATATCTATGGAAAAGCCATCGCATCCTGATTCAATTAGAGCCTTAAGTGAGGCACGACTGAAGTATCCGTTCGTGACCGCCGTCGAGTAGAGTCCTTCCTTACTGCTAAGGGAGAATACATCTAGAAGAAAGTCAACTTGGGTGGCAGGCTCGTTGAAGCTAGCACAAAGCCCCTCATCACCAAACGCTTTCGCCATATCCACCAAATCGTACGGAGCGTACTTGGGGTTAGACTCTATAGGAGGTCTGCTGAAGCTAATGCTGTGATTTTGACACCAAGGACAGTAAAAGTTACAGCCCCAGTTCGAGAAGGTAAGGGCAGAAGAGCCGGGCCAGTAGTGAAAGAACGGCTTTATCTCTATGGGTCTGCTCTCGATGGAGCTTAAGAGCCCGTAGCCCACGTTTAGAAGCTTGCCGCCCACGTTGGCATAGTTACCGCATATCCCCTTACCTCCTTCCTTTATTCTGCAAAACCTCATGCAAGCCGCACATCTTACCCTCGTGTTCGCTTTCTCTTGGAACCTTGCAACCGGGTACTCCGACGCATAGACCAATACTGATCACTTTTATAAGCCGGGGTCGGGATTTGCACCCGAGTAGAGCGGCTCTGCAGGCCGCCGCCTAGCTGCTCGGCCTTCGGTGGCTCTTCGCCAACCCCGGCCTTCCCCCGGCCAATACTTTCGTATAATTCGGGCTTATTGAATTTTTTGCCACGCTAAGCAGGAAGTTGAGGTAGGCTGACCTTTACTTCCATCGGGCTGACACTTAGAGCCTTCGAGACGTCGTAGCCCATGGATTTCGCCGACTTCTCTATGATCTTTACCACTAGGTTGGCACCGAAGTGCGCTATCGTATTAAATGCTAGCTTCAAGAATGGGTTCAGCTTTATCAGTTGAGTTGGAAGCCTGTTCAGTTCTATGAGTATGTGCCTCCATGCCCTGTATATCACGCACATCTGTGCCTCCGTCAGCTTACTCGCGTCGAAGAACTCCTCACCCCTTAGCACGCCCATAGGGACGAAGAAGAGCGGAGTGGCCGTGAAGTGGGCCTTACCGCCTAACTTCTCGGGCAGGACCTTCTCCATCGCGTCTAGGAGCCTCACCGTGTCCCACGCGTCGTCGTCAGTTTCGGTCGGAAGCCCTGTAAGCAGCGTGAAGCCTGGGAACCAGTAGTTCATGTTGAAGACCGCTGTCCCGTTTATTATGACTTCGGGCCACTCTTCGGGACTGAACGGTTTGGCTTTCAAGGGCATATACCTAGCAAGCAAGCTTCCAGAGCCCGTCTCCATTCCGCACTGTATGCCTATCCAGTGTTCCGGAGAGCCTCTTAATATCTTCGAAAGCTGGTGTATGAGCAACGGGTCGGCGGCCGCTGGCGCTACGGTCCCATGCGTCGGGTTACTATGCTTTATACCCGCTACAGACGTTATCGAGGAGAAAAGCTCTATAAGAGCGTCCCTATTCGGATAAAAATTCCTTTTATCCTCGACCCTGTACAGGAAGATATCCTCGCTGTGAACCCATGCGTTATGGACTTCATGCTTCGTGTTCACTCTGACTTCTTCCTGCACGTTCTCTATCGGTATGTACCTTGCAACCCTCAGCGTCGGGTCGCAGAACTGACAGTTTCTGCCACAACCCCTCATGACCTCTACGAGCCCGTGTATGCTCGGCCTGACTATCGAGGGTATTTCTTCCAGCCTTGGTGGCTTTGTAACCTTTATGACTTCTGGCGGATCTCCCTCCTCGAACTCATGGAAGAGTAGCGGTGCTACGTGATCTGCCTCCCCTATCACGACATGGTCTATATTCAGCGCATTCCTTATCTGGGGTCTCACGTCGAGGTACCATGCACCAGGACCACCCACCACAATCTTGAACCTAAGCCCCTTGGACCTTCTTACCGTGTCGAGCTTACTAACAAGCTCGAAGAAGTACTTCTTCGAGAATGATGTAAATTGGCCAGTAGTGAATGCAAGGCTTAAAGGACCTAAGCCGAGCGGGTCCATCTCGTATATTCCCACAACCTTCGTCTCCTCATCGAGGAACTCCTCTACGTAATCTGGATGGGCGACAACCACTTCCTTATCGCTATAATCCCTAAGCAACGAAGCTTCGACCTTTCTAAGACCATATGGCGCATAGGGCAAGATACCTTCTACGGCCGGTATCTGGGGTGCCAAAAATCTGAAGAGAAACTCTGGAACCTTTTCGGAAGGAGCGCAAGGAAGGAAGTCAAGGAGAGGTACGTGCCTATACTCGCTCGTCAGAGTTCTATCGCAGGTGAGGACTATATGCCTACCCATTCAACCACCGTTATTGCGGCTAAGGTTATATGCATTTATCTTCAAAAATATTTAAGCATCATCCAACGTTTCCGAGCGTGTTGGAGCTAATTAGCCAAAAATTCTTCCAAAACCTTCTAAGGCGGCATCACCCTCTTCCTTGAGTTTCGAGAGAACTGCCTCCCTCTCCTCGCCCTTGACCTCCTCCGCTACGCCCCTCGTAAGCTCTAAGGCCTTGGAGCACTGTTCTTCGGTCCCTATTATTCGGACATAGCAACCCTCCCTTTCCAGTATTTTCGCATCCCTAAACAGAACGTTAGCCCTTGACACAACGTCATCTTTTAGCAGGACGTCCCTTGTCTTATCAACGTTTTCTGGGCTTACTTTTAACACGACCTCCAACTCAATCACTGAGCATTATGACATAAGATATGGTATAAATGTGTATCTATGACGATGGTGAAGAATTCTATGCGAGCCAACGTTTAAATGATTGCTAAAAGATTCTATTTTCTAACATGTTGCCGTTCACAGCATGGCTTTCGTGGTTGATACCCATCGTCGGCTCCGTGTTTGTTCCCGTCGTCTTCAAGCTGAGTAAGAGGGCAGGTGAAACTTACCCGGTCGTCATAACGTCTGTCTCCGCCATCTTCTCGCTCTCCATGGTCCTTGAAGTGTGGGGAGGGAGGGCTATAGAGGAGAGGATAAAGTGGATACCCCTCCCTAACGGTGGCTGGGTTGAGGCAGGCGTTTTGGCAGACCCGCTATCCGTATTGTTCGCATCCGTTGCATCGTTCCTCGGCACTCTTATCATCCTTTACTCTATAGGGTACATGGAGCACGAGGAGGGGCTTCCCAGATACTACTTTTTCATGCTCTTCTTCGTTGGTGCGATGGTCGGCCTCGTGTTGTCCGATAACCTCTTACAAACCTACATATTCTGGGAAATAGTCGGCCTATGCTCCTATGCGCTAATCGGTTTTTGGTACAGGAAGCCCTCTGCGGCGCACGCAGGAATAAAGGCGTTCATTACCACAAGGGTGGGCGATGCGGCGTTCTTAATCGGTATACTCTTACTTTACAAATCCCTTGGCACGTTTAGCATGCGTGAAATTTCGGTCGGTCTAGAGGAGTTGCTCTCAAAAGACCCGAACGCCCAAGCGTTTGTCGTCGTATGCATGTTACTCATTTTTGGAGGTGCGATGGGAAAGTCGGCTCAGTTTCCCCTGCACGTTTGGTTGCCGGATGCCATGGAAGGTCCAACACCAGTCAGCGCCCTCATACACGCAGCAACTATGGTAAAAGCAGGCGTTTACCTCGTTGCCAGAACAGCGTTTACGATTGCTCCGCTGGAGGCTTTCGGGAGAATTCTAGCTCCTTGGTATGAAACCATAGCCATGATAGGCGCGGTAACGGCTTTCTTAGCAGCTACGATGGGTCTGGTGATGAACGACATAAAGAGGGTTGTGGCATACTCTACGATAAGCCAGCTCGGGCTGATGTTCGCCGCCCTCGGCCTATCGTCTGAGCTCGGATGGTTCTCCAGTCAGTTCCACGTTCTCAGTCACAGTATATTTAAAGCACTGCTATTCCTTTCGGCTGGGGCGGTAATACATGCGGTTCATACGAACAACATCGACGAAATGGGTGGGCTTGCGAGAAAGATGCCGCTCACGTTCTTTGCATCCCTTTTCGGTGCGCTTGCGCTCTCTGGCATACCGCCCTTCAGCGGCTTCTTCAGCAAGGACCTGATAGTAGAGGCGTCGCTCGAGGCTGGCAACACCGTCGTCTACTTGCTCATCGTGCTCACGTCAATCCTAACGGTCACATACATCATGAGATGGGTTTACAAGGTATTCCTAGCGTCTCCAAGTCCGGAATCATCCCATGCGCACGAAGCCCCAAAGGTCATGACGGTACCGCTAATCATCCTTGCCATACTCAGTCTCTTGGCCGGTTTCTTCGAGGAAAATTTCATGAACTACATCGGCCTACATCACCACTTTAGGCCCAGCCCAACGGCATACGCAACGTCCGCAATCATACTCGTATCCGGCCTGTTGCTTGCTTACGCTTTTTACCTTTCTGCAACGCTAAGGGGCACGCCGCTCATCAACCCAATTAATCTGAGAAGGGGTGGGCTTGGCTCCGCGCTTCACAATTTGCTGGTTAACAGGTACTATATCGACCACGTATACTATAGGTTCTTCGTGGACGGAACGCTTTGGCTATCGTCAAAAATCAGGAGGTACGTCGAGGAGAAGGTCATAGATGGTTTCAACTACGCGTTGGCTAGGGCGACACAGTCTTTCGTTCAGGCCTTTAGGTACCTGCAGACTGGCAGCAGCAACGTAAACGTCAGCGGATACGCCCTAGGGATCGCAATACTCTTGGCAATATTCTTAATCCTGCTTTTCGGAGGTCTTCTTGTATGACGGGGACAAACTACTTGCTTTTCGTCAGCGTGCTCCTACCCTTACTTGCCTCGCCCTTGACCTACTTATTAGGCAGGCACTCGTGGAAGCGCGGAGCCGTGCTGTGTCACGTTTCCTGCCTCATACCGTTCCTGATAATCCTCTACCAGGCACCAACGATAATGGCTGGCAAGCAGCTCTACGAAGCGTACAGTTGGATACCGGCGTTCGGCCTCAACCTGAACTTTATGCTGGACAACCTAAGCTATCCATTCGCTTTGCTCATATCCTTGATGGGCTTTTTGGCTAGCGTTTACTCGCATAGGTACATGGAGCACGAGAGTAGGTTAGAAATCTACTATCCTTTGCTCCAAATATTCCAAACGGGTATGATGGGCGTCGTCCTTTCCTGGAATCTATTCATGCTCTACATATTTTGGGAGGTCATGCTCATCCCATCCTACTTCCTCATAGCTTACTGGGGAACGGGCAACCCGAGGCTCATAGGCTTCAAGTACTTCATCTTCACGCATGCCGGTGCCCTTTGCATGCTGCTCGGCATAGCTTGGCTGAATTCCATATTCGGTAGCATGGATATGTCGTCGCTCTTAGAAAACGTTTCCCGTGCCTACGAGATCCATAGGGCGTCGCTGCTGGGCATAGCAGTGTTGGTATTCATAGGGGCGGCCGTTAAGATGGCCGTTTTTCCGTTCCACACGTGGCTTCCAGACGCCCATGCTGAGGCGCCAACGCCGATAAGCGTCCTCCTGAGCGGCGTCATGATAAAGACTGGTGTCTATGCCTTCGCAAGGCTACTCCTTGGCCTCATGCCATCGGCAGTCTTCGAGATGTCGGCTTGGCTTATGCCCCTCGCGGTCGTAACAATGCTTTGGGGAGGCATCATGGCACTCGTCCAGAACGACGTTAAGAGGCTTTTGGCTTACAGTAGCGTCAGCCAGATGGGCTACATACTCTTCGGCCTTTCATCGCTCGCACCGGTTGGCATCTCTGGTGGCCTTTTCCACGTTCTGAATCACGGCTTTGCCAAAGGGTTACTCTTCATGGGTGCCGGAGCCTTAATACACGAAGTTAAAGAGAGGGACGTGTCGAAGCTCGGCGGCTTAGCCTCCAAGATGCCCGTCACAGCCATAGTTATGCTTGTGGCGGGACTATCGATAGCCGGGACACCGCCGCTGGGAGGTTTCGCGAGTGAATGGATGATATTTTCCGGGACCTTTATGTCCGGTACGACGTTGCTGACGTCCATCGCCATAGTAGCAACCGCCATCACGGCCGCATACTATCTTAGGATGGTTAGGGCCATCTTCTTCCTGGAGCCCAAACATGAAGGGGTAAAGGAGGCACCCGTTAGCATGGTGTTCCCCATGAACATCCTACTGCTGCTGGTCATCGTTTTGGGGTTCGTCAACGCTCCGATACTCAGCATAATAGGAAGGGCTGTAAGCGCCTGGATAGGGATGTAACGGGCGTAGCGCCCTGTAGGGTAAAATTAATATGCGCTACAGATGAAAAGCAGAGGTAGGGTGCTCAAGCTTGAGCAAACCTTGGTACGTCCTTGCCTTACTCTTAACGCTAGCGCTCTTTATACCGAGCATCCATGCGGAGGCCTTCACGATGAGCATAAACGACGACTCCGTCAAGATAGACCTGAGCTATCCGACAGAAGTGAAGCCGAGTACATGCTTCAGCATCAGGGTTGACGTTACGGCGTTAGCGGCCGTATCGAACCTTAACGTGCACCTAAAGGTCGTTTACCACGCAGATACGTCCACCATGACGCTGTACGACGCTTACCTAGTGACATCTTTCACAGGCGGGCCTGGCTTAGTGTATAGCGGCGTGTTGACGCTTTGTCCGCCCTCGACGCTCGGCACACTTGTATCTGCGAAGATTACCGTCACCTACGCGAGCGGAAGCTTACTCCAAGAGTTTTACATGGCGAGCGTCAGGAGCAAGTACTACTCGGAAGTGACAGCTGAGCTTGACGCTGCAAAGTCAACGATAAGCACACTCCAATCCGAGGTTTCGAGCCTAAGGAGCACCGTTGAAACGCTCAGGTCAGAAGTAAATAGGCTTAAGGATGATATTTCGAAACTTAACAAGCTGATTAACGAGCTGGAGCTTGAAAATGAGCTTCTTAAATACAAGCTTACCTCAGCCGAAACGCTCAACGCGCAGCTGAAGGAGAGGTTATCCAAGCTTGAGGTCGAACTCTCATCAGTCCGTAATAGCTATCTCGACCTATCTTCAGAATACGCCGTCCTGCAAGATAGGTACGACTCGCTACTAAAGTCTGAGGAAAGCCTCAGGCAGAAGTACGAATCCCTCAGCTCCGACTACAACTCGCTCAGCAAGGACTACACGATGCTCACGACGCTATACAATGAGTTGAAGAAGACGTACCAAGATCTTCAGGCAAGGTATGAAAGCGCTCTGGAAAAGATAGGAAGCCTACAGAAGTCGTTGAAGGAAAGCGAAGAGGGATACAAGGCCCTGAGCCAACAATATGCCATTGCCAGCTGGGAGAAGACCATAGTGATTTGGGTCGCGATAGCTCAGGCTGCAGGAATCGCGGGCTTCGTCTTCACGAGAGTTTCTGGGTTCTTTAAGAAAGTGATGACAAAAAAACCAGAGCAGGCCGCAAAGGCTGATTCCAAAGAACCATCCTGTGAGGGTGAGAAGGTAAAGGAGCCGGAGCAAAAACCTGAGAGGATGTTCGTCGTCGATAGGTTGCAGAAGGTGCTTTCTGGTAGGAGGATAAGCATACCTGCGGAGGTTGCAGAGAAGATGGGGTTGGTCGAGGGTAGCAAGGTAATCGTGAGGCTCACGGAGGATGGGACGCTCACGGTCAGAAGAGCCGAAGAAAGCGCAGAGAATAAGACTAACGAGGAGGCCGCAAAGTAAGGCTAGCGTCTACGACTGCATAAAAAGCTTAAGTAAGGGACCATCGCTCTCTTTTCTTCGAATTCGCATGAGCGTGGAGAGGGAACTTGCCGACTTAAGGGAAAGGGTCGTAAAGTTAGAGGTTAAGGTAGATGAGATGTCAAAGAGGCTCGACGCTCTGTCTAACTATGCGAAGGAACTTTACCAGTACATTCAGAGACTTAGCAGACCGCTCATCTAAGGTGGCGGGGGCGGCGGTGGAGGCGGAGTAGGAGCTTTTCCGAAGAAGGCTTTGACGTGTGGGCGCGTTAAGTAGTATATTATGATTACGTCGATGATTATGCCTATTATGCCTCCAGGAAGGCTGAAGAGGTTGATTATTATGCCGATGACCGCTAACACTAAAGCAATCGCCCAAGCCCACCCTTTACCAGTCCAAAGACCGTAGGCTATCACGAAAGAAAGCAGACCGAGAATCACGAGTATGGCTACGAAGACGAAGATTATTGGACCGAAAAACCAACCTGCGTAAGGAACCGCACCCACCATCATTCCAACTACTCCAAGGCTCGCTCCGGTACCAAGGAGCACTAACCCACCTATAACTTCAAGTATCGCTAGAATCGTTACACCAAAAGGTCTTTCCTTTTGCATGATTTGTTTATTAACTTTCTGGATTTAAGCCTTTCGATTACCGCAAACCTACGTTCCGACGAACCCTACCGTGTCCGCTAAGTCATCGTAAACTATGACGGAATCCCATCCTGGGTTGAGGATTAGCGTACCGTTAAACCTCTCGCACCTGCGCTTGTGCGTATGCCCGTGAATTACGACGTCGTACATCCCGCTCCTTACAAGCGCGTCCACAAGCTCAGGGTACTCTCCATGAATGACGGCTATCTTCTTACCGTCCAAGCCAATCGAGGCAAACCTGCCCTCCAGACTGGAGCCTATCTCCTTCAAAGTTTTTTCCAACAAAAGCAGGTCTCCGTCGTTGTTACCGAGCACCGACATGACCTTTAACCCCTTAAACTCTCTAACCGAGAACGGCGCTATCCAATCCCCGCAATGTATGACGAGTTCAACATTTCGCTCCTTAAAGACCTGAACCGCCCTCCTTATTCTATCTAGATTGTCGTGGGTATCGGATACTATGCCTATCAGCACTTCCGTTCACCACGCCATGCTTTCGCATACCATCCTACTTTAGGTTTATTTTTTCTCTACGTTGGAAAACATCTGCATTAACCATAAAAGTTTTTAGTTTTTGGGTTTTTCCTAATGAGTAAGCCATGGCTAAATGGAGGCTACTGGACCTAGGCGTAGCAGACCACTTGATGGCCCAAACGTTTTATGAAGCTACCGCAAAGGCTCTGGATGAAGGCTTAGTACCGAACACGCTTATACTGGTAATTCCGAAAAACCCCTACGTCTGTATAGGGTTTCATCAAGAACTTGAGAAGGAGGTGGACGTAGAATACTGCAGACAGGCGTCCTTGCCGATAATCCGTAGGATGCAGGGAGGCGGAGCCGTCTATCTCGACAGCAACCAGCTCTTCTACCAAGTCGTAGCAAGAAAGGACGACAAACTTATACCATCAAACGTGGAAAGGCTTTTCGAGAAATTCTTAAGCGTGACAGTATATGTATACCGGAAGCTAGGCCTACCGGCTGAGTTTAAGCCAATCAACGATGTTGTAGTCAGGGGTAAAAAGATATCGGGCAACGGTGCGGGTGCATTCGGGAACAACGCGGTCATCCTCGTGGGCAACATAATACTCGACTTGGACTACGAATCTATGTGCAGAATTCTAAAGGTTCCAGACGAGAAATTCAAAGACAAAATGGCCCGCAGCATGAGGGAGTGGGTAACGTCGTTGAAGAATGAGCTGGGTTACGTGCCGGAGCTCGGAGAAATTAAGAGGCTCATATCGGAAGGTTACAGGGAGCTGCTCGGAATCGGGCTCGAGAAAGCGGAACCCTCGAAGGAGGAGCTCGAGGTATGGGAGAACGAGGTTAAGCCCAGACACTTGTCCATCGAATGGCTCTACATGCCAGAGGGGAGGTACGGGTGGTTGGCGGACGGCAGGGTTGTTAAGGTGTCCTCGTCTGTTAAACTGGTCGAGGTGACGTACAAGACGGGCAAGCTGATTAGAATCACGGCCGAGGTCGTCGATGATAGGCTGTCGTACGTTTTGATATCTGGCGACTTTTTCATGATTCCAGAAAACAACATCGTTAAGCTCGAGGAGATGCTAAAAGGCTCTCCGTTAGACATGAACGAGGTGCTTGGAAGGATTAGGAAATTCTACCAGGAAACGGGTACACAGACGCCGGGGATAACCGCGGAGGATTTCGCTAAGGGAATACAAAAGATCAAGGATGCTATAGAGAGCAAGTAGGGTATCCGGAAACAATCGATAAATACCTGCGAGAATCTCCTGTGGCTTGAAATGGGGGATTATCCGAAAAAGAGGGTTGCGTTGCTAGTTACCACCCTAGGGTCCTTCGTCACACCTTTCATGGGCTCCTCCATAAACGTCGCCCTGCCTTCGATGGGAAAAGAGTTCGCCATGGATGTCATCCTCATGAACTGGGTCGCCATGTCGTTTCTTCTAACGGCCGCGGCATTCCTCGTCCCATTCGGTAGGGTTGCAGACTTATACGGAAGAAAAAGGGTTTTCGTCTACGGCTTAATAGTTTACACGATTTTTTCACTCCTTTCAGCCACGTCCACCTCACCTATCTTGATAGTCTTCTATCGGGCATTTCAGGGCGTTGGTGGTGCGATGATATTTGCCACTGCCGCAGCCATACTGACTTCAGTATTCCCTATCGGTGAGAGGGGGAGGGCCCTTGGCATAAACGCCGCCTCAATCTATCTAGGGCTTTCGCTAGGCCCGTCTCTAGGCGGCTTCATGACCCAAAACCTCGGCTGGAGGAGTCTTTTCATCCTAAACGCACTTGTTGGCCTGACGGCTATCATCGTTATTTTTTGGAAATTAGACGGCGAGTGGGCTGAGGCAAAGGGCGAAAGGTTCGACTTGATCGGCTCCATGGTATACGGCTCTATGCTCGTTGCCTTGATGTACGGTACTTCTTTGCTTCCATACGAGCTTGGTTTATTTTTAACTCTGATAGGCGTTTTAGGTCTCATGGTGTTCATCGTCTGGGAATCTAGGACAAAAAGCCCTGTAATCAACATAAGCCTCTTCAGAAAAAACCTGACGTTCGCATTCTCCAATCTGGCAGCATTGATAAACTACAGCGCAACGTTTGCCGTAGGCTATCTGCTGAGCCTTTATCTACAAAACGTGAAAGGACTTAGTCCCCAAGATGCTGGTATGATATTGCTCACCCAGCCTGCCGTGATGGCTATCTTTTCACCGGTCGCGGGTAGACTCTCCGATA